>JADLBH010000001.1 GCA_020847855.1 Fimbriimonadaceae bacterium
CTGCTGAAGATCGCCAAGGTGAGCAACCCTGCCCCGAACGCGAGGACGGGTAGGCGGGGGACGGACTGGACCTGGCGTCGGAGCATGACGACCGTCAAGGGCACAAGCACCAAGCAAAGAAGCACGAGGCGGGTCCCGAAGGGGGTCTCGCTCGACCCGGTGAGGGCAGCCTGAATCCAGGGAGTCGTGCCGGGGGAGGCGTCGAGCGACAATTGGCCCCCGGCGAGCACGGCCAGAACGGTCGCGCAGAAGAGGCAAGCCTGCGCGAGCTTCACCGTTGCACCCTCCTCACGACCTCGTCCCAGAGGTTCTTCAGCAGAAAGAGCCCCGCCCGCACTCCCAGCGCGGCCATGGCCCCGAGATAGGCGAATGGACGAAGCGGAGGCCAGACCTTGCTGATCAAGTGCTTCGCGAAGTAGCGGAGCATGGAGCGGTGGAACCGGACGATCATCTTGTTCGCGACCTGATCAGTGCTACGCCCGATCGCGTGGGTCACCACGGCCTCGGGAACGTAGGAGACGCGGTAGCCTGCGTCCCACGCTCGCCTACAGATGTCCACGTCTTCGCAATACATGAAGAACGACTCGTCGAGGCCCCCGACCTTATCGAGCAACTCGCCCTTGAGGAAGAGCGCTGCACCGGAAAGCCACTCGACGTCCCTGCGCTCGTTGTGGTCGAAGTCCTGCATCAGGTACTCGCGGACATAGCGGTTCCTGGGGAAGATCCGTCCCAAGATCGTGTTCCGGAACGCAGCTGCGACCGGGTTGGGGAACCGGCGGCAGCTGAACTGGAGGGAACCGTCGGGATTCAAGAGCCTCGGCCCGACGATACCGACACCGGGCTCGGCGAGGGCCTCGAGGAGGACTCGGATCGCGCCAGGATGGACGATCGTGTCCGAATTGAGGAGTGCAGCGTGTGTGCCCCTCCGGTGGGCAAGGGCGGCATTGTGCCCCCCGGTGAAGCCGAGGTTCGTGTCCATGCGGAGCAGCCTGACCCAGGGGAACTCCTGCTCCACCATGTCGGGCGAGCCGTCCGAGGACGCGTTGTCCACGACCAGAATCTCGCACGCGGTCTCTACATGCTCTGGATGGAGGCTGGCAAGACAGGCTCGCAGATCGCTGACCGTGTTCCAGCTACAGATCGTGACCGTGAGGTCAGGCTCCGTCACGGAAACCCCTCGCACGGACGAGCGCTGCGATGTTCGCAGCGATGGCGATGCCAGGGATCCAGACCCGCTGGACTCCGCGCAAGTGTTTTCGGAAGAATCGCACGAGGCTTCGGTGGGACTCCCAGATCATGGCCTTGGGCCGTTGCCGCGTGCTTGCGCCGTGGGCATGGAGAACTTCGACCTGAGGCGAATAGAGGCACCGCAGGCCCGCTTGGTGCATCCGGTAAAGAAGGTCCACCTCGTTGAAGAAGATGGGGAACGCCTCATCGAAGGGCCTTCGCGGGTCTCCGACCGCCTCCAAGGCCGATCGTTTGAACATGAGAAACGTTCCCATAGGCTGTGGCGCGGGGCCCTCGGAATCGTAGTCGAACGCAGGGAGCAAATAGGACCCTAGCGGGCCTTCTGGCGATAGATTTGCAAGTCCGGTGATTGCGCCGAAAACGCCTAAAATCGAAGGAAATCCTCTAACAGATCGTTGGGGCTTTCGATCTAGGCCAATAAGCCTAGGGGCTAGACATCCATACTCACTGTTATCATCCAGGATATCTATGCACTTTCGCAGTGCATCTCGTGGGAGTTCCGTATCTGGATTAAGGGTTAGTATGTACTCTCCATTCACAAGAGTGATGCCTTGGTTGTTGCCCCGAGCATAGCCTTCGTTTCTCTCGTTTTGAACCAGGATTGCGTCTGGAAATCCCTCCCGTACCATCGCGGCAGAACCATCATGACTCGCATTGTCCACGACGATGACCTCGATCTCAAAGGGTGCATCGTTCCCGAAGACGGACGCCAGGCACTTTCGCAGGAGTTCCCTGGTGTTCCAGCTCACGATGACGATGCTGACCAAACCGAGGCTGATCTTACCTATCGGCCCGTCGGCGAGGCACCGACAATCTGGGCAAAGGCCAGGGAATCGAAACATCGGTTCCGTGCGTCCCTGAAAATGGGCGGTATAGTGGTCCGCGAACTGGCTTTCGACGCTAGGCGAACGCAGTTCCGGAGGATTACGATTTGATCGTGACATGTACGATGTGGGCGTGCGCGCTGCTTTCGAGCGGCGACTACACGTCCCCGAACCTGCACAAGATTCAACAAGGCGAGAGCTTCGCGACGGTTTCCCGCATGTACGGGGTCGGATACGAGGCTCTGGCATCGGCAAACCCAGGAATGGCCCCCGAGGCACTTCGGCCCGGCGCGGTGATCCTGATCCCAGCCCGAATGGCCCGTCACGCCGAGCCGCCCAAGCCTGGAACCTATGTCGTCGAGAACGGCGACACCGACTGGAGCATCGCCCGCCGTGTCGGCATCACGCCGAAAGCGCTGCGCACGATGAATCCAGGCGTGGACTGGGTCAAGCTCCAGATCGGGGCCAAGTTGAGCGTCCCCGTCAAGGATCGCGGCCAGGCATCCGCCCCGTCCTTGATGCTGGCCCACCGTAATGCACCGACGAAGACGACCGTCCACGTCGTGAAGGCTGGGGAGAGCGACTGGGTCATCGCAAGGAAGTACGACATGACCGTCTCCCAACTCCGAAGCTTGAACCCAGGGACAAACTGGGAAGCGATTCAGATCGGTGCCCGGTTGCAGGTTGCAAAGCGGGCTGCGACCCAGGTCGTGCAGATCACGACGAAGCGGGCCAAGGTTGTCGCTTCCGACGTGATCGTGCGCAAGGGCGCCAAGCAGGAGAGTGGCAGGGTCGCGATCGTTGATCGCGGCCGGATCGCCTCGGTTCGCGATCGAATCGGCGACTGGTACAAACTAGCCTTCGACGGAGGCACGGTGGGCTGGATCCGTGGGGACCTCCTCGCCCCGGTCCATGCGAGCAGTGTCCACGAGGTGGAACGAACCACGCCGCGGAGCGGTGCCGGGGTCTCGAATGGGGCCCTGATCGCCAGAGCGCCCTCCCGCCCGCGGGCGGGCACGGTACCGCGCAGCTATGTGGCGCCGCGCTCGACGATCGCCCAGGCTTCGCGGCCTCAGAACAATGTCCCTCTGCGCGACGTGAATGCAGGCTCCTTGATCGGCACAGCTCTCGCCAACCTAGGCACCCGCTATGTCTGGGGCGGCACGAGCAGGTCGGGCTTTGATTGCTCCGGCCTCACCAGCTATGTCTACAAGCAGCACGGCAAGGCGATTCCCCGGACCGCGGCCCAGCAGGCGAAGCAAGGGATGTCGGTCGGCAAGAGCGAACTGAAGGAAGGCGACCTCGTCTTCTTCCGCACGACGCGAGGCACCCGGATCAGCCATGTCGGAATCTATATGGGCAACGGCAAGTTTGTCCACGCGAGCAGCGGGAGCGGAAGAGTGATCACGAGCTCGCTCAACGAGGGCTACTACAACCGTAGATATGCTGGGGCCAAGCGAGTGGCCAACGTTGGGGAGGGCGGCAGCATCGCCAAGACTTCCGAAGCGACCAAGGCACGAGCCAAGTCGGCCACTCACGAGAGCGCCCCGAAGATCAAGGACACGGTCGAAGAGCAGATCAAGTCCGATGAGAAGGCGGGCGGCAAGCCAAAGGAGCACGCGGAGCCCCCGAAGAGCCCGAACGTTCCCGACGCAACGGGCCGATAGGCCCCTCGATCCCGCTCCACGCACACCAAGGGCCGACCTTGGTGTGCGTGCCTGTGTCAAACTGCGTACGCTTGGCCCGGTGGTCTAGCGGTTAGGACGCCGCTCTTTCAAGGCGGATATCGCGGGTTCGAATCCCGTCCGGGCTACCATCTTTCAGTGCGGCCTGCCTCCCTCTCCAGGCTCTGGCTGGAACGCCTGAACACGAATCTCGGGCAAGCGCTCGGCGAGCGTGGCACTCAGCGCCTCCACACCGGGTTGCTCGGTGGCAAAGTGCCCGGCCGCGATCAGGTTCGTGCCCGAGTCTGCGGCCTCGAGCCCCTCGTGGTGCTTCGCCTCGCCCGTGACGAGAGCCGCGCCATGCTCGTGAGCGAGCCTCCAATACTCCCCACCCGCACCGCCGACGACCATCACGGAGCGCACCGGTCCACAGCCATAGGCCAGGATCGGGCCACCCAGCCGCTCGCCGACGAGCCGCGCGAAGGCAACCGCCTCCATGGGCTTGCCCAACTCACCGATCCGAGCAAGCGGGGTTGAATGAACGGTGACCTCGTGAAAGTCATAGGCGGGCACCTCGTAAGGATGGGATCGCAACACCGCCTCCTCGACGTCGTGCCGGCGAGCCGAGGGGAGGATCACCTCCAAGCGGTCCTCGGCAACGACCTCGATAGACCCGACTGATCCCAGCGTGGGGTTCGCGCCTTGCATCGGCTGAAACGTCCCGCTCCCCGCGGACCAGAACGCGCACCGACGATAGGTGCCGATCTCTCCGCCCCCGGCCCCAGAGACGGCATCGAGAACGCTCTGGGTCGCCTCGACAGGCACGGTCAGCGTGAGCTTCAGGCATCTCGGGCTCGCGCCTTCCCCTACGGGCCGGACGTTCCTGAGACCCAGCCTCTGCGCTAGGGCGTCGTTCACCCCTCCGCGGGCACAGTCGAGGTTGGTGTGGGCGACGGCCAAGGCAAGGCCGTTCCGCACGAGATCAACGGCCCTTCGGGCAGAGTAGGACCCGTTCAGGCGGGCGAGCGGCTCCCAGATGAGCGGGTGGTGGGAGACGATCATCTGCGCCGAGCCTAGGGCGGCGCGGATCGCCGCAATCGAGGCATCGAGCGAGACCAGGATCGAGTTGACTTCGTCCTTTGGATCGCCGACTTGGAGGCCGATTCTGTCCCAGGCGAAGGCCTCGTGCCTCGGGGCAGTTCGTTCTAAGGCATCCAGGACGTCAGAGACTCGCGGCACGGCGCTAGCCTACCGGTTTCGTAGACCGATTCATGCGTCGAGGGCGGGTTGCCCCGCCTCGACTAGCCCACGTGGCACTGGTTCGAAGGGCCAGCCTTGCCTGAGCCATTGACATGGCCCCCACAAAAGCGCGCCAACTTTTCCAGCGCTTGTTTGGTCTCGGCGTCCAACGGCATCTCGCTTGTCATGCACAAGTCGAGGAGCGAGTACGCCTCCTCCTCCGTGAGCTCCAGGATGTCTGTCTTTCCCACGGTTATTATTCCTGTGCACCGATCGGCGCACATAGCAAGGACTGCGTTTCCGCCGATTTGGTTCCCTGTCCTAGTCAGGGTGCCTGTTCAGGCGAAAGGTACACTCCGTACACGCATGTCCAAGAGCCCGGAGGCCGTTCCCCAGCAGGCCGAGTACCTGCAGTTCGGCGGGATGGCGGTCCCCGAAGGCGTGATGATGCGTTCTCCCACGCATTACGCGGTGGCCTGCCGTGCGCCCAATGGCGAGATCGTAACGAAGCTGGAGCCTTTGGAGAAGACGTTCCTAGGGCGCCAGCTTTGGCTCAAGAAGCCCTTTCTCCGCGGCATGCTGGGCATGCTCGACACCATGGCCCTGGGGATGAGGGCGATGAAGTACGCCGCCGAAGTCCAGATTGACCCCGCCTACCAGACCGAGGACGCCGAGCCGGTCAAGCCCTTGGGAGGGAGCAAGCTGACAGAGAACCTCGTAATCCTTGCGACGCTTGCGGGCTCGTTGGCCTTCGGGTTCTTCGTTTTCAACGTGGTGCCCCAGTTCACGACCGAGTACGGCGTGCGCGCCGCCACCGGCTCCATGAAAAAGAACGAGCACTTGCTCCTATCGAACTACGTGGCCGAGATCGTGAAGGCGATCTTCGTGATCGGGTACCTGCTGTTGATCCGAAGGTTGCCTCAGATCTATGAGGTCTTTCGGTACCACGGCGCGGAGCACAAGGCGCTGAACGCGCTCGAGGCCGGAGCCGACCTCACCGTGGAGAACTGCTTGGCCCAAACGAAGCTCCACCCTCGGTGCGGGACGAACTTTGTCATCATCGTCACGATCGTCAGTTTCCTGCTTTTCCCGCTCATCCCGCGGGATCTGTTCGTACCTGCCGATTCACCAGGGTGGCTCGTGGCGCTCACCAGGCTGCCCGTCGAGCTCCTGTGCCTGCCCATCGTTGCCGGTATCAGCTATGAGGTGATTCGGTTTGCCGGTCGTCGGCGGGATCAGCGTTGGGTGATGACGATCCTCAAGCCCGGATTGTGGACCCAGCTCATCACCACGGCCGAGCCGAACGAGGAGCAACAAGAGGTCGCGATCGCAGCTCTGAAGTCCGTCCTCGAGCCTTCCTAGGCGCGCGTGGCAATGAGGACGGGCAGCCGCTCCTCTCCGATCTGAGAGCCGTTGGCAAAAACGTCAAGGCGGTGCTCCCCAGGCTTCTCGAACCGGGTTCCTGGGATTCCGAACTGCATGAAGACGCGGATCGGGCCGAAGTTCGCGTCTTGGGGCACCTCTCCCTGGGCCTCGATCTCAAGGAGCTTCAGACCGTCCGGATCGAGGAACAATATCTTTGCATCGAGCGGCGTCCCTGCCTCCTCCGCCGAGAACTCTAGCTGGGCGCAGAGGAAGAAGGGAGGGTGGTCAATAGGAAGGTAGGGGGCGACGATGTTGTCGAAGATCCCGATCATCGAGTGCCGTCCGTTCTGTTGCTGCACGGCGTATTCGCAACACTTGAGCAATAGGATCCTCATCGGCGTTCCTCGATGGCTTCACTGTAGGCGATTTCGATCCCTGTTGCCATGGCATCAAGGGAGAACTCGGAAAGTGCCTTCTCCCGACCCCGCTTCCCGATGCATTCGGCCCAAGCGGGGTCGCCCAGGAGTCGGCAGATCGCAAGAGCCCACTGGTGTGGCTCGTTTGGCACGATCAGGCCGGACTCGCCGTGGGTCACGAGCTCGGGGAGTGCCCCGGCGGGACTGACAATCACGGGCCGCCCTCGGGCCATCGCTTCCAGGACCACGAGGCCGAACGACTCGATCACACTGGGGAGAAGGGCGATCTCACTGGCGTCGAAAAGGCTCGCAACGTTCTCCCAGTGGGGCACGAACGTAAGGCTCCCTCCCACGCCGAGGCGCGCCGCCTCTCGTTCCAGCAAGGCTTGGAATCCACCCGTGTCGCGCCCAACGCACACGAGGTGGGCGTTCGGATGGTGCGCGGTGACCTCCGGCATCGCCTGGATGGCGACGAGCTGGCCCTTCTCCGGACAGATCCTTCCCACCAGGCAAAGGATCTGCTTGCCCGGTGGGAGCACGTCCGGTACCGCCGAGGGGGGGGCCTCAGCGATCGGTGTGCCGTGTGGGACGACGCGGATGCGATTGGAGGGGACTCCTTGGGAGATCAAGACGTCCCGAATGTAGCCGCTGACCGCGATGAGTCGGTTCCTCCCGTGCGCCGCGAGGCGGTAGAGGGGCTCGCGGGTCTCCGTGTGGACGCTCAAGAGCACAGGGATGCGATTCCGCCAGCCTGCGAACAGAGACACGTAGCCCGCCCTGGAGAGGTGGGCGTGGAGTACGTCGGCCCGTTGGCCTGCCAGCACCCTGGCCAAAGCTTGGTGCGCCTCTCGACCCAACACCGCACGAAAGTCGGCCTGCACCACCTCGACGTCCTCCAGCCCCTCGCCCAGCCATGGGTTGTGGGGGCATACGAGAGTCAGTTCGTGACCCCGGTCTCGAAGGACTCGGGCGAGGGTGCGCACATGCCCTTCGCTGCCCGACCGGGCCGTGCTGGACACAACTTGCACTATGCGCACTGGCGCAAGGTTACCGAACGTGTCCCGACCCGCCTGCCTTTTTCGGCAGCATACTGTCATCGTGCGAGGTGTGGCGAAGGCGCTGAGGGAGACCGACCAGCCCTTCGTCCGAGCGTTCCGATCCGGCGACTTTCGCCTCCTCTGGGCAGGTGCGTTCCTCTCCTTCACCGGAGGGATGGTGCAGAACGTCGCCCAGGGCTATGTCGTGTACGACATTACGGGGAGCAACGCCAAGCTGGGTGCCGTGACCGTGGCGTTCATGATCCCGATGTCGTTCCTCTCGCCGGTGGGCGGGGTGGTCGCGGACCTCTTCGACCGGCGCAAGGTCTTGGTGAACGCGATGCTGCTCAGCGCGATCGGTCCAGCGTGGCTCGCCTTTGCGACTCATACAGGTAGGGTTCAGTACTGGCACTTCCTCGCGGTCGCCTTCGCGGGGGGGTTGATTCAGTGCTTCGAAGTGCCGACCCGGCAAGCCGTGGTGCGCGAGGTCGTGGATCCGGAAGACCTTCCCGGCGCGATCCCGGCCCAAGCCATGACCTTCAACTTTGCCAGGGTGGTGGGGCCGACCCTCGGGGGCTTGGCCTATGCGGCGGTGGGGCCCTGGATCTGCTTTCTCATCAACTCGGTGAGTTATGGCGCGCTCGCGGGTTCCGCCCTGCTCATCCGGAGCGAGCTCAAACCGCCTGCCCGAGAGCGCCAACCGCTGTTCGACCTCATCACGGATGGAATTCGATACGTGTTCCAGGACAAGGCGCTCCGCATGCTGTTCTTGATGGAGGCGGCCACGTCCATCCTTGGAATGTTCTATGTCTCCCAGATGCCGGCGCTCGCAAGGAGCGTCTGGGGCTTGGATGCCAAGGGTCTAGGAGTCGCGATGAGCTTCATCGGGATCGGCGCGGTTTCGGGCCTCGTATTGAACGGAGCCCTGGCGGGGAAGCGATGGCGGACTCGGCAGGCGCTATTCGCCATGCTCCTAGTCGCGATCGGCCTCACGCTGTTAGGGAGTCTTCCAGGGCCGTCCTCAGGGTACTTCGCGCTCACGTTGCTCGGTGGCGCCGTGATCGTTCAGTTCAACTCGACGAACGCATTGTTCCAGATGCTCTCGACCGAGAAGCTCCGCGGGCGGGTGCTCTCGATGCACATGTGGGCGATCAGCGGCCTAGCACCGATCGGGATCTATTCTTTCGGCTGGGCCGCCGAGCTCATCGGACTCCGAACAGCCCTCCAAATTGGCGGTGTCGTGTTGTTCGTTTGTTGGCTGTTGGCCTTCCTGAACCGCCGGTCGCTTCGTGAGCCTTAGGGGCTGGAGCCGCCTCACGGATTTGAACCGAGGACCTACCGCTTACAAGGCGGTTGCTCTACCCCTGAGCTAAGGCGGCAAGGGAGGGGCAATCGTCGGAACGAATCACCCCGTTTCCCACTACTTGGACTTTCGAGCTCGCTTGGTCTTGGTGGACTTGGCCTTCGTGGTCTTGGCTTTGGCCTTGACCGGAGCGGACTTCTTGGGAGCGGCTTCTGCAGGAGCGGCCTTGGCGGCGGCAGGCTTAGCCGCTGCGGACTTTGTGGTCTTCGCGGAAGGCTTGCGGTTTCGAGTTCGCACGATCCGGGGGGTTCCGTCGCGCGAGACATCGAGGCGGTACCCTGCGGGAATCTTGCCGAGCAGGTTCTGAAGCTCCGCTGGCAGTTCCGGGGCCTTCTTAGTGGACTTGCGAGCCGGTTTCGACCGGGTTTTCCGGAACGAGGTCGAGGCTTCCTTGGCTTCCTCTTCCGATGTGACGGGAGCCAGGGACTTTCCGTCCAGCTTCATCAACATCGCGCTCGGTGGGATATGCACGAAGACGTACTTATCGCCGGAGAGGATCTTGGCCTCGAAGGGGAGCGTGTACTTGTGGGTTCCGACGCGCACCGAGAGCGCGTTCTTCTTGGGTAGCGCACGGAGCTTGAGCGATGCCGTAGTTTTGGCAACCTGTGATTGAGTCTTCTTCATGGAGATTCTCCGACCGGAGCGCAACATTCCTATGTCGAACGGTGCGGACGTACTGTACCGAATCGAAGCGGTACAAATGGGCCTAGCGACGGACTATTCTACAAATACTGGAAGATTGTCTATCAGTCTTACGCCTTCAAAAACGCCTGCGAATATCAAGTGCAACCGATTGCCTGGCGTTGCTTGTGGCTCCATCGTGATGGGATCCACGAGCGCGAAGTACTCTACTAAAATGCCTTGGGATTCGAGCAAACTCTTTCCGCGAGAGAGCGCATCCTCGATGCTACTTCCCGTTTCGAGGCTACGAGAACTCTCTTGTAGCGTAGCATAGATGCAAGAAGCGTGCTGGCGGCCCACTTGGCTCAAGCGCTGGTTCCTGCTCGACATCGCAAGGCCACTCGCTTCGCGAACCGTGGGGACGAACCGCAGACCGACCGGCAACACGAGGCTGGCGACCATATCGCGTACGACTGCGCATTGCTGGAGGTCTTTGAGGCCGAAGTATGCCATGCAAGGGCCCACGGCGCCAAAAAGTTTGGCGACTACCGTCGCGACCCCGTCGAAGTGACCAGGTCGCTGCTCGCCTTCCCAACGCGAGGCCACCTCGCCCGCGACGACCTTGGCGGTTCCATGCCCATAGATCTCCTCGACCGTGGGCAAGAAGACGATCTTGCATCCGGTACTCACGAGGGCTTCGAGATCGGCGTCGAGGGTTCGGGGATAGGAGGCAAGGTCCTTGGGGTCGTTGAACTGAGTCGGGTTGACAAAGATGCTCGCGACGACGGTCTCACATTCCGCGACCGCGGAGCGGACGAGCGAGAGGTGACCCTCGTGCAGGGCCCCCATCGTCGGCACGAATCCGACATCGTCTTGATCGGCAAGTAAGCGCTGGACCTCACCGACCGTGGTGGCTTGGATCAGCTGGAGTTCTCCTCAGTGGGGAACGTGCCGTCGCGAACGGCGCGGGTGTACTCTTGCAGGCCGCTGCTGAGCAGCTCTCGTCCGGCGACGAACGCGCGAGTGTGCCGATATTCGGTCTCGCTCAGGCCGAGCACGTCGTGGAACACTTGGATCTCCCCGCTGCACTCCGGCCCGGCCCCGATCCCGATCGTCGGCACGGTCAGTTCCTTCGTGATCCTCGCCGCCAGCACCGCAGGCACCAGTTCGAGCACGATCGAGAACGCCCCGGCGTCTTGCACCTTCCTTGCCGTGGAGAGCACGGCGTCGCCGTCTTTGCCCTTGCCTTGCACCACGTGACCGCCGAAGGCCAACACTGACTGTGGAGTCATCCCCACGTGGCCCATGACCGGGATCCCTGCCTTGACGATCGCCGCGATCTCCTCGGTATAGGCACCTTCCAGCTTCACGGCCTCCGCCCCGGCCTTGACTAGTTCCACGGCCGCATCCACCGCCGCGCCCACCGAGGATTGATACGAGCCGAATGGCATATCAGCGACGAGGAACGCGTTCTTGACCGAGCGGACGACGGCACCCAGATGGTAGGCGATGTCTTCCAACTCGACCCCGTGGGTGGTCTCGTGGCCGAGCACTACGTTGCCCAGGGAGTCGCCGACGAGGATGACATCCACGCCCGCGCTGTCCGCAAGGGAACCGCTCAAGACATCGTACGCGGTAACGCAAACGATCTTCTCGCCTGCTGTGTGCTTCTTGGCGATCGTGCGAACCGTGACCTTTTCGCTCACGGCGAGAGTGTACCGACCGGGCTAGCCAGGGAGCGAGGCCAGCACCTCGGCGGCGTGCCCCGCAGGCTTCACCTTCCGGAACACGGAGGCGACTTTCCCTTGGGAATCGAGGACGAAGGTCGTTCGCTCCACTCCCATGTACTTCTTCCCGTACATGGACTTCTCGACCCAAACCCCGCAACCCGTGCACAGAGACTTTTCCACGTCGGCCAAGAGCGGGAACGTGAGACCATACTTCTCGGCAAACCGCTTGTGGGAGCGGACAGGGTCGGGCGAAACGCCATAGACCTTTGCGCCGGGGATCTCCGCGAGCCGGTCGCGAAACTCGCAGGCTTCGACCGTACATCCCGAGGTGTCGTCCTTGGGATAGAAGTAGATCACGACGGGCGATCCGAGCAGGTCGGACTTGGTATGGGTGGTACCGCCTTGGTCTTGGAGGGAGAAGTCGGGGAACGGGTCGCCGGAATCGAGCATGCTGATAAGATTCTACGCTCCGTGCGCCCCGGCATCCGAGGCGGCCTGGGACGCATCCATCAGGATCGCCTGCATCAGGTCAACTCGCAACACCACCCCGCACAGTCCCTCCGCGTCCACGACCGGCAAAATGGTGAGCCCCGACCCGATCATCATGTGGAGCGCGTCCGAGACCTCGCAGTCCGCATGGACCGTGGTCGGCTCCAGGGTGGCGATGTCGAGGATCGAGCTCGAACCAATCCCGATCAGGGTGCCGGACTTGTCCATGGCACGGCATATGTCCCCTTCCGTGACCACGGCCATGGGGCTGCCCTCAGGGTCAACGACGACGAGCGCCGGGAACTGATAGATGTCCATCTTGTCCACGGCGTCACGGACGGTGGACGAGGCGGTCAGCGTGGGAATGTGTGCATGGAGCACTTCCCTCAGAACCATGCTACGATGCTACCAGTACGGGGGGAACGTGAATCCGTCCTTCTGCCGGGCAAAGGAGTTCACAACTTCGTACGACTCGGCGGTCCAACCCTTTGCCCCTTGCTTGAGCTCGACCGTAAAGACGGCCCGCTCGGGGAATCCTCCTTCGTCCTTATCGTCAGCGACCAAGATCGTTTTGGCCGTGTCTCCTTTGGTGCCGACCACCTTGTAGTAGACGATGTCGCCTGCAACGTCGGCGTCCACGAGCACATCCTCGTACGCGACGTCCATATCGGCCCCTTTCAGGAGGGTGAGGACCTCGTAATACCCGTACGGGGCGAGGATCGTCACGATGAAGGCAACGAGGAGGACGCGCCACGATTTTGCGTCGTCCTTCTTCTTGATCGGCTTGAAGAGCGCCGCGATGATCGTGATCACGACCGCGACTGCAAAGCACGCCAGACCATAGATAATGGCTCCGATCAAGGTTTTCCTCCGATCTCCTTGTTCCATGTTTCGGTTCGATGGGGACGCCGCGAGAGCGCGAATGGGGATAGTTTCGCCAGGTTTTTTCAGAAGCCGGTAAAGATTCCGGGGCAGGAGTCCAACGCTTGTACGTGGTGGCACGAGGTCGAGCACGTTCGCACGAGTGTGGGCTCAAGCTATGTCCGCTCTGCGGCACGGTGAGTCGCGGGGAAGCGTGGGAGTGCCACACTTGCGGCTGGCACGGTGAGTTCGAGCACAACGAGTTTGCGATCGAGTACGCGCTTCAAAGGGATCAGGACGGAGGGCGCCCACACCGTTCGCTCGTGCCCTGGAAAACTGCGCTCATCGTGTGGGCACAGCGGCTGATGGGCCGATTGCGCGGCAGGCTCGATATCCTCGCTTGAACCCAGTCGGGATACACTCCAATGCATGACCCGGCGCGCTGCACTTGGCTGGCTCGCGGCTGCCGGGCTCTCGCCGGGTTGTAGCCTGCAACGTGATTCGCGCCGTGTGGTCCGATTGGCGAATTGGGGGGGCGCGAGCGAGGACAACGAGTTCACGCGCACCGTCGCTCGGCTGCATCGCGAGTTCGAGAGAAGGAACCCAGGAGTCAGGCTCGAGGTGGAGAAGATCCCAGGGAGCCAGGAGTACGCGACCAAGCTCGTTTTCAGCCATATCTCGCGCTCGATGCCCGAGAGCCCGGTGATGGACGCGAGCAGCCTTGCGACGTTTGCCGACAACGGGCTCCTCGCCGACCTTTCCCAACTCACGCCAGGCCCCGACTTCGCATGGGACGACTTCTGGCCGAACGTGAAGGGGATGTTCGCTCAAGGCAGAGCGCAGTATGCGGCGCCCATAGACTTCACCCCGATCGTGCTCTACTACAACCGGGCGCACTTCCGCGAGGCAGGCATCGAGCCGCCCCGCGGCGCATGGAGCTACGACCAGTTCCTGGCTGCCGCCCAAGAACTCACCCAGGAAGGTCGCTTCGGCCTGGAAATGCCCAATTGGATCCCAGGCTGGATCACTTGGCTCTGGAACGATGGCGGCGACGTCCTCGACCCTAGAGGCCGAAAGGGTTCGGGCTGGTTCGACGGGGAGGCATCGCTGCGTGCCTTACAGTGGATCGCGGATCTCTTCCTCGTCCACAAGGTCGCGCCGACCCTGAGCGAGGCGGAAGCGACGGGCGTGGACTACTTCGCCAAGGGCAAGGCCTCGATGCAGGTCAGCGGCCACTGGGAACTGGTCGGCCTTCAAAACGCAAGCGGGATCAAGATGGAAGACATTGGCGTGATGCCGGTGCCCAGTCGTTCAGGGGAGGGTAGCGTCACCGTGATGTACGGTGCGGGCCAATCCATCGCGGCCCAGGCCAAGGACCCGGGCGACGCTTGGAAGTTCGTGCAGTTCTGGACCGGCAGGGAGGCCCAAGAAGAGTACAACGCCAGCGGTATCGCGGTCTGTGGCCGACTCGACGTGGCCCGCTCCGCAGCGGGCCGAAGGCCACGATACATGGAAGGGAAGGGGACGCGCGACGCCACCGACGCGGAGTTTGCCGCCCACGCCGTCCGGGAGCGGAAATTCGTCGAGATCGTTCCCAGCTGTCGCCCGCCTTGGGGCGCAACCGTGGGCGACTACGTGGTGGTCGAGACGATCTGCCAGAAGGCGATGGACAAGGTCCTGCGCAACAACGTACCGGTAGCAGCCGCCGCGCGAGCCGCTGCCCAAGAGATTGACCGAGTTCTGGAGCCGAAGTGAGAAGGGAGACACGAGCCGCCTGGTGGTGCCTCGCCCCCACGATGTTGCACTGGCTGGTCTTCGCTGCGTTCCCCATTGGCTTCTCCATGGTGCTCGCGCTCTATGACTGGCAGATCGTGGCGGGCACAAACCGGTTCGTCGGCCTCGAACAGTTCCAAGCGCTCGCTCTGGACCGGCCCTTCTGGAACTCCATGGGCAACTCGATCCGCTATGCGCTCTGGAGCGTTCCCATGGGGATGGCCCTGGCCCTCGGCGTGGCGCTGCTAGTCGCCAAGCCGTTACGGGGCATCGCCTTCTTTCGCACCTTGTTCTACGCACCCTCGGTCATGAGCGGGGTCGCGATCTCCATGGTCTGGATCTACATCTATCTACCGGAGAAGGGGCTGGTGAACTCGCTGACCAGCCTGTTCGGGCTCCCGAGCGTCAGTTTCCTGAGCGATCCTCGCTGGGCGATGCCCGCGTTGGCGTTCATGGGCGCCGTAGTCGGCCTCGGCCCACGGATGGTGGTCTACGTGGCGGCGCTGCTCGCCGTGCCGCCCAGCCTGGAGGAGGCGGCGGCGCTCGACGGCGCGAGTGGGTGGCAGCGGCTACGAAACGTTACGCTACCGATGATCGCACCCACCTCCCTCTTCGTGCTGGTCACGAGCACCATCGGTGCGCTCCAATTGTTCACGCCGATCTATCTTATGACGAAAGGCGGGCCGTTGGACACTACCGACGTGGTCGGATATCACATCTATACGACCGCGTGGCAGAAGTTCGAGGTCTCTCAGGCGTCGGCGCAGTCGTGCGTCGCGCTCGCCGTGATTGGGTTGGTAACGTGGCTTCAGTTCCGACTATCGCGTAAGGCAATCGAGGGTTACTCACCATCGTGAGGAAACTCTCGGTCTACCTGGCGTTGGCCATCTTGGCGGTGGCCATGGTCGCACCGTTGGCATGGGCGGTACTGGTCTCGCTCCACCAGCCCTGGTCCGAGATCCCGGAGTACGGCAAGCTGGTTCCGGTGCAGCCGCGCTGGGACAACTATGCCACGGTCCTCTTTGGCACGGACCTCCCGGTCTTTCGATTCGCCCTGAACTCCTTTTTC
This sequence comes from Fimbriimonadaceae bacterium, assembly GCA_020847855.1. Taxonomy (GTDB): domain Bacteria; phylum Armatimonadota; class Fimbriimonadia; order Fimbriimonadales; family Fimbriimonadaceae; genus JADLBH01. Next base: position 15,700 of record JADLBH010000001.1, read on the forward strand.
GTCTGTACGGTCATCGTGATCGGCCAAGTTCTGGTGTGCAGTCTTGGCGCTTACGCCTTTGCCCGCTTGAGGTTTCGAGGCAGGGAGGCACTGTTCGCGCTTGTTTTGGGCAGCATGATGTTCGGGAGCACGGTCACCCAGATCCCTGTATTTCTCACGATGCGGCAGTTTGGTTGGCTCGATACATACCTGGCACTCGTGGTCCCCGGTCTAGGGAGCGCGTTTGGGGTCTTCCTCTTGCGCCAGGCCTTCCTCCAGGTGCCGCGCGAGCTCGACGAGGCCGCCAGGCTGGACGGTGCGGGCGACTGGGCGATCTATTCTCGGATCGTCATGCCCATGTGCAAGGCTGCTGTGGCCACCTTGGCCGCGTTCGCCTTCATCGGTACGTGGAACGACTTCTTTTGGCCCCTCATCGCGACCACGTCGCTCGAGATGCGGACGCTGGAGGTTGGGCTCAGCACGTTCAAGAACTCCTATGGCGGCCAGAACTGGCCCCTGCAGATGGCGGCGGCTGTGATCGTCGTGGTGCCCTCGCTCGCCGTTTTCCTGCTCTGTCAGAAGTGGTTTGTTCGCGGTGCCGCGGTCGGCAGCCTCAAGTAGGGATCGCTTCGTGTAGAATAGCGTTACGCCTCACGGAGGAGGTGGATAGAATCGTGAAGGAACACTTGACTCCGGTCGAACTAGAGACCGTTCAACTGCCCGTGAGCTTCCGCGGATATCAAAAGGAAGCGGTGGACACCTTGGTTCGGCGCGTGGCCGCCGACGTTACCGAGCTCTTGCGCGAGAACAAGGCGATCAGCTTTGAGCGCGACCGCTTGGTGGCCGAACTCGAGCGGTATCGCTCGCAAGAGGTGGCGCTGCGCGATGCCTTGGTCGCCGCGGAACAGAGCGCCAAAGCGGTGCGCGAGAACGCCCAAAAAGAGGCCGCGCTGATCCGAGAGAAGGCCGAGGTCGAGGCCAGGGAGAACCGCCGGGCCGTTGCCGAGGCGGTTCGAATCCAGCGGTGGGAGGCGGAGCGCCTGCGGACGGAGAACCGTAACATCCATGCCGGGCTCCGTGCGTTTCTTACCGAGCACATTGACCGCTTGGACGCCAGTGCCAGCCCTGCGAGCATGGTCGGATCGGAGGCCTGTGACGAAGGGCGCACCGAAGCCCAGGCGAGTTGAAGTCCGGGTCCGTGTAACGCCCAAGGCGTCTCGCTCCCGTTGGGAGGCCGGTGACCCTGTTCGGGTTTGGGTGACCGCCCCCCCGGCAGACGGCCAGGCGAACGAAGCCTTGATCGTCCTGCTCGCCCAGGCCCTAGGTGTGGCCAAGACCTCGGTGACGATCGTCCGAGGCGAGGCGTCGCGGGACAAGGTGATCGCCTTCGCTTCTGTGGACGAGAGCGAGGTCAGAAAGCGACTTCAACGGGCGGAATGAGGTATCCCCACCCTCTGTGGAACGCCGCGCCCTGAGCCCGTTCCGAAGGGAGCGCATCCTTCGCCAAGGCGTCGAGGCAGCCTTCGAGGAGATGGATCTGCCTCGTCTCCTGGGCAAGGTGGTCGAGCGGGCCTGCGTCCTCTTACGGGCCGATCATGGGGCGGTCGGATTGGTGGAGGGGGACCCGGCCGCAATCCGGATCGAGAGCGCGTTCAATATGCCCGCGGGCGAGTTGGGCTCGGTCTGGACCCCCGGTGAAGGGCTCGCGGGCCGAATCTTGGAGTCCGAGGCTCTCGTGATCGCGAACCGCTATGGCGAGATCGCTGAGGATTGCCCTCGCGAGCTGCGCGACCATGCCGTCATTGGGGTCCCGATCCGTCGCCGCCGTCGCTTGGTCGGCTACTTCGGCATCGGAGCGAGCCCACCCCGGCAATTCTGCTTGGCGGATGCCCGTCTGCTCGGCCAGTTCGCCCGCGCTTGTGGGGGCGCGATCGAGAACGCACGGCTGCTCGCTTCGACTCGCTCCCATTTGGAGGACACGAAGCTTCAATATGAGCTGAGTATTCGAATCAGCACAGCGTCCGAGGTTCGGGACATCGTGCGGGCGTACCTTCTCTACATCGCCCGTTCGCTCGGGTTCGTCTGCACGGTCGTTCTTTACGAGTTTTCGCCGAGCGGGGAGCGGACGCACAACATCGCCGTGGGTCAGTGGAGCCCAGCGGAAGGGATCCGCGTGAACCCGACCAGCACGCCCCACGTCCGGGACGAGCACGACCCCCTCTTGGACGCTGGGCAACCCGTCTGGTTTCGGGATGTCCGCAAGGACCGGACCGCGTCCCAGGGTCTCCGCGAGGCGCAAGCGCGCGATAATCGTCCCGCGGTCGCCCTCGTCCCCTTGGTCTCGAGCGGCCGTCGGATCGGTCTCGTCGTTCTGAGCGACGCTCGGCCCGTGGCGTGGGACGACCACCTCGTGCGCCCGATCGTCATGACCGCGAACCACCTCGCAGCGGCCATTGACTCCCGGCAAGAGCACGCAAGACTGGAGGAGGCGCGAGAATCCGCCCGCGTCGGCCACGAGCGCCAAAAGATCGCAAGAGAGCTCCACGACTCCGTTACGCAGATGCTCTTCGCCGTCCACGTCGAATGCCAGTCGCTAGGACAGGCCAGGAGTTCCGAGATGGACGCCCAAGCCCTGCAGCGGCTGCAGAAGTTGACGACGAGCACCTTGCGCGAGATGCGAGGCCTCCTGCAGGAGCTTCGACCCGCGGGAGAGACGCAGGGTGCCGAACCCAAGACTGGCGCCTTGGAGGAGCGCTTGCGCCTCCACGCGAGGGAAATCGGCGCCGGGTTCGAGTTGCACTTGGAGCAGAGGGGGGCAGGGCCGACCGATCCCGCCATCGCCCATACCCTTTTCCGGATCGGCCAAGAAGCCTTGACCAACGCCCATCGCCATGCCGGGGCACGGACGGTTCGAGCCGTGGTCGAGCGCAAAGATGGATGCTGGATCCTGACCGTGGGCGACGACGGCCGAGGAATGCCACGGTCTGGCCGAGTGGGCGAAGGGCAATGCTTCGGACTACGGGGAATGGCGGAGCGGGCCAAGGAGATGGGAGGGACTCTCAAGGTCGGCAAGAACACGCCATGCGGCACCCTTGTCACGTGCAGCATTCCAGTAGAGGGGGGGGGATGACCCGCGTCATGATCGTGGACGATCATCCGATGGTCCGGGCCGGGCTGCGGGCCTTGCTCTCCAACACTGTTGGCATCGAGGTGGTCGCCGAGGCCGCAGACGGATACTCTGCCCTGCACCGTGCCGCACTGGGCGGAGTGGACGTGGTGCTCATGGACATGATGCTGCCCAAGCTGGACGGCATCGAGTCGGCACGGAGGATGCGTGTCCAGTCTCCGGATGTCAAGGTCGTGATGCTCACCAGTCACCTCTCGGCCGAGGCGGTACGGTCGGCGATCAAGGCGGGTGTGAGCGGGTACGTGCTCAAGGATGTGTCGGCAGAGGAGCTTGCGGGGGCGATCCTCTCCGCGCAGAGCGGTAAGACCTGGCTCCATCCCGATGCCCAGGAAGCGGTCGTGAACGCGGTGCGTTCGCCTGTGGAGCAGGATTGGCGCACGCGCCTGACGGGTCGCGAGGTGAGTGTCCTCAAGCGGATCGCGGAAGGGAAGAGCAACAAGGAGATCGCCAAAGATCTGGGGCTGACCGAAGGCACGGTGAAAGGGTATGTAAGCGCCGTGCTCGCGAAGATGGGGCTCGCGGACCGGACCCAAGCCGCGCTCGCCGCCGCCAAGGTAGACCTCAAATGAAACCGGAGTCCCGCTCCGGCCCTCCCCTTTGCGTAGAATCCTTGCAGATGGCCATAGCGTCAGAGACCAGGATCGAACGGATCGCGGACAAGGTGTTCGCGGACGAACGGGTGAGCCTTGAGGACGCGCTCGCCCTCTTCGAGCACCCTGACCTCAACGACCTCGCCGCCCTCGCCAACCATCGCCGCGAGAAGCGCACCGATCCTGAGGTGGTCAGCTACGTGGTCGGGCGCATCCTGAACTACACCAACGTTTGCTGGGTCCGTTGCAAGTTCTGCGCCTTCTACCGCGTCCCTGGGCACACGGAGGGCTATACCTTGACTTTGGAAGAGATCTTGGACAAGGTCCGCGACACCGTGGAGCAAGGCGGCACCGAAATACTCTTCCAAGGCGGGCTCAACCCCAAGCTCAAGATTGACTGGTATTTGGAGACCTTTGCCGCGATCAAGTCTCGGTTTCCGAGCGTGAACCTCCATGCACTCTCGCCCGCCGAGCTTATCTATATCGCGCACATCAGCAAGCTCACCCTCAAGGAGTGCTTGGAGAAGCTGAAGACGGTCGGGCACGAGTCCATCCCTGGGGCCGGGGGGGAGATCCTCGTGGATCGGGTGCGCAAGATCATCGCGCCCTACAAGGACACGACCGACGAGTGGCTCGAATGCATGCGTACCGCGGCTTCGCTCGGCATGCGGTCGAGCGCGAGCATGATGTTCGGCCACGTCGAGACGATGTCAGACCGGGTCGAGCACCTCGGGCGCATCCGCGACCTCCAGGACGAGTGCTCGCCGTTCCGCGCCTTCGTGACCTGGTCGTTCCAACCGGAAGAGACGAACCTACCGATCGAGCGCAAGGCCTCGGCCTTTGATTATCTGCGCACGGTCGCGGTCTCCCGGATCTTCCTGGACAACTTCGACCACGTCCAGCTCTCGATCTTGACCCAAGGTCCCAAGATCGCCCAAATCGCCTTGCGATACGGTGCCGACGACTTTGGTTCTACGATGATCGAGGAGAACGTCGTCTCGGCGGCAGGGAACAAGTTCATCTTGAACGCAGAGGAGTTCGAGCGGCTCATTCTGGACGCAGGCTACACGCCTCGCGTGCGTAACACTCGGTACGAATTGATTTAGACCGCCTAGCCCTTAGCGCCAACCGCCGAAGAGCTCGCTCACCGACCGGTTGCAGTGAATCCTCCGGATCGCCTCGCCCAGGAGCGGAGCTGAGGGCAGGACGGTCAGCTTGGGGAACTGCTTGCTCCCTGGGATCGGCACGGTATCGAGGCAGACGACCTTGGTCACGACGCTGTCTTGGAGGCGCTGGGAGGCGTTGCCGCTAAAGACCCCATGGCTACAGGCGACCATGACCTCGACCGCCCCTCGCTTCAGCAAGGCCTCGGCCCCTTGGATCACCGAGCCCCCGGTGTCCACCATGTCGTCAATCATCACACACCGGCGACCGTCCACTTCGCCGATGATCTCCACGATGTCCACCTTGTTCGGCTCGGGGCGTCGCTTGGCGATGATCGCGATCGGGGCCTTGAGCATCTCCGCGAGTGCCCTGGCGCGACCGACCCCGGCGACGTCCGGGCTCACGACCACCACGTCCTCGAGCTGGTCAAACCCCTGCTCGATAAAGTGACGCCCTATGATCGGCCCCGCATAGAGGTGGTCCACTGGAATGTCGAAGAAGCCTTGAATCTGCTCGGCGTGGAGGTCAATGCAAACGACGCGGTGGGCGCCCGCCTCCTCGATCAGGTCGGCGACGAGCCTCGCGGTGATGGGTTCGCGCGGCTTGAGCTTCTTGTCCTGCCGGGCATAGCCATAGTAGGGGCAGACCACGGTGATACGGTTCGCGCTCGCGCGGCGGAACGCATCGAGCATGATGAGCAGCTCCATGAGGGAGTCGTTCACCGGAGCGCAGGTGGGCTGAATCAGGAAAACGTCGTCACCACGGGCGCTCTCGTCCACCTGGATCCGAAGCTCGCCGTCGCTAAACTTGGTGGAGGTCATGCGGCCCATCTGAACACCGAGATAGTCGGCGACACGGTGTCCCAGCTCTGAGTGGGCATTCCCACAAAAGAGCTTCATATCAATGAGCTCGTTGCCGTTTATTCTGGTGAGCTCTTCTTGGCTTTCCACGAGTTGACCCATCCTTCCCTGACCTCTTGACGCGCCCTGCCGACACCGAGAGCGCCCTCGGGCACCCCTTTCGTGATCACGCTCCCTGCGGCGACAAATCCATTATCTCCAATCTCGACCGGCGCGACAAGGGTCGAGTTGGATCCGATGAACGCCCCGTTGCCGATCTTGGTCCTGTGCTTCGCAAAGCCGTCGTAGTTGCAGGTGATCGTGCCTGCCCCGATGTTCGCGCCTGAACCTACGGTCGCGTCCCCGATATAGGTGAGGTGCGAGATCGCGGTGGCTTGGCCGATCTCGCTGTTCTTCACCTCGACGAAATTGCCGATCTTGACCCCCGCACCCAACCGAGTACCGGGGCGAAGGTTGCTGAACGGGCCGCACCGAGAACCTTCCGCCATTGTCGCTTGGTCAACGTGGCTCATGAAGACTCTGCAATCCTGGCCGATCACGGAGTCCTTGACCCAAGCATTGGGACCGATGCGCGCGCCCGCTCCAATCCGAGTGTTTCCCTCGATCACGGTCATCGGTTCGATGAGGGCGTCTGGTTCGATCTCGACGTCCATCGTGATATAGCTGCTGCTCGGGTCCACGATCGTGACCCCGTTCATCGCGTGCTTCCGGAGGATGCGCAGGCGGAGGATTCGGGAAGCCTCGGCGAGCTGCCAGCGGTCGTTGACCCCCATAAACTCGTCCGGGTCGTCGAAGGTTTCGGCCACGATCTTGCCACCTCGGGAATGGATCGCAGCGATGGCGTCGGTGAGGTAGACCTCCCCTTGGGCGTTGTTCGAGTCTAGCCCCTGGATCACTTCGAGCAAGAGCTGGCAATCAAAGCAGTACACGGCCGGGTTCACTTCGAGCAGGGCCTTTTGCTGCGGCGTCGCGTCGCGATCCTCCACGATCTGGGCGACCTGACCCTCCTCGTCCCGGACAATGCGTCCATAGCCTCCCGGCTCGACCGTTACGAAGGTAGCCATCGAGACCTGTGCAGACTCCGCGTGGTACGCCTCGATGAGGCGAGCGAGGGTCTCGGAGGAGAGCAACGGGGTGTCCCCTGGGGTGACGAGCAAGGGCCCGTGATGGTGGCGAAGCGCCTCGGCCGCCATCATCACGGCGTGGCCAGTCCCCCTTTGTTCGCGCTGCCAGACGAAGTCGTAACCGTCGCCGAGGCCCTCGATAACAGCGTCGCCACCATGGCCGACCACGACGGTCGGGCGCGGGATGCCGGCCCCCCGTACCGCCCGGCTCACCAGCTCGACCATCGGCATTCCGGCCACCGGGTGGAGGGCCTTGGGAATCTCGCTCTTCATCCTGGTCCCCTTGCCGGCGGCAAGGATCAGACCAGCGGTGGGTTCACGGCTCATGCAGGAGTAGGACGTTACCCGGAAGGCATGGACGGCTTGCGGGGGGATGGGCTCAGTTGGCCTCGACCAGCTCCCGCAGGTCATCGTCCATGACTTCGCTCTTGGTGTCCGCCAAGGTCAAGAAGCGGTCATAGAGCTCTTCGAACCGGGGCTCCGGGAAGTTGAACCCCAGTTCGTGGAGCCGGTGCCTCAGTCCGTGCCGCCCAGAGCGAGCGGTAAGGATGATCTCGGACTTTTCGGCTCCCACGAGCTCCGGTGCGATGATCTCATACGTGGTCCGCTCCTTGAGCACCCCGTCTTGATGGATCCCTGAGGAGTGTGCATAGGCGTTGGCCCCCACGACGGCCTTGTTGCGCTGCACGATCATCCCTGTCAGGTTAGCGACCATCCTGCTCGCGGCGAGGAGCTTCTCGGTCTTGATCGAGGTCTCGACTTGGAAGAGGTCGTCCCGGATGTGGAGCGCCATGACCACCTCTTCCAGCGAGGTGTTGCCCGCTCTCTCGCCGATCCCGTTCACGGTCACCTCCACCTGTCGCGCCCCGCCGATCACCCCGCCGAGCGTGTTCGCGGTCGCCATCCCGAGGTCGTTGTGGCAGTGGCAGCTGAACGTGGCCTTGTCGCTGTTCGGCACGTTCGCGATGACGTTGGCAAAGAAGTCGCGGTACTCGGTGGGGAACATGTACCCGGTCGTGTCGGGCATGTTGATCACCGTGGCTCCGGCTCCGATCACGGCTTCGACCACTTGGTAGAGGTATTCGGGGTGGTCGAGGTAGCCCCGTCCGCTGTCCTCCATGAAATACTCGACATCGTCCACGAAGCTCCTGGCGAGCTTCACGGCGGCCACTCCTTTCTCCAGAGCCTGCTCCTTGGTCATCTTGAGCTTGTGGTCCAAGTGACTGTTGCTCACGCCGAGACCCGTATGGATCCGGGGGCGGGCAGCAGGTTTCAGCGCGTCGGCGGCGCACTCGATGTCCTTCGCGACTGCACGGGTGAGCCCACAGACCGTCACGTTTCGCAGCTCCTTGCTCAAGGTGTTGACGCTCTCGAAGTCGCCAGGGCTGGAGATGGGGAAGCCCGCCTCGATGACGTTCACGCCCAGATCTTCGAGCATTCGCCCGATCTCGAGCTTTTGAGACATGCTGAGGCGGACGCCGGGGCTCTGCTCGCCGTCGCGCAGCGTAGTGTCGAAGACTTGGACGCGGTCGGCCATGACCCTATTATAGTGCGAGTCTCAATCGGTTTCGCCGTATCCGAACGGGGACGAGTAGTTCGGCGGCTCTTTGGTGATCCAGACGTCGTGAGGGTGCGACTCCCGGAGCCCGGCGTTCGTGATTCGGACGAACTGGGCCCGCTTGTGGAGCTCCGCCAGCGATCCTGCCCCGACGTAACCCATGCCGCTGCGGAGCCCTCCCACGAGCTGGGTGACGGTCTCACTGAGCGGGCCCTTGAACGGGACGCGACCTTCGACACCTTCGGGCACCATGGTCGCGCTCGTGGACTTCACGGCCATGTAACGGTCGGACGAGCCTTGGCGCATTGCTGCGATCGAGCCCATCCCGCGGTAGACCTTGTAGGCCCGGTTTCGGAAGATCTCGGTCTCACCGGGGGATTCCTCGCAACCGGCGAACATGTTCCCCATCATCACCGTGCTGGCCCCTGCGGCCAGTGCCTTCACGATGTCGCCACTGGTTCGGATTCCGCCGTCGGCGATGGTCGGGATTTGTAGCTCGTTCGCTTCTTGACAGCACTCGTAGACCGCGGAGAACTGCGGAACCCCGATGCCCGCTACGACCCGCGTCGTGCAGATCGAACCGGCCCCGATCCCGAGCCGGATCGCATCGGCGCCTGCCGCATGGAGCGCGCGCACCCCCTCCTTGGTCGCGACGTTACCGGGCACGACGGTCAGGCCAGGGAGCCGCTCTTTGAGCATCCGAGTGCACTCGATCACCCCTTTGCTCTCGCCGTGCGCCGCATCAATGACGACGAAGTCCACGCCGGCGTCCATCAGGGCTTTGGCCCGTTCGAAGGGCTCGCGCAGGGGGCCGATCGCCGCGCCCACCACGAGGCGACCCAAGGGATCCTTGGTTGCGTTGGGGTGACGCTTAACCTTTTCGATGTCCTTGATCGTGATCAAGCCTTTGAGCTTTCCCTCGGAGTCCACGATGGGCAGCTTCTCGATCCGGTGCTCCGCGAGGAGCTTCTGCGCCTCGTCGAGCGTCGTTCCGGGCCTGCCCGTAACGAGGTCGTTCGAGGTCATGCGCTCGCGAATGGGCTGGTCGAACTCGGTCTCGAAGCGAATGTCGCGGTTGGTCAAGATCCCCACGAGCCGGTTATCGGCGTCGGTGATCGGCACGCCGCTGATGCGGAACCTCGCCATGAGTGCGACCGCGTCGGCGATCGTCTCGTCTGGGCTGAGCTTGAAGGGGTCGGTGATGACGCCGTGCTCGCTCCGCTTGACCCGGTCCACCTGGTCGGCCTGCTCGTCGATCGGCATGTTGCGATGGATGACCCCCACGCCGCCCTCGCGGGCCATGGAGATCGCAAGGCGCGCCTCGGTGACCGTGTCCATGGGGGCGGAGACGATGGGGATGCTGAGTCGGATTCCGGGAACGATCTCGGAAGAAGTGTCCACTTCGGTGGGCAAGACGTCTGACCTCGCGGGCAAAAGGAGAACGTCGTCGAAGCTCAATGCCTCGGGAAACTCGGCCATATAGAAGTATGACGGGCCCTCGCTCCTAGAAGCGGCGAGTCCCAGGCCGGAGCGGGCGTGGCACAGGGAGCAGGGACGCGTCGCGTCGGATCGGGGCCGTGGAGTTGGCGAGCATGGAGACGATCTGCTCCTCGACCTCGCGGCGGTACTCGGTGATCCTTTCTTCCGCCTCGCGGTGGAGCTCCGCCAACTCGTCCAAGAGCCGCAGGACGATCTCGACGCCGGCAAGGTTCACCCCCATCTCTTGGGTCAAGCGTTGGATCTGACGGACCCTCTCGATGTCAAAGTCGCTAAAGAGCCGGTTCTTCGAGCCTGCCCGCGCAGGCTGGACGAGGCCGAGGCGCTCGTATTGGCGGAGGGTCTGCGGGTGGACTCCGCACAGCTCCGCGGCGACCCCGATCATATAGACTGGCTGATTGCCTCGGGTCACGATGGCGTCACCTCGAGCTCTCCGAGCCGCTCGATCAACTCTCGCTGCTCATCGGTAAGAGACTTGGGCACCGCGACCTTGATCCGCACCCGCAGATCTCCGCGCTGGCCCCCGAGCTTGGAGACACCCTGGCCCTTGAGGCGCAGGACTTGGCCGGACTGCGTGCCGGGCGGCACGGCCACCCTGCCGGACGATCGCGGGGTAGGAACTTGGACCTCGCCACCCAGCGCAGCGGTGGGGAAGGGCACGGACACTTCGACCTCGGTGTCCTGGCCGACGCGCTGAAACAACCGGTGGGGCAGGACATGGACGAGCACGAAGAGGTCACCCCGGCGACCGTTGCTACCCAGTGTCCCACCACCTGGCACACGAAGCTTCTTGGCGTCCTGGCATCCCGCTGGGATCGTGACGACGATCTTGCGAGGGTTCTGTACCGTTCCCGTGCCGTGGCAGGTCGGACAAGCGGTCCGGCTTCGGTCGCGGCCCAGCACTGCGCCCGTTCCGTGGCATGTAGAACATGCATCGGGGAGAGCGTAGCTCAGGGTGCGCTTCGTGCCCGAGTCAATCTCCTCGAGGGTGACGTCCACCCGGCGCTCGACGTCCGAGGCGGGCCGACCGGTCTGCATTCCCCCCATGCCAAACAGGTTGCCGAAGATCCCGCCGAGGTCAAACCCCGAGGCGTCTACATAGGCTTGAAAGTCCTCGGGCGAGGCTGCCCCCGACTGCCCTTCGCCGAGGTCGGCGCCGAACCGGTCGTACTTCTTGCGCTTCTCGGCGTCCTTGAGGACCTCGTAGGCCTCGCTGATCTCCTTGAACTTGCCCTCAGCCCCCGGATCGCGGTTTACGTCCGGGTGCCACTTCCGCGCTAGTTTCCGGTAGGCGGATTGGATCTCCTTCTGCGTCGCACCCTTGGCGACGCCAAGGACTTCGTAGTAGTCTCGGGGCATGGTTCTCATTGGTTCAATCGCTTGAGCCTGTCACTATCAAACAACGTGCCAGCCACGAGAAAAGTTTCCATCGCGTGCCAGTATGGGACGACCCTGAGACAACGGCTGCCACAAACCGAAGATCACCCGTGTGGATCTCTCCAGCCTGGAGCTCAGGCTGTCGCGTACCGAGAACCTGCCCGTCCTTCCCCAGGCGGCGAGTGCAGTACTGCGCCTGGCCGACGACCCGAACGTGAACCAACGCGAGATCGCGACCGCGATCGAGCGCGACCCTGCCGTGACCGCGAAGCTCTTGCGCGTGGCGAACTCTGCCTATTACGGGGCGCAGGATGTCACGACCGTCCCTCGAGCGATCAGCTTCCTCGGGATCAACTGCGTGCGCAGCATCGTGGTCAGCTCGGCGATGCAACAGATGGTCTCCGGCCGCTCGACCTGTTCCGGTTTTCACCGCCTCGAACACTGGCGCCACAGTCTCGCGGTGGCAACGGGGTGCAGGATCCTGAGCCGCCTCAAGGTGCCGCACCTGGCCGAGATGCTTTATTGCGCGGGCATGCTCCATGACATCGGGCTGCTCGCACTGGAGCGGTTCATGCCGGAGGAGCTCTCGCGGGCACTGGATACGGCCAAGCGCCGAGGCGAACCGTTGGTGGACGTGGAGCAGGAGATCAACGGGTTCGACCATGCGTGCCTGGGCGGAATCGTGGTGAAGCAGTGGGGCCTGCACACAATGGTGCAGGACTGCGTCTCCTTCCATCACGAGCCGATGGGTTCGGAGCAGTACTTCCTGGAGACCTGCATCGTGGCCCTCGCGAACGCGATCGCCCACCAGGCCGGGTTCTCGAACAACCAACTCGAGGGGAGCCACAAGGTCACGGACGACATCGCGATGGTGGTGGGATTGCCGACTGCCCAGTACGCGATCATCCAGCAGGTGGTCTCGGAAGAAGTGGGCCGGGCCGAAGAGGCGTTCAAGATCGCATAGTCAGGCGGGCGGGCGCCGAACGCAGGGGCGAGGCTAGTCCGGTAGCCCAGCGTGCGCGTCGCTTGAGCAGGGTAAGTTTCGGCGATGGAGTTTCGCGCCCTAGGTCGGACAGGCGTCCAGGTGAGCAACCCGTGCCTCGGCACCATGACATTCGGTTGGGAGCCGCAGGACTGGGGCTCCACCGAGGTCGAGGCGGCCAAGGTCATGGCGAAGGCCTTCGACCTAGGCATCAACTTCTTCGATACCGCCGACGTCTACGCCCGAGGCACCAGCGAGACGATCCTAGGCAAGCACATTCGCGGCAAGCGCGATTCCCTCGTGATCGCGACCAAGTGCCACGGCAAGATGAGCGACGACGACCCCAACGCATGGGGCAACTCCCGGCGGCACGTGATCGCGGCGTGCGAAGCGTCCCTCAAGCGGCTGGGAACCGAATATATTGACCTCTACCAGATTCACCGGCCGCAACCTTCGATCCCGATTGACGAGACGCTGCGCGGGTTGGACGATCTTGTCCGCAGTGGCAAGGTTCGCTACATCGGCTGCAGCACGTTCGCCGCGTGGCAGGTGTGCGAGGCGAACTATGTGGCCAAGGCTCTGGGAGCCACCTGCTTCGTGAGCGAACAACCGCCCTATAACCTGCTGGACCGCTCGATCGAGCGGGAGCTCTTGCCGTTCTGCCGAACCTATGACCTTGCGGTGATCCCATGGTCCCCCTTGGCAGGCGGGCAGCTCACCGGCAAATACCTCGGACGGCCCAAGAGCGGGCGCTATGTGAAGAGCGACCCCTTCGGTCGGATCACGCCCGCGGCGTCCAAAGTCGTGACTCGGCTTGCCACCCTCGCCTCGAAGAACGGGATGACGCTCACGGAGATGAGCCTGGGATGGGTCGCCTCGATGCCGGGCGTCACGGTGCCCATCATCGGCGCGAAGTCGGCGACACAGCTGGAGCAAGGGGTGCGCGCGGCCCAGACCAAGGTGGACGACAGGCTCAAGGCCAAGATAGATAAGATCGTCGCGCCGCTGCACACGGTCGTGCCCTACTACAGTGCCAACTTCGGCCCGAACGCCCGGCCTTGGGCCTAAGAAAGTGCCTCGTGGAAATACCGGACTATCGCGGCGGGTCAGCCCGAACCGTGGTGGGAACGGGCTAGACTGCCTCTAGCATGCGCTGTCTGTGTCTTGGCCTGTTCTCGGTCGCTCTCGCATCTCTCGCTTCGGCCCAACAAACCGTATACCGGGCGACGAGCGTGACTACCTCGAGCTTCGGGCCTGGGGGAGTGGGCTCGGCGTGGAACGGCCAGCCGGACTTTTCCCAGTGGACCGCGTGGCCGGAGCGTGGGAGCCAAGTGACGCTGACCCAAGCGTCGGTGGTTACCGAGCTCACGGTCTTTTACCGCGAGGTCGGCCCAATGACGGGGGCGGAGCGGGTCATCGTTCGCGTGTATGCGAACGACGGGCCCAACTCGAACGGCGATGGGACGAACACGCCCTACGCCTCGCCAGGCACCTTGCTCTGGACGAGCACGCCGCAAACCGTCCGGCCCGGTGATCGCGTGCTCCGGCTCACCGTGCCGAGTGTGTCATTCCCCACGAACGTGACCGTGACCGCCCAGTTCTCGGGCGGCAACCTCGGGGTCGGCCCTTTCGACCCGAACAACGCTCCGACCCGCGGCGGCCTGCGGTTCCACGGCACGCCCCAGGTCGGCAGCCTGCCCGCCAACGCTGCGAACGTGAATGCTCCGGGCCTGGTCTGGCGCCGGGTCTTCACCGCGGGCGGGGCGAGCACATGGGGCTGCGACGAGCCTGCCGCCAGCTGGCCACCGTTCAACCCGTCTACCGGCTGGGGGTTCGGAGTCGTCGTGATGAGCGGGGACCTTTCCGCCCTGCCGAGCCCGTTCGACAACCAGACCAACGCCATAGTCCCGCAGTTCTTCTTGGACTTTCCTTATACGGACGGGACGACCGGGGGCACCTACGACGGGGTAGGGGCGCGAGTCTCGGTGGAGGGACCGAACCGGCGGCTCACTTCGGTGAACGTGCTCTTCGGCGCGGACACGACAGCGAACCCTGGCGCCTCGTTCATCCTGCGGCTTTGGAAGCCCAACGACAGCGACACCGCGAGCGATCAGGGAAGGCCCGGCACGCTCCTCTGGGCAAGTCCGGTCCAGGCTATCCCCGACGGGCTCGATCCCAGCTCGAACCCTCAGTTCACGGTCACGATCCCGATCCCGAACATCGTGGTTCCAAGCGAGTTCTGCTGGACGGCGGAGTTCAGCGGTCTGACCGGAGGAGCTGGAGCGCTCGCGGGCCCCTACGTGCGCTGGTCCCCGGCACCGGGCAACTCCGTGAACGGGCTCTACCAGCGCAACACATCTACCGGCGTGTGGGAGGGGCCGTTCGTGTTTCTCCCTGCCGGCTGGACGAACGGCGGGCCGACCTTCCAGTTCGAGATCAACGCAAAGCTGGATGCGAAGTTCACAGGTGCGAACCCCGAGACGACGGTCGTGCCGACTTCTTTCTCCCTTGTCTTTGGGAGGCAGGATGCGGGCAACCTTGCGAGCCTCTCCGCCGTGGATGGCGACTCCCTCCGGGTCTGCCGCTTCATCGTGCCCAATGCCACGGTGCCGCCCGTGCGGGTCCAGGTGGATAGCACGGTAGGCTTGTCCCAGCTCGAAACGCTCGTTTTCTCGCTCCATTCGAGAATGGTCCACGCGGGTGCGTTCGCTCTGGAACTCGAGCTGTTCGACTTTGCGAGCGGCCAGTACCGCGACTTGACGAGTAGCTCGCTCGGCACCGCCTTCGTCACGCGATCGGTTGTGGGGGGGGGCACGGTGAACGACTTCCTGGGAGCGGGTGGAGCTTTGCGTGCGCGTTACAGCGTCCGGTCCGTCGGCCCGACCGCGGTCGCCGCCTGGTGCCACGAGGTGGATCAGGCGAACTGGGTGGCCGCCCCCTAACGAAAGTTAGGGTTCCAAGGCCTCGCGGGTGGAGCATGATGGGTGCATGCGCAAGCGCACACTCCTCGTCACCTCGTCGTTGATCGTGCTCGCGAGCACTGCCGTCCTTGCCCAGCAGGAAGGGATCCAGGCCGTGGTCGGCAACGTGTTCCTGCAGAACACGACGCCCGGCACCGTGCAACCGGGCCATGCGAGCATCGGCGGCACCTTCCGCGCCGGGCAGGTGAACGTCAGCCAAGCGACCGGCACGACCATTCCAGTCATCGGCAACAAGTCTGCGACCGGCGCGGGGGCATCAGTGGGCGGCTCTTTCAGTGCGGCCCAGCAGTCCAGCATCGCCCTGCGCGGGACGGCGACCTCGACGACTGGCGCGAACATTGGCGTGTACGGTGAGACGCGGTCGGCGTCCGGGACGGGAGTTCTTGGGCTAGCGCGCTCGTCCCTCGCCTTCGGCGTACACGCGAAGAACACGAACCTTTCCGGGGCCGCGCTTGTGGCCGAAAACGCACCGACCGGACTCGCAGCGAGGTTCGTGGGCCTCGCGGAGTTTCTCGACGGCGTCAGCTTGAACGGGGATCGGCAATTCTCTTCGATCGTGGTCAAGCGCGGCGGACTTGATCGTTTCAAGGTCAGCCAAGCGGGGGTGGGGAAGCTTGCCCTCCGGCTGAACACTACCGGTGGCAGCCCGTTCGGAAGCGTCCTTATGCAACCCGCGATCCTCAACGGCAACGGGGCTCAGATCATCGTCTACGGTACTCAACCGAATATTGGCGCGATCTCTACTTTGGCCGATGGGCGCGTCAGCATCTCCGCCCAGATCAAGAACTTCGTCGAGGTAGACCCTCGCGACCCCACGCGCGACATCGTCTACACTTGCATCGAAGGGCCCGAGGCGGCGATGTACACGCGAGGCACGTCCCGCCTGACGAACGGTCGGGCGTACGTCACCATTCCGGGGCACTTCTCCGCCTTGGCATCCGCCGTTGGCGTCACGGTGACACTGACGCCAGGATCCGGCTCGTCGAAGGGGCTCGCATGGCAGAACAAGTCGAACACCGGATTCGAGGTGGTCGAGCTGTCCGGCGGTAAAGGGAACTATGAGTTCGACTGGGAGGTGAAAGCCGTCCGTAAGGCATATGAGGACTACGAAGCCTCGCGACCTTGGGCAAGCGAGCTCGTCCCGGCGAGCGAGCACGCGAAGGTGCTCGAGGCACGCCGCCGGGTGGCCGCCCAGGCCCAGTCGCTCGGAGGCTAGCAAGTCGAGGGACCTCCCTCGTCCCGGCGCACCGGGATGGGGGAGGTCGGTGAGCGCAGCGAACCGGGAGGGGGCAAGCGCGCCGAGCAAGCAATGCGTGTGCCAGCCATCGCCCCGATCCGCAAGGCAAACCGACCGAGTGGAAAGGCGATGCCCGCTCAGCCCTCAGCCAAGAGTTGAGCCCCGAGCGTCTTGGCGAGCTGCTCCGGTACCGTCCCTTCCGCGGAGGTGCTGAGCCACGCAGGAGTCTCGATATCCTCCTTCGCGCCGCTCAAGACTAGCACGAGCACGATACTCCCTACCTGGCGGGCACCGTCCTTCTCGGCGAGTGCGACGCTGATCTCGGTCTTTTTCCCGCGGAGCCACTTGCGCTCGGCGGGTTCTCGTCTTCGCCGAGGTCGGTGAATTGTACGGCGAATCGGAACGAGTGTCTGTTCGAGCCTCGAGTCTTGACCGGGCACGCCTTGCAGCTGGAGAGGTCACAGTCGGCGTGCTTGACGTGCTTGCCCCCTCCGCACTCGCGGACGCAAGAGCCTGCCTCGATCTCAGTGTCGCCCGCAACCTTCCACGTGAGCGTGGCGTTCATACCCACGCCGTCGGCGATCCTTCCGCTGCCGGTGAACTTGCTCCCGTGCTCGGGCAACTGGCCATGTGCGAGGATGCTGGCCATCGACAGCGTAAGCGTAGCTAGCGCATGCTTCATCAGCAAAATATACGTGGCAGAAACCGCTGAAGGCACCGATTGTTAGGGGTGATGAACCTAGAAGCTCTTGCTGAACTCTTCTCAACGGCGCCGCTTTCCGTCCCGAGCGCTCCCGCTGAAAGGATGCGGTACGTCGAGCAGGCCTAGGGCCCATTTGCACGAAGGTATAGTCCGAACCTGCCTTGGACACCAGGGCAGAAAAGATCGCGCGGCTTCGAGTCTGGCCATTGCCGCCCCCTAACCAGGGGCAACGGTTCTGAGTGGACACGGCACGGGAAGCTGCAGCGAGCTCACAGCGAGCACGGTTCGGCCGTGCGACAGGAGTGACCTTGCTCACAGGAATACTAGGAACCAAGATTGGGATGACGCATGTCTTCAGCGAAGACGGGCGGATGATCCCCGTCACCGTCATTCAAGCCGGGCCGGTGTTCGTCACCCAGGTGAAAACCCAGGCCAGCGACGGCTACTCGGCTGTTCAGGTCGGCTTCGGGGAGATCAGCGACAAGAAGATCACCTTCCCCAAGTTCGGCCACCTGAAGAAGGCCGGCCTGAGCCAGAACTTGCGACACCTTCGCGAATATCGCGTGGCAGACACAAGCGGCTTCGAACCTGGCCAGATGATCGGGTGCGACATCTTCGCGGAAGGCGACGACGTCCGTGTCACGGCAACCAGCAAGGGACGCGGCTTCCAAGGAGGCGTGAAGCGGTATGGGTTCAAGGGCCAGCACATGACCCACGGGTATATGACCCACCGCAGGCCGCTCTCGAGCGGAGCCACCGGGCCTCAGCGCGTATTCAAAGGAACCCGAAAGCCGGGCCGGATGGGAACCGAGACCGTGACTCAAAAGGGACTCAAGATCGTGGGTGTGGACGCAGAAAGGAACCTGATCCTCGTGAGCGGCAGCGTCCCGGGGCACAACGGGTGCCTCGTCTCGCTCGCCAAGGAGGCCAAGTAAGAGATGGCAGAAGTTTTCAAGAACCTCAAGGCCCTGGAGGTGGACAGCAACCTGCTCCACCGCGTCGTGGTCGCGGAAGAGGCGAACGCGCGACAAGGCACGCACAGCGCACGGACCCGGAGCGAGACCCGTGGCGGCGGACGCAAGCCTTATAAGCAGAAAAAGACCGGCAACGCCCGACAAGGCACGATCCGCGCCCCGCACTATGCCCACGGGGGCATGGCCTTCGCGATCAAGCCGAGGGACTACTCCAAGAAGGTCAACAAGAAGGAAAGGCGCCTGGCCATGGCCCAAGCCCTCGCCGAAAAGGTGCAAGGCGACAATATCGTCGTCTGCGATAAGATCAGCATCAAGGAGCCCAAAACGGCCGAGGCGGTCAAGCTCCTCGGCGCCAACGGCCTCGGGGAGACCCGGAGGGTACTGGTGGTGCTTGGAGAGCATGACGCCATCGTGCTGAAGAGCTTCCGAAACCTCCCGAACGTGGTAGTGCGCACCGTGCCGAGCACGGAGGGCAAGGGTGAGGGCTTCTCCACTCGCGACCTCATCGTGGCCCACAAGATCCTTATGGACAAGGCCGCGGCCAAGGCCCTCGAAGGTCGCTACACCGCGAAGGAGACGAAGAGTTGAGAGACCCGCACACGATCATCGTCCGCCCGCACGTCACCGAGAAGACAGTTCGGTTGAGCTACGGCGACCCTAGGATCAAGGACGATGCGCAGATCGCGCGCAAGTACACCTTCATCGTCTCGCCCGACGCCAACAAGATCGAGATCAAGGGTGCGATCGAGGCGATCTACAACGCAGGCCGGACTAAGAAGGAGGGCCTGATCGAGGTCACCAGCGTGCGCACCGTGACCATGCACGGCAAGTCGAAGCGGGTCGGGATGCGGGCCAAGGGCAAGCGACCCGACCAGAAAAAGGCGATCGTAACGCTCGCCAAAGGACAAGTCCTGGAGGACTACGGAGTCTAATGCCGGTACGCCGACTCAAACCCACATCGCCGGGCCGCCGGCACATGATCGTCTCGACCTATTCTGAGGTCACGAAGAAGAAGCCGGAGAAGTCGCTCACCGCCCCGATCAAGAAGTCTGGCGGCCGGAACGCAACCGGACGGCTCACCATGGCGAACCGCGGCGGCGGGAACAAGCGCCGCTACCGCATCATTGACTTCAAGCGACAGAAGGACGGCGTGCCCGCGACGGTCGTCGCGATCGAGTACGACCCCAACCGCACCTGCCGCATCGCCCTTCTCGAGTACGAGGACGGCGAGAAGCGATACATCCTCGCGCCCAAGGGGCTCGTGGTCGGGAAGGTCGTTCGAAGCGGGGACGGGGCGGACATCCTGCCCGGCCACTGCCTCCAACTCGCGAAGGTTCCGCTCGGCACCCTGGTGCACAACATCGAGTTCCAGCCTGGAAAGGGCGGCCAGATGGTGCGGAGCGCCGGGGCTGCGGCCCAGCTCGTCGCCAAAGAGGGCGCGTACGCCACGCTCAGGCTCCCGAGCGGTGAGATGCGCATGGTTCATGCGGACTGCCGCGCCACCGTTGGCGAGGTCGGAAACGCAGAGCACGAGAACGAGCAGATCGGCAAGGCGGGCAAGAACCGCGGCCTGGGCAAGAAGCCGCACGTCCGTGGCGTCGTAAAGAGCCCGCGAGACCACCCCCACGGCGGCGGCGAGGCGAAATCGCCCGTGGGCCGAAGGAAGGGTCCGGTGGACCGATGGGGCAACAAGGCCCTGGGCCGTCGCACACGGCACAACAAGAGCACCGACAAGTACATCGTTCGACGGAGGAACTCCAAGTAAACCGCTATGGCTAGAAGTCTCAAGAAAGGGTTCTTCGTGGACGACCACCTGATGAAGAAGGTGGACGCGCTGAACTCCGCTTCCGAAAAGAAGCTCATCAAGACGTGGTCTCGCCGGAGCACGATCACCCCGGAGATGATCGGGCACACGATCGCGGTCCACGATGGCCGAAAGCACGTCCCGGTCTTCGTCACGGAGAACATGGTGGGGCACAAGCTCGGCGAGTTCGCCCCCACACGCACCTACCGCGGTCACGGCGGCTCCTTACCGGAGAGGGGGACCCGCCTGAAGTAAGTCCCGAGGCGGGGGCAGGCTCCGGTAGAATCCGGAACCTTGTCAGACCCGGCCTCAGACCTGCCAGGCGGCAAGGAACTATGGAAGTCCAAGCAGTAGCGAAGTATATCAAGGTGCAACCGAGGAAGGTTCGCATCGTCGCAGATCTGGTGCGCGGCAAGTCCGCGAGCCAGACCGTAGACCACCTGCGCTTCCACCCCAGCAAGGGCGCCTTCGTGCTCCGAAAAGTGATCATGAGCGCGATCGCCAACGCCCAAGAGAACCATGGCGCGAACCCCGACACCTTGCGGATCGCGGTGATCAAGGTGGACGAGGGGCCGATCGCCAAGCGGATTCAGGCTCGGGCCATGGGCCGGGCGAACCGGATCCTCAAAAAAACGAGCCACATCACCGTGGTCGTGGACGATTCTGCCGCGACCGCGAAGCAGAAGCCGACCGGCACCCAAGCCAAACCCCGACCGAAGTTCCAATCACCGAAGCCAAAGAAAGCCGTAAAGGCGAAATCGGAGGCGGTCGAGGAGACCGTGGCCGAGGAGGGCGTCGTGGAAGACGCCGTGACCAAGGAAGCCGTCGAGGCGGCCCCCGCCGAGCCCGAGGTCGAGGCTGGCTCGATGGCAGAAACTGAAGCCACCGAGGAACCGATCGCCGAGGCGGCGGAACCGGAACGCGAGGCACCTGCGGGCGACGAGCCCAAGGAGGGCGAGTAGCTTGGGCCAGAAGATCCACCCCATCGGTTTCCGGATCGGCGTGATCCGTGGCCACGACAGCCACTGGATCGTGCCCAAGAAGCTCTATCGCAGCACGCTGATGTCGGACAAGAAGATCCGGGACTACCTCCTGCAAAAGGTCGGAAAGGGCCTTGTGAGCCGCGTCGAGATCGAGCGCGCCGCAAACCGGGTCAAGGTCACCGTCTTCACCTCCCGCCCTGGCGCGGTCATCGGTCGCGGTGGGAAGGGCATTGACGAGATCAGCAACGACCTGAACAAGCAGATCCGAAAGGAGGACGAGACCGCGCAAGTTCAGGTCAACGTGAGCGAGGTTCGCCAGCCCGAAGTGGACGCACAACTCGTCGCCGAGAACATCGCGATCCAGCTCGAGCGCCGGATCAGCCATCGCCGCGCCATGCGGCAGTCCATGACCCGCGCGATGCGGATGAACGCGAGGGGTATGAAGGTGATCGTGAGCGGCCGACTGAACGGTGCTGAGATCGCCAGGGTCGAGCAGGACAAGTTTGGCAAGGTGCCGCTTCACACCCTGCGGGCCGACATTGACTACGGCTTCGCCATCGCCATGACGATGTATGGAACCATCGGGGTCCGGGTCTGGATCTACAAGGGCGAGGTCTTGCCGGAGAAGCAGCTCATGGCCGCGATTGCGGCCGAGGCGGCTACCGCGCCGCGACGCGCTCGGCGGGCGAGCGAAGAGGCCGAGGCCGGTGGCGACACTGCCGGACCCGTGAACGAAGGGACACAGACCACAGGTGAGGTGACACAGTAACGCCATGTTGATGCCGAAAAGGATGAAGTTCCGCAAGCAGTTCCGCGGGCGGATGAAGGGTCGAGCGAAGGGCGGTAGCGAGATCGCCTTCGGCGATTACGCGATCCTTGCCCTCGAGCCCGGCTGGATCACGGCCCGACAGATCGAGGCGGCCCGTATCGCGATGACCCGCCACGTCCGGCGCGTCGGAAAGGTCTGGATCCGCGTCTTCCCCGACAAGCCGATCTCCAAGAAGCCCCTGGAACAACGCATGGGCAAAGGCAAGGCCGGAGTCGAGTTCTACGTGGCCGTCGTCCGTCCCGACCGCGTCCTCTTCGAGATGGCTGGGCCACCGCCCGAGGTCGCCAAGGAAGCCTTGAGGCTCGCGCAGCACAAGCTGCCGATACGAACGAAGTTCTTGATTCGAGAAGGGTTTACGTATGAGGAAGTCGGCAAGTCGGCCAAGAAGGAGGGCAACGAATGAAGTCGCTCAAGGCGTCTGAACTGAGGGACAAGTCCGTTCCCGAGCTCGAAAAGCTGATCGCCGAGGAGCGCGCCGCCCTCTACAAGGCTCGGCGAGACCTCGTATTCCGACAGCAGACCGACACCTCGAGGCTCAAGGTCCACCGCCACAACATCGCACGGATGCTGACCTTGATCTCGGAGAAGAAGCGAGGGGGCGACAAGTGAGCGCAGAGCCGCGCGGGAACCGAAAAGTGCGACGCGGCGTCGTTGCCTCGAACAAGATGACGAAGACCGTCGTCGTGAAGCTCGAGCGCGCGATGCAGCACCCGCTCTATGGCAAGACCGTACGCACGACGGATCGCGTCAAGGCTCACGACGAGCTGGGCTGCGACATCGGCGACACCGTCGAGATCATGGAGACCCGGCCGCTCAGCAAGCACAAGCACTGGCGCGTGACCCGAGTGATCGAGAAGGTGAAGTAACGAGATATCGAAATCAGGTAGGGCGAGGGAGAAAACCCTAGGGCCGGCGGGCGACCGCTCCGGCCCGTGCCCGACGATGAAGGAGCGAACAAATGATCCAGCAATTTTCCAGGCTCAAGGTGGCCGACAACAGTGGCGCGAGGGAAGTCATGTGCATCCGAGTGCTCAAGGGCTCGCAACCCCGGTACGGCGGCGTCGGCGATGTGATCGTGGCCTCCGTCAAGGTCGCAACCCCGAACATGCCCGTCAAGAAGGGCGAAGTGGTGCGCTGCGTCGTCGTGCGGACCAAGCGCGACATCCGTCGCGCCGATGGAAGCACGCTCAAGTTTGATGACAACGCCTGCGTCGTGATCAACCCGCAGAGCGGAGAGCCGAGAGGAACGAGAATCTTCGGCCCCGTCGCCCGCGAACTGCGAGACCACAACTACATGAAGATCGTCTCGCTCGCTCCGGAGGTGATCTGAACCATGCCCACGAAAGCCGAGATCAAAGCAGCCAAGAAGCCCATCAAGTCCAAAGTGAGGACGGGCGACAAGGTGATCATCATCGCGGGCAAGGACAAGGGCCAGATCGGTATCGTCGCCGCCCTCTCCCCCAAGGAGCGGAAGGCAATCGTGATACAAGAGAACCCGGAGAACCCGGAGCAACCGATCCCGCTCAACGCTGTGACCAAGCACCGCAAGGCAAAGTACCAAGGCCAGCAGTCGGCGCGCATCCGCATGCCGGCACCGCTCGATCTGAGCAACCTCATGGTGATTGACCCCGCATCCGACCAGCCGAGCCGGATCGGCCGACGCGAGGAGAAGGGCAAGCTCGTGCGATACGCCAAAAAGAGCGGCAAGACGATCGTGGACAAGCCCAACATCAGCAAGGAGAAGTAAGGAATGGCGAAGAAGGACAAGCAGGAAGGCGGACCGCAGGGCAAGCTGCCGGCAGCGCGACTGAAGAAGATTTACGCGTAGAAGGTGCGTCCGGAGCTCATGGAGCAGTTCAAGTACTCCAGCTTGATGGAGGCACCCCGCCTCGTCAAGGTCGTCGTGAACATGGGCACCGGCATCGAGGAGAAGGAACTCGAGGCTGCCATTAACGACATGTCCTTGATCACGGGGCAGAAACCAGTCGCGACCGTCGCCCGAAAGTCGGTCTCCAACTTCAAGCTAAGAGAAGGGATGAAGGTCGGGTGCCGGGTCACCCTTCGCGGGGATCGGGCCTACCACTTCCTGGACAAGCTCGCCACGGTCGCGCTTCCGCGCATCCGCGACTTCCAAGGTCTCCCGCCCAAGTCGTTCGATGGCCGAGGAAACTACTCGCTCGGGCTCAAGGAGCAGCTTGTCTTCCCTGAGATTGATTACGACAAGTTCGACAAGCAGCGCGGGATGGACATCACGATCTGCACAACGGCCAAGACGGACGAAGAGGGGCGGGCTTTCCTCAAGGCAATGGGCATGCCCTTGCGCGAGAAGTAGACCTCCTCGCACGCTCTCTTCTGCGTGCCCGGCTCTCTCCTCGCGTGCGCCTGGCCCACCCGCGAACCGCCCGGCACGTAGAATAGAGCCATGAGCGGTGGCACGGCAAGGCGGCGCACCCGGCCGTGCAGGGTTGGGGAACTGACCATGGGCTTTGGGTTCCCGGTCGTGGTCCAAAGCATGGTCACGGCCGAGACCCGCGAGATCGAAGAGGTCGTCGCGCAGGTCATCGAGTTGCACAAGGCAGGCTGTGAGCTTGTCCGCGTGACGACCCCCACTCTTCAAGAGGCACAGTGCTTGGAGGAGATCCGGGCCAAGGTCGCAGAGCGACACGGCCCAGTGCCGCTTACCGCCGACGTCCACCATCAAGGCTCGGCGATTGCCATCGAGGCCGCAAAGCATGTGGACGAAGTCCGGCTGAACCCCGGCCTGTTCGTCTTCAAGCGGCACGGGACTCGCGCCGCGGCACTCGACTCAGGAGACTCGGACCTCCGAGGGAGAGAGACCACCGAACTGGACGCGCTCCGAGCCGAGCTGGCCTACAGCGAGAGCGAGGAGCAGGAGGAGCTGGAAGCGATCGAGGCAAGCCTTGCCCCTGTGATCGAAGCGTGCAAGAAGCAGGGACGGGCCATGCGGATCGGAGTCAATCACGGCTCGCTCAGCGAGCGCATTCTCGTGACGCACGGTGACACGCCGGCAGGGATGGTCGCAAGCGCGATGGAGTATCTGCGAATCTGCGACCGGCACGGCTTTCACAACCTCAACGTGAGCGCCAAGGCGAGCCGGGTCGCGGTAATGGTAGAAGCGAATAGGCTAATGGCCCGGATCATGGATGCCGAAGGCTTGAACTTTCCCTTGCACCTCGGGGTCACGGAGGCCGGCGATGGACAGTACGCCCGAATCAAGTCCACCGCAGGGATCGCGGCGCTGTTGCTCGACGGGCTCGGCGACACGATTCGAGTCAGCCTCGCCGAGGATCCCCTGCACGAGATCCCCGTTTGTTACGAGATCCTCCAAGCCACAGGGCTGCGCAAGACGCAGGTCGAGTACATCGCTTGCCCTTCCTGCGGGCGGACGAAGTTCGACCTTCCGACGGTGCTTCGTGAAGTGCGCCAAGCGACCAAGCACCTGGTGGGCTTGGACATCGCTGTGATGGGGTGCATTGTGAACGGACCCGGCGAAATGGCCGATGCCGATTATGGTTACGTAGGGGCGGCGGGGGGGAAAATCACCCTATATCGCAAGCGCGAGCCCGTCCGCCATGGCATTCCGCAGAGCGAGGGGGTTTCGGCCTTGATCGAACTCCTGAAGCAAGATGGTAAGTGGGTCGAACCGACGGGTGCCCCCAGTCTACTCTTGCCGCTCAAGACGTTGTAACCCCATTACTTTTCACCTCGTAAGGCACAGAGGAAGAAGTTCCGAGAAGGGTGACGCCGAAGCCATGCGGTGCTGGTGCGCAACTGAAGGAAGGTTGCCACCATCGCGGCTGTATTGGCCTTTGGCGCATATTGAACAGAGGTCGTTCTTGAGGAAAATTACATTCGAAAAGGGGTGGCTCTTGCCTGCATCTAAGGTAGCACGGAATCGGAAGTAGTTTGTGGCCTTCCATCGGATCCAGCTTCCGGCTTGTTTCGAGCAGCAACGTGGGCAGCTGGTTTTTGGGGGTCGTGCCAGGCAGGTGGAGGTCCCCAGGACCCGGGAAGCGTTGGCAGTCTTGCCGATTTGTGGCGAGCAGAACG
Organism: Fimbriimonadaceae bacterium; assembly: GCA_020847855.1. GTDB lineage: Bacteria > Armatimonadota > Fimbriimonadia > Fimbriimonadales > Fimbriimonadaceae > JADLBH01. The sequence goes on from JADLBH010000001.1 coordinate 41,600, forward strand.
GATGGAAGCCACGCGGCCCGCCGACCGCGAATCTCGGGAACACCCGGCCTCATGAATCCTTGACCCAGCGGGGCCACAAAGTATTGGAAGCGAGGAGTTCCCCCCGGAAGTCAGCTTCCAACCCAGGCGCGGGCTCGGTGCCATCGGACGGGTCTTTCCCTACGTGAGGGTCGTGCCGGTACAAGTAGAATCCCACTCATGCCAACTCCAAGCAGGCGCTTCGAATCCGTCCCGCCTTACCTTTTCGCCGAGGTGGCGCGGGCCAAGCGGGAGGCGATCGCCCGAGGCGTGGACGTCATTGACCTAGGCATTGGCGATCCCGATATCCCAACGCCCAAGCCCGTCATCGAGGCTCTTTGCGCGGCGGCTCACAACCCGAGGACCCACCGCTATGACGAGAGCGCGAACGGCTGGCCTGCGTTCCTGAATGCCGCGAAGGAATGGTATGCGAAGACCTTCGGTGTCCCCTCAGCCGACCAAGGCGAGCTGTGCCAGGTCATCGGGAGCAAGGAGGGGCTCGCCCATCTCGCGTGGGCTTTCATTGATCACGGCGACGTTGCCATCGTCCCGAACCCTGGGTATCCGGTCTACAAGGTGAACACGCTGATGGCGGGCGGGGAAGTGTTCGAAGTCCCGTTGCGAGAGGAGAACGCCTTTCTTCCGAGGCTGGTGGATATCCCGACCGAGGCTGCCCGTCGAGCCAAGCTCTTCTATGTCTGCTATCCGAACAATCCGACCGCGGCCGTGGCGACTTCCGAGTTCTATGCCGACGCGATACGGTTCTGCCGCGACCACGACATCCTGCTCGTGAACGACATGGCCTACGCCACGGTGACCTATGACGGTTTGCTGCACCCCACCGCCCTTCAGGCACCCGGCTCCGTAGAGCACGTGATCGAGTTCCACTCGCTGAGCAAGATGTTCAACATGACGGGCTGGCGCTTGGGCTTCGCGATCGGGAACCCCGGTGCGATCCAGGCGCTGCAAGCGATGAAGAGCAACATTGACAGCAAGCAGTTCGGGGCGATCGCCGAGGCCGGGGCCGTGGCCCTGAGCGGGGTGGACAACCGCGAGACCATGGCGCTCTATGCGAAGCGGCGCGACTACCTGTGCGACGGCCTGGCAGCCCTTGGATGGGAGGTTCCCAAGCCCAAGGCGACCTTGTTCGTTTGGGCGCGGGTGCCTCGCGACGACATGTCGAGCGCCGAGTTTTGCGCCGCGCTCATCGAGAAGGCAGGGATCGTGGCCGTGCCCGGTAACGGGGCGGGAAGCGAGGGCGAGGGCTTTGTGCGCATGTCGCTTACCCTGCCAGGCGACGTTGGCGGGGAGCGGTACGCCGAAGCGGTCCGGCGGATCGGCGAGTCGGGACTCGTCCCGAGCCGAGCTGGAGTGTAGCCGACCATGGGCCCGAACGAGATGAGGGAGGTCCTCGCCCGAGCCGAGGCGATCCAATCGGGCCAGGCTCTGCGGCTCGAGGACTCGGGCGACGTCGAGGCCCTGGTCGAGGCTGCCTCGGAGGCCGGCCTTTCGCGCGACGCCGTGCTGCAAGCTCTGCGGGAAAGGCTCCTCGCCTGTGCTCCCCTCGCGGCAGGAGAGACTGCCTTCGCGAAGAGCGCGGACGGGCACAGCTATGTCGCGAACGTCGAAGAGGTGAGGGAGCACTCGGTGCTCGTGCGGTTCGTGCGCGGGGGGACGGCGGAGGTCCGCCAGAGCGATCTCGTGAGGTTCTCGCCCACGCCTGGCCTACAGATTCAAGCGAACTACCCTTCGTGGGGCTGGTGGTCCTCTACCGTTCTCGGCTACGACGAGAAGTCCATGACGGTGTCGGTCTCTGACAACATGGGGTCGGAGTACAAGCTCCCGATCAGCGAGGTCAGGATGCCGCGGCCCAAGTCAAGGTCGGAGCTTGCTTGGCAGCGGTTCTATGTCGGGGCAGCGATCTTTGCCGCGGGCATCGGTATGGGGCTCTTGATCTTCAGGTTCTTGCAACGGTGAGCGACCGGCTGGAGGCCGCGCTGGCAAGCCTTGAAAAGTTCAGGCACGCGGGTTGGCGGCTTGGGCTGGATCGGATCGAGGCGTTGCTCAGTTCGCTCGGCGACCCACATCAGACGTGTCGGTTTGTCCACATCGCAGGCACGAACGGCAAGGGTTCGACCACCGCGTTCGTCGAAGCCGTGCTCCGGTCACAAGGGTATCGGACTGGGGCGGCCTTCAGCCCGTATGTCTATGAAGTGACCGAAAGGATCCAGGTCGCGGGCAAGCCCTGGGGGCGTGACCGTTTTGCCGAGGCACTTGGGACCGTGATCGCCATCGCGCACGGGATGGATGGGAGCCCCTACGGCCTTCCCACGGAGTTCGAGATCAAGACTGCGGCAGGGTTTCTCGCCTGGGCGCAGGAGGGTTGCGACGTGGTTGCGCTCGAGGTGGGACTGGGTGGGCGGCTCGATGCGACGAACGTCGTGGACCCGGCCGTTTCAGTGATCGTGAGTATCGGGCTCGACCATACGGAGCACCTCGGTACCTCGCTCGCACGGATCGCGCGCGAGAAGGCAGGCATCATCAAGGCGGGCCGACCGGTCGTCGTGGGCGAAATGCCACCCGAGGCCGGTGAGGTCGTCGAGTCGGTCGCCGCCGAGCTTGGTTCCCCGGTCTTGCGTTTTGGGCGCGAGATCGCCCTGGATCGGAGCGGCGAGGGCTGGCGCGTCGAGTGGCCCGACGGGTCAGCGGGGCCGTTCCAACCTGGGATTCAAGGCTGCCCCATGCCACACAACGCGGCTCTCGCCCTTGCGTCCTGTGCTGCGGGAGGTTTCCTCTGCGATGGCAGCCTCGCCTGCCGCGCGGTCGCCGAAACGCGACTGCCGGGGAGGATGGAGCGTCGCACCTGGTCTGGCCGAGAGTGGATCCTTGATGGCGCCCATAACGAGGATGCGGCCCGCATGTTAGCAGCGAGCCTGCCCGAGCCTCTGGATGTGATCGTCGGGATGCTGGAGGGCCACGATGTGCGGGCTTTTGGGAGAGCCTTGGGCCCGCGGGTGCGCCGGGCCTTTGTCGTGCCTATCGCCTGGCATCGCAGCCGCGACGCACGGGAGCTTGCGGGCGAGCTCGCCGAGTGCGGCTGGGAGGCCATCCCATGCACTAGCATCGCGGACGCCTTCGCCCGACTCGACGGAACTCAGGGCACCGTGCTCGTGACCGGGAGCTTCTACCTCGTCGGCGAGGTCGGCCGGTTCCTCTCGGCCCTCGAATGACCGTCAGCGCACGCCAAAGCCAAGCGTGACGATCGCGGTGATCGCCTTTTCCCGGGAGGTCGTGTCGTTGATGCCTTCGCCGCTCACTTCGGTGGAGAACTCGGGGGTGATCTGGAGCGGGCTCATGCGGGCGAACCGAACGCCTGTGATCTTGGCCCCGCTGTTCGAGGCAATTTCCTCGGCCCTTCTTCGAGCGTCCTTGGCGGCCTCGGCCAGGATTTGCACCTTCTCCTCGCTGATCTTGGTGTAGATGTAGCTCGGCTCGCTGGACTCGATGTTCACGCCTTGCGACAAAAGGTCGGTGATCTCGCGGGCGATCTTCTCGATCTGGTCCACGTTGGAGCTCCGGACTTCGACGGCCTGGGTGAGCTCATAGCCTTGGACCGTGCGCATCGTCTGGTAGTCGTAGCCCTCGTCCGCGGGCCGAGGGGCGTAGAGCGTCTGGGTTCGGATCGAAGAAGGGAAGACCTCCTCGGCCTTCACCCCCTTGGTGGCCAGGAACTTCTGCGCCTTGTCCACCGCGCTTTTGAGCCCGGAGTAGGCACCTGCCATGTCGTTGGCCCGCTGGGTCACCTGAAGCCGCCAAATCACGAAGTCGCTTGAGATCTGTTTTCGGGCTGAGCCCGTGACGCGGATCATTTCAGCGTCGCTCTTCGAGCGTACGAGTGCGTTCCCCAAGATCGAGGCGCCCACGACCGCCCCGATGGACACGATGAGGGCAACCAGTGCCCCTCCTAGCTTGGAGCCTTCCATTTCCGAAGATTCAGACGTGCGGCCCTCGGGGTTCGTATCCCTATTGGCGGTAGACGGCGTCAATGACGACGTCCTTGACGATGCCCTTCTGTCTCAACCCGTTCCCGACCTGGAGCAGGGCGCTCTTCAGATCGGTCGGCCCACCCACGATCCCCTTGACGACGCCACGGATATAGGCGACGCCATGCATGACCCGGACGTCGGCCTGGGTCACGTCTATCATCTTCCTGCCAAGTTCGGAGCGGAGCTGCTTGGAAGCTCGAACGTCGTTCGGATCGGCCATAGATGAATTCTATCTCATCTGGGGTGCGAACCGAACCAACCAGAAATCGCGTATACTCTTTTGGGTAGGGGTAGTCGCGCACCTTGGCTCGGGTACCCAGGCAATACATTGGTGACCAATATGAGAAACCGGACCTTAGTCTGCGTCGCCCTTGCTCTCTTGGCGCTCCCCTCGTTCGGGCAGCAGTATCGAGAGATCCGTGGCGAGAAAGAATTCAGCGGCGAGATGATCGTGCGGCCGGTCGGCTATGACGACCTCGCCAAGCGAGGCATTACGGGGCAAGCGGCACGGGACGTGCGCAGCAGGGCGATCAACCGATTTCGTCCGAACATGATCCGCGTGATCCCCGGCACGGACATGTACGTCGTGCGGGTTCCGAGCGGGTTCAACGAGAACACATACTCCTCGTCGCTCATGGCGACGAGCGACTATCGCTACGCCGAGCCCAACTACATCGTGTACCCGCTCGCCGTGACGCCGAACGATCCCCTATTCAACCGGCAGTGGCACCATGCCGTCATGGGTTCGACCGTGGGTTGGACCTATGGCACCGGCACGTCGAACGTGACCGTGGGCATCTGCGACACCGGAATCATGAAGAACCACGAGGATCTCACGCCCTCGATCCTTCCGGGCTACAACTCGGTGGACGAGCTGACCGAGGCCAACGGTGGGGACGTGAACGACGTCAACGGCCACGGGACCCACGTCGCGGGCTGCGCCACCGCGATCGGCAACAACAGCCGCGGCCTCGCGGGCGTGTGCTGGAACGCAAAGATCCTTCCGGTGAAGGTTTCGAACAGCCCCGGCGGCGGTGCCTTCTTCGATGACATCCTGGGCGGCGCGAAGTGGGCGGCCGAGAACGGTGCCCGCGTCGTGAGCGCGAGCTACTCGGGAGTCGAGGGCCAAGCGGTCGGCGACACCGGAACCTACATCAAGCAGCTCGGCAAGATTTTCCTCTATGCCGCTGGCAACTCGCCGGTGAACCTGGACTTCGAGCATCCCGACACGATCGTGGTCTCCTCGTCCTCCACCCAGGACAGGGCTTCGAACTGGTCCGCCTATGGGCGCGGCGTTCACGTCCTGGCACCGGGCGAGACAGTCTGGAGCACGACGAACGACGGCGGATACCAGGGTTGGTTCGGCACGAGCATGTCCACACCGGTCGCGAACGGCGTGTGCGCGCTGATCTGGTCCATCAATCCCAACCTGACGGAGCAGGAAGTGAGGGACATCCTCTATTCGACCTGCGTCCGCATCCCCAAGGCCGACGGCTCGGCCCTTGATTACAGCCACGGGCGCGTCAGCGTCTCGGGCGCCGCACTGGAAGCGTTCCGTTCGCTCTCCATCGAGACCAAGTTCAAGCCGACCGTGGTGCGAACCATCCGTGGGACGTACTTCTCCGGCAACCTGAACCTGATCCAGAACGGAGCCGGCGGTGGATACCGGGTTCGAAGCGAAGCGGTCGCCAATCGCGGCCACTACACCGACATGGGTATGGACTTCAAGTCGGGCGTGAGCCGGAGCAGCTTGCTCAGCCTCACGATTCGCGCCGATGCCAGCTCCAACGTGGATGGAACGACTGCGATGCTCTACGTCTGGAACTATCAGACTAGCAATTGGCAGTTCATGAAGGCAGCGGCTGCGACCCGAAACCCGAACAAGATGGAAGTGACGATCAATTCGGGCTTCGACCGCTACGTCGCGGCAGACGGTTCGATCAAGACCATGACAAGGGTCTTCTCCACCGACCGGAGGAGGGGCCAGGCTGGCGTTCCGTTCGTCGGGGCGCTACGGTTCGGCGAGATCCACGTGACCGTGCGCCGCTAGTCGGCGCGTTGCAACGGCGGGTGCGCCCCTGGGGACTTTCCCTGGGGCGCGAGCCCGTGGGCAAGACGGAGATTTCGCCCTCTGTCGGATTTCCGCTCCAAGGCTGTGCCAAGAACCGACCCACCCGTGACTTCGAAGCGTCCCAAGAGACTGCCACCGACCCTCGATCAGGTGGTGGACTTGCTCTTTCAAAAGCCGGAACGCGACCCGGAGTGGTTCTTTCAGCGTGTACGGTGCCCGCTCTTCCGAACCATGAACAGGGCTGCGGGAGAGGCACTGATCCGGGAGCGCGTTTCTGCTCACCGGTGGGTATTCACGGAAGTGAGACTAGGGCGCCACGTTTGTCACGCGAACCCCTCGAAGGAAGTAAGACTCGGACTGATGGACGGCCAACGAGGCTTCTGTATACTCCTCGAGGGATTGCTGGGTGTTCAGGCTGGTGCGCGAACCAAGGGACGCACGGCCACGATCTTGTCGCAGGTCGTGAATCCCGGCGAGCTGGTGCGCCACTTTGGGATGGCAGCTCGGCTCGGCCGCTGTGCCCACCGCGAGGACGCTCTCGCTGCGGTCTACGCACTGAAGAACTCCTGGGTGCTGTCAATCCCGGAAAACGAGTTGTTAGAGCCCAAGGACTTGGAGCCAGCCGTGTACCACGGGATGACCCTGGGCCTCATGGGATCGCTCTTTGACGCATTGAGCACGAACCGTGTGATCGAGAGACGACTGGCGGACGGTGGCCGCCGAGTCCGATTCGTCGCAACGATGCTCGCGGTCGCTGCCCGCCATGGCGAAGTGGAGACGTTGGCCGAAGACCCGGATTTGTGGACGATCAAGACGAACTTCGACGCGCCCGCTCAGTTCTACAAAGGACTGGCACGTCTCAAGGAGAAGGACATCGGGTGGCGATACGACCTTCACATGCGGGAAGTACTGGAAATCCCACGGGGCAAGGGAAGGGTCCGACTCTGGCCGCACAAGCTCGTCTTCCCCGCGCTCTGGAAGAAGTTCGAAGGGGACTTGGCCGCCTTGAAGGACCTCACAGAGGCACCCGAGCGGGAGAGGGGCTTCCGAGCCGTGTGCCGGGACGTAGCCTACGCCGCCTATCGGGAAGAGGATCGGCCCGACAAGGTTCGGCTCGCCAGATACGGCTTAGCTGCTGACTGCCTGACCGAGTGGGAAAAGCACCTGGCTGACGTGCTTCCCAGAGAAACGAGGGCCGATCCTGATCGCGAACACTGGCTCGTCAAGTGACTGGGTTCGTTCCGTTTCGGAACAAGTCGTGCCCCGATGGATCGTCTTCGGAACTCCGTTCGCGGAAAGCGCATCCTCGTGATTACCGGCCCTGGATCTAGAAGGTCGGTACTTGAGGAAAAGACAATGCGTAAGCGTAAGAATCCGACAACCGCAAAGACGACGCTCATCGGCCTGGCCATCGTCGCCGGGAGTACCTTCCTCGCGAAGGTGGGCTCCGAGTTCAACGACGATCTGGGGACCCACGCGGCGACCCAGATTCGACTAGCGTTCCGAGCCGCGCGGGAGAAGCCGCTCCCACCCTCGCCTCCACCGAGCCCAGCTCGGTCGTATGCGGTAGATCTGACCCCGGAGGGCCGACCTGGACCTGGCATCCTCGCTGGCCTTGCTCGTGAAGCGAACCCAAGTGCCGCGGCGGGGGTGGTGCCGCTCGGCCTCATGGTCGCGGGCTTCGATACGGTCCTTGCCGTTAACATCAAGCTCTCCGATTGGGCACGGGGTGCCCACGAACGGGTCGGCCTGGTCGTCTCCGACCCCGACGGGGCATCGAGCCTTCTTTCGCGTCCCGGTTCGCGCTGGGCCGAAGAGTTTCGAAAGGAGACCGGGTCCCTCGTCGTGGTCGTCAATGCAGCCTCGGCGGCGGAGGCAGTCGAGATGGCGTCCGAGTACTTCAAGAGCCGGGCGGTACAGAGCTTCCTTTCGGCGTGGGAGGCAGGCTGCGTGGGGCCGATGACGGCCGAGGTCCGCCAGGTTCGCGTCCAGCTCGGTTCCGACATCGAGGCAGACATCTCGGCTTACGTCCGGACGCCGTCCTCGAAGTCGCTCGATCAGCTCTTCGGGGCGGTCATGGGCATCGTCGAGGCCTACGAGGCGAAGGCGATCGAGAACCACCAGGCCAACGGGACGTGAGCGGAGTGCCTGCGCCCCTAGTCTAGGGGCGCGGGAGCGGGGCCAGGGATTGCAACCTGGCCTCGCGGTCCAACAAACCAAAGCGGCCCCTCTTCCAAGGAAGGGGGCCGCTCGATTCTTCGGCTCCGTAGGAGGGAACCTCTAGCCTTGCGGCTCGCTGTCCTCGGTGGCCTCTTGCGGCGCGGCAGCCGGCACCGTGGGCGCCGCCGATCCGAGCTCCGGTGTCGCTTCGCCGGACGCGGCCGCCATCTCCGAGCCCAGGCTGCCCCGCTTGGACATCCAGATCGCCACCGCGAGGGCGACGAGGCCCGCAACCGTGATCACGATCAACTCGGTGTTGCCCCTCGGCGCGATGATCGCGGGGACGAGGAGCAGGGCGATGAGGTTCATCACCTTGATCAGCGGGTTAAGCGCAGGCCCGGCAGTGTCCTTGAAGGGGTCGCCGACCGTGTCGCAGACCACGCCGGCCTTGTGGGCCTCGGTGCCCTTGCCGCCGTGCAGCCCGTCCTCGATGAGCTTCTTCGCGTTGTCCCAGATGCCGCCCGAGTTTGCGAGCATGACCGCCAGGAGCTGGCCGCTGAGAATGGCCCCGGCGAGGAAGCCGCCCAGTGCTTGCGCACCCGTGAGGTTGTAGAGTTGGCCGCCGACCTCGACCGGTTGCTTCCCGATCGAGAAGCCGAAGGCCACGATGATCGGGAGGGCGATCGCGAGGATGCCAGGGCCGAGCAGTTCCTTCTGGGCGGCGCCGGTCACGATCTCGACGCACCTTGCATAGTTCGGCTTCGAGGTGCCAGCCATGATGCCCGGATCCTTGCGGAACTGGTCCCGCACCTCGTTGATCAGCTTGAAGGCAGCGCGCCCGACCGCGTTGATCGAGAACGCCGAGAAGAGGTACGGCGCCGCACCGCCGATCAATAGACCCAGGAAGATCTCCGGGATGTCGAGCGGCATGCCGATGCCGGTGAGCATCGCGGACTCCACGTAGGCGTGGAACAAAGCGACGGCAGCGACCACGGCGGTCGCGATGGCGAAGCCCTTCGTGAGGGCCTTGGTCGTGTTCCCGGCCGCGTCGAGCCGTTGAATACCCTTGGACGCCTCGGGGTTCGCGTGGCCCGCCCCCGACATCTCGAAGACGCCTTGAGCGTTGTCGCTGATGGGCCCGAACGTGTCCATGGCAAGGATGAAGCCAGTCGTGGTCAGGAGACCGAGGCCGACGAGGGCGATCCCATAGAAGCTCAGGATGTAGCTTCCATAGACGCTCACGGGGAAGATGAGCAAAGGCAGAATCAGCGCGGCCACGATCGCGAACACGCTGAAGACCGAAGACTCCTTGCCCAGGGCAAAGCCCTGGATGATCATGGGGGCTGGGCCTGCCGTCGCAACGCCCGCGACCTCGGTGACCGGCTTCTTGTGCAGGGAGACGTAGTAGTCGGTCAATCGCTCAAAGACGAACGCCATGCCGATACCGAACACGACACAGGCGAAGAAGCCCCACCAGGGCACGGTGTTCTGCTCCAAGCGAGCGAAGGTGACCTGCTCCGTAGGAGGCCCAGGCGCCATCGGGTCGGCCTGCCTGGCGGCGTTGATCTTGTCGAACTCTTCGACAGAGACCTTGCTATAGGTGATCGGCGGCCCGGAGACCTTCTGGGCTGGGATCTCGCCCTTGGGGTCGTCAATGGTGGCTACGATCTGGCCGTTGGCGTTCCCGAAGAAGAGCACCGGCTTGGAGTCGGTGACCTTGATGTTCGGGTTCTGCTTCTTGGCCTCGGTCAGCAGGGTGTCAAAGTCCTTCTGCGTGGTCGGGCCATAGTGGAACGTCTGGGTCTCTGGTTTGGGGGTCACCCCAGGCGTACCGGGCGGTGGGGTCGTGGTCATCTCGATCTGGAAGACCTTGTATTCCTCAGAGAGCCGTTCGCCGATCGTCGTCGCCTTGGCGGGTGGTGGGGCGGTCTGCCCCGGCACGGCCTGAGGCTGAACCTGGGTTGCATAGCCCGCGACGGCCAGGGTCGAGTCCTTGGTGATCCGCTGGAAGCCGCTGAGCGGGTCCGGCTTGCGCACCTGCTCGCGCTGGGCCGCAAGGAAGTTTGTGATCGTTTGCTCGCGCTCCGTGGCGGTCGCGCCGATCTTTTGGAGCGTCGGGTCGTCCAGGATGTCCGCCGGTTTGATCTGGTAGCGTTCCTTGCCCAGCTTCTTCGCGGCGGCGTCTTGGGCCGCCCAGACGAGCTGGACGTCACGGTACTGGAGCTCCGCTGAAGAGACGAGCTGGTTCGTGGCGATCTTGGCTCCGGTCCCGCCCATCATCCAGTAGGCGAGGCCGGCGGTGAGCACGATCGCAGCCACCGCCGATACGTTGAAACCGCGCCCGATCGCCTTGAGCGGGTCGGCGTCCACATTGTCGCTGCCCTTCACCATGAAGATGCCCAGGATCGAGGCGATGATGCCAACGCCGCGGGCCATGAGGGCGAAGAGGATCAGTTTCATCCACGTCTGCTGGTCGAAGATCGCGGCCGTGGCAGCGCCCAGCACGATCGCGGCGACGAGCGTGACCTCATAGCTCTCGAAGACGTCCGCCGCCATACCGGCGCAGTCTCCGACGTTGTCGCCCACGTTGTCGGCAATGACGGCCGGGTTCCTCGGGTCGTCCTCGGGGATTCCCGCCTCCACCTTGCCGACCAAGTCCGCTCCGACGTCGGCGGCCTTCGTGTAGATGCCACCGCCGACGCGCATGAAGAGGGCGGCAAGCGAGCCGCCGAAACCAAAACCAACGAGGAGCCGCATGGCCTGCTCGCCCGCCAGGAGGAAGATGAGCGTGGCGCCGATCAAGCCCAGGCCGACCGTCATCATGCCCGCGACCGCACCGGAGCGGAACGCGACTTGCAGTGCCTTCGCATAGCTGGTGAGTCCTGCGGCCGCGGTTCGCATGTTCGCAGCCACCGCCATTCGCATTCCGAGGAACCCAGCGATGTAGCTGGCTGCAACGCCCAAAACGAACGAAACCGCCACCATGAGGGCCGTCTGTTGACCGTAGTCGCCTTGATAGAGCACGAAGAGGCCGACCGCCAGGACGACGATGAAGATGATCATCGTGCGTACCTGCTTGCTCAGGTACGCCATCGCACCGTCACGGATCGCGGCGCCGACCTCCTGCATCTTCTCGTCGCCAGTCGTCGCCTTCATGACCCCGGACTGGAGGATCCAGCCCGCTAGGATCGCGATCGCGCCGAACGCGAGCGAGGCGTACAGGTACATCTTGTCAGCCTGGGTGAAAACGAGCTTGATGTTCGCCTCTGCGCTCGAAGCGAACGCAGAAGCGGCCAAAAGGAACGTTGCGAGCACGGCAATCGCGCCCTTCCAGCGCGCGGTGCCGATCGTGGGGAACTTCGAAGTCATAGGTGCCATCCGGTGCGACGACCTGTCACGAAGACAGACGGGCCCGACCATGCTGGGCCGCGTGCGAGGATACCCAAGGAGCGAAGGGCCCGAGTCTGGGACTGAGGCTAACCGACCGTGTGCTGGGTCGAGGCGCTGCCTCCGTGCATCTCGATCTGCGCCTTCATCATCTCCGCCTTTCGCTTGGGCACGCCGGTGAGCAAAGTCACGGGAAGCTCGTCGAACATGGTTCTGACCTGATCCCGATTGAGCGCAAGAGCGTGTTGCAGGGCACCGACAAGCTCCTCGTTCTTCGCCTCTCCACCGGTCAAGACGAGGTCGTACGGGCTGTCGTCATCGTGGACGGTGTACTGCTCGAAGGTCTTTTTGGCGTGGGGCGCACCTTCCGCGGTGGCGATAGGCACGACCCGGTTGCAGCTCTCGCAGATGAGGCCCGTGCTTTTCTCACTGTAAAAGTTGAGATGATTACAGTAGCCGCACCGCACTTGCCAAACCTGAAGGATTCGTCCGTCAAGGATCGGCACCATGCGCTGGCAGCCCTCGCACCGCACGTCCTCCATCGCCTTCGTGGTGAAGCCGTTCTTGTGATGGCAGAAGGGACAGTCCACGGGGAAGGAGGGAACTTGCCTCGCCTTGACGAACTGCGCGACCCCATAGACGATCGCGGCCAGGGCCATGGCACTGAGCAGGTAGCCCAAGACCATGAGGACGCTTTGATAGACGATCATCGGTACTGCGATCAGCAGCACCACCACGCCAGGGATGATCGCAAAGAGGGCTCGCTGTGCGAACTTCTCCTTCAGACTGGTGCTTCGTTCAGGCTGTGACATACGCGGAACCCGTCCCTATTGTAGAAGGACGGGTTCCGAAGCGGTATGGGAGCGGCTCAGGCTTAGCGGAACCGCCAGATCACGGCGCCGAACGCATTGAGGGCGTTGGCGGAGTAGACCTTGACGTGGGAGTCGCCGAAGATGATCGGCGTTCGCCCGTCGCCCTTCAGGTTCGCACCATATCGGGCGTAGATGGGCTTGAGCTGGCCTGGGCTGAGCGAGGGCGAGTTCGGGTACCGCGGATCGTTGGGATCAATGGTGAGGTCGCGGTCGCTGATCATGGGCAGCCCCTTGTAGTAGTCGCCGTCCGGGGAGTTCAGGCCGTTGTACGGGTTGAAGACGTAGCCTCTGTGCTTCGAGGTCGTGTCTCCCTCCGGGCCGTTCGGGGTGACCGCGAAGAGGCCAGTCCGGGCAACTTCCTGCATCTCGCTGGCGTTGGCTGCGCTCGTGAAGCCCTCGGTGCCGGGAGGCGCGTTGCCCGGAATGGCGGTGCTGTTCGGGTCAACCCCAGTGGCATCGTTGTAGCCGATGCTTTGCACCCGGCGGGTGGCCCAGTTCTCGGCGTAGCCCGCGTTGGAGCCGTTGGCGATGAAGATCTGCTTGTTCTTTACGTAGGGCTGGAGCCTCTCGGTCCAGATCGTCGGGTTGAACGCGCCCGCCGGGTCTCGCATCGAGGCCGGCACGAGGTAGTCGTCGTGATCGCTCCCATACATGGCGACCGCCATAGAGAGCTGTCGCATGTTCGAGAGGGTGGCCGTGAGCTTGGCTTGCTCCTTGGCAGCGGCGAAGACGGGGAAGAGGATCGCCGCGAGGATCGCGATGATCGCGATGACGACGAGAAGTTCGATAAGCGTGAAGCCACGGAAGCGAAGTTTCATGATCGTAATCTCAAGAGAGGGAAGAGGATTGTACTCTAAGGAACGCATTTCGCGTGCCAATCGTTCGCGGCTTATTCGTTCTCGGTCGGGAGCGAGTACGAATCGTTCGGTATGTTGATCGGCGGCCGCGAAGGATCGAGGGCGGGCACGATGAGGGCCTCGTTGCCTTGCTGGACCACGACCGTGAAGCCGAAGTTCTGGCCGAGGTCGTCGAGGACCTGCTTGGCGGAGAGCCCGGAGTAGTGCGCCTCGATCTCCTTGTCCTCGAAGAGCGGGGCGATCGTGAGACGGAGGCCGGCTTGGGTCGCGATGGATTGGATCGCCTGGCTCAGCATCGTGCCGTTGGAGTCGAGCTCGACCGTCTTCTCGAAGGCGGAGACCGGCGTGTTGGGAGGCGGGGCTTGCGTCGAGGGCGGCTCACCAGACCCTGCTTGCGGCTGGTTCGGCACTTCGCGAGGGCCCCAAGGTCGCACCGTGGGTTGGTAATCGCTCGCACCCGGAGACTGCTCTGAACTGGGCGTGGGGTTCGCGCGCGGTGCAGGCCGGGAGACGAACATCACGGTGGCGAAGACGAGTGACGCACCGAGCAGGCCCACGACCGCGACCGCCGACCGCGGCCAGCCTCGTGCCGATGGGGTCGGCGGAAGCTCGAACCTCGGAGTAGGCGAGTTGGGTCGGGCCAGCCGCATCTGGCGGACGAGGGACATGCGCTTATGAAGCTCGGGCACGAAGTCAGGATATCGGGTCTCGAACTCGCGCACCGCGTCGAGGTCGCCCTCCTCGGCAATCTGCCAAATGAGGTCGTGCACCATGGGCGGGATGGGGTTCACGTGACCTCCTCATAGGCGGCGCGAAACCGCTCTCGCGCCCGGAACAGCCTGACCTTGGCAGCGTTGGGGCTGCAATCCAGAGCGTCCGCCATCTCGTTGATCGAGAGGTCGTCCCAGTAGAACAAGGAGAGCACGGCTCGGTCGCTGGGTGAGAGCAGTACCATCGCGGCCTCGATCGCCGGGTCAGCGTGCTCGTCGTTGGTTTGAACGGGAAGCCCCGTCTCCGGGGTTTGGTCGAGCGGAACTAGGCGCCGACGGAAGCCGAGCTTTCGCGAGTGCTGGATCGAGCGGTTCACGGCGACCCGGTAAAGCCATGTGCTGAAGCGAGAACGACGGTCGAAGCGCTTGAGGTTCTTCAGGACGGCCGTAAAGATTTCTTGGGCAGCGTCCGCGGCCTCGTCGGCGTCCAGCAGGACGCCACGCGCGATCGCATAGACCCGATCGTAGTGTCGCGCGAAGAGCGATTCGAACGCTTCCTTGTCCCCCAAGATCGCCCGTTCGATCAGGATGAGGTCAGGATCGCTCGTTGCGCCGGCCATATGAGTCCAACCTTGGCTGACCAACTCGCTAGGTTTGACGAGGGCAACCGGCCCCTGGTTACAGGGAACCAGCGGCGGCCTGGGTTCGCAACGGAAAGCCTTGAACCAAGGTCTGCCAAGCTACCACATCCAAGATCGTGAAGAGCACGAGCGCACAAGCAAGCGCGAAGAGAGGCCTGCGGACGACCCGGCACATGCCCTCCGCCCACAACCAGGCGATCGCGGCAACGGCGGGGTACACGTACCGGCCCTGCCCCTGGAAATAGGTCATGTTGAAGAGGACGAAGAACCCCATCACGAGCCCGAGAAGCAGCAGGGAGAGGTAGGTGGCAGGGCGACTGATCCGAGGAGACTCGGCCGGAGGCGGGAAGAAACAACCCAGGAACGGGACCGCGAGGATCGCCAAGATGCGGACATAGAACTCCGAGGACTGGGCGTAGCCCTTCGTCTCGAGCATGAAAAGATCGAGATAGCCGAACGCCCCGACGACGCTACGGAGCGTCCACCATCCCACCATCTGCGCCCAATAGCCGACTGGCCCCACCGATTCGATGAAGGTGGACGCGGCAGGAGAGCCCACGAACGCCTCGCGGAACGCCTTTTGTGCGAGCGGGTCGCCATAGAGCACCGTGTTTCGAACCCACCAAGGCATGGCGATCACGAGGGCGATGCCTAAGGCAAGGGCCAGGTACCTCCCTGGCCGCTGGCCCTTGGTGGTGAGGAGCCATCCCGCCACGAGGCAGGGCAGGAGCGCGATCGCCGTTGTCTTGGTCACGAACGCCAACCCCGCCACTGTGCCCAAGGCGATCGTGCCGCGAAGCGACCACCCGTCCCGCGACAACCGAACGAGGAGCGCGAGGCTCCAAGAAACCAGGCAATAGAGCAAGGGGTCGTTGCTCACGGCCGCGTGTAGGGCGACGACCATGGGAATGAGCATCACGGAGCCTGCAACGGCGGCAGCGATCGGGCCCATCCCCGCCCAACGTGCGCCGAGATAGATCGCAGCCAGGGTCGCGAGGCCGATGAGGATGTTGAGCGATCGTAGCCGGAGCCCATCAGAGGGGGATTCCAGGTCGGCCCCTGCCAGCTTCGTCCAAGCCGCGAGGAGAAAGTAGTAGGTCGGAGGCTGGTGCGCTTGGTAACCCTCGAAGTCGCCGACCTTGAGCACGGGGATTCCCTGCCCCGACATGAGGTGGGCGGCATAGTTCGCATGCTGGCGCTCGTCCGGTGCCCCCACGTCCGGGATTCTCATGGGCTCCCCGGTCTGCGGGTCTCGTTGGCCGAAGAGGACGCCCGCGGTTCGATAGGGTGTCACAGAGGCGAATACGCCGCACCACACGACGAAGAGGACAGCGATCGCGAGGATCCATCCGTGTTCCCGCATCGGTCAAAGTTTAGCCCGGCCCAAGTTCGGGTATCATCAAGGTTGGAGTCGGAGCAAAACGATGAACACGATCCTGCTTGCGTCCTTGCTCGCCCTGGCACCCTCGGGCGACGTGTCCCCCATGCTGAGAGAGCACGCGGAAGCCATCGCCGCCGCGCCGGGCCTATCGGTCCAATACAAGGTCACCACGGTCGGTGGGACCAGCGTCGAGTACAGCGTCAAGCTTGCCAAGCCCAACCTGGCACGGATCGAGTCCCCAGGAAAGGTCTGGACCGCGGACGGTCAGAACGTGACCGTCTATGACAAGGGCTCGAACTCCTACACCGTCGAACCTCAGGACGACACCAACCTGATGGACGTTTTCGACGTGCCGATGGCCGGGGTTTGGGCGACGTTCTTCGATGCGAAGGGAATCGAGCACCTCGCTTCGAGCAAGGATCTCGGTTCGAAGAAGCTTCGAGGCAAGACGTTCAACGCGGTGAGCATCGTCGCCGACAACGAAGGCACCATGAGCGCGAACGTCTACCTGGATCCAAGCGACAAGATGCCTCGCATTATCGAGCAAACCAAGAAAAGCAGTGCCTCGACAACGACCCAGATCATGGACGTAAGCCAGATCTCGTTGGAGACGGTTGCGGCCGCTGCGTTCGCCTTCGCTCCGCCTGCCGGTGCGACCAAGGTGGACGTTATGGCGAGCACGGGCGTCTGGCTGCACGACTTCGAAGAGGCGCAGAAGCTCGCCAACGCCACGGGCAAGAAGATCATGGTGGACTTCATGGCCTCATGGTGTGGCCCCTGCAAGATGATGGATGCCGAGGTCTTCCAGTCCGAGCGGTTCAAGAAGGAGGCAAAGGACTTCGTGCTGTGCAAGATTGACGTGGACGAGCAGAAGGGCCTCGCCCAGCGCTACAACATCGAGGCCATGCCGACGGTGAAGTTCATCCGAGGCGACGGCTCGGTCGCGCACGAGTTCGTCGGTTATGGCGGGCCCGAAGGCGTGTACAAGGAGATGGCGATCGCCCGCTCCAAGTAGGCTCGCCCACCAGGTCGAACGGCCCTGGGCGCGGCATTCCCGCGCCTAGGGCCGTCCTCGTGATGGGCCTGTTGAACTCGTGACAGGTTCCCGACATTGGTAACATTCAGGTTCCCGAGGAGCGATCTTGGCCAAAACTGACCCTGCCCGAACCACCAAAGAACGCCAAAGCAAGGCGGAAAAGGGTGCGGCGGACCCCTTGCCCGCAAGTTTGACAAAATCCGACTATCAAGAGCTGTTGCTCCAGCTCTACCTCGCGCGGTATTTCGACGTCCGCCTTATCAAGGAGAAGAAGCGCGGAAGGCTCCGCGGCACGCTGTATTCGTCCCACAACCAAGAGGCGATCCTCGTGGGCTCGCTCTTCGGCCTGCGCCCGACGGACTGGATCAGCCCGATCCACCGCGACATGCCCGCATTTTTCCTGAAGGACATGCGGGCCGGGTGGTCGAACCCGAACCGGAGCGGCATGTCCATCGAGGAAGTCTGCGGCCAAGTATGGGGAAAGGTGGGCTCGCCGGGCCGCGCACGGGACAACTGGTCCCACATCGGCTCGACCAAGCACAAAATCATCCATTCGACCTCGATGCTCGCGGGCACGATCCCTGCGGCGTGCGGAGTGGTCCTGGCCGACCGGCTCGACGGGAAGGACTCGGTCGCGCTCACGTTCAACGGCGAAGGGTCAACCGCCCAAGGCGTGTTTCATGAGGCGATCAACTTCGCGTCCGTCCACAAGCTGCCGGTGGTCACGATCGTCGAGAACAACCAGTGGGCTTTCGGAACCCCGGCCCACTTAGAGTACGCGCTTGAGGACTTTGCGCGGCGGGCGGACGGGTATGGAATCCCAGGGCTCATCGCCGACGGGCAGGACGTCATTGACGTGTACGAGAAGGTGAGCGAGGCCGTGGCATGGGCACGGTCCGGTAAGGGCCCCAGCATCGTCGAGTGCAAGTCGTTCCGGGCCTACGGCCATGGCGACCACGACGACGATAGGGCCGCCAAGTACCGCCCCAAGGATGAGGTCAAGGCGGGCAGGTCGCGCGACCCCATCGGGATCATGAAGGAGAAGATGATCGAACTGGGCTATCTCTCGCAAAAGGAAGCAGAGAAGTACCCGGTGGAGGGCAAGGGCGCGAACGACCTGACCGACGAGGACTTCCCCAAGCAGGTCGTCGAATACCTTGCCAAGGGCGTCGAGTTCGCCATCGCCTCCCCGGTGCCGCCACCGGAAGAGGGTGCGATGTGGGTCTTCAGGGAGGTGGAGTGATGGCGCTGATCGAGAACACGGAAAAGGTCAACTATCTGAACGCCCTGCGCGAGGCGATCTTCGAGGAGTTCGAGCTTAACGAAAACTTCATCGCGATCGGGGAGGACATCGGCTTGCTCGGCGGTGCGTTCGGCGTGACCGACGGATTGCAGGCGCGGTTTGGCACCGATCGGGTCTATGACGCGCCGATCAGCGAGGCCACGATCGTGGGCACCGCCTGTGGGCTTTGCCTGAACGGAAAGCGGGCGATGGTGGAGATGCAGTTCATTGACTTCATCTCCTGCGGCTTCGACCAGATCGTGAACATGGTCGCGACGTACCACTACCGGACCGCGGGCGAGGTCAGCATCCCGATGGTGATCCGCGGCCCGGCCGGGGCCTATGGCGGCGGTGCGCTCTATCACAGCCAGATGAACGAGGCGTGGTTCGCCAACTCTCCTGGGCTCAAGATCGTTTGCCCCAGCACCCCCGCGGATGCAAAGGGCCTGCTCAAGAGCGCGCTGCGCGACCCGAACCCCGTGATCTTCTACGAGATCAAGGAGCTCTACCGCAAGCGCCAGATCGAAGAGCCGGTGGAGCGCGGGGACGCCTCCCTCGTACCCCTGGGCAAAGCCAAGGTCAGGAGGGAAGGAAGCGATGTCACGATCGTCACCTATGGCCAGAACGTCTACCACTGTCTGGACGCGGCCAACAACCTCAAGGCCGAGGGATTCGAGGCCGAGGTCATTGACCTGCGGACTTTGGTTCCCTTGGACAAACAGACCGTGATCGAGTCCATGACCAAGACGAACCGGCTTGTGGTCGTGAACGAGGCCCCAAGGACGTGCGGCTTTGCGGGCGAGGTTCTCGCGAACGTCGCGGAGGAGGCCTTCGAGCTCCTCGATGCGCCTCCTGTGCGCATCAGTCGAATGGACACCCCAGTGCCGTGGGCGAAGCCCCTTGAGATGCACGTTCTGCCGAGCGTAGAGAGTATCACCGAGGCGGCCCTGAGGACGTGCCGATACTAACTCCTATCGCGGATTGTGGACGGCGGCGATGATCAGCGGGATCTGCCGATCTCGATAGGAGCAGTCTACGAGCAAGAGGAAAGGACGGTTCACGAGGAACTCGTTGCCTGAGGGCTTCGGCGTTGGCCCAGGCTCAGTGCCATGACCGGGCGCGCCGAGTTCGAGAACGATCCGCTGGTGAACGGCGATCGGCAACCTGTCCTCTAGTTCGTGAGAGAGATAGCGGAGATCCGCGCTCTGGATCGTCTCGCCCCCCGGTAGGCGAGCGAGCGAAGGTACAAGGTTCGCCTCGGTGTCCGATCGGAAGGCCGGAAACCGCAAGCGTCCGGACTTCGAGACGAACGCGGCCTCGGATCGTTCGATGAGCCCCGAAGCCAGGTCGTCCAAGGCCACCTGGAGAGTCTTGCCTTCCCTTGGAATGACGAACGTTGTCTGAATCGCGCCAGCGCGCACCCTTGCAATCCGGGTTCCGTCCAGGTCGGCAGTCTGAAACTCGTGGGTCAGGGATACCATCGGCAACCGGGCCTCCCCGGTCGCTGATTGGAACCGACCCGTCGTAGTCTCGACTCCGCCAAGCGTGGCCGCGATCGCGTGGCTGAAGACCATGGCCGTGCGGGTGTCGAGTGATTCGAAGAGGCGCGGGATGCGTCCGCGGGTCTGCTTATCGCACCATGTGTTGATCTGGCTGAGCGACTCGCGGCCCGCGGAACCCAAGTTCGTCACCTTGGCCCAATAGGCGGGTGCAACGTCCTCTTGAAACTCCGGGCGCACGGGGAGGGGCCAGACGCACCAGGCCGAGTTCGCGATCGTGACTTCCTTGTTCTGTGCCAACGCGGTCAAGAGGGAGGCTTGCGCCTCGTTGTACGTCTCCAGGCTTCCCGGAGTCACTCGGAGCATCTCCAAGAGCCGGTCGCGGGTGGGGCCGTCGGCCGCGTTTGCCATGAGCGCAAGGGCTTGGGTGGTCCCGGCCGGGGCCACGACCCCGTTCGAGTTTCCCGTTCCCAGCCGGGCAGCTCGGGCGAGTTCCCACCCAAACTGCCGAATGCCCGCGAGGGCCCTCGCTCCCGCTTCGGAAGGCGCGACCTTGAGGCCGGTGACCGTGCTCGTGGTCTTGGACCCGAGATAAGCGATCTCCCCGTCCTGGTTCCGGCATCCGCCAGCGAGCAGGGCCGCGAGAACGACGAAGAGCCTCATACTACGAACTCTACGCTACCAGGCGACCCAGCCTACGGCTAGACCGCGGCACCGAGGTAGGCCTCGATCACCTTGGGGTCATTGCGGATCGCGTCGGGCGGCCCTTGGGCGATCTCCTCGCCGTGATCCAGGACCACGATCCGCTCGCAGAGGCCCATGACGAACCGCATGTCGTGCTCGATGAGCAGAACCGTCTTGTCGAAGTCGTCTCGGATCCTGCGGACGGTCTGTTGCAGATCCACCTTCTCGTTCGGGTTCATCCCGGCGGCGGGCTCGTCGAGCAAGAGCAGCTCAGGCTGGGTCGCCATGGCGCGGGCGATCTCGAGCCTGCGCTGGCGCCCGTAGGCCAGGTCTCCGCTCCGCTCTTCCGCGACATCAGAGAGACCGACCACATCGAGGAGTTCGAGCGCCTGACGCCGCAGCTCCTTCGTTTCGCGAATCGCGGAGGGGAGCAGCCCCAGCCCCGAGCCCAGGCCGGTGCGATGACGGAGATACGCGGCCACCATGACGTTCTCCACGGCAGAGAGCGCCTTGAAGAGCCGGATGTTCTGGAACGTGCGACAGATGCCGAGCTTGGCGATCTTCGCGCTAGCCATGCCCGAGATGTCCCGGCCCATGAACTCGATCGAGCCGGATGTGGGCGGGTACAGCCCCGTGACCAGGTTGAAGCAAGTAGTCTTTCCCGCACCGTTCGGGCCGATCAGCCCGAACAGGTCGCCCTTCATGAGGTCGAAGCTGACGCAATTCACCGCGATCAGGCCGCCGAACTTGATCGTGGCCTCCTTAAGCCGAAGGACGGGCGTAGCGTTCTCGCTCACGCCTTGGCTCCCGATGTTCGACGTCGCAGCCGTTTTCCGATCCCGTCCCAACTGAACTCGTGGTGCCCCATGATCCCGGCAGGGCGCAATAGCATCAGCGCGATGAGCACGAGCGCAAAGATCGCCATGCGAAGCTCCGCCATCGTGTAGTTCCGAGAGCGCAGGAAGGGCACGCCGTGCAATGCGAGACTCCCCAAGTAGACGAGCAGGGCCGTGGCGGCCAACGCCCCCAGGTTCCCAGCCCAGCGCTGCCACTTCGAGCCGACCACCTTCGCCTGCACGACCCGCAAGAGCCAGACCAGCACGATCACGCCGACCAGCCCCGCCGCCACGGCCGGGCCCCCGATCGAGATCGCCTTGCTCGTCCCCGGCTGCTTCATGAGCCGCAGATACTCCGGCAACAAGTAGAGGAGCAGGCCCGCGATCGCCGATCCCGTGACCGATCCAGTACCGCCCATCACCACCATCGTGAGAACGATGAAGGACTGGTACATGTCGAAGTTCAGAGGAGTGATGAACACCTGGAACGGGGCATAGATCGCGCCCGCCGCCCCCGCGAGCATCGAGCCCACCACGAAGGCCGTGACCTTCACCTTCGTCACCTGCACTCCCATGGCGGAGCTCGCAATCTCGTCCTCCCGCACCGCGAGGAAGGGAAGGCCGTGCGCAGACTTGAGGAGGTTCCGACAGATCGCGATCGTGAGGATCGCGAGCAGCCACATCAGCATGATGCTGGGAGGGGCGGGTTCCACGCGGCAGTCAATGCCAAAGCTGCCACCCAGCGCCTTCACGTTCTGCACCACGATGCGGATGATCTCGCCAAAGCCGAGCGTCACGATTGCGAGATAGTCCCCGCGGAGGCGCAAGGAGGGAAGGCCGACGACAAGCCCCGCGATCCCCGCGACCACTGAGCCCGCAACGACCATGAGCACGACCCATGCCGTGGAGTCCAGAGGTTGCGCCTTGAAGAACGTCGCGGTCAGGAACGCCGTCGTGTAGGCCCCGATCATATAAAAGGCCGCGTGACCGATCGAGAACTGGCCCGTGATCCCGTTGATCAGGTTCAAGCTCACGGCGAGCGCCACATAGCCGCCCGCCAAGAAGACCAGGCTCTGAAGGTAGGGGGTCAGGCTTGCCGCCGCCCACTGCTGCAGGAGGAAGCACCCCACCAAAACGACCGCGACGCTCGCCAGGCGAACGAGCCAGAACCTCATACCTTCTCCACCTTGTTCGAGCCCAGAAGGCCCTTGGGAAGGATCAAGAGAACGATGATCAGGATCACGAACCCGAACGCATCCTTGAACATGTCCAGCCCCGACCAGATCACGAGAGCCTCGGCGACCCCCATGATGAGCCCGCCCAGCACCGCGCCGGGTATGTTCCCGATCCCGCCCACCACCGCGGCCACGAACCCCTTCAAGCCGGGCGCGACGCCGAAGAACGTCGAGATCGTCAAGCCCTGGAAGAGCGCGTACATCATCGCACCCGCGCCTGCCAGCGCGGAACCGATCAAGAACGTCGTGAAGACCACAGTGTTCACGTTCACCCCCATCAAGGCGGCGGAGTCGAAGTCCTGCGAGACCGCCCGCATCCCCCGGCCGATCTTCGTCTTCATCACGAGCCAGCGCAGGAAGAGCATGAGCACCAGGCTCGTACCCGCCATCACCAAGAGCCCGTGCGGCAGGATCAAGCGGATGCTCTTGGGTTGGATCTGCCGCTCCAGGTCGCTATAGCGCGTGCGCGCCGCGGCCAGCTTGTCCGAGAGTGCGGCCAACTTCTCCTCCGTCGTACCGTTCGTCCGGATCTTGTACTGCTCGTTCTTGTGGGCGTCCTTTGCCTGCTCGAACTCCCGTTCCGCCTCCGTGTACTGCCCCAGCAAGGGCTCGGGCGGCTTCTGGATCCAAACCCGCAAAGAGCCCTGCACCGGGTTCGCCTCCTCGCGGATCACGGGCGGCGGGGAGACCGGAAGGAAGAGCGCGCCCCCGTATTGCAGAAGCAGGCTCACCCCGATCGCCGTGATCAGGGCCGAGATCCTCGGCTGGTTCCGCATCGGGCGATAGGCCATGAACTCGATGAGCACCCCCACCAGCCCGCAAACCACCATGCTCCCCACGAGCATCAGCCCCAGCACCATGAGGGAAGAGGGCATCGGCGCCCGTTGCATCTCCTCCGGTGTATAGCCCAGCGCCCAAGAGATGAAGAGCGCCACATACGCCCCCAGCATGAACACTTCGCCGTGCGCGAAGTTGATCAGCTTCAGAATCCCGTACACCATCGTGTAGCCCAGCGCGACCAGGGCATAGATGGACCCGATCAGGATCCCATAGACCAACTGCCCTGGCAGGGTGGCAGGGTCAAAGGCTGCCAGGGGCAAGAGCGTCAGGCCAAGGCCCAAGGGTTACTTCAGTTCCTCGGGAGAGTACGATTTCGCGAAGTCGAACCCGGTCCGGGTCACCTTCACCACCAAGGCCGATTTCAGCGGGTCCCCGTTCTGGCCCTTGAGCGTGATCGTCCCCGTCACGCCCTTGAAGTTCTCGGTCTGGTCAATCTGCGCGATGAGCTCCTTGGCCGTGAGCTCCTTGCAGTTCTTCAGGGCTTGGATCACCAGGTTCGCCGCGTCGAACGTTAGCGCGCCCATCGTCGTGCCCGGCTCTCCGCCGTACTTCGCCTTCCACTTCGCCAAGAAGTCCTTCACCTCAGGACGATCCTCGGTGCTCGTGTAATGGTTGCAGAAGTACCCGCCCACGATCGCGTCCCCGCCGCTGTTGATCAGCTCGGTGCTGTCCCAGCCGTCCCCGCCGAAGAGCGGAACGTTCACCGAGTTCTGCCGAAGCTGCTTGGCGATCGGCCCGACCTCGTTGAAGTAGCCGCTCAGGAAGATCCCGTCCGGGTTCTTCGACTTCAGGTTCGTGATCTGCCCCGTGAACTGGGCGTTGCCCTGCTCATAGAACTCCTCGCTCGCGATCTTCCCGCCCAGCTTCTCGAAGGCGGCCTTGAAGCTCGCGCTCAGACCCTGCGAGTAGGGAAGCTTGTTGTCCGTCATCACCGCCACGTTCCGCAGCTTCAGCTCGTCATAGGCGAACTTCGCCATCACCGGCCCTTGGAAGTCGTCGTTGTAGCAGACGCGGAAGATGTTCGCATACTTCTGCGTCAGGTCCACCGCGGTCGCGCCGATCGCCACCTGAGGCACCCCGGCGGCATAGGTCACGTCCGTCATGGGCCGGGTGATGCCGCTCGCGACCTCGCCCAGAACGCACAAGGCGCCCTCGCTCACCAGCTTCTGGGTCGCGACGCGCCCGTCCTGAGGCTGGCTGTTGCTGTCCTCGATCATGAGCTCGATCTTCTTGCCGTTGATGCCCCCGGCCGCGTTCGCCTCGTCCACCGCGAGCTGGGCGCCGGACTTGCAGTCCTCGCCCCAAGGCTTCGAGGCGCCGTTCAGGCTCGCCACGAGGCCGAGCTTGATCGTGTCTCCCTCGACCTTCGGCCCTTCGACGGTGGGCATGGCTCGGGCGGACTTGGTCTCGCCGGAGCCACTGCCGCTGCCGGAGCCGCCGCCGCCGGCGGTGCCGGTTTCGGCAGGCTTGCAACCGAAGAGGACGGCCGCCGCGGCCAAGGCCGCTAGGAGGCTGATCTTGCTGGACGTCTTGCTGGTCATTGTGCTACTCGCTCCCTTGTCGCGGGTGGTTCCCCGCGCGAGCGAGTATACGCGAAAGCGATTCGGCTGGGGCCGCAATGCCAGAACGGCCCCTACGCCGGGTCAGGCAGCCTGAGACTGCTGGTTGCCCAGAAGAACGACGATCGGCTCGCTGCCCTCGCTCACCTCGGTGCCGCGATGGCTCTTCACCTGATACTGCGCCCAGGCCGAGGCCGAAGGCAGAGTGTCGTCCGTGAAGGTCTTCGCCGCAACGCTCCCCACCGGCGTCCACGTGCCGCCAGGCAAGAGCCGGTGCACGCTGAAGAACGTGCCGTTCAGCTTCGTCGCCTTCCACTTCACCACGACGTGCCCGTCGTTGTTGACCGAGGCGCTCACCGAAGCCGGAGGCGTCGGAGCCGGGGCCGGGGTCGGCGGCGCAGGCGGCGGGATGCTCGCCAGGACGTAGACGTTCGGGTTGCCAGAAGACTCGGCGAAGGCCTTGATCTTGGCGATGAGCGCCGCGCCCTGGCCGCGCATCGAGTCCATGTTGTTCTCGAGCGTCACCGTAGCGTTCTTGCTCGCCTGGCGGGCGACCTCGGCGTCGGTGAAGCTCGTCCTCGCGCTCGTGATGAGCGGCGCGAAGGCGGTCATGTCGCCGGGCGTGAGCCCGAGCGCGGCGGCGTTCGAGGTCCAGTCGGACTGTCGCTGCTCGAAGAAGAGGATCGCGTCGTTGTTTTTGTCAGGAATCACCGGCACCGCGTGCCACCTCCAGCCCGACCAGGAAAACCCCCGCCGGGCCCAATCCTATCCTCGGCAACCCACCCCCCAATCCTCACCCCAGAGCTGAGAAACCAAAGCGCGGGCCGTGCCGCCTCCTGGGCGGATCCTGTGCCAAACTCCCCCTCGGTGGCCGTGTCCGACCAGCCCCGTCCGCATATCAAGTCCAAGCAGCGCGTCGCCGCCCACGGCGAGGTCTTCACCCCGCCGCACATCGTGGAAGCGATGCTCGATCTCGTCGAGCAGGAGACAGCGAACTTGGCCTCCCGTTTCCTCGAGCCCGCCTGTGGGGACGGGAACTTCCTGGAGCCCGTCCTGCGCCGCAAGCTCGCGGTCGTGGACCGCTTCTACAAAAAGTCGCAGTACGAATGGGAGCGGAACGCGGTCCTAGCGGTGACCTCGCTCTACGGCATAGACATCCTGGAGGACAACGTCCAGGCGTGCCGCGAGAGGCTCCTGGGTGTCGTCGCCGAGCGCCACGACACCCATTTCGAGGAGCCGAACCTTCGCTTTCTAGAGTCCGTCCGGTACATTCTCGCCCGCAACATCGTCTGGGGCGATGCTTTGACCCTTCTGACAGTCGGTTCCGAGCCTGCGCCGATCGTCTTCGCCGAATGGTCACCGGTGAACGGCAGCCGGTTCAAACGGCGGGACTTCGTCTTCGACGATCTTCTCCATCCGGAGCAGGCGAGCCTCGGCCCGCGGCAGCCGGGCCTGTTCGGTGAGGAGCAGGAGTCGCTGTTCCACAAGCCGAACCGGCCCCTCGTCTCCGACCGAGGCGAGAACGTCTTCCTCCCTCACCGTCTGCGCGAGTACCCGCCCGTCCATTTCCTGGAGCTCAGCCATGCCCACGGCTGAGTCCCACAACCCCGACGTCCTGCTCTGCCTCGCAAACCTGAGCAGCGACGAGGTCTTCACCCCGCCCAGCCTGGCGAACCAGGTGCTCGACCTCCTCCCGCCGGAGATCTGGAGCGACCCGAATGCGACTTTCCTCGACCCGGCCTGCAAGACCGGCGTGTTCCTCCGCGAGATCGCGAGGCGGCTGCTGGAGGGGCTGGAAGGACAGATCCCCGACCTCCAGGAGCGGATTGACCACGTCATGACGAAGCAGGTGTTCGGCATCGCGATCACCGAGCTGACCGCCCTCGCCTCCCGTCGCTCGGTCTACTGCTCGAAGACCGCGAACGGGGAGTACTCGGTCTGTACGAAGTTCTCCGACGAGGAGGGGAACATCCGGTTCCGGCGCGTCGAGCATACTTGGGAGAGAGGGAAGTGCGCGTTCTGCGGAGCGAGCCAGGCGGCCTATGACCGCGACGAGGCGCTCGAGACCCACGCCTACGAGTTTATCCACTGCCAGGAGCCGAAGGAGATATTCGATATGGAGTTCGATGTGATCGTCAGCAACCCGCCGTACCAAATGGGGTCGGACGGGGGCACGAGGGACATCCCAATCTACAACCAGTTTGTGGACACGGCGAGGAAGCTCAACCCGAAGTTCCTGTGCATGATCATTCCGTCGCGCTGGATGGCGAGCGGGCTGGGCCTGAGCCAGTTCCGCGCCTCCATGCTGTCCGATCGGCGAGTCCGGCACCTGGTGGACTACGAGCGGATGGACCAAGTTTTCCCTGGTGTTGATTTCGAAGGCGGCGTCTGCTACTTCCTGTGGGACCGGGACACAGAGGGAGATTGCTCCGTTACCTCCGTAGGGTCAGAAGGGGGCAGAACAACCAATCGGCGCCTGGATGACCATGATGTGTTCGTCCGAGACCCCGTGGGGGTCAGCGTACTCGCCAAGGTGGCAAAGAGGAAGGAACCTTCGATCACAGAGATCCTTTCAGTCGACAAGGAGTTTGGTTGGACGTCGAACTTTGACGAGTTCCATTCCGATGAGATGGAAGACGACGTGCCAATTTACTACTTTAGGAACGGCCAACGACGGCAGGACTGGATCAGCCGAGACCAAATCCATAAGAGCACTCACTTGATTGATACATGGAAGGTGATGGTGCCACAGGCATACGGCGAGCGAGGCGCGAAGCCCGCGATGGTGCTTGGGCCCAGCTTCCGTGTGAGCTCTCCTTCCGTTTGCACCCAGACCTATCTGTTCTTCCACACGACCGGCGAGGCGGCGGCGGTAAGCGTGCAAAGCTACCTCCGGAGCCGGTTCTTGCGCTTCTTGGTCTCCCTCCGCAAGATTACGCAACATGCGACGCGGTCCACCTACACGTGGGTGCCGATGCAGACGTGGGACCGGGAGTGGACGGACGAGGCACTCTACAAGAAGTACGGACTGACGAAAGACGAGATCGCCCACATCGAGGCAGTCATCCGTCCGATGGAGCCGAACGGCGAGTAGCGACCCGTTCCCTTCCGCCGTCCGGTGCCGTCTCCTGCGTAGGTCAATCCGTCACAATGTCGCCATGAGCCCGCTGGAACGGTTGCGCTCGGAACAGAGCCGGATCGAAGTGCTGTGCAGGCGCTACGGGGTCCTGAGGCTGCGCGTCTTCGGCAGCGCAGTGCGGCCTGACTGGAACGAGCACGCCAGCGACTTTGACTTCCTGGCCGAGTTCGGGCCTCCTCCTCCCGGCATCAACCTCTTCGACCAGCTGTTCGGGTTGCAGGCGGACTTGGAGGCGCTTTTGGGCTGCCCTGTGGACGTCGTGGACTGGGCCGCGGCCCGAAAGCCGGTGTTCCGTCACGTGGCCGAGGCCGAAGCGCTGGAGATTTATGCGGCTTGAGACGCTGCAACGGCTGGCCGACGCGCGGGCTGCCGCCGCAGAGGTCATGGACACCGCCAAGGCAGGCTGGCAGTCGGAACCGGTTGGACCCTCTTTGGGGGGCTTCTAGCTTGGCCAGCGACTTCTTCCCCGAGCGGCCGGCAGCAACGCCGAAGATCTACGCCTACGAGGACTCGCACCCGCAGTGCAAGGGGCTGCTGAAGGTCGGCTACACGACGAAGGACGTGAGCGGGCGCGTGCAGGCGCAGTACCCGGTCGTGACGCCAGGGGAACCCACCTACACGATCGTCCTCGAGGAGTCCGCGATGCGCAACGACGGGACGGCGTTCACGGACCGTGAGGTCCACAGGCTGCTTCGCAAGAGAGGCATCCAGAACCCCAAAGGCGAGTGGTTCCGTGGCACGGTCGAGGAAGTCCGAGCTGCTGTGATCTCCCTGGTCGAGGGCAGGGAGTACGAAGAGAGCCGAACCCGTAACTTCGCGCTGCGCCCGGAGCAAGAGGCGGCAGTCGAGAGGACAGCGGCCTATTTCCGTCGGGAGCACCGGGAGAAGCCGGACAAGCCGCTGCACTACCTTTGGAACGCCAAGATGCGGTTCGGCAAGACGTTCGCCGCCTATATGCTCGCCAAGAAGATGGGCTGGAAGAAGGTCCTCGTGCTCACCTACAAGCCGGCCGTCCGCAGCGCGTGGGAAGAGGACCTGAAGACGCACACCGAGTTCGAAGGCTGGCAGTTCCTCCCGGCCAAGGAGCTTCCGGCGCAGGGCGATCCGGACTACGACAAGGCCAGGCCCGTCGTCTGCTTCGGCTCGTTCCAGGACCTGCTAGGGAGGAACGCGAGTTCCGGGGGCATCAAGGCGAAGAACGAGTGGGTTCACACGGTGAACTGGGACTGCGTGATCCTGGACGAGTACCACTTCGGATCGTGGCGCGAGGCGGCGAAGTACCTCTTCGAACAGGAGGGCCAAGGGACGCTGAGCTTCGACGGCCAAGACCCAGACGAGGAGGTGTTCGCCCTGGACGAGGACGCGATCCCGATCACGACCTCGGCCTACCTCTACCTGAGCGGCACTCCGTTCCGCGCGATCACTTCGGGAGAGTTCATCGAGGAGCAGATCACGAACTGGACCTACTCCGACGAGCAACGTGCGAAACGAGAGTGGGAAGGGGACGACAACCCGTACCGCTCGTTGCCCCGGATGGTGCTGATGACGTACCAGCTGCCGGACGACATCCGTGACATCGCCTTGCAAGGCGAGTTCGACAGCTTCGACCTGAACGCGTTCTTCGCGGCGAAGGGCCAAGGTTCCGAGGCGACTTTCGTGCACGAAGACGAGGTGCAGAAGTGGCTCGACCTGATCCGAGGCGCCCACGCTCCGACGACCTTGGACAAACTGAAGCAGGGCGCGAAGAAGCCGCCCATGCCGTTCTCGTACACCCCGCTGCTCGAAGTGCTCTCGCACACGGTCTGGTTCCTGCCCGGCGTGGCGGCCTGCCATGCGATGGCGAATCTGCTGAAGCGGCGCCAGAACCGCTTCTACCACGACTACAAGGTGGTCGTGGCGGCGGGGACCGAGGCGGGGATCGGAGTGGAGGCGCTCGGGCCCGTGCTGGAAGCGATGGACGACCCGTTGGTCACCCGCACGATCACGCTGACCTGCGGAAAGCTTACGACCGGCGTCACCGTCCGCCCCTGGACCGGGATCTTCGTGCTACGGAACTCGCAGAGCCCGGAGACTTATTTCCAAGCGGCGTTTCGCGTGCAGTCTCCGTGGACGGTCTGGAACCCGGACGGTATGAGCCCGAACGAGGAGGCCGTGCTGAAGGAGGAATGCTACGTCTTCGACTTCGCTCCTGACCGCGCGCTCCGGCAGATCGCCGACTATAGCTGCAGACTGAACCTAGACGAGACGGCGAGCCCGGAGCAGAAGGTCGCGGAGTTCGTGGACTTCTTGCCCGTGCTCGCCTACGACGGAAGCTCGATGAAGCAGATCGACGCGACCGGGATCCTCGACATGGCGATGAGCGGGACGACCGCGACGCTGCTAGCCCGGCGGTGGGAGAGCGCCTTGCTCGTGCACGTGGACAACGACACGCTCAAGCGGCTACTGGCGAACCAGGAAGCGCTGGATGCGATCATGAAGATCGAAGGCTTCCGCAGCCTCAGACAGGACATTGAGACGATCGTAAACAAGTCGGACGCCGTCAAGAAGGCCAAGAAAGAGGCGAACGACAACGAGGTCTCGGCCCAGGAGAAGAAGCAGCTCTCTGACGACGAGAAGGAGTACCGCTCGAAGCGGAAGGAGATCCAGGAGAAGCTGATCAAGT
Source organism: Fimbriimonadaceae bacterium (assembly GCA_020847855.1). Classification (GTDB taxonomy): domain Bacteria; phylum Armatimonadota; class Fimbriimonadia; order Fimbriimonadales; family Fimbriimonadaceae; genus JADLBH01. The sequence continues at coordinate 72,515 of JADLBH010000001.1, forward strand.
TCGCGACGCGGATCCCAGTGTTCATGTACCTCACCGACTTCCGCGAGCAGACGCTCCGGGACGTGATCACGAAGCTCGAACCGGGACTGTTCCAGCGCGTGACCGGGCTGGAGGTGAAGGACTTCGAGCTCTTGGTGAGCCTAGGGCTGTTCAACAGCGCCCTGATGAACGACGCGGTATTCAAGTTCCGCCGCTACGAGGACAGTAGCCTCTCCTACACCGGGGTGGATCGGCACCAGGGCGAGTCCATGGGCTTATACGACACGGTGCTCAGCCCTGGGGACCTGGCCCGGGTGTTCGAAGAGACCGCCCCGTACGAGTGACCCCCGCGCTCGGGGGTCGGGTGGGCGGCGATGGACTTCTTTGGTAGACGTTTGTTGCTGGTTTGAACCTGGATCGTGGGATTTCAGGGTTTACGGGAGAAGTTTTCCCGGTGTGGTTTGCTCTGGACTGGGGGTGGTTTGGTCTGGACTGGGTGTAGTTTGGAACGGGTTGGGTGTGGATTGGTCTGGGCTAGGCGCGGTTTTTTTCGGGCTGGGTGGGATTGGGTCCGGACTGGGTGTGGTTTGGTTTGGGCTGGGAGTGGTGAGGGGTTTTCCGTGCTTGGTCTGGGACGGGGCTGGCGTTGGTCGCTCTGGTCTGGCCCTGGTTTGGGCTGGACGGGGTGCCGGTCGGTCTGGTTTAGGGGCAGTTTTCCTTGGGGCGCTCGACGGGTGTCCTCGCCGGGAGCGGGCAGGCTCGGGCGGGACGCGGCTTGGGTTGGTCCGGGTGCGGGATGCTCGATCCCGATCGCGTTCGGGGCTCCGGTCGGCGAACGGGGGGATATGGCGCGTGGGTCGCGGGCTTGGCGGGAGACTTCGGGCGGCGCCGCACGTCAGAATAGGGACGATGCTGGCAACGCTTGCGCTGCTTTTGGCCGCCCCTCGTGCTGACGAGGTCCCCTTCCGTATCGCGGACGACGCGATCGTCGTGGACGTGGAGATCAACGGGAAGAGCGCCTCGCTCATGTTCGATACTGGTTTCTCCGGCGCGGTCGTGATCGGCGACACCGTGAACCTGGGAAAGCCCACCGGCAAGGTTCAGCTGCGCGACTTCGTGGGCTCGTTCGAGGCCAAGACGACCAAGATCGAGAGCCTGAAGATCGGGGGCCACGCGATGGCCGGAGAGGATCTCGAGGCGGTGCAGGTGCCGGGCGGGCGCTACACCGAGAGCTACGGCACCCACGTGGACGGCATCCTGGGCTTCCAGCCGTTCTCGAACGGAGTCTTCGAGATCAATTTCGAGCGCAGGGTGCTCGTCTTCCACCCTTCCAGCTTGGACATTTCGCAGCGCACGCCGGACGGCAAGCGGACCTTCCTCGCCAAGATGCTCCCGCGGGGGCACGACTCTGTGGAGATGAGTTGCAAGCTGGAGAACGGGGAGCGGATGTACCTGGCGCTGGACACTGGGAACGCCTTCTATGCCACGACCCACAAGGACGTGCTGGAGCGGGTGGGCCTGTGGAAGGAGGGCCGCAAGCCGGAGTTCATGGGGCTGAGCATGGTGGCCTCGGGGCCGGTGGGGAGCTTCAAGCTCGCGATGCCGGCGATGGAGATCTTCACGGTGCCGGTGGAGGGCTCGGTGTGGTCCATCATTGACCTCCCTTCGAGCTCGGCGGAGCACGACGGGACGGTGGGCTTTGGGTTCCTCAAGAACATGAACACGATCTTGGACACGGGGCGGCGACGGGTCTGGATGGAAAACTTCACGGGCCGGTTTAGCGACCCTGCGCAAGGGAGCGTGGGGGTGGCGGCGTTCCACGACCCCTCGCGGGGTCGGGTGCGGATCGCCTCGGTGACGCCCGGCAGTCCGGCGGCCGCGGCAGGGATCCAGCGCGGGGACGACCTGCTCGCGATCAATGGGGCCGAGGTGGTGAACCTGGGCTGGCGGGAACTCGAGCGGCTGCTCGCGGGCGAGGCCGGGAGCAAGGTGGAGCTGGCCTATTCGCGCTCGGGGGAGCTTCGGCGGGTCGAGCTGGAACGGGTGGTGCTGGTCAACCGCGTCGCTCCGCCAGCCAATCGGTAAGGGCTTGGAGCATGGGCTCGGTGAGCCGCCCGGTGAAGGTGTTCTGCTGGCTGGGGTGAAAGCATCCCATGATCTGGGTTTGGCTTTCTGTGTGCAGGGCGCCATGGCCGAACTTGGGCCGGGGCTTGACTCGGTAGTGCCGGAGGGTCTCGGCCCAGGCCATGGCGCCGAGGCAGAGGATCGCCCTCCATTCGCGGGAGTCGAGCAGGGGCGCAAGGTGGCGGCGGCAGTTCTCGACCTCGTGGGGGGTGGGCTTGTTCCCAGGCGGGGCGCAGTGGACGATGGGGGTGACGAGGACGCCTTCGAGGCGGAGGCCGTCTTGCAGGGAGTCGGCCTTCGGTTGGTTGGCGATCTTGGACCTCCATAGGGCGCGGAAGAGGAAGTCCCCGCTTCGGTCGCCGGTGAAAAGCCGCCCGGTGCGGTTGGCCCCGTGGGCGGCAGGGGCGAGGCCGACAATGAGGCATGTGGCCTCGGGATCGCCGAAATGGGGGACGGGAAGGCCCCAGTATGGTTGGTCTGCGAAGGCTTTTCGCTTGGTCTGGGCGACCTGGAGGCACCATCGGCGGAGCCTGGGGCAGTCTTGGCACTCGACGATCTCCCGGTTCCACTCTTCGAGCATCCGTGTCACTATACGCGAGCGGAATGCCGGTTTTTGAGTACGAGCACCTGGACGGGGAGTGCGAACTGGGGGAGCACCGGTTCGCGATCCTTCACTCGGTGGGGGAAGGGGAGCTCCGGTTCTGTCCCTGGTGCGGGAAGGACGTCCGCAGGGTGGTGAGCCCGGTCCAGTTCCGGACCCGGTCGGGCTTCAGCGCGGCAAAGGCGGCCAAACACGGCCTGACGACGTGGAAACGAGCGCGGAAAGGGGAATGGGAAAAGGTGGACGGGCCCGGTGTGGACGGGATCATATCGAGCGAGGAGGACCGGGCGGCCCTGGAGGCGGAGACGCAAGCCGAACCGGATCGGTGACGCCCAAGGACTCTACGAACCCGCACATGACGTTGAAGGCGTGTACGCACTGGGCAGGGCCCGCCTTCCCGAGCGGGTCGGCGGCAGCCGAGACGATGAGGTCCCTAGCCTCGAACCCGAGCCGGACAAAGGCGAGGGCAAGGCCGGTCGGGTCTCCTTCCGCGATCCGGACGAAGAAGGCGCGGTCGTAGCACTCGCCAAAGGCGGCGCCGACCTCGTCCTTCGAGCATCCCGGCGGGAGGGCGAATCTCGCCGAGGCGCGACAGAGCGCGCCGCCCGCACCGGCCTGGGCGTGCCACGAAGGAACCCCCGCCTCGGAGAGAAACTCGGTCATGCTGGGCTCGGGGGGGTGCGAGAGCGAGAGGCGCGGCGGGGAAGCAACGATCCCGGCCCTGGCCGCAGGCGCGAGCGCGAGCAGGGCGAGCGTGGCCATGGGGCCCGGAACCGAGAAACGGTCGCAACATACCATGGGGTTGTTGTCCATGGTCTCGATCAGGCCGCGAACCTCCGCAGGAGCACCGATGGCGAGCGAGCGATGCCAATCGCCTTGGCTCCAGGAGGCGGCGCCGGACTCGGGCTCGCCCTGCACGACTTCGACAAGGGGATGGAGCGAGAACGCCGCCGCAAGGTTCGGCTCCGAAACCGTGACCGCAAGCTTAGGCGGGGCCATCGCTCAGCCCCGTTTCACGAGGTCGAGCGTGATGACGAGCACCTGGTTCCCGGAAATCGTCTTCGTGTTCCCCCAAGCCCCCCATCCGGTCTCGGGCGGCAGGGTGAGGACCCGCTGACCGCCGACCCGCATCCCGATGACCCCGCGGTCCACCCCGGAGATCACTTGGTCTTGGCCGATCGTGAAAGGGACGGTCTTGCCGCGCTTGCGGGTGTCGTCGAGGAACTTGCCGTTGACGTAACGAGCGACGTAATGAACCTCGACCTTGTCCCCTTTCTTCACGGGCTCGCCAGTTCCGGGTTTGGTGTCCTCGTACTCGAAGACGTTCTTCTCCGCCTCGGTGACGACGGCGAGGAGCTTCACGATGAAGAGCAGGTCCTGCTTCCCGCGGATCGTGGGGGGTGACCCGAACTCGCCATACCCCATCTTCCAGGGGATCTCGATCTCGCGCGTCCCGCCGACCTTCATCCCCTTGATCCCTTGCTCGAACCCGGCCACCACACCGTGCTGCCCGATGACGAAGGGGAGCGGGTCCTTGGTGTTGCCCTCGGTCTTGTTCGAGTCGAAGACATGCCCGGTGTCGGGCAGCTTGCCCGTATACTCGACGAGGACGAGGTCGCCTTCGTGGGCCTCGGGCCCAGTACCGACCTCTACGTCCCGGAAGTCGAGCTTGGAATAGAAGGATTTGGGGGCAGGCGCTTCCTTGGGTCCACAGCCCGAGCAGGCGAGGACGGCGAGGATGGCGGCAAAGCCGCAATGGGGCCGCATACGGAGCCATGGTACCTTCGGTATCATCTTTCGCCATGGCCCAGGCGGGAAAGAGGGAGCCGGGCACGGTACAGAACCGCAAGGCCTCGTTCAACTATGAGATCAGCGACCAGCTAGAGGCGGGCATCGTGCTGGTCGGAAGCGAGGTGAAGAGCCTATTCCTGGGCAGGGCCAACCTCACGGACGCATATTGCCGGGTGACGAACGGTGAGCTGTGGCTGCACCAGATGGACATCGAGCCCTACGAAAAGTCCTCGCACTACCGAGTCGAGCGCAGGCGGGAGCGGAAGCTGCTCGCACACCGGAAGGAGATCGAGCTTCTCCGGCGCAAGCAGGACGAGAACGGGCTTTCTCTGGTTCCGCTCAAGGTCTACTTCAAGGGCGGCAAGGCGAAGGTGGTCGTCGGCGTCGGCAAAGGGAAGAAGCAGTATGACAAGCGCGAGGCGATCAAGAAGAAGGAGACTCGGCGAGAGTTGGAGCGGGAGCTAGGGTAGCCGGGGCGAGCCACTCGCCCTCGAAGACGGTCTCCGCAGGTCCGGTCATGAAGACCTCACCGTTCTCTTGGTATTCGATGAAAAGCGAGCCCCCTGGCAGGTCCACCGTGACCCGGCGCTCGGTCAGCCCATTGAGGTGGCCGGCGACCGCCACCGCGCACGCTCCGGTCCCGCATGCCAAGGTCGCCCCCGCCCCGCGCTCCCAGGTGATCTGGCGCAAGCGATCCCGCCCGAGCACCTTGACAAAGTGGACGTTGGTACGCTCGGGAAAGAGCGGAGAATGCTCCAGCTCGCTTCCGCGGTCGCGCAAGTCAACCTCCTCACCGAGCTCCAAGAACACGACGAGGTGAGGGTTTCCCATAGATACCGCAGTGGCAAGTACGGTGCGGCCCCCACTCGAAATGGGCTGGGCGAGGAACGTGGAATCGGGGTCGCCGGTCATCCCGATCTCTCCCCTGGTGAGCCCGACCCGGCCCATCATTACCTTGACCTGACCGTCGGGCATCATCTCCAGGCGAAGGACGCCGTTGCCCGTCTCGACCTCCACGAAACGCTCGGTGGTGTGTCCCTGGTCCCGGAGGAACTGGGCGAGACAGCGAACCCCATTGCCGCACATTTCGCTCTCCGAGCCGTCCGGGTTGAACATCCGCATTTGGAAATCCGCTGTGACCCCACGCAACGCGAAGATCAAGCCATCGGCCCCAACGCCGAGGTGACGGTCGCAGACCGACCGGCTGAGTGCCCGGAGATCCTCCCGAGGCAAGCCGTCCCGCACCGCGTCCACCATGACGAAGTCGTTCCCGATGCCCTGCATCTTGACGAACCGCATTACTCTTCTGACGCGGGTTCTTCTTGGTGCGGCGGCGCTGCGTCCTCATAGCGGTGCGTCGTTCCCAGCTGCTGGGCGGGGACGATACTCGTGATCGCGTGTTTGTAGACAAGTTGGCTTGGCTTGCCTGGGCTGTTGAGGAGCACGGTGAAGGCGTCGAACCCTCGCACGGTGCCACGGAGTTGCACCCCGCCAATAAGGTAGATCGTGATCTGCACGCCTTCCTTCCTGGCCTGGTTCAGAAACATGTCTTGTTGGTTGATGGCTTTGCCCAATTGAATAGTCCCCCCTTAGAGTTGATCCGGGCGTACGATCTCGTCCCAGATCGCGTCGAGGACGTCCGAGTCGCCAGAGCCATCGAACGGCGAGCCCATCTCGAACCTGGCAAGGCCAGGCTCGGATCGGAGCCAAGTTCGTTGGCGTTTGGCGTATTGCATAGTGTCCCGAACGATTTGATGCTTTGCTTCCGTCGCTGCGATTTGGCCGCAACTCACGCGAGCGAGCAATCTATACCCGATTGCTCGGAAAGCTGGCGATTCCAAGCTCACTCCTGAATCCAAGAGCGAGCGGGTCTCCCTTTCCCAGCCTTGCTCTAGCATCGCGTCAACCCGGTGCCGGATCGCTTCGTTGAGAATCGCGGTGGGGAGGCTAAGCCCGATCTTCCGCTTGCGAAAGGGCGGCAAGGGCGCTCCAGCAGGCTCGGTCGGCCCGGCCAAAACCTCCAAGCGGCGCCGCACGCGCACGGGGTTGTTGAGGTCCACCTTGGTCTCCGGCTCGAGGTCCAGAAGTCGCCGAGCGAGGGAACCTGGCCGCTTGGCCTCCTCAGCCTCCAGGGCGGCTCGCAGTTCAGGCTCGGGCGGGGGGGCAAGATCGGTGTAGCCCTCCAGCAGGGCCCGGATATAGAGTCCGGTCCCCCCGACCAAGACGACGTCTTGGCCCTGGTGAAAGCAGCGGGTCGCTACCTCGCCCGCGAGGCGCACGAAGGCCCCGACTCCGAACTGCTCGTGCGGATCGCAGATGTCCAGAAGCTCGTACTGCTCTCGATTCTGCGGCTTGCCCGTGCCGATGTCGAAGCCGCGATAGACCTGGAAGGCGTCGGCATTGACGAGCTGGGCGCCGAGCCGAAATGCAATCTCTTCGGCCAGCACGGTCTTGCCGGACGCAGTCGGGCCCATGACCGCGAGGAGCCGGGGAGGGGTCACTCCTTTCGAACGCCGAAGGGCCTGCCCGTGGCCTCGGTCGCATCCAGTTGGTTTTGCACGGTGAAGTTTCCGACCTTGCGCTCCTTTTCGAAAAGGCCGGTGACGATCACCCTGTCACCGTTCCTAAGCGGCGGGTTGGCGTGTCCGCGGTGGAAGACAGTCACCTTCGAACCGCCCGAAGCCAAGCTGAAGGTCGTGTACTGGTTGCCCGCACGGCTCGTGCGGGGACGATAGTCGGCCAATGCCCCACGGACGATGACGGTGCGCCGATGAAAGGCCCCGCGCTGGGCGAGCAACTCGGCAGGGGTTGCCGGCGCAGGCAGTAGGTAGAACGAGAATATGGCGAGGACGGCGGCGAACATCAGTATTGGATGAGGGCACTGACCGGGTATTCGCGAACGCAGTTCCTGCCTGCAAGGAAGGTGAGCTCGATCAAGAACCCGAGGCCGCAGACCTCGCCCCCGATCTGCTCGATCAGGCTCGCGGCCGCGGCGGCGGTGCCTCCAGTCGCCAGCAGGTCGTCCACAATGTACGCTCGTGTGCCGGGGGCGACCGCGTCGGTGTGCATCTCGATCGTGTTCGTGCCATATTCGAGGGCATACTCCTCGGTCACCCGGTCGAAAGGCAGCTTTCCGAGCTTTCGGGTCATGGCGAAGGGAAGGCCGAGCTCAAGAGCGATGGGTGCGCCGAAGATGAAGCCCCGGCTCTCGATCCCGACGATCGCCTCGGCCTGGGCCCGTTTGGCCTCCGCGGCCATAAGGGCCACCGCCTGTTGAAAGGCGGCGTGGTCCTGGAGGACCGGGTGGATGTCCTTGAATACAATGCCCTCCTTGGGGAAGTCGGGCACGTCACGAATGAGGCTCTCGGCCAGCAGGGGCACGGCGGGTTTATACCTGCCTCCAGGCCCAGGGAACGACCCCTCGCAGGTATCCTACGAACTCCCATGGTGCAAGGCGAGAAGATCCTGCCGCATCCCGACGTGCTGAACGAGGCCGAGTATGGTCGTTTCGTCCTCGTGAACCTCGCGGCAAAGCGCGCGCGACAGATCAAGGACGGGGCACCTCCGCTCGTCCGGATTGACTCTGGGCACCCTGTGAGCATCGCCTTGGCCGAGATTGCAGCGGGCAAGCTCCGGCCACACTTCACGAGCGAGACCGAGGACGCCCAAGCCGCGGCCGAGCACCTGGCGACGCTGGAAGGCCTGGAGATCGGCGATATGGGGCTCCTCCTGCCGTCGTTGGAGGAGGACGTTGACCTCCACACCGACGAGGAGGAGGAAGACAGCTTGGAAGACGACCTGCACAGCATTTCGCTGGATCTCCACGATCCCGATCAGGAAGGCGAAATCGAGGAAGAGGTCGAGGCAGGCACGAACGCTGGCGACCTTTCGCTCGACGACCTCGCAGAGAGCGAGGAAGAAGACTCCGATTCAGACGGCGACGAAGCGTAGTTCCGATGCCTGGGGACGACCTCTACAGCGTCCTAGGGGTCAGCCGGGACGCCTCTGCGGATGAGATTCGATCGGCGTACCGAAGGCTCGCGCGGCAGTACCACCCAGACGTGAACCCCGGCAACTCCGAGGCCGAGGAGAAGTTCAAGGAGATCAGCGCAGCTTATGCAGTGCTGAGCGATGCCGAGAAGCGAGCCCAGTACGACCAATATGGGGTCACCGAGCCCTTCCAGGGCGGGGTGAATCCCAACGACTTTCTCCGCGACTTCGGCTTCGGGGACATCTTCGAGGCCTTTTTCGGGGGTGGGGGGCGATCGGATCCCTGGAACGAGCGCGGCGGCGACGAGGAGGTGAACGTCGAGGTCGGGCTCGAGGAGGTCCTCACCGGGACGGAGAAGGAGGTTCGGTACAAGCGGCTCGCCCGTTGCCTTGCCTGTGAAGGCTCGGGGGCCAAGTCAGGTACGAAGCCGGAGACTTGCGCGACGTGCTCAGGTCGCGGATCCGTCACGCGGCTCGTGCAGTCGTTCCTGGGCCAGATGCAAACGACCGCTCCCTGCCCTGCCTGCAAGGGCAAGGGGAAGACGATCAAGGATCCGTGCCCGGAATGCAAGGGCAGAGGTCTCCGGGTCGAGGAGACGTCGCTCACGGTCGAGGTGCCAGCGGGCGTGGAGAGCGGGAACACGCTTCGAGTCTCGGGAAAGGGCTCCGATGGCACGGGGAGTGGGGGCACGGGCGACCTCTATGTCGCGCTTCGGGTCCGTGCCGACAAGCGCTTCGCTCGGGAGGGCACCACCCTCTTCACCGTGAAGGAGGTCACGTTCGCCCAGGCCGTCCTCGGGGACGAGACCGAAGTCGAGGGAATAGACTCCACGGTGGGCTTCGCCATCCCGCCTGGGACGACGCACGGTCACCGGTTCCGGCTCAAGGGCCATGGCCTGCCTCGCCTACACGGGGGCTCTCGCGGCGATCTCATCGTCGTGGCCGAGATCGAGGTTCCGAACAAACTCAGTGACGAGCAGGCGGATCTCCTCCGCGCCTACGCCGCCTCCAGGGGCGAGATTCTCAAGGAGCCCAGCGGTAGCGGCTTCCTGGGTGGCCTGTTTGGGAAGAAGAAGGGGTGAGCGCGTACTGGATCAAAGTTTCCGCCGTGCTTACCGCGGAACCGGAGGACTGGTCGGTGTGGCACGAGGCGTTCGCCTTTTTCGGGCCGAGTGGCACCGTCCTGGAGGAAGGGCGGCCTGCGATTTCGGCCTACCTTTCTCCAGGCTCACACGACGCGCTCGGGCCCCTCGTCCGCGCCTTGATCGCCCAAGGGGCGGCCAGGGTGGAGACCGACCTCTGCCCTGAAGAGGATTGGAGCCAGGCTTGGAGGCAGTACTTCCAGCCGGTCGAGGTGGGCAAGAGGCTTGTGGTCACGCCTTCGTGGAGGGAGTGCGACCTGGAGACGGACCGGATCCGGATCGTTCTCGATCCCGGCCAGGCGTTCGGGACGGGCGGCCATGCGACCACGCGGACGTGTCTGGCCCTACTGGAGTCCGCGATGGAAGATCCGCCGCCAGGCACCCGCGTGTTGGACGTAGGGTGCGGGAGCGGTGTCTTGAGCGTGGCCGCCGCCCTAATGGGCGGTACCGTCAAGGGGGTGGACACCGACCCACTTTGCATCGAGGCGAGCCGGGAAAACGCCTTGCGAAACGGGGTTCAGGCCGAGTTCGAGCTGACCGACGGGGACCTCGCCGAGCCGGATTCAAGCTGCCAGATCGTGGTGAGCAACATTGTGGCCGATACCCTGATCGCTCTCGCCCCAGCCGTGTGGCGCATCCTTGTGCCGAGCGGCGCTTGGATCGTTGGGGGGATCATCCGCGAGCGATGGGAGGAAGTGATCACGGCGGCGACGAGACACGGATTCCGAGAGGTCGAGCGTATGGAGGAGGAAGGGTGGGTCTCGGCGACTCTCGCTCGCTGAGGTCGCTGCCACGTGTCTTTGTGCCGGGGATTGAAGACCCGGCGCCAGAGCAGCTCGGGCTGCCAGAAGAAGAGCTGCACAAGCTCCGGCGCGTCCTACGACTCGGCACAGGCGACGAGTTCGCGCTCCTGCCTGGCGATGGGAGGCTCCTACGTTGCGAACTGGTCGGGCTTCAAGCCCGCCTGATCGAGACCGCGCGGCCCCAGACCGAGAGCCGTCGCCGCCTTACGATCGCCTTGGCCCTGAGCAAGCCCGACGCCCTGGAATCCGCGGTCCGCATGGGGAGCGAGATCGGCGTGGCCCACTTTGTCCTCTTTCCGAGCGCACGGAGCGTGGTGAACTGGAACGCAAGGCAACAGGTTGAGAAGCTGGAGCGCCTACGGAGGATCGCAAGGGAAGGGAGCGAGGTGGCCTTCCGGATGGTGGTGCCGACGATCGTTGCCATGGACTCCCTCGGCGAGGTCGTCAACGCTGGAGTGGAGTGGTGGGCGCTCTCGGAGCAAGAGTCCGCACCGATCGGCGTTCCGACCCTGGGCGATGCGCCCACGTTGCTTGTAGGACCGGAAGGCGGCTGGGCTCCGCACGAGGTCGAGGTGCTCGCGGGCCGTGCCTTCTCGCTGGGCCCCAGGGTGTTGCGGGTCGCGACGGCCGTCGCAGCCGCCGCGACCCTCGCGCTCGCCTAAACGTCGCTATAGAGATAGAACTCGTATGGGTGGGGCCGGAGGTCCATCGCCTCGCACTCGTTCGTGAGCTTGTAGGCGATATAGGTCTCGATCAGGTCGTTCGTGAACACGTCCCCTTTGAGCAAGAACTCGTGGTCGTCGGCAAGCGCCTTGAGCACGGCCCTCAGGGAGCCTGGCGTTTGGGGGATGCCCGCTTTCTCCATGGGGGGGAGGTCGTAGAGGTCCTTGTCAATCGGCTCTCTCGGCTCGATCTTGTTCTGGATTCCGTCAATCCCGGCCATAAGCATGGCGGCAAAGGCGAGATAGGGGTTCGCGCTTGGGTCGGGGGCTCGAAACTCCACGCGCTTGGCCTTGGCACTCTTGTTGAACATCGGGATGCGGATGCAGGCCGAACGGTTCCGAGCCGAATAGATCAGGTTGATCGGGGCCTCGTATCCAGGGACGAGCCGGCGGAAGCTGTTCGTGGTCGGGTTCGTGAACGCGAGCAGGGCGGGGGCGTGGCGCAACAGGCCGCCGATGTACCAGCGCGCGGTATCGGAGAGACCGGCGTACCCATTCGCGTCGAAGAACAGGTTCGTGCCGTCCTTCCACATCGAGAGGTGTACGTGCATCCCGCTGCCGTTGTCACCGAAGAGCGGCTTGGGCATAAAGGTGACGGTGCAGCCGTATTGCGCGGCCACGTTCTTGACGACGTATTTGTACTTTTGGATGTTGTCGGCCATCTTCCGCAAGGAGTCGAACCGCACGTCAATCTCGCACTGTCCCGCGGAACCGACCTCGTGGTGGTGGATTTCGACCTCGATCCCGACCTCGGCCAGTTGCACGCACATCTCGGAGCGCATGTCCTGGAGCTTGTCGCTGGGCGCACAGGGGAAGTAACCGCCCTTGGGTCGGTGGGTGTAGCCCAGCGAGTCGGGCTTTCCGGAGTTCCAGTGCGCCTCTACCGAGTCAATGTCGAAGAACATGTTGTTCGGCTGGGTTCCGTAGGCCATGCGGTCGAAGACGAAGAACTCGGCCTCCGGGCCCACGTATGCGGTGTCCGCGACCCCGCTGGAGATCATGTACTTCTCCGCCTTGCTGGCGACATACCGCGAGTCGCGACTATAGGCCTCGCGGGTCAGCGGGTCCTCGATGTCGGCGATGATGACGGCCGTGGCGTGCTCGCTGAAGGGATCCATGAACAGCGAGTCGGCGTCGGGAACGAGGAGCATGTCGGACTGGTCAATAGACTGGAAGCCACGAATGCTCGAACCGTCGAATCCTAGGCCGTCGGAAAATGCGTCTTCAGAGAAGTTGGAGGCGGTAAGGCTGAAGTGGTGCCACTGGCCGAAGAGGTCTGTGAACCGAACGTCCACAAAGTCTGCCTCGTTGTCCTTGATGAACTGCATCGCCTGTTTGCTATCCATGGTTATCGCTCTTATCTGCGGCCCTTCGAACCGACCATCGAGTCTAGCAGATGGCTAGTTTCCGCAATGTGCCGCTTGTGCTGCTCGTGATCGCCGCCACAGGGTGCAAGAACGTCACGCGGCCAGGGGTTCAGATCGCGGACACTCGCTCGGTGTTGCTCGAGACCGTCGTCGCGCGGCTGCCCGACGGTGCCGTGGGCAAGACCACGTATCCGCACGGCTCACGAAACACCCGCTACGCCGCGGTCTTGATCGTGGGCGACTACTCGTGCGACATCGCCGACGACGAGAACCCCGGTAGCGAGCGGCTCCTAGCCTCTTGGGCGGAGGGCCTTGGGCAGGAGAAGATGCTCACGTTGCGCATCACGGACGACGCCCCGACGCAGGTGGCGCGACAGTCGCGGGTCCTGGCCGCCTGGGAGACCCTCCGTAAGGGCAAATTGGTGGATCCAAGCCGGGTCGGGATCTTGGTGCAAGGCGACGCCTTCTATACGGTGGCCCCGCTGCTCGGTCGGCTCGACCCCCAAGCGATCGTCCTCGCGGGGTGCCCGGCGCGCCCCTTCAAAGAGGTCGCCTTGGAACGCGCGCTTCTCGCCCTCCAGGCTACGGACGGGTCGTTGCCAGAGTCGAGCGTTCGGGCGGGCTTGGCAGAGTGGGAAGCTGGGAACTTCCCGAGGGGCCCGTTCTGGACCGCGACTTTCGGCGATTCGCCGCCTGGCTATTTCCGCGGCGACTTCATGTGGAGGTTGCCGGGGGAACGTCCGGTTGCCCCCGTGCTCGCGATGAGCGGGGACGCCGACCGCGAGGGAAGCGACCGGGACGCACGGTTGCTCGAGAGTTCGTGGGGCGCGAAGGTGGTGCTCGTTCCCTTGACGAACCGCCAGCTCAAGCCCCGCGACGACCGAAATCTGCCCGGCCCCACGGACGGGGTCGTTCCGGACGCGGTCGAGGCGACTCTGGAGTTCCTCGCTCCGATCCTGCGCCCGAGCGACTTGCGCGAGGGCTAGATAGGCCCGCGTAGCTCGAGCACGCCGGATGCCAGCTCGTCGGTGTACGCAGGGCCAGGTGCGGGAAGGGTAACAGACTCGCCGGTGACGACTTGGTAGGCGCGCGCCGCCTCGCCGTTCGCCCAGTTCACAAAGCGCGAGTTCGCCATCGCCGCGAGCCCTCCTTGGGCAGCAGACCGCACGGCCGTGCCCTGGACTGCGTATTGGAGCATCAACAGGTCGGACATGGCCCCCACCTGCTCTTGGTGATCGCCGACGCGGGGCAGGGCCTTCCCCGCAAGTTCGGCGACGAAGGAATCGTTTGCCGACCCTCCGAGGGCGTGCCCGCTTGCGATCCGGCGGGCGAGCCGGTCGGCGATGAACGCCCGATTGATCTCGTTCGTGCCTTCGTAGATGCGGCTCACACGGGCGTCTCGATAGAGCCGTGCGAGAGGGAACTCCTCGGTGAACCCGAACCCACCGAAGACTTGGAGCATCTCGTCAATGATCCGGGCCTCGGCCTCGGTCGCCAAGACCTTGCACGCCGAGCACTCCACGGCATACTCCTCGGCAGCGGCGCGATTCCCCGCCGTGCTGCCGTCGGATGCTCCGAACACCTCGTCCAGCAATCCACACGTTCGATAGATCGCCGTCTCGGCGCCATAGAACCACGCGGCGGCATCGGCGAACTTCTTGCGCACAAGGCCGAAGTCCGAGATGAACGTCCCGAACTGCTTCCTCTCCTGGGCGTAGCCAGTGCCGTGGAACAAGGCGGCGCGGACGGGGCCGATGGACATCGCGGCAAGCTTGAGGCGCCCGATGTTCAGCGCATTGAGGGCAACGTGGTGCCCCTTCCCGACCTCGTAGACGAGGTCCTTTCCGGGCACCCGTGCGGCCTCCAGCTCGACTCGGGCGGTCGAGCTTCCTTTCAGGCCGAGCTTGTGCTCCTCGCGCGCGACCGTGAGCCCCGGCGTGTCTCGGTTCACGACGAAGGCGGTGACCTGCTCACCGTCCACCTTGGCAAGGACGAGGAAGGTCTCGGCCCACTTGGCATTGCTGATCCACATCTTCGAGCCGGTGAGGAGCCAGTCGTCGCCGTCGCGCACAGCCTTGGTCTCCAGTCCGAGTGCGTCCGTACCGCTGTTGGGTTCGCTAAGGCAATAGGCTCCGATCTTCTCGCCACTCGCGAGCGCGGGCAAGTGCTCCGTCTTTTGCGATTCGTTCCCGAAGAGGGTGAGCCCGAGTTGGGCGATGCCGCTTGTGACCCCGAGGGTGACGCTGAACGATGCGTCTAGGCTCAAGAACTCTAGGATCCGGGTCGCCAGTGCTTTGCTTTGTCCCAGGCCACCGTAGGCCTCCGGGGTGTCCACGCCGCAAAACCCGAGCTCCCCAGCCTTTCGGATCAGTTCGGGCATCAAGCCTTCTTCCTGACGGTCCAATCGCTCGGCAAGGGGCAGGACCTCGCCCTTGGTGAACTGGCTCGCGCTCTCCACCATGAGCCTCTCGTCCGAATGGAAGCCCTCCGGGGAGCACACGCTTCGAGGGGTATGGGAAAAAAACCCGCACCCTGGTTCGGTCTGCATCGTCGCTCTCGCCTCCACGGGAACGGGAGTATACAGCCCGTGGGAATCGCGGGTAGAACGCAAGGCATGGTAGGTGCGCTGTGCGCGGTAGTCCTGTTGAACGCTCCCCAAGCCGCGGATCGGAGTGGTGAAGCGCAACTCAAGGAGATGCTCCTTTCGGTCGGTCGGGCTCGATCGGTCCATGTCGCGGTCACACGGTCCCGTATCGAGGACGGGAACACGCTCCCCGAGGAGGCGGTCTTCTGGATTGACTTCGTGGAGCCGGGCCGTTCCAGGATCCTGAACAACGGGGTCTTTGGCGACAGTGAACTCTGGGTTTGCGACTCCAAGAAGCTCATGCGCGACAGGCTGGAGGGAGATACAGTGGAGGTCGGGGATGCGCCCCGTTCGTTCCTTGCCGCCGGGAGCCCGTTACAGGTGGGCCAGGGCCTGCCGCTCGTGTGCGCCTTGCTAGACGGCGAGGCCGGCTATGCCTCCCTCGTTGCGAAGGAAGGCCCGGTCAAGGCCGCTAGCTCGGGGGAGGGCACGGTGTTCAGCTTTCCGGTGGCGGGTGGGGGCCAGGCTCAGGTCGAGGCGCTCAAGCAAGAGGGCGGGTGGCACGTCGTCTCCACCGAGTTCGTCAACGAGGCACCGGGCGGCGGAGGTGGCTTTCGGGGCAGACAGGGAACGCTCAAGGACACAGTCGTGGAGTGGGGCCCGTTGCGCGAGAAGACGCCATGGGTCGCGGCCCCGCCGCCAGGCACGACCGCCGTGCCTTTCGGCCAAGGTAGGCGTTTTCGGCGGATAGGTAGACTCGCCCAGCCTCGGGGGCTCGTAGCTCAGTGGTCAGAGCGGGCGGCTCATAACCGCTTGGTCGTGGGTTCGATCCCCACCGAGCCCACCAAGCCTAGCGAGTGGCTCTCCAGCGAGAGGCCGGGAAGAAGATGAACTCGGACCGACCGATGATGTCGGATCGAGGCACGAGTCCCCATCCCCTCCCATCGAAGGATCCGTTCCGGTTGTCGCCCATGAAGAGGTACATGCCCGCGGGCACCCTCACCGGCTCGGCGCTCAGCATCTGTCGCATCTGGTCTGGGTCTTGGGCCGCAAACTCGTCCGAGACGTGGGCGACGCTCCCTGGCGCGTTGGCAATGTCGCCCCAATATTGGACGGGCATCACCCTGCCGTTGATCTCGGCGAGCTTGAAGTTGGCTTGCGGCACGGAAGGCCACTGGCCCTTGTCCAAGACATTGAGGTCGGGATCGGTGTAGTCCACGTAGGGCTCGTCCACCGGTTTCCCGTTCCGATAGAGTTTCTTGTCCTTCCACTCGATGAGGTCTCCGGGAACCCCGATGAGGCGCTTGATGAAGTCGGTGTCGCCTTGTCCGGGCATGAGAGCGCCTTTCGGCGGCTTGAAGACGATGATGTCGCCGTGCTTGGGATCGCTGAAGCGGTAGACGAGCTTGTTGGCAACGATATAATCGTTCACGAGCAAGGTGTCCACCATCGAGCCGGAAGGAATGAAGAACGTCTGAACGCCAAAGGGCCGGACGATGAGGAACACGACGATCCCTGCGTAGACGATGGCGTCGGTCGCGTCGTTGACGAACCGCAACAGCCCGAACTTCGCCCCGAACCGCTCGTGAGGGGGGACGCTCCGAAGGAAGAGGTAGGAGACGACCCGAACGACGGTGAGGATCGCGCAACCGAAGACGACCTGGCTCATCGGCATGCGCGCGATGCGGTCAATCGTCAGGACGAGCTCGCTGGGTCCTGCGGGTGCCTGGGCCAGGAAGAGGAACGGGTTCAACGCTTCTCGGCGATTCGGGCAGCCTTGCCGACCTTTCCGCGAAGGTAGTAGAGCTTCGCCCTACGCACCTTGCCCCTACGGACGACCTCGAACTTGGCGACGTTGGGCGAGTGCACGGGGAAGGTCCTCTCGACCCAGACCCCGCTCGACTGCTTGCGAAGCGTGACGTTCTTTGCGATGCCCCCGTGGCGAACGGCGATGGCCAGGCCCTCGAAGATCTGGATGCGCTCCTTGCCGCCCTCGCGCACCTTGACGTGGGCTCGAACGGTATCGCCCGGTCGAATGTCCGGGAGGTCGGTCTTCTGGAAGGGTTGCGCAACGCTTTCCAGGATCGCTTGCTTGGCCATGGCGGAATGGATTATAGCAAGCCGAGGTCGCCGGGCAGTAGGTCGGCGGTCGCAAAGAGGTCGGGCCGTGTCGTTCGGGTTCGCAACAATCGCTCGCGGCGACGCCATTTCGCGATCGCGGCGTGGTCGCCGCTCAGGAGAACCTCGGGCACGCGGATCCCCAAGGCGGTCTCGGGCCGCGTATAGAGAGGGAAGCCCAGGAGCCCACCTCCGAAAGAGTCGTCCTCGTGGCTTTCCGGGTCGCCCAGCACGCCAGGGACGAGGCGGCACACCGCATCTGCCATGAGCGCGGCCGGAAGCTCTCCTCCGGTGCAAACGAAGTCCCCGATACTCCTCGCCTCCGTGCACAGGGCCTCGCGGACCCGCTCGTCCACACCCTCGTAGTGCCCACAGACGAAGCAGACCTCACCGCTCGATGCGAGGCGCCGGGCGTCGGCCTGGCTGAACCGTGGTCCCGCCGGGTCCGCAAGGACGATCGGTGTTCCCTTGGGCAGGTTCAAGCTCTTCAGCGCGGACTCGACCACGGTGGCGATCAACACCATCCCCGGACCGCCGCCATAGGGGGCGTCGTCCACGGTGCGGTGTCGGTCGGTGGCAAAGTCGCGCGGGTTTGCCGTCGCCCATTCCAGCAGGCCGGCACGAACGCCGCGGGCCACGACTCCGTGCTCCAATGCGGCCAGCACCTGCTCCGGGAACAAGGTGACGAACGAGACTCTCACTTCTTGAAGTGGTCGAAGGTCGGGGCTGGCTTGAAGGTCCAAGCCCTGGCGAGCGGGACCTGGTCGGCCGCGTGGGGGCCGGACTCGGAGGCCCCCGGTGGGCACAAGGTTCGCCCGTATGTCGGACCAGCCAACTCGAAGACGCCGATGAACGTTCCTCGGTTCGAGTAGGGCACGGGCGGTCCCTCGGGAGCGGGGAAGGCTGGCGATGAGGTCGGCCACGCCACTGGGAACGGCCCATATCGCTCCACGATTGTCTTCCAAGCCTCGACCAGTGCCTCGTCGGCGAACTCTTGGGCCTTGCGCCCTTGCAGGTAGGGCACGCGGGTGTGGCCGTCCAACGCCTCCGCGATGAGAGACGGCTGAACCGCCGTGACGAAGAGGGACTCGCCGGTCAAGTTCCCAATCTTGGGGAGGAAGAGCTTGCGCCGCAGAGCGTCCACGGCGAGCCGGTAAATGAGATAGCCGGGCGAGCCGTCCAGGCGTGTGCCGTCGAAGGTGCGCAGCCACGGGAGGGCGGGTGCGGCCTCAGGATCGCTGCATGAGAGAAAGTAGGGCAGGAAGTGCGCCATCGTGGTGTCGTCCTTGCGCGCGATCTCCCATGCGGCCCGTTCCAGGTCCGAGGTGGAGAGCTTTCCGTCGGGGATGGACTCGAGGAGGGCCTGGTTGCGAAAGAGCCTGCCCCAGACCGGGGTGTCGCCGTTGGGCCACCAGGCCGTCGGCTTGTTGTTCCAGTTCGCGATCAGCCCCGAGGGGGGGGAGTCCATGTGGGGGGCCTGCTCAGGATCGAGGAAGCCTTGCCAGGCCGCGCCCTTGCCCGCAGGAATCGGCAGTCGAGCGTCGAAGCCGGGTGCGCGGCGCGGGAGCCGCCCCGTGTACCGCCATCCGGTCTCTCCGCTATTGAAGGCGAAGAACAGGTTGAAATTGACGCTGCTACCGCTCATTGAGGCGTTGATGTCTGATGGCTTCTTCGCCGAGTACAGCCCGAGCATCGCACCAAAGCTCGCGACCTCGCGCTTCCAATAGCTCGTGCGAAGCGAGAAGACCGTCTTCGCCCCCCGCGACTTCAGCAACACCGGTCCGTCCGCCGTCCGTTCCACTGTGACTTGGCTTGGATCTGCGTCCTTGACGCGGACGGTGCGGGTGAACCGTTCGATCTTCGCCGTTCCTCCGTCCACGGTCAGCGTGTCGGCCCCGTCCCAGTCCGCGAAGACCACGTCGCCGGTGTCGGCGACGCCGGTCGTCAGGCCCCAAGCCATCCAGGGCGTGTGACCGAGCACGACCCCCGGCACGCCAGGGATCGCGAGCCCGCTCACCATGGTCGTGGGAGAATCGAGCGTGACCTCGTGGACCACGGCGGGAATTGTGTGACCCATTTGAGGGGCAGTGAGAAGGAGGGGCCTACCGCTCCGCGACCGCTCAGGACTCACGACGATGCAGTAGCTGCCCGTCGTGAACGGCGCTCCTACCGAGAGTGCGATCAGTCTCGCCTCTTCCCCGGTGGATGCGCGGATCGCGGGTAGGAGCTCGAGGATGCTCACCTTGGGCACGCGAGCTAGGTGGGCCTCGGTGGTGCGCCGGTCGGGCCGGAAGAAGCTCGGGTGGACAGTGGCCAGCGGATCGTCCTTGCCGCTTGCGGTGGGGATGGAGCGCGGATCGTCGTACCAAGCGAGATCGTCGAGAACGTCGAGCGGGCGGTCTTTCGATGGCGAGGACTTCAAGTACTCGATCAGGGCGAGGTTCCTCAGTTCCCCACCCCCCCCCGAGCCGAAGAGCCTTGCCATACGGACCTCGATCGCCAGGGAGTCGGTCACGGTCCACGGCTCACACGCGATCCCAGCCTTGGCGAACCCATCGGGGAGGGAGCCCGCGCTCCGCCTTTTGGCGATTACCGCATTCACCCCGTCGGCATACCTTTGGTGGGCGTTTCGCGCCGCCGGTTCAAGCTGCCTGAGCATTTCCTCGTACTCCTCGTCGGTGTAGCCTTGCTTGACCGTCTCCGTGTCGGCTGCGAGGGCCGAGCGGCCAACCATCTCCGCCATCGTTCCCCTGGCGATCCGCCTGCTGTTCTCCATCTGCCAGAGCCGGTCCTCCGCGGCGGCCATCCCCATGCCGTAATAGAGGTCGGAGTCGTTCTCGGCGACGATGCGAGGGACGCCGTACGGGTCGCGGGCGATCGTGGGCCCTTCGCGTGTCGAAGCGACCAGGACGAGAGCGGCGAGGAGGGTCACGCCGCGAGTTTACATCGGCGGGTCTAGAGCGGCCTGCGGCGACGCCAAGGAAGCGACCGCCTCCGGAGGGAACGGTACAGGACGTACCCGACGCCCCCCACGATCGCGATCGGGATGATGAGGCCGATCAAGGCCTTGAAGAGCCAGATTCCCGTCACCACGGCGACGATGCCGAGGATGCCGACGATCACGAACTCGTAGGTTTTCATAGGTACCTCTGTTCTTGCCTACGTCTGGAAGCGCGTCCAGGATTCAGGACTAGGGACGGTAGACTCGGGCCATGTCTCTGCGGGTGGTTCGAGCCGAGGTGCCCGACCCGCCTCTCTCCCTCGCGATCAACCCAGACCTCGCGACGCGCTACCTCGTCGCCTTTCTACGGGACGAGATCGTCCGCAAGCGCGGAATGGATCGAGTCGTCCTTGGTTTGAGCGGAGGGGTGGACTCGGCCTTGAGCGCCTACCTCGCCGCCATTTCCCTGGGCCCCGAGCGAGTCGTCTGCGTCCGCATGCCATACCGGCTCTCCTCACAGTCCAGCATGGATCACGCCCGGCTCGTCACCGAGAGCCTCGGAACGCAGGAGCGGACCGTGGAGATCACCTCGATGGTGGATGCCTATGCGGCGGGGGCCAACCCTGACGATTTGCGCCTCGGGAACCTATGCGCACGGTGTCGGATGGCGATCCTTTATGACGTCTCCATGGAGATCGGCGGCTTGGTCCTTGGCACCTCCAACAAGACCGAGCGACTCTTGGGCTATTACACGTGGCACGCCGACGACACGCCCGCGATCAACCCTCTGGGAGACCTCTATAAGACGCAAGTTTGGTCTCTCGCCCGCCACTTGGGGCTGCCCCAAGCGATCCTGGACAAGGCCCCGTCCGCAGACCTTGTTCCTGGCCAGACCGACGAGGGCGACCTTGGTGTCCCTTATGACGTTGCCGACCGGATGCTCGTACACATCGTCCGCGGAGCGGGACGGGAACGGTTGCTCGGACTCGGGTTCTCACGGGAGCAGGCCGACCTCGTGCTCCGGCGCCATCACCGCACGCACTGGAAGCGCCACCTCCCGACGAACGCGGTGCTAAGCTCGACCGCGGTCGGAGTGGGCTACCTGCGCCCTGTGGACTACACCGGCTGACAGCGAATCGAACCACACGCCGGCGCGGTCGCTTTGGCCTAGAATGAGTGTGTGGCCTCCGTCTCGGTCGTGGTGCAAGGTCGTGTGCAAGGCGTGGGGTTTCGCGCCCACGTCGCCCAGGCGGCCTTGCGGCACGGGCTCGATGGTGAGACGTGGAACCGCGAGGACGGTGCGGTGGAGATCCGGCTCGGCGAGTGCGACGAGAAGGTCCTGGAGTCCTTTCTCAGCGACGTTCGTCAGGGCCCTGGGATCGTGCGCGAGCTCACGTGGGAGGTTAGCGCCATGGACGTCGAACCAGGGTTTCGCGTAGTGGCGACCCCTCGCTAGGCAGGCTCGTCTGCGGCTCTCGGCTCCCAGCCTTCCGAGGATCCCTCGAGGAGCTCGAGCAACGGCCATACGGCGCAGAAATCGTCGCCAGGGCCGAAGAACGTGCTGTTCTTGTGCGCGACGCCTTCGGGAGTTTTGGCAAGCGCGGAAACGCCCGGGTAGGCACCTCCATCCACCCAGAAGCCCAGAGCGTCCGTCATCTCGTGGGCCGAGTCGGTCGCCATCGTGAAGTTCCACCCTCGGAACTTCGCCGTCTGGGCCATGGTTTCAGGATCGTCCGGCGAGACGAGCACGACGGCGGTGCGCCTCGAAAGGTGGGGCAGGAAGGCGTTGAGCCCGTCGGCCCACAGGGTGCAATAGCTGCACGAGTTGCCCATGTTGTGGATCACAAGGAGGTCGTCGTGATCGCCGAAGAGTTCGGACAATCTCTTGGGGCCGTCCAGCGTCTCCAGGGTGTAGTCCTGAATGGGAACGAGCGGCTCGGCCTCCCGCGCCTTGGCGAGTTCTTGCTTCAGCTCCATCAACTTCATCGTGAGTTCTTTTTCCTTCTCGCGGACCATGCCGCAATCATAACCCAAATCGCTCGGCACGTCCCATTGGCGCTCGCCAGAGGGGGATACTTGGGCCCGTGTCCCCAGGCCGAGCGCTGTTGCATCCATCGCTGGTCTTTGTGATCCTTGCGTGGGGGTTGAACTTCACCGCCATCAAGTTTGTCTACCAAGGCTTCTCCGCCCCCGCGAGCGGACTCTTGCGGTACCTCCTTATGGTTCCCCTCCTAGTGGTGTGGTGTTGGGTGGCGAAGGTGCCGCTCCGCTATCCCAAGGGCAAATTCATCGAGACGAACGTGGCGGGGTTTTGGGGTGGTGGTGCGTATATGGTCGTCTTCCTCGAAGGCATGCGGACTGCGAACCCGGCCCACGCCGCCGCCGCCTTGGCGACGTCGCCAGTCTGGACGATCCTCTTCAGTGCGCTCACCAAGCACGATCAGCTCACATGGCGCCTCGGTGTGGGCTCGTTGATCGCGTACGGCGGTGTGGTGACGATGTCGGTGGGAGGCGGCGAGGGTGGCGGCGGGGCTCTGGGCACGGCCCTCGTCGCGGTCTCGGGTGTGATTTGGGCTTGGTCGGTGATCTGCTATCGGCGCCTCATGCCCGAGCAGCAGCCGTTGCAGGCCCTTACGCTCTCCTTCCCGGCAGCGATGCTGGTGATGGCGGTGTACGGCCTGGTGCCGCTAGCTCACACGGAGTTCGCGTCCGTCTCTCCCACAGCGTGGTGGGCGATGGGGTACTTCGTCGTGGTCGCGGGGGTGCTGGCGTTCGGCGCGTACTACCGAGGTCTGCGGGACGTGGGGCCGGCGATGACCTCGCTCACCCAGTTCGTCATCCCTCCGATGGCCGCGATCGGGGGTTGGGTGCTGCTCGGCGACCCGGTCAAGGCGATGGAGTGGGTCGGGCTCGCGCTCGTCGCGTTCGGCTCCTATGTGTGCACGAGCGGAAGGCGGGCCGACGTCCCTGCGGTCAGTACGTCTGGGTGACCTTCGTGATCCTGGGCGGAGCGTCCGGGTCAAGGCCCCTGGCGAGGGAGGCATAGAGCGCGAGCCACTGTCCGAAGACAACATCGAGCAGGGGCGAATCTGGGGAATCGCCCAGGTCGGGGGCGTGGATCACGGATCCCTCGGTGCCCGCGACGAGCTCGCCGAACGATACGATGCAGGCGCCCGTGCCCGCCAGCGCGAGCGGCCCGTGGACGAAGTCGGCGGTGGAGTAGGACTTGCAGGGCAGTAGGGCGCACTCGATGAGCTTGAGTGCGGTCTCGCACGCGGTCGCGTACCGGTAACCGCGGCCGACCGAGATGAGCACTTGAGCCTGGAGCAGGGTTGGTAGCGCCGCCTTGGCCCGAATGCGGCAGTCCTCGATCCATGCGTCGTCCGGGAGCCGCGGCTCCGGAAGCGCGGCACCGAGGGCACGCACCGCCTCATAAAGGGCGGCCAGGGACGCAGTATAGGTCTTTGTCGCGGCTACGGACGCCTCGTTGCCTGCCTCGAGAAGGATCGTCGCCTGCGCGGACCGGGAGACCGGGCTTCCGGGCACGTTGGTCAAGGCGAGCGTGGAACCGCCTTGGGACCGAATCAAGGAGAGCATCTCGGCCACGTCCGGGCCTGCCCCGCTCTGCGATACCCCGATCCCCAGGAACCCGCTGTAGTCCACCTTCGCCCCGTATCGGGTGAGCACCGAGGGTGCGGCGAGCGTCACCGGGATCCGCAAGTGGGTCTCGATGAGATAACGGGCCAGGAGGGCGGCGTTGTCCGAGCTTCCTCGCGCGATGAGCGCGACCCCGCGGGGCCGAAGGCCCGCAAGTTGCGAGGTGGCGGCCTCGCGGTACTTGGGCAGGTTCCGGGCGAGGATTCCGCTCTGCTCGCGGATCTCCCTCTCCATGGATTCCCCAGGCGACACGCGGAAATGCTACCAGGGTGGGGTACTTTCAGGGAACGGGGAATCACCGGACGGCATGGTTCGTCCGTAACTCAAGAACATGCTAGCCACACTGATGCTCGGCACCCTCCTGCTCCAGGATGCACCGCAGACGACCACCTTCCGCGACAAGGCGCTCGGGCTGAGCTTCGAGCACCCGAAGGCATGGCGGGTCTCCAAGGAGCGGCTCTTCACCCTCATCGAGATTCCGCTGGCGGACGGCAAGCTCGCGCACGTGGAGCTCTTCTCAGCGACCTATCGCGACACCGCGGAAAAGTGGCAGTCCCTCCAGGACGAGGTGAACAAGGCCATGGGCAGGACGGTGGAGCGGCAGTGGGAGGAGGAGATCCTGGGCGTGCCCATGTTGCTCACCAAGCTCGCCTACAAGGAGGGCGAACGGGAGACGGTCACGTTCGTCGGCCTGCTTTACTCGGCCACCCCCGAGAAGATGCAGTTCCGGCTCAACACCCCAGCGGATCAAGCGGAGACGGCACAGCAGGCCTGGTGGTCCGCGCTCCTGACGCTGAGGACGAACTCGGGCCTGCTCCCTAGCGGCGAGGATCCTTCCAAGCCCTTGACCGAGCTCCAGCCGGAGCCGGAGAAGCCCACCATCGTGCTCCGAAAGCCAGATCCGGTCGTGACCGAGCTTCGGCCTGGGGCCCGTGTGCCCTTCAAGGGGCTCGTGGTCCAATTGCTCGACGGGTGGACCCTGGCGGAGGACGGCACTCTCCGATCGGACGGAACCTCGGGACTGTTCTCCATCGAGCTTTTCGAAGGGGACGGGAACATCGCGGGGCCCAAGCTCGAAGAGACCGCAGCCAGTGCCCTGACCGAGTTCAAGAAAGTGAGCCTCAGGCGGGACGAGCGCGCCAGGACGGCCCGCTCCGGCGCGACCGTGGCTTCGATCTGGCGCGCGGGCGAGGGCGACCAAGGGCCCCTCGTCGTGGGCCATTTCGCGGGGGTCTGCGGACAACGGTTCTGGATGCTGCGCTATCGCGGGGCGGGTACTGCCGCCTGGAACTCGGATCGTGCAAAGGTGGAGGTACTCGTGGAGAGCCTCTACGTCGAGGCTGCAGATTGATCCTTGCGATCTCTACTTCCTCTCCCATGACGAGCGTCGCGTGCCTCGACCCCTCGGGAGTCGTACTTCGAGAGCTTTCGGAACTTTCCCCGCGAGCCGCCACGCCCAGGATAACGGAACTCGTTCGAGAAGCCCTCGCCGGGGAGAAGCCTGAGCGGATCGCGGTGGACGTGGGCCCAGGAGGGTTCACCGCGGTCCGAACCGGCATGGCCCTGGGAAAGTCGCTCGCTTGGGCCTGGGGCTTGGAGCTTGCCGCTCTCTCGGCGTTCGATCTCGTGAGCCGGACAGGGCCCGTGGCAATCCCTGCGAAGAAGGGGAGCTGGTGGCTTCGTGCTCCCGGTCTCCCTCCGGTGCTCGTTACAGACCCCGGCGACGCGACCGGATATGGCCTCCCTTCGGGTTTGGGGTGCTACCCCTTCGCCCGCGAAGCGTCCTCCCTCCTCGACACCCTCGTCTGGGGTGACCCCGCGGGGGTGCTTCCGGACTATCTCGCCGAGCCAACGATCTCCACCCCCAAGCCGGGCAAGTACCCTCCGGCCGCACCGCCCCGATGAAGCCAGAGGAAGTTACACGTTCGAGGCCACTCGCCCCGCTCACCACGCTGAGGGCGGGCGGGGCGGCAGAGCAGTTCTACTGCGCCCGCGACCGCGAGGCTCTAGCCTCTGCTGCGGCCTACCTGCACGCCAACGAGATGGAAGTGACGATCCTCGGCTCTGGGAGCAACGTGTTGCCGAGCGACCGAGGAGTACCAGGGTTCACGCTTCTCAACCGAACTTCTGACATCGAGGTCGGCCCAGGTGGGGAGGTCGTGGCCGACAGCGGGGCCGCGTTTCAGGACCTCTTTTTGAAGACGGCCCAGGCTGGTTTGGCTGGGTTCTCCTATGCGGTGGGCATTCCAGGCACGGTGGGGGGGGCGTTGGCAAGCAACGCCGGTGCCTACCGCAGTTGCATTGCGGAGTTCATTACGGGCGTCGAGGTTGTCGAAGACGGGGTGCGGAGTTGGATCGGGCCGGAGGATCTCCAACTCTCCTATCGGGACTCGAGGCTTCGGCGCGGCGACGCGGGGCGCTGCATCGTGCTTCGACTGCGGTTCCAGCTCGAGCCGGGCACCCCTGCGCTCATCTATGACGACGCACGAGACTATCAGCGTCAGCGCATTGGGAAACAGCCTCCTCCGGCCAGTGCCGGGAGCTTCTTCAAGAACGTCTATGACCAGGGCTTGGCTGACTCGCTACCGGGCCTGCCTGAGCGGCTCCGGGCAAGCGGTGTCGTCCCATCTGGGTTCTTGATCGAGGCGGTGGGCCTGCGGGGCTATAGGATCGGTGGTGCGATGCTCGCCGAGCGGCATGCGAACTTCATCCTCAATGTCGGTCGGGCGACGGCCTCGGAGATTCGATCGTTGGCGGAGCTTGCTAAGGCCCGTGTTGCCGATCGGTTTGGAACAGAGATCGAGGAGGAGGTGCTCTACCTGGGCGATTGGGCAGACTGGCAGTCGGTGGGCAAACCCTAGCCGCGAGGTAAACCTCGGACATGCCGGAATCGCAGGACGCCAAGCTCGCCATGGTCGAGGCGGGTCGTCGCCTGTGGTACCGAGGGTTGGTGGGCGCGAAGGAAGGGAACCTGAGCGTACGGCTCGAGGACGGCACCATCCTCTGCACCGCGGCCGGGCTCGACAAGGGGCACATGGATGCTACTGGGATCGTGGAGATGTCGCTCGATGGCAGCTTCCGCGGCGAGGTGCAGCCGAGCAGCGAGGTTAGGATCCACCTGCGAGCCTATCGCGAGCGCCCTGACTGTCGTGCCGTGGTCCATGCTCACCCACCGGCAGCCACCGCCTTCACTGTCGCCGGAGTCCCGTTTCCCAACGACTGCCTGCCCGAGGCGGCTTACGTCCTCGGGCCGGTGGCGAGCGTGCCCTTCGCCTTTCCGGGCTCGGAAGAAGTGCCCGACTCCCTCGTTCCCTATCTGCCAGGGCACAAAACGGTCCTCTTGAGCCACCATGGGGCGATGACGCTGGGCGCGACCCTCGAGGACGCTGTGGACAGGATGGAGACCCTCGAGCGCATCGCGCGCATCCTGGCGAACGCTACGCTCCTCGGTGGGGTGACCCCGATGCCCAAGAGCGCGATGGATCGCCTCGTGAGCCGGATGAACGGGGGATTGTCGTGAGGCGGCAGGCCCCGCGCGGCACTCAGGACGTGCTCCCTGCCCAAGCCCATCTCTGGAGGCACTTGGAGGGCGCGTTCGAGAAGACGATGAGTCTCTTCGGGTACGGGGAGATCCGCACGCCTACGTTCGAGGAGTACGAGCTGTTTGCCAGGACGAGCGGCGAGACGAGCGACATCGTCTCCAAGGAGATGTACGACTTCATGGACAAAGGCGGTCGGCACGTGGCGCTTCGGCCCGAGGGCACTGCACCAGTCATGCGGGCCTATATCGAGCACAGTCTCGGGGAAGCGGGCTTGCCGCTTCGCCTTTGGTACTGCGCCCCGATGTTCCGCTATGGGAGGCCTCAAAAGGGGCGGCTTCGCGAGCACCACCAGGTAGGGCTGGAGCTCATCGGCTCTTCTTCACCCTACGCCGAGGCTGAGGTGGCGCAGGCCGTGGTCGCCTTCTACACTGCGCTGGGGATCGAAGGCCTGGAAGTTCGGCTGAATTGCATAGGTCGCCAAGAGAGCCGGGCCCGATACGGGGAGGCCCTCTTGCGACATCTTTCAGGATGGCTTGCGCACCAGGAGCCGGAAGCCCAGGCCTCGGCTGAGAAGAATCCGATGCGCCTGTGGGACAGCAAGTCTCCCGAAGTACAGGAGGCGCTTCGCGGGGCCCCGCGCCTATCCGACTACCTCGAACCTGAGTCGGCGGACCATTTCGAGGCCGTTTGCGGGGCCCTGGACGAGGCGGAGGTCGAGTACGTGCTGGATCCGGGCATCGTTCGAGGCTTGGACTACTACACGGACACCGTGTTCGAGGTGCAGTCCTCGGCCCTGGGCGCCCAGAGCAGCCTCTGCGGGGGGGGGCGCTACGATGGCCTGATCGGCGCGCTGGGGGGTAAGGACGCGCCCTCCGTGGGAGTGGGGATGGGACTGGAGAGGGCCCTGCTCGCCATGGAGGAAGCGGGCTCGAAGCCGGTCCCGGACGAACTGGAATACTATCTCATCGCAGCGAGCGCGGAGGCTTGGCCGCGCGTACGGAGAGCGGCCCGGCAGCTTCGGGCGGCAGGGGTCTCTTGTCAGTTCGATCTCGAGGAACGACCTCTGAAGTCCCAGTTCAAAGCGGCAAACCGGGCACGTGCCGCCTTTGCGGCGATCTGGGGGAGCGACGAGCTTGCATCGGGCACGGTGACGGTCAAGGACCTGAAGAGCGGCGTGCAGGCG
Organism: Fimbriimonadaceae bacterium; assembly: GCA_020847855.1. Classification (GTDB taxonomy): domain Bacteria; phylum Armatimonadota; class Fimbriimonadia; order Fimbriimonadales; family Fimbriimonadaceae; genus JADLBH01. Next base: position 101,059 of record JADLBH010000001.1, read on the forward strand.
GTCCGACCAGAGTCGGAGCTGTTCTCGTGAGGGGTTGGACGATCGCGCTTCTCCTCGTTCCGGGTGTGGCGCTCGCCCAGGTGCCCGAGGTGGCCCTCTTCGTCGAGGGTGCCCCTACCCTGGCGTTCCGCCACGGATCGCGACCGCAACTCACTTGGTACGATTTGGACGGCAGGCCGAGCCTCGTAGGGCTCCGGATGATCTTGGAGTCGGGCCATCGAGTCTACGTTGCCCAGCGACTGCAGAGGATTGACGAGAGCGGCGACCCGGACGGGATTGACGAGTACTACATCGAGCAGCGCGGCTCTTGGCGTGCCGGAAAGCAGCTCCTGCCCTTCGGCAGGCGCAACTTCGTCCGCGAGTATGCGCTTGCGGCGCGGCTCGACACCGAGCTGATCGTGGACGCAGTGCCGATCTCCATCGCGTACTGTGACGCGGGACCGGGGAGGAACCGAGGCGTGGTCGGTCGGGTTGGGAGGACCCTGGGAGCGAGCTTCGCGATCGGGAACCACTTTGGGATCCAGGCAACGAGCCTGGCCCAGCTCCGTGGCCTCGCCGCTGCCCCAGGACAAGGGGGAGGCTATCGGATGGCAGTGGGGGCGGATCTGAGCCTCCCGTTCGCAGGAGGCATCGGCACCGTGGAGGTTGTCACGCTGAGGGACGGGGAGAGCGCGAGCGACGAGGACATGGCGGCGAGCTTGGTCGAACTCACCTGGGAGGCACCGTTCCCGATCCGATTGGGCTGGGCGCGTAACTGGACGGACCCTTTCGACGTGTATTCTTTGTCGGTGCCCGTCACTCTTGACCCAAAGACTTCCCTCGAACCCACGATTCGATACTCGGGGGGTCGCGTCTCCGTCTTGGGCGCCACACTCAGGGTGAGGCTGTGATGGGACTTCCTGGCGTAACGATGCTGGCCGTGGTGGGTGCGGGCGCGTTTGCGCTCGCGGTGCTCGTCATGTTCTTCCTCATGGCGGTTCGGAGGGCGCGGGACCACGGACCCCACGCCTCGGAGCTGGACTCGGTAGGGAGATCGCTCCTGAGCTCCCTCACGACGCTGCTCGACTCGCTCACGAGCCTGGTCGCGGACCTGCGCGACGTACCCGAGCTCAAGGATCTGCTCCACGAGGTCACGAAGGAGAGCGACCACGCCTTTGAGCAGGCCAACGTCCTGCTAGAGGCCCGAACCTCGCTGCAGCGGACCTTGAAGGGCAGGGCCACAGCTCTCCAAAAGCTGGGTGAGGCGGACTCGCTTCTTCAGTCAGAAAAGGATCCGGAGGCGCGGGCGTCCTTGGAGTCGGCCTTGGCCGCGAGACGGGACGAGGTTGCGGGCTATCGCAAAGTGGAGGATCGGATCCGCGGGATCGAAGCCAAGCTTCGACAAGCCGAGGCGGGGCTCGCCGAGCTCCAGTCCAAGCTGGTCACCGCGACGAGCTTGCGGGACGGATCCAACGGGGCCGAGTCCGAGTTGGGCGGATTGGCGGATCGCCTGCGGACTTTGGGCGGCACTTTGGACGAGGCGACTGAGTTCCTGGAAGGTTCCGTTCGATGAGTGAGATCCGTCGCGCCTACGACATGCTGCGCGGCTACGTGAACCGCGAGTGGGACCGCATGCGGTCCATCGAGTGGTCGAGCGCGTGGCAGGAGCTGGAAGACTCCCTGCGGCCCCCGGTACCCCAGGGAGAGGAAGCCGCGGTAGCGGAAGAGCCCACGATCCCGGAGGGCGTGGACAGGAAGGAGCTTGCTTGCAACATCCTCGGGGTCGCTAGGGATGCCGAATTCGAGGTGGTTCGGACGGCGTTCCGAAGGCTCCATCGCCGGAGCGACCCGTCCGCCTTTCCACCTGGAAGCGAGGAGTCGCGCAACGCGGCCCGCATCCAGCAGCGGGTCAGCTGGGCCTATACGTGCCTCACCGCGGACACGAACGAGACGGAGCGGCGGTTCCGGTCCCTCGAGATCGAATAGCCCCTTGCAGGTATCCTGCGAGTTCGGCCCGAGGCGTAGCTCAGCATGGTAGAGCGCCTGCTTTGGGAGCAGGAGGCCGCAGGTTCAAGTCCTGTCGCCTCGACCACTCCGCCCGAACCTCATTCCTTGGCTAGCTCTTTCTCGATGTCCTTCTGAAAGTACGTGTCGTCAGGGGTCATCTTTGGCAGATAGCGGGCAACGACCTCGCCCTTCCTGGAAATCAGGAACTTGGCAAAGTTCCACTCGATCTCATCGGTGCAGCGCGAGTTCGCGATGAGCCAGGCAAAGAGCGGGCTCTTGTCCTCGCCCAGGACCTTGACCTTGGAGAACATGGGAAAGGTCACACCGTAGTTTTGGGTGCAGAACTGGGAGATCTGCTCCTCTGTGCCCGGCTCTTGACCCCCAAAGTCGTTGCAGGGGAAGCCGAGGATCTCGAACCCCTGGCCTTCGTACTTCTCGTAGAGCGCCTGCAGTCCCTTGTACTGGGGGGTGTTGCCACACTTGCTCGCGACATTGACCACGAGGACGACCTTGCCTTCGTACTGCTTCATCGAAGTGGACTTTCCTTGGATGTCGTCCATGGCGAAATCGTAGAACCCGGGGGCTGCGATCGAGGCAGCAAGGAACATGGCAAACATGGTGCCTAGATTGTACGCACAAAACCGTACGAAAATCGGGCCTTAGGCGGACGCACGGGCCAACAGGGCCTCGTAGACCGCGAGGGTGCGCTGTGCCATCCGATAGGACGAGTAGTGGTCTCGGACATGGGACGTTGCGGCTTCGACGAGGGATTCTTGGAATCCCGGATCGCGGAGGATCTTCGCGACGGCCTCGCTCAAGGCGACCGGGTCGCTGGGCTCGACCAGCAGCCCCGTTCCTTTCTTGACCACCTCGGGGATCCCACCGACCCTGGTCGCGACGACGGGCACACCTGCGATCATCGCCTCGATGACCGCGATCCCCATGGCCTCCCTCAGGGTAGGGAAGACAAAGACATCGAGTGCGGGAAGCAGGTGGATGAGGTCGGTGCGATAGCCTGCGAACACGATGGAGCCCTCGATCTGTAGGGAAGCAGCGAGGCAGCGCAGTTCTTGCTCTTGCTCACCGTCGCCGAAGACGACGTATTGGATCTCCGGCCAATCCTGGGCAAGTCGGGAAACGGCCTGGATCGCGGTGTCCACGCCCTTGAGCGGGGTGAGGCGGGCCGTGGTACCGATGATGCGAGCGGTCGGGTCGAGCCCGAGCGCGTCCCTCGCCTTGGCCCTCGCATCGGGGGGAGGCTTGGTCAGCGCGACGCCATTGTGGACAATGGAGATCTTCGACTCGTGAAGTCCCTGCGCGGTCAGGTGGCGCCGCACATCGGCCGACACGGCGATGAGATGGTCCGCGGCAAGGAAGGAGAGCTTCCCGCTCAACCCGTGTACGGTGGCGACGCTCGGCACTCGGGCGAGGCGGGCGGCCAAGCAACCGTTCACGCTACTCGTGGAGAGGTGGGTGTGGACCAGGTCGTATCCTCGTCGTCGGATCGTGCGGCGGAGCCGAAGGATCGCAAGGGGGTCAATCTTCGTGCGGACCGAGATTTCTTCGTGGTGGTAGCCGCGCTCCGCAACGTGCGAGCCCAGGGCCTTGCCTCGGAACGTGGCGAACTCGACACGGTGCCCAGCGTCGCGGAGCGCGTCACTGAGCGACATCATGCTGCTCACCGCGCCATAGGTGGCAACCCTCGCACTACAAACTTGAAGGATGCTCAGCGTGGGCTCGGGTCGCGCCGAAGCAAGAGCTTCCAAACCAAGACCGAGGCCCTGGTGTTCCTCCTTACGTTGATCCTGTTCCATTGGAAGGGGTCGGTCTCTGGTCTGTTCTTGCCGCGCCGGACAGTGGTGGCCCCTTCGTGGCCCGCTTCGCGGACCAGGCGCCTCACCTCGCTATTGTGGTCCCCATAAGGGTAGCAAAAGTAGGGCACCCGTTGCCCAATCCCGGCCTCCAGGGCCTCCTTGGCACGAACAACCTCTACTTCTGCGACCTCGATCGGCACATGGCCGAGCCTCACGTGCGAGAAGGTGTGCGAGCCGATCTCGTGCCCCCTCTTGGCTAGGTCGCGGAGCGTCTCGAAGCCCATGAGCGGCTCCACGACGTCCCCTTGGCGGTTGTCCCAGTCGTTCGTCTTTCCTGCGAGGCCAGCGACCACGAACACCGTTCCCGCCCATCCTCGGTCCTCGATCAAGGGCGCCGCGCGAGTGGCGTAGTTCTCGTATCCGTCGTCAAAGGTCAGGACGATGGGTCGTCTAGGTAACCGGGCCTCGCCCCGGAGCCCGGCATGCATTTGACCGAGGGAGACCGCCTCATAGCCCAGTCTCACCAGTGCGTGGAGCTGCCTCCGAAGCAGGCCCGGCGAGACGTAGTGCGCAGGCACCGTCGTCCCTTTCGGGCGAACCGCGATTCGGTGGTACATCAAGATGGGCACCGGTGCGGGCTGGGGCACGGGCTGGAGGATACCGGCACGCTCGGGCGGTAGGCTCTTGGAGATGCACCCCCATCCGCGCGGTTATGTCTGCCTTCGGGCGAGTGCCCGCCCCGGTTTTGATGGAGACCTGGGATCCGGCGAGTGGGGGAAGGCGGCTTGGACCGAGGACTTCCTCGACATCGAGGGGGAGCGCCCGGCACGGCTCAAGACCAGGGTCAAGATGCTTTGGGACGAATCGTTCCTCTATGTCGCGGCCGAGATGGAGGAGCCGGACGTCTGGGCAACCTACACCGAGCACGACAGCGTCATCTTCCACGAGAACGACTTTGAGGCGTTCTTCGACCCCGACGGCGACTGCCACGGCTACTTCGAGTACGAGGTCAACGCCTTGGGGACGGACTGGGATCTGCGCCTCGACAAGCCATACCGGGATCAAGGGAAGGCGGACAATTCGTGGGAGGTGGAAGGACTTCTCAAGTCGGTGACCGTCCGTGGAGCGGTGAACGATCCTGCCGCGGTCTGCGAAGGATGGACGGTCGTGCTCGGTTTCCCCTGGTCGGCCTTTCGCGCCTCGGCTCCGGTGCCCGGTCAGCAGTGGAGGGTGAACTTTTCGCGCGTCGAGTGGGACCTAGAGGTCGTCGAGGGTCGGTACAGGAAAATCAAGGACCGGAGCGAGCACAACTGGGTGTGGTCGTCGCAGTGGGCGGTGGACATGCACCGTCCGGAACTCTGGGGTTATGTCCAGTTCGAAGAGTCGTCATTGGCGTTCGTACCCGACCCTGACTGGCCGGATCGTTGCCGCGCCTTCGAGGGGTATTGGGCAAACAGGGAAGGCTCGGCGCTCCAAGCCGGCATGGAGCTTCGAGACGGGGCCCTTTGGTTCCGATCCGGCAGGATCCGGGTCCGCGAGGACTCGCTCACGGTGCGGGACTAATGCCGACTCAGGAACGCGGGCCGCGGGCGAGGCGTCCGAGTAGACAATGAGGACCAAGACCGTCGTTCTCGGTTGTACGCTCACGCTCGCGTTTGGGCTCGGGATTGGGTTCGTCGTCCGTGGCCTGGGTGAGCCCAGCCCCGAGCGAACCTTGGTGCTCCAGCGGGTCACCGACCTTGGCGAACTCCGGCTTGCCAGGCACGAGTACAGCCAGGCCTCCACCTGGGCGTCTGCACGGGAGCCTGCGGAGTGGGCCGCCGCGATCCCTGGTGCACGGGAGGTCGTCGGTGCCTTGACCCGGAACGAAGCGGTCGGGGAGGTGTCGGGCCACGTGGATGCGGGGATTGACTTCCGGCGGGCCAGGATCGAGATCCAAGGCAAGAAGGTGCGGGTCCGACTGCCCGCCCCCACCGTGATGGAAACGGTCGTGGACGCCAACCCGGTCCACCACAAGGCGGGCCTGCTCTGGCGGAACCAGGACATGGCGAGCGTTGCCGAAGCCGAGTACGAAAGCGCATACCGCTCCGCGGCGGTTCGAGAGGGCATTCTCGATCGGGCCAAGAGGAACGCCGAGTCCGCCGTTCGTGGGCTCTTTAGCAGCCAGAAATGGAGCGTTGAGGTCGAGTTCTTGCCGAATACCGTGTAGTTCGCCCCGACGCCTGCCAGAATTGAGAGACATGCAGGCAGCTATGAGCCTTGTTGCGGTGGTCGCGCTTCAGAAGGGCCCGTTCCCTTCGGTGAACTTCGCGGACCAACCTGGTGTGACCTACGTCGAGCTCCGCGAGACGGGGAAGATCCTGGGTGTCCCGATCCAGTGGACCTTGGAGGGGGGCACGACGATCGGAGACGTGCCGTTCGACGCGCAACGGGCGCGGGTTCTTGCGGACGGGACGAAGCTCGTCCCCATCCGGAGCTTCGCGGCGGACGGCATCACGATCTCGTACGATCCCGTCACGGAGGAGACCGTAGTCGCCAAGGACGACGAAACCTATCGGTTCGTCCCCACCTCGCAGTTTGTCGAGATCAGCATCAGCGACCAAACCTTGCGGGCGTGGCAGGGCCCGTACCTCTACCTCGAGACCAAGGTGAGCACCGGCAAACGGGGCCACTTTACTCCGCAGGGCAGGTTCACGGCGAAGACGAGGGAGAGAATGCGCTACTCCCGCAAGTACGACAATGCGCCGATGCCTTGGAGCGTCCAGATCAACGGCGACATTTTCATCCACGGATCGGGGAGCGTGCCGCGGTACCCGGCCTCTCACGGTTGTGTGCGCATGCCCCTCACCGGAGAGAACGCGGCGAAACGGTTTTGGAACTGGGTCGAGCTCGGGACGCCCGTCCACGTCGTTCGCGAGTTCACGCGCAACAAGGCGACCGTCGTGACCGCCGCCTCGCAACCGTCATAATGGGACGATGAGGTTCGCGGTCTTGCTCGTTCTCGCGCTCTGCGCCGGGTGCGATACCGGCAGTGACCGCTCGGTGGATCTTGCCGAAGCGGAGAACGTCATCCAGACCAAGAACCGACCCCCTTTGGAACTGCCCAAGGATATCGCCGGGCTCGAATCGCTCGGGCTCAAGATCGCCCCAGACTCCGTGCTGGCCGAAGGAGAGGAAGGGCTCCAGATCGAGGACAAGCCCCTCTCGACGACGGTTCGCGCGAAGTTGTACTCCCCTGGTTCCACGACCGTGGTGGCAGAACTCATGGCGGCGGGCCTCAAGAGTCCCCGCAGTGCCGGTTCTGACGAGGAAATGCGCCTCACGGGCAAGACCCAGAACGGGGACAGTGTGGACGTGATGCTCGGTCCCGCCTCCAGCAAGGAGCGGACCATGATCCTGATCTACCTCACGCGCGACAAGTAACCCGCCAATCGCCCTTCTCGCGGTCGTCCCAGTTCCGTACGTCTCCAGATCGCCGGGCGGAGAGAAGTAGGTCGAGGTCAAGCTCGCAGACCGCGGCCCCCTCGAACCCTGGAGGGGTCTCGGTCAGCGTCGCGTTCGGGGGAAAGCCTTCCAGGCTCGGGGTGAGGACGGCGGCTTGCCCGTAGGTAGAGGGCACCGGCTCCCGGCCTAGGCTCCCGACCAATCCGGCCTGGACCACATAGAGTTGGAGTTCGACCGCGCGGGCCTGGCCGCACCAGCGGACCCGCTGATAGCCGAACCGGTCTTGGGTGAAGTAAGGCACGGCTAGGACGAGTGCCCCCTCCTCGGCCAGGGCCCTCCCCGCGCCAGGAAACTCGGAGTCGTAACAGACCAAGGCACCGATCTCCTTTGCAAGGCCCAATCCGCGCCCGGCGGTCATCTGCCATTCGTGGGCCTCGTATTGGGTGAGGACGTTCTTCCCCGGCATCACGACCGTCGCGCCTTCGTCGGTGATCCAAAGCGGGCAGTTCTCGATCCCAGCTTCGGTGGCGACGAAGTGGGTTCCTGCGAGGACGCACTGCCCCGATCCCGCTACGAGTCCACCCAGACGCTCTTGGATCTCCGGGAAGGCGTCGGCCAGGTAGCGGACGGCGTCTCGGCTGGAGAGTTCAGGACAGAGCGCCAGGAGGCCGAGCGTCGTCTGCTCCGGCCACACGACGAAGTCGCAACCGTGAGTCATCGCGAGCACGCGCTCTGCGTGGTCGAGGTACCGGGGAACCGAGTCGTACGGCTGACACTCCCACGCTACCGCGCCCACCTTCACGGAAGCCACTCCAAGATCCCACCGGCGTCGCCCGACTCCGGATCATGCATGTACCCCTCTACGATCGCAACGAGTCTACATCCCAGGCGCAGGAGCGGAGTGAGGGTCGGGTCCTCGGCACGGTTCTCGCTTACGGCCTGGCTGTACGCGATGGGAGAGGGGAAGTGCGAGCCGGAGAACCCTGGGAGCCTACAGACGGTGCCGAATCGCTTCAATCCCTTGCTCCGGACAAGCTCGAACCGAGCCGCGTAGAGTGCTCGCGCGACCCCTCGCCTCCGAGCCTGGGGATGGACGCTGATATCGGCGCCGTAGAGCGTGGTGCCCGTCGGTTCGTGGTGGGCGAAGGTGTGGCCGCCCGTCGCTCCCTCCCAGGAGAGGTGAGCGTTCCAAGCGTCCTCCCCGAGGATCAGCGCGCTGGCCGAGCCCACGACTCGGCCCTCCTCGATCGCGACGAACTGGCCCTCTGGGAAGACTTCGAGGTGTCGAGCCAAGTGCTCCGATGTCCAGTGCTGGTCGGCAGGGAACGGTGGGGGAAAGCACGCCGCTTGGAGGGCGACGACGCCTTCGATGTCGCGCACCTTCATCCTTTCGACCTTCACCCGACCATTGTGAACCGAACTTTTCCACCTACCCGGTGCATACTAAACATTGTGAGGGTACAGACCGGAACGCACGCCACTCGCAAAGTCGGGGATGCGACCGTCACGCTGCTGAGCCAGTTGCGGACCGGGGGCTGGATCGTTGGAGATCGCACGGGCCGGATCGCCTATTTCGCTCAAGGCGATTGGTGCTGGAGCATGCAACCTCCCATGCCGATCCGGGACGTGGCAAAGGCCTATTTTGCTCGCTCCTTCACCCATCTCGGCACCAGTCAACTCGGTGCCGTTGTGAGCGGGCCCGGCGTCTACGCCTTCGATGTCCGCACGGGCGAGGTCTCCTGGAGCCGTCGCCTTCCGTTCTTCTGGGGGTTCTTCCCGAGCCGTCCGGTCGCCGTAGCTGAGGCGATGGGGTGCGAGCTTTGGGTGAGCTACGACGACGGCAAGATCGAGGTTTTGGCCGCGGACGGCCACCGCCTCGCCAAGCTTTACGACGGTCTTTCCCCGTTCCAAATGTTCCCCGTCGGGGACGGAAGCTGCCTTGTGGGCTCCAGCGGATATGGGATCGGACTGTGGGACGCCCACACTCGCAAGCGCGTTTGGCACGAACCACGGCGCGAGCGGATTCTATGCATCGCCAATGCTCGCGCGGCCCGGTGCCTCGCGCTGCTCACGCTCGAGTACATCGAGCTTCTGGATCTGGACAGTCGGATCAGTGTCCGGCACGAGTGGGCCGGGGGCCTGCCGGCCTTGGCGGTAAGCACGGACGGCAAGCGGATCGCGGCGGGGGCCCACGGCGGCCTCTACCTCTGCGAGGTGGGCCGCGAGAGCCCGGTGTTCGTCGAAATTGAATGCGGCAAGGTGACAAGCCTCGCGTTCGACCACTCGTCGGACCAATTGCTCTACGGGACCAGCACGGGGATCGTGGGCACCGTGAGGATCGAGGCCGACCCGTGACCGAGCGCGAAAAGACCGCCCACGTCCTCCGACGTTTCGGCCTTGGGGCGGGGCGGTACGAGCTCGCTCAATACGAGTCCATGGGCTGGCGGAAGACACTGGATGCCATGGTCGCCGGACCGGGGTCCAAGAGCCCGTTCCCCGTGAGCCCATGGCGGTCGTTCGTCAAGGAGGACCAGAAGCTCGAACCCTATTCGTACCTGATCGCAGGTTGGTGGGCTATGCGGATGTTGCTTACCGACGATCCTGGGCAAGAGAAACTGTCGCTCTTCTGGCACGACCACTTCGCGATTGACGCAGAAAAGGTAGGCGAGGGCGCGATGATGATCGGCTATCTGGATGTCCTGGGCGATCACGGCCGGGGCAAGTTCCGCGACCTGCTCCATGGGGTCATCAAGCAAGGGGCGGTCGCGTTCTACCTCGATGGCGTGACGAGCAACCGGATCAAGCCCAACGAGAACTTGGCCAGAGAGCTTCTCGAACTCTTCACGCTCGGCATCGGTAAGTTCAAGGAAGAGGACGTCCGCGAAGTCGCCCGCGCGCTCACCGGCTGGGCGATGCACTACATGGGGAGCTATACGGACGCGGACTACAATGTCCTGCTCCAGACGGCGACGAAGGCACGGATGGGAGTCAACAACTTCGCCTATGTCCCAGCATTGCACGACAAGGGGGAGAAGACGATCCTGGGTGTCAAGAAGGCGTGGACCGGTGACGAGACGCTCGACCTGCTCGCCCAGCGGCCCGAGACCGCGGAGCACCTTTGTGCGAAGCTGTGGGCCTATTACGGCTCGCCCGAGCCGTCGCCCAAGGCTACGGCCCGCATGGTGGAGACTTGGCGCAAGACGGGAGGCGAGATCCGGGCGGTCCTCGTGACCCTGGGTACGTCGCCCGAGTTCTGGTCTCCCGAGTGCGTGGGCCAACACTATAAGAGCCCAGTGGACTTTACGGTGGGGCTCCTGCGAGGAACCGGGGCTGGATTCCTCGCCCGAGGGCTCTTGGGATCGCCCGCCGAGGGCGCCCCCATCCGGAAGGAGCTGCGCGACGCCGGAAACGCAGTCCACTACCTCATGGGTCTTCAAGGGCTTCGGCTCCTCTACCCGCCGGATGTTGGGGGATGGGATTGGGGGCCGGCGTGGCTCAACGCATCCACGACGATGGCCCGGGCCCGGCACCGAGACGTGTTGCTCAGCACCGAAGGGGACAACCCGGTGGGGAAGATCATCATCGCTCAGTTGGTGCGCGATGGGTTCGCGGAAAGCTCGGAACGGATCGTAGAGGGCATCGCCGACGTCTTCGACGCCCTCCTGGACGCGGCGGAGAAGGCGGTCGTTTGCGAGGCGGTGGAGGCTGCCGGCGGGGCGGCCGCGTTTGTGGACGCCCAGCGTGGGCCCCGCGTCCTGGCTGCCGCCGCCCAGGTCGTCTTTCTCACCCCGAGCTACCAACTTATGTAGGGTCGAAGTCGGCGATCGCCGCCATGTCGGGATGCTGCCGGTGGTACCCGGTCTTTTCTTGCACGGCTTGGGCGAGCGCGGCGATCGTTCCTTCGTCGAAGAGACGCCCGATGAGCGAGAAGCCGGTCCCGTTTCCGCGAGAGTCGGTGCCGTTTGGGACATAGATTTGGGGGTGTCCGGTGAGGTTCGTGTTGTACAGTGTGAACCCGCCACGGTCGGGCGCGATCACGAGGTCGAAGTCGCCAAAGTCCTCCTCAAAGTTCCGCATGACTAGGGTGCGGGCCCGCATCGCCTGCACATAGTCCACCCCGCTCATGAAGTGTGCCGTGCGAAATATGGCGGGCCAGAGGCTCCGGCTCATCGTGTCCACCCTGCCGTCCAAAGTGATCTGCTGGAACGCGGCGGCGGCTTCCGCGGCGAGCAGCTCGTCCGTGCCCGGAGGGATCTGCCGGAAGGAGACGGGCTTGGGGCTCACCCCCAACGAGCGGAACAGCTCGAGGACGGATGCGAGCTCCCCGCCTGGATCGTCCTCGTCCAGGGGCTTGCTAGAGAGGTAGCCGACCTTGAGCTTGGAACGGTCGAGCCTAGAGTCGAAGTACAACGGCTGGTCCACGGACATGGGATCCCGGCCGTCGGCACCGTGAAGAGCGGCGAGGACGAGGGCGCAGTCCTGGGCGCAGCCGCAAATGGGGCCCACCTTGTCCATGGTCCAACTCAGAGCCATCGCCCCGTACCGGCTGATGCGGCCGAAAGTCGGCCTCAGACCCGTGACCCGGCACCGCTGACTGGGCGACACGATCGAGCCCAAGGTCTCTGTGCCTACCGTGAAGGAGACGAGCCTTGCCGCCATCGCCGAGGCCGAGCCCGCCGAGGATCCGCTGGAACCTTGAGAAGGCTTCCACGGGTTGCGCGTCTGTCCACCGAACCACTTGTCGTCCATCGCAAGGGCGCCGAGCGTCAGCTTGGCGACGATCACCGCCCCTGCCGCATCCAACCTTTTCGTGACGGTGGAGTCGTAGTCGAGCACCTGGTCCTGAAAGGGCTCGGCTCCCCAGGTGGTCGGGTAGCCCCGGAGAGCGAAGAGGTCCTTGATGCCGCAGGGAAGGCCATCGAGGTGTCCCAGCGAGCGGCCCTGCTTGCGCCTATTGTCGGACTCGTCGGCCATTTTCAGTGCTCGCTCCTCCAAGAGCGTCACGTAGCAGAGCAGCTTGGATCCGTACTTGCGAAGGCGCGCCAGGCTCAACTCGGTCAGCTCGCGGCTCGTCGTGTGGCCCGCCTTGAGCTGCGCTTGCACCTCCAGAATCGTCAGGTTCAGGAGGTCTTCGGTGGCGACCTTGTCAGGTTTGACCACGGACGGGACCAGGATGCGGCTCCGCTTCGACTCGGGCATCCTCCCGGACGGGCGGAACACGAACGCAGGCCCGAGGTTGTTGGGCAGGTCGGTCTTGCGGAGGCTCCCGATGCTCTTGTGCAACTCGGTGACCGAGCCTTGGATCGCCTTAGCCTGCTCGTCGGTCAGGGGTAAGAGCGCGTTCTCAGCCGCCGCCTTGACCTTGGACTGGGCGTCTTGATCCTGGCCCGAATTGGCCAGGGCGAGGGAGGCCGCGCCGAGCACCGCGGAGGTAAGGAGTTGCTTGCGGGTCAGTCCCGTGTCGAAGCCCATAGCTGGATTATGCCTAGGACACGCCGCGCTCGGGCCCCATTCTGTGAGGACATGCCGGAACTGCCCGAGGTCGAGACCGTGCGGAGGGTGATCGAGCACGCCCTCGTGGGGCAGCGCATCTCGGAGGCGGAGGTCGCCCCAGACGAGATCGTGCTGGAAGGTGCCGACCCAGAGGCGGTGCGGAGCGCTCTGGTGGGCCAAGCCGTGCATGGTGCCGGTAGGCACGGGAAGCTCTGGTGGATCCAGTTCGAGGGCACCCTACGGCTCTACGGTCATCTGGGGATGAGCGGATGGGTTCGAGACCTTGACCCGGAGCGGACCCTTGCCACTCGCCTTCGAGAGCACGGCACCGCCCCTTGGGAGGATTCGGCTGGTCGGCCCCGCTTCCTCAAGTTGCTCTTGACCGGGGATCGCGGCGGGAGGATCGCTCTCACCGACGGCCGGCGCCTCGCGCGCCTCTGGCTCGGCGACGAGAGCGAGCCCAGGCTGCACACGCTTGGCTTCGACTGTCTTCTCGGTTTGCCCGACGCGACCGAGATCCAGGGCGCACTGGGAGGGCGCGCCGCCCCGATCAAGTCAGTTTTGCTGGATCAAAAGGTCTTTGCTGGAGTCGGCAACTGGATCGCCGACGAGGTGCTCTATCAAGCTCGAATCTCGCCCAAGCGCGGGGCTTCGAGCCTTACTTTTCAGGAGGTCGCGTCCCTCCGCGAGGCACTTGTGCAGGTGATCAGGATCGCGGTGGAGGCGAGCGCCGATTCGTCCCGGTATCCCGAGTCTTGGATGTTCCATGCGCGATGGGGAGGGAAGGCGGGGGCGAGCGAGATCGGCGGCAAGCCCCTGGTTCGCGAGCCGGTCGGAGGGCGCACCACGGCCTGGGTGCCCGCCGTCCAGAAGTAGCATCCTCGCCTATTGCACCGTAGCCGTGGGCTCCAAGCCGGTTCGGAAGACGTCTGCGACCACAGGCTCAAGCTCGACCCTTGGGTTGGGTCCAGGGCCGAAGTTGGCGGCCATGAGGGGTTGCAGGACCTGCTCGGTGAGAACGGCGTCCGCTAACTCGCGGCGGAGGGCGTTGACCTGGAGCAGGAACACCTGGAGGTGTACCTTGCCCAGCGCGAGGGATCCCACCCTGCGGCCCTCGTCCGTGGTAAGGGTCTGTCCCACCACTGCCCTTGCGATCTCGCGGTTATGATGGTCAATCGCCTCCATAAAGCCTTGCGATGGTCCGACGTGCCCTCCCAGCAGGCTCACCTCGATCTCCTTCGGATGGACCACAGCGGTGTGCTGCTGGATGTCGCGCAGGGCGGCGAGCACGGCCTCTTGCTCCTCGACGGGGATGCCTCGTTCGTACTTGCCGAGCACGGTCGGCATGGCGTACCGCTCCAGGTGGACGCGCCAGGCATTGATGAGGGTCTGCTTGGCCTTCCAGTGCGGATAGGCTGCGACCAGGTCGCTCCGCCCGGCCGGGTAGCCATAGGAACGCCGGTGCATATAGACGACGAACTTGTCGGCCGGAAGGAGCTGTTCGTCCTCGCCAGGGAGCCGCAGACGTAGCCCGGTCAAGTTGCCAAACTCGTCCAGATCGAAGCCGAAGTAGGCGGGGTCTTTGGGCCTCACTGCGCGCAGCCAAAGGCGAGGCCCGTCCGCGTACCAGACCTTCTCTTGTACGCTCCAGCCCTTCGCAAAGGCGTCCATGGCCGCCTCGAGGATCGTAGCCGGGCTTCCCTCCATCCTGAGGAAGGCCTCCTCGGCAAAGCGGGCCCGCGTCCTTGCCTCCGAGGAGGTGTCGAAGGGGGTCACGCTCCACCCCGAGGCAAGGACTGCGAGACGCTTCAGCGTGAGGACGGTCTGGATCATCGCGTCGTCCTGCATCTGGTCGTAGGTGGTAGCGGGCAAGCCTCCAGGTGGGGGGCCAGGGTGCTTCGCGGCAGCGCGCTGCCACTGGGTGAGTTGCCGCGCGCGCTCGTTGTGGGTCCGGTTTCGGCGTGAGAAGATTTTCAGCATGGTGGGTTTCAGGTAGGTGACGTTCGGGGTCCGGCAGATCGGATTCGGGGCTCGTAGCGGTGTCTCAGGCCCCATCCGGCCAAGGCGAGGGCAATGACGAGGTCGTCGTGGTAGCCTCCCCTTGCTTCCAGGCGCGTGCCAGTGCCCGAGGGCACGGCCTCGAAGTGCTCCAGCTC
>JADLBH010000002.1 GCA_020847855.1 Fimbriimonadaceae bacterium
CTTGGCTCTGCCGGCTACTTGAGCTCGACCTTTCCGCCCGCCTCTTCGAGCTTCTTCTTGAGTTCCTCGGCCTCGTCCTTGCCGATGTTCTCCTTGACGGGGTTGGGAGCGCCGTCCACGAGGTCCTTGGCTTCCTTGAGGCCGAGACCGGTGACGTCCTTGACGACCTTGATGACGTTGAGCTTGTTCGCGCCAGCATCGGCGAGCACGACCGTGAACTCGGTCTTCTCCTCGACGGGGGCAGCATCGCCGCCACCCATCATCATGGGCATTCCCATCATGGGGGCGGCAGCGGTCACGCCGAACTTGTCTTCGAGCGCACCCTTGAGCTCGCTTAGCTCAAGCGCGGTCATCTCGCTGATCATGTCTACGACTTTTTCTACGGTTCCTGCGGGCATTTTCGTTCTTTCTCCTTTGTGGGGTGTGGTCTAGGCTTCGGGCGCCTCTTCGGCGATCTCCTCGGCATGGGTCTCGACTTCGGTCGCGTCCGTGGCGCCCTCGGTGGGGGCCTCAGCGGGAAGTTCTTGGGCAGGCTCTTCTGCCGTGGCCTCAGTGCTCTGCGCCTCGGTCGCTGCTTCCGTGGCGGCCTCAGCGGCGGATTTGGCCTCGATCGGCGAGCCTTCGGCCACCTTTTCGGCGACCGCTCCGATGACCCGGATCGGGTCGGCATAGAGGGCTTCTACGACACCGACGAGCTGGGTGAGCGGCGCGGCGATGGTTCCGATGAGTTGGGCAATGAGCACCTCGCGCGGGGGCAGCTTGCCCAAGGTGTCCACTTGGGAAGCGGACAGGCTCTTTCCATCGAGGTACGCGCCCTTGATCACGAGGTGCGGATTCGTCTTGCTGAAGTCCACCAGGGCCTTGGCGCACGCCGCCTCGTCCTGGTAGACGAAGGCGACGGCGGTGGGGCCGTTCGTCATCTCGCTCTCGAACTGTTCGGCTGTGTCGCCCGCAGCGAGGCGGAAGAGCGTGTTCTTGACGACTTGGAACTCGCCGGTCTCTCCCAGGGCCTTGCGCAGCTGCTGGAGCTGCTTGACCTTGAGCCCGCGATACTCGGTGAAGAGCACGCCACGGGCACGCTGGAAGCGTTCCTGAGTCTCCTGGATCGTCTTGGCCTTTGCGGCGGTTGGCATAGTTCTCCTTGCGTCCTTCCGGACCGCACACGGGCTCCCTGGTTGCGCCAGGGAGCCCGATCATGTGCCGCCGGGCCATGCCCAACGATCCAAAACCTTTCTTCCTTGCCGCCTCGGTCGGCCGTCCACGAGGGGCGATTCGGGCCTTTCGGCCACCGACTGTCTCCGGGAGCAATCCGGATTATGCCAGGTATTGGGCGCGTTCGTGGGCCGAGGACCTATCGGGCCAAGGCGAGATTCCGCCCCCGAGCCGCGAGGCGGGCCTAGCCGCCGCCGGTCTTCGTCGGTCCGCCGGGCCTGGGGACTGTGATCACCCCGCGACCCCCGAACTGCTCATGGATCACGGCGTACGACTGAACCTCCACTCGATCCAGCGTGCCGTCCCTCACGTTTGGGTCGGCGCTCACCCATTCCGACGCCTGCGCCTTGTCGGCGAACTGCACGACCGCCATCTCGACCCCGCGCTCCAAGACTCCGTCCAGGAGCACGGTCCCACCGCGAGCGGCCTGGGCCATGTACCGCTCGTGGCCCATGAGGGCGGCGACGGGCACCGCCTTTGTCGAGTCGTATGTGACGACAAAGAGCCGTAATGCAGGGTTTCGAACCGATCCGACTTGCCCTCCCGCCTGCGCGGAGCCGCTTCCGTTCGCCGAGCCCCGAATCGTGACGCTGCCTGAGGCGACGCTGCTCGCCGAGCCCGCCTGGACTTGCTGGCCAGAAGCTGTCACCGGGCCGCTCTTTTGGCTCTGTGCAAAGGCGTTGCCGAGCATTCCCGCCCCAACGATGGCACCCAAGCACAGCCCAGCGGCCGCGCCGAACAAGGTCGATGTCTTCATTCTCTTCGCCTCCTACGCTACAGACGCCTTGACGTGATGTCTGGTTCGCACCTAACTGGGAAGGGGCAGCCCCATGGCCTCGAGCCAGGACCGAAGCGCTTGGATTCGGGCAGCACTGTCAGCGGGAAGGCTCAAGGGCCGTCCCCGCGCGTCAATCATGATGCCGACCGTGCCGCCCTCGAACTTTCGGGTGAGGGGCTTGCCCTTGCCCGCCCCCACGTCGAGGTTTCGCGCCGGTTCCACCGTGAGATCGAGGAACTCGCCCCGGCCGCACGGGATGACCTTGATGGATCCGGCGATCACGCTCTCGTTCACCCCGTTGCCAGTGACCTTGACCGCCACTTCGCCCGGCTTCGCATTGCCGACAGGGGAGAGGCAGTGCCCGCATTTCACGATGCAGTCGTACTCGAAGACTTGCTTCGCCCCTTCATAGAAGTGCTCGCTCAATACGCCGAGGTGGGGCATCATGAAGATCGAGTCCACTGTGATCATCGTGGTGCCCTCCGGCTCGTAGGCGTCGAGCATCATCAGGGCGGACTGGGCTCGCAACGGGGCATGGCTCAAGACCCCGCCCGAACCGATGATCATGTCCAGGTTCATCATCTTGATCAAGGTCTGACCCGTCTCGACCTGTTCAAAGATCTGGCCGACGTCGCGTTGCTGCTGCGTGCCCTTGAGGGAGCGAGCTAGCGATTTGTGGTGGTCAAAGGCAAGCCGAAGGGCCTCGCGCGAGACCGCCTGCTCCACGAGGAGGTCTTCATAGGTCTGCGGGATCGTGGTGGGCCGGATCATCTTGTTCCGGAGGCGGTTGCGCAGCTCGGAAGGCTCGATCTCGAAGGGGAGCCACCGCGCGATGTTCGTGGTGCCCGCCTCCTTGAGCACGTTGCAGATCGAGTAGCTCATGCCGAGGTTCGCCGAGACGGTGCGGTTGTAGGTGCCTTCGAAGACCGAGAACACGTCGGTCGTCGCACCGCCGATGTCCACCCCGAGGATGTTCAGGCCTTGCTCGTCGGCATAGGCCTTCATGAGCTTGCCGACCGCGTTCGGGGTGGCCATCACCTCCTCGCTCGTCCATTCGAGGAGCTTGTGGTAGCCCGGAGCCTGCTGCATGACGTGCTCGAGGAATAGCTCGTGGATCTCGTCGCGTGCAGGGTCGAGGTTCTCTTGTTCGAGGGTGGGGCGCAGGTTGTCCACGACCTTGAGCTCGATGTCGGCACCCAGGACCTCGCGGACGTCTTCGCGCGCCTCCTTGTTCCCAGCAAAGATGACGGGAAGCTTCATGTCGCCAAAGCGCGGCTTTGGGTCTGCCCGGTGGATGACCTCCGCCATCTCGACCAAGTGGGTGCGGGTTCCGCCATCGGTGCCGCCCGACATCAGAATGATGTCGGGGCGAAGCTGGCGGAGCCTTTGCACCCGCTCAAACTCCTTGCGCCCGTCGTCCACCGCGAGGCTGTCCATGAGGATCGCTCCCGCGCCCAGAGCGGCACGCTCGGCAGACTCTGCGGACATCGCCTTCACCACGCCCGCGACCATCATTTGCAGTCCCCCGCCCGCGCTCGATGTGGAGACATAGAGGTCCGAGGCCTCGTTGGCCCCCGATCGGGCACCTTGGGCCTGACCCTCCTTCTGGAGCCTCCACACCGTTCCGTCCTTGATAAGGTTCCTGCGTGCGGCCTCGAAACCCTCGGGCACGTGCTCGGCAGTGATCTCCTCCAGCTCAGTGACCGCATTGAGGACGCCCACCGTGACATCCTCGAACGGCCGCTCCACCGTGGTAGGGGCCTCGCCGCGGGCCACGAGCCGATACTCCCCGGTCGGGCTCCGCTCGATGAGGATGGCCTTGGTCGTGGTGGAACCGCAGTCGGTCGCGACAATTCGCTGGATGTCCTGGGACATGGCGGGAATTATAGCCGTGCCGAGGATCCCTAGTCTGGCTTCCCCAAAGTCTATGCCCCCGCTCGTGTGCCAGAATCGGAAGGGACAATCCCCCCTATGTCCCAACCTGCCCCTTCCTCGAACACTGACTCCGACCAACAAGGCGCCCTGCAGCGACTCTTGGGCCTGGCCGAGCAGATTTATGGGAAGGATCAGCGCGAACGGGTGAAGCGCGCCTATGAACTCGCCGAACGGGCGCACCTAGGACAATCCCGAAAGTCGGGAGAGCCTTACATCCTCCACCCGATCGAAGTTGCTTTGATCGTTGCCGAGCTTCGCATGGATGCGGACACCGTTGTCGCTGCCCTGCTTCACGACCTGCTCGAGGACACGGAAGTCACGATCGAGGAGGTTGCGAAGGAGTTTGGATCGGACGTGTCCGCCCTCGTCGAGTCGGTCACCAAACTGGGCTTGAACCTCTTGCCCGACGCAAGCCCCCGTCAGAGGCGGGCCGCCGAATCGGCCCGTGCGGCCGAGACCCTTCGCAAGATGCTCCTCGCGATGGCGAACGACGTCCGCGTCATGATCATCAAGCTCGCCGATCGGCTCCACAACATGCGGACGATCGAGTTCGTTCCCCCTGCCTCCCAGACGCGGATCGCGAACGAGACGCTCGAGGTATACGCACCGCTCGCGGCGCGCCTCGGGATATGGCAGCTGAAGTGGCAGCTCGAGGACCTAGCCTTCAAAGTGCTCCACCCCCGCGAGTTCCAGGAGATCAGCGACCTGGTCGCCAAGACGAGAGGGCAGAGGGAGGAGGAACTGCAGAAGGCGACCGCGGCGCTGCGCGCAATGCTCGACGAACGAGGCTTGCAGAACTGCTTGATCTCAAGTCGGCCCAAGCACCTCCACAGCATCTTCAACAAGATCGTGAAGGCGAACGTTAAGTTCGAGGAGATCTACGACCTCCAAGCGATGAGGGTCATCACGGAGACGAAGGACCAGTGCTACACGGTGCTCGGCATCGTCCACGACCTGTGGCAGCCCGTTCCCGGCCTGTTCTTCGACTATATCGCCTTGCCCAAGCCCAACGGCTACCAAAGCATCCATACCAAGGTGATGGGCCCGCACCGCTCCCCGATCGAGGTCCAGATTCGTAGCAAGGAGATGCACGAAGTGGCCGAGTTTGGCGTGGCCGCCCACTTCCACTACAAGGAGGGAACGAAGGAGCACGACCGCACCGCGATCCTGGGCAAGCAGCTTTTCGACTGGTCCGGCGAGAGCCAACTGTCCAGCGACTTTCTGCGGGCGGTCACAACCGACCTCTTCAGCGAGCAGGTCTTTGTCTTCACCCCGAAGGGCGACGTCCTCGACCTCCCAGCCGACTCGACCCCGATTGACTTCGCGTTCCGCGTGCACTCGGAGCTTGGTCTCCGGGTCGCTGGGGCCAAGATTAATGGCTCCATCGTGCCCTTGGACACTAAGCTCAAGAACGGGGACGTGGTCGAGCTCGTGACGAGGTCGAACGCCCAACCCAGCCTCGACTGGCTGAAGTTCATCCGGAGCCAGCATGCAAAGAACAAGCTCCGATCCTACTTTCGCCGGCGCAACCGTGACGAGAACACCGCGCGCGGGAAAGAGGCCCTGGAGAAGGCGTTCCGCAGCGCGGGGTTCGACCCTCGCCAGATCCTGGGGGAGGGTCACATGGACGATCTCGCGCCACAGTTCAAGGACTGCGAGCACGCACAGGACGTTTTCGCCAGGGTCGGAGAGGGCCTGCTCGGCGTCCAGCACGTCGTACACAAGGTTCTGGGCCGGATCGTCAAGGATCAGCCCGGCATCTTCAGGCTCACGCAAGGCAAGGCGGAGCCGCAGGCGATCACGGGTGCGCTCGACAACGTGATGTATCGCCGGGCGAAGTGTTGCTCGCCAGTTCCTGGGGAGGACGTCGTCGGTTACGTCTCACGCGGCCGGGGCATCGTGATCCATCGCAGGCTCTGCCCCAACGCGCTGAAGTTCAGCGAGACTGCAGGCGAAGCGGAGCGGCTGACCCCGGTAGTATGGGAGCCGGACGGCACCGGATACGGAGTGCAGCTCAAGATCGTCGCCGTGAACCGACAGGGTCTTCTCATGGATATCTCGACGATCTTTGGGGAGTCCAAGGTGAACGTCTCTTCTGCCAGAATTCAGACGTTGCCGAACCATACGGCCGAGATTCTTGTTACGGTAGACGTGCCAGACATGCCTCAGCTTCAGTCGGTGATGAACAAGGTCGGTAGCTTCACGGACGTAATTTCCATTCTTCGTGCGTTCGGTAAGACCGGGGGTCGCTGATCAGGCCCCTGATCGAGGATTGCCGCACTTCGCCGCCAGGTCCCGTATTGAGAACAACACAGAACATCGTATGACAATCGAGCAGGTCTCCCAGTTTGCCAGTTCCCTTTGTGCCGAGGTCGAGAGAGCGATCGTCGGCAAGCCCGAGTCCGTCAAGGTCGCGGTCGCGGCGCTGCTCTGCGAGGGCCACATCCTGATCGAGGACGTGCCGGGAGTAGGGAAGACCACCTTGGCCAAGGCCCTGGCCCGGACGATCTCGGGTGAGTTCCACCGGATACAGTTCACGCCGGACATCCTCCCCAGCGACATCACCGGCACCTCGGTCTACCGCCAGACGACGGGCGAGTTCGAGTTCAGGCCTGGACCGCTCTTTGCGAACGTCGTCCTCGTGGACGAGGTCAACCGCGCCACCCCGAAGACTCAGTCCGCGCTCTTGGAGGCCATGGAGGAGCGCCAGGTCACGATAGATGGGGCGACAAGGGCCCTGCCAGCGCCGTTCTTCGTGATCGCCACTCAGAACAACGTCGAAATGACGGGCACCTACCCGTTGCCCGAGGCCCAGCTCGACCGGTTCTTCGCAAGGGTCACCTTGGGCTATCCGAGCCGCGACGCTGAGACCGAGATCCTACGCAGCCAGCAGACCGAGATTCCTGTGGAGAGCGTCCAGCAGGTGGGGACCTTGGACGACGTGATCGCGGCTCAACAAGCGATTCGAAACGTGATCGTGAGCGAGGGTCTTCGGGAGTACATCGTGGACGTCGTGCGCGCAACGCGCTCCTCCGGGCTGGTCCACCTGGGCAGCTCGCCGCGCGGCTCGCTCTACCTCATGCACGCCGCACAGGCCTTGGCCGCGCTCGACCAACGCGACTACGCGACGGCGGACGATGTCAAGTCCGCCGCAGGCTGGGTTTTGGGCCACCGGCTCATGCTTCGCGGTGAGGTGCGCGCGCGAGGCACCGACGGACCCGAGGTCGTCAGCCAGGTGATGTCCGCAGTGGCGGTTCCCGTACCGGCGAGGTAGTAGCTTGGTCAATCGTCTCGCCGCCATCGCGCTCACAGTAGCCGCCCTCTTCCTCATGGTGATGGCGGTCCTGGTGAACTCGCCACCGCTCTTCTATATGGCGACGGCTGTCATCGCGACCTTGGCCGCGTCTCGGCTCCAGGCGTGGCTAGCGGTTCGCGGCTTGAGCTTCGAGCGGAGCGTGCCGCCCGCGGTGAAGGTCGGCGAAATCGTCTCGATCTCTGTCACCGTCTGGAGCCGCCGCAAGATCCAAAGGCCGCTTGTGACGATCGTGGACGACGTGCCGAAGCGGCTCGCGGCTCGGGACGTGACACCTTCCATACCCGTCGCCCCAGCCTTCGACCAACCGATCCAGACGTCATACCGGTTTCGACCCATGCGCCGCGGGCGGTACCGATGGAGTGGCCTTACCGTGTTCGGGACCGACGCGCTCGGGCTCGTGACGACCTCGCTCAAGTATGCGACGGACGTGGTCGAGCTCACCGTTTACCCCGCACCCGTGCCCATCTTCGTAGACTTGGTCTCCAACGCGGGATGGGGGCCTGCCGAACTCGAGACCGGTCGCGCGAAGGGGAGCGGTATGGAGCCGAGCGGGACTCGGGAGTATGTAGCGGGCGACCCGCTGCGGCACATCCACTGGGCGGCGAGCGCCCGCACCAACCGGCTCATGGTCAAGGAGCACGAGTCCGGGGCAGGCTCCCTGATCTCCTGCTTCCTCCAGCGGACAGATGTGGTCGCCGGGCCGCGAGACGGGTGGTCTCCCTTCGAGGCGGCGTGCGCCCACGCCCTCTTCCTCGCGACCGACCATGTTCGACGCGGTGGCAGCGTCGTGTTCCCGCAAATGGAGGACCTTTCGGCCGCAATGCAGTCCCCCGAGCTTCGAGAGCGAAACCTCCGAGAGGTTCTCACGGACATTCAGCCAGGGAGCCATCCCCCGGTCGCGGAGGAGGTCGCGAGGCAGGTTCGCAGGCAGGGAGAGACGATGCTGATCTTCCTTATGGTCCAGGATCCAGCTCTGCCCGGTGCTCTGCTCCAGATGCGTGAAAACCGGCCCGTGGTCGTCGTCTACGATGGAAAGGAGTACAACCTTTCGGCTCCCAGCCCGACCGACCCTGCATACATCATCGCATTGGAGGCCGCGGGGGCGAAGGTTCACGTGGCCCCGTACACTGAGGTCGGCGCTTGAGAGCCTTTGCGGGGGAGCGCGGTTGGCTCGACTACCTTCTCGCGTCGGTGTGTTGCCTTTCGGCCCTCGTCTCGGTGAGCCTCAGCGTCGGCAATACGGCCATGGCGTGGTTCCTGGGAACCATCGCGCTGCTCGGACTTTGTACTTCGCTCGCCGTCTCCTCGGGCTTGAGGAAGTGGCGGGGGATCGGGATTGACGGCACGGCCTGGACGATCATGGCCATGCTCGCCGCGATCAACGTGGGATGGCTGAACCGCTCTTTGCCCGACGAGGGGTTCCCGTTCCAGATCATCGCCGCAGCTTGGCTCTGCTGGATGATCGTTCTCTGCTCGTTCTTCTCATGGCGCGACCAGACCCTGCTCTTCCTCACCCTCCCATGCATCGCGCTCTACGGCTTGGTCGGAACCTTTGAGAACTACGCCTATGGCACCGCGATGTTCTTCGCCTTCATGGTGAGCGCGGCCACGCTCTACGCCCGAGTCCACCATCGCTCTATGATCGAGCGTGCCGTGAGGGCAGGCGTCTCCGACCCGCTCCTGCTGAGCCGGGGGCCGTGGCGGTGGATGGCAGGGCCGGAGTGGGCACTGGGCTCGGCGTTCGTGGTCGTGCTCGTGAGCCTGATCGGGGCTCCTGCATTGAGGTTCACCGTCCGCAACGTGGCTGGACGGATCAACGTCGCGCTTCCAGAACAAGCGCGACCGCGGACCGCGGCGACGAACCAGAACCTCGACCAGACGGTCGGGAACGGGCCCCAACCCTACGACCGGACCATTGTGATGCGGGTGAAGTATGACGGCCGCATCCCCTATTTGCGAGCCGCGACCTACCCGATCCAGGCTCCTCGCGGATGGAACTCGATCTCGAAGGTCGTCCCTGCGAACGATCCCGTGCTCTATCGCCGAAGGGGCGACGATCCCGAGGCCAACATCGCTCAGGACGGCACGGTTACCGTCTTCCCAGAGGGGGTGTCCGACGAGAACATCGCGAACCCTGAACTCTCGACCATGGAGGTCAAGGGCTTCACGCCCGACGCCAGGATCAGCGCACCGGGCAACATCGTCTCGGTGTCCGGCGTCTCGCCGGACCGAGTGAGCCAGTCCCTCATGAACGGGGTCTTGATCACGCCGAAGCCGGACTACTCGGAGACTCTGCGACTCACCTACGGGACGGCTCCCGCCGCGTCAGACCCCGGCAGGGTGAACTCGGGCCTGCCTTCGTTCCTTGCCCAGTTCGGTGGGTTCTATCGGGACGCGGGCTCGGTCTCCAACCGGTTTCTCGACTTCATCCAGCGCTCCGTGGGCGACGAGACGAACGACTTCCGCAAGGCGAGCCTCCTCAAGGAAGCGATCGCCAGAGCCGCGAACTATAACCTGCGCACTCGACCCGTGGGCCAGGGGCAAGACCCCGTGGACTTTCTCCTCTTTGAGAACAAGGAAGGCTATTGCGACCTATTCGCGACCGCGATGACACGGGGAGCGCGACAACTGGGCATGCCCGCGCGCTACTCTGTCGGCTATCTGGTTGACGCCTCCGACCGCGATGAGAACGGCTATATCAACGTTCGGCGCCGCGACTATCACGCTTGGTGCGAGATTCACTTTCAGGGCATCGGCTGGGTTCCATTCGACGCTACGGAAGGCGCGCTGGACGTGACTCCGGAGGAGGGCGCGCTCCTGGACAGGCCAGGGTCCGCCTTGTGGAAGCAACGTTGGGCGCAGATCTTGGTAGGGCTCCTCGCCCTCGGCGGTCTCGCGTACGGGGCCGTCGTAGGGCGGAAGAGGATCCTCGAGTTCTTCCGTGGGGTCCGCCCGTCCCGCCTCGTCGCTGCCCATGCCCGCTTCGCCCA
The DNA here is from genome assembly GCA_020847855.1 of Fimbriimonadaceae bacterium. Classification (GTDB taxonomy): domain Bacteria; phylum Armatimonadota; class Fimbriimonadia; order Fimbriimonadales; family Fimbriimonadaceae; genus JADLBH01. The sequence goes on from JADLBH010000002.1 coordinate 10,232, forward strand.
GCTCGTCCAACGCCAAACTCACGAGCCTCGACGCTTTTCGGAGACGCTGAGCGAGTACTTGCAGCGCGTGGGAAGGCCCCTCGCAGACTCGCGCACCTTGGCGGACGCAGCGGTGGCCGCGCTCGACCGTGCGATCTATCGCTCCGGCGAGGGTGCCGAGGACGATGCCATCGCCGCCGTAGCTGCGTTTGCAGAGTCCCTACCCGACCGGCGCGCAAGGTCAGACTAGAGTCGTGGCCGTGCCCTCCCCCGAACAACTGTTGCGGCACGCTTGCGTCCTGGTACACGGGAACGACTCGGTATCCAAGACGGCCCTGCTTCGGGCTCTGACCGAGGGTGCCAGTGCCGGAGACGAGCTCGTCCAAAGCCGTGCAGGCGAGCGCGGTCTGCAGGACTTGATCGGCGAGGCCGGCACACCACCGTTCTTCAGCGAGCGGCGCATGGTGGTGGTTCGCCACGCCGAAGAGCTCGACCCTGGGGAGTTCCCCGGCGGGGCGAAGGGGCTCGAAAAGACTCTTTCCGAATTGCCGGAGACGGGCCTGCTCGTGCTCGTGGAGTCGGAGCCTGGGACGGTGCAGGGCGAAGGGCGAAGGTCGCACGGGGCCGCGCTCCGGAGGATCGTGAAGTCTGCGGGGGGGGACGTAGTCGTCGTCGACTACGACCCTAAGCGGCTTGCCGACGAACTCCGGCTCCGGGCCAAGGAGCAAGGGAAGACATTGAGCCCCATCGCGGCTCGCACCCTGGCCGACATGGTGGGTGGGAACCTTGCGTCCGGTGCCATGGAGCTTCAAAAGCTCGTGAGCTTCGTGGGCGAGGCAACGTCCATCGCGGAGGAGGACGTCCTCGCGGTCACGGTCGCCGAACAGGAGTACAACGTATTCGCCTTGGCCGAGAGCGTCATGAACGGCCGCACTCCCGAAGCGATGGGGCAGTTGCAGCGGCTCTTCGCTGGATCGCGGCAAGTCAAGGACGAGGTGATCCCACGCATCGTTCCCGTCATGCTCGGCCAATTGCGCATGGCCCGCCAGACGAGGGCGCTGCTCGACCAAGGCGAGGACCCCATGCGTCCGAGCGACGAAGCAAGACGGTGGCTACCAGAGAAGAACGTCTCGCTAGAACCGGATTGGAAGTACCGTCGAATCTTGGGGATCGCTAGGAGGAACAGCCGCGAACGACTCGCCGAGATGCTGGACCTCTTGACGGAAGCGGACGCCCGACTCAAGGGCTTGGCGGCAGGGCGCGATCCTGGGGAGACGATCGAGTATGCGCTCATCGAAATGAGCCGCCTCGCCGCAGGAACTGCCCGGTAGCTTCGCCAGGTTTCTGCACCCCGTGGCACCTCGCAAGGGGCTCAGTAGTACAAAGGCATACTGTGGGTTCGCACGACGACATTCGCAACGGGGAGATTCATCGGGTGCTCCGCTATTTGGGGTCGGAAGATCCGTGCCCTACGGCCATCGCGGTGTCGGAGCTGACGGGAGCGGACCCTCGGGAGGTGGCCCTTGCATTGGTTCGCGTGCGCAGCGCAAGGCGCATCCGTGGCCTCGTCATAGCCACGCTGCTCGTGGCTGGCTCCATGGCCGCGCTCCACTTGCCGCAGGGATTGTGGCCCAAGGAAGACCAGCCAAGCGGGTCTCTCGCACCCGCCCGGCTTTCGTGACTATTCTCGGTAACGAACCGTGTACGTGCCTGCCGGTACTTCCGCGGTGCGGCCGTCCTTCGACCATTTAAGGCCGGATTCGGCCATCGCTCGCGCGGGAAGGGTGAGAGAGGCGTTCTGGTTCGGCGGTACGGTCACCGTCACTTCAACCCCCTCCCCTTCTCGTCGCCAGCCACAGGCATAGAGGCCGCCGAGGGCGCGATAGGTGCCGGATGCCCAGGTGAGTCCAGGGCCGGGTTGGGGATGGAAGTCCACGCGCCCAGGAGCACGAAAAGCCCGGATGCCCACTACGGTCTCCATGATCCATTCTCCCACCGAGCCGAGCGCGTAGTGTGAGAACGAGTTCATTCCTGGATCCTGGAACCCACGTCCGCGGACATACCCGTCCCACCGCTCCCAAATCGTCGTCGCCCCGTTGGCGATCGAGTATCCCCAGCCTGGGAAATCCTTGCGCAGGAGGATCCCATAGGCAAGGTCGTTATAGCCGTGCCGGGAGAGGGACCGAAGGAGCGAGCGCGTGCTGTGGAAGCCCGTGGTGTGTGCGCCGCCCCGCTTCCTCACGGACTCGGCCAGGTGCCGTGTCGCAGCGTCCGCTTGCTCTTCCGTGAGGATTCCAAAGTCCAGTGCCATCGCGTAGCCCGCTTGCGTGTCCCCTTGTATCCTCCCATCCGGCGCGACGAAGGCTTCACGAAAGGCTTGGCCGATCTCCTTTGCCACGGACGTGAACCGCTCGGCGTCGGCTCTGCGCCCTAGGACCTCAGCGGCGGAAGCGACTTGGCCCGCGCTCCGGAACCACATCAGGGTCGCGAATGCCTCCTTGGGGATCTCGCACCCGGTTGCGTCCCACCCGTCCCGGACCAGCGTGTTGCCGTTGAGCCAGTCGCCATAGTCGTTGTGACGGGCGTTCGCCCAGGTGTACCCAGGGTTCTTGGACTCGATCCAGTCCAGGTACCGCACCATCGAGTCGTAGTGATCCTCCAGCACCGCCTTGTCGCCGGTCGCTTGGTAGAGCAGCCATGCACAACCGACCCCGGCGTCCCCCCAGCCCGGTGCCCCGCTGAACCTTTCGTCCGGGCCGTAGGGGTGGGGTGCAAAGTCGGGATACCGCCCGTCCTTGGCCTGCGCGTCCCTCATGTCCTGGAGCCACTTGGCGAGGAACGCGGCGAGGTCCATTCGGTACATCGCGGTCGGGCCGTAAGCCAGGATGTCCCCGGTCCAACCGAGCCTCTCGTCCCGCTGAGGGCAGTCGGTCGGTACGCCCATGAGGTTGGCGCGCTGGGTCCATAGGATGTTGCTCCATAACTGCTCGACCCCGGGATCGGAGCATTGAAAGTTCGAGACCTCTTGCGCCGAACTCGTGAACACGAGCGAGACATAGTCCGAAGGCTTGGGCCGGGTGCTCAGCCCCTCGATCTGAACGTAGCGGTAGCCATGATAGGTGAAGCTCGGCTGCCACGCCTTGACGCTCCTGCTCGCGGGGAGCACGACCCGATCCACCTGGGGTGCCCCGCGAAGGTTTTCGGTGTAGACGGTCCCGTCCTCGTTGAGCATCTCCGCGTGACGCAGCACGATCACGGATCCTGGTGTTCCTCCGAAGTTCGCTCGAAGGAACCCAGCGTGGTTCTGACCGAAGTCAAGAACGAAGACCCCTGGTGCCGGTTCCGTGACCGCTTTGGGCTTGAGTCGCTCGACGACCCGGATCGGCTCGTTGGGCTGTGGGACGATGGTAGCCTCGCTCTGGATGGATGTCGTTTTGGGGCGAGTCCACTCCTTGCCCTCGAACCCCGGCGAGTCCCAGCCTGGCATTTGCCTGGCGCCGTCGTAGAACTCCCCATCGAGGATATCGGAAGTGCGTACGGGCCCAGACATCGAGATCCGCCAATCGCCGCCAGTGGAGACCGTCTGCAAACTCCCGTCCTTGTATCGAAGTACGAGTTGGCACAAGAATTTGGGCCTTAGTCCATAGACGCCACGGAGGAGTTTTTCCGGATGCAGGGCCTGCGACATGCCGAGCCTCCCGGCATACCAGCCGTCCCCCAGCACGACGCCGATCGCGTTCGCCCCCTCCCGGAGCTGGCCGGTCACGTCGTAGGCTTGGTACATCACGCGCCGCGTGTAGTCGGTCCATTCCGGGGCGAGGACGTGATCGCCGACCGGTGTTCCGTTGAGTCTTGCGGAATAGGCACCGAGCGCGGTGGCGAAGAGGGTCGCCGATTCCAGGTCAGGCGCCACCTCGAACTCCCTCCTCAGATAGCAGACCGGAAGTGCGGGCAGCGTGGCAGGGTCTCTGTGTGCCTCGATGGGGTATGGGTCCGACAACCAACTCCCCTCCCAACCTTCCTCGCCGAACAAGCCTGTGCCAAACGTGGATCGTGCGCGGCTCGGTGAGCCCTCCCCAGCCTCCCAAACTTCGAGCTCCCACTCGTACTTCGTAGCCGGGAGCAGGGGTTCGCCGTCGTAGGCCACGCCCGACTGCTTATGAGAAGGCACCTTGCCGCTGTCCCAGATCGTCTTGCCGCCGCTAGAGACCGCGATGCGGAACGCGGCTTGGGTCGCACCCTGCCCGCCGCCCTCCAGCTCCCAGCTGAACCTTGGCCCAGGGGCCACCACCGTCATAGGCTCGACCAAGGAGTTTGCGCGCAAGTGGATCGGCTTCATCGGGCCCGCCGATTCTATCAGGAGAGCGAGGAGGAGCACCATCTTCCGTCGAGAGTACTCGGGTTGGCGATGCCGCAAAATTACCGGGCCTTTGACTGGCCCTCTTCGTGTAGAGTTACAGAGCGGCCGAACTTGCCGCAGGTGTTCCCATGACGATCTTCATAGCAGCCCTCGCCGCCACGATCGAGAATCCCTTCGCCCATGCCGACACGGTCCAGCTTGCCGGAGTGAAGCTGGTCCGCATCGAAGGCAGAGCGAACCTCACCACCGCGAGCCGCCAGGACGGTACGGTTCTCGCAGCCTTTGCCGACGGCGGTTTCGCACTCGCTTGGCAGAGCAAGTACCTCAACTCTGGAGTCCCTGGGGTCGCGTACCGGGAGTTCGATCCTTTGGGAAGACCGCTCTCCGACGAGAGGCGAAGCTCGGTGGAGACCGGTTCCGTGCAGGTTCGCCCCAGCCTGACCTACCATGGGGGCGAGCCGGAGGTCGCCTACGAGGCCAAATGGCGGGGCTCCATGCAGAGCGGGGTCTTCACGGGCGACCGCGCCCTCGAACCGCACGACGGCGCGCGCCAGCAGGGCGTCTCGTCCGACAGTTCGGGCGACCACCGTGCTTGGGTCTGGCTCGTCGAAGACAACCAGGGCCGAGCCCGTGCCCGGGCCAAGCTCGGTGACTCGCCCGCGTTTTGGCTCGACGAGAGTTTGAGCCATCAGGGCACGCCATGCGTCGCCGCGGACGAATCAGGCGCCGTGTTCGCTTGGACCGTGACCCGCCGAGACGGTACCCCGGATGGGATCGTTGCCCGCAGGTTCGATTGGAGGGGCCAGGGCCAGGGTTCCAGGATCCAGGTCGCAGGGAAGGGCTCGGTCGAGCCCTCGGTAGCCCTCGGGGGCGGCCGGGCCGTCATCGCCTACCATTCGGCGGGCGAGAACGGGCGTTACTCGGTGGAGAGCAGCGTCTACACGGCCGGTCTTGTGCCGATTCGACCTGAGATCGCGGTGACCCACCTTGCGGGGCATTCCAGTGGTGCCGCGGCCGCGGTTCGACCGGACGGGACGTTTGCGATCGCTTGGAACCAGTCCGAAGGCGGGCAACGGGACGTGATGCTTCAATACTTCAGCAAGGACGGTACTCCGTCCGGGCGTGCGGTCGTGGCTACGAGGATGGCCGAAGGGGACCAGTCCCTCGCCGAAGGGACGGGAGCACGCCGAATGGCCTTTGGGCGGGACGGCCTGATCCTCGCGTGGTCCGGAGAGGGTGGGCTGGGTGACGGTTCGGGCGCCTATTTCACGAAGTTCGTACCCGCGGCCAGCCTTTCGGAGGCGACGTTGCGCGACCTGCTCGCTTGGAAGCCCGCTGGGGCGGGAGCGTTTGGGTCGAGTAGCGTGCCGGAGCTCATGCTAGCTCAGCGCGAGGTCGGCTTCGCAGGGCCGCACGAACCTCCCATCTTCACCAAGCCGAGCCCGCAGAGCGGGAACGGCTTGCAAACCCCCAACTTCGGTGCCGGGTTCAACGTCTTTTCCCAGACCAGCTTCACCCCCCCCGATTGTGACCTAGCGATCGGCAAGGACCACGTGGTGGTGACCGTGAACGACGGGATCGCCTTCTACACGAAGTCCGGAACCCAGACCTTCACCGCGAACATGCGGCTGACGACTGGGTTCTGGGGCCAGCTCGCGGCCTCGGACAACTTCATCTACGATCCCGAGACGTTCTATGACCCGACAACGGACCGCTACTTCGTCATGGCCACCCAAGGGGCGGGAGGGACGCAGTCGAACATGCTCATCGGCGTCTCGGATGACGGCGATCCGAACGGAAGCTGGTTCCTCTACAAGTTCTCTACGACCGCCCTTGCGGGCAACCTCTTCGACTCGCCCAACTTTGGGTGTGACGCGAGCGTGCTCTACGTCACGGGCGACGGGTTTGGACTTGGTGCCAACTACCCCGTCTATTGCATCGAGAAGGCGCCCCTTCTCACAGGGGGCAGCCCGATTATCCGTTCCAAGGTGATGCCAACCTCGACCCAGTCGGCAGGTATCCCGGACGTCATTGACATTGCCGAGCCTGCCTACTACATGGTCGAGCACAAGGAGGGAGCGACGAACACCGCGATAGATGTGATCGCGCTCACCGACCCGCTCAACACTCAGACGATCCAGCGGCTCACGCTCACCGTGCCCTCCTACACCGCGCCGGAGGATCCGCCCCAACAGGGCACGACCTCGCGACCCAACACGTTCGACGCCCGCTTCTGGAGCGTCAAGTACCGCAATGGCTCGCTCTGGGCTGCGCACCACGTCGGCAGCAGCCGAGTGCTCGCCCGTTGGTATCAGATCCAGTTGAACGGCTGGCCAACCTCAGGGAACATCCCGACAGTCGTGCAGTCGGGGAACGTTGACCTCGGTTCGACGGTGCGGTCGTCCTTCGTCGGCGTGGCCGCCGACGACCAGCAGAACGCGGCGACAGTCTACGCCCGCTCCTCGCCCACGGAGTTCCTCTCCATGTCGCGCTCTTCGCGCCGGTACAGTGATGCGCTCGGGACCATGCCAGTCAGTTCGATTGACAAGGTTGCGACGGCCGGATACACCGCCGGGCGTTGGGGCGATTACAGCGGTGCGGAAGCGGACCCGTGGTATCCGGGCCTCTTCTGGGGCCATGGGGAGTGGGCCCAAGGCGCAAGCTGGATGTCCTGGGTGCAACCGTATCGGGTAACGAACGAGGGCTGGGCAACTTCGCTCCAGTTGCTGCGGGGCCTCCACCAGGGCGGCGATCGAAGAAGCCTGCTCAAAGCGGACGGTTCCGGATACAGCGCCAAGAACGGTCTGGTGCTGAACTCGAGCGAGGCGCCTGTGCAGGTCGTGTTGGACACTCGATGCTCCTTGGCGTCGCCCGCCACGCTCCAGTTCCGATGGAAGCACCGGGTGACGGCGAACGGGCTGACCCAGTTCGTGGACGCCTTTGATTGGACCCTCGGCGACTATGTGACGGTGGACCAGCGTGCGGCGGTGGTCGCGGGGTCGGACATCCTCGTCTCCCTGCCGTCCCCGGCGCGGTTCCTCAAAGCGGGCACCCGCGAGATGCGCGTTCGGCTGCGCGTGGGTGCGCTGGGCCCGGTGACGTCGTCGTCTTGGAGCAGCGCGTCGGACGTCGCCCTCTGGATCGCTGACTAACGGCAATCGGGGCACCGGCAGGAGCGTCGGTGCCCCGATTGCGGGTGGGGCCGGGGAGGGGCGTCCTCTCAAACCCCTCCGGCGAATCGGCCCGCCCCGTTCCGGTAGGAGCGGAACGGGCCTGGCCCCAACCTACGGCGCGACCCGCCAACCGGCGAGGTCGAGCTCGACGCACCAGATGCTGAGCGTCACGGGGCCAACCTGCTTCACACGGACCCTTGAGCGCACGTTTCGAGTCGTGCCTTCCACGTTGGGGTCAGGCAAACCGGGCGTGGTCGTCAGTTGCTCATTCAGGGTGATGTTCGTGAGCACGGAGGTGTCCCAGCCGTTCTTGAGGTAGTTCCAGAGTTGAACGTCCTGCTGCAGGCCGACCGTGTTCGCCTTGATGATCGTTTGGAACTCAAGGGTTCGAATCGGGTAGTCCGCGGGGATCGTGGAGTCGAACTCGATATTGATCGGGGCCGCCGATTGGTTGGGGACGATGAACTTGCAAATCCGCAGGTTGTCATTGTCGTCCGCGTAGGTCGAGGCAAGGTTTCCGGCATCTCGTCGCCCCAGGCGTAGCGTGTAGCTGCTCGGCTGGATCAGCAGGATCGGCCGAATCTGGAACGTCTGGGTGTCATAGGCGAGACCGTCATGGGTCGCGCCGGTGTAAACGACCTCTCCGAGCGGCCCCGTCACGAGGCCCGCGGGGATATCGTAGAACCCAGCCCCAGTATCGTAGGCCCACTCGTAGAGGGGAACCCCGGTTCGAGAGAACGAGGAGAGCAGCATGTCGCCCCCGACCTTGCCCGAGAATGCCCCGAACGTGGCGAGAGTGATGTACCCGTTCTCGTCCACCACGAGTCTTTTGAGCGATTGGTTGTCGAGGTTGGGACGGGTCGAGGTCCTGCTCCACAGGATCGCCCCCGTGGAATCAAACTCGAACAGCTTTGTGGAGTAGGGAGCCGCGCTCATCACCTCGGCGAACACGAACCTGCCGTCCGGGTTCTCCACGAACTGGGACTGCCGAAAGCCGATATCGGCCTTGTTCCACTGGAACACGCCCGCAGCATCATATTGGGAGAGCCTTGCTTCCACAAAACTTGTGAAGTTTGCCCGGGTGTAGGTGAAGTAGGTGAAGCCGTCGGAACCGATCATCACCTTCGGATCGGCGTCGTTGTCGCTCGCATGTCCTAGGAACTTCTCATAGACGAAAGTACCGGCGGCATCGAGGCGGACGAACTGGCAGTCAATGTCAGGTAGAGTGTCGTACTCTGCGGATGCGACGACGGAGCCATCACTCGCGACATCGAGGCCTCCCGCGCTCTGGGTGGCCACACCGCCGGTGTTCCCCAGGGCGTAGGCCCAGTCGGTCGTGAGGTCGGCGTTCATTCTCACCAAGAGCGGCTGGGAGGTGTCCAGCCCACCACCGCAGAAGTAGATGGCACCGTCGGGGGATGCTTGGAAGTCCCCGACCTGGTAGTCGTTGTTGAAATGGTCAACGACCCGATCGTTCAGCATGAAGCCGAGGCCATTGAGTGCGACGAAGTAGAAGTCGCGGATGTCGGTCGAGCCTTCAATGCTCGCCACCGCATAAATCTTGCCGTCGGCGGCGATCGTGAGGTTCTGGCAGAACATCTCGCCTGGGGCGCCGGGTCTGGGGAAGGTCCTCGACCAGAGCACCGTGCCGTCAGGTTTGGTGCGCATGACCCCCATCTCGGTGTTGGCGTCTTCGACGTCCAAGAGGAAGACGTAGTCGCCGTTCGGCGCCTCCTTCGCATCGGCGACGCGGTAGGAAAGTGGGCCGTCAAGATGGCTCTCGGTGACGATTTCGGCAGTGCCGATACCTTGGCTGTGCACCACGCTGGCAAGAGCGGTGAGCGCAAGGATGGATGTGATGGCTCGCATTGGTTTCTCCGAGGGCTCCAGCCCTCTGGGTTCATGATAGAAACGCCAACGTCACAGCACCGTCACAACGAAGGTCCGCCGCGATAGGCAAGGATAGTTTCGACCTGGCTGCCACTTTTGCCGCTGTCTTGCCGTAAGTATTCGCATGGTAGCGGCAGATCGCTCCGTCGGGCTTTGGCCCAAGGTCGAGGAGATTGCTCTCTTCCTCCTGCGCATCGTTTGCGGCTTCTTGCTTTTCCAATCCGGCAGCATGCTGCACTTTGGCTGGCCCGATGCCATGCCCGCGGGGATGGCACCGGCTCCGGGCTCGCAGTTGTGGATCGGGAAGTGGATCGAGGTGGTCGGGGGCGGTTTGCTCCTTCTGGGACTGGGCTCGAGGTGGGTCGCGTTCGTCCTCTCTGGGATGATGGCGGTCGCCTACTTCCAGTTCCACCAGCCCGGCGGTGTCTGGCCTGCGCAGAACGGCGGCGCCGCTGCGGTGCTGATGTGTTTCGCATGCCTCTTCCTCTTCGCCAAGGGCGGCGGGGCATGGAGCCTAGACTCGAAGCTAAGCAAGCAACCCAAGGCGGACCAAGCCGACCTACCGTGAGGAAGGATGCCCAAGCCGGAAACGGTTGAGGACTATCTTCGTGCGATCCCACGGGATGACTTTCGTGAGGAGCTCGAACGAGTCAGAGCCCTGATCATGTCCGAAATCCCGGACGCGCAAGAGGTGATCAGCTACGGGATACCGGCCTTCAAGCTAGAAAAGGTCGTGGTTTGGCTCGCCGCGTTTCAGAGCCACATTTCGTTCTGTGCGGGCGGTGGCACCGGGATCTTCGCCCAGTCGCTTGCCGGGTTCAAGGCGTCCAAGGGTGCGGTGCAGTTCACGCCGGACAATCCCTTGCCCGATGAGTGGGTGAGGAAAGTCGTCCGTGCACGGGTGTTGGAGACGAGATCCTCTTAGCCAGGTTTGGTGAGGAAGGGATGGGGTAGTGTCCAGCTATGGAGCACGCAACCCCGCCGATCGCATCCCGAGAAGAATGGCTCAAAGCTAGGATGGAGCTTCTGGCCCTAGAAAAGGCGCACACCCGAGAATACGACCGGATCAACGCGATCCGCAGGCGATTGCCCATGGTGCGGGTGGAAAGGGACTACCGTTTTGTGGGCGAGGACGGCGAGCGCAGCTTACCGGACCTCTTCGAGGGAAAGAGCCAGCTCATCGTCTACCATTTCATGTTCGAGCCCGAATGGGACAAGGGTTGCCCTGGCTGCACGGGCTTGATAGACGCGATACGCGACCTGTCCTTGCTCGATAAGAAGAGCGCCAGGTTTGTCATGGTTTCGCGGGCACCGCTGAAAAAGCTCCTTGCGTACCGAAAGGAGAAGGGCTGGGAGTGGCCATGGTACTCGGCGGTCGGGAACGACTTCAACTTCGATCTGCAAGTCACAGTGGCACCGGGCAGGGAAGGGCAAACCTACAACTACTTTGACCAAGATCGCTTCGCCAAGGAGTTTAGCGACCTCGACCGTGAAATGGACCTGCCGGGAACGAGCGTTTTCTTGCGCACGCCCGAGGGTGTCTTCCACACCTATTCGACCTTCCAGCGCGGCGGGGAGGCACTGACCGATTCGTACCGGCTGCTCGACATCACACCCTACGGCCGCCAGGAGGACTTTGAGGACTCGCCCGAAGGATGGCCCCAAGAGCCGACCTACGGATAGGAGCCTGCCACGCGCTTGGGAGACCTCCGGAGAGCGACCTGGCTCAGGCTGAAGGCGATGCGTATTGCTGATTGTCAACCGTGACCGATCCTCGGTATCCTTAGTGCACTACGATGCCTGGAGAGGAAGCGACGGTTCGGTTCGAAGTCACGCCCCAGGGAGGATTTTTGACGATTCCTACGGATTCGATCGCACGGGTGCCCGAAGGATGCAAGGTTGTCGAAGGCTTGCTCGATGGGTTTCCCTTCCGAGCACCCCTTCGCGAAGATAGGAACGGGCACCAAATCGTGCTGAGCCGGGCCCAGTGTGAAGCCGCTCTCGCCGGTACGGGGGGGGTATCGGTCGAGCTCACGAGGTTTGGCGAAGAGCGCGAGGTCCGCGTCCCGAGCGACTTGAGCGCGGCGCTCAATAAAGAGCCCTCGGCGCTCGCTGCCTGGGGAAAGGTGACCCCGATGGCCCGTCGAGAGTGGGTTCGCTGGGTCGCTTCGAGCAAGCAGGACAAGACCCGCGTCCACCGCATCGAGACCGCGTGCGACATGCTTGCGAGCGGAAAGCGTAGACCTTGCTGCTTCCCTGCGATCAACTGGGTGACGAAGGGAAAGGTCACGGCGGAAGAGACCTGGATACCGTTGAGCTAGGAACTTCTAGCACGGACTCCCGTGGCGGATGCTACTCGGCGCTCGAGATCTAAGTTCAAAACACAATGCCGAGTCCTTACCCAGGTAATCCTACTAGTTTTCTAGACAATTCTTACGAATTGACATCGAGTATCCCGTTGTGGCACGCCACATAACGTACAAAGCTGGTGAGTCTAAACGGCGGGTAGCGTCGTGACGTTCTCCATGCTTCCCACGATGGGACGGTGCAATCATGAAACTTATCATCGCGTCTTGCATTCTAGCGGCCGCCGGATTTGCGTCGGCGCAGTCCAGGAGTTCATTCCTTGACGTGGACGTGATCTCCGATATCGTGGTGAACGTCTCCAATGGCGGCCTCACTCAAGAGGTCGTGGTCGGGGCAAACCCCACGTTCACCTACGATTCTCAGGTTTACACGATCGCCGACCTTTTCGGCTTCTGGAACCTGTCCGATGACGACGACCTGAGCGTGGTCAACCAGGCGACCGGCGTCTGGACGACGACGAACAACAACGCTGGGGGCGGCGGGATCGCGGGTTGGAAGACCAATCCCAACACCGGCCTTACACCGAACACCTCCTATACGTTCAACTTCGACTCGCTAAACTACGCGAGCGTCGAAGGGACCGGCTTCCACGTTCGGATTGACGGCACTTTCCCCGGTACCAATGGCAACACTGGCTACATCACAGCGGTCCCGGAACCGGGAACCATGATCGCGCTCGGTGCCGGCATCGCGGCTCTCGCAGCCCGACGTCGCAAGAAGGCGTAACGCTCAAGTCGTGGCCTTCTAGCAGCGCCCGACCGTCCCTATACAAGGGGAGGTCGGGCGTTCATCGTTTTGATGGCGGAGATCCCCAAGGCGCGTGTAAGATGGCCGAGGAGCCATGTTCGCGCCTGCCCTACTCATTGGCCTCGCGGCAGTCTCCGCTCCGCCCGAGCTGCCCCTGATCCCCAGCGTACGGAACGCGACCCTGACCGGGGAGAGCATGCCCCCTTCGTGGAGCGTGAACCGGTCGGGCCTCTCCGGGTTCGACGCCGATCTCGCGGCCCTGCAACATAAGGGGGCGAAGCGCTCGCTACCTTTGCGGCTCGAGATTGATGCCAAGGCGGTTCCAGAACCGGAGGGTTATCGCCTGCTGATACGTCGTCAGGGTGTCAGGGTGACCGGTGCGGACGCAGCGGGGGTGTTCTATGCGCTCAAGACGCTGCGGCAACTCGTTGCGCTTTATCCGGACGGCGCGCCCTGCGGGATGATCGTGGACTCGCCCGCCTTCCGGCTTCGTGGGTTCATGCACGACACGGGCCGCAACTACCAGCCGGTCGGGATGCTCAAGGCGCAACTCGACCGACTCGCCGACTACAAGCTGAATGTCTTCCATTGGCACCTGACGGACCGTCCTGGATGGCGGATCGAGTGCAAGTCCTACCCGATACTCAACGATCCTTCCACGCGCCTGCCCGAGCGCGATCCGACGGCGACGTATTCATATCGCGAGATTCGAGAGGTAATCGCGTATGCGAAAGCCCGCCATATCCAAGTGATCCCAGAACTCGACATGCCCGGCCACTCGGACTACTTCGATAAGGCGTTCGGCTTCGGGATGGGCGACCCGCGGGCGTTGCCGATCCTCAAGGCACTGATCGCGGAGTTCTGCAGGGAGGTACCGGCTAGAGACTGTCCGATCTTGCACGTCGGGTCGGACGAAGTACGCATCCAGGAGCCAGAGAAGTTCACCGCCGAGATCACCGCCGAGGTCCGCCGTCACGGGAGGACCCCAATGATGTGGAACCCCGGTCTACCCAACGACGGTTCCGCGATTGATCAGCTCTGGCGCGATTGGCAGACCGGCCCCATCCCGGTCGGGAACCGGTCGGGCGTTGTGGACTCCGGCCTCGGGTACATCAACTACTTCGATCCCTGGGAACTGGTACGGCGCTACTACTTCCTTCAAACGTGCGGCGTGGCGCAGGGCGACGAAACGCGGCTTGGCGGCATCCTCTGTTGCTGGCCCGACATCCGCGTGGAGGATAAGACGAAGATCGCGGCGCAGAACGGCCAATGGCCCTCCGTCTTGGCCTTCGCCCAGAACTCATGGGGCGGACGGGCGAAGCAGGAGTCGGCCGCGGCTGAGTCGTTGCCCGCGCCCGATTCGCGCCTCGGTCGCGAGTTTACGGAGTTCGAGTCACGCTTGGCGATCCATCGCGACACCTTCTTCCGCGGTAAGGCGTTCCCGTTCTCTAGGTCGGGCCACGTCGTATGGCGTACGATCGGCCCGTTTCCTGCGGACACCTCGGACTCAGAGAGCCCGCTATCTTACATTGCGAAAACCTATACGACCGGCGGGCTGGAGCTTTCGTGGAAGACCGTGTACGGGGGCGTGGTGCCGGTGGACTTTATGGTGCCGATTGCTGCCGACGCGGTATTAGGCCGTAAGGAAGGATCGGTTCCTGGTATTGCTTACCTGCTAACCTACGTCCACTCGCCCGAAGCGGCCACGCTTCGGGCCCAGGTCGGGTTCGACACTCCCGCCCGATCGGACCGACTCTATGGCGGCATCCCCCCCGCGGGAACGTGGGACTCGAACGGGGGCTCCGTGTTCCTGAACGACCACCCGGTTCCCGCTCCTTCCTGGCAGGCTCCAGGAACCCGGCGGCTCATGACGCACTCGTGGAACACGGCACAAGAGCTGGTCTCGCTTGTGGACGAAGAGCTGTATTGGACCCGCGAACCGGCTGCGATCCCCTTGCGCGCCGGGTGGAACAAGCTATTGGTCAAGTTTCCTGCGGGGTATGCGAACCACAAGCCGAAGTTTGCCTTCTTCCCGGTGAGGAAGGACGAGTCGGGCCGATGGGTCGAGGATCTGAGCGTCCGCTTCGCCGCGAGCCCCCAGTGACGCTGCCGATTAGCCGCCTTCGCGCGTGAACTCGAACTTGCGGGGTGTGCCGCCTTTGGACTGCCCGATCGTGGCCGTCAGGGCACCGTCCGACGAAACCTCGTACACGATGCGTTTCGGGTAGTCATGGCGTGGGTTCTCAAACACGGCCCGTTTGTCGCCAAGCTCGGTCATGACGAACTCGGTCGGCGCCCCCCCGTTGGGCTGGGCGATGTAGACAAGACCGCCGTCTCGCTCCACGATGCGCAAGAACTCGAACGCCGACATCTTTTCGCGCGAGACCGTCCTCGCGACCGCGAGCATCGAGCCCCCCTTCGCAGGGCTCCATCTCTCTTCGATTGTGGTCGTCCCGCCGGTACCCCGCGTGCCTACCCACGGCCCGACGAGCCACGCGAGGTCGCCAATGACGGCTCTCGTCGGAGCAGGCATTGGGATGTCCTCCGCGTGTCGGTAGAGCCCGACCGACCAGACGCCCGGAGTCAGTTCAAGGTTGGAACGCACTACCAAGCCATCTTCCGTCATGCGGAACTCCCGTTGGATCAATCCTTCGGGTGCTTTGCCCGCCCCGCGAAAGAACACGACTTCGTACGTGAGCACCCCTTCTTTCCAGCTGCCGATGTATCGCGAGAACGTCCCTTCCGCATTCTCGACCTCGGTCGGCGTGCCGTTGAGGGCGATGCGTACCTCGCGGTGTCCGGAACCGTGGCCGCTCACGAGAACGACAGCCCTCTCCTCGGTGCGTAATACGAACTTAGAACTCATGGGCGGGTTCAACTGTTCGAGAGTGCGACCCTCGGTCCGATCCTCTACAAAGATCCATTCGCCGTCAAGGGCCCGGAGGTCGCTATTTTGGGGGGAGCGGGCTCCGGTCGTAGTGAGCAAGAGCGTGGTTAGAGCCAAGCCGAGCCCAGCCCACTGGACAAAGTCGCGATCCGCTAGAAACTGCATCGTCGGTGACCTCGAAGCGCATCTCCATCCTCCCGACCTAGCGGCTGGGTGGAGCAAGACGACGCCCCAGCTATGATACGTTCAGTGCGACCGGTTTGCTCCCATCGGTGAACCGTGGACGCTGCGCTTCGGCTAAGCACGTGTCAGCTTCCAGGATCGGAGGCACGGTGCCTCGCGGCACAGTCGGAGCGTGTTGATCACAGGAGTGGTCCTCGCCCTTTTCGCCCTGGCCGTGCCATGTAGCCAGGATCCGGTGAGCCTCAAGACGAGCGAGGCTGTGGCGAAGCTCTGTGAGAAACGTGACGCCGGACAAGGTCGCGACCCTTGCTGAGGTGCGGCTGGACGAACTGACCAGGGAATGGATGCGTTTCTACCGCCCGATCCCGGCGAAAGAGCCCCGTTTGTCCTGAAGTTCAGCCCAGAGGCCAAGGGGGTTCACTTCAGGAGCAACCAGATGCCGAGGCCGACGAGGAGTACGGAGACCACCTGAAAGAAGCGGTCCTCCGGGATCCGCTTCAGCAGGGACATCCCAAAGTAGGTGCCGGCCAAGACGCCGCACACCATCGCGGCGATCGCCAACCAAAGCTTGGAGAGTTCGTCCCATTGTGTGGCGACATAGACGGGCATCCTCGCCAGATCCACGATGACGCCGGTCGCGGTCGCAGTGGCGATGAAGGAGGCCTTCGTTGTCCCGAGACCGAGCATCGCCCCAGCCCGTAGTCCGCCTTGATTGCCCACCAAACCGCCGAGGAACCCCGAGACGCCACCGGCCACCCACGCCCACACCCCGTGGAACCGCAGATTTTTCGTCCACCCTGCGAGGCCTCCCAGTCCCACGAAGAGCAAGAGTGCCGCAAGGACGACCTCCAGCGTGCGGGAGGTGAGCCATGTGCCAGTGACGGCTCCCAACAGGCCGCCAGCCGCGCTCGTCAGCCCAAACGAGCGCAACAGCTTATAGTCTATGTGCTTTCGGACCAGCCAAAGACGGTAGCCGGTAGCGACGAGATGGGGGATCGAGACGGCGGCGACCGCGAGTTTGGCCGGGTAGTAGATGGCGAGCGTCGGTGTCAGTAGGCTGCCGATCCCGAACCCAGCAACCGCCGCGATTCCCGCGGCTGCCAGTGCGACCAAGCAAACCGCTCCCAACATGCGTAGAGTCTACTGGCACGAAACATATCGGATAGCCCACGGAACCGATCCGGGCAAAATAGAGAAGTTTGGTACTCCCGACGGGATTCGAACCCGCGATCTTCGCCGTGAGAGGGCGATGTCCTAAACCGCTAGACGACGGGAGCACGCTCAGGCACCGGGAATATACCCTCCGGCCTGGACGGGTCCCACCGGCGGACCGTCAATCCCTGGACGGCTCGGCGCCCAAGCCTAGCAGGCCCGCCGCAGGGTGCCCGGAAAGCTCGCGGTGCGACTCCCAGCCTCCCTCGACCCGCACCGGCTCGTAGCTTCCGTCGGGCAGGAGCCGCCACGCCTTGACTTGGTCGCGAAAGCCCGCGAGCACCACGTTCTCGCGGACGTAGCGGACATGCTCGGCCTCGCGCAATGGGACCAGAGCCTCGACCCGCCGATCGAGGTTCCTGCGCATCATGTCGCTGCTGCCGACCAGGGCCTCGGGAGCCCCACCATTCTCGAAGCAGTAGGCGCGACTATGCTCGAGGAACCGCCCCACCACGCTGACCACCTCGATGTTTTCACTCAGGCCTGGAACTCCGGGCCGCAAGCAACATATCCCGCGCACCGCTAGGCGCACTCGAACCCCGGCTCGGCTCGCCTCATATAGCGCGTCAATGAGCTCAGGATCCACCAGGGCATTGACCTTGATCGCAATCTCGCCCCCTCCCGAGGTGCGGTGGATTGCAACTTCGCGTTCAATCTTGCCGATGATTTCGTCGCGCAGGTTGATCGGTGCGATGAGCAGCCGGCGGAACTCATCTTGCCGCGAGAAGCCCGTGAGATAGTTGAAGACCTCGCCGAGGTCGCGGCACACGTCCGGGTCGCAGGTGAGGAGGCCGAGGTCGGTGTAGAGCGCGGCGGTCGCGGGGTTGTAGTTGCCCGTCCCGATGTGGGCGTATTGGCGCACCCCGCCCGGCTCCTTGCGGACGATCAGCGCCAGCTTGCAGTGCACCTTGAGGTCCCGGAAGCCGTAGGTCACGTGGGCGCCCGCCTCCTCCAGCGCTTGCGACCATTGGAGGTTGTTGCCTTCGTCGAACCGCGCCTTCAGCTCGATCATCGCGGCGACCTGCTTGCCAGCTTCCGCCGCCCGCATCAGGCTCTCGACGATCGGAGAGCGCTCGCCCACGCGGTAGAGGGTCGCCTTGATCCCCAAGACGGCGGGGTCGGACGCCGCCGCTTCGAAGAACGTTTCGACGGGCCGGAAGCTGTCGTAGGGATGGTGGAGCAGCACGTCGTGCTGGGACACGGTCTCGAAGAGTGACGCCGCGGAGTCGAGCCGCTCGAAGCGGACCGGGATGTGGCGCGGGTAGCGAAGCTCGGGAGCCTCCATCGCCGCGAGCTCCCAGCCGAACTCCAGCCCCAGGGGGCCCTCCGTGCGACGGAGGGCGGACTCTTCGAGGTCGAGCCCGTCAAGGAGCCGCCGCTCGACCTCGGACGGAGTGTCTGACCCGACCTCCAGGAGCACGGCGTCGCCGAACCGCCGCAACCGAAGCGTCTCCTCGACGGCGGTGATCAGGTCCGCCGCCTCCAGCTCACGAAGCTCGATATCGGCGTCCCGGACCACTCGGAACAGGCTGTGGCCCAGAACGTCCACCCCAGGGAAGAAGCTGCCGATGTGGGCGGCCAAGACGTCCTCGAGCAAGGCGAAGCGGCGGTCGGCGAGGCGAACGAGCCGCGGCAACACAGCCGGTACCTTGATCCGCGCCAGCCGGGACTCGTCCGCCGAATGGAGGAGGACCGCCAGGTTCAAGCTCCGGTTCGAGACGAACGGCACCGCACTGGGCGGGTCGAACAACAGCGGGGTGCAGACCGGGAAGATTTGGGTTCGGAAGTGCTCCGTTAGGGATACGTCCTCTTGGGCCGTCCACTCCTCGCGAGCCGCTACGACGATGCCGGCCTCGGCGAGCGCAGGGTGAAGGCCTCTCAGCCAGATTTCCGAAGCCGCCTCGCGGAGACTCGCTGCCACCTGGAAGCACATGTCCACTTGGGTGCCCGCGTCGAGTCCGTCCGGCGTCCGGTCGGCGATCCCGGCGTCCCGTTGCTCGATGAGCCCAGAGACGCGGACCATCAAGAACTCGTCGAGGTTGCTTTCGAAGATCGCGAGGAACTTCGCCCTTTCGAGGAGAGGGTTGGCCTCGTTGGCGGCCTCGGAGAGCACGCGCTCGTCGAAGGCGAGCCAGCTTAGCTCTCGGTTGAAGTAGCGCGGGTGCCCGCGCCACGCATTCGTTGCCTTACTGGACGTTATGGCCAGATCGCGGATTCTCACTCGTTGTGACTCACAGATTTCGGCAAGGGTTTGGGGTGGTACGCCCTGGTTCGCGAGAGGGCACCTAAGCCAATTCTTCTCTGAATCAGTCTACTTGGAGCAGCGCGCGAGCAACCGCTTCACCGAGCCTTGTGGAGATCGGAGTTGGATCGGGTCCACGGGATTCGAATTGATACTAGGTCGAAAGCCCTAGAAGAACTTTGGCATGGACTACATAATAAACTTCAGAGCCGATCATGATTCAGGTCAGGTCAGGTCAGGTCAGGTCAGGTCAGGTCAGGTCAGGTCAGGTCAGGTCAGTTGGTGGCTAGCCTTGGTAGCAACCGCACTGGCGATCCTAGTCTGTGCTCACGCACGCTGGGGAGACGGCTGGCTGGCTCGACTTTTGGCTTCGGGTGCGCGGGTTGAGCAGAAGAGTCCAAGCTTGGGAACACCGATCCAGCTCCCAGCATCGGACTCGTTAGGGCGCCCCCTCCATCGAGGACGGGAAACGGTGATCGTCTACGTGGGCGAATGCCAATCGTGCTCGATGAGCGCGTTCGAGCCCAGAAAACTACGATCCAGCAGACCAGCCCAGATCCTCGTACTGTCTTCAAGTCCTTCGACGCAACTTCCTTCGGCATTGACGAGTTCACCGGGTGTCTATGTGGTAGGGTTGCCGGTTGCGGCTGGAATGATTGCGGCGTTGGATCCTGAGGTCGCGCCTTGGACGTATGTGCTCGACTCGAATTCGCGACTGACATGGGTGGGAGATAGCCCGAAAGATATGCCGGAAGGAGTCACCTATGAGCAGTAGGAGACGATCCGCATTGACCCTCACCGAGGTGATCGTTGTCGTGGCGATCGTCGTGACGCTAGCTGCTATAGTTTTCCCTACTTTCAGTAAGGCGAAGGATCGGACTAAGGAAGCAAAGTGCAGATCCAACCTTCGCCAGCTCTGGACAGGTCTTATGCTCTATCGCGAGGCCGAGGGTGCGGTGGATACTCCTGCGGACGGTGTGAGCATGCGCTGGCCGATGCATCTGAGCTGCGTGATGTTCCCGGCTGACTGCTGGGAGAACAACCATCCGGAGATCTCCTGCGGCGGCGTCAATCCGCGACTGTTCCCACATGCCGGATACAGCCAAATGTGGGCTCAGCCCGCAACATCCCCCCTCTACAACAAGGCGCAGGAGGACGCGTGGATCGCGTACCTTGAAAAGGCGGGGAGTGGGGCCGTCATCATCAGCGATCCCAACCACCAATTGCACTATCCGGCGAACCAGTGGACGATCCAGCGGGTCACGGCGGTAGCGTTCGACGGCAGTATACGAACGAGGATACGCCGCGGGAATCCTATGAACTATGCCTGGTGGCTGGACGGACAATAGAACTGATAGGGCGAGGAGTTGGCTCGCGATCGGGAGCACGAATGAAGGACATGACGAGGAGAACAAGAAGATGAAAAGAGTACGAGAACAAGGACAAGCCATTGGTAAGAAGCAAGGATCGTTCGCCAGAGTTTGGGCTGTTGCAGGGTTGGCATCTGTGTCGCTCGCGGCGGTGGCCGGACTGTGCGACTGGACGTGGGTAGGAGGTTGTACGACCGTAGACTGCCAACGTATCTGGTGCGGGAAGGACGACCATATCAACACGATCGTCTATTGCCAAACCCAGAACGAGGGCACCGTTTGTTGCCAGTGTACATTCGACTATTGGACTTGCAAAGGGAGCCTTCCCTGCCCCAACCCCTTTATGGTCGAGAAGAAAAAGCAGGAGACGCAAGGTGCGGAGTGCCAGGGGTCGCCTTCCCTGGAGTGTGTCTTCTAAGGCGGCGCAAGAGAGTAACCATGGCAGAGAAGACGCGACTTGTCAGCAAGCGGGCTCAGGTGCTCCTAGGAGCCGCCGTCCTCCTCCTTTCAGGCATCTATGTTTGGAAGGGCGTTCGGCTCGGATCCGCGGACACTGCCGAGGCAGTCCTCTTCCAACTATTAGACGGTCGGACCGACGAGGTCTATCGCATGGCGACGCCTGAGGAGAAGGAGCATCTCACATTGGCCGAGTGGAAGCAGGTCTATCACGGGCTTATCGCACCACGGCTACGGCGATTCGACGTGGATCGTAAAGGGATGAAGTCTGCGAGCGGGGCTGGCGACTCCGTAGGGAACAAGTGGGTACAGTTCAACGGCTCGAATAAGGACACGCTTTCCACCGGGGTGACGGTGTGGATGTCCGAGCAGGGCGCGACGGGCCCGATGCTCATGTCTACGCTCGCCCTAGTTTGGAGGCTTGACTACCTGGAGAAGCACGGAACCGACTTTCGCAATGGGGGCCTTGCCCGCGCCTACTATGAGGGACTGCGAGCGGATCGTGGCGCTCTCGAGGCGGCGGGACTCCGAGGTATCTATTTCTCACCAAGCGAAGGCTTCCTCGACTTCGACCAGGCGGAAGACCGCTGGAAGAAGCGGATCGAAGCAGGCGAGGCACAGGCGGTCAAAGGCACCACTTCTTGAACCCTCCGCAGGCCA
The DNA here is from genome assembly GCA_020847855.1 of Fimbriimonadaceae bacterium. Taxonomy (GTDB): domain Bacteria; phylum Armatimonadota; class Fimbriimonadia; order Fimbriimonadales; family Fimbriimonadaceae; genus JADLBH01. The sequence continues at coordinate 31,758 of JADLBH010000002.1, forward strand.
TTTCTAGTACGGCGCCCTCGCGCACGCCGTATTCGCTGACCGTGACCTTGTCCAGGGACGCGGACGCCATGACTTCGAGGAACACCAGTGCACCGGGCAGCAGCGTAGCGGCCCGTTGCGGCTTGACGCGGAACCTGGCCTCGACTTGCGACCGCGTGAGCCCAGCGGTCGCCCAGGCGAGGTACTCGAGCTCCTGGCGATGGAGGGCCCGTTCGCCGTCCGGGTGAAGCGCCCGCACGAGCCCCCTCGCAACCCCCCCGCTCGCCACGAGCCTAACGACCCCATCGAAATGGGAACGGGGGGGCAAGGATCGCCGAATGTATTCGCGAACCCGTACCACGCTCTCCTCGTCGGTAGGTTGAACCAGGTTCATCTCCGCCTTCAGCGTCCCGGTCCCGAGTCGTAGCGAGCGCTCCCAAACCGCCCGGTCCTCGACGAACCTCGCGAGTTGAACGCTGCCGCCCCCGCATTCGGCAAACAGCGCCGGGCTCGGCCCGTCGGAGTCCAGCAGAGCGCCTCGGAGACCGAGTTCGGCCTCGCGCTCGGGCTTGACGATCTCGACAGGGAGTCCGGTCTTGGCCTCGATCCGCTCGGCCAGCGCGGTTGCACCTTCCGCGCGTCGGAACGACTCGGTTGCGAAGAGGTAACAGCCCTTGGCCTCGCAGTCCTTGCTGACTTGGACGAACCGCGCGACGGCCCTGCTGACCGACTTGGCCAAAGCGCTAGGGATCGCGCCTTCACGGGCTACCGCCTCGCCAAGGCCCACCCAAACGGAACGATCCTCCAGTTCCTCGAGCCCGCCGCGATCCACCCGGGCGACCAAGAGGTGGACGGTGTTGCTCCCGATATCGGCGGCGGCGAAGACGTTTGCCAGTGGTTCGAAGAGTATTCCAATCGTCCTTCGCATCGCAATCCAGGCACCTCTGGGCCCGCGGCTCGCCCAGGGGTATGATCCTGCCGCTAGCGCTCGTAGCTCAGTGGATAGAGCACCAGCTTGCGGAGCTGGGGGTCGGAGGTTCGAATCCTCTCGAGCGCGCCACCCTCGCAGTCGTCCTTAATGGACGGCCAGGTCGGGCTCCGCTCGAAGCAGCACATTCCAAGAAGCAGGTCGGGAAGGTTTACGGCCGAGACCCCTCGAGGGCAGGGGCATATGGGCCGGCAGCCCGCTGCCAAGGCTCCATAATCGGAGCATGAACCAAGGTGTGGGAAGGATCGGGTTCTGGGCGAGCGCACTGTGCGCCGTACACTGTGCCCTGACTGGTATCCTGGTCGCCCTGGCGCCGCTTCTCGTGCCTCACTGGCTGCACGACGTTCGCGTCGAAGGAGCCCTCTTGTCCGTGACTGTCGTCTTTGGCGGGTATTCGGCGATCGTGGGATTTCGAAGGCATCGTCGCTCTTGGCCCGCGTTCCTTCTCTTGGCCGGTCTCGCTGGAGTTTCGCTAGGCGCCCTCCTTGCGCACCAGGGGGCGCGCCACGAAGTCTCGCCGCTGGGCATCGGGCTGAGCCTGGCCGGTGGGGTACTCCTCGTCTCGTTCTACATCGTGAACGCCAGGCTTGCGACGAGGTGCGGCTGCCCCGCGTGCTCCCCGGCCCAGGAGGCTGGGGCCCAAGAGCCACGGGTACGCGAGGTCTAGGCCTGAGCCAGGGTTGCCGCCTGGGTAACTTGCAGGCGTGAAGATTCGTCTCGGCCACTCCCCCGACAGCGACGATGCGTTTATGTTCTACGGCCTCGCCAACGGCCAGGTCGAGACTGAGCTCGAGTTCGAGCACATTCTCCGAGACATCCAGACCTTGAACGAATGGGCCCGCGAGGGCAGGTTGGAGAGCACGGCGGTGAGCGTCCATGCCTTTGCCTACGTCTCCGACAAGTACTCGCTGTTGCGTCACGGAGGCAGTTTCGGCGAGGGCTATGGCCCGATGATCGTGGCAACCTCCGCGATGGACCCTTCCGCGCTCGCCAAGGCGAGGATCGCGATTCCGGGAGTGCTAACCAGCGCATACCTCCAGCTCCGGCTTTGGTTCACCGAGCAGTTCGGGCCAGGGGCCGAGCCGACGATCGAGTTGGTCCCGTTCGACGAGATCATGGGCCACGTGGCACGCGGTGCCGCCGACGCCGGCCTCATCATCCATGAGGGCCAACTCACCTACGAGGAGGAGGGGATGCACGAGGTCGTGAACATGGGCAAATGGTGGCGTGCGAAAACCGGGCTGCCGCTCCCTCTCGGCGTCAACGTGGTTCGCAAAGACCTCGGGCACGAGGTGTGCGCGGAGGTGAGCCGATGCATGCGGGAGAGCATTGACGCGGGCTTGGGCCAACGCCAGCGCGCGCTCGACTATGCCTTACAGTTTGCGCGGGGGATGGACCGTGGCACGAGCGACACCTTCGTGGGGATGTACGTCAACGACCGCACCCGCGACATGGGTGAGGAAGGCATTGCCGCAATCCGGTTGCTCCTAGAAGAAGGGGCGAGGATCGGGGTCGTCCCCCCGGTCGTGGTCGACGTCGTGGACTAGGTGCGGCCCGTGCGCGGAAACTTGAGGTGGGCGACCGTCCAGCCCAGCTTCTCTCCCAGCGAGAACTCTCCCCCAAGGGCGCGGGCCAAGCCTTCGATGATCTGAATGCCTAGGCTGTCCTTGAGCCTCTCGGGCTCGAGTTTGTCGCCGTTGTTGCTGACCCAGATTCCGACGATCTCGCTCTGCGCCTCGATCGAGACGTGAACGTCGCCAGAGTCCGTCACCTTGAAGCCGTGCTTCACCGCGTTTTGGATGAGCTCGTTGATCACGAGGGCGACTTGCGTGGCCCTGGAGGTGTCTACGAACACGTCGCCGCCCTTGACGTGAAAGTTCACGGACTTGCCGGGTGGGAGCAGGGATTGCTGTTGCGCGGCGGCCAGCGTGTTCGCCACCGAGGTCAGGCTCACGTGGTCGAGGTCGTCCCGGCTGAGGAGCTCGTGGACTGCGGCGATGGCCTCGATCCTGGCGAGCGTGTCGCTCAGCGACTCTTGGGTGGTCTTGCCCCCTCGTCGGTTCAACTCGATCCGGACGAGCGAGGCGACCTGCTGGAGGTTGTTCTTGACCCGGTGGTGCATCTCCTGGAGAAGGGTGTCGCGCGCTTGGAGCCGCCCATGCTCGATGCTCACCGCGGCTTGCTTCGCGAGCGCCTCGACGGCTTGGATCTCCTCGGGGGGGAACTGTCGGACCTCGCCGGCATAGCAGCTCATCACGCCGGAGATCCGACCGTTCACGTCGAGAGGGACGCACACCATGCTGCGCACCCCGTGCTCGATCGCCCCGGCGTGACCGATGTAGTCCTTGCTCTGGAGCACGTCCTCCACGAACTCGGTCTTGCCCAGCTGGGCGACTCGGCCCGCGATGGACTCCCCGATCCGAATCATAGGCTCGCGGGGGACGGAGAGGTCGGGAGCGTGGGTCGCGCGAAGGACGAGCCACTCCCGCTGAGAGTCGAGCAGCCGGAGGGTGACGACCGGGTAATTGAAACGCCTCGCGGTGATCTGGACGAGCTGATCGAGGATCTCTTCTAGATAGGGTGCCCCGGAGACGGTGTCCGCGAGCTCGGCGAGCGTCGCCGCGACGTTGCTCTGCGAGCCTGCCTCGAAAGCGGTCCTATACACCGAGAGCGCGCACGAGAGGTCGTCCGCCAACGCATTCACGTACCCTTCCAGGCTCGGGGCCTCTGGCCACTCCTTGCGCCGGCGGATCATGAGGACCCCGGCATGGGGGCCGCCGATGCGCAGCGGGGCCGCGATCGCCGATTCGTGCCCACTGTCATCGAGGACGGGAACGATCACGTGCCTGGGATCGTTCGAGAGCCCGTGCTGGATGCTGACCGTCTCCCCCGTTTCGGCGACGTAGCCCACGAGGCCGACCCCTCGACCCAGAACCAAGTGCTCGATCGAGGAAGAGCTCGGATGGTAGGCCCGAAGCTCGAGGCCCCCGGTGGGGCTGGGCAAGAGGATGGCAACGTTGTCCGCTTTGAGCTCGCCCGCGATCCATTCTGCGGCACCCGCAAGGGCTCGGCGCTCGCTCGAACCCGAAGCGATCGCCATCGCGAGCCCGCTACGGTGAGACTGGGTCATGCCGGTCCGATCGCGGTGATTCGCCGCGATGCAGGGTCCAGGAGCGTACGGGCCAGCTCGTGGACGCCATCGCGCGTCACCTCCCCGAACTTTTGCAACGTCTCGTCAATCGTGACCTCTCGACCGAAGGTCAGCTCGTTCCTCCCCGAGCGAAGCATGCGGCTGTTCATCGCCTCCAGCCCGAGAGCCATGTTCCCTGAGACCATCCTTTTGGTTCGGGCGACTTCGTCTTCGGTTGGACCCTCCGCCGCCATCCTCGCGAGCTCGCAGTCCACGACTTCCTGAACCTGGGGCCAAGTCTCCGGGCTTGTACCGCCGTAGACCGTCATGCAGCCGCCGCTCGGGTAGCTGAGGCTATAGGTGCCGATCGCATAGGCGAGGCCCAGCTTTTCGCGCACTTCTTGGAAAAGCCTGCTGCTCATGCCCCCGCCGAGGATGTTGTCGAGCACCATTTGAGTATGGAGCCTGGGGTCGTGCACCCCAACGCCCGGCCCCCCGATGCAGAAGTGGACTTGCTCCACGTCCTTGTTCAGGTATCTCTCGCCCGGCGTACCGGACACGGGCCCTGGATCGTGAGTCGGCTCGCCGGCCGCGATCGAGCCTAGGGCCTTCTCGGCGAGCGTGGCAACGTGGTCGGGGTCGGCGTTGCCTGCGACGCTCACGACGGTCTTGTGGCCGGTGTGGCTGCGAGCGACGTAGCCCCGCATATCGGATTGAGAGGTGTCGCCGACAGTGCTCCGAGTGCCCAATACCGGGCGCCCGAGGGGATGGTCGGGCCAAAGGGACTCCAGGTGGTGGTCGTGGACGGCATCGCCCGGCTCGTCGTCGCTCCGTCGGATTTCCTCTAGGATCACCTTCCGCTCCGTCTCCAGGTCGGGTTCATCCAGCCTGCAAGCGGTGAAAATGTCCCCCAGGATCTCGAAGGCGTTCTCCAAGTCCTCGCCCAAGCACCGGACGTAATAGCACGTGTTCAGTTTGTCCGTGAAGGCGTTGAGGACCCCTCCACGGCCCTCGATGGCTTCGGCGATCTCCATTGCCGAGCGGCTTTTCGTCCCTTTGAAGACCATGTGCTCGGCGAAGTGGGCGATACCCGCCCGACCGGGGGACTCGTGGGCACTTCCGGAATGGCACCAGATCCCGACGCTGACGGATCGCACGGAGGGAACGGGGTCCGTGAGGACTCGGACCGAATTGGGCAGGGTGGCTTTGAACAACGGCATGCGGAGTCTCGATTATGGTGGCTTCGTTCCTGGCGCAACGGGGATCCGCTATGCGATGCACGCGATCACGACCCCTAGGAGCCCGCAATCTATCCGGCAGCGGTCGCCAGGGGCGAACCCACCCAGGGGCCTAAACCTGTGTGCCTGGCCCGCCACCAACTCGCCTGGCCGGAGTGCGCTGAGCTTCTCACACTCGGCGACGAGGGTGCTCAGCGGGATCGGGGCGATGTCCTCGATCTTCTGCTCCCAGGCCTCGAGCGTTGCAACCGCGCTCACCCGGAGCCCGCCTGTCTCGTCTACAATGGCCTCGTCTTGGAACGCTTCCCGGGTCACGATGAAGGGTCCCAGCCAAGAGCCGCCTGCACAGGCGGGCCCGGTGGGCAAGTCTTGGGCAAGGAGCGCATCCTCCAGGTCGGGCCGAACCAAGGTGACGATGGGGAGATATCCCAGGATTTCGGGAGGGTCGGACGAACCTGCCTCGACGACCCCGCACACCGCCGCAATCCGCAATTCTAGGGATACCGGCCCTTGGGCTGCGTCGAGCGGCTCTCCCGTCGCCACCACGGCGGCAGGATCGGCGAAGGCGTAGGACCAAGATTCACCGGCCCGCGATGTCATGCGACATAGGATCGGTACACGGACCGGGGTGAGGAGCCTCGCCTCGGACGTCTCGTGGACTCCGACCGCGTTCAAGCCGTCAGTCTCGTAGAACCTACCTTCGTGATAGATCCCCGACCGCGGCGTGTCGGGGTCCGCCAGGAGCGCAAATCGGCACAATCGCACGGAAACGAGCCTACCTGCAGGGTTCTCTCGAATGGCCCCTTGACCACACCCAGGGCTTGAGGTAGCATCCTCCTGCCCTGGTAACCGGGCCTAGGTGACCTGCACAATGCCGCCCCTGAAGATTTTGGTTTGTGACGACGAGCGACACATCGTCCGGTTGATCCAGGTGAACCTGGAAAAACAGGGTTACCAGGTGGTGACGGCCTATGACGGCAAGGAAGGATTGGAGAAGGTGAAGGCTGAAAAGCCGGATCTTCTCGTGCTCGACGTCATGATGCCGTACATGGACGGTTTCGAGGTTCTCAAGACCCTCCGCCGAGAGCCTGAGACCGAATCCCTACCCGTGATCATGCTCACGGCCAAGGCCCAGGACAAGGACGTGTTCGAGGGTTACCACTATGGTGCCGACATGTACTTGACCAAGCCCTTCAACCCGATGGAGCTCGTAAGCTTCGTGAAGCGGATCGCGCAGGGGTCGGACTCGGACGGCGGCCCAAAACGGTTCGAGCTCTAAGGAAACGGCACGCGCCGTGATGGGAGAACTTTCAGTCATGCTCTACTACCTGAACACATTGGGCCAGTTCGACTCGCAAGAGTACATGCCGGTCACCTTGTTCGCGATCGTGCTCCTCCCCGCCGCCATAGCCATCGCCGCGTTCGTCTACTTCCTCAAAGGTGAGTTCAAGGGCTGGCCCAAGTCCCTGAAATGGGTCTCGCTCGTGCCCTTGATCCTGGGCGTGATCCTGGGGATCGGCCCGTTCAACGCCATGAACGACGAGCTTTACCGAGACCAGTACGGTGCTGGGCCCAGGGCAAAGATGCTCCACTATGGCGGCGTCGTGGTCCCGGTTCTCACCGCGGTCGGCCTGGTGATCCTGGGCATCGTTCGCGACAAGCAGAAAGTGGACGAGTTCTGAGCGGCCCAGTCCCAGAATCTCAAGCAATCACTAAAGATTTGCGATAGTCCCTCCGAGCATTGTGCCGTAGGCCGAGCCTAACCATGGCTCACCGACACTAGAAAGAGGGAAAACTTTGGCTAGCAAGAACCTATCAAAGACCCCGGCGAACTTCAACGCCTGGTTCACGACGTTCCACAAAACGTTCAACAAGCAGTACAAGAAGCACGGCTTCTCTGCCTCCGACCTCCGCAACTTCAACAGCGTGTACAAGGCCTGGCAGAACTCCTACGCTTCCTACAACAGCTTCAACGCATTCTTCAACAACTGGAGCAAGATGAACGCACAGCAGTTCAGCAGCTTCCAGTCGTTCGTTTCCGCCTATTGGAGCGCGTTCCAGGGCAGTTCGACTTCCACCAGCAGCAAGCCTGTTGCCAAGAAGACGACGGCCAAGAAAACCGCCACCAAGAAGACGGCTGCGAAGAAGACGACCGTGAAGAAGTCGGCTCCGAAGAAGGCTACGGCCAAAAAGGCTACGACCAAGAAGGCGACGACCAAGAAGGTGACCGGTCCCAGCAAGGTGACCGTCGCCAAGAAGTCGGCTCCGATCAAGAAGAGCACCGCCGCCAAGGCGAGCCCGCGAACGACCAAGGGCACGACGAAGCGCACGATCAAGAAGACGACCGCCAAGAAGGCCGTCAAGAAGACAACCGCGAAGGCCAGCGTCCGAAAGACCGCCGCGAAGAGCAACAACAGCTTCGCGGCGCCTTTCGTTTGGCTGACCAACGGCCGCAAGTCGGGCCAGATCAACGTCTGGGTCGGTGCGAGCAAGAACGGTGGCTTCCACCTGCCCAGCGGCGCAACCGCCGCGTTCGTCCAGTACCGCACCAAGGGTCGCGCCTGGCGCACCCTGACCCAGGGCTCCAACTTCCCGTTCGTCCACGCGTTCTCGGGCAACAAGGTCTGGTACCGCGCTTGCTGGATCAGCAAGAGCGGCAACAGCAACTGGAGCAAGGGCGTCACCTATACGGTGGGCTCGAGCAAGAAGGCCGCGTAATCCGCGACACGATCCATCTGGCATTCCGCCCCGGAGTCTTTCGGCTCCGGGGCGGTCCTTCGTTTGCTCTGCCGTCAGCGTCTTCTCTGCGAAAACCGTCCCCTCGCTCGAGTTCCCGATCCTGCCCTGCGGTTCGAGACCAATACGTACCCCGGCCCTACGTCCCACCTCCGGAAACCAACCCACCAAGATTCGCGTTATACTTGACAGTAACCGACTCAGGTGACTTGATAGGAAAGGAGAACAATGGGCAGAGTAGTAGGAATTGACCTGGGGACCACGAACAGCGTGGTCGCGATCATGGAGGGCGGAGAGCCCAAGGTGATCAACACGGCCGACGGCGCGAGGACGCTTCCCAGTGTCGTTGCGTTCAAGACGAACGGTGAGCGGTTGGTCGGCGTGACCGCTAAGCGGCAGGCCGTCACCAATCCCGGCAATACGGTCTCCAGCATCAAGCGCTTCATGGGGCACAAGCTGAGCGAGGTGAGCACCGAGGCCAAGCGTGTGAGCTATAAGGTGGTCGAGGACGCGAAAGGGAACGTGATGGTCCACATCCCGGCCGCGAACAAGGACTTCACCCCGGAGGAGATCAGCGCGATGATCCTCCAGAAGCTCAAGGCCGACGCCGAGGCGTACCTCGGGGAAGCCGTGGATCAAGCAGTCATCACGGTTCCGGCGTACTTCAACGATAGCCAGCGCACGGCGACGAAGAACGCGGGTGAGATCGCCGGTCTCAAGGTGCTCCGCATCATCAATGAGCCCACCGCGGCCAGCCTCGCCTACGGCCTCGACAAAAAGGGCAACGAGACCATCTTGGTCTTCGACCTGGGAGGCGGCACCTTCGACGTCTCGATCTTGGACGTAGGGGAAGGGGTCTTCGAGGTGAAGGCGACCGCCGGGGACAGCCATCTAGGTGGCGACGACTTCGACCAAAAGATCGTGGATTGGATAGCCACCGAGTTCATGAAGGGGCACGGTATTGACCTTCGAAAGGACAGTAAGGCGATGCAAAGACTGCGAGAATCGGCCGAGCGCGCGAAGATCGAGCTCAGTTCCGCAGTCGAGACCGAGATCAACCAACCCTACATCACGGCCGTGGACAACGAGCCGGTTCACCTTGAAATGCAGCTGAGCCGGGCAAAGTTCGAAGAGCTCTCCGCTGATCTGCTCAAGCGCATCGAGAAGCCGATGAAGCAGGCTCTCGACGACGCCAAGCTCAAGCTCGCCGAGATCAACGAGGTGATCCTCGTGGGCGGCTCGACTCGCATGCCCATGGTGCAAGAGCTTGTCCGCAAGCTCACCGACAAGGAGCCGAACCGTAGCGTGAACCCGGACGAGGTCGTGGCGGTCGGCGCTGCCATCCAAGCCGGTGTCCTCGGCGGCGACGTCCGCGACATCCTTCTGCTCGACGTGACCCCGCTCAGCCTCGGTGTCGAGACCCAAGGAGGAGTCACCGACAAGCTGATCGAGCGGAACACGACGATCCCGACGAAGAAGACGCGGGTCTATACGACCGCCGTGGACAACCAGACCGAGGTCACGATCAACGTGCTCCAAGGCGAGAGGCCTATGGCGAAGGACAACAAGAGCTTAGGGCAGTTCAACCTCTCGGGAATCCCCCCCGCACCGGCCAGGACGCCGCAAGTCGAGGTCACCTTCGACATTGACGCGAACGGGATGTTGAACGTCAACGCCAAAGAGCTGGCCACCGGGAATGAGCAGAAGATCACGATCACCGGGTCGGGCAACCTCTCCCGCGACGAGATTGACCGCATGGTCACCGAGGCGGAGTCCAATGCTGAACGGGACGCCGAGCTCCGCGAGAACGCAGACGCCAAGAACGAGGCGGACCGCCTCGTCTCCATCGTGGAGAAGGCGGTCAAGGATCTGGGCGAGAAGGTCGAAGAGTCCGAGCGGGCCGACATCCAAGAGAAGATCGAGGCCGTCAAGTCCGCCAAGGAGCGCGAGGACTTCGAGGGACTGAAGGAAGCGATGGCCGCGCTAGAGCAAGCGAGCCATAGCCTCACCGAGAGGCTCTACAAGGAGGCCGCTCCCAGCGGCGCCGAAGAAGAACCGGTCGGCGCGGGCGTGGGCGCGGGGGCCAAGGACGAGGACGTCATAGACGCGGATTTCAAGGAAGAGAAGTAGCCGCGGTCACCTCGCCGACCCTCCCCGAGCGACGTCCTCGCAGGGGAGGGCACACCCCCGCCCACCACGCTATCGCCCGACCGACTCGCTTAGCACCGCCGGATCCACGGTCGGCGGGGAGATCGAGTACGAAGGCTCCGAGGGACTACGAGTCCCGCGGACATCAATGAATCCGGTGCGAACCCAGGGAGTTCTAGACATGGGTGATTCAGGCGGGCGGCTGCGCGGCGCTACTGGTCTTTCCTGAGGCAATACCATGGCAACCACGCATGAAACTAGACAGTCCCTGGCCGCGCTGCGCGCAATTGACCCATTCCCGGTTCCGCCGCTCGAAAAGGGGTCAACCGTCCGCATTGTCAACTACTTCGACCAGACAGCGTCTACACCCGTCGGGCCCGCGGGCGGCGGCGGGCTTTACCGTTGGGACCCCGCTTCCGACGAGCAGCCGGACAACGGCGCGGTCGTGGCCCCGAACGTCTCCTGGAACAGTAGCCCAGGCAACTGGGACGTTGGCCGCTGGCTGCTTGTGCACGAGGGCTTCGTCAACATCAGGCAGTTCGGCGCTCTCGGCATCCTGGAAGGGAACCCTGGCGTCCCGCCGACGGTCGCAGACCTCAACTCGAAGCGCTCATTCGCGAACGACGCCGAGATGAAGGCGACCTATTCCGGCGGGCACGGCGAACCGTTCAATGGGCTCAAGGACGCGGACACCGCCGATTGGGCCGCCATCCAGGCCGCGCTGGTCTGGTGCGGCGAGAACGGGGTGCGGCTCGAGGGCAACTCTGGCGACTTCTTCATCCGCCGCCCGCTTTGGATGGGCGACGACGATGTCAGCTTCGCCCAGGGTAGAGAGACTGAAGACAAGGACTCCGCAGAACAAGGCCTGACCTTCGTCGGCCAGACCGGCAACAGCCGCGAGCAGGCCGACGGCGGCGTCTGAAACGTCCGGATCACGGAGTCTTGCGCAAACCGGTACGCGCTAGTCGCTAAGGCTTCCACCACCGGCACGGACGAGTTCCGGCTCCAGTTCTTCGGTAACACGTCCTTGGTGACCGTTGACCTCAACCCGCTCCTTACCGCGGAAGAGATCGAGGACGAGATCGCCGCTGCACTCGACTCAGGTTACACGGTCTCGCTGGACGTACCGCTCCTCACAGCCACGTTGCTTTCGCAGAACGTGTACTTCCGGATCACTCCCACTGGGGGCTCGCCGGCGTTCCTTGGCGAGGTCGCCGTCATCCAGCCGGGCCCGTCGAACGCGCCGTCAACAGTCGTTCGGTGCCTGGCCGACAGCGGCATCGTCTCGTTCCGGCGCTCGGCGGGGTTCCATTACCGGATCGAGGGGCTTACGCTCAAGGGCAACGACTCCAACGGGTCGACGGCACGGAACGCCTCGTTCGGCGTCCTCTTCGCGACGAGCCAGTTCGTCGGCCACGCCGTCGAGCGGGTGAACGTGTTCTACGCGGACACCGTCCTCGGTGTGCTCGAGGGCACGGGGGCGAATGGCGAGGACCTCTACCTCTCCCGCCTCAAGAGCGGGCACTGCCGGCGGGGGTACTACTCGGACGCGCCGCAGTCCTTCGGCCACGACCTGGTGAGCTGGACGCTCGGGCTCGACTCCGACGGGGTGTACTTCGAGCTCGACCGCGCGGGCAGCCCGGGTTTCGGGCTGACCTGCACGGGCATCGAGGGGACTTTCGCGAACGACCTTTCCGCGGACCCTCCGGTGGTCGGGAAGGGGACCTTCCTGCGGCTGCGGCGGGGCACCGGCTCGGTGGTCGTCACGGGCGGGCGGGTCGAGCACTGCGCGACGCTGCTCCACTACGACGCGCAGAACGGCCAGGGGCCCGAGGACAACTTGGACCTCTCGGTGGAAGGGATGGACTTCGACGGGATGCGCGGGGTGGCGGGCCGCTCGTTCGTCTTCGGCGAGGACGCGGCCTCGGGCGACCTGCCGACCCAGTTCGGCCTCTACGCCCGCAACTGCCGCTTCAAGCTCTCGGACCAGGCCACCGCCGCCGAGGCGGACCTGAGGCTCACGAGCGAGTCGGCCCAGGACGGGCTTCACTGCTCGTTCGAGCAGTGCCGCCTGACCGCGTGGCGCTCCGTGCCGTCGCTCGGGGTCCGGGCGGGGTTCCGCCAGTGCTACCGCAGCGACTTCGACCCCGGCAACGTGGGCGCCGGTGGCACCGCCTTGCGCGAGTTCACCGAGCTAGCCGGCGCGCCCGTCCAGCGCACCCAGAGCGTCCGCACCGTCCTCCAGGACTCCCCCTGGGCCCAGACCGGGCCCCGTACGAACATCCTGCGTAACGCCTCGTTCGCCAGCCAGAGCGCCGAAGGCTCGGCGGCGCTCCCCGTTGGGGGGCGTGGCGTTCAGCCCGAGCTCGTCTTGGAGCCTGCTCAACTCGAACGGCACCACGGAGGCCAATCTCGCGGGCTTCGCCCGCTGGGGCAAGGGCTACGCGGACGCGGACGTGGACATGGGGCCGCAGTCGTTCTACCTGGCGCTCTCGGCCACGGACCGGCTCGAGAGCACCCTCACCGCGTTCGACCTAGGCGGCGCCTCGGTCAAGGTGGCGACCTACCAGTGCCTCTGCCGCGTCCGCGGCAAGGTGCGCTTCGCGCTCGTGAAGTCCGACGACGCCGCGGTGGTGTTCGACGAGGTCGTGCTCGACTCGCAGAACGCCTACACGGACCTGACGCTGGTCACGCTGCGCGGCCAGGTGGACGGCGACATGGGCTCCGCGTTCTTCAAGGTGCTGGTCGAGAACCTGTCCACGCTCCCCGCGCGGTGGCAGGTCACGGCCCAGCAAGCGTGGGGAGGCAAGGAGGGCGAGGACGCTTCGACCGGCTACCCGCTGGAGCTCGGGCTGGCGAACCAGACCTTCGTGCCGACCGCGGACGGGGCGCCGAGCCGCAACCGCTACCAGTGGGCGGTGAACGCTCTGGGCGTGATGGCGCAGTCTCGCTTCCGGCTGCCTGCGAAGCCGCAGCGGTACGGCTGGGAGCAGCGGGCGCTGATCAATACGGAGTCCGGCGACCTGCGCGACGGCGACGTGTACTACGACACGGACCAGAAGGCGGTGCTCATGGTGATGAACAACCAGCAGATGTTCTGCGTCCTCCAGCCAGAGAGGGTGAACTCTAGGATCATAAGCCTCAACTGGGCGGTGGGCGACGAGAAGAACGTCGTGTTCCTCGCCGACGACGACGGGTCGGGGACGCTGACGCTGCCGGCCGACACGAACGAAGTCCCGGACGGCACGGTCGTGCGCTGCTACTGCGAGCCGGGCACGACCTACACGGTGGGCGTGAAGTTCGGCCCTGGGGGGACGCTCCACGAGCTGGACCCGGGCAAGATGGGCGAGTATGCGTTCATGGGCGGCAAGTGGAGGTCCGTCGTCCACAACGCGGCCCACGTCTCGCAGCCCTAGGCACGGCGCCTGGCCCTGGCCGCCCCGGCCAGGGCCAGCGCACCAAGCGCTAGCATCGCATAAGGCTCCGGCACGGCCCGTATCTCCGTCGTCCAGTAGGAGAACGGGGCCGTGTTCTGGGCGTTCCAGTCTTGACGGAAGATCAGACCGTCCACGTCCGACCAGTCGAACGCGGGGTTGCCGACAAAGCCGTCGCGGCGAAACCCGATGCCGCCGGGGATCGTGCCGAACTGGTGGTTCGCCGTGATCCGGCCCAAGCCGTCTTCCAGCCGGATGCTCCAGACCTGGGCGAAGAGCTCGGGCGGGTGGGTCACCAGGTCCAGCTCGAAGAGGCGCCCGGAGTCCGAGAACGCGGAGAGGTCGAGGTCCATCGGCTCGAAGAAGCCGGCGCCGTAGCCCATCCGCAGCTCGGTGGAGAGGTCGGTCGGCCCGGGGGTCGTGACGCCCACTTCGCCGAGCCCGACCTCCACCGAAGTCCTGTACCCGAAAGGGTTGAAGTTGACGACGGAGGTCGTGTTGCGGTGCCCGGCGAAGCAGCGGCTCCGATCCAGCCCAGTGGCGAGGTTCGTCCGGGCCCCGGTCCCGACGAACTCGGCCCGGAAGTATCCCTGCTCGAACCTATCAATGACGATGGACGCCCCAGCGGGCAAGGCTAGCGCGGCGATGGCGGCCAGAACGATCGTTCCTCTCATGCAACTCATAGGAACCTCGATTGTTTCCTGGTTCCCTGGCGCACGCCGCCCGCACTTTCACCGCGCCCGCTGGGCGGTCCGGGTAGCCAACAATGCCGCGAAGGGGGCCGGCATGGTCGGTAACGATTCATTAAGGTTGCGCTGTTCTTGGACTTCGACAGTCCCCGGAACGAGCCAAAGAGGTCGAAGTCACAGAGCGCGACCCAAATCTGGAGAGCCCCCATGTTGCCGGTGCCGCTATGGGAACGGCAGGGCGCTTCGATGGCCCTCGACCGTCTGCGTCTTGCGCAGCGCTCTCGGAGAGAGGCCCGTGGACGTTCGAATCAACTTGTTGAACTGCTGCAGATCGGGCACCCCTACCTTTGCGGCGACGGCCTTCACGCTGAGGTTCGTTTCGAGCAGGAGCTTGGTAGCTTCCCTCGTCCTGATCTCGAGCACATAACCCTTTGTAGTGGTCCCGTGGCCAGTGCGGAACAACCGGAGCAGGGTTCGAGATGGCACGCCGAGCTCGCCTTCGAGGGCGGAAACGGGGAAGGGGCGCGAGATGTTGGCACGGATCCAGGCCTCTGCCTGTCGAAGCCGTTCGTCGCCTGAGGCGAAGGCGCGCGGCTGGCTGATGTGGCATAGCATGTCCCACACAAAGGCTTTGCCTCTCCAAACTCCGCGGACATTCCGAGACCCCACGTCAACGAAGCGCTCTTGCCACTCGGTCTCCAGGGTGAAGTGGATCGGCAGAGCCTCTTGCTCTTCGAGGTCTCCGGGCAGGTCGAACGTGGCATACCAGTGGCCGGTCCCTGCTCCCACTCGGGCGTGGGCGCAGCGTGACGCTGGAGGGAAGAGGACAGACTCGCCAGGCTCGAACGCGATGCCGATCGCATTGACATGGGCGACGCCGCTGTGCGCGTAGTGGAGAATCGTCCAACGGTTGTCAGGCTGGATCCATTCTAAAAAGTCGGAAGTCAGGATGTTTTCCCCCATGTAGACCTTGGAAGGGGGCTTGGTCAGCGGGGCGGGGACGAATCTCACTGGTTGAAATAATACCCATCTTTCGAGCACACGTGAACAGGGGTTTCCTTCACACCACTTCGGGTGTCCAATTCGAGGGTGGAGGTTTTATACCATGAATGGCGATAAAACACCATTATGAATGGATTTGGTCGCGTTACACTCAACGTTTGCGCTGTTGGGCGCAGAGGACAATCCTACGGATCAAAAACCATCGTTGCTTCGTTTGCTCGTCCTGGGCTCCGGGCTCGCCGTCTCCGCGATGGCGCGCCCGGACTACTTCAGCACCTCGATTGATTCTGTCGGAGGTGTGGGCTATCTTCTCCACCACTCCGACGGCGGCGGATTGAAGGGTGCCTACTCCGCCGGGATGTCCCAACCGATCTCGGTTGCAACCGGGCTTCACGATATGGTTTATGTCGCAGACTACTTGGGCTCGCGAGTCTATGTTTTCTTCGCCGATGGTGAGCTGCTCACCACGATCCCGGTGCCGGACTACCCAGGTTCGCTGGTCGTTCACCCCGACGGTTCCCTCCTCGTTGCGAGGTACGACGGTGGCCCTATCTACCGCTTCGCGGCCGATGGCACGCCGATGTCGAATTTCACCGACGATACGGGCTTGATCCGTCACGGTCAAATGTGCTTCGATTCTTCGGGCGATCTCTACGTCTGTTCCTGGGTCGAGAACTTGATCTTGAAGTATGACTCTGCGGGGGGGAGCCTCGGAGTCTTCTCGGACACGGCGACTTCGGGAAGGGGATGGTCCGGTGGGGATTACCACAGACGAGTTTGGGGGGATGTATGTTGCCGAATACGCCACGCACGAGCTCAAGTACTTGCTCAGCGACGGCACGTTGGGTGCGGTCTTGGGCACGACCCCGGACGAGCCGGAATACTTGACGCTCGACAATGGCACGCTCCTGGTGCCGCAGCACTTTAGTGGCACCGTTGACCGTTACGACTTGGCCGGGGTCTTCATCGGTCAGTTCGCTGCCGCGCCGCTGACCTATCAGACGGTTCCTGGCCCGCATGCCCTCACGGTGGACGATGCCAGCATTCTGCTCGGTTCCGATGGCGGTGGCGAGTCGAACCTTGTGAATCTGGACGGCTCTGGCTTCCGGGTCTGCAAGTTCATCGTGCCGAACATGGCGGCGCCGGGAGTGCGAGTGGAAGTCGTCGGGTCGGACGCTTCGGACCCACTCCCCGACACCGTCTCGAGCCTCAGCCTCTTTATGCGGTCGAGCATGGTGACCCCACGGGCGTTCCGACTCCGTGTCGCCATGGTGGACGAGAACAATGTTGTCAGCACGACGGTCGTGGACGATGGACCGATCGGCACGACACCGAAGGACGTGTGGCTGGATGCCGACGACCCTTCGCTCTACGTTCGAAGCGATGGCACGGTCAAGATGCGGTATGAGGTCTTTCAGACCGGGCCCGTGACGGTCTCACTTTGGTGCCATTCGACCGACTACATCTCCTGGCACGCTCGGCCGTGACCCGAGCAGGGTTTGACCTAATCTAGCGACAAGGAAGGCCCAGTCCGGGTGTACGGAGCTGGGCTTTCCTTAGCGCGGATCGCACATCGGCACCGAGCCCGCAACACCACGCAGCTGGGCCGATAAGATACAATGCCGGTCACGGTCGAACATGTCTAGACTCCGCCAGTTGCTCGAACACGTCGTCGAGGTAGACGCGAGCGACCTTCACCTCAAGGCGAACAACCCGCCCATCATCCGTCTTCGCGGCGGGCTCCACCGGCTCGATCAGCCTGCCTTCTCGGCGGACGAACTGCGCAACGAGCTCTTCTCCGTCCTCACCCCCGAGCGGCGCGATCGGCTCGACAGCTACAAGGAGTGCGACCTCAGCCATGCCGTGCCGGGCCTGGCTCGATTCCGCGTCAACATGTACTGGCAGCGAGGGTTGCCCGGAGCGGTCTTCCGACTCATCCCCTACAAGATCCGCACGATTGACGACCTGCGGATGCCGCAGGTCACCAAGAAGATCTCGCTGCTCCCGCGCGGGCTCGTGCTGGTCACCGGGCCCACGGGCAGCGGGAAATCCACCAGCCTCGCCGCGATGATCAACCACATCAACGAGACGACCCGGAGGCACATCATCACGATCGAGGACCCGATCGAGTACGTCCACCCCGACCGGGCCAGCATCATCAACCAGCGCGAACTCGGGACGGACACGAACAGCTTCGCCGACGCCCTGAAGCACGTGAT
Organism: Fimbriimonadaceae bacterium; assembly: GCA_020847855.1. Classification (GTDB taxonomy): domain Bacteria; phylum Armatimonadota; class Fimbriimonadia; order Fimbriimonadales; family Fimbriimonadaceae; genus JADLBH01. The sequence continues at coordinate 49,321 of JADLBH010000002.1, forward strand.
GAGGCAGAATCCCGACGTGATCCTGGTCGGTGAGATGCGCGATCTGGAGACGATTCAGCTGGCGATCACGGCGGCGGAGACCGGGCACCTAGTCTTCAGCACCCTCCATACGGTGGACTGCGCCCAGACGATAGACCGTATCGTGGACGTCTTCGACCCCGAACAGCAAGAGCAGATCCGAACGCAGCTCTCGGTCACTCTCCAGGCCGTCGTTTCCCAGGCCCTCCTCCCCACGAAGGACGGAACGGGACGGGTCGCCGCCTTCGAGGTGATGGTCGCGACGCCGAGCATCAAGACCATGATCCGGGAAGGCAAGACCCACTCGCTCTACCATGACATTCAGACCGGTGCCGAGCACGGGATGCAGACCCTCGACAATGCACTGCTCGGCCTGGTGAAGGACGGGAGCATTGACTACGAGATGGCCCACTCCAAGTCTTCGCTGCCGCAAGAGTTCGCCACTCGTGCAGCCAACCTTGGACTGGAGGGCGCCCGTGCTTGACGTTCGGGCCCTCCTGCGCAGATGTGTGCAGATGGACGGCTCTGATCTGCATATCAAGTCCGACACCGGGAAAGCGTACATCAGGGTGTATGGGGATTTGATCCTGCTCGAGGACGTTCCCGAGTTCACTCAAGAAGATCTGATCGCGGCCTTGCCGGGATTGATCCGACCCGACCAGCAGGAGGCGTTCGAGGCCGAGTACGAACTCGACTTCTCGCTCGAAATCGAGGGAGTTTCCCGGTTTCGAGGCAACCTTTATCGCCAACGCGAGAACATCCAAGCCGCGTTCCGTGTGATCCCCTATACGATTTCCACCATGGAGGAGCTCGATCTTCCCAAGGTGTGTTATGACTTTATCCTTCGACCTCGCGGCCTAGTCTTGGTCACGGGTCCGGCGGGGAGCGGCAAGTCCACGACTCTCGCCGCCATGATAGATCGGATCAACCGCACGCAGGACGTCCACATCGTGACCGTCGAGGACCCGGTCGAGTTCGTTCACGACGACCATGTCGCACTGCTGAACCAGCGCGAGCTTTCTATTGACACTCTGTCCTTTGCCAACGCGCTCAAGCATGTCTTGCGGCAGGATCCGGACGTGATCCTCGTAGGTGAAATGCGCGACCTGGAGACAATCCATTTGGCGATCACAGCCGCCGAGACCGGCCACCTTGTATTCGCCACGCTCCACACGGTGGACGCGGTTCAGACCGTGGACAGAATCGTGGACGTGTTCCCCATGCACCAGCAACAGCAGATCCGCATGCAACTGTCCGTGAATCTGCTCGGCGTGATCAGCCAGACCTTGGTGAAGAAGAAGAACGGGGACGGTCGTGCTGCGGCCTTCGAAGTTCTCAATGCGACGAGCGCAGTGCGGAACCAGATCCGAGAGAACAAGACATACCAGATCTCTTCGATTATCCAAACCGGTACGAAGCAAGGGATGCAGACGCTCGACCAGTCCCTCGCACGGCTCGTGGATCGCGGTCTTGTCGCACTCGACGATGCACGGATGAAGGCGAAAGACGTCGGCGAGTTTGCGAGGCTCGTAAACCTAGGCAACAAGAGCCCAACGGGAGGCGGGGGGGGTTCAGGTGCGCCTGGCCCAACGGCCCCGGCTCCGCCGGGGCCTGAGAACGGGGAGCATGCAGCGGCTCCGACGAATGCGGTTCGCGGACAGCCGAACCGTCCGGGTTACAAGCGCGATTAGATTAAGTTCGCGGGTGCCAAGGCTCTTCGCAAGGTCAGCACTGAGTCCGATATCGGGTGCCTCAAGGTGCTTGATTTCGAGTCTTTGCGCCTGGGGCAGGATCATGGATCTGGGCGGGGCGGGAACACGGGTTTTCCAGATTCACCCATGCTTAGGGCAGGGAAGCATCGTGGTCTTTGACCCCAACCCTCCGTTGAACTTGCTCGTTTCCGATCTCTCGCCACAACCGCCCTCACCCTCGGTGATACGGAGAGAGTGCACGGGCTCCTTCCACGCACGCCCGTGGTGAGAAGACTGACACAACCGCTCTCCACCGCAGGCGGCAAACGACACCAGGCCCCTGGCGTGCTTCCAGGGGCCTGGTCGGAGGTGCTCCGGTTCGATTTAGCGTCGTCGGCGGGCAATCAATGCCGCGATTCCTAGGCCCAGCGCGGTCATCGTCGCCGGCTCGGGAACCGCATCGGCCTGGAAGTCGTCCATCACCGGTGCGATGGCACCGCCACCGAAGTCAATGTGGTCTATGGCGATCGTGGAGTTCCACCCGAACCACACCATGGCGTTGCTCGAGCTCGAGATGGATTGTGTTGCCCCGATCTGGGCGTTTGCCGCGTCATAGAACGAGAGCGTGAGGGTGTTCGTGCTCGTTGAGTCGTTCTCGACAGCGAAGTACCCTCCAAACCGCATCATTCCGGTGGTGAACTTCAGCGTCGTGTTCATCGCAGAACCGCCGTTGAAGAGCCCCATGCCTTGCACTCCGCTGTTGGCGAGGGCGGGCCCGTTGGCACCGAGACCCCACGTTGCCGTATTGACATCGTAGATCCAGACCTGGGCCGAAGTGCCGGGATTGCTCACCATCGTGGCGCCGCCGCCCATGATCCCCAGGCTTGGCAGTCCGCCACCGGAGATCGAGTAGTCGTTGTAGCTCTCAAAATCGTCGTTGAAGGCCCCAGCGAAGGGCCCTGTGGAAGAAAGTTGCGCTGAAGCGCCGGTTGCCGCAAGAGCGAGCGCGAGTACAGTGATTCTCATAAGTGTCCTCTCTGATCGAGGCGAACCGCGATCAGCACCCCGATGATACCAAGAATATGACTTTTCTTGCGCGTATAATTACCAGGATTTCCTCAAAATCCCTGGCGGGTCGCGCTCGCTTGCACGTGCTCAAAGGTCTGCGCTGAGGCCCTGGGCCAGCAGGATCTCCTCGGCGTGGTTTACCGTGAACGCCACTCGATGGGTGAGGTAGTCAATCGCGCCCTCGGCAGCGGGGTGCCCGTTGCCGGAACCCTTCACGCCGCCGAAGGGGAGATGGACCTCGGCGCCGATGGACGGCAAGTTCACGTATCCCAGGCCGAAATCGGCGTTCTCGCGGACGTACCGCCACTTGCGATAGTCCTCGGTGATCACAGCCATCGCAAGCCCGTAGTCCGTGTCGTTGTACACCCGGACCGCCTCTTCCAAGCCGTCCACCCCGATAATGCAGGTGTGCGGGCTGAACGCTTCCTCGCGCAGGCAAAAGGTTCCCGGTTTGTACTGTTCAAACCGATAGACGAACGGCTCGACGAAGTTTCCGTGTGCGAGCGCCCCCTCGGTGAGCTCCTTGCCGTGGTGGAGCACCTCGCCACCTTCCTCGATGGCCTTTTCGTTGTGGAAGTGCCACTTCGTCACCCCTTCCTGGTTCACGAGCGGGCCCATGAAGACCTTGGGATCGAGGCCGTCGCCGACGGTGATCCGCCTCACCTTCTCCAGGAACCGCTCTGTGAACTGCGGTTCGAGCTTGCGGTCCACAATGAGCCGGTTGCTCGATACGCACCGTTGCCCGCTGGTCTTGAAGGCACTGAGCACGGCGGCGTTGACTGCGATATCGAGGTTCGCGTCGTCCAAGACGAGCACCGCGTTCTTGCCCCCCAACTCCGTGGCGACAAACTTATGAACCTCGCCGGCGACGGCTTCGCGCTTGATAAGGCTTCCCACAGCCCTGGAGCCCGTGAACATGACTACGTTCACATCCTTGTTCTTGACCAGGGCGTCGCCGGTCTCCTCACCCATCCCGTGGACGACATTGAGGACCCCGGCGGGGAAGCCCGCCTCCTGGATCAACTCGGCAAGCTTGTGACCGAGCACGGGGGTCTCCTCGCTCGGCTTGAAGACGACGGTGTTGCCCGCGACCACGGCGGGGAGCACGCCCCAGAGCGGTATCGCGAAGGGGAAGTTCCACGGTGTGATGACGCCCACCACCCCCTTCGGTTTCCGCCAGATATAAGCGTCCTTGGCCGGGATCTCGGAGCTGACGACGTAGCCGGTGTGCTGCCGCCCTGCGCCCGCCATGAACTGCGCCATGTGCAGCGCCTCGACGACGTCCGCCTTGCCCTCGTTGTAGGGCTTGCCACACTCGATCGTGACGAGCCTGCTCAAGGCTTCCAGGTCACGCTTGATCAGCTGCGCGAGGTTGTCCACGTACTCCGCACGCTGGACCCAGCTCTTCTGCCTCCAGGGCACGAACGCGGCGCGTGCGGCCGCGACGGCGGCGTCCACCTGGTCGCGAGGAGTGAGCGGGACCGTCCCCACCACATGGGTGCGATTCGCGGGGTTCACGCTCTCGAACGTGCGATCTCCTGGGATCCACTGCCCGTTGATCAGGTTCTTGACGGCGATACCGGTCTCAGTTGGCTGGATCAGAGTCGTGCTCATGGATGCAGTTTACTAGGGTGGCGGCGCAGGGCCCTGGGGAGGGTCGTTGGGGTATGGTGAGGTGGATGTCGAAGGCGATTGTGTCCGCCATGGCTACGCTCGGTTTGGCGTTGGCGGCCTACGCGGACGGCACGCTTGTGGACGCTCGCGCGAGCGGTGCTCGGCTCATTGTCAACGAGGTGAGCGTCTACACCGTGAAGACCGGGCGAGGGGGCAGAACCCCGGCGAGTCGGGCTCAGGAGATGGCGACGACCCTCGGCGACTGGGACGGCCGAGCCCCGATCCGTGCGGACCAAGAGCCAAAAAGCAAGGTTTGGCGCGTCGCCATGGCCGAGCGCACGGTGCTCACAGCGACCGCCGAGGAGGCAAAAGCTGCCCAGTCGAGCCCGGAGGCTCTGGCTCGATCCGTCGCCGCCAAGATCAGCACCGCTCTCAAGTCGGGAAAGATCGCCCTGGGCACGCAGTCCGTCCTCTTGCCACCGGACGAGTCCGGGAGCGTAAGGCTCGTCGGCTCGGAGGCGCGGAAGGCCACTGTGAAGGTGACGCCCGCAGGACTGGCCAAAGTGGTTCGGAGCCAAGGCTTGCTCAAGGTCGTGCCCCTGGGTCTGGGGGAAGGGGTCGTAAACGTGACCGGGGTCAGCTCCGATGCGTTCCTCTCGATCCGGGTCATGCCCTATGCGGCGAAGTTGCCGGCCAGGGTCGAGGCGAGGGTCTTTGGCGTGGAAGCCAGAGAAGCGGCCGTAGGGAACGCGGCCATGGCCGCATTGCTCACGACGCTCGCCGGCGATGGGGTGCGAGTGACCGAGGTGAGCCGGAAACTCGGTGCCCTCACCGGCGGTGCCAGTGCGCTGGGGCGGGTTCGCTACCGGGTCGAGGCTAACGACGCGTTCCCCGTGGAAGGGGTCGTTGCCGTCCATGCGAAGAACCTTTCCGCGAGCATCCGGTCCGAGGAGGTCTTGCTCTATAGCAACGATCCTGAAAACGTGCCAGGCCCGGCCACGCTCTATGGCTACGACTTCCTGCCGAAAAAGGCGGCTCGCTTGCTGTGGCACCACAAGAACACGGGCACGTCCGGACTTGTCGTGGAGTACCTGCTCGTGAACGAAGGGCTCACGCCTGCGAAAGTCCGAGTCACGATGGGGGAGAGCGAGGGCGATCCGAACCCTACGCTTTCCGGCTATCGCGCTGCGACCCAGTTCCTCTCGGCCTGGCTGACGGACGAGGCAGTGGAGATCACCCTCCCTCCAATGTCGGCCAGGCCCTTGATCGCGGTGCGGGCCAACCCCGGCGAGACCGTGAGCGGACTCGCCCGGCTGGAGGCCGAGGCGCCTGGGGTCCGGCTGATGGGCCGCGCGGTTCGGGCCATGAGTTGGGCAGGGCCATGGAGGGTCGCAACGACAGGGCCCGACGCCTGGGCACGGATGGCCCCTGTCCCCCTCAGCGAATTGCCGCCCATCGAGCGACCGCCGACCCTGCATGTCTATCCCCACCCCTTCCGCAAGGAGTCCTTCCGCTATGAACAGGGCGGGCGGTACGGGTACGTCCGGGTCGGTGAGAACGCAATCCCTGACGCCTCCGGGGAAGGGAAGCTGCACGGGAACTTCGGCGTTCTCTACGACATTGACGGCACGATCGAGAACCCGACTTCGAGCCCGGCCGAGGTCGAAATCGTGTTCGAGGCGAGCGCGGGCTACACCGGGGCGTTGTTCGAGTGGGGAGGAAGCTTGGTCAAGGCAGGACTATTACAGACCAAGGCGGAGTATCTGCTGAGCAACGTCAAGGTTCCTCCAGGTGAACGGCGGAGAGTGCAGTTCCGCACGATCCCTCTCTCCGGTGCGAACTACCCGGTCACGATCATCGTCCGCCCCGTAGGCTCGGAGCGTTGACCGGGGCCCTGGCGGCCCTGGCCCTTCTCAGGGTCGCCCTTCTGGTCGCACCGACGAGCGGCCCTTGGGTACGGGTTCGCCTAGGCGATAGCCCGGTCACCTTGGAGATGCCGGGAAAGCTCGTGGAGCAATCGCGGGCCTCCGTTCCCGAAGAGGGCGACTGGGTGCGCTCCGTCCAGGAGTATGTCTACAGCGACGACCACGTCTTCGTGATGGCGAGCGTCTTCACCGGGGTTGAAGGCACCAAGGTGAGCGACGCCCAGCTCCAGGAGGCGATGACCGCCTTGATCTATGGCTTGGCGTCGTCGGAGGAGAAGCTACGAACGGTCTATACCACCGCCGCGACCTATGGCTCGAGTTTCGCGCGCCGCCGGCAGATCGAGATCGGCCCCGCGGACGGCGTGTTCTACGTGGATCTCTTGGTGGTGGCGGTGGGACACCGTCTTGCGGCGGTCGTGACCCTTACGGTGCAACGGAGCGACCCGGTCTCCGCGAGAATCATGGGAACCGTCCGAGTGGTGGATCCCAGTTCGTGAACCTGCGAAGCCTCGACCCTGTTCATGGGTTTCTCTCCTCTCGCGGGCTCTCCCTCGATGTGGAGAAGAGAGCGAGGCTGGAGGGCTTCTTCTTGGACCTCTATCGGCAGAACGAGGAGTACAACCTGACCCGCGTGGCCCCCGATGACTTTGCGTTACGCCACGTTGTGGACTCGCTCCTCGTGATCGAGGCGGCGGAGCCGATCGGGCACTGGCTCGATCTCGGGTGTGGCCCAGGCTTCCCTGCATGGCCCCTCGCCCTCGTGTTCCCCGAGATTCGAATGACGGCGATGGACGGTTCTGAGAAACCGCTCGGCTTCCTGCGGCGACACCTCCTCCCGAACTTGGAAGTGGTCCAGGGCCGGGCCGAAGATCTGGGCGCGTCTCGGTTCGAGGTTGTGACGGGCCGTGCGCTCGCCCCCTTCGCGGTCCAAGCGGAAGTCTCGCTACCATGGGTGGTAGTGGGAGGATGCTTCGTCCCGTTCCGAACCCCCGCGGAATTCGGAGCCGCGGAAGCGTTCCCGGCGGCGCGGTTCGGTGCGGAACTGGAGTCGGTTGTGGAGACGGGCGATCCGCCGAGGCTTTTCCCGGTGTTTCGCAAGACAAGCCCGACCCCGCCGGAGAGCCGCCGAGCCTGGGCGGCGATCAAGTCGAACCCGTTGAGCTAGGTTCCTTCGATGAGCTTGAGGAGCGCTGTCGCCCTCGGAAAGCCGGGCGACGCCGCCAGGGCCCGGCGAAGGTTCTCCTTTGCACGGGGCACTTGCTTGAGCTCGACTTGCGCGGATGCAAGGTTCGTCAGGGCCTCCGGGTCGTCTGGGGCGAGCTTGACCGCCTCGAGCGCATATTGCTCGCTCGTCGCGAAGTCTCGCTCGTCGAACGCTATCGAAGCCATGTTCGTGAAGACCTGGGAGAGCACGGTGCGGTCTGTACCCTCAGGCTTGGCCGGTGCGAGGGCGAGTGCCTGCTCGAACGCCTCCATCGCCTGCCGCTTTTCGCCTAGCACGTTCCGGGTCATCCCTCGGAGAATGTGGAGGCTGTACTTCATGGGAGCGAACTCGATGAGTCCCGTGATCTTGCGATCCGCCTCATAGAGCGTCTGTTTCTCGCCGTCGGAGAGCGGAAAGCCGTCTCGATAAGCGCGAAACGGCTCCACGGTCGTCTCCTGGACGACGCGCAGAATCGAGTCGTACTCTGCGGTGTTGTGAACCATGATGCCGCCACCTTCGTTGCGACAGCCCAAAGCGACTCCGAGAAGGATGGGGACCCACTTACACGACGACATTGACCAATCTCCCTGGTACCACGATTATACGGCGGATCTCCTTGCCTTGCGTGTGCTCCAGGATTCGGGGTAGCACTAGGGCGGCCGATTCGATCTCTGCCCTGTCCGATGCCGCGTCCATCTCGATGGTGTCCCGCAGCTTGCCGTTCACCTGGACGGCGATTGTGACCGTGGTCGCGGCCGCGAGCCGCTCGTCCACGGTCGGCCACTCCTGGTGATAGGTGTAGCCCTCCTCGCCCATCGCTTCCCAAAGCTCGTCCGCGGAGAAGGGCGCCATGGGAGCGAGCATGACCACGAAGCCCTTGAGGACCTCTCGCCATCGCTCGATGCCGTTCGTCGAGAGGCTGCCTCGGTTCGCCCACTGCTCGCTCAATGTGTTGAGCAACGTCATCTGCGCCGCGACCGCGGTGTTAAATGCGAACCGTTCGATGTCATCGGTGGTCTTCTTCAAGCAGCGGTGGTAGGCCCGTTGCGCTACCTCGATCCATGCTTCCTCATCGGCCCTGGGCGAATCGCTGGCCTCCTCGCGCCAGCCCTCGGCCACCAGTCGAAAGACGCGCGAAAGGAACCTCGCCGAGCCTTGCATCCCGTCGTTCTTCCACTCGACATCTGCGTCGAAGGGCGCGACGAAAAGCTCGTGAAGCCGAAGCGCGTCGGCACCGTACTCGGCGATGGCCTCGTCTGGTGTGACGACGTTGCCCTTGGACTTGCTCATCCGAACCCAGCGCCAAGTGACCTCGCTCTCCGGCAGGTTTGCCGCTTCTTCGGGTGTAACGAGGACGCCGGTCTCGCCAACGTCGAGGCTTTCCTTATCGGTAGCGTTCCGATACGGCGTGTATCCGAGGACCTGACCTTGGTTCATAAGACGCTGGAACGGCTCCTTGACCGGTACGAGACCAGAATCGTAGAGCACCTTGGTCCAGAACCGTGCATAGAGAAGGTGCATGACCGCGTGCTCCGCCCCCCCGACATAGCAGTCCACGGGCATCCACTCCGCAACGCGCTCCGGTGACCAAGGCTTCTCGTCGTTGTGCGGGTCGCAGAACCTGAGAAAGTACCAGGAGGAGCAGGCAAAGCCTCCGAGGGTGTCCGTCTCACGACGGCCGAGCCGCCCGTCTTGGGTCGTCACGTTCACGAAGTCTGGGATGGAAGCAAGCGGCGAGGAGGCGTCCTCGCCTGGCTCATAGTGCGGGACATCGGGCAAGAGCACCGGTAGCTGGTCGTCGGGGACAAGCTCAAGCCCCCCCTCTGCGTCATAGACGACGGGGATCGGGCACCCCCAGAACCGTTGGCGGCTAATGAGCCAGTCGCGCATTCGGAACACGACCTTCCGAGAGCCGATCTCATTGGCCTCGAACCAGTCCGCCAGGTCGTTCTGGGCCTGGGCGACAGTCCTATGGCTGAACACCCCAGAGTTCACGAGGACACCGTCCGAAGAGGAGTAGGCCTTGCCCGCAGAGTGAGATTCCGCGACCAAGTCCAGACCGCCCTCGCCGGGGGGGGCAATTACCGGCACGATGGGGAGTCCAAACTTCTGTGCAAACTCGAAATCGCGCTGGTCGTGCCCAGGCACCGCCATCACCGCACCGGTGCCATAGCCCATAAGGACGTAGTCGGCCACCCAGATGGGGACCGTCCGACCCGAGATCGGGTGGATCGCGTAGGCACCGCTGAAGACGCCGGTCTTCTCCCTGCCCTCGTCCGAGCGGGCGGCGTCGCTCAATCTTCCGGCGGCAGCTTGGTACTCCCGCACGCTCGCGGCGATCGCGGGACCCACGCCCGGCAGCACCTCCTTCAACATAGGGTGCTCCGGCGCGACGACGCAGAAGGTCACCCCGAACAGGGTGTCAATGCGAGTCGTGTAAACTTCAAAGGAAGGGGGGGCCGTTCGCCTGATCTCCAGCCCTTCGCCGAGTCTCGCGATCTCCTTTCCCGCCCCATGGAGTTCTTCGGCGGAGATGGCGTCCCCCGCAATCGCTCCCAGGCGCTGAGCGAAGCCGTCCGCCTTTCTCAGGGACTCGGCGTCCGCGTTCGGCTCGCCTTCCGCTCGCACCTCGGCCATGAGCGACTCCAAGTCAGGGTCGGACTCTCGGGCCCGGGGTTGGTCCACGCTTCGATCCCCCTCCAGCAACGTCCATTCCATACGGAACTGCACGCCTTCGCTTCGACCTATCCATTGCCTCTGCATCGCCTTGATGCCTTCGGGCCAGTCGAGGTCCTCCAGGTCGTCCAGAAGGCGCTGGGCGTAGTCCGTGATCTTGAAGAACCACTGCGGGATCGCTTTGCGCTCGACCGGTGTCCCGCACCGCTCGCAAAGTCCGCCGACCACCTCCTCGTTCGCGAGCGCGGTCTTGTCCTTGGGGCACCAGTTCACTTCGGCGAGCTTGTGGTAGGCGAGCCCCTTGCGGTAGAGCAGCTTGAAGATCCATTGCGTCCATCGGTAGTAGGAAGGATCGCTGGAGAAGAAGCACCGGCTCCAGTCGTATCCGATACCGACGAGGTCCATCTGCCGCCGATAGTTTTCGCCGTACTCCTGCACCATAGGGCCGGGGTGCCGCTTGTGCTTCAGGGCCTCGTTCTCGGCAGGCAGCCCGAAAGCGTCGAAGCCCATGGGGTGCAGGACGTTGTAGCCCTGCATGTACTTCAGGCGTGCGAGGACGTCCGTGGGCACGTAGTTCCGGCAGTGGCCGACGCTGAGCCCGGCGCCGCTAGGGTAAGGGAAGAACTCTAGGGCGTAGAGTTTGGGCCTGCCCTCTTCCTCCCTGGTCTTGAAGAGGTCCGCGTCGCGCCACCTCTGGCGCCACTTTTCCTCAAACTCGCCTGGCTCGTACCGATCCCGCATCGAAGGGCAAGTTTAGCTGGCCGGGAGCGCGAGGCTCCCTCCTTCGGCCTTTCCCGACCCCCTAGTCTTAAGGATTCGGGGGTGGCGGATTCCCCGAGCCCCGCGCCCTCTCGCGCTGCCTGCCTCGACCGTCCATCCTGGCCTTGGCCTCCTCGTAGGACTTCTCATACGCCCGCCGGAATGCGTCGGGCAGGAGGTTTGCCGCGGTGCCCGAGGTGGTGTCCGCCTTGGCTGGGTCCACGAGAGTTCGGGTCATCGTGATGTTGGGAGCGAGTAGGAACGTCAATGTGTACCGGGTTTCCGAGGTCGGGGCGTAGCTCTCCGTGCCTCGATTCGAGAACCCAGGGACGTTTTCGCCGCGGCTGGCAAACATGTCGCGCATGGCGGCCTCGCGCCCGAGTTGCTCGGGCGAGGTGTAACGACCCGACCCTGACCCAGGGCTGAAGGCATAAAGGACGTCCCGTCGGCTTGTGCTCAAGGTCAGGGCACTGCCGCCCGGCAGTCCAGTCGGCAGTACCTCGGTTCGCTCATCGAGCATGGATCGGTTGCCGAACCTCTGTATCAAGGGGGCTCCGTTGCCCCTGCCCTGCACCTGGATCGCGAGCTCGAGCGTTTGCGCCGCGGGGCCGGGGGGCCGCCCGCCCCCTGACTGCCTTCGAACGTCAGGCCCGTCGTCCGAGTTGTACACCATTCCGGCGACGGCTTGGACGGCACCGCTCAGGCCCACGAGCGGCTTGGGAATCTTGCTTTCCAGCGCGGCGAAGTCCGGGCCCTGCAGCCTGCCGAAGACTTGCAGGGCCGCCCTCGAGTCACCGTAGACATCGTCGAAGCGTTGCTCTGCGCCATGATCGAGGGCGACGATCACGGCGGCGTCCACACCGCCGGGCACCGAAGGCGCGTCGAGGCTGTAGCGAGCGAGGTCGGCGAGCCGCATGACCCCGTTCTTCGCCGTGTTCGAGGCGAGGAGCTCCAGGTCGTGGCGGTCGGCCCGCTCGGCTCGCGACCGGAGTAGATCCTTGGGCTCGACGACCGTCCATCCGTCCGCCCTATTGACCCGGATTGGAGATGCCTGGTCGCCCAGGAACGCCTTTCCGGATCTTTCTCGGACGATCGCAGAGGCCGCGTAGGACAGCAACGAATCTGGCAGACAGGCGACGAGGTCGCCTTCGCCCACGGAATATTTCACCGCCTCACCGGCAAAGAGGGAAAGCGGGTCGTGCTTGGAGGGCTTTGCGAGCATCGCCAAGAGCGTCGCGCCCGCCGCCGCCCGCTCAGTGCCCTCGGTGGGGGAGCCTAGGACGAAGACACTGTCCTCCTCTCCCGAGAACGACATGCTCACGGCGGTCGCCGTGACGATCCCGCCGAACCCCGCGCCGGGGCGCATCAGGGCATGGGCCGCCTCTCGTGCGGCTTCGGAGACTTCGATCCCGTCCTGGGGAGCCGACTTCTGAGCTTCGGCGGGGCCTGCCGGCCCGGCGTCGAAGTCCATGGAAGCCCCCAGCGACAGGAAGCCCCGTCCAAGCACCGTACCATTGGCACTGGCGGCGAAGTACTCGAGGCGGACCGAGTCTTGCTCGCCGTTGGCGATCAAGAACACCTTGGCGACGGACGGTGGTTGCGCAGGCTGGTCGGGCTGGTTGGCACTGCCCGGCCTTCCTTCCGGTCCCCACCTGGGCATGGAGTTTCGGAACGCTAGTTCCTCGCCCAGGAACGTCTGGGCGTCCCGCAACGGGTTCCCACCCATTCGCTTTTGCATCGCCGTGGGCGCGGAGGAGAACACGACGCGCTGGCCCTCTGCGATCGCCGCGAAGTCGCGGCCGTTCATCGCGGCGATGGCACGTACGATCGCCCGTCCCCCTGGCATGGAGGTCATCCTGAAGTTCGCGCCTCCCATCCTCGTGGCGACCCGCCGCTCGCCACCCTCGTTGCTCTCCTCGGTCACGACCCCGGCCTCCTGCTTGAACTTGGCCGGGTCGAAGTCCCCCGCCTCTTCCAATTCCTTCTTCATGCGGGCAATCTCGTCGTCGAACTTTTTGGTCCGGGCGGCGAGCGCGTCGCGGGCGAGTTGCTTGGTCCTAACCGTGTCGTCGTAGAGCCGCATCGTGCCGTCGCTTTCCGTGCGCCACGTTCCCCCTACCACTTGGGCCAATCGAGCGAGCAAGGCGTCGGGCTCGACCTCGCTGACGGAGACCTGGACGACGGCAGACCCCATCGCGGAGGTTGTGGCGAGCTTCAACCCCGATTCGGCCGAGATCTTGGCGAGGGCGCGATCGAGAGGCATGGGCTCGATCGCGAAGCTGACCGGTGCCCCGATCGCCAGGTAACAGAGGTAGGCGGCGGAAGAAATCATCAACTACATTACGGGACGAACGGGCTCCCCGGTTCCTGGGAGCCTATCCGACCCAGGGGTACAAAATGGCGCATGACCCTGCGGGCGGACCGGCGGGAGCGCCTGGACATGTTTCTGGCCCGCTCGGTTGAAGGAATGAGCAGGAGCCAGGTTGCCCGTTGGATTGCGGCGGGCGCCGTTCAGGTGGAAGGCAAGCCCGCGGGCCGCGCCGGTCAACCCCTGAAGCCGGGCATGGTGGTGGACGTCACACCCCCGGTGCAGGAGCCGCACAGCCTAGAACCGGTCGAGATACCGCTCGACATCGTGCTGGAGGACGACCGTCTCCTCGTCGTGAACAAGCCCAGGGGATTGGTGGTCCACCCGGCATCGAGCTACACGGGCCCCACCCTGGTTCACGCACTGCTCGCCCGGGGCGGGGGGCTCAGCCAAGGATCGGCCGCCTACCGGCCAGGGATCGTGCACCGCTTGGATCGGCACACGACCGGCTTGATCGTCGTGGCCAAGGACGAACCGTGCCATCGGTCGCTTGCAGGACAGTTCTCCCGGCGCGAGGCGGGAAGGGTCTATGCTGCGATCGGGCACGGTACGCCGCGTTGGGAGGAACAGACCGTCGAGCTGCCGATCGGTCGCGACCCGAGGAACCGGCAACGCATGGCGGTCGTGCAGGGAGGGAAGGAGGCTCGAACCCGTCTTGCCGCACTGAGGAAGGCAGCGGGAGGCACGCTTATCCTTGCGAGGCTCGACACTGGAAGGACTCACCAGGTGCGGGTCCACCTCGCAGCCCTGGGCCACGGCGTGAGGGGCGACCTTGTCTACTCCACCGGCGAGTGGGCGCAAGGGCCCTTGCAACTCCACGCTGGGCTTCTTCGCTTCGTCCATCCTACGGACTCACGACCGGTGACCGTGTATGCTCCCCCGCCGGGCGACTTCCTCGCCCAACTCGCGCGAGAAGAGGTTGAACAATGGAACTGAGGCAAGGGCGATTCGAGGACGAGGCACACGCAGCCCCGGCATGGAGATTGTTGGCAAGGGCGGCGAGCCGTACGGAGAAGGACTTGGACGCCAACGACGAAGTGGCTCGCGCCAACTTTCAGCGGTGGCCGATCCCTCACTTTCGCGAGCTCTCCCACGCCGACCTTTCGAACGCTTTCGGGCTCGATCGCTTCGAGTCGCGCAGGCTGCTCGCGGCGATGGAGTTGGGAGTGCGGATCGGTGCCTCGGCGCACGGAGTCGCCGATCAGGCAGCGGGCGTCCAGGAGGCGTTTCAGCTCTTCCGTGACCTGGCCGATGAGCGTCAAGAGCACTTCGTTGCTGCATACCTGGACGCGAAGGCCAACGTGATCGAGCGCAAGACCATCCACAAAGGGACGGTGACAGCCTCGCTCGTCGGTGCCAGGGAAGTGTTTCGCGAGGCGGTGAAGCTGGGCGCGGCCTCCGTGATCGTCGCCCACAACCATCCCAGCGGCGATCCCGAGCCTAGCCCGGAGGACATCGAGGTGACCAAGAACCTCCGGGAGGCGGGCGAGCTTCTCGACGTCCCTGTGCTCGACCACATCATCGTCGGCAAGAACGGCCGCTACACGAGCCTGCACGAAAGGGGACTCATTGGTCGCTGACATCGGCCGGGCGCGGGCGGACTAGCGACGAAAGTCCGCGGGCCTGGGAGTTGTGCCCCTTCGCAGGCTGGTGTGTCGGATCTAGGCTTTGCAGAAGACCTTGGCTTCGAGATCCATCCCAGGTGACGCAATGGCCACCGTGACCTATTGGCAACTGGAAGCCCTCGGGTGGACGGCCGTCAAGGGCCGAATCGGTAGACTCCCTTCGGAATGTCGCCTCCCGATATAGGCTTCCTCGCCTGCATCTTTCTGGCGGCAACGTTGTACTCGTCTGTGGGGCACGGTGGAGGATCGGGATACCTGGCGACGATGGCGCTGTTCGCGGTCGCGCCGGACGAGATGAAACCCGCTGCGCTCGTGCTGAACATCCTCGTTGCAACCATCACAACGATCCGGTTCGTCGTTGCAAGAGCGTTCTCGGTGAGGCTCTTCCTGCCTTTGGTAATCGCGTCCGCCCCGTTTGCGTTTATAGGGGGGGGCTTGGTGCTTCCGGGACGATGGTACAAAGTGTTGGTCGCGGTGGCGTTGGCGTCGGCGGCGGTTCGACTGGCAAAGCCTTCGAGGTCAAGGCAGGAGCCGCTCAAGGAGGCCCCTCGGTGGCAACTGGTAGGGTTGGGAGCGGCCATTGGGCTCCTGGCAGGACTGACCGGCATTGGAGGGGGGGTCTACCTGACGCCCGTGTTCCTCTTGGCGGGTTGGGCCCGCCCCAGGGAGGCAAGCGGCATCTCGGCGGCGTTCATCTTGGTCAACTCGATCGCCGGACTTGCTGGAAGGTGGCAGCACACGCCGCACCTTCCGCCCGAACTTGGGTACTGGGCCGCAGCGGCGGTCTGCGGTGGGCTGGTGGGCTCCTATTTTGGGGTGAAGAGGCTGACTTCCACCGGGCTCAAGCGGACACTCTCCTTGGTGCTGGTGATCGCAGCGGCCAAACTGGCGCTGGGCTGAGCCTATCGCCAGCACCACGCCGCCCAGCTTCGGTCCGCGGGTCGGGGAGGAAGGCGTACCGAACGCAGACGCTCGCAACCCGCATCCGTTCGTGCCTCAAGGCAGATCGCGGTCTTCGTCGGACGCATTGGAGGCGGAAACCGTTGGGTTACCGCCCGCCGCTTGCCCGTGCGATGCAGGGGCCGTCTCTGCCAGGACAGAGCGTCCACACGAATGAGCAGGTCGGGCGGAGTGTTCGCTTGGCACCCATGTGTCCGGTTTGGAACTCCAAGCGTTGGGTGCGGGGGGTGGATTTGAACCACCGACCTCCGGGTTATGAGCCCGACGAGCTACCGGACTGCTCCACCCCGCGACAGAGACGATACCACCCTGCGCAGCCGGCCTAGGGCCTAACGCCGTCTTCCGCGCGTCCAAGCACGGATCCGAGACACCGCGCCCACGAGGATCAAGACCGGGGCGACGAAGTCCACGACCCGCATCGCGCTGGAGGCGGTCTCGTCCACCATCCTGGCGAGCCCGGAGGCCCTCACCCCCAGCTCGGAGGTCACGCCGTCCACTCGCTCGGCGATGCCCTGGACCTTCTCGGTCAACGCGCTCACACGGGCGGTCAGCGACCGGATCTGCCGGGTGATGTCCAAGAGGATGTACACGGCATAGACGCACAAGACCGCCATCACGATGAAGAAGATGCTCCCCATCACGGCGTAGATCCCCACCGAGCTCACGACCCATTCCGGCACGGCCCTTACACTACCTCGCCCCGAACCGTCACCACGCGGCCTGCAGCCAACATGACCTCGGCCCGAACTTCGCCTTCCTCGGCCTCAAGAACGCTCGAAGCGATGCGCACGCGGAGCCCCCAGAGCCCTTTCGCAGTGAGCACGGCCTGCACGTCCTTGTCGGACGGGTTCTCGATGCTCGCTTCGAACCATCTCTTGTCCACCCCGAGCTTGAGCGACTGAAAAACCCCGAAGTCCAACTCGAACTCCGCTCCGATCTGCCGCATCACGATCCTCCGACCGACGCCGTCCCAAGGTCGAACATGAAAGGCGAGGTCCTTCGTCTCGTAGTGGCAGCCGAACGCGGTCGCGGTCTGCCCACGGTTCGGCAGCACGAAGGAGCTCGCTCCTCGCAGGTAGTGGTAATAGCCCAGCCCGGACGCGCCCGTGAAGTCGTTGTTTCCCGCTTGCCGAGAGGCAGGGTCGGGGCAGAAGCACATCGAGGCGGCGCCATCGGGCCGGATCAGGGCCCAGGGCCCGAGCAACCCGCCGAACGACATCCGCATGTACGCCTCGGGAAGTGCGAGGTAGTCGCGGTCCATGAGGCCGAGGAAGATGAGCGAGTTCGGGATCGTAGTGTGGGCTTGGCACGCCTCTCCCTTGTCCACCAGTGCCCGGATCGGGCTCGAGTCGGCACCGTCCCAGTTCCTCTTGTCGCTGCCATACCACCACCAACTGGGGGCGAGGGATCGGGCCGCGTAGGCGCACCTCACCGAGCGCTCCAAGTGCTCGTCGTCGTTGAGGTGCCGCGCGGCTGCCACCACGTCCTCAAAGCCCGACATGTCCAAGACGGACTCGCCGGCGAACGGATACTCGAGCTTCATGAGTTCCTCCGCCTTTGCCTCACAGGCGGTCAGGACGGCGTCCGCCTCCTCGACCATGCGCTCGCGCCTGAGGTCTCGCGCAAGGTCGTAGGCGCGCGGAAAGCCTAAGACCCCCACCGTTCGCGTATAGAGCCGCCAACCGTTCTGGAACATCGCGAGCGCCGAAGCGGCGGCGTGCTCGAGATACTCCTTGGGCTCCAGGGCGGTCTCCCCGTAGGTTCGCGCAACCCGGTACATGGAGTGGAACAGGTTGAAGACATGGGGATACACCAAGGGTCGGCCAAAGAACGAACCGGTCCCGGTGGCAGCGTCGAAGGAACTTGCCACGGAATGATCGGCGGGGTTCTGAATCCGGCGATGGAGGAAGTCGGCGATATAGGAGTCTAGGATCGCGATCTGGCGACGGTCAGGGTAGATCGAGTTCTTCTCCGCCAGGAAAAGAGCGTCGGCAAGGGAGCATTCGACCCCGCTCGCGTCCGTGTACTCGTCCGGGTCCGTGACCACCGCCTTGGTCGCGATGTTCGTGAGCAGGATCGCACCATGAAAAGGCGAGTTGGGCTCATGCACGCGCTGGTGGTCGCAGATCCACCGTGCCCGGCGCTCGATGAGCTCCCGAATGGGTTCGATGAACATCAGGTGCGCGTGGCACGGGGTGCCGGACGAGTCTGCAAAAGAGAGGTTGAGAGGGCCGGGGGTCTCCGTGTGAAGGAGAAGGAACGTACCGTTCTCGTCCGCGTCGGTCTCGGCCTCGACCTGCCGGCTCAGTTGCACTTCGGACGGGCTCACCCCGACCAACTCGACGCCTATCCCGACCCCGACGGGAGCCACCGCAGAAGGCAGGAGCCGGATCGAGGGCATGCTGTTCGTCGTGAGGCACTGATGGATGCCGTCCTGCTTGTCGCTCTCGCAGGGGATGAACTTTGTCTGCACGAGCCGGCTGTCCCCCGGTTCGAGGATCAGGGAAGTGTGGCCATTGATCCACTCCGTCCAGCCCTCGCGCTCGACGGTGGCCCGGCTGTGGACATAGACCACGGGGATCCCTTCCCACTGGTACGGGGCGTTCAGGCTTGCGGTCACGTGGGACCACGCCTCCCAGCCCGTCCCCTCGCCAGGGCAGACCAAAAGGCCGGGCGGCTCTGCCGTCATCCGTTGGGCGAAGACCCAACTGGCCCCCCCGCCGATGAACTTGTGGACGAAGACGCGGCTCTGCCACAACTTGCTGAGCTGATCGTCGCTCCAGCCAAACCCGTCGTAAAGGTTGTTGAAGGCGAGCGGGACGCCGAGCTCCCCGATCTCGATAGTGTGCCTAGCGTTGTTGTGGATTGTGACGTCCCACACGATCTGGCCGGTGAGGGAGGGCTGCTCGTACCAAGTGCCCGTGGCACTGAGGTCGTCCAGGAAAGGAAACTCGTACGCGAAGCTGACGGCTCCCACCGGCTTGTCATAGGCCGCGAGGACGGGCCTAGCGGAGCCGTTCCGGCTGACCACCCACGGCTGGTCGGGGCCCGTTCGCGCGCCTACGAGCACGGTGCCGGGAAAGTAGTCCTCCGCGTTCTCCTCGCCAAATTGGATCGGCGAAAGGACGAACTGGAACTCCTCTCCCTCCTCCGGAAGGAGCGGGTCGGCAGCCCACAGCTGGGTCACACGGCCACCGGTGCCAAACTCGAGTGAGATGAGACTGCCGGTCAGCTCGGACGGCCCGTCCTCGAAGGGATCCATCGGTGAGGCTCAGAATACTCGCTAGAGAGAGGGGGCCGAGACCTCGCGCGCGCGGGCCAGTGCCGACTTGTCCGTCCAATCCAGCGACATCGGGGTCACCGATGCGAACTTGTCCTTGACCGCCATGATGTCGGTACCCTCCACGTCGTTATAGGCGACCAAGGTACCGCCTTGCCAAAAGTAAGGGCGGCCCCACGGATCCTCCCTACGCTCGACCCGCTCCTCATAAACCCTCCGACCCATCTCGGTGAGCAGGCTCCCTTCCACTTCCTCGAACTCGATCGCAGGAAGGTTTACGTTGTAGAACGTTCGCTGTCCGTTGGGGAGCGAGAGCAGCCAGTTCCAGTTCGCCTCCAGCCATTTCCTGCCCGTCTCGAAGTGGAAAGGCGCCCCGATCGCGAAGGGACACATCGAGATCGCGACGGACCGGATCCCGTTGATGGCCCCCTCCATCGCGCCGGCCACGGTGCCGCTGTAGGTCGCGTCGAACCCCATGTTCGGCCCTGGGTTGATCCCGCTGAGCACGAGGTCGCACCCGTCGGGCCAGAGAAGGGCAAGACCGACGTTGATGCAGTCCACTGGATAGCCGTTCACGGTGATGCACTCGAAGCCTTCCAGCGGGTAGGGGTCAACCCTGAGCGGGTCGCGGAGGGTCATGGCGTGACCGCAGGCGCTCCGCTCGCGATCCGGGGCGGCGACCTTCACCTCGCCCAAGACCGACGCGGCATGTGCGAGCACGAGGATTCCCTCGGCCCCCGCCCCGTCGTCGTTCGTGACCAAAATGCGCACTTCGGCGAGCGTACCGGAGTGGCCGGTTCTGCCAGGGAGCGATATGGATACCGAGCGACGATGGGGAACCGTGCGACTGTTCGTCGCCGGTCTCCTCTGGGCCCCGATCGCGAGCGTGGGCCTGAACCGCTCTCTCCCGCTTTGGCTCCCCCTTTCCCTGGGAATCGTGCTCCTGGTCGCCTCCGGCCCCTTTCCGCGATGGAGCCGCACCAGGGATCGGCTTGCATGGTGCCTCAGCTACGGGGCGCTGCTCACGTGGGTCTGGCTGCCCGCCCAGGCGGGGGTGGAACTTGCGCCGGGGACGGTGTGGGCCGGAGTCGCTCTCTTGGCCGCGCTCGCTTTAGGCTCGATCCGCCCCGGCGAGTTGCCGACGGGTTGGGGAGTCGCCCTAGTCGCACTGGGGGCGCTCGTGGCGTTCTTTTCAGGGTCTCCAGGCTCTGCCGACCCTTGGTTCCGGTTCTTTCGTGAGACACTGGGAATGTCCAAGGAGATGGCTGACGCGGCGGTCTTCACGAGCCGCAAGGCGGTGCACTTCATGGGCTACGGGGTCTTCGCCTGGATCGTGCTTCGGGAGGCGCGTTCCCAGGGGCTCCCTTGGCGGTCGGCCGCTTTCGCGGCGCTCCTCTGGGTTGCGCCCCACGCGGCCTTCGACGAAGCGGACCAGCTCTTTTCTGGCAGTAGGAACGCGAGCGTTCTCGACGTGGGAGTGGACTTGCTCGGAGCCTCTGCGTTTCTCTTCGGAGCGTGGAAGAGAAGGGATTGAGCGTCCGCATTTGGATCGGAGAGACCCAAGGAGAGGTTTGCAGGCCCGCATTGAACGGCCTCGGGAAAGGCTCGGGCACAGGGCTCTGGGTGCAACAATCTCGCGTGGCGCGGACCCTCGCGGCCCTAGGTTGCGCGCCGCCTGCGGGCGCGGCCCTTGGGCCCCTCGCGGTCGCTCGCTTTGGGCGGTGGCTCGAAGCGAGGGAGGTTGGGTTCGCGATGACGCTCGGCTCCTTGGACGCGGAGGGGGTGATCCGGGATCCTGGGCCGGTGTCGCCCGAGGAGGCGACCGAGGTCGCGTCCCTGGCCCTGCGCCTCGAATCCAGCCGGCTCGACCTTCAATTCGGGGCGTCGGCAGACCACGCACTTGTCTGGCGAGGCGGCTCGCTCGACCTTGACGTAACCGACTGGGAGCCCGCACAAGGGAAGCCGTGGCTTTCAGCCCTTCCCCAGGGGGAAGGGGAGGCGCTATTCCGACGCTTTGTGGACGATTCCGTGAATCTTCTCGCCGATTCCCACGCCAACGAGCTCCGGGCCGAAGAAGGGCGTCCCCTGCTCAATCTCCTATGGCCTTGGGGGCCGGGGCTCGCCTTCGAAATGCCAAGGCTCGTGCTGCGATATGGGGCCCCGCTCCGGGTCGTCACCGAGGACTGGGCCCTGCAAGGCGCGGCCCGCCTCGCGGGGGTGTCGTTGCAAGGCGAGGCACCCCTGACCGTCCGGGCTGCCCCGTGCCCCTGGGAGCACAGGGACGACCCGGAAGAACAGGAGTACCTCGCGCGCAGCGAAAGGGAGTCAGGCTGGCTGGCCGGGGAGACCTCGGCGTGTACGGTGGGCCCGTTCGGGTGGCACGCAGGCCCACCCGAATGCTCGACGTGGGAGTCGGAGTTGGAGTTCGGCCAGACCAAGGAGGCCGTACCGCTCTGGGAGTGGGTTGCCCGACTACTCCAAGTGGGCGGTCGCCCGGTAGGATAGGGGCCATGATCAAGCGTGCGGTGGTGTTTGCCGCCATGCTCCCCATCGCGGCTTCCGCGCAGCTCACCGAACTCGAGATCACCGGGGTGCGGGACGCTCTCACGATCCAAAACTGGGGGCTCGACGATCTCAAGTATCCGCGGTCGCAGTTCGACCTCAAGGCGCCTTCCTTGGTGATGGTGGGCCTCGGCGACCCGATCGAGGCCACGAGCCGACTACTCGCCGCGCACGAAGCGACCAAGACCGCATCGCTTGTGCAAGTGCTGACAGCGGCCTCGCGGATGCTCGATGTCGAAGCGAGGGCCAACGCCGGCACCGCCGTCGAGGTGCCGGAATCGCTGCCGCCTGGGGTGGCGGCCGTGGTCTCGCGCATGGTGGGGGCTTTGCGGTCGGCAGACTCCGAAGTACGCACGGCCCTGGCGGGCCTGAGCGCCCAAGAGGCGAGAGAACTGATCGAAGGTCTGGCGCCTTACGCGATCGAGGATCCCAGGCTCAGCTTTTCTTTCGTGCGGTCGTCCCCGGTCGCTCCTGATCGCGTCCGTGAGCTCTTGGCGAAGGTGGATGTCGCGCGGATCGTTTCCGCCTCGATCCAGTTGTCCACCGAGACCGAGGCCGCGATCGGCAAGCTGCGCGGCCTGAAGGAGGACGTCCCAACCCCCGTGCAACTCACGGTGGCCGGACTCCCCGTCGAGGTAGCGGGGAAGGCGAACGACGTTCATACCTCGACGAGTGCGCGCCTCCTCCTGGATCTAGGAGGGGACGACGCCTATCGCGGTCGCCACGGGGCCGGGGTCGGCTATTCCGCGGTGATGGTGGACGTTTCTGGGAACGACCGCTACGACGTTCCCGACCTCAGCGTAGGCGCCGGGGTGGCAGGGATCGGGCTCGCGTACGACCTGGGTGGAAACGACCGTTTCGAGGGGCGCACCTTGTGCTTCGGCACGGGACTCGCAGGGGTCGGTGCGTTCATGAAGTTCGGGGGCCACGACGAGTACCGGGCCGTTGCCCTTGCCCAGGGGTTCGCGCTCGCGGGCATCGGCGTGTGCCTCGACACCGATGGCGACGACACCTACCTCGCCAAGCTCTCCGCCCAAGGCTCGGCGCGGACGAACGGGGTCGGCTGGCTCCTCGACCGCAAAGGAGCGGACACCTATCGAGCCGGCGGGCTCTTCCTCAACTCGCCCCTCTTCGCCGACGTTCACTATTCGTTTTCTCAGGGCTTTGGCCAAGGGTATCGAGAGGACTCGGGCGGCTGGGCCGGGGGAATCGGGCTCTTGACCGACCATGCCGGTGACGACTGCTACCTCGGGGAGACGTACTGCCAGGCGGCGAGCTACTGGTACTCGATCGGCTCGCTCTTTGACGCTTCTGGGAACGACACGTACTCTGCCCATCACTATGCCCAGGCCTCGGCGATGCACCTCACGTCGGCGTACCTGTTCGACCTTGGGGGTAGCGACCTTTACGGGGTCAAGTACGGGGCATCGTTCGCGATCGGGCACGACTATGGCGTCGCGGTCATGCTCGATCGGGCCGGGAACGACGTCTACGCCGCCCGCGACTCGACTCCGGGCACCGGGGTCGCGAACGGCTTAGGTCTCTTTGTGGACTCCGCCGGGGATGACCGGTACGACGGGCCCCCAGGGTTTGGCCAGGCCTCACGGGGGACAGGTTCGCTCGGAGTGTTCGTTGACCTCGCCGGTGCCGACAAGTACCGCGAAGGGCTTGCCGATGGCCAGGCGCAAGGCAGGCCGACCTGGGCGCTCGCGCTCGACTTCCGTGGCGCCCCCCCCGTGGCCGGGGGGGCGACTCGACCCCCTCCGGTGGCGGGCAGCAAACCCCCAGTCACCCCAGCCGAGTTCGCCGAGCTCTTCCGACAGGCCACGCAATGGGGCGTTGGGACGGCGCAAGCCGAGGTGGACGGCTCCGTCTATCTGCTGTGTGAGATCGGATTGCCCGCTTTCGAGTGGATGGTGGAGAACCGATTGCAGGGCATGGATCGCCTGCAAAGGAGGTGCTACGTGGCCGTGGCCAGAGCCGTCGGGGCGGAGGCCGGGATCGTGCTGGCGCGCAAGGCCCTCGCCGGGGATGCCACGATCAAAAAGAACGTTCTCTCTGTCGCCGTGGAAGCGGGGCTCAAGGACATCGGCTCCCTCGTGCCTCCTATGCTCGATCAGCCGGAGACCCAGCTCGCGGCGGCCAGGGCAGCCGGTCCGCTCCAGGCAAGTGCCGCGGTGCAAGGCCTGAGTCGCCTCACCTTGTCTCCAGACCCCTTGCTCGCCAGGGCTGCCGCGATCTCCCTCGCTCAGATCGCGTCCCCCGAGAGCGCAGGAACCGCGCAAGCCTTGCTGCGGGCGCCCGACCCGATCGTGCGGGAAGCCGCGATCGCGCTGCTCGCCTCGATCGGGGATCACGGACGCGCACCAGCGCGAGCGCTAGCCGCAGAAGGGGACGAGATCCGGGCTCGTCAAGGCTTGGCGATCTTGGGGCGAATAGGGGATGCGGAATCGCTCCGGTTCATCGCGTCCTTCTTGCTCGATCCTCGCCCAGGGGTCCGGATCGAGGCGCTCCGCCGGTTGGACCAGCGGTGCCCACAAGAGTTCCAAGCCAACTTCCTCAGCCTCAGGACGGATCCGGTGGAGCTCGTCCGTCTCGTGGCCGCGAGCGTGCGCCCCTCGCCCTAGCGAGGGAATCCGCGGACGGTTGTGAGGCGTCAAGAAGACGGTATGAGGTGGGTGAAGGCGGTCCTAGGGTTGCTGGTGCTCGGTGGCTTCCTGTATGGCGCGTCGAAGTGGCGTACGGGCGAGTTGGAGGTGCCGTTCGTGCCCCGGCCGCTGAGTCCGGTCACGGTCAAGGCGGGCACGCCGGTCACGCTCTTGCTGATCACTCCGGTCGCCTCCGGCAGTTCCAAGGAAGGCGATAGCGTCCGTTTTCTCGTCGCAGAGGACGTCCATGCCGGCGGTGGGGTGGTCTTGGGGCAGGGGACCGTGGTGAGCGGCAAGGTGTCCCAGTCCCGTTCGGGCTCGGTCGCTGGCACCCTGACGAACCGGCCCGCAAGGCTGATCGTGGAGTTGGGGGCACTGAAGGCCGTGGACGGCACGGAGATCGCGCTGGAAGGGAACAAGGAAGGTAGCTTCGAGTTCACGAAGGCGAACACGAAGCGAGAGGCGCGCCACGTCGTCGAGGCGATCGAGGATCCCGACGCGAGGAAGTACGCCGAGCAGCTCTACGGTCGGATGCTGAAGGGGGAGAAGCTCACGGAGGCACAGAAGTCCGAGGCCGACAAGATGCTGGGCACCCTGGTGGAGCGGTACAACCTGAAGAACACGAGCGACATGATCGGCGGGGGATCGCGCCACAACGGGGTCGAGAGACTCCTACAAGGCGACGTGAAGGGGATGACAGGGGGTGAGCTCGCAGTCGCGGTCGCCGCGGTCGGAGAGCTCGCCGACCTCCTCGGGGGGGCGGACAAGGCGGTACAGCGGATGTTCACAGGCTCGAACATTGCGGCCCCGATCGGCCTGGAGGTGAAGGTCGCGACGGCCAAAGCTGCGTCCGTCCGGCCCAAGAAGTCCCAGGAAGAGCCATAGAGGGCCATACTTCCCCATCGAATGGACGCGGTACTCGCGCTGGCGGACGGCACGGCTTGGGAGGGCAAGTCCTTGGGCGCGACCGGCACGGCCACGGGGGAGCTTGTCTTCACGACCGGGATGACCGGCTATCAAGAGGTTCTCACCGACCCGAGCTTTGCCGGGCAAGTCGTGGTGTTCACCTATCCTCTCATCGGGAACACCGGGATCAACGACGATGACTTTGAATCGGACTCGGTCCAGCCGACTTCCCTGATCGCGAGAGAGGTCTGCCGCACGCCCAGCAACTGGCGGTCGAAGGCGTCCCTTCCCGACTACATGAAGGCGAAGGGAGTGGTCGGGATCGAAGGGCTAGACACTCGGGCTGTCACGTTGCGCATCCGGGAGGGGGGCGCGGTGATGTGCGCAGTTTCCACCGAGGGCCGGGACGCGGCGGTGGAGGCCGCCCGAACCGCCGTGCCCTACGTCGAGACCGACTTCGTCGCCCAAGTCACGACGAAAGGTCCCTACGGCTGGGGGGTTTCGGGAATCGAGGACGTGACGGAGCCGGAAGGGCCGGCGATCCTGCGTCTCGTCGTGCTGGACTGCGGTCTCAAGCGGCACTCGCTCAAGAGGTTTGCTGCCTTGGGGGTACGCAGCGTTGTCCTCCCTGCGGGCAGCAGTGCGGAAGAGGTCCTCAGTTGGAAGCCCGACGGCGTCATGCTCTCGAGCGGGCCCGGCGATCCAGACCGGCTCGAAGCGGTCGTCGCAACGGCGCAAGGGCTTTTGGGCAGAGTGCCCGTTTTTGGGATCTGCCTGGGGAGCCAAGTCCTCGCCCGCGCTGTGGGCGGTCGAACGTTCAAGCTCAAGTTTGGGCACCGTGGCTCGAACCATCCGGTCAAGGACCTGACCAACGGGACTGTGGCCGTGACGAGCCAGAACCATGGCTTTGCCATCGAGCCGGGATCGTTGGACGGATCTCCGGCCCAGGTCACCCAGGTGAACGTCAACGACGGGACCGTGGAGGGGCTTGCCATCCCGAGCGAGAGGGCTTTCGGCGTGCAATACCATCCGGAGGCGGCCCCAGGGCCGTGGGACTCGCGAAAGTACTTCGCGGAGTTTGTCGAGATCATGAAGAAGGGCCAGACCCGGTAAGAGACGACCGGACCGGCCCATTGCCCAGAAGGACACTGCACACTACGCCACAGGCTCGCCTAAGAAAGGTGTGGCAACCCAGTCCCCAGCAATCGCCGTGCCAACCCCTGGCGTTACGTGAAAACCTAGCGAGATTGCTCTTGCGCGGCCCCTTGGGCTCCGGCGTTGGCGAACCGTCGAATATCGCTCGTGAGAACCGTGAGGATCAAGAGCCCGATCAGAAGGAAGCTGACGTTCGCCACCAAGGTTTGGGTCTTGAAGGTCAACCGCCTGCCCCCACGCAGCAGCTCGACCAGGGCGACCATCATCTGGCCTCCGTCGAGCGGCGAGATCGGTAGCAGGTTCAGCACCCCAAAAGACATGCTGAGCAAGGCGGCGAACGTGATGCTGCCGAGAATGCCTTGCTTGCTCGCTTCCGCGGACTGGGTCGCGATCATCGCCGGCCCCCCGAGGTCCTCGGTGGCGCGCTGCGGCTTGGCTGCGAGGGAGGCGAGCCCGAGCGCCATGTCCACAGGCTGACGTACGGCGAGCCCGAGCGCCTCGGTGAAGGTGCTCACCCTCAAGACGGCCTTGGGGCCGACCATGAGCTTGGCCTGGATCCTAGTCTCGCGGGTCGGCATGAGGTCGGATCCCATGACGACGCTCGGCTTCTTGTCCACCTCGGGCAGGACGCTGAACTCCATCCGCTTCCCGCCGCGCTCCACGACGATCGGGATCGGCGACCCGTCGGTCCGGTCACGAACAGCGCCCACGATGTCGAAGAAACGCTTGATCTCGGTACCCCCGACCGACCGTACGACGTCCCCTTCGCGGAGGCCCGCCTTGGCGGCCGGGCCGTCTTGGGCCACGATGCCGAGCACCGGGCCCGTGTCGGGGATTTGGCGGCCCACGCTCGAGAAGACCGCAGTGAGGATGGCGACGCCGAACAAGATGCTGAATAACGGGCCAGCAAACAGGACGACGAGCCGCTGCCAGGGTGGCCGGGAGTAGAAGCCGCCCTCGATTCTTGTCTCTCCTCCGTCCTCGCGGGCGTGCATCCCGTGGATCGCGGCGAATCCCCCTAGCGGGAGCATCAAGAGCGAGAACTCGGTGCCGTGGTTGTCCTTGCGGGCAAGGAGAGGGCGGAACCGCACCTCGACCGGCTCGTCATTCACATGGATCTGACCGACGCCTTGCGGCGAATCCTCCGACTTCCCGAGCACCGGGCGATAGTAAAGGATCATGAGCCCGACCGCCACCCCTGCGCAGAGCACTCCGAGCCATGAGCCGAGCGGTGCCCGGACGCCCGCCCCGAGCAAAAGCAGGAGCACGCCCCCGCCCGCCGACATGAGGAGAGTCCGCGCTGCCGTACCCGCGTCAAGGTGGTACAGCCGCTCCAACCGGAGTGCGACCCACACCGGCACCAAGAGGCCAGCCAGTGCGAGGCCGACCAGACCCGCGGTGCCAGGAGCGAGGAGCGAGGCGAGGGCTGCAACGCCGAAGAGGGCCCAGAGCCACCAGGCCGGTGCCAGCTTGCGGTCAAGGTGCCCGTCCAAGCGAGTGACCCGGCGTCCGCCGACCATGACCGCGAAGGCGTTCACCTTCATCCCGAACCATCGCGCCGTGATGAAGTGGCCGTACTCGTGTACGGCGACGAGGACGACCACGGTCGCGAGGAACGCGAACGCGCCCTGTACGAGGTTCAGCAATACGGAAAGGTCGCCCATCTTCCTAGTTTCAAGACCGTAGCATTGCCTCTACGGTTTCGCGGGCCCAGGCATCCGCATCGAGCAAGGCTTCGAGGCCGCCTGGAACCGGGACGTGCCGATCGAGGACCCGTTCCACGGTCTCCGTAATCTCCAAGAAGCCGCACCGACCCACTAAGAAGGCCTCCGCCGCCGCCTCGTTGGCCGCGTTCATCACGCAAGGGGCGGTGCCACCCATCTCGAAGCTGCGCCGAGCCAGCAAGGGGGCAGGGAACACCTCCAGGTCAGGCTCTTCGAACGTAAGGCTTGGAGTCAGCACCGGGTCATAGGTCGGCAGGTCGTTGGGCACACGGTCGGGTGCGAGCAGCGCGAACTGGATCGGCAGTCTCATATCGGGCCAGCCGAGCTGCGCGAGCATGCTGCCGTCCTTGAGCCGCACGAACGAGTGGACGATGCTCTGGGGGTGGACGACGATCCCCACCTGTCCGAGGGAGAGATCGAAGAGCCAGCAGGCCTCGATCGTCTCCAGGCCCTTGTTCATCAGGGTGGCCGAGTCCACCGTGATCTTGCCTCCCATGCGCCATGTAGGGTGGTCGAGGGCGGCCTCTCGGGTGACCGCGGCCAGTTCCCCGCGCTTCTTCCCGCGGAACGGGCCACCGCTCGAAGTGATCAGGATCTCGGCGACATCGGAGACGCTCCTGCCCTCGAGGCACTGAAAGATGGCGGAATGCTCGGAGTCAATGGGGGTGAGCCGTGTGCCGTGGAGGTTCACTGCCTGCATCACAATCTCGCCCGCTGCGACGAGCACCTCCTTGCTCGCCAGGGCGACGTGCTTGCCCGACTCGATCGCGGCGAGGGTCGGGAGGAGACCGATGACGCCCGCTACAGCGATGACTACCGTGCTCGCCTCGGGCATCGAGGCGAGTTCGCACACCGCATCCATGCCGCCTGGGACACCGAACTCCCGCGCTGCGTCCTCGTCGAGCAAGGCCGTTCGCTTGACCCCGAACTCGGCGGCGAGCGAGGCCAAGGCTTCCCCCTGCCTCCGAGCGGCGAGGCCGACCACCTCGAGGCGTTCTGAATGCTGGCGCACGACGTCCAAGGTCTGCCTGCCAATGCTGCCGGTCGCGCCAAGAACGACGATCTTCTGCACCGGTAGGTTCTACCTGAGCCTGGCACAGCGGCCTGCCAACTATCCCGATAGGGGAGAACGCTGACCAGGCGACCCTCCCCATGCGCAGGCTCTTTACGTTCGAAGTCGTGGAACGGAAGTTGCAAGACCCGGACCTCTTGCCGAAGCTTTCGTCGGACGCCATCCAGATCTTGCAGTGCCTGAACCAGGACGACACCGACACCAGCGAGTTGGAACGCCTCGTGGTCCAAGACGATGCCCTTTGCGCGGCCGTCGTCGGTGCGGCGAACAGCGCGCTTTACGGAGGGCGCCGCCCACAAGCCTCCAACCCGCGCGGCGCGATCCTCTTGATCGGGGAGCGGGCCGTCCGCATGATCGTCCTGACGATCTTCCTCCGGACGATCACCCTCGCCTCGCGGGAGGCCCGGATGTTCGTCCCAAAGCGATTTGCCGACCATGGGATGACCGTAGGCTACGTCGTGCAGTGGCTCGAAGCTAGGGATCGTTCCAGCGAGGTCTCTCCGGACGAGGCCCTGATCGTCGGGGCGCTCCACGACGTATCGCTCGCGGCCCTCGCGGCCGTGGATCCGGCCCTCTACAACACGGTCTTTGCCGAGGCCAGGATGCGTCGCTGCACCCTGGGCGAGGCGTTCCAAGCCTTGTACGGCGAGGAGATCGAGCCCTTGTCGGCGACGGTCGCTCGCGCCTGGGGACTCCCGGCACCGATCGTGCAGTGCCTGGAAGAGGTTTGCCTTGCGGAGACTAAGCTCGCCGCGAGGGTTCGATACGCGGACTGGTATGCCGAGTCCGCAAAGCGCGGCATCACGTCCTGGCCGTGTACGGTGGAGTTGGAGCCCAGGATTCTCGAACTTGCCGCCTTGCCGATGATGGAGGCTTCCGAGCCCGACCCCATCGAGCAGATTGACAAGGTCGCCCAGGCCTGGCAAACCGTAAGCGACGCTGCATAATGTGCCATGCCACCCGCGGCCTCGCTCAGGCCATTCCAGCTTGACCGGAGCCTCTCGGAAAGGCTGGCGGACGAATACGGGACCCCACTCTATGTGGTCTCCGAGGCCCACTTCCGCGATCGCGCCCGCCAGTACACCGGCGCATGGACCGAGGGCGACGTTAGCTATGCGTGCAAGGCAAACTCGAACTTGGAGATCTTGAGGTGGGCGAACGGCGAGGGCCTCTCGATTGACGTTGCGAGCAGGGGAGAACTCGAGGCCGCGCTTCGGGCGGGGGTGCCTGGCGGCCGCATCCGTCTTCATGGCAACTACAAGACCGAGGAGGACATCCGCGCTGCGATGCAGGCGGGGGTTGCCGAAGTCGTCGCCGACAGCCTTCTCGAGATCGCCCACCTGGCCCGCCTGGGGTGGCGGGGCCACCTCTCCCTTCGCTTGGCGCTGGACGTCCATGCCGGTTCCTCGGAGAAGATCTCGACCTCGCACCCAGACACGAAGTTTGGGCTTTCGGTGGCGACCGGCGACGCGCTCGCGGGCGTCCGGTCGGCCCTCGACTTTGGCCTGAACCTCATCGGCTATCACTGCCACGTCGGTTCCATGATGCCCGTCCCAGGGCCGGTCGCAGAGGCGGCACGCTCCATGGCGGAGTTCGCGAAGCGCACCCAGGCCGCGACCGGGTTTTGGCCCCTGGCGCTCAACCTGGGTGGCGGGTTGGCGGTGGACTACACGCCTGAGGACGACCCCGTCTCGGTATCGGCCTTCTGTGCCTCGATCGCCCAAGCGGCCAAGGATGCCTTGGGGAAGGACTGGCCCGAGCTCAGGATCGAGCCCGGGCGCTCCATCGCTGCCCCCGCTGGGCTGACCTTGTACCGGGTCGGCGTCGTGAAGAGGTCGAGCTCGGGGCGAAAGTTCGTTGCCGTGGACGGGGGGATGAGCGACAACCCGAGACCTGCGCTCTATGGCGCGAGATACACGGTGCAGTCGTTCCGGTCGGGAGCGAGCGAAGCGACCACGGTCGTGGGGCGTCACTGCGAGAGCGACGTGCTCTTCGAGGATGTGGACTTGGCTTCCGACGTCGAGCCGGGAGACCTCCTCCAAGTGTTGCACACTGGAGCCTACAACGCCTCGATGTCGAGCAACTATAACCGTTTTCCCCGGCCCGCGATGGTGGCGATTGACGACTCGGGCGGATCTCGGGTCATCGAGCGTCGCGAGAGCTTGGACGATTTGTTCCGTCGCGAAGGGGGGGAGATCTAGTGCCTAAGTTCGATGAGGTCGCCACCTACGTCGTCGTCATCCTCCTCAGCATCTCGGTCCACGAGTACGCCCATGCCAAGATCGCGGACATGTCGGGTGACGACACGCCCAGGCTCATGGGCCGGGTCTCCCTCTTGCCCTGGAAGCATTGGGACCCGATCGGTACCGTGATGATCATCCTGACCGCGGCCGCGGGCATAGGGATCGGCTGGGGGAAGCCCGTCACGGTGAACCCGAGGCGGATGCGGAACCCGCGCTGGGACCACTTCTGGTCGGTCGCTGCCGGCCCGCTCAGCAACCTGATGATCGCGGGGCTCCTCGGCGCGGTGCTCCGGTTCCTACTACCCTTCGGCCCGGCGGTCCTGAACGACGGCCTGCTCACGTTCCTGATCGTGGCGGTCTATGCGAACATCGGGCTGTTCCTCTTCAACCTATTGCCGCTTGGCCCGCTGGACGGCCATTGGCTCGTGGGGGCGTTCCTTCCCGAAGGCGCTCGCGAGCGGTGGTACCTCTTCAATCGGACGGTGGGCGGCTTGTTGCTCCTGGGCCTCGTTTTCATCCGCAACGAGCATTTCGATCCCTTGGGTCAGATCTTCGGCCCGCTTCGTGCTGCCGTCTTTCAGATCATCGTAGGTGTCTAAGCTATGACCGGAAAGAAGAGAATCTTGAGCGGTATGCGATCCACAAACGATCGCCTGCACATTGGCAACCTCGAAGGCGCCTTGCGCAATTGGATCGAGTTGCAGGACGAGTACGAGATGTACTGCATGGTGGCGGACTGGCACGTGCTCACCGACCACACCGAGCACATGGACATCGCGCACAACTCCCGAGAGATCGCCAAGGACTTTGTCGCGGCAGGGCTCGACCCTTCGAAGTGCGCCGTTTTCCGGCAGTCGGACGTGAAGGAGCACGCCGAGCTGCACCTGCTTCTCAGCATGGTTGCGGGCCTGGGCAAGCTGGAGCGGGTTCCTACCTACAAGGAGAAGCGGGACGAGGCCCGTTCCGAGGGCCAGGTCTCCTATGGGCTCTTGGGCTATCCCGTGCTGCAGGCCGCCGACATCCTGCTTTATAAGCCCTACGGGGTGCCGGTAGGGAAGGACCAGGCCGCACATCTGGAGCTGAGCCGCGAGATCGCCCGGTCCTTCAACGCCAAGTTCGGGGACGTGTTTCCCGAGTTCGTGGACATTATCCCCGAGGACGAGTCCCGCTCGAAAGTGCCAGGACTGGACGTGGACGCGGAAGGAAGGCTGCGGAAGATGAGCAAGTCCTATGACAACTGCATCTACCTAAGCGAGACCGCCGACGAGACTGCGCAACGGATCAAGGGGGCGTTCACGACCCCGACCAAGATTCGTAAAACCGATCCTGGCATCCCGGAAGGGTGCTCTGTATGTCAACTCCTGCGGCTATATGCGCCGGAATGGGAGTCGCTCTGGGAGCAGGATCGCCGGGGTGAGCGGGGTTGTATGCAGAACAAGCAGGCCCTGACCGAGGCTCTGAACGAGGCGCTCCGGCCTATGCGGGAACGGCGGGCCGGCATCTCTGACGCGGACATCGAAAGCGTGCTGGAGAAGGGGGCGGCCCGGGCCCGCGAGACCGCGGCCCAAACCATGGATCAGGTCCGCAGGGCCATGCGACTCCTGTGACGCGGGCTACCTACCCATAATTGCCCTTGGTGAGCCCTCAAGAACCGTTCGGGAACGTACGAGCCGTCTTCTTCGACCTGGACGACACCCTCTGCGCCTATTGGAACGCAGCCAAGGCCGGGCTCCGAGCCGCCTTTGACGCCGAGCCCGTTCCCGGATATGAGCTGGAGGAGGCGTTGAAGGTCTGGGCTCGGGAGTTCCGGCGGTATGCGGAGGAGCTCAAGACCTCGCACTGGTATGAGATCTATCTGACCGAGGGATCCACCACGCGAGCCGAGCTTATGCGGCAAGCCCTGGAGGCCATGGGCGTGACCGACCCGGAACACGCCTGGAGGCTGAGCGAGGTCTATGGCCGGGAGCGCGATGCGCGACTGGAGCTCTTCCCCGAGGCTCGCAACGTACTTCGGGCCCTCTCGGGCACCTTCCACCTCGGGCTGATCACGAACGGCCCCGCAGACATCCAGCGCCAAGAGATCGCGACGCTCAACATCGGCTCCTACTTCGAGACGGTGCTGATCGAGGGCGAGATGGGGTTGGGCAAGCCCCATGCAGCGGTCTTTGCGAGGGCCGAAGAGGCGTGCCGGGCCAAGGGGGACGAGGTCCTCTTTGTGGGGAACAGCTACGCGCACGACATCGCACCTGCGCTCCGGGCGGGTTGGCGGACGGTTTGGATCCGGCGCGAGAGCGACGTGCCGCCGAGTGCCGACACGCCGCGCCGCGAGGAGATGCCGGAAGGTGCCACCCACCCAGATGCGATCCTGGAGACCCTCGAACCCCTCCCTCGACTTCTCGGGATTCGGAGCCTAGAGTCGGTCTAGAGGATTCCCGTTCGAGGGAGCGCTACCTTCTATCGTGTCCCGTGACGGAGGCCCTCTCAGGCCAAGACCGACCGGAGCGCCGCCGCGTAGGCGTCTATCTCCGCCCGAGTGCGAAGCTCGGTCACAGCGACGAGTAGGTCGTTGCTCATTTCGGGCCAGAACTCGTCCAGCGGGAGACCGGCAAGGATCTTCTCTCCGAGCAGTCTCTCCTGCACGCCCCGTGCGGGCTTGGGAAGGGTGAGTACGAACTCCCCGAAGACTGGCGCGTCGTGCTTGAGTCGAGCGCCTGCCTCGGTCAGCTTCGAGATCGCGTACTGGGTGTTCCTCACTGTCGCCTCGGCCATCCGGCGGATCCCGGTCTTTCCGAGCGCGCACATCGCGACCGTGCTGGCCAGGGCCATGAGCGCCTCGTTCGTGCAGATGTTGCTCGTCGCCTTCTCGCGGCGGATGTCTTGCTCACGGGTGCGCAGGGTCATGGTGTAGCCGGATCTGCCTTGAGCGTCGTGGGTTCGGCCCACCACGCGACCCGGTATCTGCCGCACGAGGTCCCTCTTGCACGCGAAGAGCCCGAGCATGGGACCGCCAAAGCCCATGGGCAAACCTAGGGGTTGGCCCTCTCCGGTCACAACATCCGCCCCTAGTTCCCCGGGCGGCCGGAGCAGGCCGCACGAGACTGGGTCGGCACTGACCACGAGCATTGCGCCCGCGGAGTCTGCGGCACGGCGTAAGCCGGGGACGTCCTCGATTACGCCGAAGAAATTGGGGGATTGGATCGCCAGGCACGCGCACCCGTCGAGCGAGGGTACGCCCGTCCGCCCTTCCTGCAAGGGCACTTCGAAGACCTCGATCCCCATCGCCCAACAGTAGGTGCGCACCACGTCGCGATAATGCGGGTGGACGCCCTCGGCGACCGCGGCCCGCTTCTTGCCGCGGATATGGCAGCACATCACGACCGCCTCCGCCAGCGAGGTCGCACCGTCGTACATGCTGGCATTGGCGATCTCGCAGCCGTAGATCTCGGCGACGAGGCTCTGGAACTCGTAAATCGTCTGCAGGTAGCCCTGGCTGAGCTCCGGCTGGTAGGGCGTGTAGGCGGTGAGGAACTCGCCTCGTGAGATCACGGCTCCCACCGAGGCGGGCACGAACCGGTCATAGATTCCCGCCCCGAGGAAGCACACGGTGCGAGCAAGGTCCTGGTTTTGGTCGGCGAGGGCGCGCAGGTGGCGGAGCAGCCCTGCCTCGTCCTTACCTTCTGGCACGTCGAGAGCCCGCTCCAACCGGAGGTGTGAAGGGATCTCTCGAAATAGGTCGTCTATGCTCTCGACCCCGATGGCCGCGAGCATCTCGCGGCGGTCGTCATCGGTGTGGGGGATATAGGGCATGGGCCGGCTCTATTTTGGGTCCAGGCATGACCGGGGGGCCCGGTCTCTTTCCCTACCGCGGTCGGCCTAACCCAGCGAGGACTTGTATTCGTCCGCGCTGAGGAGTGCGGGGGGGTCGCCGGTAAACCGCACTTTGACGAGCCACCCTTCCCCGTAGGGGTCGGTGTTCAAGAGCTCGGCCTGCGCTCCCAATGCAGGGTTGGCCTCGACCACCTCGCAAGCGGCGGGCGCGTAAACGTCGCTGACGGTCTTGACGCTCTCCACGGTCGTGAAGCCTTCGTCCTGTGCGAGGGCTCGGCCAGGCGTGGGAAGTTCGACATAGACGATGTCGCCGAGCTCGGACTGGGCATGGTCGGTGATCCCGATCGTGGCGGTGTCGCCTTCGATCCGCACCCATTCGTGGGTGCGGGTGTACTGTAGATCCTCAGGGACGTTCACAAGCCGAGTTTTACCTGGGGCCGGGGGCCATTGGGTCCCGTGCCAGAATGGGAGCGATGGAGCGCACGGCGGTCGTCCTTGGCAGCGGCCCGATCCGGATCGGCCAAGGGGTGGAGTTCGACTATGGGTGCGTCCATTGCGTCTACGCCCTTCGTGCCCTGGGCTATCGCGCCGTGATCGTGAACAACAACCCGGAGACGGTCAGCACCGACTTCGACACAGGCGACGCCCTCTACTTCGAGCCCGTGAATGCGGACAGCGTCGAGGCGGTCTGCCGCCGCGAGAGGGCCGAAGGAGTCATCGTCCAGTTCGGAGGCCAGACCGCGATCAACCTCGCCGAAGAGCTCCACGAGCGGGGGATACGGATCCTCGGCACGTCTCCGGATGCGATCGCCCTCGCAGAGGATCGGGAGCGGTGCGACGAGATGCTGGGTCGGCTAGGGATCGCAAGGCCTCAAGGTAGGGCTGTGCAAGGCCTGGAGGAGGCGGTGGCAGTGGCTCGTCAAACCGGGTACCCGGTTCTCGTCAGGCCGAGCTTCGTCTTGGGCGGGCGCGGCATGGAAATCTGCGAATCGGAGGCGCACCTGCGCGAGTTTTACTCCGAGGCAGAGGGCGCGAACCCTGGGAAGCCCGTGCTCGTGGACCGCTATATTCGTGGACTCGAAGCCGAGCTCGATGTCATCAGCGACGGTACCGATACGCTGATCCCTGGCGTGATGGAGCACATCGAAAGGGCTGGGGTCCACAGCGGAGACTCAATGACCGTCTATCCGCCTCGCGGGATCTCAAGAGCGGTCCAAGGGGAGATGGCGAAGATCGCGTCGAGGCTCGCTACCGAGATGGGAGTGCGCGGGCTGCTCAATGTTCAGTTCGTTTTGGACGGAGAGACCCCGATGGTGCTCGAAGTGAACCCGAGGGCGAGCCGGACCGTCCCGTACCTCTCCAAGGTGACAGGGGTGCCGATGGTCGCCTTGGCCACTCACGCCGCGATCGGCGGGACGCTTCGAGAGTCTGGCTACGGAAGCGGCGTCTGGTGCCCGGTGCCGCTCCCTGGGGATCCTGCGATGAATGCCGGGGGAGTGTGGGCTCCAGGCACGCCTGGGGCGATCGCACACCCGGACCGCTACGCGGAGTCCGACGATCCCATCAGCCGGATCTACGCGGTAAAGGCCCCTGTCTTTAGCTTCCAAAAGCTCGCCAGGGTCGAGCCCGCCCTCGGCCCGGAGATGAAGAGCACGGGGGAAGTGCTCGGTCTGGACTCTACCTATGAGGCAGCCCTCTACAAAGCCCTGCTTGCTAGCGGGGTGTCGTTCCGCACCCAGGGCCAGGTCATCATCACCGTGAACGATGCGGACAAGCTGGAGGCGGTCGCGATTGCCCGGCGGCTCGTTGCGGCCGGGCATACCGTTGGCGCCACGAGCGGAACACGAAGGGCCCTGGTCGAGGCTGGGGTCGAGTGCGAGCTTTTGAACAAGGTCCAAGAAGGCTCTCCGAACATTCGGGACCGGCTCTATGAGGGTAGGGTGAGCCTGATGATCAACACTCCCAAGCCCGGCGACCAGAACACGGCCGATGCACGAATGATCCGGAGCACCTGCATCGGGACCGGGGTCGCCTGCGTCACCAGCATTGACACCGCCCGGGCCCTGGCCCACGCCCTCGAAGCCTATACTGATCCGACGAAGACGTCCTGCATGAGCATCACCGAATACCTTGCTCGGAAGGCGCCAAGTTCGACCCCTAGCCTGGTAACGTAGGAACATGGCGGACGGTAGGCCGGACGAGCCCGATGATCTAGAACAGCCGCCCTTCTTCTTCAGCGACCCGGCTGGAGGCGACGAGGACAGGCCGGAGACCTATGGAGAACCGATCCGGGTGGAAGTGGAAGGGGTGCTCGCCGAGTCCTCGGACGCAGAGGACGTCGAGCGCGCCTTCGTCCTCCTGAGTACCGGCGAGAGGAAGCTCCCGATCGTGA
The DNA here is from genome assembly GCA_020847855.1 of Fimbriimonadaceae bacterium. Classification (GTDB taxonomy): domain Bacteria; phylum Armatimonadota; class Fimbriimonadia; order Fimbriimonadales; family Fimbriimonadaceae; genus JADLBH01. The sequence continues at coordinate 87,039 of JADLBH010000002.1, forward strand.
TCGGACCTTGTGAGGCGGCCTCGATCGCCTACGCCCTTTCGGGCCAGCTCCACGACCGACCCTTGACCCACGACCTGATGAAGACGATCATGGACCGGACCGGCCTCGATATTGACCGCGTCGTGATAGACGACCTTTGGCGGGGGGTTTACTACGGCAAGCTCGTGCTCAAGGACTCGACGGGCGAGGAGTTGGAGGTGGATTGTCGTCCCTCGGATGCGATTGCGATGGCAGTGCGAACGGACGCACCCGTCTATGTCGCTGAAGGCATCCTCGACCGGGGCCAATCGTAAGGTCGCTCCGAAACATGGCGGACTTGGCCGATCGCCTGCCCGTGCCAGGGCTCCAAGCCTGGGTTCCCTCGTAAGACTGCTAGACCTTGGATCAAGGTAGCGTTGGGCAGAGAAAGTGAGATAGAATAGTCTGCGATGGGATCCGCCCATCGAGGACATGGCATTGAAACGAATCTTTCTCCTTGCAATCGTCGCTGTCTCTGGGCTTGCGAACGCACAGAACGTCTTAGTCTGGTCAACGGGCAACTCCGGCGGAGCGACGAGCCAGGTCGCCGCCGACCTTATGGCCTCGGGCGCATTCTCCAGCGTGACGGGAATTGACGACGATACTGGCATGACCCAGCCGTTCTTGGACTCGTTCGACCGGGTGCTCTACTTCTCGAACACAAGCAGCAACCAAGACCCGACTACGGTCGGCAACCTCCTTGGAAACTTCGCGAGTTCTGGCAAACGGCTCGTACTGGCCACCTTCTCTTGGGCCGACCAAGGCAACAACACGCTCGCTGGCTCGATTTTGAACTACTCGCCGTTCGCGGTCAGCGGTTCAAGCCTGTACACCGACGTCACGATTGGCTCGACGGATGGAAGCGCGTTCTGGAACGGCGTCAATTCGATCAACGGGTACTTCCACGACAACGTCGCTCTCGCGAACGGAGCCACGTTGCACGGTTCCTGGTCGGACGGGAGCGCGCTCCTTGCGTCCAACGGGGAGGTCGTCGGCGTGAACCTGTTCCCGGACGCGAGTTGGGGACTTGTGAGCGGCGACTACAACCAGTTGTTCGTGAACTCACTGACGGCCCCGGTGCCCGAACCGGCCACGATGGTCGCGCTCGGGGCCCTCTTGCTACCCGCGCTCCGAAGACGGCGCTCGCGCTAAGCGGAATCTTAGAAACGCGGTGTGGGGGCGGTTCGCGGAAACGATCCGCCGACCGCCCCTTGCTTTCTAGAAGGCGCACCGTATTCGGCACCGAGACCTGGTGCCCCATCCACGTCCGGCTTCACGTTGGGCCCAGAACGAACCGAACCTGACCTGGTATCTTCGCTCAGCCCCGAGAGGTTGGGGCGGGCCCTGCCGCCCGCCTGGTATTCGCGGGGAATCAGGAACCATCCATGGCAGACACCCCGATAGTACGCATCCGTGTCCGGTCCTATGACCACCGTGCGCTCGATTTGAGCACGAGCAAGATCGCCGAGACCGTGAAGCGGTCTGGCGCCCGCATCTCCGGCCCCGTGCCCCTCCCGACAAAGATCCGAAAGTTTTGCGTGATCCGCGGCCCCCACATTGACAAGGAGTCCATGGAGCACTTCGAGATTCGGCTCCACAATCGGCTCATAGACATCCACGAGCCCACGAATAAGACGGTGGACGCGCTCATGCGCCTCGACCTTCCCAGCGGCGTGGACATCGAGATCAAGTCCGTCTAGCGCCTCAACGACCCGGCGATGACGACCGAGCAGGCGAAGGCCAGTTATGCTCGCCTTTCCGGTCGAGCCCAAAAGTCGGGCCTGGAGAGCCTTGCGAGAGCGGTCCTCCCCGAGTTCGGCGTGGAGGCAGACCGCTTGCGCGTCCTGAACCATGCGTTCAACACGACCTTCCGCGTGGACGCAGAAGGGAGCAAGAAGTTTGCGCTCAGGATCAACGTGAACTCCCGCCAAACTCCCGCCAAGCTCTCTGCCGAAGCGGCTTGGGTGGAAGCCCTTGCCCAGGTCGAGGGCGTTCGCGTTCCGAGTCTAGTCCGAACCCTCGAGGGTCGGCCCTATGCGGAAGCTCCCTATCCCGACTCGGAGTGGCGGCTGACCGCCGTGCTCTACACTTGGTTGCCTGGAAGCTTGATCGGCTTCCGGGCACCGGTAGAGAGATATCGCGAATTGGGGGAGATGGCCGCTTGCATCCACCGCCATGCCGCGGCGTGGAGCATGCCGATGGGTGCCGAGCTTTATCCGTTCCAAGACCCCATCGCCGGTTACCCCTGGGCGTTGCCTCAGCTCCCCGAGTTCCGAGAGGTGTACCTGCGAGCGGAGCGAGTGCTCGACCGCTTGCGACGCAACCCCGCCCGGCCGATCCACTACGACCTCCATCCTTGGAACATCATGCTCTGTCGGGGCAAGGTCGCGATCTTTGACTTTGACGACGCCTGCCTCGGATGGCCCGAGCTCGACGCCTCTGTGGCCTCTTTCTACTACCGAAACAGCCCAGAGGATCGCGAGCGGGAAGCGGCGTTCCTCGAGGGGCTTGGCTTGGCTCATTACGGACTGTCAGGAGAGGAATACGAGGCGCTCGTGGCCTCGCGCCAGCTCCTTCTCGCGAACGACATGCTCACGAACCTGACCTCGAAGCTGCGGCGGCAGGCGGTCCCCTATGTCGAGACGGCGCGGCTACGGTGCGCACATTTTCTAGAGTCCGGCACGTTCGACCGCAGCGTTGCCAGAGCTGGTTGAGTGCCCGCTTTTCTCCCCTAGAACTCGCACAGTATCGTCCAATCGCCACCGAACGCCCTTACAGCACTGCCCCCTGATTCAAGCTGTCGACAAATCGCGGCTGGGTGATGGTAGAGCGGTCTACATTCGAGGGGGATTCGGGAACCTCGAAGGGGGTCAGTGCGTTCCGAATCAGAGCACGTTGGACTGCGCACCAAGGATCACGCCCGCCCCTGCCAGGGAAGCAGCGCCAGGGTGCGTTGAATCTGGAGAACCACCATGAACCCGAAGAGAGCCTGTCTCATCACCGTCGTCACCCTTTTCGCCCTCGATGCGGCAGCCCAGATCACGCCCGGACAGGTGGACGACTTCGAGGATGGCACGGTGATGAACTGGGCCGGTGGCGACTTTCCCGTGAACATGCCGGACGGCGGCCCCAACGGTACCGGGGACAACTTTTTGCAACTCAGCTCGGATGGTGGGCCCTTCTCGGGTGGCAAGCTCGCCGCGTACAACCTCACCCAATGGGCAGGGGACTGGGGTGGGGTAGGCGTGGAGTCGGTCAGCGGGTTCTTCCGAAACCTCGGTGCTACCGACATTCACCTTCGCCTCGTGTTGTTCGACTCCGGCATACCCCAAAGTCGCTGGACCTCGAACAGTGCCCAGATACTGGCGGTCGGCTCCGGTTGGGTGGAGCTCACGTTCTCCGTGCTCGAAGCCGACCTCACCAGGGTGCAAGGCACGGGAAGCTACGCAGTTTTGATCGGTAATGTGGATCGTTTGATGTTTCGTCATCAATCGGGCCCGCCCGCCGCTGGCGGACAGTCCACCGTGGCAACCCTGGGGATGGACGTGATCCGGGCGATTGGCCCGGAGACCGTCGTGCCCACCGGGTTCCAGACGGTTTTCGGCAGGTTGGACGCGGGCAACCTCGCCAGCCTGTTCAGCGATGATGACGACTACTTGCGCCACTGCAAGTTCATCGTTCCAAACACCACGGTGCCACCGATTCAAGTCATGGTGAACGGTACGACAACGAAAACAAGCTCGACAGGGATCGCGGCCACCCTTCGCGGCCGCATGGCGACGGTGGGGGCGTTCTCGGTCACGTTAGAACAGCGCAATGCGGTCTCGGGTGCATTCGAGGACGGAACAACGGCAGCGGTGAACACGAACGAGAGCACCGTGACCTCGAACTCCACCGGCAACCACAGCGAGAAGATCGGTTCTGGCGGGTCGCTCACTGCCCGCTATAGCCTGCGGCAGACCGGGCCGAGCGCGGTCTCACTGTTCTGCTTCAATGCGGACCAGTTCGGGTGGATTGTCCGCTAAGGCCCGCGTTGTAGGGTAGAACCCAGGGCATGAAGCAACCGCTCATGCTCGCCGCCCTCCTGCTCAGTTCGTTGGGCCAAAGCCAAGGCAACCCGGAGATCGTTGCCAAGGTCATCGAGCTCGGAAAGTCGGGAAACCAGACCCGTGCCCACCTCGAGTACCTGTGCGAGCAGATCGGACACCGGTTGACCGGCTCGTCCAATCTCCAGCGCGCGTGCGACTGGACCGCGGCTAAGTTCAAGGAGTTCGGATGTCAGAACGTCCACCTCGAGCAGTGGGGCGAGATCCCAGTCGGGTTTGACCGTGGCTCCCGCCACACGGGGCGGATGGTGAGCCCTAAGCCGCGCAACTTTGAGTTCACGACCCGATCGTGGACTGCCGGTACGGGTGGCCTAAGATCGGGCGGAGTTTTCGAGGAGCCCACAACGGTGGAAGCGTTGGCGAAAGCCGCCCCGAAAGGGAAGTGGATGATGATGCTGCCTCGACAGGGCGATGGTCTTCCGACCAAAGAGGTTCGAGATGCCGTCCTTGCCGGGGCGCGGGCGGCGGGGATATTGGGAACCGTCGCGGCGAGCAGAAACGAGCTCGTGATCACGAGCGGCTCTTGGGAGAACCTCGATTTCGCGAACCTGCCCACGAACGTGGACATCACGGTTCGCAAGAGCGACTTTGAAGCAGTGACCGAGGCGATGAAGGAAGGGGCCAAGCCCGTTCTTGAGTTCAACCTGGATCAGAAGTTCGTGAAAGGACCGATCCCCGTCTACAACGTGATCGCGGAGATCCCTGGTGCGAGCAAGCCCGACGAGGTCGTGATCGTGAGCGGCCACTTGGACAGCTGGGACGGTCCCGGCTCGCAAGGCACGTGCGACAACGGAACCGGCACGATGGTCGCCCTCGAGGCCGCTCGGCTGCTCATGGCGGCGGGCGCGAAGCCGGAGCGCACGATCCGGTTCATCCTCTGGACCGGTGAGGAGCAAGGCTTGTGGGGATCGAGGAAGTATGTCGAGGCGCACACCGCGGAGCTCCCGAAGATCAGTGCCGTGATCGTGGACGACGGCGGTACGAACTACTGCGGCGGACTCGTGGGCATCGAGTCCATGAAGCCCATGCTCGAACAAGCGATCGCCCCGCTCGCCGAGGCCTTCCCCGACCTACCCATGACGATCCGCGCCCAAGAGAAAATGCCCCAGGGCGGAGGAAGCGACCATGCCTCCTTCAACCGTGCCGGCGTCCCAGGTTTCTTCTGGAACGAGACAGGCGTAGCGGACTACACCTACATCCACCACACGCAGCACGACAAGCTGGAGGGGGCGATCAACCGCTATCTGGTGCAGAGCAGCGTGGCCTCGGCGGTCACCGCCTACAACCTGGCTTGTGCGCCGACCATGCTTCCTCGCCAGGGCGGCTAACACCGCTTGGAGCCACGCCTCCCCATCCTCCTGAACGTTCGTTCTAGGCAGGGGAGGACGTGGGCCGAGCGCGCCCGGATCGCCTTTGAGACCGCGGGCATCGGGGTCCAAGATGTCTCCCTGTTTCAGCGGGTGGAAGCCTTGGTGGACCGGGCCCGAGCCCTCGTGGCGGAAGGATCGCCTGTGATCGGGGTGGGCGGAGGGGACGGCACTCTGGGCGCGGCCTGCGGGGCCTTCGTGGGGAGCGAGTCGGCCATGATGCCGCTTCCTGCTGGTACCGGCAATTCCTTCGCCCGAGATCTGGGTATACCGCGCGACCTTGATGAGGCGGTGAGGGCGGTCTCCCAAGGGGAGGTCCGCAAAGTGGACGTGGGCCGTGCGCAGGGAAGGTACTTCCTCAATGTTGCGACGATCGGCCTCACGACCCTGATCGCCAAGAGCCTCGACCCCAGGCTCAAGCGCGCATCGGGGAACCTCGCCTACGCGGTGGCGATCCTCCGAGCGTTGCGCAAGTCTCGGCCTTTCGAACTTGCGATCACAACCGAGGAGGAGCAGGTCTCGATTACCGCCCTGCAAGCCGTGGTCGGCAACGGCAGGATCCATGGCGGCCCCTTTCCCCTCTCTCCCACTGCCGGGTTGGGACTGGGACGACTCAGCGCGTACGCCGTCCGCGCAGACAAAGCGTCGGATCTGTTGCGGTACTCCTTGATGCTCTCCTTCGGCGGGCACGTCGCGTTGCGCGAGGTCTGGTGGGCGGAACCCGAGAGCTGCACGATGGTCGCACGGCCTCCCACCGAGATGACCGTGGACGGCGAAGTGCTGCCCCCGGGACCGCTCCAGGCGGTGTGCCTACCCGGTGCGCTCCGGGTCGTCGCGCCCAAGCTCGCAGACCTTTGAGGTGGGCTGGCCCAGGATCGCTCCGACCATGCGAGAATCCTCCCCGAATTGGGCCTGAGGCCGACCGCGGCCGATGCCAATGATGGAAGCAATCGGTCAAGCCGCCATGCAGTTCCCACGCCTCCCAAGTCTCGAAGGAAAAGTCGCCCTGGTCACCGGGGCCTCGCGAGGTACGGGCAAGGGAATCGCCCTGGCCCTGGGCGCGGCAGGAGCCACCGTTTATGTGACGGGAAGGAGCATTCGCGGCGGCCAGCGCACCGAGGGCCTGCCCGGCACCGTGGAAATGACCGCCGAGGAGGTCACGAACCACGGTGGCTATGGGATCGCGGTGAAGTGCGACCACACCGTCCTGGGCGACGTCGAGCGTCTCTTCGAGAAGATCACGAAGAGCCACGACCGCTTGGACCTCCTCGTGAACAATGTTTGGGGCGGCTTCGAGCAGTTCGAGCCGAACGAGTTTTCGGCGCCCTTCTGGGAGCTGCCGTTCCGCCACTGGCACGGGATGTTCACGGTGGGCCTGCGCTCGCAACTGCTCGCGTCGCACTTCGCCGTTCCGCTCATGCTCAAGCGAAAGTCCGGTGTTATCGTGCACGTCACCGCCTGGGACGACTTCCACTATCTCGGCAACCTCTACTACGACGTCGCGAAAATGGCATTGAACCGAATGAGCTTTGCGATTGGGCTCGAACTGAAGGAGCACGGGATCGCGAGCCTCGCGCTCGCGCCCGGCCAGGTGCGCACGGAGCGGGTCATGGCGATGTATGCGACGACCGAGCGCGACTATCACAAGGAGCCGTCGTTGCGCGGGTCGGAATCCACCGCCTATGCAGGCATCGCGGTAGCGCACCTAGCCGCAGACAACAAGGTCCTGGAGAAGACGAGCGGGATCTACCGAGTCGCCCAACTCGCCGAAGAGTACGGGTTCGAGGATATCGGCTCGGTCGTTGGGCCGACCGCCGCTTAGATCCGGTCTATCCTCTGCTTGTCATGCCGACCCCCGTCGCGCTCCAGCTTTGGTCTGTTCGAGAGGACTGTGCCCACGATTTCTTGGGAACCCTCACCGCCGTGGCCGAGATGGGCTATGACGGCGTCGAGTTTGCCGGGTACCACGGTGTCTCGGCGCCCGCGTTATCCAAGGCGCTCTCCGATCGAGGACTGACCGCTCCCAGCGCCCACACTGCTTGGGCGAGCCTTCAACCCGACACGATCGAGGCGACGATCCTCTTTCACAAGACTCTCGGTTGCCCGCTCTTGATCGTGCCTGGCATCGCGCCGGAGATGAGGGCTACGAAGGACGCATGCCTGGAGACGGCGGATCGGTTCACTTCCGTCATGGAGCACCTCCGAGCGGAAGGGTTGCGGTGCGGTTATCACTGCCACGCCGCGGACATGCAACCGCTCCCAACGGGCGAGCGGCCCTGGGACGTCATCGCACAGAACACTCCCGACGACTTCGTCCTCCAATACGACACCGCCAACGGCATGAGCGCAGGGGCGAGCCCGTTTCAGCCGATCCTCGACTATCCTGGACGGACGAAGTCCCTCCACGTCAAGGAGCACTCCGCTCCCGAGGCAGGCGCGGTGATCGGGGAAGGCGAGGTGCCTTGGAGCGACGTGCTTGCAGCCGCGAAAGACGCCGAGTGGCTCGTGGTCGAGCACGAGCAGTACGGCTCGCGAACCCCGCTCGAAGGAGCGCGGCTCTGCCTCGAGGGACTACGAGCCCTTCAGGGCTCGTAGATTCCGGGCTGGCGGGTCGCGAAGGTGTCCGTCTCATATTCGCCAGGGATCACGACGCGAGTCTTCGACCTGGCGGCGGGAAGGTCAAGGTCCGCCCAGATCAGCCCTTCTTCTCTTTCAATGCGGGCCAACTGCTCACCGTCTGGGCCGTGGATCGCGCTCTGGCCGATGAACTCCACCCCTCCGTGCTCGCCACAGCGGTTGCACGTAGCGAGGAACACGCGATTCTCCGAGGCTCGCGTGGGGACATAGTGCAAAGGGGTTCGATCGGCACCGTTGGGCCAGTTCGTCGGTAGGGCGATCAACTCAGCGCCACGGAGCGCAAGGGTGCGGCACACCTCAGGGATTCTCAGGTCGAAGCAGATCGCGACCCCAATCCGGCCCTGCGAGGTCTCGAAGACGGGCAGGTCCCGGCCTGGTTTTGCGAACCGGTCGAACCCGAGCCAGGGCAAGTGGGTCTTGGTATAGCAGCGGGGCGCCCGGCCAGGTTCGAGCACGGCGGCGGCATTGTAGAGTCCATCTCGATCATGTCCCGCGAAGCCCACGATCGTGACGATCCCGGCCCGCCCGGCCTCATTTTCGAGGGCCGCGAGGTGCGTACCCAAAGACTCGAACGATCCCTTCAGCCCTCGCTCCACGCTTAGGGCCAACCCCCTGGCCTCTGCTTCGCTCCGAACCACGTAGCCCGTCAAGAAGCACTCGGGGAGCACAAGGATCTGAACTCCGGCTTGTGCAGCCTCGCGCACCGCGCTTACTGCCCGGTCGAGATTGGCACTTGTGTCCCCTTCGGCGACCTCCAGCTGCGCACAACCGATCCTGGTCACGAGAGCCGGATCAAGGGATCCCCTGGGTTGACAAGCTGGCCGTCTTGGGCGACGATCTCGGAAACCGTGCCGGAAGCCGTGCTCGTGATCTCGTTGAAGACCTTCATCGCCTCCACGATCCCGATCACGTCCCCGGCTCGGACGGTGTCACCGACCTCGACGAATGGCTTGGCCCCAGGGCTGGGGCGGGAGTAGTAGATGCCGCTCGTTGGGCTGCCGACCTCGGTGCCGGCGGTGGTGACCGGAGCCACCGCCGCTTTCGGGGCAACAGTCGAAAGTGTCATAACCGGCGGATGCTCGGGCCCGCGATCCGACCCTAGCCGGGAGTAGGCGACCTTCACGCCCTCGCACTCGATGCTCGCCGATTCCAGACCGAACTCGTCCATGAGATCGGCCAATCGAGATGCGACGGAGGCCTCAGAGTCCATGTCCGCATTATGCCACGGTGCTTCAGCACCGTATATTTGCCAGGAATATGAAGAATTGCGTAAATTCTTCGCAAAGCGGGCTCGGCAAGAGTCCAAAGCCGTGCTGGAGCATGTACAATTCCTTCAATCCCATTCTTTGGTGGGAGGAGGACAATGAAACTCAAGAGCACACTCGTGGGCTTCGCTTTGCTTGCCGTTGGCGCGAACTCGTTCGCGCAGACGATCGAGGCGACTGCACCACCCAAGACTCCAGACGACAGCTGGATGTCCGTAAAGTGGGGACCGGACGACGGAACCCCGACGACCAAGGCGATTGCCTGGGGCTCCGCCTCGCCGCGAGACCCGATCGTCCATACACCTGGACCCACGTTCAGCCCGAACGCGCACGGGAAGATCCCCGGTGAGATCGTTCCGCTCGATCCCAACAACCAGGCCAAGGTACACCTCGACCTCGAGTCACCGCAAACGGCCCCGCTCGTCGGCGAGTTCGAAGGGATCCCGCAGACCACGCTGACCCCTCCCGACCCCTGCATGGCGGTGGGCCCGGACCACTACATCCTCACGGTCAACGACCGATGGGCGATCTATGACAAGTGTGGGAACCAGCTCTTCAACTCTCGCATTGGCGACTTTGTCAGCGACCCGAGCGGTTTCTACTTCGACCCGAAGGTGTTCTACGATCCGTGGCGCTTCCGCTGGGGCATGCTCTGGCACCGCGGCACGGGCAACCCGTCGAACCTCGTGACCTTCGGCACGACGTCATCCGACCCCATGGGTCAGTGGGTTTGGAAGTACTGGTCGGGCGACGGCATTTTTGGTGCCGGCACTTTCTCCGACTACTACGACTGGGGATACTCGGCCCAGGCGCTCTATGCGTCCGGCAACCAGTTCGGCGGAGCAGGCTTCCGGACCGGCATGTGGATCTTCAACCCGGCTGAGATCTATGCCGCCGGCGGCGCGACCGCGGCGGTCTACAACATCGCGACCAACGATGACGGAACCGGTGCCGACACCATCCGGAGCACCCACATGCTGTACAGCTTCGGCGGTGGATGGGACATGGTCTGCTTCAACTCCCGCTCGGGAGGCGGCAACCGGATGTACATCCAAAAGGTCCAGGATCCGCTGAACGTGGGGGCTGGTCGCTTGAGGACGGCGAGTCACATCAACGTCGCGTCGTACTCGGTTCCGCCCGACGCAACCCACAACGGTGGCTCGCTCGACACCATTGACTGCCGATCCTACAACGGACAGATCATTGACGGGGTCGCCGGGCAGACGACGAGCATGACCTTGCTCACCTCGTTGAACACCGCGGACGCTGCGTTTGGCGGGCGATGCTCCTCGAAGATGATGGCCCTCGATCCGACGGCTTCGACTGTCGGCACGGACGTCAACTTCACGGACGGCGTACATCACTACTGGTTCGGTGCGCCGAGCGCAAACTACCAAGACACTGGCGTGTTCTGGTTCAGCCGCTCGATTGCCGGCGAGTTTGTGACCATGCGGTACGTCGCATGGAGCGGAGCCGGCCTGAGCGGATCTGCGCACGTCGAGGCCGGGACGGGCAACGCGTCGGGCCGATGGGGCGACTACTTCCAGGGCACCCTTGACTGGGCCGACTACTACGCCTACGGCGGAACTGCCGGTCCTCAGAAGCACTGGGGCTATGCTGAGATCAGCGGTGCCGGCGGCTGGCGCACCAGGGTTGGCATCACCACCGCCGATGTGACAACCGCTGGCGTGATGACCGTTGCGCCTGGGACGAACATGGCCTTCACCGGCTTCGTCGGTGGGCCGTTCACCCCGGCAAATGAGGTCTACACGCTCGGCAACACGGGCCAGGTCGGCTATGGCTATGAGGTCTCGAGCCTCCCGTCATGGCTGAGCGCCACGAACGGTAGCGGCCAAGTGTTCGGGACGAACGTCAACGTGTCCATCTTCCCTGATGCGACCGCGAACGGCCTTGGCTACGGCATCTACACCGACGCCTCGATCCTGTTCACCAACTGCTACAGCCTCGCCAGCACGAGCCGCTCCGCGACCCTCACGGTCAAGGCGCGGATTGTGCCGACCTCCGTCACGGTTCGGCTTGGCCGAATTGATGCGGGCAACGTGGTGAGCCTCCGAGCGGACGATGCGAACTACCTTCGGGTGTGCAAGTTCATCGTCCCCAACTCGATCGTGCCTCCGGTGAACGTCGAAGTCTCGACGACCGCCCCCGGCGCGACCGCGTCGCAGATCGTCTACGAGCAGCTGGCACGCATGTTCCACGCTGGATCGTTCAACCAGCAGCTCGAACTGTGGAACTACAACACGGGCAACTGGGGAGCGACTACGAGCGGAGCCCTCGGAACCGTCTTCGTGAACCGAACCGTCACCGTGAACGCTGGCGCCAACAACTACATTGGCCCCGCGAACGCGATGCTCGCTCGGTATCGCATCAGCCAGACCGGCCCTGCGGCCGTCTCGGCCTGGTGCCACGAGGTGGACTACGTGAACTGGGAGCTCACTCCCTAACGATCCTTCCCAAAGAAGGCTTTGCGGCCCGCCCTTCGGGGCGGGCCGCCTTGCTTTCAGAAGGACGACTCGTAGACCGCGAGTGGCAGCTCGTGCCGCACGCTGACAATATCGTGGCGAGGGATGGCCCGCACGACGTAGCCGCGTTGGCCCGCGTCGTCGAGCAAGATCGAGCCTTCGTACCGGGATATGCCGCCCTCAGAGCCCACGAGCTGAAGGTCAACCGTCTGAAGCTCCGAGAGGTCACGGTCAGAAGTCACGTGTCCGAAAAGGGCTTGGACGCAAAGGTCGTCCGGGCTCAACTTGCCAAGCTCCAGCTCCGCAGAGACTCGCAGCGTGCTTCCCACAGGGCTCGCCGACCCGGCGTCGTCCGAGACCTGAACGATCTTGATCCCCGACCAGCCTTCGGCGAGGCGGTCGCGCCACTCCAGGGCCGCCTTCGACCCGGCAAAGCCGTCCGCGCTGAGTCGGAGAAACCCGTCCGACCCTGGGACATAGAACTTTGACGTGTAGTCCTGCACCATGCGGTGGGCGGAGAACTGATGGGCAAGTCGTTGCCAAGAAAGGCGGATCATCTCGATCCACGCTGTGGGCAGGCCGCCCTCTGTCCGGAAGTAGAACGTCGGCACGATGTCGTTCTCCAGAACATGGTAGAGGGCACGACTGTCGAGCCAGTCTTGATAGCCCTCGTCCGGGTTTTGGGACTCGTTTCCGATCCGCCACCCGGCGCCCGGCTCGAAGCCCTCTGCCCACCAGCCGTCCAGGATCGAGCAGTTCAGGCCACCGTTAGGAACCACCTTCATTCCGCTCGTCCCGCTTGCTTCAAAGGGCCGCCGCGGGTTGTTGAGCCACACGTCCACGCCCTGGATCAACCGGCGCGCCACGGCCATGTCGTAGTCTTGGATGAAGACGACGCGCTTCCGGACGTCGGGCTCCCGGATGAACTCGTGCAGTTCCTGGATGATCTGCTTGCCCCCATCGTCCTTGGGATGAGACTTGCCAGCAAACACGATCTGAACCGGCTTGTCTGGATGGTTGAGGAGCTTCTTGAGCCGCTCCCGGTCCTTGAGGATCAGATCCGCACGCTTGTAGGTGGCAAACCTTCGGGCAAAGCCGATCGTGAGCACCCGCGGATCCAACACGTCCATGGCTTCCGCCACGTCCTCGGGGCCCGCGCTCCCTTGGCGCAATTGCCGACGGAGCCTTCTCCGACAAAACCGCACGAGGTCACCGCGCTCGTTCTCGCGCATCTCCCAAATCTCACGGTCCGGGATCTGGCCGACCCGATCCCACACCTCCTGGTTCGAGGGCTCGTCGCGCCATCCTGGGCCCAGCCGGTTGTCGAAGAGTTCGGTGGTCCCGCGCGACATCCAGGTCATGGTGTGGATCCCGTTCGTGACATGATCCACGGGAACCTCCTCCAGCGGAAGGTCGGGCCAGCGCCCCGCGAACATGCTCCTGCTGATCTCGGCGTGCAACTGCGAGACCCCGTTCACGGCACAGGAGTTCGCCATCGCCAGCGCCGCCATATTGAAGCGTGGATCGCCGTTCTCCTCCAAGCGTCCCATGGAGTGCAGCTTCTCGTCGGTGATCTTCAGGTCCTTGGCCCAGGGGCCGAGGTACCGAGCGGTGAGCTCGGGCTCGAAGAGGTCGAACCCGGCAGGGACGGGGGTGTGGGTCGTGAAGACGTTCCCCGCGACCGTGGCCTGTCGGGCGGTGCGGAAGTCCACTCCGTTCACTTGCATCGCGTCTCGGATCCTTTCGAGCGATTGCAGCGCCGAGTGCCCCTCGTTCATGTGGCAGACCGTGGGCATGTACCCCATCTTCCGCAGGGCCTGATAACCGCCGACCCCAAGGATCGCCTCTTGGCGAAGGCGCATCTCGGCATCACCGCCGTAGAGGGTGTCCGTGATCCCCTGGGTCGAGTCCTCGTTCTGCAACAGGTTGGAATCGAGCAGGAACAGCTTCACGCGGCCGACTTGGGCGAGCCACACCTGGCACAGGACCTGGGATTTGTCGAGTTGGATCGAGATCCGGGTCGGACTACCGTCCTCGTCTCGCACCAGCGTTAACGGTAGGCGGTGGAAGTCGTATCGGGGATATTGCTCCTGTTGCCAGCCGTCCGGGCTCAGCGATTGGCGGAAATAGCCCCTCGCATAGAGCAGGCCCACGCCCACGAGCGGGACGCCCAGGTCGCTCGTCGCCTTGAGGTGGTCGCCGGCGAGCACCCCGAGGCCGCCCGAGTAGATGGGAAGCGCCTCGCTCACGCCGAACTCGGCCGAGAAGTAGGCGACCAGCATCTCGTCCCGCTTTCCGGGGAACTCGCGGTCGAACCAAGTCTCCCGAACCATGTACTCGTCTAGGGCTTGCGCCGTCAAGCTGAGCTGGGAGACGAACACTTCGTCGCCCGCGATGCGATCGAGGGTCTCGGGGTCGAGGCGGTGCAGGAGCTCTACCGGGTTGTGGCCGACCTCCTCCCAGGTCTCGCGGCCCAGCCAGCGGAAGATCGAGCGGGCCTCGTGGTTCCAGGTCCACCAATAGTTGTAGGCGAGGGTTCGCAACGGCAGAAGGGGCTCCGGCAGGGATTGGACCACTTCGAGCGAGTGCGAGTACTTCAGGCTCCGCATCCAGGAGGGATTATCGGCTATCCGAGCCCTTCTTTGCGGGCCCGTCATGGGTCAGGACGAGTTCGACGGGCTCACCGTCCACGTACAGCGTCATGCTCAGCGACTTCCACTCAGGGGGGAAATGAGGCTTCGCTGAGACCCATGAACCTGCTTTCAGCCTTCGCTTCCAAACTGCGCCCTCAACGGGGCTCGGACCTACATGGATCCCAGCAAACCCGTACAGAACCGCCGACCAACATCCCGCTACCCCGGTCAAGAACGTGCCGTTCGCTTGTCGCGGGGTCTCGCCGAAGCTCCGGGCCGGGCCATGGGAGTAGCGGTCAATGGCTCGTCGCCAGGTGTCGAGGGCTTCTTCTGGCTTGGCATACCTAGCTTCGAGCAAAGCTTCGATTGAGAGTGACATTGCAGGGCCGTTCGCAATTGTCCGTCCCTTCTCATGTGCGAGGATCTCGCTTGCGCGGGCAAGGAGGGCCGGGTGCTCCAGTGGCCACAGCCCTAGAAGGAGGGCATGCTGCTGGAGCTTCTGATCCTGATCCCCTTCAAAATTGAGGACACGATCTCCCGACATCGGGATGTGCGGCCGATCCAGGTGGAAGAACCGCTGGGCAACAAGGTTGGTGTACGTATCGCTCGGCGTCATCGCATACTCGTCGGGGGAGAGGGTCTGCTCGACGTTTACGGTGCTCGTGTTCACGGTCGCACGGTTGAGATAGTAGAAGCACGCGGCCCGAAGGAATCGCTTGGCGGCGTCGGCTTCGACCAGGCCCAGCCGCGAGGCGTAGTCCATCCCCCACGCCGCACTGCCCGTGACGTGGGCCGCATGAAGTCCTGGCCCGGTGCAAAGCTCCCTGCCGTCGGGACCAGTCTCCCAGGCCACAATGATCCCGTCGCCTTTTCCCGTGTACTTTCGCTGGAACGCTGCGGAGGCGGCGGGGAAGGTGCGAATGCGGAACGCGGGGATCGCCCGCGCCCTTGCGGGGTGGGTCAGGGCGAGCGCGGGCAAAAGCCAAATGTCCGCGTCCCAGAACACGCGACCCGTGTATTTCGCACTGCTCGACCCGAAGGGCGAGAGGCCGCACATTTCCACCGAACGGTCTCCTCCGAGTTGCCTCGCGAGGTCGTCCAACCTCGCCTGATCCTCCTTGGGCCCGACCAACTTGATCCGAGGAATCCGCACCTGCCACGCGGGCGGATCCATGGGGCTCGTGATCCTGATTCTCGTTTTGAGGGCGTGCTGGGGCCCGTCCGTGAGCCTTGTGCTCTCGCGCTGGGTCTGCCACCCTTTCGGAAGGGCGACCTCCCAGTCCACCTGGGGCTCTCGGTTCGAGACGACTTTCAGCTCGAAAGCGAACGTCCCCGCTTCACGGCATTCGAGATCGAACCGATAGCCCTTGCCAGTGCCGGAGTACCGAAGGCCGTTATGGCTCCGGACGAGTTGGCCGCGGGGAAGCGGGGCACCGTTGACCTTTGCCTCCAGGCTGATTCGGGCGGGAACCGCAGAGAGACCGCTAGGCCCCTCCGCCACCCATGCGCTCGCATTCGGTCCAGGAAGCCCGTTGGGCTGAAGCTCCACGCTGGCGGTGAGGGAAGTCAGCAGGGCCCGAGGCTGAGCGGGTTGGGGTGGGGACGCCTGGGTGCAACCCGTCGCGACCGCCAAGAGCACGAGCCCGCGCATAGACTCAATGTATCCGGTCCTGGGATGTGGAAAAAGCACGAGCGCGTTCCAAGGGGTCCGTCCGTCCATTCTCTTTAGCATCCCATGCGGCTCAAGCGCATACGACTGTACGGCTTCAAGACGTTTGCAGAGCGGACGGACATCTCCTTGGACGGCGATATCGTCGCGATCGTTGGCCCGAACGGTTGCGGCAAGTCGAACATCGTGGACGCCTTGGTTTGGGGGCTGGGTGAGTCGAACATGAGGTCGGTGCGAGCCCAGACCGGCAAGGAAGTCGTCTTCGCGGGATCGAGCCACCGGAAGCCGTTGGGATATGCAGAAGTCTCTGTGAGCTTCGACAACGAGGACGGCATGCTTCCTCTAGACTCGGCGGAGGTCACCACGACGCGCAGGGTCACGAGGGAGGGAGAGAATTCGTACCAGATCAACCGCCGGAACTGCCGACTCCGGGATGTCACCGAGCTCTTGGCGGACACCGGGCTCAGCCGGACCGGATACGCGATCGTGTCGCAGTCCGAGATAGATCAGGCCCTCTCGGCCTCGACACTCCAACGACGGCATTGGATAGACGAGGCCGCAGGAGTGCAGAGGTACCGCTTGCGGCGGATCGAGACGATGCGCAGGCTGGCCGCCGCCGCCGAACACCTCGCCCGAGTGGACGACGTGATCGTCGAGCTCGAGATCCAACGCGAACCCCTCGAATCCGAGGCGAAGGTGGCCCTCGAATACCGCGAGCTGGCGGGAAGGCTGCGAGGGATCGAGACCGGTCTCCTCGCTCACGAGCTTGTGGACGCCACCAACGCCCTGGCCGAGGCAACGGCACGCGCCGAGTCCATTTCCAAGGCGCTGGCGAGCGAGAAGGAGATCTGCCAGACCCACCTGCGGGAGGAGCAGGAAGCCCTCTCCGAGGCGGAAACGCTCGAGGCCGAGATCAGTGAGGCACGGGCCAGAGCGGCCGAGTGCCAGCGTCGAACCGATCTTGCCCGGACCGCGATCGAAGTGGCCCGAGCCCGCCTTGCGAGCCTGACCGACCTCGAGGCCGCTCTGGAAGTGGAGGGCAACGCTGGGTTGGAACGGCTGGCTCAGGCCGAGGCCGACCTGGCAGGCGCCCTTTCCGTATCCGAGGCGGAGGCCCGATCGCTGGCGGAAGCCCGTGCCGAAGCTGCGGGCACGAGGGAGGAAGAGACCGCAGTGAAGTCGAGGCTCGCCGAAGCGGAGGCGCGACTCGCCGCGGACAAGGAGCTCGATGTTCTACGCCGGACCTTCGAGATCGAGCAGGCACACCGCGAGCGACGGGCACTGGAGCTGGAAAGGGAACTCGCGGGCGCCAAGAAGGCGGTGATCGATTTGGCCGGGGCGCTGGCAGCCGCCGAGCTGGACGCAGGCCAGGCCACAGAGCGGTACGCGACGGCGAAGCAAGGACTGGAGGACGCCCTCCTCAGCGCGACGGAAGGTGCCAAATCCTTGGAGGCGGCGATGCAATCGCACCGGGAGTTGCTCGCCCGGATTGCGACGCTGGAAGGAAAGCGGGCGGGCCTTCAAGCAAGCCTCGCAGCGCACGACGGCCTCTCGGCGGGCTCGATGGCCGTGATGGAGGCCTCGCGGAACGGGGAGATCCAAGGAGAGTTCGTCCCGATCGGCGAGGCGCTCACCGTGGACCCGGCCTACGCCATTGCGATGGATGCGGCACTAGGGGCCGCCGCGAACGACCTGATCGTCAAGGACGAGGCCGTCGCGAAGTCGGCGATCTCCTTCTTGCGTGAGAACCGCGCGGGTCGCGCAACGTTCCAGCCCTTGACGCTCGTTCAACCCAGGGGGGCCTCCGGCGCAGAACGGCTCAAGGGTCAACCAGGTGTGATCGGAGTGGCGAGCCGCCTCGTCGAATGTCCGGACCGATTCAAGCCGGTGATCGAGGGCGTCTTGGGCCGGACGGTCGTGGTCGAGACGCTCGATGCGGGCTTCCGCCTGGTAGGGAAGCCAGGATGGTCCAAGGCGGTGACCTTGGAAGGTGAGATCGTCTTTGCGGGCGGTGCGGTCACTGGGGGTCGGGCGTCGCGCCAGGGCAACGGCATGGTTGAACGCGCGGCTGCCCTGGCGAGCGCAGAACTCGAGCTCGAAGTGCTCACACAGGAGCTTGGCCAGGCTGAGTCGGCGATTGCCGAGCTCCAGACCTCCGGTCAGTCGCGCCAAACTGAGCGCGAAGAGGCGGACACGGCGCTGGCCGCACTGGCGACGGCGAGAGACGAGGCTCTAGCCTTCCGCAACGCGATTTTGTCCGAGCACAGGGAGACGGAGCGGGCGTGTGCTCGGCTCGAAACGGAGCGGGTCGCCTTGGCGACCCCGCTCGAAGCGCCCGCCGAGGCGGACTTGGCCGCCACGGAGGCCGCCCGGGAGGCCGCGCTTCGCGAGTGGGCCGAGTTGAGTGCGCGGGCCTCGGGCCAAACCGCCGCCCTCGATGCCGCGGAGGCGCGGGCGGGGGCCGCGGCCCAAAGGGTCGAAGACCTCAGGAGGCGACTCGAAGCGGTGGCTGAAGCGATCGCCTCGGGCAAGGCAAGGCGAGAGAACGTGGGTCCGGAGACCGAGACCCTCAACCGCCAGCTAGCCGATTCGGAGGCCGAGCAAGAGAAGTGGCAGCGTGAACTGGATCTGGAGAGCGAGGAGGTCGAGAAGCGCTCCGAGGCGAGGGCACAGGCCCAGGCTCGGGCCCGAGAGGCGGGCCAGGCCGCTTCCGCCTCCCGTTCCGCCTTGACCGCCGCCGAGAGCGAGGCGCACAAGCTGGAGATCGCCATGACCCGTCAGGATTTGAAGCGCGCGGCTACCGCGGCCCGCCTCTTGGAGGAATATGGTCTCGATGAGGCATCTGCACGAAACCTCGCCAACCAGGGCAGGCCTGAGTCGGACGCTGCCAACCTCGTCGCGAGCTTACGAAAGCAAATCAAGGGCATGGGTGAAGTGAACCTAGGTTCCATTGATGCCTTCGAGCGCGTCACGTCCCGGCTCCATGATCTCACCAGCCAACGCGCGGACGTCGTGGACGGGAAGGAGCAGATCGAGGCCTCGATCCGCGAGCTTGATGCCCTCACCAGGGAGCGGTTCGAGGCGACGTTCGAGGACGTCCGAAGGCAGTTCCAGGAAACTTTCGTGAAGGTCTTTGAGGGTGGGGAAGCGGACATTTCCTTGGAAGGGGCGGACGACACACTCGAAGCGGGCGTGGACATCCAAGTCACGCTCCCCGGCAAACGAAGGCAGCGATTGGAGCTGTTGAGCGGCGGGGAGAGGGCGCTGGGGGCGCTGACCTTCCTGTGCTCGCTGCTCAAGGTTCGTCCCAGTCCTCTGGTCGTGCTGGACGAGGTGGACGCCCCCTTGGACGGCCGAAACGTGGAGCGGTTCGTCACCCTGCTCCGGAGCTTCGAAGGGAGGTCCCAGTTCGTCGTGGTCACCCACAACCAGGTGACGATTGAGAACTCCGACGTTTGGCTGGGGGTCTCTATGCAGGAGCCAGGCGTCAGTACGGTCATCCCCTTCCGTGCGCCCCAAGGCACGAGCCCGGAGCACGCCCTCGCGGGCGGCTACCTCAAGGGCTAGAGAGTTCCGTAGAGGCGATCGCCAAAGTCACCGAGGCCGGGAACGATGTACTTTTGGGCATTGAGATTCGGATCGAGCGCAGCGGCGACGACCTCGACGTCGGGATGATCCTGCCCGATCCTGTCCACGCCGGCCTGGGCCGCAACGATGCTGGCGAGGACGACCTTGCTCGCTCCATTGCCTTTGAGGAGCGAGACGGCCTGGCTCGCCGAGCCGCCCGTCGCAAGCATGGGATCCACGAGGAGCGTGTCGCGATCATGGAGGTTGGGCAGGTTGCAGTAGTAGCTCGATGCGATCGCCGTCGCGTGGGACCGCTCGAGTCCGATGTAGCCGACGGAGACGTCGCTGAAGAGCCGAAGCGCGGGGTCGAGCATGGAAAGCCCAGCGCGCAGCACCGGAACCACGGCGAGGCCGCGGACGAACCTAGCCCCCGTGCACCGGGACAAAGGGGTCTCGATCACGATCGGCTCGGTCGCCAAGTTTCGCGTGGCCTCGACGATGACGAGCTCGGCAAGCTTGCCCGCGGCGACGCGAAAGTGCGCAGGTTCGGTGGACTTGTCCCGCAACTGGGAGACGAGCACCTCCACCAGCGGGTGGTCTACGACGCGAAAGGGCATATGGGCCCGATCGTACACTCTCCGAGCTCGCGTTGGTTGCAGCCCGGCACCGCTTCGTTTCGCGTCCTTTCCGCCAGGAGAGTGGGGAAGTCTTCGGCGTGACCGAACCGACCGGGCCGGAAGTGGCGATCTGGTAGCCTGCGGCCACTCAGCATGACCACGAAGGCCGTACCGACCCCACAGCCGATCTTCGAGAAGTCCCGACCTGGGCGGATCGGGTGCAACATGCCCAAGTGCGATACGCCCGAGGTGGACCTCACCTTCCTCGGCCCGCTCCGCGAGACCGTTGAGTGGCCCGAAATCGCGGAGCTCGACCTCTTGCGACACTTCACCAACCTCAGCCACCTGAACTATGGGATCGAGACCGGCTTCTACCCGTTGGGCTCTTGCACGATGAAATACAACCCCAAGGTGAACGAGCGTGCCGCGATCTTCCCAGGCTTCGCGAACATCCACCCGATGCAGCCCGAGCGCAGTGTGCCGGGAGCCATCGAGACCATCGCCCAGGTGCAGGACATCTTGAGCGAGCTCACCGGGTTCCCGTCGCTCAGCATGCAGCCCGTCGCCGGTGCCCACGGTGAGATGACGTGCTTGATGATGATCAAGGCGTACAACTCCGCCAGGGGCGAAGCCGCGCGCACCGTGGTTCTCGTTCCGGACTCGGCGCACGGCACCAACCCTGCCAGCGCGGCACGGTGCGGATACACCGTGCGGACCGTGCCGACGGATTCGCAAGGGAACACCGATCTCGCTGCGCTCCGCGACGCGATGGGCGACGACGTCGCTGCCTTGATGCTCACGAACCCCTCGACGCTGGGACTTTTCGAGCCCAACATCGAGGAGGTCTGCCGCCTTGCCCATGACGCGGGCGCACAGGTCTTCTGTGACGGTGCGAACATGAATGCGATGGTGGGGATGACACGGCCCGCCGACCACGGGTTCGACTGCATGCACTTGAACCTGCATAAGACGTTCAGCACCCCTCACGGCGGTGGTGGACCGGGCTGTGGCGCGATCGGGGTCAAGCCTCACCTTGCGCCGTTCTTGCCCTCCCCTGTCTTGATGCGAAAAGAGGGCAAGGCGATTGTGGATCACGATCGCCCGCTCTCGATCGGCCGGGTCTCAGGCTACTTCGGGCAGTTCTTGATGGCGGTTCGGGCCTTGACCTACCTGCTCGCTTATGGTCGTGACGGGTTGCCCCAGATCAGCCGACACGCGGTGCTCAACGCCAACTATGTCCAGGCACGGCTCGCGGGAGTGCTGCCGGCGGCCTATGATAGGCCGTGCATGCACGAGTGCGTGCTCACCGCGGCGGAGTATAAGAAAGCGGGCGTTCGGGCCCTCGACCTGAGCAAGCGCTTGATTGACCACGGGTTCCACCCACCGACGAACTATTTCCCCCTCATCGTGCCCGAGGCGATCATGATCGAGCCGACCGAGACTGAGGCCAAGGAGACCTTGGATGCATTTTGCGATGCCTTGATTGCCGTCTGCGAGGAGGCGGTCCAGGATCCAGGCGCGCTCACGGCCGCTCCGACCACCCAGGTCGTGGGCCGTCTCGACGAGGCCGCCGCGGTGAAGGTTCTCGATATCGCTTGGAAGTCAAACCGCACTGCGGCCTCGGTATAAGGAGGGTATGAACGAAGCGGTCAGCATCCTCAGGTTCCACGCGCGGGAGCCCGTCACCGCGTCCGTCGAAGAACTGCGCGAAGGGGCCCAGCGGCTCATCGCGCAGGCCGGAGGGTTGATAGGGGCCTCGTTGAACCAATCCGTCGAAGACCCGAGCGCGATGCTGGCGATCCAGCACTTCAAGTCCGAGCAGGATCTCTTGGCGGATTGGGACAAGACTTCGCGAACGGAGGAGTTCTTCCAGATGGAGGAGGTGCTCAGTGACGTTCCCAACTGGCAGAGGTTCCGGATCGAGGACAACACGGGCGTGCGTGTGGGCGAGTTCGAGCCAGGCACTTTCGTTTCGATCAGCCTCAGGAACGCGATGCCGGGTCACGGCCGCGATCTGGTGGACGATTTGCGGGACGTCTTCGTGGTGCTCAATGCGCTTCCTGGGTTCCTGGGCGGCGTGGGGGGACGGCTCAGCGACCTGGAGAGCGGGGTGGTGGGCCTCGCGTTTTGGGCGGACGAGGCGTCGTACCTGCGATCCTTGCCCGCGAAGACCCTCTATAAGATCGAGCTCTTTCGGAAGATCTCGTGAAGGCCCGCCTCGAGGGTCGGGCCGACGGGCCGACGAACATGGCCCGAGATCTGGTTCTGCTCAGCGAGAGCCACGACGGATGGTTCGCGCGGGTCTATGATTGGGACGGTGCTTGGGTCACCCTGGGCCGGTTCCAAAAGGCCGAGGACACACTGCTTCCTGGTGCGCCCGTGCGGTGGGTGGCAAGACCGACCGGTGGAAGGGCGGTTCTTCATGGTCACGACGTGACCCTTGGGATCGCGGTGCAGTATCGTGCCCTAGGCTTGGCGGACGGTACGCGCGATCTGCGGTCGGTCTATCGAGCGGTGGTCCGTCCTCTCGCCCAGGGGTTGACCTCGGCGGGCCTCCCTGCCGTCCTGGCGGAAGACCGCACGCCGGAGGGCTTGCCCAAGCTCGTTGCCGACTGCTTCGCCGCGACCTCTCCGAACGACATCGTGTCCCCGCTGACGGGTCTCAAAGTATGCGGGTGCGCCCTGCGCCTTTACGACTCGGCGGTACTGCTACAAGCGAGCGTGCCCATCGGCCCTCCGAGGGTGGACCCTTCGCTCGTTTTCGCACAACCCGCCCCCGAGTGCAGTACAGGGCTCGATCGAGCGACGTTTGCGGCCGCCTTGACGGAGCAGCTCTCGTGGGCCCTGGAAACCGCCCTGCCCGTGAACTTGTAGAATGTGACCGTGAAACCTTTTTCGATCGTCCTTGCCGCCATCGTTGCCTTAGGGGTCCTGGGTTGTGGTCCCAAGCAGAACACGGCTCGAAGCATCGAGGACGTCGCGGCCGAGCAGTCCACGGCGATGCCCGAAGGCGGCGGGCCTGCCACGACGCAACCGGGCACGGAGGCACCGGGTGGCCCGCCCGTCTCCGCACCCGGCGCGGGCGTGCCTGGTGCGGCGCCCAACGGGACGAACACCGCGGCACCGCCAGCGGGAGCGAACGAGCCCACCCCGCCTCCAAAGGTGGACGGCACGGGCTCGGCCGACCTGAAGTTCGCCTTCCATGCGAAGGACACATACACGTATAAGTCGTCCGCATCGGTCACGAGCGAGGGCAAGGGCCAAGGTGGCAAGGCCCAAAAGTCCACCTATGGGACTTCGCAGTCCCTGATCCTCAAGGTCCTATCCGTCAAGGACGGGGTGGCGGAGATCCAGTCCACGACCAAGGACCTCAAGGTCACCGGCGACGCCAACGACCCGCAGGCCCAGATGGTCAAGGGGATCATGGCGGGCAGTGGGGAACTGGTCTCTAAGGCGGTCTACAACGCGCGGGGGATCCCTCAGGGCTCGAACCCCGACTTGGAGGACTCGGTCCGATCCATGGTGAACGGGGTCGGTTCCGCGCTCGGCGTCCTCGGGATCAACTATCCCGCGACGAGCGTGAAGCCTGGGGATACTTGGACGGCGACGTTCGACATGGGCAAGCTCATGTCGGGCCGCATGCCCCCAGGGATCAGTGCGACCGTCTCCAACGGCCAGATCCCGACAAAGTACACGCTGGTCTCTCTGGATCCGGCGAAGGGGGTGGCGGTCATCAAGGTCTCGATGAAGGGGCAACCGACCATGACGGTGAAACTCCCCGCCCAGAAGAACTCGGAAGGGAAGGAGGTTCAGGTTCCTCCGATGGTCGTAAAGCTGAGCGTCAGCTCGAGCGGAACCGCCACGATTGACCTCAAGACGGGCATGCCGATCGAGATCACGACCGAGAGCACGAGCGAGACCTCGGGCACCAAGGTGATGGACGGCAAGCAGGTCTCGAAGAGCACCACAAAGCGCGCCTAGCACCTGTGTGAAGGGGGAGCTCGGGATCACTCGTCGTATTGGACGATGCCCACCCGGTTGCCGTCGGGATCGGTGACCACGGCGGACATGCCCACGCCGGGCACGGGGTGGAGCATGGTCAAACCGCCTCCGCCGTTCGCCTCTGATGCGGCTCCGGTCGCCTCCAGTGAGGAGACCTTGAACCATAGCGAGGGCGAGCTGCCGACCGAAATCTCTGCGGCCTCCTTTCGCATCAGCCCTCCTATGTGGACGTCGCCCTGGCCGAAGACGACCATCGAGTCCCCGAACTGGCGGAACTCCCATCCGAAGAGCGCCCCAAAGTACGCTTGGGATCGGGCGAGGTCGGTAACGTCGTACTCGGCGTGACAGAGGCAACCGTTCTGCATGGCACGATCATCCTAGCCCCTACGTCGGGAAAACCGGTTGTCTAGACCCGACTTTTTGCAGAGGGCACTCCGGCAACGTCTCGAAGCGAACATACGAACTCCGAAGGCGCGTGGCCGAAGACCGACCGGAACTCGCGGGCAAAGGTCGAGGCGCTCGCATAGCCCGCGGCGATCTGGGCTTCGGCGACCGTCGCCCCGTGGGCTAGGGCAGTCCGGGCGAGGACGAGTCGAGCTTGGCGACGGTACTGGGCGGGCGACACGCCCGCGACCTCGAGGAAGCGCCGCTCAAATTGGCGAGGGCAGAGGCAGGCATCCTTCGCCACATCCGAGACGCGCCCGCCCCTACTGAGCTTTTCCTGGGAAGAGCGAACGAGTCCGTATACGTCGGCACGAACCGACCAGCGTCTCGCCCTCACGCGTTGGATCACAAGGGCGTGAGGGCACGGGGGCATGGTCCTAGTTCGGGCTGGGAGTGATGCTGAAGCCTTGCGAGGCGAGCTCTTGCCCGATGTGTCGCAGCTTCTTCATCGCTCGAAGCTCGATCTGGCGGACCCGCTCACGGGTGACGTTCAACGCGAGTCCAACCTCTTCGAGGGTGCGCGCTCGGCCATCGTCCAAGCCGAAACGGAGTCGGACGACGTCCCGCTCACGCCCCGTGAGTCGGCCCAGGATCGAGTCAATCTCCTCTCGACGGATCAAGTTCCAGGTGACATCGGAGGGCGACGGCATCGAGGTCGAGGGCACAAAGTCGCCGATCGAGCTGTTGTCCTTCTCGCCCACGGGAGTCTCGAGCGAGAGCGGCTCGACTGCGACGCGCATCATCTCCTGTACTCGGTCCGTGGACATTCCGACCTTTTCGGCGACCTCTTCCGGGGTGGCCTCGCGGTGGAGCTCCTGTTGAAGCGCGGTCGCGGTCTTCATCACCTTGTTGATCAGTTCGGCGACATAGACCGGGATGCGGATCGTTCGGCCCTGGTTGATGATCGCCCGGGCGATCGCCCGTCGGATCCACCAAGTCGCGTAGGTGCTGAAGCGGAAGCCCTTGCGCCAGTCGAACTTCTCGACCGCACGGATGAGCCCGAGGTTGCCCTCTTGGATCAGGTCGGCGAGGGGGATGCCCCTTGCGTTGTACTTCTTGGCGATGGAGACGACGAGCCGCAGGTTCGATTCGATGAGTTGCTGCTTGGCCTGCATCCCCTGTCGCATCACGTCCTTACGGTCGAAGTCGGTCCACTTATAGTTCGCGGGTAGGTTGTAGAGCTCGGCGACGTTCGCCCATTTGTCCTGCTCGGCGAGGTCTCGTGCCTGGACTCGCTTGGCCAAGTGCTCCTCTTGGGCAGGGGTAAGGAGGTGGGCGCGGCGGGTCTGCCGCATCCACATTTCAAGCTCTTCGCCCTCGTCCTGCTGCTGCTCTTCCTCTTCCTCCTCCTCTTCGAGCTCGAGAAGGTCCTCAGCGGCCGGCTCCTCGTCGAGGAGCATGTGCTTGTTGGCATCAATGTACGCGCCGCGGCTGCTCGCGCGCACGGTGATGGACTTGCCTCGCCGGGCTGGGTTCAGTTGCTTCGGTTCCACTTGCATTGGTTCTTCGTTAGTTTTGGGCATCGTTCGCGCAGTCCACGGACATAGTCCAGTTTCCAAGGGTCACAGAGCCTATTGTACGACCTGTTTTCGACATCGGTTCCAGTTTCCGTCCCCTTCCAAGAAAACTCGTGCCAATTGGCTAGACGTCCCGTCCGAATCGTTCGTCTCTCCGACTAAGGCCTTATCCCCTCAGCCGTGAGGCCGATGCAAGGATCGCTTTCCCGAGTTCCGCGCTCGCGGCGACGCTCGAAAAGCGACCAAAGCTGATGCGGATGGTCGCGGACGCCTCTTCCGAAGCGAGCCCGAGGGCCAACAACACCTGGCTGGGAGCCATGGACTCGGCACTACAGGCCGAACCGCCGCTCACAGCGTACCCTTGGAGGTCGAGATCCACCACGAGGGTTCCAGACTGGATCCCGAAGACTGTGACGCTCAAGATAAAGGGCGAGTTCTCTGGGTGATCGTTTATGCCCACGCCCTCGAACCCGGCGAGCGACCCCATGAGCGCGTTCCTGCACTCCGTGGCCTTGGTTCGGTCGGCCTCCATTTCCTGGCCGGCGATTCGACAGGCCTCCCCGAAGCCCACGATCCCAGCGACGTTGAGAGTGCCCGAGCGCCCCCCTGGCTCTTGACCGCCGCCGTGAAGCAAGGGTTCGGGAAAGTCACCGTCCCGGGCA
Organism: Fimbriimonadaceae bacterium; assembly: GCA_020847855.1. Lineage (GTDB taxonomy): Bacteria > Armatimonadota > Fimbriimonadia > Fimbriimonadales > Fimbriimonadaceae > JADLBH01. Next base: position 114,026 of record JADLBH010000002.1, read on the forward strand.
TAGAGCGCACCAATGCCCTGAGGTCCGTACATCTTGTGCGCGGAGAAGGTCGCCGAGTCGAGCTCCTCGGTTGCCAGAGGCAGTTTGCCCAGTGACTGGACGGCGTCCCGATGGAGCTTGGACCCCGCCGGAAGATCAGGGGCTTGAATGACCGCCCCCGTCTCGTTGCAGACCGTCATCACGCAGACCGTTCCTGGAGTCGGGGGGGGCTTGAGGCGGCACCCGTCGAGTTCGAGGAGGCTGCCGCCCGCCGCGATCGCGGACTCGCGCACGCATGCGTGCTCGAAGGGGGAATACCAGACCGTCTCCGCGGCCTTGACGACCCAGTTGTTCGCCTCGGTCGCACAGGAGGTGAAGGCGATCTCCTCGGGCTCGGCCCCGGCGAGCTCGGCGACCAGCTCGCGCGCGTCCTCGACCGCCTCTCGTGCCCTTCGCCCCCAGGAATGGCTGGAACTCGCGTTCCCGAAGCCATCCGTGAGCCAAGGCCGCATCGCCTCGAAGACCCTCGGGTCGAGGGGCGTGCTCGCCGCGTAGTCGAAGTAGTGCTCAGGGCGCATGAAGCTAGACGGAGGCGGCGAGCGACGCGGCGACGAGCTTGGGAATCTCGGAAGGGGTGTCGGCCACGGTCGCTCCGGCTTCTCGGAGCGCGTCCACTTTGCTCTGCGCCGTGCCTTTGCTCCCGCTCACGATCGCGCCTGCGTGTCCCATCCGCTTGCCGGGGGGGGCCGTCCGCCCCGAGATGAACCCTACCACGGGTTTCTTCATCGTCTTGATGAACTCCGCGGCGGCCTCCTCGTCCGTACCCCCGATCTCGCCCACCATCACGACGCTCGTCGTTGCCGGGTCCGCCTCGAACATTTCGAGGACTTCAAGGAATCGCGTACCCGGTACCGGGTCCCCTCCAATCCCGACGCACGTCGTCTGGCCGAGCCCGGTCCGCGTCAGTTCCCAAACGATCTCATAGGTGAGCGTGCCGGATCGGCTGACTAGCCCGACCGGGCCCTCGGCAAAGATATGGCCCGGCATGATCCCCATCTTGCACTTGCTTGGAGAGATGATCCCGGCGCAGTTGCCACCGAGGAGCCGCGTCCTACCCTCGGAGCGAAGGCGGTTCATCATGGTGACCGAATCTAGGATCGGGATACCCTCCGTGATGAGGGTGACGAAGGGAAGCCCGGCGGCAGCGCACTCGAGGACAGCGTCCTTGGCGAACGGGGCGGGCACGAAGACGAGCCCGGCGTTGGGCGAGGTCGCTGTCACGGCTTCCTCCATTGAGTCGAAGACGGGAAGCCCGAGGTGCTCAGTCCCACCTTTGCCGGGAGTGACCCCGGCCACGACCTTGGTCCCGTATTCCAGCATCTGCCTTGTGTGGAAGGTGCCCTCGCTTCCTGTCATTCCCGAGACCACGACGCGCGTGTTCTCGTCCACTAAGATGGCCACGGGCTCAGGATACCGGGCCAAGTCCGTCGCACTGCGCCCCAAGGCCAGCTACAATGGTGTGGATGGGGAAGTCGGGCCATAACGACCTACGGTTTGCCGAACTGGATGAGGACACGGGGCTTGCCAGGGCCCACATCGTCCTCGATCTTGATGGCGGCACCCGGCGCGACGTCGAGACCGGCCACGCCGTCCTGGACGCTTGGATCGCCGACCTATCGCACGAGGCGGGCATTGACCTCGGCCTGAGCGTCGAGGCAGAGGCGAGTTCCGACCCGCAGGACGTGGCCGAGGCAGCGGGCAGGGCTCTCGGATCCGCCCTCCACATCAGCTCCGAGGCAGGCGATCAGGTGATCGGGCTCGGCCACGCGATCGTGCCCCGGGGTGAGTGCCTCGTCTTGGTCGCCGTGGACCTTCAGTTCGGCCCTGGACTCGAGCTGGACTTGGGGCTGGTGCGAGAGTCCATCGGCTCGATGCCGTGCCAAGGCGTGACCGAGTTCTTCCGCTCGTTGAGCTCGGGCGCGCGGTGCAACCTCCATGTGAAGCGCATGGCCGGACACAACGACGTCCACACCGTGGACGCGGCATTCCGTGGCTTGGGCCTGGCGCTCGGCCACGCGATCCGGCGCCGGGAGGACTCCGCGTGAAACCTGCTCTGTCCCTCGGCCGTAACGTACCGGGAGTTAGCCGTGCCTGACGAGTTTATTGGCCTCGCTGCCGTAGTGTTGATCTTCGCGATCCCGATCGTGGCGATCTTGGCCCATCACCAGCAGAAAATGGCGAAAATGATTCATGGCGAACGGCCCGCGAGCCTGGACGCCCTGATCGGTGAGGTCCAACGGCTCCGCACTGAGGTCGCAGACCTCAAGGAGACGGTTCACGCGAACGTCCTCGCCGCGGAGCTGAGTTCGGTTCCACCACCGCTGCAAGACCGGCTGGAGTCTAAAAACGATGCCTGAATTGGTGTTCTTGATCCCGATCGCGGCGATCGTGTTCCCGATCCTCTTTGCGATCGTCATGGTCTTGGTCCGTCACCAGCAGAAAATGGCAGAGATCCTCCACGGCCAACCTCGGCTACAACCCGCCTCGGACGAGATCGCCCAGCTACGCACGGAGGTAGCCAAGGTGAACGACCGCTTGAACCAAGTCTTGCTCTCGCTTGAGCGCGGATCGGCCGTGCGACAAGAAGAGATCCAAGAGCGACTCGGCAACCAGCGAGAGACCGTTTAGCCTCAATTTGGGCCTTTCGTCCCGGACGTCAAGTAGGGTTGTGCTCCAGTCCCAGGATTCTCCGGCCCCGCCAGCCCGGTGCCTGGTATCTTATTGAGCCCCCCCGGTATCTCTATGCGAGCTATTCAGCCATCCTCGAAGCGAATCGGTCGGACGCTCGAGGTTCCCAATCTCATCGAACTTCAGCTCAACAGCTACAAGTGGTTTCTCGAAGAGGGGCTACCGGAACTCTTCCAAACCTTCTCGCCGATCTGGGACTTTACCCAGACCCACTACATCGAGTTCTCGGATTTCGTGCTGGGCGAGCCCAAGTACAACATTGACGACTGCCGCGACCGCGACCTGACCTTTGAGGCACCGGTCAAGGCGACGGTGCGGCTGGGCGGCAAGGAGCGAGAGGTCATCGAGTCCGAGGTGTACTTGGGCGACCTTCCCCTGATGACGGACAGCGGCACGTTCGTGATCAACGGCCGCGAGCGCGTCATCGTCAGCCAGCTGAGCCGCTCGCCCGGCGTCTACTACGAAGAGGACGTGGACACCTCGATGCAGATGATCGTTCGCGCCAGGGTGATTCCCTCCGAGGGCCCTTGGCTCGAGGTCGAGAACGACGCGAACGGTGTCGTGAACGCGCAGATCTCGCAAACGAAGAAGTTGCCGATCACCCAGCTTATCAAGGCGCTCCACGGGTTTGACCTTGGCCGTCACCGGATGGCGCGGCCGGTCGGAGAGAGCCTGCACAAGAAGCTCTCCGAGCCGCTTGCCGATCCCAGTACCGGCGAGGTCATCCTGGACAAGGGCACGATCGTCACCCAGAAGGTCTTGGACGGGCTCAAGAAGCCCGAGCTGGAGATGACCGTTCTCACGGAGGCGCCGCTCGGGACGAACGAGGACATGCTGTGGGCGTTCGGGACTCCCGAGACGATCGAAGAGGTAAGTGCCGAAACGCTCGTAGGTACCCGGCCCCTACAAGAGATCAAGTCCGGCACCAAAGTGCTCGTTCCGGCCCTTGGCCGAATGGACGAGGAGACGGCGGTCAAGGTGGCGGCCCTTGGGCTCGAGAGACTGGAAGTGCTGCGGCTTGAGGAGCTCGTCGAAGCGACGCTCGCCGCCGACAAGACTTCGGGGACGAGGGAAGCGATCCTGGACATCTATAAGAGGATGCGCCCCGGCGAGGCAGCCAGCGAGGACGCGGCCAACCAACTCGTCTACAACCTCTTTTTCGACATGCGCCGCTACGACCTGGGCAAAGTGGGTCGGCGATTTTTGAACCAGAGGCTCGGTATTGATGTCGGCGGCAAGGTCCGCAACCTCACGAGCGACGACCTCTCCGGCGTCCTCCAAGGGATGGCGAACTACATCGCCCACGGCACCGAGCACGACGACATTGACGACCTGCGCAACAAGCGCGTTCGCTCGGTCGGTGAGCTTCTCGCTAGCCAACTTAGGCTTGGATTCGTGAGGATGGAGAAGGTCGCCCGAGAGCGCATGACGAGCGCCGACCCCGACAACCTTTTGCCCAGCATCATCTTGAGCGTGAAGCCGGTGAGCGCCAGTATCAAGAGCTTCTTCAGCGGCAACCAGCTTAGCACGTTCATGGATCAGACGAACCCGCTGAGCGAGCTGACGAACAAGCGCAGGCTCTCCAGCCTCGGCCCCGGCGGGCTCCAACGGACGAGCGCGAAGCTTGAAGTCCGAGACGTCCACCGTTCGCACTACGGCAGGATCTGCCCGATCGAGACGCCGGAAGGCCCGAACATCGGCCTGATCAGCCAGTTGACGATCCACGGGCGGGTGGACGAATACGGCTTCATCATGACCCCGTACCGGCGGGTCGTGGACGGCGTCGTCACCGACGAGGTCGTGTACCTCACCGCCAACGAGGACTACAAGCTCCGTATTGCCCCGGCAGACACCGCGCTGGACCCCAACGGCAGAATCGTGGAGGACATGGTTCCCACCCGGTGTCCGGGCGGCGACAAGATGTTCGGCGGAGCCCAGTATCCCACGGTCCCCAGGGAGCGCGTGGACATGCTCGATCTTTCGCCCGTCCAGATCATCTCAGTGGCGACGGCCTTGATCCCGGTCCTGGAGAACGATGACGCGAACCGCGCCCTCATGGGCGCGAACATGCAACGCCAGGCCGTACCGTGCCTGCGGAGCGACGCCCCGCTGGTTGGAACCGGCTATGAAGGGCGGTCCGCCGTAGACAGTGGCGCCTCGATCCGGGCCCGCCGTTCCGGCAAGGTCAGCTACGTCACGAGCGAGGAGGTTCGCGTGGTCTCAGACGACGGAACCCAGGACACCTATCGGCTCCTGCACAACTTCCAGAGCAACAAGGGCACCTGCTTCACGCACCGGCCCATCGTGTTCCCCGGCGATCGCGTGCTGCAAGGCGACCCCATCGCCGATGGTGCCACGTGCGACGACGGACGGCTCGCTCTCGGGCAGAACATCACCGTAGCGTTCATGCCTTGGCAGGGGTTCAACTATGAGGACGCGATCATCCTGAGCGAACGGCTCGTCAAGGACGACGTCTACACCTCGATCCACATCGAGCGGTACGAGGTGGAGGCGCTGGACACCAAGCTCGGCCCCGAGGAGATCACTCGGGACATCCCGAACGTCGGCGACGAGGCCCTCAAGGATCTCGACGAGAGCGGCATCATTCGCATCGGCGCGGAGGTTCGGCCCGAGGACATCCTCGTTGGAAAGGTCGCGCCCAAGGGCCAAACTGAGATGACGGCCGAGGAGCGGCTCATCATCGCGATCTTTGGAAAGAAGGCCGAAGAGACGAGGGACGTCTCGCTACGAGTGCCGCACGGTGAGACGGGGACGGTCGTGGACGTCAAGGTCTTCAGCCGGTTCAAGTATCTCAGCCCGACGATTGACTACATTTATAAGGAGTCCAAGAAGCGGGACCGCCTGATCTGCGACCGGACGGAGGAGCCGCTCTTGCAGATTCCTGGCGACGAGATGGACGCCGGTGTGAACATGCGAGTGCAGGTTCATGTCGCCCAAAAGCGCAAGATCATGGTCGGAGACAAGATGGCGGGCCGTCACGGGAACAAGGGCGTTATCAGTCGTATCCTGCCCGTCGAGGACATGCCGATGCTCGCGGACGGGACCCCGGTGGACATCATCCTGAACCCGCTCGGAGTGCCGAGCCGTATGAACATCGGGCAAGTCCTCGAGACACACTTGGGCTATGTGGGCCGTCACCTGGGCGTCCGCTATGAGTGCCCGGCCTTCGAGGGCGCGACCGAGGAGGAGATCCTCTCGGAAATCCAGCGCCTCGCCGTCCACATGCGCACGAAGGCTCTCCAGGCATACGTGAACTCCGAGCTCGGCCTCGGCCTGAAGTTCCGGCCCGACACCGACTTCGAGACCATGATGGCGAAGGTGGAAGAGTGCCTGAGGCAACTCGACCAAGCCGGTCTGGAGCGGGTCTCGCGCATCGTTGCTGCCAGCAGTCCCCTCAAGATGGAGGATCTGCTCAAGATTGACGCGGAGAACTGGGTTCCCGACGAGCCCAGCACAGGAGGCAAGGCCTACGCCGCGAGCGATGCGATCTACTCGGAGATCCTCACCAACATCAAGGATCGTGTCTTCACCCGAGCGGGCTTCGACCCTGAGTCGTGCAAGTCCATCGTCCGTGACGGACCCACCGGCGACGTGTTGCCGAACCCGATCACGGTCGGCGTGATCTACATGCTCAAGCTCGAGCACCTGGCGGACGAAAAGATCCACGCTCGCTCGATCGGCCCCTACTCGCTCGTGACCCAGCAGCCTTTGGGCGGCAAGGCCCAGTTCGGCGGTCAGCGGTTCGGTGAGATGGAGGTCTGGGCATTGGAGGCCTACGGCGCCTCCTATACCTTGCAAGAGCTCCTGACGATTAAGTCGGACGACGTTATGGGGCGTGTCAAGGCCTACGAGAGCATCGTCAAGGGCGAGCCGATCAGCGAGCCGGGCGTGCCCGAGTCGTTCAAGATCCTGGTGAACGAGCTGCGGAGCCTGGGATTGCGCGTCTCGGTCGAGGACGTGAACAATAAGGAACTCACGCTCAAGGACATGGACGAGCTGGGCGGTGGAGACGTCCGGCTGGCAAGGTCCGTCGGGTTCTTCGACTAGCTCTGGTTCCACCCCAAAAACAAGAGCGGGCCGCCTGGATCAGGCGGCCCGCTTGCGTTGTGTAGGTCGTCGCTCCGACTACTTGCGACGGCGGCGTGCCGCGAGAGCGGCAAGGCCCGCACCGAGCGCGATCATCGTGGCCGGTTCTGGGACGGCGGCGAGGCCGTCGTAAGCCTGTCCAACGTTCGCCACGGTCGTTCGGGCGAAGGAGTTGCTCAGATCGTACTGATAGAATTCGCCCGACCAATCCAGCGAGTAGACGCTGTTGTTCGAGCCGACGTAGGCCATACCGTTGTTGTTGACAAAGCCGGAGCCGCCGTTCGCCAGTGTCTGGGCGCCGGTGGTTCGGTCAATGTAGTGCAGCGATCCAGGGCCTGCGAGCATGCCCAGGATGTTTCCGGTGGAGCCGTCGTAGGTCAAGGCGTCGAGGTTGATCCCAGGGTCACCGATGAATGTGCCTGCCCCCGTGGCCATGTTGATCTCATAGAACCCTGTAGAGATCGTGGATGCGCTCGCGAACATCTTTCCGGTTCGAGGATCCCAGACCAGGCCGAAGAGATCGGTCTGCCCGGTGGAGCCCACGAGCGTCGCCGCACCGGTAGTCAGGTTCACAGTGAACAGGTCGCTCACCGCACCGACCCCGTTGCCCCATCCGCCGATGGCGTACATGGTTCCGGTGCTGGCGTTGTAGGCCAGGTCGCCAAACTCGTAGCTTACGCCCATCGCGCCAATCGCACTGACGTTGCCGTTGGTGGTGTCAATCGTGGACAGCGTATCGTCCGACTCGCGAACCGTATAGAGGAGCTCGGCGGATGCCAACTGTGTGGCAAGCCCAGCGAGGATGATCAAAGCAGATTTCGTTCTCATTACCATCTCCAAGACGTCAGGCGGGGAGTTCCCGCACTTGACCCGTACATACTACCAAAAAGCAGGCCACTTGAGGAGGTTCCCGATGGATCGGTCAGGGCGAACGGACGCTTCCAAGCAAAAAACAAGTTGAATTACCAGGCTCGCCCAGGGCCCCGTCCGGGCCCAGACGTGTTGCGGCGCCGAAGGTATTGTTTCAAGGTTGAGCCCCTCCCCCACAGCCCGGTCGCTGCGGAGCCCGTCCGCGTGCCTGGGGCCTTGCCGTGGGAAGGGACTGGCGAAGTAAGAGTATGGCAGACAGCACGCACTTCGACAAGATCCGGATCGGGATCGCGAGCCCGGAAGACATCAAGAGCTGGTCGCACGGGGAGGTCAAGAAGCCGGAGACGATCAACTATCGCACCTTCAAGCCCGAGAGGGACGGCCTTTTCTGCGAGAAGATCTTTGGGCCGACGAAGGACTGGGAGTGTTCGTGCGGCCGTTATAAGAAGATCAAGTTCCGAGGGATCATTTGCGAGCGGTGCGGCGTCGAGGTCACCCGGAGCAAGGTGCGACGCGAGCGGATGGGCCACATCGAGCTCGCCGCCCCGGTTAGCCACATCTGGTACCTCAAGGGCGTCCCCTCGCCGATATCCTTGATTCTGGACATCTCGCCGAGGCAACTGGAGAAGGTCGTCTACTTTGCGAGCTTTATCATCATTGATCTCGAGCTCGAGAAGATCCAGGAGGCCCTGCCCAAGATCCTCGACAGCGTAGAGAAGGAGAAGCTCGCCATCCACGCTCAGATGCGCGAGCTCGAGACCGAGTCGCTCATGCGCCTGATGAAGGAGATGAGCGACAACCCGGACGAGTACTTCGACGAGTCGTTCGTGCGCGATCGGTTCAAGGCGAACTTCGACCGAATCCGTGCCGAGTATCGGGACGCCGATGAGCGGATCCGCGACCTCGACATCGCAGCCGAGATCATCGGCAAGGTCGAAATCTATCAGCTCTTGGAAGAGGACAAGTGGCGAGCGATCAGCAAGATGCTCGACCTCGTGAGCCGCCAGCTCAAAGAAGACCTGACCGAGCTGATCAAGGCGAGCATCGGGGCCGACGCCGTGCGCGAGCTTCTGCGCCGCGTGGACCTGGACCAGATGGTCAAGGATCTGCGGCAGGAGATCGTCACGACGACGAGCCAGAAGCGCGCGAGGGCCATCAAGCGGCTCGACCTTGCCGAGTCCCTCATCCAGTCCCGGTGCAAGCCGGAATGGATGGTGATGGACTTCGTGCCCGTCATTTCCCCGGAGCTACGGCCCATGGTGCAGTTGGACGGAGGCCGGTTCGCCACGAGCGACCTGAACGACCTCTATCGCCGCATTATCAACCGCAACAACCGCTTGAAGAAGATCATCGAGATTCAGGCGCCGGAAAGCATCATCAACCACGAGAAACGGCTGCTCCAAGAGGCCGTGGACGCCCTCATTGACAACGGCCGTCGCGCTCGGCCCGTCGTCGGGAGCAACCAGCGACCGCTCAAGTCGCTGAGCGACATGCTCAAGGGCAAGGAGGGCCGCTTCCGTAAGAACCTGCTAGGCAAGCGTGTGGACTACTCGGGCCGTTCGGTCATCGTGGTCGGGCCCCACCTCAAGCTCCACCAATGCGGGCTTCCCAAGGAGATGGCCCTCGAACTCTTCAAGCCGTTTGTGATGAAGACGCTCGTCGAGCGAAAGGTGACGCAGAACATCAAGACCGCGAAACGGATGATCGAGCGCACCCACCCGACGGTCTGGGACGCGCTCGAGGACGTGATCAAGGAGCACCCCGTGCTCTTGAACCGCGCCCCCACCTTGCACCGACTGGGGATCCAGGCATTCGAGCCCATTCTTGTCGAAGGGAAGGCGATCCAACTCCACCCGCTGGTGTGTCATGCGTACAACGCGGACTTCGACGGCGACCAGATGGCCGTTCACGTCCCGCTCAGTCTCCAGTCCCAATCCGAGGCGAGGGTGCTCATGCTCTCCACGCAGAACCTCTTCTCGCCCGCGGACGGTCGGCCCGTACACTCGCCAGTCCAGGACATCGTCCTGGGCTGCTACGCCCTCACGTTCACGAACCGGGCCGCGGCAGAAAGGCTAGCCCAGCAAGAGGAGGCGCACAAGAAGAGTCCAGAGAAGAACCCTGCTCCCTACGTCTACGCAGGGCCCGAAGAGGTGAGTTACCTGGTGGAATCACCGGTGAGCAATTCCGTCGGACTGAACGACCTCATCAGGGTCCGGATCCAGCGCCCTGTCTTCCGCAGCGAGGGAGTGGACTATCTCGACCCTGAGACCGGCGTCGAGTATCGCTTCGAGAACCGGGAGAACGAATTCGGCGAGGAGATCAAGGAACTGGTCGCCTACGAGCAAGAGATGGAGAACGTGATCGTCACGACCACGCCCGGCCGCTTGTATCACAACCTGATCCTGCCGTACCCTCTCCGCTTCAGCCAACGGTTCCTGGACATGGAGCTGACCAAGAAGGGGATCGCAGAGGCGATCGTCGCTTGCCGAACCGCGGTGGGAGCGGAGGGGACGATCAAGTTCCTCGACGACCTCAAGGCCCTCGGTTTCAAGTGGGCGACGAAGTACGGGATCAGCATCGCCCTGACGGACATGGACCCGCCCGCCAGGCGGGAAGAGATGCTGGGCGACGCCGACGGCAAGGCCATGCGAGTCCTGGAGCAGTTCAGGCGCGGCATGATCTCGTTCCGAGAGATGCAGGAGTCCCTGGTCCGCCTGTGGACGAGCACCTACGACGAGATCGGCAACGCCATCGTAGACTCGATGCACCAGGACAACCCGCTGTCTATCATCACCGTCTCCGGTGCCCGAGGCTCGGTCAAGCAGCTCGCACAGCTGAGCGGAATGCGCGGCCTCATGTTCAACCAGTTCAACGAGGTGATCTACGAGCTCCCTGTCAAGAGCTCGTTCCAGAAGGGGCTCTCCATGCTGGAGTTCTTTGTCACCACCCACGGTGCCCGAAAGGGTCTGGCGGACACCGCGTTGCGCACAGCGGACGCGGGCTATTTGACCCGGAGGCTCGTGGACGTCGCGCAAGACGTGATCGTCCGGGCGGACGACTGCGGAACGACCGACGGCGTCTACGCCTGTCGCCTCATGTTCGAAGGCAAGACTCTCGAGACCATGGGCGAACGGGCCGAGTTCCGCTACTGCATCGAGGACGTGGCCGACCCGGAGACGGGCGAGGTGATCGCGAGCATGGGCGACTTCGTGAACGAGGCGCAGGTCAAGGCGCTCGACTCCGTAGAAGACGCCTTCTACTCCGTCTTCGAAGAGGCGGATGAGAAGGCCCAAGCTGGGATCAAGGAGAAGTACGAGCGAGCAGGCTATCGGGTGGACGAGCACGGACGGCTCGGGATGAAGGTGCGAAGCCCGATCACCTGTGAGCTCGAGCACGGCATCTGCTCCTCGTGCTACGGCGTTGACCTTTCGACGAGCAAGCCGGTGGAGGCTGGGGTGGCGGTGGGGATCATCGCGGCGCAGTCCATCGGCGAGCCGGGCACCCAGCTTACAATGCGGACCTTCCACACCGGAGGTGTCGCGGGCTCCAAGACGATCGCGCGTACGAACCAGTACAAGACCGGAAAGTTCGTCCGACAGTTCCAAGAGGACTTTGAAGCGGCTACGAACACGGACCTGGACTCCTTTGACCCAGGGAAGCTGCTCGAGACGCAGGAAGCCGTCGTGAAGGGCCTGTTCAGTCCCGAAGGATCGGAGGACGGAAAGGACGGTAAGGCCAAGAAGACGACGAAGGCCGCCGAAAAGGCAGCCGAGAAGATGGACAGCGACAGCCGCAAGCTCTGGGAGCGATCGAGGAAGACCTTCTTCTACTCCTGGACGGGCGAGTCCAGCGGCATCGTCCGCGTGGAGGAGATATTCGAGGCCCGAAAACAGCCTCGTGGAAAGGCGATCATCTGCCCGGTGACCGGCACGATCCTCGACGTTCAGCGCTCCGTCTACGGTCGCTGGGTCGTGGTGGAGGCCGTTGTCCCGACCGATGTCGTCCACAAGCAGGCCTACATCGCCGAACAAGCCTTCGAGGGCGTCGAGTCCAAGGGCAAGGTGTACGTCGAGCGGACGATCGGGCAAAAAATGTCCACGCAGACGCTCCAAGTCCTACGCAAGTACGGCGTCAAGGAGGTCAAGATCTTCCTCACCGTGCTCGTCCCGCCGCTCGGCAATCTGCCCGTGCAAAAGGGGCAGCGCGTGATCAAGGGCGACCCGCTTACCGAGGGCCCCCTCGACCCGCACGAGGTTCTTGACCTGGCGGGCGCTGCCGCGGTCCACGAGTACTTCATCCAAAACCTACAGTCCGTGTACAAGGACCAGGGTGTGGACATCAACGACAAGCACCTCGAGGTCATCCTTCGACAGATGCTTCGCAAGCGACAGATCAAGGAACCGGGCGACACCCCGTTCCTGCCAGGCCAGATGGTGGACCGGTTCCGGTTCGTCAAGGAGAACGACCGCGTCCGGACACTCATCGAGGCAGGGAAGAAGATGCGCTATAAGGATCCCGTCGAGGGCAAGGAGATGGAGCGCGATCCCAAGGAGGCCACTGCAAACTGGATCCTCCTCGGCATCACCGAGGCCTCGCTCGCGACCGACAGCTTCCTCTCGGCCGCTTCCTTCCAAAAGACCACGAAGGTGCTCACGGACGCGGCGGTGCGCGGCAAGCACGACACCCTCGTCGGCCTCAAGGAGAACGTCATCATCGGACGGCTCATCCCTGCGGGCACCGGTGTCAAGGAGTACCGTGAGCTGGCGATTGACGTGGACCGCAGCCAACCGACGTGGTCGCAGCAACCCTTGGCCGCCCTCATCGAGGACGACGGCACCGAGGAACGCGCCGATGCCGACATGTTCGATGGCATGTCGCTGGCCGATCTTGCCGCGACCTCGGAAGGGGACGACTCCGACAACTAGGCGCCAACCAGGAGGTCACTGGGATAGAATCCTAACGTGACCTCCTTCCTCCTCCTCGCCGCGGTCTCCCTTGGCCCCAAGGTGGATGCCGACATCGTCTATGCAACGGTAGCCGGCACCGAGCTCAAGCTCGATCTCTACCGGCCTCAAGAAGCAACTGCGGGCTCGCGGCTCCCGGTCGTCGTCGTCGTGCACGGCGGCGCGTGGATGTCCGGGAACAAGAAGGACATGGCACCGATCTGTGAGGCCTTCGCGAAGGAGGGCATCGCGGCGGCGACCGTCCAGTATCGCCTCGCTCCCGCCCACCGGTGGCCATCCATGATAGACGACTGCCAAACTGCAGTGCGTTTCTTGCGCGACCATGCCGAGACCTATGGGCTCGATCCGGCGCGAATGGGTGCCTGCGGCGCCAGTGCGGGCGGTCACCTCTCCCTGCTTCTCGGCATGTTGGAGACCCGCGACCCAGCCGTGGAGTCGAAGACGTCGAGCAAGGTCTCGTGCGTCGTGAACCTCTTCGGGCCCACCGACCTCTCCCAGGACTATCCCAAGAGCCTTGCGGACTCACTCTGCAAGGCGGTTCTGGGAAAACCCTACGCCGAGGCGGGAGAGGAGATCAAGGACTTCTCGCCCGTGAGCCACGTCTCCGCGGGCAGCGCCCCGGTTTTCACCATCCACGGCACCGCCGACCCGCTCGTCCCGGTCGTTCAAGTGGATCGGCTGGACGAGGTCCTCAAAAAGGCAGGGATCGAGCACGAGGTGCGGAAGGTCGAGGGCATGGGCCACGCCCTTCCGGTCGAGAAACCGGAAGTGGCCAAGGCCCTGGTTGAGGCCCTTGCGTGGGTCAAGGCGAAGCTACTGCGCTAGTTAGTGGTCGTCCTCGTCGTGCTTGTGCTCCTCGTAGTGCTTGACCAGGGCCTGTTGCTCGTGCGCCGGTAGCTCGTCGTAGCGGGCGAACTCGGTTCGAAACAGGCCGCGGCCCTTGGTAATGGAGCGCAGATCCAGAGCGTAGCGACCCATGGTCGCCATGGGCACGGTCGCGCTCACACGGGTTTTTCCGGGGGCCGATGGCTCCATGCCTTGCATGTGTCCCCGCCGGGTGTTCAAGTCGCCGACCACGTCGCCGACTGCCTCGTCCGGGACGTCCACAAAGAGCTGGAGAACCGGTTCGAGGATCGTGGGCTGGGCGTTGCCAGCGGCGGCCTTGAAGCCGATCCTCGCGGCGGTCTTGAAGGCGGCCTCGCTCGAGTCCACGTCGTGGTACGAGCCGTCGTAGACCGTCACCTTCACGTCCACGACGGGATACCCGGCGAGGAACCCGCCGGTCATCGTTTCCACGACGCCCTTTTCGATCGCGGGGATGTAGTTCTTGGGGATCGCACCGCCCACGACCTTGTTCTCAAAGGCAAACCCTTCGCCTCGTCCAGTGGGCGCGACCTCGAGCCAGCAGTCACCGAACTGGCCTCGGCCGCCGGTTTGCCGCTTGAAACGGCCCTGGGCTTTGGCCGAGCTCTTGATGGTCTCCTTATAGGGCACCTTGGCCTCTTCGGTGGTCACGTTCACCCCGAAGCGGGCGCGGAGCTTGTCAATCGTGTTGTCCAAGTGGATGTCGCCCATCCCTTCCAGGATTTCCTGGTGTACGACGGTGTCGCGGACATAGCGGAGCGTAGGATCCTCCTCGAGGATCTTTTCGAGGGCGCCGCCCAGCTTGTCCTCGTCGCTCTTGGCAACCGGCTTGATCGCCACACGGTAGATCGGGTCTGGGAACGCGACCGGGGCCATGGTGAGCTTCTCCTTGAGCCCGCACAGTGTATTGCCGGTGTGGGTGTCCTGGAGCTTGGCCAAGACGCAGATGTCGCCCGCGCCCACTTCGGTGGCCGCTTCCTGGTTCTTGCCGTGAGGCCAGTAGAGGTTGTGGACCCGTTCGTCCTTGCCGGTCTGGGCGTTCATGACGTGGTCGTCCACCTTGAGCTTCCCACTGAAGATGCGGACGTAGTTGAGCTTGCCCACGTAGGGGTCTTGCGTGGTCTTGAAGACGAAGCCGACGAGAGGGCCGTTCGGATCCTCCTTCATCTTCTTGTCGCCCACGGTGAAGTCGTGATAGACCGGGGGCGGGAGCTCGCCGACGATGCGGTCGAGCAGCGGTGCGACCCCCAACCCGCTCGCGGCCGAGCCCAGGAGCACGGGGATCACCTTGCCGTCCTTGATCCCCAGCATCAGGCCGTGCTCGACCTCTTCCGGTGTCAGTTGGGTACCTTCGAGGTACTTCTCCATCAGTTCGTCGTCCCCTTCTGCGGCCGCGTCCGTCATCTTGTCGTGCAGGGCGTCGGCTTGCGCCTTCATCTCGGCGGGCACCTCTTCCACCTGCTCGCCGCGATCCTTGCCCTTGTAGACCTTCATGCTGAGGAGGTCGAGCACGCCCGCGAAGGCGGACTGAGTCCCGATCGGCACTTGCACGTCCACGACCCGGTTGCCATATCGAGCGTGCAGGGTCTCCATCAAGCCCTCGTAGTCGGCGTTGTCCCGTTCGAGCTTGTTGATGAAGATGCACCGGGGGATCCCTTCGCGCTCGGCGAGCTCCCAGGCGAGGTCGAACCCCACGTCCAGGTCGCGCTTGGCCTCGCAAACGATCACCATCGCGTCCACGACCCGCGCCACGCCGTGAAGGTCGCCGACGAAGTCGGGGAAGCCGGGAACGTCAATCAGGTTCACCTTGTGCCCGTGCCACTCCAGCGGCAGGACGGTCGCGCTCGTGCTGATCTGGCGCTTCTGCTCCAGCTCGTCAAAGTCGCTCTGTGTGTTGCCGGCGTCAATCGTGCCGACGCGCTCGATCGCTCCGGCCGTATAGAGCATGTGCTCGACGAGCATGCTCTTGCCGGAGCCGCCGTGGCCCACGATGGCGACGTTTCGGATCAGTTCGGGGGGATAGCTTTTCAATTCGTCCGCTCCTAGAGTACGTTCGAGGCAGGCGCACCGGCCCGCCCCGCCTCTGAGCATAGCACCGCCGGCACCGGCGCGGGGCCGTCCGTGACACCGCGCCGTGGCCCCACGGTCCCGAGGGGGCTCCTGCGGTTCTTGTAGGGGCTCCTGCGGTCCTTGTAGGGGCTCCTACGGTCCTTGTAGGGGCTCCTACGGTTCTTGTAGGACGGCCTGCGATTCTTGCAGGAGGCCCCTCCAGTCTCTCGGCGGGGCGCCGATAAGCCCTGTGAGCCCCCTCGCGGGGGCCGAGGAAAACAAAATGGCTGGAGAAGTCACCGGCAACACAAGGCTCCAGAAAATCGAATTCTACGAGGCTCACCTGAGCCCCTGGAACACCAACTCCGCCGCCATCGGCCTGAACCCGGCCATGATGACGGAGATCACGACCTTCACCACGGCGGCCCGCGCCGCCTACAACGCCGCGATCGCGGCCCGCAACGCGAGCAAGGCCGCGACCCAGAACTTCTATGACGCCGTCACCGAGATGGCCGAGTACGGGAGCAGCCTGATCAGCACGATCCGGGCCAAGGCCGAGAACACCGCCGACCCGAGCGTCTACACCAAGGCGCAGATCCCGCCGCCTGCGGCACCGACCCCCGCCGGTCCCCCGACCGACGCGACCAACCTTCGCGCCAACGTGCTGAACGACGGCTCGATCCTGGTCGAATGGGACGGGACCGTGCGCAACGGCCAGTTCTTCAGCGTCCGCCGCCAGCTTTCGGGCTCGACGGCCTGGACGAACCTGGGCAGCGTCCGCGTCAAGTCGTACGTGGACACTTCGCTCCCCTCGGGGACGAGCGCCGCGGTCTATCAGGTCTTCGCCCACCGTGGCTCGCAGACGAGCGCCGGAAGCGAGCCGCTGATCGTCTACTTCGGCAGCGAGGCGCAGGCGGCCTGAAGGCAGCTCTATAGCTGACCTTGCTTCCATTGATGGGCCTTAGGGCCCATCATTTTTTTTGCGATGGATACTCAGGCCCTATGGAACGCTGGCTGGGTTCTCGATCTGTGGTGGCGATCGCTCTGGTCGTCGGCGTTGCGGCGGCGGGGTTCGCGGTTGCCCCGATGGTGGCGCAGCCCGAGAGCGGTTGCGGCTGCTCGTCCACGGAGGCGGGGCAGTGACGGCGCGGCACGTGACGCTGGGTGGGTTGGCGCTGGCGGCGGGGGGCTTCGCCTTCGGCTCGCGGGCACTGGCCCCGAAGCCCGCGCCTGCGCCGCGCCAAGAGCGACAGTACTCGGACCCGGTCGAAGTGCGGGCGAAGCTGGAGCGGATCGGCCGTGCGCTCGTGCTCTACCGCCAAGACTATCCGGCCAAGCCCGTCGTCAACCGTGGCAAGGCGCGCGACCCGTTCCAGTCATAATCCGTCCACGATGGAAGGGGATCGGCCCGTAAGGTCCCTTGCTTGGGTGCTGGTCGCGCTCGCCTTGGGGTGCGCCCCCCCTCCGGAGCCGGTGCGGAGCGATCTTCCGGGCAGCTTGGACGAGGTTCGGTCCATCCCCGAAGAGACGAAGTCGCGCTTTGCGAAGATCTCCCGTGCCCTGGTCCTCTATCGGGATAGCCACCCGGCCAAGGCACCGTCCGAGTGGCGGACGTACAAGGATGCTGGGCTCCCCTTCTCGCTCCACGATCTCACGGAGCCGGGCCACGTTTGGTCGCTGGCGAGGTACGACATCTATCCCGTGATCGGCTTTTCCGAGGCGCGGGCGATCACTTGGGACGTGCCGTTTTCCACGACGTACCTTGCCTTTGCGCAATTGCCGCCGGTCGAGCAGGCAAGGGCATGGAAGCGAAAGGGTACGCGGCAGATCCTTGCGTGCGACTTCTTGTACGATCGCGGCACGCGCCTCCGCCGCACCTTGGTCCTGCGATATGACGGCACGATCGAGGAGGTCGTCTATGACGCGACCAAGCCCTATGATCTCGCCTTTCGGTGAGCAGCGCTCGTGCTTCCGTGTCGGATACGGCGCAGGGGCCAGCGCCTTCGCCCGCATGGGTTTCCGTTCGGCGTTTGGGGCGCATGCCGGTGCGCTGGTTTTGCCCGTATGAGGTCGTTGCGCGGGTTACTTTGCTGCTTCCGCTAACAAGGCGAGGAGCTCGGCCTTCGTCGCCTCGTCCAAGGCCGGTGCGGTCTTGGGCGGCATCTTGCCCGCTTCGACCTCGTCGTGCATCTTCTTCAGCACTTCCTTCTCGTCCTTGCTGACAAACTCGACGTCCACTCCCTTCTGCGCATCCTTGCCGACGTGGCACGGCGAGCAGCTCTTGACCAGCATGGGCCGCAATTTGCCCTCGAACTCGTCGCCCGCAGGCGTGGCGGTCGCTCCTTCGGGCTTGACGCCTGCGTCCGCGTTCGTAGGATCGCCGGACGCGCCCTGCGGTGCGGAGCATCCGATGGCGAGTATGACGAGCGCGATACAAAGGAGCCTGAGTGGCATAGAGCGACTTTGTACCTTCAATCCGTAGGCCAAGTCAAGCCAATTCGAGCAGGGCCCGATAGAGCTCGACCATGGCAAGGGTGTCCATCCTGCAATAGTCGAGCAGGGCGCGACGAAGACGCTCTCTCTCTTGCGGGCTTGGATCGGTGACCGAGCGAACATAGGCGGCCTGAGCCGCATCCCCACTCGAGATCTCCAAGCCCTCATAGCCGATCCCTGGCCGAAGAACGGGGAGCACGACCTTGATGGAGGAGCGACCGTGAAACTCCGGGTGCGCCACGAAGTTCTTCACCGGCGACTCCAGATCGAAGGTGCGATCCTTGACCTCTTGAGCCAAAGCGCCCGCACCGGACACTTCCGCAGCGGCAAGGCCCGAGAGCTGGGTCAGTTCGTACTTCGAATAGTGAACGAAGGACTCGGTTCCTTGGATCGCGCGGGCGAGCGTGGCGACGAACTCGGCTCGGCAGTCGCCCCCGGTCGCATCCAGCCACTCGTAGTGAACCGGCTCGGCGCCTGGCTCGACCACGACATGGCACGACCACTGGAAAGGCAGCGTCTTGAAGGGGCCAAACCCCTGAACCCTGGGAACGGCCTCGGAAACCGCCTCGAAGTCCACGAAGGCGGCGGGGAAGCGCAGACCCGCGAGAGCACCGGCAAGGGCGGGTGAGGCGACGGTGCGGTTCGCTTCCAGCGCGTCGAAGGTCAGGGCTTGGCGTGGGTTCAGGGTCGCTCGATCGAGGTCAAGGATGCAAGACGCGCCATCGTTCGTGAACTGGACGACCTTCTTCCCGATGACGCCGGGAAGGTAGAGCAAGGAGTCCGCGGGCACGTCCACCCAGCAGTGCGGCACGAAGGGGCAGTCCTTGCAGTGCTTGCCCGGCGCGATCTTAGGCTCCGGGCCGGAGGGCAGGAGCGCGATTGCGCTGCGTGCGTGCTCCACCTCGGAGAGCGCGGCCTCGACCATGGGCGTCATGTCCAGCTCTCGAAAGAGCCCGTACGGATCCAACTCGCCGTCCAGGCGATACTCGGGATCGAGGCAGAGCAGGGCGGCTCGTCGGATGGGCAGGCCTGCCTCGCGGGCGACGAGGGTCTGGTACGCAAGATCGTCCACGTAGTTGGCGGGATTCTTTCCGAGGCTCTGCTTGACCTCGGTGATCGCCCACCCGTCGCCCTCGCGCAGCAGGACATCGAGCCGGACGTGAGAGCCGTGGGAGACGATCCCTGGTTCTAAGAGCACCTCGGCACCTTGGGCGATCGCGTCCATCGTGGCCCTGTGCTCCTCTGCTGGGGATCGTCCTGGGGGCATGTGTCTTGCCTGGGGCCAGAGCCTCCGCGCCAGCGCGCCGACCTCCCGTCCCACTTGCATCCTCGCCTGGACGGCGTCGCTCGGGGGAGGCCGTAGATCGGGCCGATTCTTCGCGAGCCAGAGTCGCTTGGGGCAGTGCCTCGCCGCGAGAAAGTCCTGTTTCGTGAGGAGCAAACATCGAGGGTACTCGGTCGTGGGCGAGAATCGGGGCGACCACGGTTTGGCGCGAACGAAAGGTCATCCCCGCCGGTCCGCGCGGTAGCATCCCTCCTGTGCCCACGCGCAACCGCCGCCCCTTGCCCAGGATCGGGATCCGACCCACCATAGATGGGCGGTACGGGGGGGTGCGCGAATCCCTCGAGGGCAAAGTCATGGCGATGGCCCAATCGGCGGCCGCCTTGCTGGGCACACTCCGCCATTCTTCCGGTGACCCGGTCGAGTGCGTCGTGGCCGAGACCTGCATCGGAGGTGCGAGCGAATCGGCCCGTGCTGACGCATTGTTCGCTGCGAGCGGGGTCGGGGCGACGCTCACCGTCACTCCCTGCTGGTGCTACGGCAGCGAGACGATGGACATGCATGCGACGAGGCCCAAGGCGGTCTGGGGACTCAACGGGACGGAGCGGCCGGGCGCGGTCTATCTCGCGGCGTCCATGGCCGGGCATGCCCAGCAAGGCCTACCGGCCTTCGCGGTGTACGGCCGAGACGTGCAGGATCCTAGCGACGCTTCGATCCCTGCCGACGTGAAGGACAAGTTGCTTCGGTTCGGGCGGGCAGCGATCGCGGCCGCAAGCACGGCGGGGACCAGCTACGTCGCGATTGGCGGGACGAGCATGGGGATCGCGGGCTCCTGCGTGGATCCTGCCTTCTTCCGCCGCTACTTGGGCATGCGGGTCGAGAGCGTGGACATGTCGGAGGTCGCTAGGCGGATCGAGCACGACGTCTACGATGGTGTCGAGTATTCGCGGGCGCGCGAGTGGGTGAAGGAACACTGTCGCGAGGGCAAGGACTGGAACTCACCGGACAAGCGGCGCGACCGGGCTCGGCTCGACGAAGAGTGGGACCTCTCCGTGAAGATGGCACTCATCGGTCGCGACCTTATGATCGGGAACCCTCGGCTCGCTGAGCTGGGCCACAAAGAGGCGGCGGAGGGCCATGACGGGCTGGCAGGCGGCTTCCAGGGCCAGCGCCAGTGGACCGACTACCGCCCGAACGGCGACTTCATGGAGGCGGTCCTCACCTCGTCGTTCGACTGGAACGGGCGACGTGAGCCCTTTGCGTTCGCGACCGAGAACGACTCACTCAACGCGGTCTCGATGCTCCTGGGCCAACTGCTGACGGGTACGGCCCAACTCTTCTGCGATGTCCGGACATACTGGTCGCCAGACTCCGTGCTTCGAGCGACCGGATATCGGTTATCCGGCCACGCCGAGGGGGGGATTCTACACTTGATCAACTCGGGCCCTGCCGCTCTGGACTGGGCTCGTGTGCCAGGGAGGTGGTGGGAGTCTGACCCCGAGGGCTGTCTGGTCGCCACGGAGTGGTGCCCTTCGATCACCGAGTACTTTCCAGGGGGGGGGTGGAGCACCCGGTTCCTCACCCCGGGAGGGATCGAGTGTACGATGTGCCGTTTGAACCTCGTCGAAGGTCTCGGCCCCGTGCTCCAGATCGCCGAGGGCTGGACGGTCGAGCTCCCCGCGGAAGGACACCGGACGCTGGACGAGAGGACGAACCCTACCTGGCCCACGACGTGGTTCGCCCCTAGGCTCACCGGCCAAGGGGCGTTTTCGACCTGCTACGACGTGATGGCGGCGTGGGGCGCGAACCACGGAGCGGTATGCGTAGGCCATATCGGTGCCGACCTCGTCGCTCTCGCCAGCATGCTCCGGATTCCGGTGGACAGGCACAACTTGGACCGCGACGCGATTTTCCGTCCTGCGTCGTGGCAGCGCTTCGGCACGACCGATGCCGAGTCTGCGGACTTCCGCGCCTGCTCGGCCTACGGCCCGCTTTTCGGCTAAGGGTTATCCGCCGTCGAGCGGCTTGTCCACCTTCGGCCTAGTGGGGGCGTTTGCAATTTCCCACCCCGTTGCATAGACGGTTTGGGTCACCATGGCGAGCTTGGCGAAGTCAATCTTCTCCACCTCGTCGCTCGGTTGGTGATAGTCCTCATGGAGCCCGCTGAAGTAGAAGATGATCGGGATTCCCTTACGGGCATAGTTGTAGTGGTCGGACCGGTAGAAGATCCGCTCCGTGTCCTTGGGGTCGTCGTACTTGTAGTTGAACGACATATTGAGGAAGGACTTGTTCACCCTCTCGCTCGTGTTTTGTAGGTCTGTGCTCATCTTTGTGGAGCCGACGACGAAGACCTCGTTCGGCCCGGTGAGGACCTCGTTCTGCGGACTGGTGTCGCCTGGCGTCTTCGAGCGTCCGATCATGTCAATGTTGAGTTGGGCAACGACCTTGTCCAACGCGACGGTGGGATTGTCCGTGAAGTAGGCAGACCCGACAAGCCCCTTCTCTTCGCCGCAATGCCACACGAAAAGCAGCGACCGCTTCGGTTTGGGGCCGAGGGCGAAGGCGCGCGCGATCTCGAGGATGGCGACCGTGCCCGAGCCATCGTCGTCGGCACCGTTATAGATCTTGTCGGGGACGTCCCGCGTGGTCGTGCCGACATGGTCAATGTGCGCCCCGAAGGCGACCATCTCCGCTTTGAGGGTGGGGTCAGATCCGCGCACGATCCCGACGACGTTCATCGCGGACGTTGCCTTGCCGTCCGAGGCGATTTGGAAGGACGCCGTCTTGGACGCTGAGAGTGCGAAGGGCTTCGGGCCCTCGTCTCCGGCGGCGAGGACCTCGGTTGCCGTCGCCGCCTCCCCGGCGAAGAGCCTCCCTACTGCGTCGGGGGAGAGCACAAGGGAGGGGAGCGATGCCGACCCTCGGCGGTTCTGCGGGCGAGCCGACCGATCCACGGCGCTCTTCCAGGCTTGGGCCGTGGCTTGACTCGGGATGTAGACGATCCCAGCGGCACCGTGCTGGGCCGCCGCTTGGGACGCGGAGGTCCAGCCTTGGCGCGGCCTGCCCCCTTGGAGAGCGATCACGATCTTCCCGCGGACGTCCAGCCCCGCATAGGGGT
Source organism: Fimbriimonadaceae bacterium (assembly GCA_020847855.1). Lineage (GTDB taxonomy): Bacteria > Armatimonadota > Fimbriimonadia > Fimbriimonadales > Fimbriimonadaceae > JADLBH01. The sequence continues at coordinate 136,500 of JADLBH010000002.1, forward strand.
CAACGTTCTCGGCCTCGTTCACCATGCCGCGACCGACGTAAACCAAGCCGCCCGAGGCGGCACCGGCGGGCAGGCTCGCATAGAAGTCGGTGCCATAGGCCATCGTGGTGCCCGAGAGGTTGCCGGTGGTCTTTACTGGGTCCACCGCCCCTTCGCTCATCGGGATGGTCTGAAAGTAGGTGCCGTTCTCGCCCGCAGGCTCGACTCCGTAGAGCCTGAGCTGGCTCGCGACGTAACGGCACGCGATCTCCAGCCCGAGCGAGGGGGTGTCTCTGCCGCCGAGAGCGTCCGAGGCGATGAACTCCAAGTGGGCTTGGAGCGCGTTGGCCTGGATCAGGTCCGGCTTGCCAAAACTCGCCCGCTGCGCGGGGGCAAGGGTGGCGAGGCACGAAAGGGAAGCGAGGAGGAGGGTGCTTCTCGGCGTCACAAGGAAGTGTTACCTGAACCGCGCTCTCCAAGTTCCTGGTAGGCCCGGAGGGTTCGTCCATCGCCGGTATACTCGCCCGTCGCCGAGGAGCCTTTCACATTGTCCCACCGCAGTCTCATCTTTCTCGCTGTCGTAGCCCTCGTGAGTGCGCTCTCGGGCTATGTGGTCTGGAGCTCGCAAAAGCCCGAGTCGGTGTTCAAGCCCATGTACGGGCTCGACGTCCAGGGTGGCTCGCGCTTTATCTTCCGCCTCAAGACGGAGGACCTCAAGGAGTTCGACAAGAGCACGCTGCCCAGGGTGCAGGCCGACATGGTCAAGATCCTCGGGGGCCGCGCCGCAGGCGCATTGGGAGTCTCCGAGCCGGTCGTCACCGCAAAGGGCACGGACCAGGTCGTGGTCGAGCTGCCCGGATTCACGAACGTGGAAGAGGCACGCTCGGTGATCAGCAACACGGCCAAGATCATTTGCTACTGGGCCGACAACGTCTCCACCGCCAGCCGCCAGCGCCGGTTCATCCAAGCCGGTGAGGAGGAGGGGGAGGACGGGGTCTCCTATGTGGCCTTTGCCAAGTCGGCCGCACCGGAGACCAAGCTCGTCCCAGGGACGCCCGGCTATCTAGAGATGATCCAAGACTGGGAGGTGATCCTGGAAGGCTCCGACGTCCGGGACGCCAAGCCGATCGTGCAAGGGAACCGCACCCAGCCCGAGTTCACGTTCTCGGACGAGGGCTCTCGCAAGATGGAGGCCTGGAGCCGAAGGCACATCAACAAGGGCGAGCAGATCGCCTTCGTGCTCGACAACCGGGTGCTCAGCATCGCCCCGGTCAAGGAGAACACGATTCTCAAGGACTCCGCCTTCATTGATGGCGACTTCCCGCCGAAGTACGTCAAGACCTTGACGCAGCTGATAAAGGCGGGTTCGCTCCCGGTGCCGTTGGAAGAGTTGAGCCGCCAAACCGTGGATCCCACCATTGGCAAGCACGCGATGGATCAGATGCTCGTGGCGGGTGCGATCTGTCTCGGGATCATCTGTCTC
>JADLBH010000003.1 GCA_020847855.1 Fimbriimonadaceae bacterium
GGCCTCGAAGTGCTCCAGCTCTCTGAGAAGCTGGGGATCGGGTGGGATGCGAAGGGTTCTTTGGTCAAAGAGCCAAACGAGGTTGTCTATGAGGGCGGCCTTGGACGATCGGGTGAAGTTGTAGCCGTGGACGGTGTTCTGGGGCAGGGCGGCACGGAGCGACTCCACCACCGGGTCGCCCACACCCGTGTTGTCGCACGTGACCTCTGCGCCTTGGTAGCTCGATACCACGGAGGCGACCCGCTTCACCGTTTCGGCCCAACTGTCGCCTTGGAAGCGATCAAGGTGGACGAGGCCCGCCTCCGTCCGGTCGCCATCCAAGACCGCGACCGCGGTGTAGTCGGAGTAACGGGCCCAGTCCACGCCGATCAGGGTACGACTCTTCGTGCGAGGCACCACGGGCACCGTACAGGCCTCCACCGCCGCGGTTCGGAAGACTTGGCCCTCGCCGTCCAGGAACTCGGCCATGTACTCGACCCGATAAGCCCGCTCGCTGAGCAGTGATCGTTGGGACTCGAGAAACGAGGCGTTGACGTGGGGCGACTCCGAGGTAGGTGCTTGACGGCTCCACACCCCTTGTTCGCCCAGGGCCCCCATGCGAAAGAGCCTCCAGAAGAGGCCCTTCCCGTGAGGAGTGCTGATGAGGGTCATCGTTCCGGCCGTAGCGGCGAGCATGGGCATGAGAACCTCCGCGATCAAAGAGTCGGGGAGGTAGGCGGCCTCGTCCACGACCAGGTGCGTGGCCTCGTTCCCGCGTAGGGCGCGAGGGACGTGCCCGCTCCTTGCCGTGACGACGTGCGGCCCCAGTTCCAGGCGAGGAAAGGGGCTTCGGCGGATCGTCGCGCGGAACTCGCGCCCCTCGGCCCGGTAGAGCCGCTCCGCCAGCTCCACGACCCGGTCAAAGAGGAGGGTGGACTGATCCTTCGTGGGAGCGACGAGGATGTGGCGGGTCGAGAGGTCGCCCAAGATTCGCGCGAGGGTCGCCACGGCACAGGCATCGGTCTTGCCCCACCTACGGCCGCACGCGAGCACCTGGATCGGTGCCTGGGCGAACAAGAACTCGCGTTGACCCTCGTGCGGCTGCCAGACTGGGGCCAGGCGCCGTAGAAGCGACTCCACGGCACCCTAGGGCCCGGAGGCGGCCCACCGTCAACCGGACTAGGCCCATCCCTCGTGTGCGACACCTCGTAAGGTTTCGGGCGTCATGGATCATATGCGATCACCTTCCCGCCTCGTCCTTGTCGCCTTGGCCGCGTTGTGCAGCCTGGCCGCCCGTGCTCAGTTCGGTGAGCCGAGCAAACCCATGGTGGTGGTGAACGGGGAAGCGATCTCGACCGGGACGTTCTGGAAAAGGATGCCTGGCTTGCCGCGAGTGGGGGAGTTGGTGGGCGGCAAGTTCGTCGTGTCCACCCCAGGTTTCTTGACCCTGAACCGGGTCATGAACGAGTTGCTCCTGCTCCAGCTCGCCAAGGAGAAGCAGGTCTATCCGGCCGACACCGAGATCACGGCAGCGGTCGAGGAGACCAAGAAGCTCAATCCTGAAATTGTCGCCGGGCTCGGGAAGCTAGGAATGACCGAGGCCGACCTCCGATACGATGTCACGGTCCAGATCGCGGAGTTCAAGCTCCAGACCATGGGCGTCAACGTGACCGACCAGCAGATCGAGGCCTATTACCGCGGCAACATCTCCAAGTACACGATCCCTGACCTCTATCATCTCCGTATTATCGCGGTGGACACGGAAGAGAAGCGAAAGGCGGCGGAGGCTGACCTCTCCTCGGGTACTTCCTTCGACCAGGTCGCCAGGAAGCACAGTGTCCACCTATCCAAGACCTCTGGCGGCGATATGGGAGAGGTTCCTTTCGAGGGGCTGAGCGAGTCGTTCCAGAAGCTGGTCGAAGGCAAGTCGGCCGGATTCGTTTCGGACTGGATGCGGGGGGACGCCGTCTTTGTGAAGATCAAACTGGACGAGGTCAAGAAGGGCAAGGTCCTGCCTCTCGATACGAACCTCAAGGCGGAGGTCCGCAAGGCCCTCATGCTGGAGCGGGGAAGCGACCGCAACGACCTCGGAAAGCTAATGGCGGACATGCGGAAGCGCGCCCGGATCGAGTACCAAGGCACCGCTTTTGACGAGCAGCTCAAGGCGGCCTTCGGCGGATAGGGCCCAGCACGAGGCCGGAGACCTGGAATCCTGGGATCATGGATTGCACGGTCGCGTGCCAGGTTCACGTCGCCCCGCTCCTCCTCACCGTGGACGAACGGGCCCTGCAGGTCTTCCACGGCTTTCGCGGGAGGGAGGTTTATGCCGCGCTGGCGGAGCGCTACGGCAAGACGGCCGGGATCGAGTGTGAACGGCCTTTCACCTTACTGGGGGAATTGGAAGGGCTTGATGAGCGGTTCGAGGTGCGGGTCGCACCCGTCCGGGACGATCACCCTGGGGGCATCTATGGCCTCGTCCACATCGTAGACCGTCTGCTCGGGCCTGGGGGTTGCGCGTGGGACCAAGCACAGACGCACGAGAGCCTGAGAAGCTGCATGGTCGAGGAGACCTACGAACTTCTCGACGCCATCGAGGCAGGGGACGCCGAGGCGATGATGGAGGAGCTGGGCGACGTCTTGCTCCAGCCTGTGATGCACGCCCAGATGGACTCGCGCGACGGCGGACCCTCCATTGACACCGTCGCACGCACGGTGACCGAAAAACTCGTCCGTCGCCATCCGCACGTCTTTGGGGATGCGACGGCCGCGAGCGCGGACGAAGTCTTGAAGAACTGGGACGCCACGAAGAGGAGCGAGAAGGGAAGGTCGCTCCTGGCCGGGGTCTCCCGGAGCCTGCCCTCCCTGCAGCGAGCCCACGAAATCGGGACGCGGGCCTCGCGCGTCGGCTTCGACTGGCCTAGCGTCGAAGGGGTCTGGGCGAAGCTAGAGGAGGAAACCGAGGAGCTCAGGGAAGCGTGGGACACCGAGAGGGTGGGGGAAGAACTGGGCGATCTGCTCTTCACCGTGGTGAACTTGGCGCGGTGGGCCGGGGTGGAGCCCGAGGGAGCGCTTCGCGCACAGAACGACCGGTTTACCGCCCGTTTCGCGCGGGTCGAAGCGGCGAGCGGCGGGGACATGAAGGGAAGGAGCATCGAGGAGCTCGAAGCCCTTTGGAACGAAGCGAAGGGCAGCTAGCTGGTGGCGGCAGGCTCCGTGGCACGGACCACGGCGACCACACGGCGGATGTTCCAAGCATGGGACTCCAGCAGTTGTCTCGCCTCGTCTTCGTGCAAGGTCGTGAGTTCGCAAACGATCCGCACGCACCGTTCCTTAAGCTTGTCGTTCTTCGCCGCGACGTCCACCATGAGGTTCTCAATGACCTTGCCGCTCAGCACCATGGCGGCCGTGGAGATCGCGTTGAGGGCTAGCTTTTGTGAGGTGCCCGCCTTGAGGCGGGTCGAACCGGTGAGGACCTCCGGGCCGGTGTCCAGGAGGATGGGGAGGTCCACAGCCTCGAGCAGCTCGGAGTCCCGGTTGTTCGCGATCCCGCACGTCGGCACGCCTTTTTGCTTAGCGTGTCGAGCGGCAGCGACTACGAACGGCGTCCGGCCCGAGGCAGCGACGCACACGACGAAGTCATCACGGGCGAGCCCGATCTCCTCCAACTCCTCGATGGCGAGGTGACCGTTGTCCTCGGCAGACTCCACGGCGGTCCTTCCAGCCGCCTCGCCCCCGGCGACAATCGCCACGAACTTGCTTGCCGGAACGCCGAAGGTGGGCGGCATCTCGGCGGCGTCCGCGGTCGCGATTCGTCCGCTCGTGCCCGCGCCGACATAAACGACACGCCCACCAGCCTGGTAAGCGCGCGCGGCGGCCTCGGCGGCACGGGCAAGCCCCAGCTCGGCGCGACTCACCGCGCTCAATACTGCCGCGTCCTCCTCGTTCATGAGGCGGACGATTTCGCGCGCCGACATTCTGTCAAGCCCGATGGACCTCGGATGGCGCGACTCAGTTCCCATGAAAGCTCCACTGTGCAAGCCTTGCCGCGCCCTCTGCGGGAGTGACGGCAAGCGGCTTCACAACGTAGTGACGGTGTACGGTGCCCTCTCCGGTCACGGAAAGGGCCCATCGGAACCGTTCCATGAATTTTGGCGATGCGCCCCACAGTCCGCCTGCCGATTCAACGACGGTGTTGCCGCCAGGGTGCCCGATCGCATCAAGGTGAACTTGGGCCGCATGGGCGAGAGCGTCCATCGCACCGTCCACGGCCCGGGTCGCCAAGGGGTCGTTGGATTCTGCGACGGAATTGGCGCATGCAGCGAGCATCTGAATAAATCTCGGCTCGCGCCACCGCGAGGCGACCTCTCTTGGATTTTGCGTGCCGAACGATTCTCCCAGCGCCGACCCGACGGGTTCTGCCGGGTCGTGCCCACAGACGAGCAGGGCACCCAAGTAGCGCCTGGCGACATCAAGGGCGCTCCCTAGGTCGCCCACCAAGGCACCGCCTCCCAGGGTGACCCGCTCCTGCCCGTTCCGCTTGGAGCAAACCGCACTGCCCGTCCCTGCGATCACGACTGCGGCCGACTCCTCCGCCGAGGCGTACAACGGTGCCGCCCAATCTGGCCGAACTAGCACCTTCGCACAGGGGAACATCGCTGAAACCTCGTCCTCAAGATTTGGGGTCCGCGCCGCGGTCGCACCCGCCAAGCAGGCCGCGACCGAGACGCAGGCCGGGCATCCCTGCGTCGCCTCCGCAATCGAAGCTAGCAGCTCCTCGATGTTCGCCGTCGCGACGTTTCCGGGCCCGCCCGAGCCCTGGAACACCAAACGACCGGTGTCATCGAGACACGCTGCATTCGTCGAGGTGCCACCCCCGTCCAAGCCCAGGTAGAGTTGGCCCGCCACGGCCTATCGTGGCACGGAAACCGCGCTATGTGCGGGGCTTGAACCCATGACGAGATACGAAGGTACGAGCCTAGGAGCGGGCACGAGGGTCGCGATCGTGGCGAACGATGCGATTGGAAACTTTGCGGTCGCGACCCCGCTCCTGCAGGTTCTACACGACCGGGGGTGTCGGTGTGACCTTCTGAGCGGCCCACGGATCCGCGAGTTTGCCCAGCTGTCTCCTTGGATCGAGGCTTCGGTGGACGTGATGGGGAGCCCGATGGCCGAGGCGTGGCACGACCTGCCCCTGGGTAGATATGGGCTCGTGATGAACCTCGAGCACGCGCCATGGGCGATGGTCGTTTGCGGAGCGCTCGCCGAGGGCGGGGCGCTCGCCGCTGGACCCTGTGCTGGACCTGAGGGCAGGGGCGAGCTCTCCTACCCAGACGATGCTCGGGGCGACCTTTGGCGAGATCGGGAATGGGCCACCGCGAACCTCAAGGATCGGTACCCGTTCCTCGAAACGGGTCACATCAGCGAGCTCTTCGTGCGTCTGCTCTACCTTGAAGGTCCGATCCCTGGCTACTCCTTCCCGAGTTCCGAGCCCAAGCTCCCGCTTCCGCCTGCGCTCGTCGCCCTCTCCGCCTCGCTCCCCAGCAAGCTGTGGCCCATCGAGCATTGGATCGAGGTGTGCCGTGCCCTCGCGTCGAAGCACGGCTCCGTGGGGCTCGTCGGTGCGGCTCGCAAGGCTCAGGGCCAGTTCTACCGAGGCGCCTCCGACGAGGATCGGCTCGTCGAGGATGCAGGCGTCGTGGATTTGCGCGGACGGCTCACCCTGCCCGAGGTCGTGGGCGCCCTGGCCAGTGCTGCTCAAGTCGTCACCTTGGACAATGGAATCTTGCACCTCGCGGCGGCAGGCCCCGCCCCGGTCGTCGGCCTCTTCCGACCTGGGATCGTCCATCTCTGGTGCCCTCGGCGGCCCGGATTGGAGGCGCTCGTGCCGGGGGCAGGCGGGGCGGTCGCGGACATCCGGGTCGAGGAAGTAATGCGGGCGTGCGGCCTATGAGAGGTGCAACCTCGCCCCACCCGGGCGAGTAGGAAGGGGCAGGAGAACCTTCTTTCGTGAAAGAGATCAAGGAGCCAGCCGATGGGCTGCACGATATCCCGGCAAGCTGCCCGGTGGCAGGTGGGCCGCTGATCGCCACGGAACTGTCGTCGCTGGACGGATCCATCAAGCTTCGTGGTCGCTTCCGACTCCCGCCCGCCGCCTTGCTCGACCCGGACAACCACCGGATCCTTGAGGTCTTCCTTCGCTCTCGCGGGGTGATCACCACGATGGAGAAGGAACTTGGGCTGAGCTACCCAACCGTGAGGGCGAGGATAGATAACCTGTTGCTGGAGCTAGGTCTACGCCCGTACCGGACGAGCCAGCCTTCTCGAAGGGAAGCTGCGGCCAAGCGGGGCGTGCTCGAGCAGTTGGAGCGGGGCGAGATCACCGCCGAACAGGCGAAGTCGAAACTAAAGCTGAGGAACGGAGAAAAGGATTGAAGGAAGAGATTGCGCGAATTATGAGACTGGTGAAGGAGGGCAAGGTGAGCCCCGAGGACGCGGCCGAGCTCGTGGAGGCGTTCGTCGAGGCAGAGGAGCCGGTGGCGGTCGGGGAAACGACGCAGTCCGATCCGCTCTCCAAGCTCGTGGCGAACATCGAGAAGGCAGGGAAGGAGATCACGAAAGGGATCAACTGGCAAGAGATCTCCGGCCAGATCAAGCAAGGGATTGACAAGGGGTCGGAGGCGCTCCGCAAGGCGACCGACGATGCGCGGAAGTCTGGCGGCTTCGGGTTCCTCTTCGGCCAGGCAGAGACGCGCCGGATCGAGCTTCCCTTCGAGATCACAAAGTCCAAGACCTTCCGCATTGATGGCGGCAGCGGCGACGTTCGGGTCTTCGGAGGCTCGAAGGAGGCGAAACTGATCCTCGACGCCAGCCACCGGGCCATGGATCAGGAAGAGGCAAAACGGATGAGCAGCGCCTTTACGCCTGTGCTCGACGAGAGCGACAAGGTGATCTCGTTCCGGCGCCCGGACGGCCCGAACGTCCGCGTGGACGTGGAGCTGCACCTACCGCGCGGCGTCGCCCTGGAGCTAGACATCGCCAATGGCGACATTGACGTCAAGGGCTTGAATGGCGCTTGCCGTGCAACCACTCACAGCGGCGACATCACCATCGCCGGTGCGAAGGGTTCCATCGAGCTGACCACATCTGCGGGGGACGTGGCCGTGAACCACTGCACCGCTGCCTTCCTCGTCGTAGACTCTCGATCCGGCAACGTAGTGCTGGAGGCCGTCGAGGGTACGGCGAGTGTCAAGAGCTCGAGCGGCAACGTCCAGGTCAAGGCTGCAAAGTGCCAGAGCTTGGCGATCGAGCTCGCCCATGGCGACATGGAAGCCGAGCTCTGCGAACCGGTCTCAGGCACCGTCAGCCTGCGCACGGTGAATGGGAGCGTGACCGTCGGTCTACTCGATGGCTCGGATTGCAGGGTCTCGCTCAGCACGATCAACGGGTCGGTGGCGTCCCAGGTCGAGCTCCAAGACCGTGTGGAAGAAGGCTTGCTCATCACGGGCAAGCTGGGCAAAGGCACGGGGAGCTTGGACGTGAGCGCAGTTCGGGGCGACGTGATGCTCCAACTTTGTGACTGCACCGCAAGCTAGAAAGGACGGACGAGCATCAGCCTGGGCTCCGTGGCATCCTCGTAGGTGCTACGTACCCCCTCGCGCCCCATCCCGCTCCGCTTCACCCCTCCGTAGGGCATGTTGTCCAGTCTCAGCGTCGGGTAGTCCCCCACGACCAGGCTCCCCACCTCGAGCTCGCGGGACAACCGGGTCGCGGTGCGGAGATCCGAGGTGAAGACCCCGGCCTGGAGGCCGAAGCGGGAAGCGTTCACCCTCTCGATCGCCTCGTCAAGCGTGGCGAACGGCTCCAGCGTCACGACCGGCCCGAAGACCTCTTCGCAAGCGAGCCTCGCCCGGTGAGGAACCTCGGTAAGCAGGGTTGGGCGAACAACGTTTCCGCTCCTGCCGCCCCCGGCGAGCAGCCTTGCCCCGGAATCCGTGGCCTCGGTGATCCAGGATTCCACCCTATCTGCCGCCGAAGCGCAGATCAAGGGTCCACAGACGGTCTCCGCGAGGCTTGGGTCGCCAGTCGGGCACTTGGAGGTCGCGCTGACAAAGGCCGCACGAAACTCCGCAACGACGGACTCGTGTACCAGGACGTGCTGCACTGAGATGCAGATCTGGCCAGCATAGCCGTACCCACCGAGGGCACAACGCTCTGAGGCAAACTCGAGGTCGCCATCGGGCATGACGATCGCGCATGCGTTCCCACCCAGCTCCAAGGTCACGGGCTTGTCCGAGACGACCTCACGCAAGTGAAAGCCCACGGCCTCCGAGCCCGTGAAGCTCACCATCTTTGTGCGCTCGTCGAGTCCTGCGCGCTCTGCCACCCTCGCGTCACAAAGGACGCTGTTCACTACCCCGGCGGGAAATCCAGCCGCGTTCAAGATCCGCGCAAAGATTGCGCCGCACAGGGCGGACGCCCCCGACGGTTTGAGGACGACCGTGTTGCCCGCCGCCAAGGAAGGGGCGACCTTGTGCGCCGCGAGGTTGTAAGGCCAGTTATAGGGCGTGATCGCGAGCACCACTCCCCTGGGGAAGCGCTCCACGATCGCCCAATGCCCGGTGCCTCGTGCCTCGATCTCAGTGCTGGGCGACTCCAAGGTCAGCGAGTCCAGGAGGCTCGCAGAAAGCTCGAAGGTCAAGGCACACCGCGAGACTTCCCCTTCTGCGAGCGACCTCGGCTTGCCGATCTCTGCGATCGCAGCCTCGACCAGCAGGTCCTTGTGCTCGCGGATGAGTTGGGCGGCACGCCGGAGCAAGGCTGCCCTAGAGTGCCGCGGAGTGCGCGACCAAGCCGGGAACGCCTCGCTCGCCGCGGAGAGGGCGGCGTCCATGTGCTCCCAACCCCCTTCCGCCACCGAACCTACCGTCCGACCGTCCCAGGGCGAGACCACAGGGTTCTTGGGGACGGAACCGTCGCACGGCCCGCCGATCATATTCCCAGCGATCAGTAGCTCGCCCGTATCCATCGTTGAGACAACCATAGCATGAGCTATGATCTAGAGCGAAGGGGGAACCGTGGACCGCAGGCTCATTTGTGCGTTGGACTATGCCGATCTCGACGAGGCCCTGACCGTACTCGACCGGGTCAAACCCTATGTTGGCGCGTTCAAGATCGGGCACGGCCTGGTGCTCCAGCATGGCCTGGAGGTGATCGGGAAGATTCGGGACCACGGGGTGGAGAGGGTGTTTCTCGACCTCAAGTTCCACGACATCCCCAATTCGGTGGCCCTCGCCGTGCGCCATGCGGCCCGATACGGGGTCTGGATGATGACCCTCCACATCTCCGGTGGGCCCGCGATGATCACTGCCGCGGTCGAGGAGGCTAAGACCTGCCGCGAGGACGAGGCGCCTCTCCTGGTCGGGGTGTCGGTCCTCACCTCGCTCGACCAGCACGTGCTTCGCGACCATCTCGGCGTGAGCCGCACCTTGGAGACCCAGGTGGAGAGCCTCTCTCGGCTGGGGACGGAGTGCGGGTTGGACGGGGTCGTCTGCTCCGTCCACGAGGCTCGCGCCATTCGGGAGGCGGTCGGCCACAAGATCATCGTCACGCCGGGCATCCGGCCATCCAGCGGCGAGACCGAGGATCAGGCGCGGGTCGGGGACGGCAGGTGCGCGATCGAGGCCGGTGCAGACTATCTGGTGATCGGCAGGGCGCTGACCTCCTCCAGTGACCCTGCGCGGGCCCTGGCGGCCATGGGGCTCGAGCCCAGCGGCTTCCCGGCTTGACCGGGTTCCAGACCGCGCTCCTCTCGTGGTACGAGCGCGAAGGTAGGCCACTGCCATGGAGGGAGACGCGCGACCCTTACCGTATTTGGGTGAGCGAGGTCATGCTCCAGCAGACTCGCGTTGCGACGGTCCAGCCAAGGTTTGAGAGGTGGTTCACGCGGTTTCCGACAGTACACGCCCTCGCGGATGCTTTGGAGGAGGCCGTGCTCGACGAGTGGGCGGGCCTTGGCTACTATAGCCGGGCGAGAAGGCTCCATGCGGGAGCGAAGCATGTTGTGGCCCATGGCTGGCCCACCACGGAGCAGGAGTGGCGCGCCGTGCCTGGTGTCGGACGATACACCGCCGGTGCATTAGCCTCGATCGTCCTCGGTCTCGACGCTCCGGTGGTGGATGGGAACGTCGTCCGCGTGTACCGTCGCTTTTGTGCCGATCCGCGGAAGAACCCAGAACCGCGAGCCTGGGCATGGGCGACGGAGGTTCGCCCTCAGGGCAGCGCTGCACCGTGGAACCAAGCCCTTATGGAACTCGGGGCGACGGTGTGCGTCCCGCGCTTCCCGAAGTGCGCTCAGTGCCCGGTTGCCGACTGGTGCCAAGGGCTGTATTCCGGCTCACCGGAGGCTTTTTCAGCACCGCGGAAAGGTGGGCAGGCGATCCAGCTTGGCCTCACGGTCATGGCGCATGTCGAAGCAGGCATGGTCGGCCTCCGCAAGGTTCCTAAAGGATCGTGGTGGCAGGGCCTCAGCGAGCTACCCACGACCACCGAACGCGAGCCGGTTGAAGGCGCAACGATCGGCACGGTTCGCCATGCGGTCACCCGGCACCGAATCGTGGCCGAAGTCCGCCTGACCACTAAGATCCCACCAGGCTTGGACCGGTACCCGCTCGCTGGTCCCTTGCCAGGAATGAGCGCGCTCTCCCAGAAGGCGATCAGCGTGGTTCGCCGGCACTACGACGTAGGCCGAAGCGAGGATGCCAACGGCGCCAAGACGGCATAGACCAGTTGGAGGAGGATCAAGTAGAGCGCGATCAAAAAGGCCCCGTGCAGGATCCTGCTCCCATACTTCCTGGCAAACTTCTCCTGCCGGACGAGGGCACGCCGGGCCCTCTCGCGCTTGGCTGGGTCGCGATGCCAGTCGGTGGAGGCCCGTTGGAGCCGTCGAACCCACGGTCTTCGGATGAACCAGAGGAGCATCCACCAAACCTTGCGGGCCAACCCGTTCGCGAGCGGGCTCACCCGAGGATCGAAGCGCGTTGCCTAGCTTCCGTGAGCATCGCCGCGATCTCGTCCACCGTGCCAGGAGGCGAGGGTGACCTGAGGCCCCAACCGGACACGAACTGCTCGCCCAAGGGCTCCGTCCAACTCGCGTGCAGTCCAAACATACCTGCGGCCACCGCGCCTACGGCGGCGAGCGCCTCTGGGGTTCGACAGCCCCGCGAGACGGAGAAGGCGATCGCGCGATCGAATTCCATCCCGCCGGTACACGCGATGAGGCTCGCGGCCTCGGTGACGGCCCCCTTTCCGACCGTGGGCTCGCCGAGCTTGAGCGCGACTCTGGCCGCCAAGTGTTCCGGTCCCGCCCCAGCATCCTCGATGGCCCGATCCAACGGCGAGCCCAACGCTGCGACGAGGGAGCCGACGAGGGAGGCTGGCTCTCCCGTCGCCCTCGCCGCGAGGCTCGGCGCCCCTGCATAGAGCAGCCCCATGAGGATCGCCAGACCCGTGGAGTCCGCCTCAGTCAGGCCCCCGTATGACAAGTCGCGTGAGAGGGCCTGAGAGCATCGCTCCACGGGCGCACCCAGTCGTAGCGCCTCGAGGACGACCACCCAGCCGTCAAGGAAGGGTCTCGGCTCCATCCGGTTGGGGATCGGGTCGTATCCCAGGAGAGGGGGATCGGCCCCTGGTTCCCAAACACAGGCGAGGGTAGAGGCGCATATTGCACCCCAAACGGCGGCCCTGGTCTTCTCAGTGTCGTAGCGCATGGACTCGCGGGTAGCCTTTTGTCCGTGGGCTGGCTCGATCAAGCACTTTTTCGCATGATCAATGGCTGGCCGGACACGTGGGCCCCTCTCTTTGTGACGTTGAGCGAGGGCAACAAGTGGTGGCCAGTTCGCCTTCTGTTGCTTGGAATCTTCGTTGCCCTCTTGGTGCAACGGTCGGAGCGCAGGCCCGCGCTGCTTGCGATGTTGGCTTGGCCGGTCTCGAACGCGGCTACGGACGCGCTCAAGGCGGCCTTCCCCTTTGGTAGGCCAAGTGGGGAGGTCGCGGCGCTCATGGACCAAGGGGTCTCACTGGCGGACGCAGTGCTACGGGTCTCGGGCCCGGTTCTGCGGGTCGAGCCGCTTGGCAGCATGGGCACCGCCTCGGCCCATAGCGCGAACATGGCCGCGATCGCCACCGTCTTCGCCATCGAGAATCGGAGGCACGCGCCGGTTTGGGCCGTGATCGCGCTCTTGACCGGCATATCCCGGGTTTACGTGGGGGTGCACTACCCGTCGCAAATCTTGTTCGGCTGGAGCGTCGGTGTTCTTGTCGGTTTTATCGTGGTCTACACGTACCGAGCGTGGGAGCGCCTCAAGGCTTCTCCTTCGGAACACGGATCACCGCGAGCGGGGAACTGAGGTCAAGGTTCCCGATCCCTTGGGTCGGCTTGCCTTCGATCCGGAACTCCACCGTGTCCACATCCGGGAACTGTCCCATCGTAGCCAGCACTCCCTGGATCAAGGTTTTCTCGTCCTCGGTGCCATAGCCCGAGTCGAGTTCCTTCGAGAAATCCACGACTGCGGTGCGGCCGTCCAGCTTCACGGAGAGCACTCGGGTGTTGGAAGGCACGGCCGGGATTTTCGCAATGTAGGCAGCGACGGCGACTGCCTTCGCCTCCGAGCCTTCTTTGACGCGCACCGAGCGTGGCTCCAAGTTCAGCTCGCCTGCCTTGTCATAGGAGGGCTCCATGACCTGGACCGTTCCGGGCTGTTGCTTGGCTTCGACTTGGACGTCAGGCATGGCCGCGCGGCGCGGCTGCACCTTGGGAGCAGACTGCACGTACAACGAAGTGCCCGCAAAGACGGCTCCCCCGCAAAGGGCGATCGCGAGCAGGGGCAGGAGCTTCGAACGTTGCGACTTATTGGCCATTGCTGAAATAGATCCTCAGAGCCTCCACCACCGATTCTGCCATAGCTTGCCGCCACGCTGGATCCGTGATCTTGGAGCGATCCGTCGCATGATTGATGAACCCAAGCTCCAAGAGCACACCGGGCATCTCTGCACCTCTTAGTACGGCAAAACCGGACTGATAGATGCGCTGGTCGCTCCAAGTGCCCAGGTCGGGCAGGTCGCTCCTCTTGGCGACGACGCTGCGGACGCACTCCGCGAGCAGCTTGCCCTCGGGATCGTCCCTGTGATAGAAGATGATCGTGCCCGAGCGGCTGTTCGCAACGGTGTTCGAGTTGAAGTGGCAGCTGATGAAGAGGTCGGCGCCGGCTCGGTTTGCGACGGCGGGCCGCTCGTTCAGCGTGACGAAGGTGTCGTCGTCGCGGGTCAGGATCACGGATGCACCCGCTTCCGCGAGTTCGGCGGCGAGCCGCTTTGCGGTATCGAGCGCGTTCGCCTTCTCGAGCGTCCCGCCCCCCTTGGCACCGGAGTCGTGCCCCCCGTGACCTGCGTCCACGACGATGAGCCTTCCCGCCAATCCACCGAAGAGCGGGGCGCGGAGCTTGAGATACGCGACCTCGCCCTGCTGGCCCACCGTGAAGGAGAGCGGGCGAACTGTCTCCAGAACCACCGAGACCGAGGTCGGGCCGTTGAGCCGGATCGCCGCGGACTTCACGATACTGCTGTTGTCGCGGACCTCGAGGCCTGCCGGAGCCACCGCGTTGGGCAAGGTCAACACGATCCTGGTCGGGCCTTCATAGCGGGCGGACGGCCGTTGCCCCGACGCGCCCTCGAAGCCGACCATCAGCTTGGCTTGCGCCGTTCCATCGTCGCCAAGGGACACGGCACGGATCTGGATGGGCTCGCTGGAAGGGCTGGGCGCGGCCTTCGCAGGCTTGGTCTCGAATTGCGTGAGGCTGAACAGGATCGTCCGCCCCTTGGTGAAGGTCGGTACTTTGACCCTTGCCATGTCTGGCGCCTCGATCACGTACCGCACCGTGTTCGCGTTGAACTGCCCGATCCGGTGGTTCGGCGGCAATGGTTGTAGCCGCTCCAGGTCAACTTCGACGCCGGTGATGTCTACCACGAGCCGCGGAGGGTCGGAGATGCGGAACGCCGTAGCCTTGGCCCCGATCGTCGTGTCAATCCGCACGGTCGAGTCGGTGGCCTCGACGCTCCGGACAACGCCGTGGATCGCTACGAGCTTCCGGTCTGGCGACCATTCCGCCTTGCCTCCAATCAGGCGAGCCGCCTCCAGGATGTCTATGCAGGGCCGGCCTTGGATCTCCTTCGTCGGAAGTCGGAGGTTGCGCCCCTCCCCGTTCACGGCCATCTGGCCGCGCCCGGCCGAAAACGTCCACCCGATGCGCTGGATGAAGTCGGGGTTTACGTACAGACGCTCGCCCACGAGGGTGCCCGCGGAAGGGATCGCGGGGTTATGGGCAAACTGGATTGCAACGTCGCCGGGCGGTTTCGCCCATGCCACTGTCATCGCCATCCATGGAGCCAGACAGATCCAACCAAGACGCATGGATAGAGGAGTGTACCGAGTTTTCCACACAGAGGGTTCCTACCGGCCTCGCGGCGCCCCCAGTCAGGGAGTAGAATCCTTGTGCTCGGCGAGTGCATCGTCGCAGAGGAAGGAATGAGGAAACTACTGCTTTCGGTTCTTGCAATCGGCCTTGTGGGCTTTGCCAGCGCACAGGCCCCGGAGACCACCCCTCCCAAGGAGCTCGAAGAGCTGAACTGGCTCTTGGGCAAGTGGAAGGGAACGGGATCGTTCAGCTTTGGCGGCATGGACCTCACGGTCACGTCCACGATGGCGGTCACGTGGGACGGCCAGTTCCTCAAGAGTGTCTCGACGAACGACTACGGTGCGTTTCAATCGACCGAGACGTTGTTTCTCGGGTGGGACGCAACGAAGTCCCAATACTTCATCTATGCGTTCACGAACTTCTCGCCGATGCCTCGCCGCGAGACGGGCACCAAGCAAGGCGACTCGGTCGTGATGACCTCCGACCCTTGGGACATCATGGGGCAGACCATGGTCAGCCGCGGGACGATGACCAAGGTAGATGGGAGCAAGATCAAGTTCAAGCTCGAGTTCAAGGCTGGGGACGCTTGGGAACTCGCGGCGGACATGGAGCTGAAGAAAGAGTAGGGCCCTCTCCGACCGCCGGTTACACTGCCGGAATGTCCAATGCCGTCACCCTTGGCCGTGACACGAATCAGGCGTTAGGCCTGGGCCGGTTCGCGGTGGAGTTCGTCTCCGCTGACATGGGCTCGGGCCCGTCCGAGGCCGTCCTCGCTCGAACCCAGTTGTTCCACACGGATAGCGTCGTCTGTGGAGTCTCGGCCCTTGCTCTGGGCACGAACGCCCCGTGCGTCTTGCGAAACGAGGCACTGGGGTACGTGGACTTCGAAGGCGCGACCGTGTTCGGTTCCAAGATCCGGGTCCGGCCCGAGAAGGCGATCGTCGCGAACTCGGCCGCGGTGCGCGAATGGGACAGCAACGGGACGAACTTTGGCTACCGACCCGAGATGGGGCACACTGCGGGCGAATTTGGGCACAACGATTTCTATCCGGTCGTGATCGCAGCCTGCCAGCAGCGACGCCTGGACGGAGCGACCGCGCTCCGAGCGATGGTGCTTCTCGATGAGATCCGGGGACGTCTTGCCGAGGTCTTCAGCCTCAAGTCCTACAAGATAGACCACGTCGTCCACGGCGCGATCGCCTCAGCGGCCGTCTACGGTGCCCTCATGGGGGCAGGGCCCGAGGAGATCGAGTCCGCGATCGGGATGTACGTCGCCCACTATGTTCCGTGGAGGGCCATCCGCGCCGGGAAGCAGCTGAGTGACAGCAAAGGGGCGTCCGCCGCGATCGCGGCCGAGGCCGCCGTGCTGTGCGTCCACCGTTCGATGGCTGGATTCCGGGGCCCGCGCGACATTTTCCGCAACCCAGAGGCCCTGTTCCGCTTCTTCGAGCCCACGACGGCAGGCGACGAGCGGTGGAAAGAGCAAGGGGACAGCCCGTTCGACCTCGTGCTGAGCCAAAGCGGGGACGATTTCGCGGTGATGGGGATGCACTTCAAGCTGGGGCTCTACGAGCACCAGTCCGCTGGGGCACTCCAGGCGGTTATCACCGCTCTCGCCGCCCATCCTGCGTTGCTCGCCGACCCTGGCGGAGGGGGGGTCGCCTCGATCGAGATCACGGCCTACGAACCCGCCTACGGCATCATCGGCAACCCGGCGAAGATGGACCCGAAGACCCGACAGAGCGCAGACCACTCGATGGCCTATATCGTCGCCACGCTCTTGCGCAAGGCCCTCGACCTAGGACGACTACCCAAGGGGGGGGGCTCGGACGGGGAGGCGTGGAAGGCTCTGATGCTGACGCCGTGGGACTATAAGGAGAACGAGAGCGCGGTCTTTCACCCGCTGACCCGGTCCTTGATGCAGAAAGTGGCATTCCGGCACGGCGGAGCGGATTACGACGCGAAGTACCCCGAAGGGATCCCGACCTCGGTGGTGCTGACCGGTGCGGACGGTACCCAGGTGGAGAGCGGCCTCGTGATGTTCCCCGCGGGGCACGCGCGGAACCTCGACGCTGACCTCAAAGGGATCCTCGCCCACAAGTTCGAGATCCTTGGTGCGCTCGCATGGCCCGACGCTGGGGTGCGGGCAGAGGCACTTGCCAGGCTCGGTGCCGTAGGCTCGGCGAGCGCGGAAGACGTACGGGCCCTGTACGCGACCCCGTATACCTGCGTGTCAGGATATGAATAGTTAGCGGTCGCGACCCACTGCCTGCCCGAGTCCGATCGACGCCAGTGCTCCGATCGCCCCCTCCCGGTTCGCTAGCGCTCACCGACCTCCCCCATCCCGGCGTACCGGGACGAGGGAGGTCCACCGGTGCCAGTTCAGAAGACGAGTGTCGCGATCATGCGGTTTGAGGCGGCTCGGTGGCCAGGGCCGTACCTGTGGGGAGCGAAAAGGCGACCGGGTGGTGGGGCTCATAGAGCTGGACCGGATCGGTGCCGGGTACTTCGAGCATCGCCACGAGGCCGTAGCCGTGATCCTCAACGGGACCGGCGAACTTCGCGCCCCTTTCCCTGAGCTCGGCCATCGTCCCGGCGATATCGTCGCACATGAGCGAGATCGAGTGTTGCCGGGGGTGCTCGTAGACCTGGCCCTGCCACTCGCTGCGGGTGGGGTGGACGCCGAGCTCGGACGGGCCGCACCGAAAGATGAGCCAATCGGGGCCGCCGGACTCTTCATTCTGCATAGCGACGAACGGCCATTGGAGGACGTCGCGCAAGAATGCCCTGGTCGCAGGGGCGTCGTCGGAATAGATCATGAGGTGGACGCTGGTGACCATCTCGCTGAGAGGCTACCTGGCCCACTCGGCACCAGGGAAGGGCTCGCGGGGCGAAGCCAATCAGAGTGTGGATTGGCCCTTATGAGGTTTGGGCGGCAGCGTGTCCCCCTCCCGGTTCGCTAACGCGCACCGACCTTCCCCATTCCGGCGTGCCGGGGCGAGGGAGGTCCGCTCCACATTCAGCACGGGCCCGAGAGCCCTACTTCGGTTAGGAGAGAGAATCCATCCGCTTCCATCTCCCGAGGTAGAACGGGGAAGGGCCTCAAGTCGTGCCGCGCGGTTGTCTATAATCCCGTGGCGGGCCGACATAGCTCAGTGGTAGAGCAGCTGTTTCGTAAACAGCAGGTCGCCGGTTCGAATCCGGCTGTCGGCTCCAGTTCCGGGGCGGTTAGCTCAGTTGGTAGAGCGCCTCGTTTACACCGAGGATGTCGGGGGTTCGAGTCCCTCACCGCCCACCAAAGCCCACGGTTCGGATAGCTCTGCTCCTTTTCTCGCCCACGGCAACCTAATTTAGCGGCGCAATACGTCCAAGAGTAGAGTCATGGGATTCTTCTTGCGCACCCTCACGGCCAGTTTGGCGGTCGCAACTTTGTTCGCGATCGTATCGTGCGGAGGCTCCGGCGGCACCGCGAGCGGTACGGGCGGCGGTTCGGGCGGCTCTTCGGGAGGATCGTCCGGGGGTACGAGTGGCGGAGGCTCCGGAGGAGGAACGCCCGACTTGGGACCCAATGCGAACATGCGGGGATACCGCCCCTTCCCAACGGACAATCCTTGGAACACGCGAGTGGACACTCTGCCCGTTGACCCGGCATCGGATGCGATCATCGCCTCCATCGGGCCCGACAAGCCCTTCCACCCAGACTTCGGTGCCGATCTCGGGGGCGAGACGTTCGGCATCCCCTACGTCGTGGTCTCGAAGGATCAGCTCAAAGTGCCGATGAGCTTCGAATATGCCGACGAGTCCGACCCTGGGCCCTACCCGGTACCCGCAGACGCACCGATCGAGGGTGGGCCAGGTTCGACCGGCGATCGCCACATCCTCGTGATTGACCGGGACTCGAAGATCCTTTATGAGACCTTTTCCTCCTATCCAGAGAACGGGGGTTGGCGGTGCGGCTCGGGAGCTAAGTTCGACCTCAACTCGAACGCGACACGGCCCGCCGGGTGGACCTCCGCCGATGCGGCGGGCCTGCCGATCTTCCCAGGGCTCGTCCGCTACGACGAAGCCGCGATCGCGGGGAAGATCGAGCACGCACTCCGGTTCACGGTCTCCAGGACGCGGCGGGCCTATATCGCCCCAGCAACCCACTGGGCGAGCAGCCGTACCGAGGCCGACCTGCCCCCCATGGGGATGCGGGTACGGCTCAAGGCCTCGTTTGACACCACCAGCTTTTCCAAGACTAACAAGGCGATCCTGAACGCGATGAAGCAGTACGGCATGTTCGTCGCCGACAATGGAAGCGATTGGTTCGTCTCCGGCGCCCCGGACTCTCGGTGGAACGACGAGGATTTGAACCAACTCAAGCAACTTCGAGGCAGCGATTTCGAAGTGGTCCAGATGGGGGAGATCGTCACACCCTAGAAGGGTGCCATCGGGCGACCTAGCGCCGCAAGACCCAGGTGTCCGAACCCACCTTCGCGCCTGGCTTCAAGTCAAAAACGGAGTCCCGTGCGACCCTTCCCACTGAAATTGCGAACTCGGCACTTGGCGGCTCGAAGTCCTTGAACTCGTAGACCAGCAGGTTCTTGCTTCTCCGGGTTGGTCTAGGGGAGACCAACATGAGATCGCCCTCGGGCACACCGCCGATGTCGAACACAACCTTGGCGCTCCCGATCGAGCCTTGCCACGGCCGCCCCGTGCCCAACACGTACGTCATTCGCTCGATCGTCATGATGTCGCTGCTGTACTGCGTAACGTAGACGTTCCGCACCCTGCGCGTTTGCCCGGCGGCGAAGTCCACGCTCTTGATCCACCACTGCTTGTAGTACATCTCGTGGATGTCGCCGCGCCAGAGCTCCGTCTTGACCGGTCGGTGATCCACCCAGGACTCGAAGGAGATGAAGTGAGTCGGCTTGGCAGGGGTGGGCGGCTGGATATCGCCCGTACCTTCCTCGGGGAATCCCATCGTGACGGTCGTCGCCTCTCCTAGGTTGTGGAAGGAAAAGTCCGCATACACCTTGCGGCGGGCAAAGTCCACTTCGATGTGCTCGGAGGCCATCCGGACCTTGGTGGCTGTGTCGAAGGCCTCCACGGTCCCGCCGACCCCGATCACGGCAGAGTCGTTCCAAGCTGCGAGGACGAGGAGCGCGATCATGGACAGGTGATACCCAAGAGTGCCATCGCGGGCGAATCCAGAGTGCCCGCGCCAAGTGTGCGCGCGTGGACCATCCTTGAGTCCCCGCACACCCTCGGATATACTCTTGGTGCTCTTCGTTGCCCGAGCGACCGTATTCTCCTACCGCGGGGAAATTGGGGCGAGCAACAAGGCAGGAGAAACGATGAGCAACGACAGCTTCCCACTTCGCAAGGTGGATCACGTTCGGCACTTTGTCAACAACGCCCGGCAAGCCGCTTACTTCTATCAGCACACGTTTGGCTTTGACCTTTCCGCCTATCGGGGCCTAGAGACCGGCTCGACGGATGAGGTCGGCTATGCACTCAAGCAGAACGATGTGACGGTCTGGTTCAGTGCGCCGGTACGCCCAGGCCACCCCATGGCCGAGAACATCGCGTTTCACGGCGACTTCGTGCAGGACATCGCCTTCGAGGTGGACGACCCGGACTGGGCCTTCACCACGGCGACGGCGCGAGGTGCCAAGCCATGGCGAGAGCCCCACACCCTCGAGGACGACCACGGGAAGGTGCGCATGAGCGCCATTTGCACCTATGGCGACACGGTCCATACTTTCTTGAACCGTGACAACTACCACGGGCCCTTCCTTCCCGGCTTCCGCGCAGAGAGCGAGCCTGGCGATCCGATCGGGATCCAGGAGATTGACCACTGCGTAGGAAACGTGGAACTGGGCCAGATGAACGTCTGGGTGAAGTGGTACGAAGACGTTCTGGGCTTCCGAAACATGCTGAGCTTCGACGACAAGGACATCTCGACCGAGTACACCGCGCTGATGTCGAAGGTAATGGCGAGCGGGAACGGGCGCGTGAAGTTTCCGATCAACGAGCCGGCGGCGGGCAAGAAGAAGTCGCAGATTGACGAGTACCTGGAGTTCTTCGGGGGTGCGGGTGTGCAGCACGTCGCCTTGCGCACCGACGATATCGTCTATACCGTTTCACGATTGCGTGCCCGAGGGGTCGAGTTCCTCAAGGTGCCAAGGACGTACTATGACATGCTTCCCGATCGGGTCGGCGCGATTGATGAGGACATCGAGGTGCTGGCCGATCTCGGAATCCTCGTGGACCGCGACGACGAGGGCTACCTCCTCCAGATCTTCACGAAACCGATCACGGACCGCCCCACCCTGTTCTACGAGATCATCCACCGTAAGGGCGCACAGTCCTTTGGCAAAGGGAACTTCAAGGCGCTCTTCGAGAGCATCGAGCGAGAGCAGGCCCTCCGCGGGACGCTGTAGCGGGCATCGCTCCCCCCTGCCGCGTGCGGAGACATCAAGGGAGGTGGGGACGCTGTCAAAGTTCAAGGGCGGAGCAAGCGTGTTGCCTCCTGGATCGCTCGCCGGGCGCGATCCAGGTCGGCTGGCTGCTCGGAACCGTAGAGCCATAGGGCGACGGACTTTGGATCAGGTTCGAGATTCGCAATCAGCAGGGCACCAACGTACGTGGTTTCAAGCCGACGCTTCGCCTCCTCGGCATCGGGTACGGCCAGGGTCAAGGCCACGTTCAGGTCAGGCTCATAGGCAGGTGTCAAATCGTGAGCGAAGCAACGACCAATATTGAGCGTATGACTGATCTTGTGGATCGCCTTGGGGGGAGCCTCGATCCCATTTTCGAGGGCGATTTCCTCAAGCTTGCTATTCATCGCGAGCAAGGTCATCCCCTCTTCGCTTGAGGTTTGGATGGCCCGCACGAGCCCGAAGACCAGCATCGCGCGTTGCTCCCGGGGGAGCACTTGGACACCCTTGTTCAAGAGCACGGATTGATAGTGAGCGACGAGGTCCTCTGGAGTCTCCGGTGGGCTGGGCTGGGTGTGTTCACGTGCTTTCGAGGGTGCAAGCTGCTTTCGTGCAATCACGTTGTCCATTCCTGACTTGCCCGAGATCTCGACGTTTTCTGCGACCAGCTCGCAAGCGACGAAAGCTCCAAAGGACGAGAATCCAGCCGCGTTGTGGCTGAAGCTTGGGTCGAGCTGCTTCATGGTCGTGTTCACCAGGCTCTGGCTTGTGGTCTTCCCTTGGGAGACGATCAGGTCCATAGCCTGGAGCAGGAGGTCCCTTGCCTTGCCGAGGTCATAGGAAGGGGCCGGGGCCTCTTCCGCGAGCGACTCGGTGAGGGCTGCGACCAAGTCCTCATAGAAGTAGAACTGGGTACACACGTTGGAGAGAGTCTTGCCCGTGTTGTTGCGGAAGCCGATGCCGATCACAGTGATCGCCCTTCTCTTGAGCTTGTGTACGAGCGGAACCATGTCTCGGTCCCCAGAAGCGATGATCACGGTCTCGACCTGCGAGTCGCTGAGGCAAAGCTCGAGCGCGTCCGCCGCCAACTGCATGTCGGCTGTGTTCTTGCCGTGGTGGCTGGTACACATTTGTTCCATGAGCACCCCGTACTCGTGGAGCTGTGTCATGACCGACTTCATGTCGCCTTGGGTCCAGTCGGCATAGGCCCGTGCGAGCACGACGACGCCCTGCTCGCGGGCGATGTTCAAAAGGTGCTCGTAGTAGAAGACGCGGTTGCTGTCCGTCGCTGCGACCCTAAAGTTCTCCGCATCCAAGAAGAGGGCCACCCGTGCCTGCGCGCCGTTCACCAAGCGGCAAAGTTACCCGAGACGCCTCCAACAGTTCCCTGGTCGAACTTGGGAGAGCTGCCAAGGCCGACCCCAACCCTCGAGCCGGAGACTCGTGTACCGAGATCGGTTGCGAGTTCATGACCGAGACTTCGAGCCACAAATCAATGCACCGCAGTTGGAAGGAGAGCGCATGCTCCTCTCGACTAGGTGCACGCTTTGTATATTTTCGTGAGGGCCGTTGCAAGGGAGTACGCGGTCAATACGAACTTCGCAGCCCGAGCAATGAAGGCGGCGCTCAGCCCGATCGAGGCGACGTAGTCCCACCAGCGATACGCGTTGCGGATCACGCGATAAAATGCGCCAGGTAGGAGCGGAACCATAGCGACTACGAAGTCGCTAATTCGGCGTAGCACTACGGTCAGCTCCTGGTGACGTCCCGAGGCCGTGTATGCCGCCAGCGCGGCAACGAGGTTTGCGCCGGCCGTCCTGACGCCGTTGTTGCGCACGATCGTACGGATCTCCTCGCGGGCAAGTCGCATTGCTTGAGGTGTCGTCCGCGCGACGATCTGTCCGAGCAAGAACATGAAGATTGCGAGTCCGATTTCGAACAGACAGTCGTTAACATTGTCGCCACCGCCGCCTCCGCCCGAGATCAGCCCTGGGGTCCGGTGCCGATACCATATTTCGTAGAGTGATAGACCTTCGATGGTGCATTCGTCTGGATCATGGTATTCGGCAAACGGGATCGAGTTGAACCGATTCTCGATCGAGCTGTCGAACGTGGCCTGACTCATCCATTCTCCGAGCTGATCGTAGTAGGCGGAGTCAGTTCCTGCATCTGGGTTTGCAAACCCAGTCAAACAGTACATTCCGAAGATCTCTGTGAGTGCGGCTTCCTCCTGCGAAGTGAGTGGGTCGCTCGAGACGGGAGCATTGAAATCCGGCAAGGGTTGCGGCCCATTCAAAGGGACGACCGCCGCATCCTGGTGCAGAATCAGAACGGGAAGCTCGTGGTTGCTGATGCGGCCCGTGATCTGCACGAAAGGATTGTTGTCAGCATAGTTGCCGAGTTCGACCGGATCTCCGAATACATAGAATGGCGTGTAACCAGCTACGCGATCGGAAGTGAATATGAAGCCCGAGAGGCAATTGGTCCAGTCGGTCTCACTCCGGACCAGCTTGCCAGAAAGAGTCAGCGTGCCCGAAAAGATGGGGGTGAACGGCGGGCAATCCGCATTACCACGATTGGCAAGCGGTCGGGGTAGGGCTAGCGCACCTGTCGGGAGAGTCAGCCCTCCTACCGCGATCGCTGCGGTGCGCATCGCTTGCCTACGTGTGATCGTTTCGTTTCTTGCCATGTCCCGCTCCGGTCTGAGGCTTTCGATTGTGTCGCAGCAAAGCTAGTCGTGAAGCCCTAAACCTGAATGTAGCCATCGAGAGCCGAGAGTTCGTAGAATCGTACAGTCGCTTGCTAGTAGTTTTCCACAAATTTTGCACTCTCGTGCCCAGCCGAAGAACGGGCGCGCGGAATCTGGGCGTACATCCCCAGCACCGAGCCACATGCGGGCATAATCGGCCTTCCTCTCATGCGTCACGAGGTCGTCACCGTAGTGGACTTTGGCGGGCAGTACACCCAGCTCATCGCTCGGCGCGCCAGGGAATGTGGCTGTTATAGCGAGGTCGTGCCTTGGCAGCAGGCCCCCGCGAAGATCGCTTCTGCAAGGCCCGACGCCATCGTCCTGAGCGGAGGGCCGCGCAGCACCTTGGAGCCGGGCGCCCCCGAGTTCGACTTCACCCTCGCGGACGGGATTCCGCTCCTTGGCATCTGCTACGGCATGCAGCTCATGAGTCGCTCGCTGGGCGGCGAGGTCGAACCTGCCAAGGATCGCGAATACGGCCGCCAATCCCTGTCCTGGAAGGAGCCCGGCTCGCTCGCGGGGACTTTGGAGGGCGAGGTTTGGATGAGCCACGGCGACCGGGTCCTTTCCCTCCCGCCTGGGTTTGTCAAGACCGCCTCTACCCAGAGCTGCGAGTACGCGGCAATGGAGGACCGCGACCGTCGCTGGGTCGGGGTGCAGCTCCATCCCGAGGTGAGCCACACGGAGGGCGGGAAAGCCTTCCTCGAACGGTTTTTCCGCGAGGTGGCCGGGCTCCGGGGCGACTGGTCGGCAAGGGCCTTCGTCGAGGAGGCGACCGAGGAGGTCCGTGCGAGGATCGGGAGTCGCAAGGCTCTGTGCGCGGTGAGCGGAGGGGTGGACTCGAGCGTCGCGGCCGCGCTCGTGACCCGCGCCGTCCCAGGCCAGGTGACCTGCGTGTTCGTGGACCATGGCCTGCTCCGCAAAGGGGAGCGGGAGCAGGTGAGACGCATGTTCACCGAGATCGTCCACCCGAACCTGATCGTGATTGATGCCGCAAGGCAGTTCTTTGGCGCCTTGGCCGGGGTCACAGACCCGGAAGAGAAGCGCAAGCGCATCGGTGCTGAGTTCGTTCGCGCGTTCGAAGAGCACAAAGCTGAGTTCGCAGAGTGCGAGGTGCTGGTGCAGGGCACGCTCTACCCAGACGTTGTGGAGTCCGGCTCGCCCACCGCGGCGAAGATCAAGACCCACCATAACGTGGGCGGGCTACCTGAATGGATGCGAATGGAGGTCCTCGAACCCTTGCGTTGGCTCTTCAAGGACGAGGCACGGGCGGTTGGCAGGGAGCTCGGCCTCCCCGCCGAGGTAGTGGAGAGAGAGCCGTTCCCTGGACCAGGCCTCGCGGTGCGGATCCTCGGTGAGGTGACTCCCGAGCGGGTCAAGACCGTGCAAGAGGCGGATGCCATCTTCCGCGAGGAGCTCAAGTCGAGTGGTGCCTCGGCAGGGGTATGGCAAAGCTACGCGGCCCTTCTAGACGTTCGGAGCGTGGGAGTGATGGGCGACAATCGAACCTATGAGCACCCGATTGTGTTGAGGGCGGTCGATAGTGAGGATGCGATGACTGCAAGGGCAGCCCCTTTGGGGTTCGGCCTCCTAGAGCATGTCGCCACGCGCATCGTGAACGAGGTTCCAGGGGTGAACCGCGTCCTCTACGACCTCACGAGCAAGCCCCCCGCCCCGATCGAGTGGGAGTGAGGGGGCTATTGCGTAGGAACGTCGCCGATCCCTATTGCTTTGCGGACGACACCGGGAAGGGCCGGCCCTTCGTCGGTACGTGACTCGCCGCCTCCTTCATCGCGGCAGTCGTCCAGGGTCGCCCATAAAAGGCACCTTCCTTCACGAACGAAGGAGTGAGCCTGGCGTCGAACTCGCCGCCCTGCCCAGGGATCTCAGTGTCAACGAGCACCGCGTTCTTGGCCAGATGGAGCCCTGCGGTCTGCTCAGGGTGGGGGATCGGCAGCCCGTCCACGCCGACCTTGAAGCGCCAGATCCGCACCGGCTTCCGGTCTATGAGCCACGTCACCTTCCAGTCCCCAGGGTGATCGTTCGTGAACACGGAGCTCTTCACCCTGCCTTCGAGGGGTGGGCCCCACTGCAACGGCAGGACGAAGGACTTCCGGACGAAGCTGATGCGCTCACGGTAGTAGGGCCCAGCGTTGAAGTACTTGGCCGCGTCGCGGTCGGAGTGCTCGGCTGAGGTCTTACCCGCCAGCTCACCCATGTTCATCTCGTCTACAGGCTGGTTGATCTCGGGAACGCGGAGCTGGATCGGCTGGCCGTTCACCTCGACCGCGATCCGCCCGAGCGCGATCCCGGTCATGGCACTGTCCTCGGCATAGTTGACAAGGATCTCGAGCCGCCGCTCGGAGAACCAACTCAGTCCGTTCAACTGTGTATAGCTGGGATTCTCATACTCGCGGAAGTAGAGGATGCTCGAGAGGACCTCGGCGTGCCGGTTCATGATGAATGCGGGGGCATAGGGCTCGCGCTTGCCGACGCTGGAGCGGGTCCGCTCGATCCTACGGACGTCAATCTTGAGGGTCTTGGCGAGGTACTCCTTGCCCGAAGCGCCGTCAATATACGTGACGTCCACGGTCATCGGTCCGGAGGCTCCGGTTCGTTGGGCGTCTTTCCAATGGTTCAGGATCACGAGCCCCCCTTGGTCCACGTTCCCAAACTTGACGGGGTAGCCGTCCACCATGTTTTCGGCAAGGATCTTGCCGTCCTTTTTCAGCGTGAATTTGAAGCCGGATCGGTCGGGGACGGTGCCCCAGATTCGTACGCTCGACTCAAGCACCCACTCGCCCTTGAGGACGTTGTTCTCGACCGATTCGAAGTTATGGCACTCTAGCCAGGTAAAGCCGTCGTCGAAGGTGAGGCCGGGTGGGAGTTGCGCGACGGAGAGCGCGGCGATGGCGAGGGCGAATGCAGTCACGAGGGCTCGCATGCGCCGATTGTCGCACGGTGGACGTCACAAGTGCGTCACAGAGCTTCGCGGCCCTTTCCGGGCGAGCTACCGAAACGGCCACCCTGGCAGAGTCTTGGCCACCGGCTTGTCGCTCCGATAGCCCAACTCGTACTCGGCCTGCAACAGGGTGTGGATCTCGTGCGTTCCCTCATAGATCACCGCGCCGCGCGAGTTTCGGAAGTACCTTTCGACCGGGAACTCGTCGCTGAAGCCGTAGGCACCGTGGATCTCGACCGCCTTGTTGGCAGCGTCGAAGGCCGCCTCGCAGTTCACCCACTTCGCCATGGAGCATTCCTTGGTATGACGAAGGCCCTGGTTCTTCATCCAGCCGACCTTGAAATAGAGCAGTCGCCCGACCTCGCGCCCCCGCACCATGGAGGCGATCATCTGCTGCACGAGCTGCTTCTTGCCGATGGGCTCGCCGCCGACCTCGCGATCGTTCGCATAGGGGATGCAGGCGTCCAGGCAAGCCTGGATGATTCCCACTGCACCCGAGGCGACGGTGTAGCGTCCGTGGTCCAGTGCGCTCATCGCGACTTTGAACCCGTCCCCTTCCTCGCCGAGCATGCAATCGGCGGGAACTCGCATGTCCTCGAAGAAGATCTCGCCCGTGTTGCCCGCGCGGACACCGAGCTTTCCGTGCAGGGGCCGGGATGAGAACCCGGGCGTAGTCCGATCCACGATGAAGGCGGCGAACGGTGCCTTGGCGCTCGTCTCTGCGAGCCTGGTGACGACGAGGAACTGATGAGCGTAGTCGGCGAGGCTGATCCAGGTTTTCGAGCCGTTGAGGACGTAATGGTCGCCGTCTTTGCGCGCGGTAGTCTTGAGGTTGATGGCGTCGGACCCTGCGCCCGGCTCTGTGAGGCCGAATCCACCGAAGCGTCGCCCGGCTGCCAGGTCGGGGAGCCAACGCTCTTGCTGCTCCGGCGTGCCCCATTGCATCAGGGTCATGCAGTGAAGGCCGTTGTGGACGCTGAGTACCACCCGTGCGCTGGTGTCGGCCCGTTCCATCTCTTCGCACACGATGCCCAGGCTTATATAGTCCGCGCCCATGCCTCCGAACTTCTCGGGCACGCTGACGCCAAGGAAGCCCGACGCGCCCATCTTCTCCAGCGTTGCGGGATCGGACTCTCCGGCGCGGTCGCGCTCGCGCAGGCCGGGGAGGATCTCGCTTTGGCCGAAGCGGTAGGCGGCCTCTCGGATCTGCTCGTGCTCGGGGGTAGGGGCGAAGTCCATTACGAGGATTCTGGCTCTTGGAGTCCGGGCCTCAGGGAATCTGGCCCGGCGACGTCAGCCCGCGGCTAGGACCATCGCTTCGATCGCTTGTCTCGCGGTTTGCGGCGCCCGCTTGAGCCGCTGGAACGCACCGGACGCCCCCGCCTCTGCCTCGGCACGATGGCTCTCCCACACCTGGGCACCGGCAGCGAGCAGAGTTTCCACTGAGGCGAGCGATCCCGCAACGATTGCCCAGCCCAAGGCGGAGTTCCGATGGGCCGACCCAGACGGAGCGTCCAGGTCAGCCCCGAGTTCGAGGAGGACAGGAATGGCCGAGGAGGCGTCGCTCCACGCCGCACAATGAAGCGGGGTCGCGTCGTCGTACCCGCCGCGCGCGTTCACATCGGCCCCGTGAGCGGCAAGCATCCTCAGGCCAGCGATGTTGGAACGCATGGCGGCCGCATGGATCGGCTGCGCGTGGTCACCGATCGTGAAAGTGTAGATGTGGACGAGCCCATCGCCTTGGCAAGGGAAGTCAGAACGGAGATACGGCTGCGAGGCTTGGGCCGGGTTCTTGGCCAGGGCTTCTGCGAGCCAACGGGGGTTGGGGGTGACGGACCACGCGAAGATGTCGCCTCGGGCCCCGCTCTCCAGGAGCACCTCGGCGACCTGGGGCCGATCGTTGGCATAGTGGAGCGGCGTGGACTCGTGATCCACACAACGTGCCTCGATCTCCGCACCGTGCTGCAAGAGTAGCCGGGCGACCTCGGCGTTCGCCGCCACGTGCAGAGGCTGTTGCCCGTCGCCCCCGCGGAAATGGACTTGGGTGGGATCGGCTTCGAGAGTTCTCCGAAGGCGCTCGCGATCGCCCATGGCAGCCGCCTCATAGGCAGTGACGGTAGCGCCGCGCGAGATCAAGTGCTCGGTCATGGCACGATCGCCCTGGTGGATGGCTGTGATGAGTGGGGAGAAGCTGCCCGCCCACCAGTCTGATCCTAGATCCGGCGAGACCCCGT
Organism: Fimbriimonadaceae bacterium; assembly: GCA_020847855.1. Taxonomy (GTDB): domain Bacteria; phylum Armatimonadota; class Fimbriimonadia; order Fimbriimonadales; family Fimbriimonadaceae; genus JADLBH01. The sequence goes on from JADLBH010000003.1 coordinate 28,818, forward strand.
GCTCGATCAGAAAATCCACAGAGTCGAAACAGCCGCCGCGGGCCGCAGCGTTCATGGCGCTGGCACGGAAGCTCCCTGGATCAAAGCTCGTGAGGAGCTCTGGCTCGCTCTCGGCCATGCTCGAGGCAAGGGCGACGTCTCCGCGAGAGACGGCATCATGGAACTCACCGACGCGGGACGCCATGTCTGATCTTACACCCTTGCCCAAGCTGCCTGTTTCGGCGGTACAGTCGAGCGTGTGAAGTACCTGACCAGTCTGCTGATTTGTTTAGCCGCAAGCTCGTGGGGACAGTCGGTGCCCTCTGGTCCCGTGACTTTGACGGCACAGGGCGTCGTCTTCGAGGACTCAAACCGCAACGGCACGCGAGACAAGCAGGAGAGGGGCGTGGCTGGGGTCTGGGTGAGCAACCAGCACCGGTTCGCGAAGACAGACCGGGAAGGAAGATGGGAACTGCCCGGCGACGAGGACACGATCTTTTTCGTGGTGAAGCCGCGCGGCTGGATGACCGAGACCGACCACCACAACGTACCGGTGTTCTACTACGTACACAAACCCAAGGGCTCACCACCCTCGCTCAAGTACCCTGGGCTCCGACCCACCGGGCCGCTGCCGAAGAGCATTGACTTCCCGCTTCATCGCCGTCGCGAGCACGACGAGTTCAAAGCCATCTTTTTCGGCGATACCCAGCCCCGAGACCTCCGCGAGGTGGACTATTTGTCCCGCAACGTTTTCGAGCCCCTCTACGGGGAGAAGGATTACGACTTTGGCGTGACGCTCGGGGATGTGGTGTACGACAATCTTAGCGTCACCGGTCCGCTCGTACAGGCGATCGGCCTCATCGGGATTCCATGGTACTACGTCCTCGGGAATCACGACATCAATTACGACGTACCGGACGACTCTGAGTCGGACGAGCACTGGCACGCATACTTTGGGCCGAACTATTACTCCTTCGACCATGGCCCCGTCCACTTTGTCGTGCTGGACAACGTCGAGTGGCACGGTGCCGAGAACGCTGCGAAAGAGGATCCGCCTAAGTCCCGCGGCTACTACAAAGCGGGTCTAGGACAGACCCAGATGGCATGGCTGAGGGAGGACCTCTCCCACCAGCCGAAGGACAAGCTCGTGGTCGCGATGATGCACATCCCCATCACGGAGATCGCGGAAAAGGCTGAGCTCTTTGCGATGTTGGCCGAGCATCCCTATGCGCTTTCCGTGAGTGCCCACACCCATATGCAAGAGCACCGCTTCCTCACCGCCAAGGACGGGTGGCCCAAGGCCGAGGCGCATCATCACGTGATCAACGTGACGACGTGTGGCTCGTGGTGGGCGGGAATGCCGGACGCGCGAGGGGTGCCTCATGCCACGATGCGGGACGGAGCCCCGGCCGGGTACTCGATCTTCACCTTCGACGGGAGCGAGTATCGAATCGAGTATCGCGTTTCCTCGCGGCCACCGGAGTACCAGATGAACATCATTGCGCCAGACGAGGCGAGCGAGGGATTCGAGCTCTTTGCCAACGTTTTTGGGGGTAGTGAACGATCCACCGTCGAGTGGTCGTTTGCTGGGGGCGCGTGGCACTCGATGGAGCGGACGATCGAGGCCGATCCAGAGTACGTACGCTTGGTGGAGCGCGAGGGCCAAGTGGCCGCGCCCTTCCGCAAGCCCCCTGCTGCGGAGAAGTCCACCCACCTTTGGAAAGCGTGGGTGGAGGTGGCGTTGGAGCCGGGTACGTATCCGCTACACGTGCGCACCACCGACATGTTCGGGCAGACCTACGTGTCGAGCCGTGCCGTGCGGGTCGTCAAGCGGAGCTAGAGCGTTGGTATCCTTCCGCAATGGCTGAGGATCAGAGCAAGAAGCAACCAGAGGAGCCCAAGAAAGAACCGAAGAAGCTCGAAGAAGAGGCGCCGGTCGTGACGCAGCACTCGATGGGCGGGCTCGCATACTCGGCCACGACCGGACGCTTGCCCCTCAAGGACGAGGACGGCGAGATCGTGGCGCAGATGTTCTACGTAGCGTATACGAAGAACGATGCCGGGCCCGAAAGGCCGATCATGTTCAGCTTCAACGGAGGGCCGGGCTCGCCTGCGATCTGGCTCCACCTGGGCGCGCTCGGGCCCAAACGGGCAAGGATGCTCCCCGACGGGCAGATGCCCCCCCCGCCCTATCGCCTCGAGGACAACCCGGAGAGCTGGCTCGCGTTTGCCGACATCGTGCTCATAGACCCGGTAGGTACCGGCTTCAGCCGCGCACGGAGCCAAGAAGAGGCCAAGAAGTATTGGGGCGTCAAGGGAGACATCGAGAGCGTCGGCGAGTTCATTCGGCTCTATCTGACGCGGTCGCAGAGGTGGCTCAGTCCCGTCTTTCTCGCGGGCGAGAGCTACGGCACCACGAGGGCGGCGGGCCTGGCCGGGCACCTGATTGATCGCGGCATCGCGTTTGCAGGTTTGATCCTCGTCTCCTCCATCCTCAACTTTCAAACAGCAAGGTTCAACAAAGGGAACGACCTGCCGTTCGTTCTCTTCCTTCCCACCTATGCCGCCACGGCTTGGTATCACGGCGTGCTGGTCGGCGACCTTCGAGACGACCTGCAAAGGGTAGTGGTGGACATGCGGGCTTTCGCCATTGGGCGCTATGCATCGGCCCTAGCCCAGGGCGACAATCTGGAGCCTGGCGAGCGGTCGAGCGTACTGGACACCCTTGCTCGTTACACTGGGCTCAGCCACAAGTTCCTGGATCAATGCGACCTGCGGATCAACATCCACGACTTTTGCAAGGAGCTCCTGAGATCCGATCGGCGGACGGTGGGTCGGTTGGACAGCCGGGTTAAGGGGATCGAGGACTTTGCCCGTGGGCACACCCAGCGCCCCGACCACGACCCCAGTATGAGCATGCTCACCCCGCCGTACCTCTCCGCCTTTATGGACTATGTTCGTCGAGACCTGGGCTATGAGACCGACCTCCCTTACGAAATCTTCTCCGGGATCAAGAGCCCGTGGGACTGGGGCTCCGCCGGTGAGGGGCATCCGGACACGAGCGAGGCGCTCCGGGCGGCGCTCGCCAAGAACCCGTACATGAAGGTCTTTGTGGCGAACGGCTTCTTCGACCTCGCCACGCCCTTCTTTGCGACGGAGTACACGCTGTCGCATATGGGCCTCGACCCCGAGCTGAGAAGCCAGTTCGTGACCAAGTACTACGAGGCGGGTCATATGATGTACATCAAGGACGAGTGCTTAGCACAACTGAGCCACGACGTTCGCACCTTCGTCGCCGGTTCGCAGAACATGTAGCCAAGGGCGAGCAATCCGGAGCCGCGACGGGGCAGAATGCCCGATATGCGGAGGCGATTGGGCTCGGCCCCACTGCACACGAAGATTCTCGTGATGATGGTCCTGGGCGCGGTCGGGGGCCTGCTCGCCCAGGTCCTCTCGCCAGGGGGAAGCAAGAACAAGACCCTGGAGTTCTTCAACGACGTGATCGCGCAGAACGTGGGTGCCTTGTTCATGACGATGATCTTCATGGTGGTCGTACCGTTGCTCTTCAGCGCCCTCGTGAACGGGGTGGCCGAGGTCGGCAGCGCGGCCAAGTTCGGCAAGATGGGGCTGCGGGCCCTCGCTCTCACACTCGTACTGTCCTCGATCGCGGTGGGGATCGGCCTCGTTGGAGTGAACGCGGTCAAGCCTGGAGCCGGAATCGACGCGGCGAAGAGGGCGGAGCTTTATCAGGCCGTAGACAAGGAAGGGGCGCTCGCCAAGGCGAACGTGGCCCAAGAGACCACGGACCCACCCCTTCTGGGCGTGGTGCCCAAGAACCCGCTGCTCGAGGCGGTTCGGGCCCTCTCTGGGGGGCTGTTACCGCTCATGTTCTTTGCGATCGTTTTCGGGATCGCGCTCTCCAAGACGGCCCCCGAGGACGCGCTGCCCGTCACTTCGTTCCTGAGCGGGCTCTTCCATGTCTGCGTGAAGATGATTGACATGGCGATGAAGCTCGCTCCCATCGGGGTGTTCTGCCTCGTGTTCCGGACGGCGAGCGTGCTGGGTGGGGATGCGTTCCTCTCCCTTGCGAAGTACATGATCCTCGTTCTAGTTGCGCTCGCGATCCATTTCTTCGTGACCTATCCGCTCGCTCTCAAATTCATCGCACGTCGCAACCCGCTGGACTTCATGCGACAGATGCGGACGGTCATCGTCACCGCCTTTGCGACGAGCAGCAGCAACGCCACCCTGCCGGTCGCGCTCAAGGTGAGCGAGGAGGAAGCCGGGATTCCGCGGCACGTGGGGTCGTTCGTGCTCACCATCGGAGCGACCGCGAACCAGAACGGCACCGCGCTTTTCGAGGGGATCACGATCCTCTTCCTCGCCCAATTCTTCGACGTGGATCTCAACCTCGGCCAGCAGCTGATCGTCATGGGCCTGGCGATTGTGGCCGGGATCGGCACGGCGGGAGTGCCGGGTGGTGCCTGGCCCATGATCGCGGCGATCTTGGTTCGGTTCGAGATTCCCGCCGAGGCGATCGGGCTGATCTTGGGCATTGATCGCATCCTGGACATGAGCCGCACGGTCTTGAACGTCATCGGCGACGCCACCATCGCCGCCTGCGTCGCGCGGTTCGAAGGGGACGGGATCGAGGTTGCCGAGGCGGCGATGGGCTAGACTGCAGTGATGGACGCAACGACGCTCTTCCAATCTCAGGCCGATGCGGTGGGCAAGCAGCTCGACGCCTGCTTCGCAGGATTGTCGGATTCCACGATGGCGGAGTCCCCCGGAGGCGAGCGAATGTCGCCCTCTACCACCCTCGCCCACTTGACCGAAGCCTATATCGCGCTGCAAAAGGGTCTGCGAGGGGAAGAGCACGAATGGGGCACGTTCCAGTCTGCCGACCCAAGCCCGGCTGGCATGCTCGCCAGCATGAAGGAGGAACGAGCGCGAGCGGTCGCAGGAGTAGTCAACACCGGCTCCGAGAAGGCCCTTCAGGACGGCACCGCGTACATCCTGCTCCACGACGCATATCACGTCGGGCAGCTCTGCGCTCACCGTATGCAGGCCGACCCAGATTGGGACGCATACTCGATTTATTCTTGATCGCGCGAGTAGAATCTGGGGCCGAGATGGACATCCAAACCCGCTTCGACGCCGTCATCGCCCAGTACGACCTGCTCCAGCACCCCTTCTACCAGGCATGGACCATGGGGAAGCTGCCCGTGGAAGCTCTCCGAGACTATTCCAACGATTGGGCTAGCTTCATCGGGCTCGTGCCCAAGGGTTGGCGGTGCTGCGGGGAAGAGGCGATCGCGAACGAAGAGGTCGAGCACCGAGGGCTTTGGGAGGACTTCGCACAAGGACTCGGAGTTACGACAGGCCCGGCGAAGGCCGAAGGCGCCAAGGCTCTCGCCCAAACCGTGGACGCCTACTTCGAGTCCCCGGTGACTGCGTTGGGCTCCTTGTATGCGTTCGAGGCCCAGCAGCCCCACACCTCAGCTTCGAAGCTCCAAGGGTTGAAGGATCACTACTCGCTCCCCGAGAGCGCGCACGTGTACTTCCAGGTCCATGAGACGGACTTCGAAGAGCCCGCCCTTCTCATGGAGCGGATCCTCGCGCTGAGCCCAACGGAGCAGGAGACTGCGCTCGCCTCGTGCGAGGCCACCGCCAAGGCCCTATGGGAAGGGCTCACCAGCCTCTACGAACCCTACGAGGCATGACCGCTGTCAGGCGCAGAGCCGGTAACCGTATCCGCGGATCGTCTCGACGGCGGCGGTCGCGCCAGCCTGCTCGAGCTTCTTTCGCAAGCGGTAAATCGTGACCTCGAGTGTGTTCGAGGCGAACTCGATGTCGTAGCCCCATACCGAGGTGAAGGCTCGATCCCTGGAAACGGCACGGCCCGCGTTCTCGGCGAGGTAGGCCAAGAGTTGGTATTCCTTCTCGGTAAGTGTGAGCCCGGTGATCCCGACGGAGGCCTTCCGGGCCGGGAGGTCGAGCCGGAGGTTCCCCACCTCGATCCATTTAGGCTGAGCCGCCTCGGCGCTTGCGAGGCCTCGCCGGAGGAGGGAGCGTACGCGCGCGAGGAGCTCGGCGCCATCGAACGGCTTCACCAGGTAGTCGTCCGCGCCGCTATCGAGACCAGCGACCTTGTCGCTGCTCCCGCTCCGTGAGGTCACCATGAGGATGGGGAGGCTTGCCACCTTGCGAACGCGCCGACACAACGCCATTCCGTCCCCGTCGGGCAACCCGAGATCCAAGATGAGGAGATCTGGCTGGGATCCGCGGAGGAGCCTCACGGCCGACTCGAAGTCCAGCGCCGCGTCCACTCCGTAGCCCTCGCGCTGCAGGAGCGTAGTGATGCCTTGAACGATGAACCTATCGTCGTCAACCACCATGATGCGGGTCTTCATAGGGCAGGGAACCCAAGTACGAAGGTCGAGCCGTGCGCAGAAGTGTGCAAGAGAGAAACGCTCCCGGCGTGGTCTTCTGCGATCCTCCGGCAACTATAGAGGCCGAGACCGAATCCATCGGGCCTGGTGCTGGTGAAAGGTTTGAACAAGTCGGCACGAACCTGCTCTGGCACTCCACGACCTTGGTCGCGGATACTGATTTTGGCTTGGCGGTTTTCCAGCGCGAGCGAGACCGTGATCGCACCGCCGTACGGCATCGCCTGGATCGCATTGAGCACCAGGTTGACAAGGGCCAGCTCGACTTGGCCCGGCTCGCACCGCACCTGGATGGCCTCGGGCGGGGCGGCGAACCGAATCTCGACGCCGTGCTGGTGGGCGAAGGCACTGAGCAGGGTCACGGTTCTTTGGACGAGATCGGTGAGGTCGGCTGGGACGTGAGAGGTCTCCCGCGGCCTCGCATAGGAGAGCAGCTTGTTCGCCAAGAGGACGAACCGGTCCAGCTGCTCCTTTACGGTGTGGAGGGTCTCGATCGGTCGGTCACTCCCGGTCTCGATGACGAGCGAGACGGCGGCGAGGATGTTGCGGATGTCGTGGGCCACGGTGGCGGCCAGCGACCCGGTGATCGCGAGCTTCTCGCTCTCTACCAGCTTCTGCTGGGCGTGCTCGAGGCTCCTCGAAGTCACATCGAGGTCGCGCTTCAGGAGATTGAGCTGCTGCATTCGGTCGAGCTCCGCGCTCAGCTTCATCGCTACGGCGCCCATGAAGGCAACGACCTGGTCGTGGATGAGCTCCTCCGACCGGTCGTCCAAGACGCAGAAGGAACCGATAACCCTGCCCAGGGGGTCGTGGATCGGCACGCCGACGTATCGGGTCAAGCCCACCTGGACCGGCAGCAGATCCCGCGTCTCGGCGCTCGCTCGGCCATCTTGGACGACGAACGGAGCGTTTCTTTCAGTACAGAACTGGCAATAGGTGGAATGGATGGGGACGGTCTCCAAATCCCGCACCGAGTCGGCTGGCCCACCAATCGCGATAAACCGCATGACGTCGTCTTCCTGAAGCAGGAGGGAGCAGACCGACCGGAAGTGCTCGCCCACGGTTTCCACGACCCGCTGGCAGACGGTACTGGGATCCTGATCGTGCATGAGGGCGATGTTCTCCAGAAGTTCGGTGAGCCTGCGGCGCCGCACGATCCCGCTCACGTCCTGGAACGTCCATAGCCGGGCTATGGGCCCGCCGTCCTCTCCGAAGACCGGTGCCGTGTACCGCCTCACGTATTGCTCGGGAAAGTTGAGTTGGAGTTCGTCCTCCTGGACTCGCAAGGGGTCGCGGTAGACCTCTTCGAGGTTCGTCGCCCACTCTTGGTGATCGAGGATCCGGTGCTGGACCATCCGCCTGACCTCGAGGACCCCGCTCCGGACGACCTTCTCGTGCTCGATCCCGAAGATCTCGCCCATTCGACGGTTGCAGGCTAGGGCCACATGGTCCAAATCGGTGAGTAGGACGCCTGCGTCGCTGGAGGCCAAGATAGACGAGAGCAACCGCTCTGCGAGCGGAACAAAGTCCGCGCGAAGGGCCACGGGCTCACTCCGAAGAAATTGACGTGCGGGTTCGATACCTATCAGTCTCCCAAGCAGGCAGAAAAGTTCACTGCGTGATCCAGGTGACCTAGGTTACTTCCTGAACCCTGCTGGTACGCTTCCGGAATGATCACACGGAGACCCCTGGTTGCCCTTCTTGCTCTCGGTGCGCTTTATGGCTGTTCTCCACCGGGGTCCTCGTCGCCAGGAGCCGAGAACCGCACCGACGCGGCGGAGCGGAAAAGCTCGAAGGTTCTCTCCACGGCCGCGATCGGCAGCATAGAGAGCCGTGCAACCCCGATCCCTGAGCCAGCCCCGGAGAGTTCCCCAACTAGCTCTCGCCCCACGACCCCGGAAGCCTATCTCCACCTTTTCAACGCCGAGCGCGTCGCTGCGGACGTCTTCGAGGCCTTGTCTAAGAAGTGGGGCGGAAGGCCGTTCGGCAAGCTCGCCGAAGCCGAGGCGACCCACGTAGTAGCGGTCGGACGGATCTTGGGACGGACAGGGAACTCCTCCACCATCATCGAGCAGGGCAAGTACTCGATGCCGGAGTTCCAGGCACTCTACGACGCCATGGTCAAGCGCGGTTCGGTCTCCTTGGAGGAAGCCTTGAGCGCGGGGGCCGAGCTGGAAGAGATGAGCCTGCGCGACCTCCAAGCATGGCGCACGGAAGAGAAGGGCACCGAAGCGCGCAAGGTGTTCGATGCGCTGATCCAAGGCTCGGCGAACCACCTCCAGGCGTGTCTCGAAGGTCGGAAGGCACTAGGGTTGAAGGAATACGTGCCCAAGTACCTCTCGGCCGAAGATTTCACGAAGTACGCCGGGGGATCGAAGTAGCCTTGGTGGGCAAGGAGGGACTCGAACCCTCACGTCTTGCGACACTGGAACCTAAATCCAGCGCGTCTACCAGTTCCGCCACTCGCCCGAGCTCTTCGAGGCTACCTCTTGGCGACCGGGCGCGGAGGGTCGGCGAGCGGGACGCAGGGGAGCGATTGAACCGGCAATGAATCGTTGTGACTGGGCCAAGGAGTCTCCTGAGACGGAGTACCACGATCACGAGTGGGGCGTGCCGACCCGTTCGGAGCGGGAGATGTTCGAGCACCTGTGCCTCGAAGCGGCACAGTGCGGGCTGAGCTGGCGGCTCGTCCTGCTTCGTCGCAACGCCTACCGGGAGGCGTTCTACAACTTCGACATCGAGCGAGTGGCGGCGATCGGCGAGCGCGAGCTCGAGCACATCCTCGCGGAGAGCGGGATCGTGAAGAATAGACCCAAGGCTTGGGCCGTTGTACACAATGCAAGAGTGCTCTTGGAACATCGGGCGGACATCCCTTGTCTCGCTAGGTGGATGTGGGGCTTCGTTGGAGACGAGCCGCGGGTGAACCACTGGAAGCGGGGTTGCGACGTGCCTGCAAGCACAGATACTTCTTTGGAGTTGAGCAGGGCCATGAAGCGGCTCGGGTTCAAGTTTGTGGGCCCGACCACGCTCTACGCCCATATGCAAGCGTGCGGGATGGTGAACGATCACCTCGTCTCGTGCTTCCGATACTTGGAGGTCTAGGAGAATGAACAGCCTAAGGATCGGGTTGGCCACTTCGGTGATCAAGACGGAGCACGACCCTGACGAAGCCATCCAGCTTCAGGCGTTCGCCTCGGCCGGACACGCCGTGGAGATGGTGGCGTGGGACGACGAAGACGCGGACGTCTCACGGTTCGACGTAATCGTTCTACGCTCCACATGGAACTATCCCATGGATCCGCAAGGGTTCCTCTCGTGGTGCCACAGGGTATCGAGCGTAGCGACCCTCGTGAACCCGCTCCCCGCAGTTCGCTGGAACATTGACAAGGTCTACTTGACCGAGCTCCGGGCCCACGGGGTTGCGACCGTTCCAAGTGTCTACTTTGAGCGCGGGCAGAGGACGGTCGTCTCCAAGCTTTTCGACGACTGGGGTGCCGTGGTCGTCAAGCCACGAATCTCGGCGGGCTCGCTCTATACGAAACGGTTCGACCCTGGCTCGGAGGAGGAATGCCAGAAGTACTTGAACGCGCACGTAGCCGAGCGGGCGATGATGGTGCAGCCCTTTCTTGCAGGCGTGGAGACCCTTTTGGAGCATTGTCTCATCGTGATCGGCGGGAACACGACGCACGCGATCGCCAAACAGCCTCGGTTCTCCGATGGGACCGAATCGGTTGGCGCGGCGTTGGAACCCTCAGAGTTCGAGCGGTCACTCGCCACGCGGGTGATTGCGTCGCTCCCATTCCCGGTGAGCTACGCCCGAATTGACCTCATGCCGGACGAGGACGGCGACCCCTTGGTTTCCGAGGTCGAGCTCATTGAGCCTTCCTTATTCTTCGCGCAGAACCCAGCGGCCCTGGACACGTTCGTCGAGACGGTTGTTCGCTATGCAAGGGACCGCAAGGGCATGTTCGATTGGCCGGGCCGTTAGTCCGCCGATGCCGACGCGGTGAGTGTCACGGCTTCCGGTCGAACCTCGATGGACTGAATGCTAGTCGGGATCGGGAGGGTCGCGGAGTCGAGAAGGGGGTTGACCTTGGCGATCTCGTCCTCGATCAGGCGGCGAGCGATGGCGGGCTCCACCGAGATCACGACCGCGACCAGTTTTGCCTCGTCGTGGAGTTCCAAGGCGACCCGGACGGTGACCTCGACGGTAAGGATCAATGTCGCGATCGCCCGTACGACCACCTCCCCTCCCTCGAAGGCAACTCGGACGTTCTGAACCGAGGCTGGTACCTGGGCGGCGAGAAATCGCTCCACCGAGGCAGGGAGCAGTCGGGCGGTGATGTTCGCGCGCCCTCGCATGCCCCCTTCGACCTCGACATAGGCAACGTCGCGCGCCTCGATCTCGAGGGAGTCCACGACAAGGCCGTTCGCGAGCCGAAGGCCGGTCACTTTGGCATCAAGACCACTCAGTTCGAAGGAACTTTGCATGGGGAACCCTGGTAGTGTGGCTCAATGTGGGCAGTCGGAGTGTTGGCTTTGAGCCTCGCGGGTGCCGTGCCGCCTGAACCCGTTCGGGAGTACCGAGGGGCGTGGGTGGCCACGGTGGACAACATAGACTGGCCCTCCAAGCCCGGCCTGCCCATCGAGCAGCAGCGAGAGGAGCTGCGCCAGATCGTGGCTTGCGCCAAGAGAGTCGGCTTGAACATGCTGGTCTTCCAGGTGCGCACCTCGGCGGACGCACTCTATCCGTCCGAGATCGAGCCTTCGTCATGGTTCCTCACGGGCGCTCAAGGCGAACCGATGGGTTGGGACCCGCTCGACTTCGTCGTCGAGGAGTGCCACAAGAGTGGCATTGAGCTTCATGCTTGGATCAACCCGTTCCGGGCGGGCCACCCGGCGCAAAAGGGCCCCCACGCAGCGAGTCACGTCTCGAACACCGCCAAGCAAGGGGTCGTCGAGTATGGCAAGTACCTTTGGATGGATCCGGGCGACCCCGGACTTCGGGAGCAGACCCTGGCGGTGGCCCGCGATATCGTCGAGCGCTACGACGTGGACGGCCTCCACATTGACGACTATTTCTATCCGTACCCGACCGGCACCCCGTTCCCCGATGGGGCCTCCTATGCCCGGTACGTTTCGGCTGGGGGCACGCTCGATCTCGACTCGTGGCGAAGAGAGAACGTGGACACCCTGGTACGCGAACTAGGGGCGACGGTTCACTCGACCAAGCCGTGGGTCAAGTTTGGGATCAGCCCGTTTGGAATCTACCGCCCAGGCACTCCGGAGGGGATCAAGGCGGGCGTGGACCAATATGCCGAGCTCTACGCCGACGCCCGGAAGTGGCTTCGCGAGGGATGGTGCGACTACATGGTGCCCCAACTCTATTGGAAGCGGTCCTCCCAGGGCCAGCCCTTCGAGCCGCTCTTGGAGTGGTGGCTCGGTGAGAACGTGAAGGGCGTCCCGCTCCTGGCCGGTCAGTTCACGAGCCAGTGTGGTCCCGAGTTTGGCAAATGGCCCGCGAGCGAGATCGGGGGCCAGATCCAACTTGCGAGGGCCCATTCGGCGGCTGGGAGCGTACATTTCAGCATGAGGGCGATCCAAGGCGACTGGAACGGGGTGGCAAAGAAGCTTATGACGTTCTACCGGCTGCCTGCGATCCCGCCGATCCAAGCTCGGGCACCGGAGGGGTTTGGCCCCGAAAGGTGGGTGCTTTGGCTCGATGGGGAGACTTGGCGGCTCACGACCCCGGAGCTCGCCCCCGAAGATACCGGGACGGTTTCCCGAGTCGTGGACGCCTACGGCCGACTCGGGCCTATTCGAGGGACGGTTCGTGGAGGGGGAGCGAGACGGTGAACGTGCTACCGCGGTTGAGCTCCGTAGCGACTGTCACCGTGCCACCGTGGGCTTCGGCGATGTTCCGAACGATGCTTAGACCGAGCCCGGTGCCCCCGGTCTCTCGGGATCGCGCCCGGTCCACCCGGTAGAACCGCTCGAAGATTCGGGGAACGTGCTCGCTCGCGATCCCGATGCCGGTGTCTTGGACCTGGAGAACGGCGAGACCATCCTCGGCCGCGACCCGGATCATGACCTCGCCTTGCTGCGTATAAGCGATCGCGTTCCCGATTAGGTTGCTCGCCACCTGGGACAATTGGACCGCATCCCCGAGCACGTGAACCCCGTCCTGGTTGGTGTTACCCAGGCTCAGCCCTTTCCTTTTCGCCACCCCCGCGAGATCGGATACGACCCTGGCGACGACCTCGCTGAGATTCACCGGTTCCCGGGACGAGCCTCGCGTCTCCGCGCCGCTGAGAACCAGGAGATCGTCGGTGATCCGCGTCAGTCTGTCCACCTCGCTCACGATTCGTTCGAGGTGGCGGTTGGACGCTGTAGCCGAGCGGTCTTCGTCAACTAGCGACTCCGCGCTAAGCCGAATCATGGAGAGGGGCGTGCGCACCTCGTGCGAGACGTTCGCCACGAAGTCTCGCCGAACCGCCTCCAGGCGATGGATCTGGGTGACGTCGGTGATCGCGACGAAGACCCTCTCAGCCTTGCCGAGCGGCCATGCCTGGACGCTCCCAATCCAGTCGCTCGGATGGCTAAAGTTGATCACCTGCCGCATTGCTTGGCCGTCTCTTGTCGCCTCGTGGATCAGGTCTTCGAGCTGTTGCGAGAACGTCACTGCGAGGAGCTTTCGCCCTTCTGGCTCTTCCACTCGGAACCATGAGCCCGCGGAGAGGTTCGCGAACTCCACGGTGTGCTCTCCGTTCACCAGGAAGATGACAGTGTCCAGGCCGTCCGCGAGCGCATCGAGCGCGGATCGCTGGCTCTGTACCTCCAGGCTCGCCTTGGCCTCCGCCTCGGCGTGTGCCTCTACGGCCGAGAGCGCCTCCTGCCGTTGCGAGTCCAAGGCGAACGATCCCGCGATGGCAAGGACAGCCGCCGCCGCGGCAAGGTAGGCGAGGGAGGCGCCTGCGGCACCCGTGGCTACGAGCACTGCGGTCGCCCCCGCCACAAGGGCCGAGGCAACGGTCACCGCGAGCGCGATCGGCCTGCCGTTCACGCCCGGATTATGGTCTGAGTAGACTCGCGGGGTGAAACGGATCGAGGCCTATATCCGGCCGAATCGGCTCGAAGACGTCCAGCCCGCCCTCGACGACCTCGGAGTGCCTGGGATGACCTGTGAGCCCGTCCGCGGCTATGGCCGACAACACGGGCAAACCGACACGCTGCAGGGAAGCCACTATGCGCTGAACCTGGTTCCCAAGACGAAGGTCTTCGTCGTGGTGAGCGACGAGATGGCGGAGGCCGTTGTCGCCGCGATCGTGAAGGCGGTGCAAACGGGCGAGCTGGGCGATGGGAAGATCTTCGTCAGTGAGGTCCATGACGCGGTTCGGATCCGCACGGGCGAGCGAGGCGGAGAGGCACTGTACTAGCTTGCCACGCTGGAAGAACTTCTCGATATGGCGCGGCCGCTTCCCGCACTGGCGCGCCGACGCCGTTCTCTACTATGTCGCCGTGAAGCACAAGCGAGCCTTGGAGGACGCCGAGAAGCGGTACCTCTTTCAAGAGTTCCTGCGTCCCAACGACCGAAAGTGGACGGTGCGAGCCCTCGCTGTCACCGATTCCAAGACCGAGGCCCTGGTGAGCGTCCATCACGCACCGCACGGTGCCCCGTTCGAGTTGGCGGACATCGTTCGCCGCGCGGTGAGACGGGCAAGCAAGGCAATCATGGCCGGGAGCGGGGAGCGGTGGGCACCCCTCTATGAGGAGCCCTTCGACCGGATTATGAGGGACGACGAGGAAACTAGCAGGTTTTTAGAAGAAATGGTAGAGCACGTCTCGCTTGCAGGCTTGGAACCTGGTAGCGATTACGAGTTCTTCATGGTTCTTACCGAAGAACCTGAATGAATTACCAGGGAAGGCACGTCCCGTCGAGTGGAACATAAGTTCCGGATCGTCCGCCTGCAACGGCGCAGGTAGACGGAGGCCAACCATGACAACCAAACTGGTCGAAGCCCTTCAAGGGGCGGGTGACGCGGTGTCCAGGGAGTCGGGCCAGGTGAGTCGTCGGAGACTCGCCACGCTCGGAGCTACTGCCCTCGGCTCGGTCGCGGCCCGCGCTTTTTCCTCAGACCCTCTGCCCTCGCCTGCACCGCCACCTGGAGACTACGCGCCCGGCGTGGTCCAGAACTGGACGAACTCGGGGGTTCGCCTTGCCCGACGCATCTCCTTCGGGGTGGATGCCACGTTCAACAAGAAGGCTCGGATCCGTGGGTTCACGAGAATCCTGGAAGAGCAGCTCAACTACACCGCCATCCAGGACTCGATCTGCGAGAACGTGGTGAACCGCAACTGGCCTCGCGTCAACATGACGATGCGCCAGCTGCGGGACGCAGGCGACGACTGGGTCACCCAACAACACCTCGAGGAAGCGACGATCTACCGCGCGGTCTTCTCGCAGCGGTTCCTCTATCAACGGATGTGCGAGTTCTGGGCCGACCATTTCAACACCTGGTCCGACAAGGTGGGGGGGCCGCTCCAATTGCACTGGTACCGCGACTGCATTCAGCGTCACGCAATGGGGAACTTCTACTCCCTCTTGCGCTCGGTCGCGTTCAGCCCGGCGATGCTGGAGTATCTGGACAACGCGGACAACGACTGCAACAATCCCAACGTGAACTTTGCACGCGAGCTCCTCGAGCTGCACAGTGTGAGCGTGAAGAGCGGCTACACCCCCGACGACATCCTGAGCGTCGCCTTGTGCTTCTCGGGGTGGGGCTGGGAGTGGGATCGGGACAAGGGGACCTGGGGCACCTTCAAGTACAACCCGGACTATCACGTCGTGGGTGCGAAGGTCGTTTTGGGGAACATCATCCCGAACGGACAACGCGAGCAGGGGGAAGCGGTGCTCGACATCGTCTTCCACCATCCGTCGTGCGCTACCTTCATCTGTACGAAGCTCTGTCACTACTTCTTGGGGGATGGCGCGACCACGACTCAGATCAACGCGGCAGCGGCCGAGTTCCGCCGGACTAACGGCGACATCCGGTCCGTGCTGCGCAAGATCCTGACCGTCGCCAACATCATGGGCTCCCAACCCAAGTTCAAGCGACCGTTCCACCTCGTAGTGAACGCTTGCAAGAGCCTTAAGGTGACGATCAACGACATGTGGAATCTGAAGTACCACCAGATCGGAGGCTGCGGACACTACCCCTTCTACTGGGAGACTCCCGACGGCTATCCCGACCGGTTCAGCTTCTGGGGCCCGTCCATGGGGCCGAGGCTGAGCTTCGCGTTCGAGATCGCGAACAACCGCGTCTGGGGCGTAGAGGGAGACCTGCCGACGATGATCGGTGCCGACCGTGACCCCGACCGGGTCGTGCAGATCCTGAACGACGCCTTCTTTGGCGGCGAGATGGCGAACGCCGACCGAGACGCGCTCGAGGCCTATCTACGGGGCGGCCTCCTCGACGATGAGAGGCTCCGAGGTGCCGCTGCCCTGTGCATCGGCTCGCCGAGCTTCCAATGGTATTGAGGCAACAATGAGCTACGACAACAACGCTTGCAAAGAGTACAACCAGCTAAGTCGCCGCCAGGTCGTGGGGGGGATGTCGTTCGCGGCGGTCACCGCCTCGCTCGGCGTCTCCTGGCTCCCACGCATGGCCTTCGCCCAGAGCGCCTCACAGCGCGACGTGATCATCTCCGTCTACCTGCGGGGCGGGATGGACGGAATGTCCTCGGTCGTCCCCTTTGGTGACGAGGAGTACTACAACATACGCTCCGCCACGGCCGTGCCGAGGCCGGACAGCAACCAAAGCCGTAAGGCGATCAACCTGGACGGATTCTTTGGCCTGCACCCTGGCCTTGCCGCCCTGATGCCGGCGTACACTGCCGGTGACCTCGCCCTCGTCCACGCGGTCGGTGCCCAGAACTGGTCAAGGAGCCACTTCGACGCCCAACGCTGGATGGAGGTCGGGAAGCGCGAGGACCCGAACCTGACCACCGGCTGGCTCGGCCGTCACTTGATGACGAGCGAGCAGAGAACTGTGAACGCCCCCCTCCGGGCGATGAGCCTCACCAACGGCATGGTGCGGACCCTGGGCGGAGCGCCCAAGTCGCTACCGGTGAACGATCCGGACGACTTTGGCTTCGCTGGCGGGTTCGACAACGAGGACGAGCTCTCGCTCTGGATCGGAAGGCAGTACAACCGGATGAACGATGGTACGACCCCCGCTGTGCGGGACACTCGGAACATCATCGCCCGACTCAATGCGATCAACTTCAGCGGCTATAACGGGGCAGGGGGGGCGACCTACCCGAACTCGAACTTTGGCTATGCGCTGAAGTCCACGGCCGCCATGATGACCGCAAACCTCGGGCTCGAGGCCGTCCACATTGACAAGGACGGTTGGGACACCCACTCGGACCAAGGGGTTCTGGGGGGCGACTTCAACTCGCTCATCACGGACCTGGGCGACTCGATGGGCGCCTTCTACCGCGACCTCAAGGCGCGCGGGAACATGCGCTGGACCATGGTCGTCATCAGCGAGTTTGGCCGGACGGCGATCGAGAACGGTGCCCGCGGCACCGACCATGGCACGGGCAACAGCATGTTCGTGCTGGGCGGCGGGGTGCGCGGTGGCCGCGTGATCTCGCAGTGGCCCGGCCTCGCCAGAGAGAACCTCTACCAGGAGATTGACCTGGCCTCCACGATTGACTTTCGCGACGTCCTCGCCGAGGTCGTGCGGAAGAGGCTCCTGAACCGGAACCTGAGCACCATCTTCCCCGGCTACTCGCCGCGGTTCCGTGGCGTCGTGGACATGGTGGCCTAAGGCCTGTGCAACGCCCCCGGCCGGCTCGCCAAGGCCGGGGGCGGCGACCTTCCAAACTAGGATCGAGCACCCTCCAAGGGATTTCTCGAAATGTGGAAAACTTTGCGAACTCCTCGGTTGGAATGTGGCGTACAAGCGTTTGTACGAGGTCGAATATGGGCGCTCACGTTCAACTCCGAAGTCTAATCCTGACGGCCGGCGCGTTCGCGCTTGCGGCCCAGTCCAGCGCTACGGGATTCACCGCCCTTGCCGGCATCCTTGCGGCGGAGGCCCAGAGGCGGGAGCTGCAGCTCGCATCGCCCTATGGCGAAAAGCCCGGCCCGGTCAAGACCGACACATCGGGCCGCCGTGACGAGTCCCGCTCCAAGTGGCTCGGGCCCCGAGGTGAAAAGGCGCTCCTCGAGGCGCGCATGGCGAGGATGCGCGATCGAGCCCCTCTCCAGGCGAACACGGGCGCCTACTTGCTGCCGATGCCGCTTGGCGGCGGCGGCGGCGGCGGGGGCACGGGCTGGGAAGGCGCGTACGGTGGGTTCATTGTCGGCGGCCCCGGAGGGGGCCAGGGCGGGGGGCCGGGCTATGGCGGCGGTACCGGTGGCTTCAACAACACCGCCACCGGCAACAAGCAGACCGTCGTGCCGATCACCGGCTGGGGGGCGCGGGGCGGGCTGGGCGTGGGGCTGAGCCTGGTGCACAACTCGCTCGACAACGACGACTTTGCCTCGCTCGGCAAGGGCTGGACGCACAGCTACGACGTCTGGATGTCGCACGACCCGAGCATCCCGGACGGGCCGGGGGCGGCCGCGGTCCACTTCGCCGACGGGCTTTACGTGTCTTACTCAAAGTCGGCAGGGGTGTTCTCGCCTCCGGCGGGGTTCTTCGAGAAGCTCGTCCAGGACGGCTCGGACGATTTCACCTTGACCCTAGGCGACCAGACCCGGTTCCTGTTCAAGCGCCTGGGGGGCTCTGGGACGACGCTCCTCTACCTGGACAAAGTGAAGGACCGGGCGGGGAACACGGTCACCGTGAACCGGCAAGCGGCGACCCCCTACGACGTCACCAGCGTGGTGGACCCGTCGGGCCGCACCCTCACGTTCAGTTACGCCAGCGGTCGGCTGACCGGCGTGACGGGCCCCGGTGGCCGGGCTTGGACGTTCACGCAGACCGACAACCGGCTCACCAAGGTGACCTGGCCGATCCCGGTCGGCTCGCAGTACACGACCGAGTTCACGTACACTACAACGCTCGACAACGTCGCGAGCGTGAAGGACAGGCGGGGCTACGTCTGGACCTACGAGTACGACGCCGCGAGCCCGGAGAAGATCTGGAAGGAGACTAGCCCGGAGACGCAGAACGGCGGCGAGACCGTGCGATGCGACTACAGCACCTCCTATACGGACGTGGTGTTCGAGAACACGGGGACGCCCGCGCTCAAACTGCGGCACAACTACGACGCGAACGGCATGCTTTTGAGCGAGGTGGACGAGGGGGGCTACAGCGTCTCGTACCACTACAACGCCTCGAACCTGGTGGACCGCTTCACCGACGAGCGGGGGTACGTCTGGGAGGCCACCTACGACGGGAACGGGAACGCCGAGACGCTGAAGAACCCGCTGGGCAAGGTCTGGAGCTGGGACTACAACGCTACGAACGACCTCTTATGGTCTAAGACGCCGCGGCAGGCGGCTGGGAGCGTCCAGACTACGTACGACTACTGGGGCGCGGGGCAGGGCTCGGGCAAGCCGGAGGGGTTCCTTCGCAAGGTGACGGACGCGACGGGGAAGGAGCTGGTGAAGGAGGTGCTCTACGACGGCTACTCCCAAGTGTGGAAGGTGAAGGACGGGCTCGACCGCACGAGCGAGTACACGTTCGACGGCGACGGGGACCTGACCCTGGCCAAGCGGCCCGACGGGACGCAGACGACGGCGGTGTACGACGACTACGGCAACCCGACCAGCGTCACCGGGCCGGACTCGCAGACGACGGTGCTCGAGTACGACGGGATGGGGCGGTTTGTCAAGGCGACCGCGCCCGGCCCGGCCGCGACCGAGGTGGGCCTGGACGGCGAGGGGGGGGTCTCTTGGGCCAAGGACGCGCTGGGCAAGCAGTGGGACCTCTACTACGACAAGGCGGGGCGGCTCGTGGAGCGGCGGAGCCCTCGCATTGACCCTGTGACCCTGTCGCGCTACAAGGAGACGTACTCTTACGACGTAAGGGGGCTCCTGACCAAGGTGACGGACGGGAACGGGCACTCCCGCGAGTACGTCCGCGCGCCTCGGGGCGAGCTCTGGAAGGTGTTGCACGAGGACCAGCGGCACGCGGACCCGGCCAAGCACGCTTACGAGGTATGGCAGCGGTACGCGACGGGACAGGTCTACCGGCACCGGGTGCCGCTCTCGCGCGACGGCTCGGGCGACGTGGTCTACACGTTTATCGCCTACACGATAGACCAGGCGGGGCGGACCACGGCGGTGGACAATCCTTCGCCGGAGGTGGACTCGACGCTTAGCTACGACGACGACGGGCGGCTTTCTTCGGCCGTGGGCCCGGACGGGACTTCGTCTTGGACGCGGGACCTGGCGGGGCGCACGACGCAGCTCGCGCAGCCGGGCGGGACGCTGACCTACGCCTACGACGCGGCGGGGCGGCTGGACACGCTCGCCCAGGCGGGGCGGGGGACGTTCGACTGGGCGTACGACTCGTACGGGCGGGTCGCCTCGCTCACCGACCCGGAGGGGAAGGTCACGTCTTTGGAGTACGACACGGCGGGCCGTCCCTGGCGGCGGACGCTGGGCAACGGGCTCAAGGAGGAGCGCTCTTGGGACACTCGCGGGCGGCTCTCGAGCTTCGCGCTGAAGAGCGCAGGGGGGGCGACCCTGCGGAGCGAGTCGTGGGGCTACTCGTCGCGGAGCGACGTGCTCTCGCACACCGTGGACGGCGGGGCCACGGCCTATACCTACGACGACGAAGGGCAGCTGCTTAGCGAGTCGCGGACGGGCTACGCCACGTCCTACACTTACGATGGGAACGGGAACCGGAAGGCGCGGGTGGTGAACGGGGCTACCGAGACGTACAGCTACGACGTAGGCGACAAGCTGACGGGGATTACATACTCCGGCGGCGGCTCGCGCTCGTTCACCTACGACCTCTCGGGCCGGATGCTCACCGACACCCTGAACACCCGATCGTTCACCTGGACCGCGGACTCCCGCCTCGCGAGCCTGAACGCGACCACGGGCAACGAGAGCTACACCTACTCAGCGTTCGGCACCCGCGCGAAGGTGGGGACGCGGACGTTCCTACGGGCAGGCGCCGGCGTGACGGCGAGCGTACTGGACGACGGGTACGCCGACTATACGCCTGGCGTCTCTGAGGTAAGGAGCTCTGTGACGACCTTCTCGCACTGTGGACTGAAGAACACGGGCGCCCAGACCGACGGCGGCACAACGCCCTCCGTGCAAGCGACCCGGATCTACGATGCCTTCGGCGCGACGCAGTCTTCGAGCGGCACCTGGCAAGGCCCGTCCGGCTACGCAGGCGCGTTCGGCTACCAGACCGAGGGCTCCGGCCTCCACCTCCTCGGCCACCGCTACTACGACGCAAGCCTCGGCCGCTTCCTCACCCGCGACCCGATCGGCGACGGCAGTAACTGGTACGCCTATTGCGAGAACGATCCTATGGGCTCGGCAGATCCAGACGGTCTTCTACACGTCGTGATCAACATTGGATCCGACGGAACGGGCCGGATGAAAGTGTACGCCGACAACGGTGACGTGATGCCAGTTCCTGGAACCGACGGAGTCCTGTACAGAGAAGCGGACGAAGGCAATAAGCTGTTCGAGACCGACGCGAGCAACAATACTCGAAACCCCGGTGGAGACCGCAGAAAGCTCGGAACAAACGCACCGTTCCCGGTTGAACGTGACTTGGAGATTGACGGCGTGTATGATCGAACACGGCCTTCCAAGACGCGGAGCGGCTGGCGTAGTCCCGTGCCGGGTTTAGGCAAGCATTGCCTAATGCTCATGGACGGCTCCGACGCCTTTCGCCGAGGAACGTGGGTCCATGGAGGAAGAGGTGACAACTGGCGTGCCCCTACCGAGGGGTGCATCAGGATTCGCGAGGACGATGCAGGATGGTTTCACTTTGTCTTCGATTTGAACAAGAACAACGGGAACAGGCACCGACTTAGCGTCTTTGACGCTCGCGTGAACTAATGGCGCTCCGCAAAGACTGGCTCGTGTTCCTGATCGTCGCGTGTGGATGCTCTGGGCCGACGAGTCGAGGTTCAGCATCGCTCGGTGCTCGCGAGAAGCTCCGTGCCATGCTGGCTCAAGAGCCAGGCGAAGGCGGTGGAGAGCATGTTCTGTGGGGCTGGAGCCCTGCAGGCGTCCAGGAGCTGTCGGGCCACCTGGACGAGATTCGTGAGCTTGCTGGGGATCCGACGATCCCTGCGCGGGAACAAGCAATTGCGTGCGCCTTCTTCGTCGAGTTTTCGCCGCCGACGGCACGAAAAGTCAAGAGTGATCTGTGGTACAGCGAAGCCATGCGTCTTGGTCCGTGGTGGGACGTCCTTTCAGCCCGAAGAGATGGCAAGGGACTGGCGGCTTGCCAGGTTGCGTACGCGACGCTCTTCAAGGTTGCGAAGGAGCATGAGGAGCCAGCGCTGGTCAGAGAATTTGTCACATTACGGACGGATGGAGCTGAAGGCGAGGGCCACGTGTACGACGTTGTTCAGGTCATGGAGCGCAACCCACGAGCCTTTGCCCTGAGCTTGATCCCAGACTACGAAGCGGGCAACAGGGACGGAGTCTGCATATCAATGGGGAAGCTCAGCAATTTGAAGTTTTTCGCGGAAGACGATCCAGAATTGAGGAGCCGAATCAAAGACCTGGCTTCCAGAGTGAAAGACTGGGAGCCTTCAATAGAGAAAGCTATTATGACGAAGGAAATCTCTTGGCTTCTAGGGAACTAAGCGCAAAGCAACTTACGGGGAGGATGACCAGCGACTCGCTGAACTCGCGGGCGGTCGTTCGGCATGCCGCCTCGCAGCTGGCGTCTTTGACTGCGAACACGGGGAACGAGCCGTACACCTATTCCGCCTTCGGAACGAAGGCGAAAGGGGGGACGCGCACCTTCCTCCGCGCAGGGGCCGGGGTGACCGCCTCCGTGCTGGACGACGGCAATGCGAAGTACACTCCGGGCGTGAGCGAAGTGCGCTCCGGGACGACTACGTTCAGCCATAGCGGCCTCAAGCACATGGGCGCGCAGACTGACGCGCCCATGTCCGGCTCGCCCGCACGAGCGGCGACTCGCTTGATGGCGAGCAGACGTTGTTCAAGCACCCAATGCCGGGCCAAAGGTTCCGACCCTCCGTTGAAGCGGGAACCCTGAACGTGCCAGGCATCTCGGTCGAGAGTATCGCCTCCGAAAGAAGCTATGCGCGCGGTCATTAACGTCATAATCTGGCCATGAAGTACTGGCTCATGAAGAGCGAGCCGGCCACATACTCGGTGGACGATCTTGCCAAGAGACGCAAGCCGGACATCTGGGAAGGGTGCCGCAACTACACCGTGCGAAACTTCTTTCGCGACATCATGAAGGCAGGTGACCTTGCCTTCTTCTACCATTCCAGTTGCCCTGAGCCTGGAATCGTTGGAGTGATGCGTATCGTCGGCGACGCTTACCCCGACCCTACCCAGTTCGACCCGAAGAGCCCGTACCACGATCCCAAGAGCCCTCGGGACAATCCCCGATGGCTCGCTAGGGACGTCGAGCTCGTGGCGAAGTACCCGAGGGTCGTCACCCTCTCCGAACTCCGCGCAACCGCGGGGCTCGAGGGAATGGAGGTTCTCAAGCGGGGGCAACGCCTCAGTGTGCTGCCGGTGACAGAAGCGGAGTGGCAGGCGGTGGCGCGCCTCGTCGGCTAGTCAAACCGTACCTCGCCTATGCCGTCCTTGCTAACCGCTCGTTGTTTCGGGTTTCCGAGCACCTTCACCGACCCGACTCCGTTCGCGCTCACGGCGACACTCTCGCTGGCATAGACCTCAACCGCACCCACACCGTCCAGGGTGACCTTCGCAGTTTTCGACTTCAGCCCCCCGAGCTTGAGCGCGCCGACACCGTTCGAGTCCACGACGAGTTCGTCCACCTCGCCCGTGAGCTCGATCGCGGCGACTCCGTCGTTCGTGACCTCGAAGCTCGTGCCCAGTCTTGGCGCTCCCTTCAAGCTTCCTGGAGACTCGCACTCGATGCTTGTCAGGGGCTCGGTGCAGACGACACGCACCCTGAGGTCGCTGTTCTGGATGCTGCCCTTGATCTTCAAGACCAGCTTTCCCCCGCTAGACTGAGCCTCGAATAGCTTGACGTGGGCCTCGTCGCCGCTCACCGTGACGGAAGGCTTCTCTCCCTTCCCGGCTTGGACCAGCTCGACCGACGCCGGCGAGTCCATTACGACGCTGTGAAAGGCCGCGACGTCCGTCGTCACCGTCGCTGCCTTACCGGAAGGAGGCACGCCGGTCAGTTTTCCCGCACCCGCACAGCCGACGGTGACGAGCAAGCCCGCTAAGAGAACCATCCGTTCCATGCGTTGCCCTACTGTCGAAGGACATCAGGGGTTGCATGGGCTAGGCGTCCAGAAGAGCCGCGATCCCTGGCAGGGTTTGGCCTTCCAGGAACTCTAGCGAAGCACCGCCTCCCGTGCTGACGTGCGAGACCTTGTCCGCGAGGCCGAACTGCTCGATCGCAGCGGCACTGTCGCCTCCGCCCACCACGGTCGTGCCATGGCACTCCGCCATGGCCTCGGCAACTTCGCGGGTACCTGAGGCAAACTGCGCGATCTCGAACACGCCCATCGGCCCGTTCCAGACCACGGTTTGGGCACCGCGCACGATCTCGCTAAATCGCTCCGCGGTACGTGGGCCGATATCGAGGCCCAGCATGTCTGGCGGCACTTGCGACGCCAGCGAGATTGAAGACTCGGTGGTGTCGCTCACTACGGAAGCAACTACGCAGTCGAGTGGGAGGACGAGCTTGGAACCGAGAGGCGAATCGAGGAGACCGCGGCAATAGTCGAGGCTCCCTTCTGCCAGCAACGAACGGCCGATTTCGAATCCCTGGGCCTTAAGGAAGGTGAACATCATCCCTCCGCCGATCAGCAGGCTGTCCACCCTGGGCAGGAGGTTTTCGATCACGGCCACTTTGTCGGCGACTTTCGCTCCACCGAGAACCGCCACAAACGGCCTCTCCGGGTTATCGAGGAGCTTGCCGAGGAATTCGAGCTCCTTCTCGATGAGAAAGCCGGCGTAAGCGGGCAGGAGCGCGGCAACGCCGACCGTGCTCGCGTGGGCCCGGTGGGCGGAGCCGAAGGCGTCGTTCACAAAGGCGTCGAAGCCTTGGGCAAGCTCTCGGGCAAAGGCAGGGTCGTTCGCCTCCTCCTCGGGGTGAAAGCGGACATTTTCGAGTAGGACGGCCCGGCCGGGTTCGAGCTCGGCAACGGCGTGGGTCACTTCCGGCCCCACGCAATCGGGGAGGAGAGGAACGGGCTGGCCGAGCAGTTCGGAGAGGCGAACGGCGACCGGGGCGAGGGAGAACTCCTCCGCCCGCTTGCCCTTCGGCCTTCCCAAGTGGCTACAGAGCGCGACCCGCGCGCCGTGCTCCAAGAGATAGCGGACCGTGGGCAAGGACGCCTCGATGCGACGATCGTCCGTGATGCGCCCTTCCTGGAGAGGAACGTTGTAGTCACACCGGACCAAGGCCGCCTTGCCTTGCCACTCGGTGCCGGCCACCGTCTTCTTCGCGAATCCCATCGCTAGGATTGTGACAGCGGGACCACCTCTGGCCTGGGAGCCTCACGGTATGATCCAGGGCGCAATGCCCGAAGCTACCGTCAACCTCACAGCCACCGGAGCGCAAGTGGGGCAGCCTTGGATCTGGCGCCTGGCCAGGGAGTTCGACCTCAAGGTTACGATCGTGAAAGCGAACGTGGACTCCAGCTCCGGCTTCGTACAGCTTTCATTGGACGGCCCGGTAGAAGAGATCCAAAGGGCGACCGCATGGCTGATGACCACAGGCATGCACATTGATGCCGAGCAACGCTCCCTGGGCGTATGAGCTTGCTCGATCCCTGGGGTCCTCCGGGTTTTGATGATTTTTGGGCCGAGACCGCTCGCGGTGCCGCGAGCGCCGCTCTGGACTGGGAGCTGGCCGAGTCTGACCAGAAATCACCCACAGGGCATAGGGTTCGAACCCTTCGCTTTCGGGGCTCGGACGGCCAACGGCGGGAAGGCTGGCTCGCCACCGACGGCTCCAATCCCTCGCCCGGCTTCCTCTGGGTGCCGCCGTACGGGCGCTGGTCCATGTCGCCGAACGAGTACGGCACCCGGCCAGGGTATGCCTCGCTCAGTCTGAACTTCTTTGGGGAGTCCGCGTTCCACGATGAGGCCTATACGCTCGAGCGAGGCTACTTCGCAGAAGGGGCGACGGATCCGAAGACGTGGGTGTTTCGCAGGATGTTTCAAGACGCTGTCATCGCCTTGCGGATTTTGGAGGCTCAACCCGAGGTCGCGTCCGAAAGGATCGGAGCGATGGGCCTGAGCCAAGGAGGCGGGATCGCGATCTGGCTGGGGGCTTGGTTCCCGCTCGTGCGGGCGGTGTGTGCGGACTTCCCGTTCCTCTCCGCGATGCGGAGCGTCTTCGCGAACAAGGTCCATCGCTTTCCGCTCAAGGAGCTCACCGACCTCATGGAGAGCGGTCACCATGACGAGGTCATGCGGTGCGTCTCCTTCTATGACACCGTGAACCAGGCGACGAGGTGCCGAGTGCCGACCCTGGTGGTAGCAGGCCTGAAGGATCCAGCCGTCCGACCGGAGGCCGTCCAGGCAACGTACGATGCCCTGGCCGGGCCCAAGGAGATCGAGAGGATCAATTTTGGTCACGACTGGCACCCGAGCATGGTCGCGCGCAACCAAGCGTGGCTCGACCGATGGCTCTGAGAATCCTCCATATCGCCTCCTCGATGCCCGACGATTGGGGAGGGATCGAGCGCTACATCAGCTATCTCTCGGAAGCTCAGGTGCGGGCTGGCCAAAGCGTTGCGGTGGCTGCCGTCCCTGGATCGCCGCTCGCATCGAGGCTCGTTGCCCGGCAAGTTCCTGTGCGCCTCGCCAACAAGTACGACCTCCGAGCCTTGGGGACGTTCCTACGAATCTTTCGGGCCGAGCCGTGGGACGTCGCGGTGGCGCACTTCTCGCCCGACTATCTCGTGCCCGCATGGGCGGCGCGGCTGGCGGGCGGCCCTGCGATGATCCTCACCCGCCATGTCGCCGTTCCGCTCAAACCCGCCCGTGCGCGGCAGTACCGCGGCTTGTACCGAGGATTCGTGGCCGTATCAGGGGCAGTCGCGGAGACGGTGTGCGCCGCTGGCATCCTAGTATGCAAGGTCGCTCACCCAGGGGTTCCAGACCCTGGAGTGCGATCATTTCCTCGACCGCCCTTGCGAGCTTGCGTCGTGGGCCGCCTGGTTCGCGAGAAGGGACAACGTATCGCCATGGAAGCTTCGGTCGGCTCGAAGTGGGGATGGGACTTTGCCGGTTCTGGCCCGGACGAGGATGCTCTGCATCGGATGCTGGGATCGAACACTCGGATGCTAGGGTCCGTGAGCGACCCGGCGGGCGTCATGGCCCGCTCGCACGTCGTCGTGATCCCCAGCACGTGGGTGGAGGCGTTCGGCCTCGTCGCGGTGGAAGCGATGGCGGTGGGGAGGTGCGTTGTCGCCTCTGCCCGTGGTGGCTTGGTCGAGATCGTTCAACCTGGGGTCACGGGGCTTCTTGTGCCGCCGTCCGATCCCGCCGCCCTGCGCGAGGCGATGGAGACGATGGATCTCGATCGGGCGCGAGCGATGGGCCATGCCGGCAGGCTCCGGTACGAGGAGGGGTTCACGGTCGAAGCGATGGAGCGCCGAACCACGGCAGCCTACGAAACGATTCTCGCGAGCTAGGTGGCGGGGGAGGTCGCCCAGACCGCCTGGATCGCACGCCGTATCGCGATCGCCTGCCGTAGGAGATCACGGAAGCTGGCGAGCGGCCACTGCGTGGCCTGGTCGCTCACGGCGTTCGCTGGATCCGGGTGTACCTCGACGAAGAGGGCGTCAATTCCGACGGCGGTAGCGGCGCGGACGAGGGCGGGTACAGACTCTCTGGCGCCGCCCGAGCTCGTCCCGCCTGCTCCAGGTCGTTGGGCGGAGTGGGTGGCATCGAAGCAAACCGGCACTCCAAAGGAACGCATCGTCTCGAGCCCCGGCATGTCCACGACCAGGTTGTTGTAGCCGAACGTCGTACCCCGTTCCGTCAGCATGACCCCGGCAGCATGGAAGGTGTCGAGCTTGGCCACGATGTTCCGGGCGTCTGCGGGCGCAAGGAACTGGCCCTTCTTGACGTTGACCGGCTTGCCCGTTTCCGCTGCCGCCTCGAGTAGGTCGCTCTGCCGGCAGAGAAAGGCCGGGATCTGGAGCAGGTCAACATATTCCGCGACGCTGGCCGCCTGGCTGGGGAGGTGGACGTCCGTGGTCGTCGGAACCCCCGCGGCCACTCCTGCGTCACGGATCCATTCCAAGGCGTCCTCTCCGGGCCCCCGGTCGGAACTGGCCGAAGTTCGGTTCGCCTTATCGAAGCTCGCCTTGAACACGTAATGAATCCCCAGCTCCCGGCATATCCCGGCGCAGGCCGTTGCGACCTCGACGCAGAGGTCGAACGACTCCGCCGTACACGGGCCCGCGATCACGGTGAGGGCGTCGGACCCGACTTCGAACCCTGGAAGCTCCAGCGTTCTCACTGGGCGGCCGCCACGCCTTCCTCGATCCACTGGATGAACGGGCCCGGCCCGTTCGTCGCCCCCCCTTGGATCGTCACGACGGTACCGTCAGGCTTTTGGAGGACGTAGACCGGGTTCGTCACACTCTTGGTGAGCTTTTCCCGGAGGGCGGAGTTGGCACGGCTGGACTCGTCCTCTCGGTCGGTCACGAGCCAGACCGGAACCATGGATCCGATGAGTTCGGTGACCTTGGGGTCGGGAAAGACGGTGTTCTCCATCACGCGGCAGTTCACACAGAAGTCGCCAGTGAAGTTGAGGAAGAGCATCTTGCCCTCTGCAGTTGCGGTCGCGACGGCTAGGTCGTAGTCCTTGACCCAGGCGATGTGACCGTCCTTGGGTGCCTCGCCCGCTTTAGAGGCCACTGCGGAGGGGCCCCTTCCTGGGTAAGGATCCGGGGGGAGGAACCCAACCATCTGGCCGAGCGGGGCACCGTTGATCGCCGTGAGCAAGTAGGTCGCGAGACCGATGTTCAGGAAGCCAAAGACCCGCCGTCCCACGCCGATCTTGGGTTCGGGGCCGTCGGCATGGGGCAGGTTCATCGCACCCACGAGCCAGAAGCCCGCCATGGCGAACACAACGACCCAAACCGCGAGGAAGGCAGGCTTAGTGAGAAGCCCCCAGTTGAATGCGAGGTCCACGTTGCTCATGAACTTGAGCGCGGCCGCGAGTTCGAGGAACCCCATGTATGCTTTGGAGGACGCGAGCCATGAGCCAGATTTTGGCAGGGAGGCCAACCACTGGGGAAAGAGGGCGAGAAGATAGAACGGCACCGCGAAAGCAAAGCTGAACGCCAGCATTCCCAGGATCGGGTAGAGCACGTTGCCCGTCGCGACCGAGACCAATAAGGTACCGACGAACGGAACCGTACATGTGAAGGAAGTGAGCGTGAACGCCACGCCCATGAGGATCGGCCCCGCCAAACCGGACTGCGTTCGAGAGCCCTTTTGGAACTTGTCTACGAACCCTTGCGGCAACGTGAAATTGAAGACACCAAAGAGCCCGAGCGCGAGCACCACAAAGACCATCGTGAGACCGATGTTCACCCAAGGGTTGGCGGCAAGCCGCTGGATCCCGGAGGCTCCGAAGAGCAGGCTCACTGCCAGGCCCAGCAGGGTGAAGGTGAGCATGATTCCCAGGCTATAGGCAAGGGCACCACGGACGTCCTTCTTTCCCCCTTCCCCTCGCTTGCTGAAGAAGCTGACCGTGATCGGGATCATGGGCCAGACGCAGGGCGTGGCCAGTGCCGCGATGCCGGCGAGGAAGGCGAGCAAGAGGTAGGGAGCCAGGCCCTGAACCATCGCGCTTTGGATCGCGCTGGCCGTGGCGTCACCCCCAAGCGGGGCGGCCCCGGGCTTGGTCGCTGGGTCTGGGGGCGGTGGGCTCCCGGCCTGGGTCGTGGCAACCGGTGGCTCCGCGGGAGGCTCTGCCGGCTGCACAGGCTGCTCCACTGCAAATGAGAGCGTCCGCTGCACCGTAGCGCCGTTCGCTCCGCGAGCCGTAAGTGTGAGGGTCGTGTTCTGCGTGAGGGTGAGTGACTGGGTGCCTACCGGATTGACGTCGTAGCTCTGAGAGCCGTCGCTCAGCTGCACGGAGACCGCATTCTCGCTGCTCCAAGAGACCAGCACCGTCTCGCCGGACTTCACGCTGGAGACCGCGGAAGCGAAGCTCTTGATGCTCACCGGCCCGGAGACCCTGGTCGGGTCAATCGGCCTTACATCGGGGGGAGGCTGGCTCAGCACCGCGCCGCCAGAGGCGAGGCTCATCGTGCCCGTGACGGTCTCGCTGGTGGGCGGCCAGCAGTTCGTGTCGTCGCAGATCTGATAACCGACCTTGACACTGGGCTTGAACGGTCCCGGTTGGTCCGGGAGCGTAAGCTTGAAGGGCACCTCGATCGTGCCTTCGTACATCCCGAGAGGCTGGTCGAATCCAGGAAACGGCTTGGGCGTGCCCCTGGGATATCGGATCCCCGTAATTTTGGTGTTGGCGCCGCCGGACTCGATTGTGAAAGGAATGTTGGATGGGTCGGAGGGTGGGTTCTGGTACGCGTGGAAGGAGGGTGGGAAGGTCGCCCTAATCTTGGCGTCCACCGTGCTCCCAGCGACCGCCTTGCCGCTAGGGAGGACCAACTCCAGCCTCGGCTTGGGCGAGGACGGTTGCGACCAAGCCGTGACGACGGCGGACGCGAGCAAAAGGACGGCGAGGGTTTTCACGTGGAGGGGGTCCCGCAAGCCAAAACTCGCTCGCATGCCTTCAAGTTTCCTCGTCAGGCCGTTCCTCCTACTCCCCGACCCCGGCAAGGCCCATCCATTTGCGCAGGCGATAGGTTGTAGTTTGGCCGTGGATCATGGCGATCGCGCGGGTGAGCGGGACATCCTTGGGGCACACCTTGACGCAGTTCTGCGCATTGCCGCAGTTCGTGACGCCCTCCTCGGAGGTGAGATAGTCGAGCCGCTCGGCCTCCTCGGTCTTGCCGACGACGTGAAGATTGAAGAGGAGGGCTTGCGCAATGGCCGCGGGGCCCACGAAGCGGGAGCGCTCGTTGATCTGGGGGCAGGCCTCCAGGCAGCACCCGCAACTCATACAGCGGGAGAGCTCGTAACGCAACCGGCGAACGTGGTCGTCTTGAGGCGGGCCCATGCCCCGGTCGTAACTCCCGTCAATCGGCACCCACGCTTTGACCTTGATGAGGTTGTCGAACATCACGCTACGGTCCACGATGAGGTCCCTCACGAGCGGGAACTTCGTCATCGGCTCCAAGGTGAGGGAGAGCACGTCCCCTTCGTCGTGGGCCACGGTCTCGATGAGTGCAGTACACGCCTGTCGCACCTTGCCGTTGATCAGCATGGTGCAACTGCCGCAGACCTCCTCCAGGCAAGCCGCCTCCCATGCTGGAGGGGTGACCGTGCTCCCATTGGCCGTCTTGGGGTTCTTGCGAACCTCCATGAGGAGGGAGATCACGTTCATGTCCTTTGCGAAGGGCACCTCAAACGTGTCGTAGCGCGCCTTGCCGCCCTCACTGTCCTGGCGGCGCACGGTCAACCTGACCTTCCGTTCCATTCGTGCCTATTCTACGCCTTACGCGGCCCGTCGTGCCCCGCCCCCTCGCCGGTAGACTCAGGATGTGGTCACGCACGGCCTCGCGAACCCGCCGCCCACTCAGCACGTGCTGGGTGTGCCTATCTCGCTTCTGGGGATGCAAGAGACCCTGGACTGGATCGAGGACGTGATCCGCGAAGGGGGTTCGGGCTACGTGTGCACAGTGGACGCCTCGGGCTCCGTAATGGCGTCCAAAGATCCTGAGCTTGCTGAGATCTATCGTGGCGCACTTCTTGCAACCCCGGACAGTCACGGCATCGTCTGGGCGCTCAAGCAGCGCGGGGTGCGCGAGTGCCGCCGGGTGAGCGGCATCGAGATCGCCGACAAGCTGTGCGCGGCCAGCTCTCGCAAGGGTTACCGCGTTTTCTTTTTGGGAGCGGCGGCGGGGGTGGCCGAACAGGCGGCAGAGCGCATCCTGCTCAAGCACCCCGGCTGCCGGATCGTGGGCACGAGGAACGGATTCTTCACACCCGATGACGATGAACTGGTGGCGAAGGAGGTCGCAGCGACCCATCCCGACCTCCTCTTCGTAGCCATGGGCATCCCGCGACAAGAGAAGTTCATCGCGAGGTGGCAGGCGGCGACCGGTGCGAAGATCGCCATGGGAGTCGGAGGGTCGTTCGACGTGATGAGCGGCAGGCTCCGGCGAGCACCAAGATGGGTGCAGGCGGTCCGGTGCGAGTGGCTCTGGAGGTTGCTCCAAGACCCGCGGAAGATCGCCAAGGTGAAGCTCCTACCCAAGTTCGTACTCGCCGTCCTGAGGGAGGGAAGGTGAAGATCTACACACGGACCGGGGACGATGGCACGACCGGTCTGGTCGGAGGCTCCAGGGCCTTGAAGTCCGATCCTAGGATCGAGCTCCTGGGTGACTTGGACGAGGTGAACAGCCACCTGGGTGTCCTTCGGAGCTTGGCGATCCCCGCCAGGCTCGACCTCTTGCTCGGCAAGGTGCAGTCGCGCATTTTTGAGACGGGAAGCGAGGTCGCCTCGGTGCCGGAGGGCCGCAGGGGCTATGAAGCGGCCCTGGGCACGATCATCGAGGACTTGGAGGCCTCGATTGACGACATGGAGGCAAGCCTCGAACCGCTGCGGCAGTTCATTCTTCCAGGCGGCGGGCCCGCGGGTGCTCAGGCGCACCTGGCCCGCACCGTCTGCCGCCGGGCCGAGCGCTCGATGGTCGCACTTGCAGGGTCGGCGCAGGTCCGCACCGACCTTCTTCGCTTCCTCAACCGTCTCTCAGATTGGCTCTTCGTCGCTGCCCGCTGGCTCAACCGTGAGACCGGGTGCGAAGAGGTGGCGTGGGCCAAAGAGGAGAACGAGCCATGACGATTGCGACCCTTGCCTTTGCCGCCGCCCTCCAGGACGGACAAGCGACCCCATCTCAGTTGGTCAGCAAGATGATCAAGCGGTACTACGATGCCAAGACGATCGGTGGGACGGTTCGATCCGAACTGGACGTCTCGGGGACGAAACTGACGATAGACACTACGCTATGGATCGAGCGCCCAGGCAAGCTCTACTTGCGTCAGACGACATCCGCGGGGCCGAGCTTCTTGGTCACCGCCGATGGCAAGGACTTCAGCTATCCGAAGCCGGGAGTGGGAGGGCAGACCGGGAGCGGTTCGGGCAGGCTCGTGGAGTTTCAGGGCACCAGCGACGTTGGGGTCGTGTACTCGACTGCGGCCCTGAGCATCGCGGAGCGCTCCACCCCTTTGGATCTCGCCATCGCCCGGCTCGACGACCTGAAGATGCTCAGGGATCAATGGGTGACGGTCACGGACGGTGGGGCGAAGGAACTAGCCGGGGTTTCATGCAGGATGGTCACGGGCAAGTGGACGAGCAACCCGGTGTACGGGGTCCTCGGATACTACGCGATGTGGATCACGAGCGAAGGTGATTTGCTGAAATTCGAGGTGCAGGGTCCAAATCCTGAACTGGAAGGCGGGAAGATCACCCGTGTCTACTCCGTGGCCCTCAAGGTGGGGGCGACCCCGCCCGAAGACCAGTTCAAGGTTGTGAAGTGACCGTAAAACCACCTGATGGCGGACATCCGGCATTTGGTACAGTAGAAGTAGAAGTGGCGGCAAGCACAGGGACTTTGGATAACCCGGTTCTCAGGCTCAGCGAGATGACGGTCGGCTCGCGAGGCCGGGTGACGGCGATGAGTCCGACGTGCAAGCTCTGCCTGAGGCTCCTCGACTATGGCCTCACCCCTGGCGTCGAGTTCACGGTGACGAAGCTTGCGCCGTTCGGAGGGCCTATCGAGATCGAGGTTCGCGGCACGAGGATCTGCCTGAGGAGCTGCGAGGCGGACTACGTCTGCATAGCGCCCCTGAACGAGCCATAATGATGAGCTCGGCCCCGGCGACTTTGCCCTTCGTAGTGCTTGTCGGGAACCCCAACTCGGGCAAGACGAGCCTTTTCAACGCCTTGACGGGCTCTGCTCAAAAGGTGGGGAACTATCCAGGGGTCACGGTCGAGACTTCGAGCGGGAACCTGAAGCTCGGTTCCGGGACAGTACAGCTCATGGACGTCCCAGGGCTTTATAGTCTGCGGCCGGTCTCTGCGGACGAGCGGATCGCGGTGGACATCGTCTCCGGCTCCAGCAAGGTGGACGCGGTCGTGGCCGTCCTGGACGCGACCTCGATCGAGCGGGGCCTGGTCCTTGTGAGCGAACTGTTGGAGGCGGAGCGCCAGGTCGTGGTCGCCCTGACCCACACCGATGTGGTTCGGTCGGAAGGCGGAGAGGTGGACGTTCCAGCCTTGGAAGCAGCGTTGGGGTGCCCCGTCGTCGAAGTGATCGCGTTCCAGCGGAAGGGATTGGAGGAACTGCTCCAGACCCTCGATTCCGTTCTGGGCAAGCCCGTCTCGACAGGATTGAACCTGGTCTACCCTCAGATCGTCAGCGCCGCGATCGCCTCCCTTCAGGAAAGGTTCGCGATGGCGGGGGTGGACCTTTCGTCAAGCGAGGCACGCCACGCGATCTTGGACGAGGATTCCGTCTTTCTCCAACAACTCTCCGTGGACCGCCCCGAGCTCGCAGTCGCGATCCAAGAGGCGAGGGACGGAGTGTCCGAGGGCGGAAGCTCGGGCCGGATGCTGGACGTCCAGGCTCGGTACGCATGGGCGTCGCACGTCCGAAGCAAGGTGTTGACCAAGTCGCCGGTGGTGTCTCGCCGAGCCTCCGATGTCATAGACCGCTATTTGACCCATCGCTTCACGGGTCTGATCGCCTTCGTTGCGATCATGTTCGTCGTTTTCCAGTCCATCTATACGCTTGCGGGCCCGCTCACGGACGCCATCGAGAGCGCGGTGGGCTGGCTGCAAGGGGTCGTCTCGCCTTGGTTGGCATCGGCTCCGCACTTCCAGTCGCTCATGGTGGACGGCCTCATCGGGGGCGTGGGTGCGGCCTTGGTCTTCATCCCTCAGATCGCGATCTTGTTCCTTTGGATCGCGCTCCTGGAAGGCACCGGCTACTTCGCCAGGGCGGCTTTCCTCATGGATCGTCTTTTCGGGTGGTGCGGTTTGAACGGCCGGGCCTTCATCCCGCTCCTGTCCAGCTTCGCTTGCGCCGTGCCCGGGATCATGTCGGCGCGGGTCATGCCCGATGAGCGGTCCCGGCTTGCGACCGTACTCATCGCGCCGCTGATGAGTTGCTCCGCCAGGCTCCCGGTCTATGTGCTCATGGTGAGCGCCTTCATCGAGCCGAGGTACGGCCCCGTGTGGGCGGGGGTCGCGCTCTTTGGCATGCACGCGGTCGGCCTCGCGGTGGCGATCCCGATCGCGCTGCTCTTGAACCGCCGAATCCTTCGGGCGACCAAGGTGCCCTTCATCTTGGAGATGCCGCGCTATCAGTGGCCGCGCTGGCGCGACGTGTGGCTAACAGTCTATTCTCGCGTGAGGTCGTTCTTGCAGACCGCGGGCTCGATCATCGTGGCGCTGAGCGTCGTGATCTGGGCACTGACGTATTTCCCCAGGTCGGATGCTAGCGATGCCATATACGCCGGGGATTACCAGGGATTGAGCACATCGGTTCGGGATCGCGTGAGCGAAGAGGCGTACATCGGACAGCGCAGGATTGCAGACTCCTACCTGGGCCGCATGGGAAGGACCCTGGAGCCCGTCTTCGTTCCGGCAGGATACGACTGGAGGCTGACCACGGCACTGATCGCCGCGTTCCCGGCTCGGGAGGTCGTCGTCTCCGCAATGGGGATCTTGTTCGGGGTGGAATCGGACGGGGGCGAGGAGGTCAAACTTCGCGATCGGGTACGTGAGGCCACCTGGCCCGATGGGCGACCCCTGGTCACGCTGCCTACGGCCGTGAGCCTCATGGTGTTCTTCGCACTTTGCTGCCAGTGCATGGCGACCCTCGCCGCGATCCGCCGGGAGACGAACTCTTGGAAGTGGCCGCTCTTCGCCTTCTCCTACATGACGTTGATGGCGTATGCGGCGGCGGTTATCGTGTACCAAGCCGGGACGGCGTTGGGCTGGTCATGACCGATGCGTGGCTCGTCGGTATAACCATAGCCGCCGCCCTCGGTTGGCTGGTTTGGCACCGAATCCGTGCCAGGAAGGAACCCGGCGGCTGCGACGGGTGCGGCTCCTGTTCGAGGAAGCCCTAGGTTGAGATCGCGTGGTGTGAAGCATACGTGCCCTCACAGCCGCGCAACACTCTTTGCGACGGCTACCGACGAAAGACTAGCCCTTGAAAGTTCAATTGTCAAGGGATTCTCACAAAGCTAGTATCGGTACTGGGGGCTACTTTTCCACCTAGTTTTGCCCGAGGTGGCCTTTCGCGAAGTGGACCGCGCCGTCCATTCGTTGTGCACAACCAACAAGTCGTCCCGCCTATCGCCTGTGTCATGATCGAGGAGTGATTCACGCGCTTCCGTTGTGTCTCTGGGCTGCCGCCCTCACGACCCCGCCGCAGGAGGCATCGAGTCTTGACGCTGCGGTCTTGCAGCTCTATAGCTCGATCTCGGGGCCAGCCGGCAAAGAGCGGGACTGGAAGGCGTTCAAGGACATGTTCCTGCCAGAGGCTCGCCTCACCGTGACCACGGGCGAAGAGGGGAAGGGCCTCACGATGCCGCTCGACGTGCAGGGCTACATAGAGCGGGCAGGGCCGTTCCTCATGGAGAACGGGTTCTTCGAGAAGGAGGTCGCGCGTCGCACCGAGCACTACGGCAACATGGCGCACGTCTGGTCCACCTATGAGTCGAGGATGAAGGAGGAGGACGCTCCTTTCGACCGTGGGATCAACTCGATCCTTATGATCAAGACGGAGCATGGCTGGAAGATCGCGAACATCTGCTGGACCAGCGAGCGGACAGCGGGGGCAATTCCCGAGAAGTATCTCAAGGGCGGCTAGCTCGGTGCGCTTTGCTCGGCCTCGGACTCCCCGCCTGCGATCGCGGTGTCCGGGTCGAGGGGCTCGCTGGGAATGTTGATGGCAGAAAGCGGCCTGGGCACATAGGCCCCGGTCGTCGCCTTGGAGCGAACTTGCAGGCTCTCGGCCCGCTCGACCGCACCAGGCTTGACCGGCCAGAGCGAGCGATCCGCCCAGTGACTCTCCAAGAACTCTGCCCAGACCCGTTCGTAAACGGCGGCGGTCTGTTCGGCGATGCGCTTCCAGTCGAAGTCTTGGGTCAGCCGTTGGGTCGCGGCCTCGCGCAGCCGGTCCGTCCGCGCCCGGTCGTCGAGGACGCGCAGGATCGCCCAAGCGAGCGAGCCCGAGTCACCGGCAAAGCTCGTCGTGCCCGTCTTGTCATGGAGCACGACCTCCTTGAGTCCGCCTGCGTCGCTCGTGACCACCGGCACGCCCGCCGCCATGCCTTCCAGCGCCACGATGCCGAAGGGTTCGTACAAGGACGGGAAGACGGCGACGTCGGCCACGCGATAGATTTGGTGAAGGGGCCTGCCGGAGACGAACCCCGTGAACTTGACCCGATCCTCGATCCCCACCCAGCGCACAAAGTTTTCCAGGCTCTTTCGGTTTCCGCCGCCGACGACCACGAACTTCGCCTTGGGCCGTCGTGCGAGCACCGAGCTCGCCGCGGAAAGGAGGACGTGGATGCCCTTCTCCCGGACGAACCTCCCCACGTAGAGGACGACAGGCTCGTCCGGCTCTGCAAGGCTGGCCCTCCACGTGGCAAGCTCCTCGTCGGTGGCCTCGAAGGTGAACTGGCCAGGGTCCACCCCGTTGAAGGCCACGTCCACCTTGTCCTCTGGGCAGGAGAAGCTCCGGCAGACCTCTCCCTTCATGTACTCGCTGCAGACGATCACCCGCCAAGCCTCATAGGTGAGCCAATACTCCTGCTCGTGGATGTAGCGACTTACTTCCGTATGGATGCCGTGGTTCCGTCCGCTCTCCGTGGCGTGGATCGTGGCTACGACCGGTAGCTGGTACTCGTACTTGAGCTCCCTAGCGGCATCGAGGGAGAGCCAATCGTGGGCATGGAAGATCGTGGGTAGACCCTCCTCGCGCCAACTTTCGAGGAGTTGGCGCACCCGCAGGTCGGTCACGCGGTTGAGGATCTGGATCTCGTGGAGGAAGTTGTGCGGAGTGGCACCGAGCTCGACCCGGTGGACATGGACGCCGGAGGGCTCGACCTCTTCCTTGGGAGCGGCCGGAGTGGCCTTGGTGACAACGTGAACCTCGTAGCCGATCCCGGCGAGTTGCCGGCTGAGTTCGAAAACATGAGGGCTAATGCCCCCGACGATCCTTGGCGGGTATTCCCATGAGAGCATCA
Organism: Fimbriimonadaceae bacterium; assembly: GCA_020847855.1. Lineage (GTDB taxonomy): Bacteria > Armatimonadota > Fimbriimonadia > Fimbriimonadales > Fimbriimonadaceae > JADLBH01. The sequence goes on from JADLBH010000003.1 coordinate 66,792, forward strand.
CTACCCGCACTGTGCGGGTTTACCCGGCTTCGGCCCCGGCGGCGCAAGAAAGCCCACGCGAGGGGGGCCCCGAACACGACCAACGTCCCTGGTTCGGGCGCGGGATCCGGATTGAGGGTCGTGGCGTCCTCTTCGTCCAGGGTGCTGTGCGAATAGAGGTCCACAAGGCTGAGCCACCCCCTTCCTCGCGAGCTGGACGGCTCGTGGTCATAGGTGCGGCCTTTTCCTGCCTCGCGCTTTCGTCGGGCCTCTTCGTCCAGTTCCTCCTTGACCTCGTCCCTGGGCTCGGAAACGATCCCGGTCGCCAGCGACTGGGCGGAGGGAACCTCCCAGGGCTTGTCGAGCCAGACGGTGGTGATTCGGCTACGTGCCAGCTCGATGGCAGGACGCTTGACGGGAGGGGTGTTGGGAGCGGTCGAGCCCCAGCCGTGGGTCTCGGTCTCAAGCGTGCCCGGCTCGAAGTCCGAGTTGGACTGAGCGTAGGTCAGGCTCGCGCAAACGGCGAGCGATCCCAGGATCCAGCGAAGGCGATTCGACATGCGTCCTCGTGCCCTCCCGTGTCTCCATTATAGGGGAAACGAATGCGAAAAGCGACAAAGATTTATTCTAAGCCAAGTTCGCGGAGCTGACGGCTACTCTGCCTCCAGTCTGCGGAAACCTTCACAAACAGCTCCATGAATACCTTGCACCCAAAGGACGCTTCGAGCTCCTTGCGCGCCGCCGAGCCGACCTCCTTGAGCATTCGGCCACCTTTGCCGATCACGATCGCCTTCTGTCCCTCGGTCTCAACGACGACCACGAGCGAGATTTTCGCGGTTCCGGCGAGGACCTCGAAGCCCTCGGTGTACACCGCGATCGCGTGTGGCACCTCCTCGCGCGTGCGCTCCAGAATCTTCTCGCGGACGATCTCCTCGGCCCAGGCTTGAGGCTCTAGATCGCTCGACCACTCCTGGGGGTAGAGCGCGGGCCCTTCCGGCACCGTCTCCACGAGGAGGTTGTGCAGCTCGATGATGTTGTGACCCTTGGTCGCGGCGGTCATGATCTCCTTGTCCGGAGAGCATAGGTCGAGGAACGCGTTGTAGTGGGCCTCGACGCGATCGGCGGCAAGCTGGTCCATCTTGTTCATCGCGAGAACCAAGGGAATGCCGGCTTGCCGCTCCGCGAGCTTGGAAGCGATCGCCTTGTCGTGCTTCGTCGGCATGTGCGAGACGTCCACAACGAAGAGGATTGCGTCCACCTGCTCGGCGGAGCGGTACGCGGTGGCGTTCAGGGCCGCTCCCAGCCGGTGCTTCGGCGCGTGGATGCCGGGCGTGTCGGCCAGCACGACCTGGGAGTCGAGCCGGTTCACGATGCCCAAGATGCGCCGCCGCGTTGTCTGGGGCTTGTCGCTCACGATCGTACACTTGCGGCCCACCAGTCGGTTCGTCAAACTGCTCTTGCCCACGTTCGGTCGTCCAACTACCGCGACGAGCCCTGCTCGAAACTCCCCCACCTACTTTCGTTTCCGGAAGAGCACGTGCATGGAGTCTTCCTCGCTCTGGATCCTTTCCACGCGACGCTCGCCCCGCTCTGCGCGTCGGCGGCGAGTGCGCTGTCGCCCTCCGCCACGGGACGCTGGGATCTCGTCCTCAGAACTGCCCGATTCGGGAACGGTCTCGAACATCGAGGGCTTGATCAGGAAGTCGTCCGCCAGTTCCTCGCCCCACGCTTCCTCCACCCATTCGTCCAAGCGCATGATGGGCACGTCGAACTTAAGCTCGTTCCAGTGAACGGTGTTCTCGTCGCGGGGCTCAAACTCTGGCGCGCTCGTCACCGAAACCGGGTCCACTTCGATCAAGTGCTCGATCTCGCTCTTGGAGCCTACAAGGAACATGTGGGACTGTCCGGCCAGGCTATGGAATGTGAGCCGGTTTCCGTCCGTGTTCACCCATGCGCCGCTCGTGAGCGAGTAGGCCGCATTCTTCTCGGGCAGGGCGATCGTCCGATCCCCGGCCTCGGCGCAATGCACGCACAGGAACGGCGGTCGGACGTGGACGACGTCGTCATGGAAGCTCCAGATGTGAATCCCTGCCTGGTCGGCGAGTGCGCGGAAGAAAGCAGGGCCGACGACCGGCTCCCCGAGGAACACGGAGGTCCATCGCTTGCCCGCATCGCCAGTGAACTCGTCCACGACGAAGCTCGGTAACCCGGTCTGCGTGTATTCTCCCAAGACCTGTCCGCCTTCGGGGATCGCGAAGTAGCTTGGCTCCAGCTTGCCGTCGCTCGCCAGTTTGTCGGCAGGCAAGGCAGCGGAACGCGGATCGCGCTGGTTCAGCAAGGTCGTGCCCAGCCCGTAGTTGAAGGGTTGTGGGCGTAGTGCGATGCCCGTGACCTCGCGAACCCGTTCTAGGCTCTCTCGACCGCCCTCGAAGAGACCCGCGGAGTACAGCCAGAACAGCGTCTTGCCGTCTCGCTGGAGGCGACCCTTGATCGCGGTCCGAACCTCGCGACGGATGTCCCATGCGTTCACGAACACATAGAGCTTGGAGTCGGGGAACTGCTCGCGATGGCCGAGGTCGCTGAGCAGATAGAACCCGACGCTGAGGCCACTGCGGAGCAGGGACTCGTAGACGCTCTGGATCAGCACCTCGAAGGCGTGGGCGTCGAGCAGGTAGGCGAGGGATCGCTCGTCCACCAGCATGGCAACATCCGGGGCCGCCTGCGGGGCGGCGAGCCTCATGGCGAGGGCCCGTTGCACGGTCTCGCCCCGCTGCCAGATCCCAGGGGGGCTGAGCCAGCCGTTGCCCCAGCGGTCCATCCAGCTCACACCGGTGCCGTGGGCGAGAGCGGCGCCGACCCCTCGCCACTGCGCAGACTCCAAGGCTTGCGGGGTTCGAAATGCGGGGTTGAACTCGTCGGGCTCCCGGACTCCCGAGATCGAGGTCTTGAAGTCATCCTCGCTGATGAAGAGCTTGCCGTTCAGCGCGTAACTGTCCACGGGGGTCGGGAAGGCACCGGACTTTCCGGGCTCGCGGTTGCGGTAGCTCGGAGGCCCAGAGATGTAGTCAATCTCGGGAATCCGCAGGAGCTTGCCGAGGGCCAAGTGGCCGCTTGCCGGGTGCGACCATTCGAAGGTGTAGCCATAGGACACACCGACTAGGAAGTAGCCTTCGCTCGCCTCCTTGACCGCCATCGCCAACCGGGCCAGGCGGTCGCAAACCGCATCGGAAAGGAAGAGGTGGTAGTCCACCCAGGGCCGGGCCTTACGATCGGTGCGGACAAAGTCGGTAGGGTTCCGGCTCAGCTCGCGGAACTCGGGGACGGCGATCGTCTCGAACTGGGAGCTTCCGTTGAACCAGGCTGCGCGAAGGGAGACGACATCGTTGCTATAGCGATGGCGAAGCCACTGGCGGAACCCTTCCTGCGCCGCGATCGAAGTGTCGTAGCCCTCTCCGTCGGCGTAGTACCACTCGCCGCGATCCAGGTGCAGACCGATGACCTGCGAACCGGTGTCCACCTTGCGGAGCTTTCGGACGAACGCTTTGAGAAACTCCTCGGCATCCCCCCAATAGCCATCGTCACAAACACTGGGCTCCGCTTGGTTGCCGTCCTCGGTCACATAGGCCGCGCGCTTGTACCTCGAAACCCAGGGCTCTGGCGGGCGGAGCGACAATCGGAAGACGATGCTGCTCGACGGGGCGACCGCCGCAACTTGTCGGAGCAGGAACCCGCACTCGACGACGGCTTGGTTGATCCCTTCGGGCTCGACGTAAAAGTCAACCCCGAGCGAGATGATCGAGACGCCCCGCGCCGTGGCAAGGCGGATCTCGTCGAGGGCGGTCGCAAGCCGCTGTTCGTCTGGCGCGGTGGTGTAGAACGAGATGGGGAGGATCGCCCGCTCCCGGACGATCAGGGTGGGCACCCCGCGCACGTCCACGACCTGCGGCGCATCTTTGGGAATCGCGACCACGGTGCGCGTGGCCGCCTCTTGCGGCAACGCCTGGGCGGGGGGTTCCGTGGCGGGCTTTTCGCTACGTCGGGCCCGGCCCGTTGCCGCGGGCCTTGGGCTGAGCTCTGCGCTTGCACGGTCGCCGTCGGCCTTGCCACGTCTGGACTTGCGAGTGACGGACGCAGCTTGGGCGTCTGCCTCTTCCGTTGCATCGGCCTCTGGCTTGGCTGAACTGCGTCTGGTCTTGCGTCGAGGTTGGCTCTCCTCGGCTTCGGCCGAATCTTTGCTCCGCCATGAAATGACGGCGAGACCCTCTTTGGGAGTGTCCTGCGAGGTGCCCGCTTTGGTTCGCCGCGGGGTGGGTGGTGCCTTGGCCGCAGACTTTGCTGGCTCGACGGGTTCGGGCTCCTTCGAACGCAGGGAGGGTGCCTTGGCAGGCTTGGACTCGTCCGCTTTGACTCGCTGGGCCGTACGCTTTCTCGGTGCCTTTTCCTTGGGTGCTTCGAGCGGAACGGCTGGCTCTTGGGGAGCCTTCACCTTGGGAGTCCTGGTTGTCTTCTTCGGGGCGAGGGTTTCGGAGGATGACTCCGCGCTCGCCTTCGTTGTCCGCTTCGTTGTCGTTGTCTTGGTGGTTGTCGCCTTCTTGGTCGGCATGGAATTCGCTCTTATCGGTTGCCACCCGGGTCGCGTGGGCGGTGCTTGCCCTACCGCTGAGGTGACTGCGGCAGTATACGCGCCGGAAGCTCACGGTACCGGGGCTGTGGATCGTGAAAGGGGGTGCCGATGATTCCCAACAGGAATACCAGGGAGATTCCGAATGAACATCGCACAATTAGCATTTCACGCCATCTGGAGCCCGAACGCCGGGCCTCCGCCGAGCGAACTAGGATCAAAGCTGCCGTCCGCAGCAAGGATCGAGGAGGCTGTCCCCAGGCCCGACGCGCAAGGGGAGGAAAAGCCGGACGTCTGGATCCAAAGCGAGGACGGACTGCCTGCCTATGGCCCGCGAGTCGTGCTCACGGTCCCGCCTGCAACCTCGGCAATCGCTGCGGCTCACGTCCCGCCTCCGCTCACCAATGCTGACCCGGCGGGCGGAGGGTCTCGCGACGGCCTCGGCCTTGGGCGGCCCGACGTTCCCCAGCCAGCGAGCAACGGCGGTGCGCCTACGCCGACGCCCCAACTCACCAGCGAGGGGCTTGGTCTGGGCAGGCCGGACGTTCCCCAGCCCGCGAGCAACGGCGGTGCGCCTACGCCGACGCCCCAACCGACCAGCCAGGGGCTTGGTCTGGGCAGGCCGGACGTTCCCCAGCCCACGAGCAACGGGAGTGCGCCGACGCCGACGCCCCAACCGACCAGTCAAGGGCTGGGTCTGGGCAGGCCGGACGTTCCCCAGCCCGCGAGCAACGGCGGTGCGCCTACGCCGACGCCCCAACCGACCAGCCAGGGGCTTGGTCTGGGCAGGCCGGAC
>JADLBH010000004.1 GCA_020847855.1 Fimbriimonadaceae bacterium
GGCTTCGTCCGCGGAAAAAATGGCTTCGTCCGCGGAAAAAATGGCTTCGTCCGCGGAAAAAATGGCTTCGTCCGCGGAAAAAATGGCATCGAGTGGAGGAATCGAGGCGTTTCGCACGGCAAATGTCATGAAACCCGGTAGGAATACCGGCACTCGCACCCGGCTCGTGTGGAATGCCCCCCCTACGGCCCTGCAAGGCCGGGGAAAAAGCAACATGCTTGGAAGCATCAAGACACTACCGAACCAGGAGGGCCGATAAACGTGCCCAACAACTACTTCAGCCTCCCCGACGACCAGCTCGCCGCCTGGCTGACAAACTTCAACACCGTGGCCGCTGCAAACGCGACCCCGCTCGGACTCGACCCTGCCGAGCTCACCCAGATCAGTAACGCGAAGACGAACTTCCAGAACGCACTGAACGCTAAGGTCGCCGCCTCCGCTACCGCGCTCGCCGCCACGAGCACGAAGAACCAGAACCGCGTGACCTCCCTTGCCACGATCCGCGTCTTTGTGAACGGATGGTACGCCGCCGGGAACGTCTCGGACAACCTGCTGCTCCAACTCGGCCTCGTGCCCCACGACCAGGGCGGCTCGTCCGTGCCGGTCTTCGTCCCTGCCAACCTCGTCTGCAACCCTTGCAACGTAACGAACAAGCTGCAGTGGGGAAGAGCGGGCAACGCCGAGGGGACAAACTTCGTGATCGAGCAGATGCTGCCCGGCGGACAGTGGACGTACCTCGACTCCACCACGAAGACTCGCTACAGCGTACAGGACGCGGTTCCTGGCCAGCAGGTCAGCTACCGTGTATACTCGCAGCGCGGCAACGACAGGAGCGGATACAGCAACGTGGTAACGGCGTATGGAGGCGGCGGGGGGCAACAGCTCCAAGCGGCCTGAACCATCCCTCGCCAGAACAAAGCGGCGCCTCCTAGCAGGGGGCGCCGTTCGCGTTTCGGGGGGGTGTGCCGTGGCTCGGGCCTACCCGCCCTTGGCCATTTCGGCGATGAGCCGCAAAACGCTAGCGGCTTCACCGGCGACGGAGGCGTCCGGGTCTTGGGTGGTCCTTCGTAGGGCCGCGATCGCGGCGGGGCTGGGCTTATAGCTGAGCCCGAACGCGGCCGCGGAACGAACGGCAGCCTCCTGGGTCGTGTCCTCCAGGAGTCCAATGAGGAACGCCTCCGCCTCGCCCTGTTGGGCGTACGCCAGGGCGCGAAGGAGGTCGAGCCGAGCAGCCCTCGGGACCGAGGAGTCTCGAATCGCTGATCTTAACCGGGAGTTGATCTCGTTATCGGCGAACTGGAGCGCGGCAGCAAGGATCGCGCCGTCTCTTTCATAGGGCTCAATGCCAAGCTGTGACTTCTTTCGATCGGCAAGAACACGAGCGATCTGGTCACTAAGCCATTCCCGACACTTGTGCGTCTGGAGAGAGGCAAGAATGGGAAGAAACTCAAGAGGATTGGCAAGGTCTTCGCGCGAGAGGATTGCTAGAATCCTATCGTCACCGACAAGGGCCATGGCAAGGAGAGCCCCGTGCTCGGTCTGCCCAAGAAACGTCCAGACGTCTCTGTGGCTAATGGGTAAGGACGCCCGCTCGAAGAGGGCGTCCCTTGCGGACTTCGTGCGTAAGGTCTGGAGCGCGGCCTGGACGGCGTGGGCTCCCCAGAGTTTCTTCGTCGCGTCCCATTCTTGGAACCAAGGGCTGACCGCGAGGACGGCAGCGTTCCGTACTTCGGGGTGGGGGTCGGCGAGGCCCTGCCCAACGATCCCGATCGCCTCCGGGAGGCTCGCGACCTTGGTCTGCGAGTAGGCGAGCCGGCCCAGTTCGGGCAGCGCGAGGGCACGGACCCAAGGGTCGCGGTCCCTAGCTGCCTGCACATACTCGTCTATCGTCGTCCCCGTGCCTCGCTGCACCCTTTTCAGGGCTTCGCGCCGGACCTCGACCCTGGGATGGGTGAAGGCGAAGACACGGGTCTCTCCCGGATAGGCGGCGAGCCTCCCTGCTGCGCGACCATAGACGATAGGATCGGGGTCAAAGCTCGCCTTTCGCCACTCTCCGATGTCGTCTAACTGCGTAAGGGCCGCGACCCGTGCGGGGGCGGACGGGTGGTGGATGTGCTTCCTGATCTCCGCCATGCCCGGCGCCCCGAGCTCGCGCAGCATGGGGAAGACGGTGGGGGTTCCTGCCTCGGCGTATTCGGTAAGGATGGGCCAGGCCGCATCCGGGAAGCGGCGAGCGGACCAAAGCGCGATGTACGTGATTCGTGGGTCGGGGTCGGCAAAGAGTCGGACGAGTCGAGCGGCGAACCGGGGCTCGCCGGTGTTGAAAAGGACTAGGTTCGCGGCATGGCGCTCTTTGGGGTCCGCGCTCGTGAGCATCTGGGCGAAGGCTGGGCCGGCCTCTCCGCCATCGAGGTAGGCGTCCACGGCGTGGGCGACGGTTGCGCCGTCCTGGATCGGGCCGCGGGGCCTCGCTTGCGGGGCCGCCGCGATGAGGAGCGCCATGGATGCGATGCTCATAAGGATAGGGACGGTTGTAAACGCGGGGCGTTCCTCTTCGGCGCGCCGCTCGTCTGAGGGTTAGGTGATGCGGTGAGGCGGGTCATGGCTTGGATCGGGGCGTCCCTTTTGTTCCCGGTCGCGTTAGGGCAGGATGTCCAGACGGCGGAGCAGGCCGTGAGCCGGCTTGCCTACGTGGGCGACGCGGCAGGTGTTCGCTCCTTGATCGGGCACCTTGACCCGGAGCGGCGCAGCAGCCTCGCCTCCCTGGCCCTGGAGCGCTTCCTTTACGGTGGTCCGGTAACGGGGCAGACCGATACCTTCGTCCCCGCGATGCTGGAGCTCGGTGCCCAGCCGCAGCGCGAGGTCCCTGAGAACTACGCCTCGAACGCTGTGTTGCAAGCGGTCTCCAAGGCGAACGCTCGCGCTTTGGAGATCTTTGCCCTCGCCGGTGTGCCATTGCGGGAGTGCCGGACGTATCGCGGGAGCATCGGCTCCTTGGCGGCTCTCTTGTGCGGGAGCGACGACCACGGCGAGAAGTGGTTCTACTACGAGCCGTGGACGATCAGCCTGACGGAGACGACGTCCAAGGATCGTTCCCGCGCGGCGGCCCGTGTGGAGGGCAAGCGCAGCACCGTGGAGGTTCTGCTCCGCGCCGGGGCCGACCCGATGGCCGCCGACCTCGAGACGGGGGCGATCGCCTTCCACCGTGCCTGCTACTGGGGCGAGGCGGGAATGGTCCGCGCGATGCTGGCGCACGGGGCCGACCCTGCCTTCCGCCGTGCCCCGTATGGGAGCGGGCCGGACAAGGGCTATGTCTTCTACGATTGGGACGCGCTGCACGTCACGGCCTTGCGGAACTCACCAGGGAACGCCGAGGTCGCGACCGTGCTCCTGGAGGCGGGGGCCGACCCCGACGCGCGGGACTCTTCGGGCGAGACCGCGCTCGACCTCGCCCGGCGGAAGGGCCACGTGCTCGTGGCGAAAGCCTTGCGGGGCGCTAGTCCATAGCGGCGCGGCAGGCCTCGACAAGCTCGTCTACCGAGACGAGGGCCTCGAACTCATAGGCGGGGTGAAATCCGATATGGACGTCGGGCCGGCTCAGGAGGCGCGGGGCGGACCAAAGCAGCGAGAACCACTCCTGGCGGTCGGTGATCTCGCTCACCACGGCCTGGCCAAAGCCGCAGGTCCGGGTGTCCTCTTGCACGACGACCAACCGCCCGGTCTTTCGGAGCGACTCGACGACGGTCTCGTAGTCGCAAGGGACGAGCGAGCGGAGATCAACGACCTCGAGGGAGACCTCGCCCTGGAGCTTTTCGGCGGCCTGCTCGGCAAGGTGGACGGTGTTGCCCCAACCCACGACGGTGACGTCGGACCCTTCGCGGACGACCTTGGCCTTGCCGAAGGGGAGCGGCTCGACCTTCTCGACGTCCCTGCGGACGCGGAAGACGTGCTTGGGCACGAGGACGAAGCAGGGGTCATCGGACTGGATCGCGGTCCAGAAGAGCCCGGCGGCGTCCTCCGGGGTCGAGGGGACGGCGACCTTGATGCCGGGAAGGCTGCACAGCCAAGACTCGTTGGACTGTGAGTGCCAGAGGCTGCCCCCCCCGAAGTATGCGCCGTAAGGTGCATAGACGACCATGCTGGTTGACCAGCCTCCAAAGCTCCTCCAGCGCGTGGTGCTGAGGTTGGTGACGATCTGGTTCCAGGCGGGGCAGATGAAGTCCACAAACTGGAGCTCGAAGACCGGCTTCATGCCATAGGCACACATGCCGACGCCGACGCCGACGATCGTGGCCTCGGCGAGGGGGGAGTTGAAGACCTGTTTGGGGAAGGTCTCGCTCAGTCCCTTGGTCATGCCGAAGACGCCGCCCTTGGGATCTTCGATGTCCTCGCCGAAGAAGATGACGTTCGGATCCTCTTCCAGGGCTTTGTTGAAGGTCTTGTTGATGGCGTCCACCATGGTGACGCTTCCTGGTTCGAGGGGGGGCTTCTCGGCCTTTCGCTCCTCGCCCCAGCAGTGGAGGAAGAGCTCGCTGCTGCGCGGGTCCTCGGCCTGTTCGGCCCGGTCGTACTCGTCGCGGACTTCGAGGGCGATCTCTTCTCCGAGCTTCTCGTAGGCGGCTTGGGTGAGCTCGCCTTTGGCGATGAGCTCGTCGGCGAGGAGCTTGATGGGGTCGCGCTCGAACATGGCGTCAATGTCGGCTTGGTCCCGATATACGCGGTGGTCGTCGCTGGAGGTGTGGCTGGAGAGGCGGTCGAGGTCGGCCCAGACAAGGGTGGGCCCTTCGCCCGCTCGCGCCTTGGCGTAGGCGTCTTCTGCGACCTTGCGGACGTTTTCGACGTATCGTGCGTCGGTCTTGACGACAAGATCCTCGCTGAGCACTCCGCGAAGGTTCAGTGCCATGAACTTTTCAGTGGGGGTGCTGATGCCGTACTTGTTGTCCTCGATGACGAGGACGAGGGGGAGCTTCTCCTGGACGGCGAACGCCCAGGCCTCATAGAACTCTCCTTGGCGCATGGCGGCGTCGCCCACGGTGGCGAGCGTGACCTCGCCCTTGTCTGCGAGCTTCATGGCCCAGGCGGTGCCAGCGGCGGGGATGAGGCCACCCCCTGTGGGGGTGCAGACGCTCACGATGTTGTGCTCTCGGCTGCTATAGTGGCCGGGCCTCTGGCGTCCGCCGCTGCTGCTCTCGCGCTTTGCGAAGTAGGCGAGGGCGAGCTCGTAGTTGGTGAGCCCTCGGGCTAGCATGATGGCGCGGTCGCGGTAGTATGGGTAGAGGAAGTCGTTCTTGCCGAGGCCGAAGGCGAGCATCCCGAGCGCCTCGTGGCCCGTCCCGCCGACATGGAACCAGCCTTTGCTCTGCCGGAGCAGGATGGCTTCACGCTTGTCCCCTTCGCGACAGCTCATCATGAGGCGAAGGTAGTCGAGCTTGTTCATGGTTCGGGGGGTGTTGGCGAGAGACATCTTTGGCTCCGGTCTGAGAACGATTCTATCCCGGATCGGTCCGCTCGGGTGGGCGAAGGTCGGTCGGAAGGGCGCGACCGCGTAGGTCGGGGTCTCGGAGTCGGGTTTTCGCGGGTTCGGCTAGCCGCTTGAGATATGTTTTAGAATTGTGACATGATACGCCTCATGCCCCCACGGCTTTTACACCTCTTTGCGTTGCTTCCCGTTCTGTCCCTTTCCGGCTCGGCTCTCGCGCTGGACGAGTTTCGCTTCCGCGAGGACATGTTCGACTTTGACCAGAAGCGAAACGGGCTCCCCTCGCACGAAGGAGTGCCGGGGGCGATGTACTGCGTACCCACCAGCTTCACCAACATTTGCGCGTACTTCGCGGCCAACGGGATGCCGAACATGCTCAACGGCGCCAACCCGAACAGCCACACCGAGATCACCGACCTCATCTTCGTGCTCGGGGTGCTGATGCACACGGACGCGGAAACGGGGACGCACGGGTCGTTCAATACCGAGTCGGGGTGGGTGGACAGCAAGACTTCGAAGCTCGTTTGCTTCGGGAACTTTGGCCCGTCCAGCACGTGGGGCTACAAGACGATTATGAACCAGTTCCGGTCCGGGGCTATGGTGCGCATGGGCTACGGGCGCTATGCCAACGTGAACGGGACTTGGTTCCGAGTCGGAGGGCACAGTGTCACCATGGCGGGCCACGGGAGGTTCGATTCTGGTAGCCAGCAGGACTACTTCTTGGTCATGGACCCAGCCTCCGACGATGACAACTACGGAACCCAGGGGCAATTCTGGTACGCCCAGAAGGAAACTAGCAACATCACGTTGAACACGAACGACCATGGCCCGATCACCCATGCCCGGTACACGAACTGGGACGGCCCGAACGGGAACAACCGAGCCTTGGTGGACGGGATGACGTGCTTCTATCCCGCCTACGCAGGCTGGACCGCACCGAACCTGGACGGGACGAACTTCCACATTCACTTCCAATACATGCCAGGGGACACGGTGGAGTTCCCCATGGACTACTCGTTCAACGCGGTGGGGGACGTTCGGGACTGGTGCTTCGACCCGATGGAGTTCGGCGTCTGCTGGGTGGACTCCAGCGGTGGCGTCCATAAGCACGATGTTGCGACAGGGGACGAGACCCTTCTCTTCACGAGTTCGTCAGTTCGGCAGGTTGCCATCGGGGGCCCGAACCAAGACGTCTACCTTCTCCGCACCTCCTTGGGCTTTGACACCGTCACACGGATCCGCCGCGATGGCGGGGCGACGGTGACGAAGACGCTTCCTGGCCGCGCCCTCGCAATAGACGTGGATGAGGTCACCGGCGGGGTGGTTGCTTTGAACAGTAACGGCTCGAGCACGACCGCATTCGACGCCGATTTCAAGACATCGAGGCAGGAGACGTTCCGGAGCCTCGGCTTGGCCGATCCGATTCTCCTGGGCGGTGGCGCGACGCTGTTCTCCGTGGACTCGGACACCGGCGACTATCTCGTGGCTGTGGAAGGTGGGCAAAGCTGGACGCGCTATCGCAAGCACGGGTCGCAAAGGTTTGGTGTTCGCGTCAACGTCTCCCTGCCGGGCGGGCTCATGGCCATGACCCCTGGGCCGCAAAGGACGATGTTCCTGCAAGACGACAATCGGGCGCTGCACGTCTACGACTCTTCGGGGAATGTACTCCGGACCGAGTTTAGCGGCTATCAGCCGGGAGGGGCGTTCCAACTCGTGAAGTCCTTCCGAGCCTACCGCCCAGGCGAGATGCTCGGTAGCGGCTGGGACAACGTCCTGCCCATCGGGAACGAGCCCTAAGCGACGTGCGCAGCCTTGGGGTCTTCGACCGCAGGGCTCGCGCGTCGGTCGCACCTGCGGTGCTCCGGCTCCACGGGGGTGCGAGTAGGCCCCCCGGTGGGCTAGGGCCGAGAAATGATATTGCGCTCGCGCGGCCAATCGTTTGAAACACGGGTTGTGCCGGCGAACCCGGTGGTGCGCTACGTCTCGCTCGGGCCCGAGGGCAAGCAGGGCAGATAGGGCGTCGAGGGGGTGGGCCGTTGTATCGGGTGAGGGTGGCGCTACTCGGCGGGGACTTCTACGATCTTGCCTGCGACGGTGATCGCCATCGCGCCCGGCTCCGGTATTCCGGTGTCCGCCTTCTCGCTCGCGGACTCGAAGACCAGGACGGTCGCGGGATCGAGGTCCTTCGGGTACTTGCCGAGGACGGCCTCGTTCAGCCGGTAGCGCTTCGCGTCGCTCCCGACGGGGACGAGCTTCTTCTTCGCCTCCTCCTCGCTGAGGTCCCTGGTCTTCAGACGGAGCATCGCGGCCGACTCCCAGTCCGCGGTGGGCAGCGCACCGTCGCTCTCGGCGACGAGCATTAGCGCCTTGTGGATCGCCTTCAGGTTCCCCTCGCGGTCCGGGTGGTACTCGCGCTGTTCGACCTCCGAGAAGGCACCCGCCTTGGCCAAGTCGAGGGCCGCGCTCCCGACCTGGTAGAGCCACCACGCAGCGCCTGCTCCCAGCCCGAGGCCGATGACGAGCACAGCGAACTTGGCCCATCTCGGCAACTTTCGCATGTCTCCCCCATTATGGAAGAGGTAGAAGCGCAAGGATGGCTGCGCCCAACCGCCACCCGCTCTGTTGCCTGCCCACGCCGCTGCACCCGCTACGTCGGCTTTCTCGCTCGCTGGGGGCCGAGATATGGATCAAGCGCGACGATCTCACAGGATTCGCGGGGGGCGGGAACAAAGGCCGGAAGCTCGAGTATCTGGCAGGGAGCCTCCTCGAGTCCGGTGCACACACCATGGTGGTTTGCGGCGCCTTGCAGAGCAATTTCGTCCGGTGCGCCGGAGCCCTGGCCGCCACGCTGGGGATCCGGTGCGTTGCAGTGGTCATGGTGTTGCCCTTTGAGGGCGAAGTTGGCCGGCCTGCTGGTCACCCACCTCAGACCGGGGGCAACGTCGAACTGGACAGAATCCTAAGCGTCGAACTAGAGGTGATCCCCGATGGCCCGTGGGAGGCCTTGTTCGAGGCGGCTTCCGACGCGGCCCAGCGAGAGCGCGAGCTCGGCCGGAGCGTCTTCGAGATCCCCATCGGGGGGAGCAGCCCGCTCGGAGCGCACGGGTTCGTCCTTGCAGGGGAGGAAGTCAGCGAGGAGTTCGACCATATCGTCGTGCCCACGAGCAGCGGGAGCACCCATGCGGGCCTTGCCTGGCACTTTCACGGGAGTCAGACCCAGGTGCATGGGATCGCCTGCGACCCGGAGCCCGACCTGCTGGACGACGTTCTTCGCCTGTGCTCTGGCCTTGACGAGTTGCACGGCATCGGCAAGCAGATCCGAGCGAACGACCTTCGGCTTCATCCGGACTGGGTGGGTCCGGGATACGGGATCCCGAGCGAGCTGGGACAAACCGCATTGCGGAGGCTGGCACGAGAGGAGGGCGTCTTCCTCGATCCGATCTATAGCGCGAAGGCGATGTCGGGCCTGGTTGGGCTCGCCGAGCGGGGGGAGCTAGCGGGGCGGGTCCTCTTTTGGCACACCGGGGGGTTCGCTACGGTCTGTGCCCCTGGGGCCGGCGACACGGGCTAGGGAGCTTGACGGGGGCTCGTATACGAACCGCCAGACCCCAAAGGCGATGAAAACTACGGCAAACACGCTCGTCGCCACCGTGATCCAACGCTTATTGGTGTCGAATTTGCATGAGGTCACATACCCGAACATGGACAAAACCGCACTGAACGTAAAGACAAGATAGAGGAGCGGGCCGAAGGGATGGGCATGGAGCGACGCTGCCCAGTCGCCATGGAGCAGCGAGGTCCAGCTCGTGGTCAACCCACAACCGGGGCAGAGGCGCCCGAAGAGCAGGACCGTCGGGCAACTGGGAAGTCCGAGCTGGGTGTGAGTGCCGTGGCCCGCGGTGCTGGATTTGAGGAAGAACGCCCCGAGGACGGTCACGGCGAGCCATAGGATTGACCAAGTTAGCTGACCCGCAAGCCGTTTGCGCGGATAGCCTGGCTCAAGCAATCGGGCGCGCCTCCACATCAGGTAGGACGCACTCGGGCTGGAGTTGGTTGCCTTCGCGGCGGGCGACCCCGACCAGCGTTCCCTCCTGGTCCAACAGGACCATATGCGGCCCGTCGCTCCCCCCTGGATCGAGGACGAACCGGCCGTGACGCACCCGCTCTACCTGCCCATCGTTGAGCCGGATCATGGGCATGGGGCCGAGGGCCGCCGCCAAGGGCAGAAGGCGTTCGGAGCTCGCCTCATCGAGAGGCACCGCGTCGCCCAACGCGAACTTTCCGACCCCCGTCCGGACGATCTCCTCGACGTAGGCGCCGCATCCGAGGGCTTGGCCGAGGTCGTGAACAAGGGAGCGAACGTAGGTGCCCCCGCTACAAACGATCTCGAAGTCTGAGGTCCGGCCTTGGACTCCCAAGAGCGCGAGGGACTCGATGAAGACCCGCCTCGTGGGCCGATCTACGGACTCCCCGTTGCGCGCGTATTCATAGAGGGGCTTGCCTGCGCGCTTCACAGCGCTGTACATGGGCGGCACCTGCTCGATGGCGCCATAAAAGGCGGGCAGCGCACGTTCGATGGCTCCGAGGAGGTCTGGGGGCACCTCTCCTCCCGTTTCTGGCTCTGATTCTCGATCATAAGTCGGGGTGGTGGCCCCGAAGTTCGCCTTCACAAGGTAGCGCTTGGGTTCTAGAGGAAGGTACTGCAGAAACCGTGTGGCGGGGCCCACCGCGACAACGAGAACGCCGGTCGCGAGGGGGTCGAGCGTGCCCGCATGCCCGACCCTGCGGATTCCGAACCGTCTTCGGACCGTTTGGACGACATCGTGGGACGTGACCCCCGACGGCTTGTCCAGAATCAGGATTCCAAGCACTCGAGGAACGCCTCCGACAGGGCGGCCTCGGCCGCTTCCAGTGAACCTTCGAAGCTGGCCCCTGCCGCGAGCTTGTGCCCGCCACCTCCGAACCGTTGCGCGATCTGGGCCACGTCCACGGCCCCCTTGCTCCGGAGGCTCGCACGAATCTTGCCGGGCCTGGCTTCTCGAAGCAGGAACGCGGCGCGAGCACTGCGCATGCTCAAGATTTCGTTCACGATTCCTTCTGTGTGAAACTCCTCGGCTTGAGCAGTCTCAAAGGTCTCGTGTGGGATCGTCGCCCAAGCGAGGCGGCCCTCGGCCGCCGTTCGAATGCGGGCCAAGACCAACCCCAGCAGCCTCACCGCGGCATCGTCCTTATTAAGATAGACTTCCTGCGAGATCTTAGACAAATCGGCTCCGAGTTCCACAAGCCGCGCGGTCTGGTGGAGCGCGTGCGGGGTCGTGTTGGGGAAGCGGAAGCTCCCCGTGTCCGTGACCAGTCCGGTCGCAAGGCACGTAGCAATGTCCGCGTCCAGGCCCGGCTCGGCCGCCTCCATCAAGTCCATCAGCACGGACGCGGTCGCAGGGGCGTTTGTGGCGACGATGCGCAGGTCCCCAGGCCGCTCGTGCGGCAAGTGGTGGTCCACCAATACGAGCCGGGGCATCGCCTCGAAGAGCGGGCCCAGCGATCCCAGCCTGCTCATGGACTCAAGGTCCACCAGGATGCCTGTGTCCGCTTCGAGCGAGGGGGCTTGCCGCAACCTTTCGATCGCGGGCAGAAACTCGAGATAGGGTGGCGCGGGGTGGTGGCAGAGCACTTGGCTCTCGATCCCCAGTTTGCTCAGCCAAAGCGAGACGGCAAGGCTCGAGCCGATGGCGTCGCCATCCGGCTGCACGTGAGTGCCGATGAGCACACCGTTCGCCTTGCGAAGGTAGTCCTCGAACTCAGCCCGCCTCGCGGCGACCTGCTCAGGGGTCAGCGTGTGCTCGCTCAAGCGGGGGTGATTATGGCTGGTCGGCGACCGGGGTCCCTAGCAGCGGCCTGGAACCGATCGTC
Organism: Fimbriimonadaceae bacterium; assembly: GCA_020847855.1. Lineage (GTDB taxonomy): Bacteria > Armatimonadota > Fimbriimonadia > Fimbriimonadales > Fimbriimonadaceae > JADLBH01. Next base: position 11,390 of record JADLBH010000004.1, read on the forward strand.
TCATAGTGGAAGCCGACGGCCTCGACCTCGGCTCGGCAGAGGGCCCGGCGACCGTCAAAGAGCACACGGTGCCTCATGGCAGAGCCGTACCGCGCCCAATCCAACTCCCTATAGGCTTTCCACTCCGTGACCAGGAGGACGGCGTCGGCCCCTTCGCCCGTGGCATAGGGCTCGTCGCAATAGACGGCCTGGGGCAAGACGGCTTTCACGGCAGGCATCGCAACCGGGTCATGAACCCTCACCTCGGCCCCGCCCGCGAGCAGGATCCGAACGGCCTCGATGGACTTTGCGTCCCGGATGTCGTCGGTGTTGGGCTTGAACGCGAGGCCAAGAACCGCGATCGTTTTGCCTTCGAACCCACCCATGCGATCCTCGAGCCTGCGGAGGAAGTGAGGGGTCTGGTTTTGGTTCACCGCTTCCGAGGCCTTGAGCAGCCCGAAGTCATAGCCAAAGGAGTCCGAGATCTTGATGAGCCCCGCCACGTCCTTCGGGAAGCAAGACCCCCCCCAACCGAGCCCGGCTTGGAGGAACTGCGCGCCGATCCGTGGATCCATGCCCATTCCTTTGGCGACGGCGCCCACATCGGCATCGCAAAGCTCGCAGATGCGGGAGATCGCGTTGATGAAGCTGATTTTCGTCGCGAGATAGCAGTTGCTCGCATACTTGATCATCTCCGCACTGTTGAGGTCGGTCACCAAGGTCGGCGTGCCCATCGGCTCATAGAGCTCGAGCAGCTTCTTCGCCGCCTCGGGCGTCTTGGCCCCGATCACGACTCGGTCCGGGTTCTGGGTGTCCCACACCGCAGATCCCTCGCGAAGGAACTCAGGGTTGCTCACGACGTCGAACAGCGAAGGGTCGCCGCCCGCCTCGAGGATGATCTCCTCGACCATGTCGCCGGCACCGACCGGTACCGTGGACTTGTTCACGACCACGGTGTAGGAATCGAGGGCGGAGCCGATCTGCGAGGCGACTGCGCGAACCGCGCTGGTGTCTGGCGTCCCGTCCGGTCCCGGCGGGGTTCCGACGGCGATGAAGACGACCTCGCCATGCTTCGTGCCTTCCGCGACCGAGTCGGTTACCCGGAACATGCCATTGGCCAGGGTCCGCGAAAGGATCTCCTCGACCCCCGGCTCATAGATCGGCGAAACCCCGTTGCGGAGCTTTTCGAGCTTGGCCGGGTCGTTGTCCACACAGACAACCTCGTTACCCATGTCGGCCAGCACAACGCCATGCACAAGGCCGACATAGCCGGTCCCTACGACTGTGACTCTCATTTGTGCCAAGTAGGATTGTGGCAAGTTCACCGGGGCAGCCTTAGGTAGGGCTGCGCCAAGCCTGGGTCGGGCCAGCCTGGCGGGCTGGAGCGGCGAGCTGGCCTAGGCAGCTAGCCGGGGTGGGCAGGCTTGAGCCAGCCCAGGTTCAGCACCTCGCCGGTCTGGGCGTCAATGTCCACGAAGAGGCCAAGCTGACGAGCCCCGTCTTGCCGCTCAATTCTCCTTCCTCGGGTCGCGAGGTCGAGGGTTGGTCCAGAGCACTTGCCCCGTAGCGGAGTCCACATCGATGCACAGGTCGACCCAACGGCCCTGATACGAGAACTTCTCAATCATGAACCTCCAGGCTAATCGGATCTCTTTGGTACTTCCGCCTCGGCCCCGAAACGTAGCTCCTGGCGTGTCTGGCCGCGGCTCGGAGTAGCCCAGCTCCATGGTCGAGTATTGAGACCCCGAGCCGAAGTGCTCGAGGGCAACGGCCTCCGCGATCCTTCGGGCTGCGGCCTCGCCGATCAGGTCAGTATCACTTGTAACTTCACCAGGCACGTATGCCGAATACTCAAGCCACTCGCCATCCAACGGATCGAGCAAAAGCTTGAACGATCCGGCCAACGTAAAGTACGGCGTACCGCGAGCGTCAGTGCGCCGGAAGTAGCCATAGCTCGAACTGGTGCCTCGGTATCCGTCTCTCGGAATCTGAATCTCAGCTGGCGGATCGTCCGCATATAACTCTAACCTGGTAGCGACGTACTTCATACCTTGGTACAGCAGTTCGGCGGCTGCTTCCAGCCTGCGCAGAGCCACGTCCCGTTCCGGGAGTTGGCCTCGGCTCTCCCCAGGCTTCCGGGCCTCCCGGAGTGCGAGTCGACTGCTGTTGATAAACGACGACACGAACTTGGGTTCGTCGCCAACGTGAAATGTGCATCGCTCGAAAGCCACGACGTACTCTTGGGCCCCATCCGACCCTTCCACAGCCATTGCAGCTCGAAGTGGGCCGGACAGCACGTTGGCTAGCGCCGCAAACCTCCTTGCCTCCGCGATTGCGAGTTCGAGACGGTCGGTTTGCCCCGGACTCCAATCCGAGGAGAGTAGCACGGCCAGAGCGAGCACGCCCGGCATTAGCTGCCCTCCGACACGACGCGAAACCAGTGCCGCCAAAACACGAACACCGGCCATACGGTGTGGTCACCGATCCATACATCCTTGAGCCGCGTCGTGTCATCCCCGTAGACCACGAGGTACGGAAACTCCTCAGCCTCCTCGTTTCCGATAAGGTCGGCATACTCCTTTGCCGCCTTGTTTCGGCAATGAAACAGGGTATTACCCAGTCTTGCCCATCTCCAGAATTCAGACGCTACTTCGTCCAGAAGTGCGTTCGCAGCTTGCCACTTCCAGCCCATCTCAGCTCGGTCCTCAATCTGCTCCGGCTCGTACTTGTTGCGCTCCGGGTAGCAGAAAGCCGGCAAGAACTCCGGGCCCATGCCCGTGTTGCACGAGTCGACCCTGGCGAACGCGATGGGCGGGATGCCGGTCGGGTTGAAGGGGGGGGAGTCGCTCGGGTGGCAAGTTCGTGCCGACCGCTCCCTCGCGCACTGGCTCGACCTCGTTGCCCGACCCAGGCGCGACAAGCGAGTAGACGGGCGTGCCAGGAGGGTTCTCGTTCGCGCCTGCAGTGCCGTCGGCGAAGTACGACTTGCCCGGCTGGATGAAGTGCCCGTGGCTGGCCACGTAGAAGATTGTACAGCCTGCGATGTCTCCCAGGCACTGGGCGGCGAACCAGTTCGGGGCCGAGACTTCGGCCTGGTTCACGTACCCCATCGCGTCGAGGGCGTCCATAGTTGGGGTAAGCGAGTCGCCGGTCGCAACGAAGTGGCTGAGGATGTAGCCGGCGGCCATGTTCTTGATCGGCACCGTGATCTCCGTGTGCTTCTCCGGCTGGCCGACCTCCTTGGCTTCCAGGCGCACGACGCAGTTCGAGGTGCCGGCACCCCAGCGGGTCGAATCGAACATCACGTGCGCCCGCCAGCTGGAGAACAGTTCGCGCTCCTCGGGCGTGAAGGTCTTCCCGTAGACCGTCTCGCCGTTGAGCTTGATGCGGAAGCTCTCGAAGCCCAGGGAGTGTCCTGGAAGACCGTCCGTACGCTCTGGGTGCGGGCTTTCGGTGCGCCGCTCTCCGAGCTGAACTGGCGCAGCGGGCCCTCTGCGCTGGTGGCGCCGGGGGTGGTGTAGTCGTTGCGGCAGCAGCCTTGGAAGCCCCCCCTCCAGCCGTTCGAGGCGAAGTCGCGCCAGCCGATGAACCGGCACCGCTCGAAGACAGCGCGGAGGCCGCCCTTGGGGACGCTCTCGAAGCGCAGGCTCGCGTGCTCCGCGGCCACGCCGTCTTTGCACTTGAGCTTGCAGTCCTGCACGTAGAGGCCGTAGTCGGTGCCGGGCGTGCCGCCCTGGTCCGAGCCCTTGACGAGCGCCCCGAGCGTCCCTCCCCTCATGCCGTCGAACTCCGTGCCGCGCAGCGTGAGGTCCAGGTTGTTCCTCGCGCCCTGGCCGTCCACCGCGTCGTAGTCGAGCACAGTGGTGCAGTGCTCCACGCGCCCGCCGACGAGCTGCACCGTCCCCGTCCCCCGCCGCACCTTCACCAAAGTGCCGTGGCCGAACACGCCCTCCGCGTCGTCGTTCTCGAAGGTCCCCTCGAGCCCGAACGCAGTAAACCCGTAACCGGGTGAAGGCGCCTGCGCGAACTCGAGCATCACCCCGCCCGAGTCCAGGCTGAGGGTTGAGCTCACCAGGTCGTGGCCGAAGGACTGCGGGGCGTCGGAGTAGTACCCCCGGCGGCAGTTCTCGCTCTTGAGCCGGGCGAGGTAGAGGTCCTCGCCGTTGACCCCCGTGCCCTCGAGAACGCCGAGGACGGTGTCCGGGAACGCGACGTTCACCCGTTCCACCACGTGTCCCACGAACTGGCTCGTGGCGAACAGCACGCCGAAGCTGGCGTTGCGCACCCCGGGCTGGCCCGCCGGCGGGTTCGTGGCCTCGTCGTTGCCCTTCAGGCTTAAGCCTTCGAGCCGGTAGTACAGCCCCGCCGAGCGGCGGAACGAGACGATGCCCGAGTCCGGCAGGCACCGCACGACATAGGTCGGGTCCGTCGAGGGAGCGCCTTGGATCGGGGTGATCGGCCCGAGGAACGCGGGGCTAGCACTGGTGTCGTGGACGATGCGGAAGTAGCAGTTCACCTCGTCGATCGTGTCGGTGGTGTCGTCCCCTAAGTAAACGACCGAGTACGGGTTCGAGCCGAGGGCGGTCTCGATCGCCGCGACGACGGTCGCGTGTTGCTCCGTCACGTCGATGTCGGCCGTCGTGCCGCCTCCCACGGCCCCCGGCAGTACCAGGCGGAATGTATCCGTGTCTACGGTGCCGACGTTGGACGGGAGGCAGTACCGGTTCGAGCAGTCGGAGGTGAGGCGCAAGTTGCAGGCTTGGCCGTCGGTCTCGCGCCGTGAGTTGCCGGTCTGGCCGACGAAGGTGAGGCCCTGCTGGTTGTGGTCCTTGAACTTGTCCTCGCCTTCGGGCTGGTCATAGTCCACGTCGTCGTCGCCGAGCCAGAGAGGGCGGCGGAGGAAGAACTCCCCAGAGCTGCCTTCGAGGCGGACCCCGTTCTCGCCGCACCAGTTTAGAACGGCCTGGATGGCGGCCCAATCGGCGGTGTCCGCGTCCTTGAGCCCGTTGAACGCCTCCCCGTGCCCGCCGGAATAGGTCGCCTTGACATGCGCCAGGCTTGCGAAGCGGAGGCCGGGCCCGGTTTGCGCCGCCAGGGTCGTGGTCGCGCCTGGTGCCCCGAACTGGCGGGTGGTGAGGAAGCCGTTGTGTAGCAGGAGCAGCCGCCCCGCGATGAACGCAGGCGGATCGGTCGCCCAGACGCCCAAGACCGAGCCGTCGTTGGGAGGTGCGGTCGAGGCGCTCACCTTCCTCCAGATCCCGCCCCCGCCGTCGTCCGGGGCGTAGTAGCCCTGGACGATGCAGTGGTCGCCGTTGCCGATGTTCGCGTAGTCCGATTTCATGTCGGCTACTGTCCCATACTTCCTTACGGTCGCCATTCTTGCGTTCCTGGGGAGGCAGAGGCCGCGTGCGCAGAGGCGGGCAGAGCTATCCCTGCAGTTGCGACGTCCAGCAACGGGGGGTGGTTCGCGTAGGGTGCTTCGTTCCAACCCTTTCCATCGCCGCCGGTACAATCCCGGGCATGTGCGGGATTGCGGGCTATGTCGGCCCACGCAACGCGGTCGAGGTCGTCTTCGACCAGCTCAAGCGGCTCGAATACCGGGGCTACGACAGCGCCGGGATCGCCTACCTCAACGGCACCGACGCCATCCACGTCCTCAAGCGCGCTGGCAAGCTCAGCGAGCTCGGCAGGCTGCTCGACGAGAAGACCCCCGAGTCCGGCATCGCCATCGGCCACAGCCGGTGGGCGACCCACGGCGCCCCGACCGACGAGAACGCCCACCCGCACCACGACCGCTACGAAGACATTGTCCTCATCCACAACGGCATTGTCGAGAACTACCTCGAGCTCAAGCAAGAGCTCCTGCGCGAGGGCCATACCTTCCGCTCCGAGACCGACACCGAGGTCGCCGCCCACGTCATCGGCCGCGAGTTCGCCCAGGGCGTCCCGCTCGAAGAAGCCGTCCGCCGGGCCGCCAAAAGGATGCGCGGAGCCTTCGCATTTGTAGTATTTAGCCGCCGAGAACCTGCAAAATTCGTGGCTGCCCGGAACTTCAGCCCCCTCATCATCGGCCTGGGCGAAGGCGAGAACATGGTCGCCAGCGACGTGCCCGCCCTTCTCCCCTACACCCGCCGCGTGACCTACCTCGAAGACGACCGGATCGCCGTCGTCACCTGCGAAGGCGTCACCGTCACCGACCTCGACGGCAAGGTGCTCGAGGCCCTGGTGGACGAGATCCAATGGGACATCGAGGCTGCGGAGAAAGGGGGCTACGAGCACTTCATGCTCAAGGAGATCCACGAGCAACCCGACGTCGTGCGCCAATGCCTGGCCGGGCGGATTGACGAGCACGCCCGCGTCCGGCTCGACAATGCCTTCAGCGAGACGGTCTGGCAAGAGGTGGACCGGGTCAACATCATCGCCTGCGGCAGCGCCTACCACGCCGGGCTCATGGGCAAGTACCTCTTCGAGCGCGAGCTGCGGCTGCCCACCGACGTCTTCTACTCGAGCGAGTTCCGTTATGGCGACCCGCTCTTATCGCCTAAGTCGCTCGCCGTCTTCATCAGCCAGTCGGGCGAGACGATTGACTCGCTCGCCGCGCTGCGGTTGTGCAAGCAGCGGCGCATCCGCACGCTGGGCATCGTCAACGTGGTGGGCTCGTCCATCGCTCGCGAGTGCGACCGCACGGTTTTCACCCAGGCCGGCCCCGAGATCAGCGTGGCGAGCACCAAGGCGTACCTGGCCCAGTGCCTCGTGCTCGAGCTGCTCGCGCTGCACATCGCCCAGGTGCGCGAAATGCCTGGCATCCGGATCGAGCAAGAGGCGGGCCGGCTGTCTGGCCTGGCGGACAAGCTCGCGCTCGCGCTGGAGGTCGAGGGGCGAATGCAGGAGGTCGCGCAGGCGCAGAAGGACGCCCGGCTCGCGTTCTTCCTGGGGCGCAACGCCGATGCGCACGTGACCCGCGAAGCGGCGCTGAAGCTGAAGGAGGTCGCCTACGTGCCCACCCAGGAGTGCCCGGCCGGCGAGATGAAGCACGGGCCACTCGCCCTGATCGAGCAAGGGACGCTCGCCGTCTTCGGGGCCACCGACCCGGAGGTGCGGGACAAGCTGGCCAGCAACGTAAAGGAGGTCCAGGCAAGGGGGGGGTACGCGCTGGTGGTGACGACCGACGACGACGGCTCGCTCGATGGCGTTGGTGACGAACTGGTGCGCGTCCCCGCGACCGGGTCGCCGTACCTCGACGCCCTGCTCGCGGTCGTGCCCCTGCAGCTCCTCGCCTACCACCTAGCCCGCGCCCGCGGCTGCGAGATAGACCAGCCCCGCACCCTGGCCAAGTCGGTCACGGTCGAGTAGCAGGGATGGCGGGCAGAAGTCCGCCTCGGGAGCCCGGACTTCAGTCCGTCGCGTCGCAGGTCGGGAAGATTTTCGCCTAAGCCAAGGACGACCGGGGTGCCCGAATGAGCGGCTCAAGCCGCGCACTCCCTATGGGGAGCGGACTTCAATCCGGCCCTAGACGGCCTCGATCCTGCAACGGCAACGCGGAAGCGCTTGCGAACGGTTCGCGCCAAGAGCATGAACCCTTCTGTCTCGCCAAGCGTCTGATCTTTTATGGCGTGGCGTGGCGTGGCGTGGCGTGGCTTTGCGCCCTAGGGGCTTGCGTCGCAGGGGTGCAGCCTTACGGCGGGCCGCAGTTCGGCGGAGCGGGCCAGATCGAGTTCCTGACCGCCGGTGGTCAACCCGGCACAGCGGTTGACCGGGTCAAGGCCCTGTCGGCTTCGACGCTCTTGCAGATTCCCGGTCAGCCCGGCCCACCGAGCACCCGGCAAGAAGCCAAGTTCAAGCTCAAGGCGGTTTGGGAGCCTGCCGAAGGCTGGGGGCTCGCCGGGTTCGAGTGGCAATACTTCTGGCAGCCGCCCGGCGGTCCGGCCATCCCTGCCGACGCACTCACGATCATCGAGGGCCAGTTCAACCAGTACGCGACCGGCCGGGCCGCGCTTCCCGGGATCTTCTGGGCCAAGGTCGGCATCCGCCGCCAGCACCCCGGAGGCTATATCGAACCGGTCGGGCAGCCCGGGGTGTGGCTCAGCGCCCAGTGCTGCGCCTTCGGCGGGCCGCTTCAGCTGGGGGTCACGGGTCGCGAGCCTGGCGACAAGACGCAAACCTGGCTCCAGATTGGCCGCGTTTCCAGTGCAAACAATACCGCCAACAGTGAGCCCTGGTACCTCCAGTACTTCGGCTACGCGCCGGATGCGGCAGTCCCGGCCGGGTACCAACAGACCCAGGACGCGGCCGCTGCGCTCAAGTACTCGCAGCCCGAGGGCGTCGAATGGGTGTGGATGAACGTCCCCGGCACCTGGAGCGAGACGCTGGCGGGATGGCCGACCGAGTGGCCCGACCCGCCCGCGGTTGACCGTCAAGCCACCGAGGCGTTCGAAGGGCGAGAAGTGAAGTGCGAGTTCTATGCAGACGTGGAGTTGCTGGACGGCTTCCAGTCTGGAGGTTCGGTAGAGACGTATCCGGCCGGGTTGTTCTCGAACACGGGCGAGGACGACACAGAGCAAAGTCTCTACGAAGTCGTCCCCAACACTCCTTATCCGCCGAACCTCAAGATGGTCAGCAAGATCACCGCCGCTGAGCCGGGCGAACTGACGCGAATCGAGAACTTTCCGTACGACCCGAGCGCAAACCCGTTCCGCAGGTGCGGCCGCAAAGTCCGGTGCAACCTCAAGGACACGGCGAGCCGCAACATGCCTGGCGTTCTCTGCCAAGAACGCTTCCCCGAACCGAACGAGATGCCGCCGGGTGTCGCGGTGAACACCGAGGCACAGGCGTGGTACACGCTGCACTTCGCAGGCATCGAGATCCCCAATGGGAACTGGAACCGGTACGACGAACTAAGGTACGTCTGGCCCCCCGGGCCCCCATACCCCTACTACGACTTCCCACAAGAATACTGGGTAGCGACGAAGAGTCTGACCCAAGGAGGCATTTTGAAGCGCTCCTGGACGATCAAACTGACCCAAGGACAGCCCGGGACGTGCGAGCAAGATGAAAGCTAGATCAAATCCCCTCGTTTTCGTTGCAGTGGCAGTAGCGAGCATGGGCCCGTTGCGCACCCCAGCGCAATCGCAGCCGGAGCGTCCCCCGTGGTTCTTCGGGAGCGGTATTGACGCTGGCGGCTGGGCGCGGATGGACGTGGCGGCGGTGGTGCAGGTCCTGGCGCCGCCCCGGGTGCCCGAAGACCCGAACGACCCGCGGCGGGACTGGCCGGTCGCCGTCCTCTCGACGTACTCCGGCGGGCTGGGCCCAAACCGGCTCAAGGTGCGCGGCTCATGGGGCGTCCCGGACGGCTGGCTGGACTACCCCTGCACTTACCTCGTGCTCGGGGCTATGCCGAAGGCCGGCAAGGACGCGCCGCTGTTCTCAGACCAAGACATGATGCTTCTCGACCCCGCTGCCGCCGGGCACGCCCGAGTGTATTGGGCCCTCCCCTTCCGCGGAACCCTGCCCCGAACCGGCGGGACGAAGGAGGAGTGGTTCGGCCGGGCCATCCTCGCCGCCCTCGAGGGCGACCCGAAGCTGTGCGATCAGGGGCTGGCAGAGTTCGTCCGTGGCTCCGTCCCTGACGACCGGTACCGAAGGACGGGCAGCGCGATCTTCGGGCTCACGGGGTACGACGCTTCCGAGCTCCCCGGCTATTGGGCGCCGGGCGAGTTCTCCCGGGGCCTAGCCGCATGGGCCGCGAAGCACGGGCCCAAGGAGCGGCTCTTCGCGGGGTGGGCGATGGAGGCCCTCGGTGTGTCGGGTAGCAGCAGCTACTACCACCGGAGCCTCCTGGAGTACGCGGCGACGGACGCCGACCCGCCGCCTTGGGACAGCGCCCCGTTCCCGATGGGCTGGGCAGCACGCCTGACGGAAGAGGAGGTCCGGCTCCAGGCCCCCCCGCTGCCCACAGCCGAAGAGTGGGTCTCGACGATCGTGCGACTGAAAAACCCGAAGGCGCAGGAGATGCTACTCTCGTGCCGCACGGGCGGCGAGGAGATCGGCCTCGAGCACCTGAGGCGCCTATCTGCGCTCCTGGACAGCCCGATCCCCCGTGTCCGCTGGCTTCTGTGCGACTACTATTGGGGCAGGTTCGACCTGACTTCGATGACCGAAGCGGAGGCCGAGCCCAACCGACCGCTTGAACGGTCGCCCGAGAACCGGATCGGCCCGCCGGACTACCCGCGCCTGGACGAGCACGTGCTGCGGTGGAAGCAGTACTTCCGGTAGCTGGCTGCGAGCGGGGAAAGCTGGCTTGAAGAGGCCTTCGCCGTGTTAGGAGCCACCGATCCTGACGTGCGCGACAAGCTCGTGAGCAACGTCAGGAAGGTGCAGGCAAGGGGGGGGGTATCCGCTTGCCGTGACGACGGAGGACGGCGCGACCTTGGAAGGGTGGGCGATGAGACTGTGCGCGTGCCCGCCACCGACTCGCCCTACCTCGACGCCCTCCTCACGGTGGTGCCGCTCCAACCGCTGGCCTTCCACATGGTACGGGAGCAAGGCTGCGAGATAGACCAGCCTCGGAACCTGGCGGAGTCAATCACCGTAGAATAGGTTCGACTCCCGGATCAGCCTGAACCTGCACGGTCGGAGTGCCGACATGCTATGATGGGGGTGGGCACGAAGCTCTGTTCTGTGCCGGTTTGGGCCCTACTGGCCCGGTACTTGATGGAGGATTGGAGACTGCATGGCATTGGACGGTGTCCCGGATAGTGCGCCGTTGATCAACGCAGGGCTCAAGAATCTTGAGCCGAGGGTGATCAACTATCGCAAACGGAAGAGGATCCTCGACATCCTCGGCTCGACAATGCTTCTGATCCTGCTCTTCCCCGTCTTCCTGGTCATCGCGACCTTGGTCCGGCTCACGAGCAAGGGCCCGGTCTTTTATGTCTCAGAACGGGTGGGACTCTGCGGCAAGGTCTTCCCGTTCTACAAGTTCCGGTCCATGTATGTGGATGCGGACAAGAGATTGGGTGAGCTCTCGGACCAAAACGACCGGGAGGGCCCGATCTTCAAGATGAAGGACGATCCGCGCGTCACTCCGATCGGCAAGTTCATGCGCAAGTACAGCTTGGACGAGCTTCCCCAACTGCTGAACGTCTTCTTGGGGCACATGAGCTTGGTGGGCCCGAGGCCCCCCATCCCCAAGGAGGTCGCGCAATACGACGAGTACATGCTCAAGCGGCTCTCGGTCCGCCCAGGCATCACGTGCTATTGGCAGGTCATGGGTAGGAGCGACCTCACCTTCGAGCAGTGGATGGAGCTCGACCATCGTTACCTTCAAGAGATGAGCGTTTGGGTGGATCTGAAGCTCCTGGTCCTCACCCCTCTGGCAGTTCTGCGAGGCGACGGTGCCTATTAGGCTCGGGCCTGCGGTCCCGGTTGCGGGACAAAGCGCGACTGGCATGCGTTGTGTACCATTGACGAACTATGTCGGTAACTGACCCGGCGATCACCCCTGCCGCCGCGAGCCCTAGCGAGGCCCCGACCAAGGCAGGCTTCGACTGGCGGGCCATGGTGGCGAGCCCGGTTTTCCGGGTGACCATCGTGGTACTTGCCGCGCTCTGCTTCGCGTTCTGGCCCCTCATGATCCAGCTCAGCAAGGTCTGGATGGACATGGACTCCTACTATGCGCACGGCATGCTCGTGCCCCTGTGCTCGGCGTATCTGATCTGGGACAAGTGGGACAAGATCAAGGCGACTCCGGTGAAGCCCTTCGTTTGGGCCGTGATCCCGCTGCTGGGTGTGCTCTATATCGCCCACTATGCTTCCTTGTCCTGGATGTTCCTCTTGCTCTCGCTGCTCTTCGTGCTCGCGGTGAGCCTCTCCGTGCTCTTCATCGCGGGTTGGGGTTGGCTGAAAGCGACGCTTCCGGCGACGGGCTTCCTGTTGTTGGGGCTCCCGGTCTTCGACCGGCTCATTGACAGCTCGACGATGCCGCTCCAGATCAAGTCCACGGGGATCGCGTATCGGCTCCTGCAGCTGATCGGATACGATACGATGCGCACTCAGCCCACGATCCTTTACGTGGACGACTATGCGCTCCAGGTCGCGGCCGCGTGCAGCGGCCTCAAGACTACGATCGCGGTGACGGCGGCTGTGGTCTTCTTCATGCTCGTGAGCAAGCTTCGATGGTGGGCGAACCTCATCCTTGCTGTGATCGCGATCCCGCTCAGCGTGGCGATCAACGGAACGCGAATCGCCTTGATCGGCGTCGTGGGCGCGGAGGAAGGCATGGATGCGGCGGCAAAGTTCCACGACTATAGCGGGTACATCGCCCTCATCCTATGTTTCGTCATCCTTGGCCTCATTACGAAGCGCCTGGAGAAGTGGTCCTCATGATCAAGCATGCAGCTATCCTCGTCGCCCTTTTCGTCGGAGCAGGTGCGTGGGTGAACGTGAACGCGCTCCAGAACGGGAGCCGCCCACCGGAGTCTTGGCTCCTCGCGATGGTGCCTACCCATGTCGGCGAATGGGAGCTTGATCGAGCCCTCGGCCCCGATCAGCCCGTTTCGTACAAGATGGACGAGATCACCTATAACGAACTCGACCCGATCGGGATCGCGGCACAGCGGTTCCGGTTCGGTGGGCTCGAGATGGACACGGTGGTGATCGCAGGGAACCAGAACGAGTCGTTCCACGATCAGCGGTGGTGCTTTGAAGCCCAGGGCTACGAGTTGCGAGAGTCCTCGACGGACTCGATCCAAACGAAAGTGGCGGGGGAGATTCCAGTCCAGCTGGTGCAGATCTCCAAGGGCGGGATGCCGCCGACCTATGCGCTCTTCACGTTCCAGGGCCCCACGAAGTTCCACGCCACGACCTTCGAGATGGGTCGCGACTACTTCGTTGCCGGCATGAGCGCCAACAGCCTCCAAAAGGGCTTTTTCTACCGGTTCATCCCGCTCTACACCGGCGCGTCCAAGGACGAGGTGAAGTCGTTCGCCGCTGCGTACATTGATACCGCGGCGGTGACGAGCAAGGGCGTCCTCGGAGAGCCGAAGAGCGCGAACAAAGACTAACGCTCCAAGAATGGGAGCACGAGCCCGTTCATGGCGGCGGTGGCCGCGATGCCAAAGAGCACGATGCTCGCGAGGATGTGTGGGTCTCGCGTAAGGATATCGGCAGGTTCTCCTCCCTCTTCTCGTACAAAGACGAGCAACAGATAGCGCGCCAGGCCATAGATCCCGAGCGGCGTCGTGATGATGAGGGCAGGATGCTGCGTCGCAGTCGTGCTCTCAATGGAATAGACGCCGTAAGAGATCATCGCCTGGGCCGCAAAGATGATCACCAGGGCATCCAAAGCGGGACGGTTGTAGGCACCCAGGCTCGCCCGGCTCGCGGAAGCCCCGTCGCCCTGCAGCAAGAGCTCGTGCCTGCGCTTGGCATATCCGAGCATCATCGCGAGGGTCCCGGTGCAGACGAGCAGCCAAGCCCCGATCGTGACCTGGATCGCCGACGCCCCGATCACGGCGCGAGCCACGAACCCGGCCGCAATGATGAAGACATCGAGGATGGGGACGTGCTTGGCCCAAACGTTGTAGAGCACTTGGAGGACCAAGTAGAAGACCAAGATCGCGGTGCTGGTCTTGTTGATCGGAACGACGAGCAAGAAGGCGCCCACAAGCAGGGCCGAACCCAGGAACCAAGCGAAGGAGGGAAGGATCGCGCCCGAGGCGATGGGGCGGCCACGCTTCTCGGGGTGGCTCCGGTCGCGCTCTGCGTCGAGAAGGTCATTGAAGACGTACACGGCCGAGCTGGCGAGGCACATCCCCAAAAAGACCTGGATGACGAGCTGGGCCGCATCGGCGTCGCCGACCCTCCCCGCGAAAATCCATGCGGCCAGCACGAGGAGGTTCTTGCTCCACTGCTTAGGGCGGACGAGCCGGACCACCGCCAAGATCGAGCCCATCGGCGAGGAGTATACAGTGGTCGGTAGGGCGGCGACTGGTAACCTCGGGCAGAGCCTTTCATGAAGTCCGCGCCCGTGCCCAAAGGGCTTCTCGACACCATGGCCAAGGGCGTGGCCGCCAACGGGTTCGGCCAACTCGTCGCCCTGCTCACGCTCGTTGTCTCGGTCCCGATCTTTCTCAACGCGTGGGGCTCGCACCTTTATGGCGAGTGGCTCCTGCTCAGCTTGATCCCGGTCTACCTGGCGATTAGCGACCTGGGCTTCTCCACTGCGGCCGGGGTGCAGATGACCGTACTGGTCGCCCAAGGCGACCGCGCTGGGGCGTTGAGGCTTCTCCAGTGTACGTGGACCTTCATCACGTTGGTCTCGGCAGGGGTGTGCATCGTGCTCGTCGGGCTCCTGCACCTCTTCCCCATCACGGCCCTCCTCGACCTCACGATGCTCGCGAGGGACGAAGCGAACGCGATCGCGGTGCTCTTGATCCTGCTGGTGTGCGCCTCGCAGCAAGGGGGGATCATCGAGGCGATCTACCGTTGCGACGGTCACTACGCCACCGGCACGCTGTTCTTGAACCTAGCGCGGTTTGTGGAGTTCGTGGGCGGACTGGGCGTCGTACTCGCAGGCGGAGACCCGTGGCACTATGCAGCGACCCTCGTCGTCCTGCGACTGACCGGATACGTCGTCATGTGGGCAGACCTGCGTCGCAGGGTTCCCTGGGCCCGCCCCGCCTGGGTGATGGACCGGTTGTCCGAGGTCAAGCCTCTCCTTATGCCTGCGCTCGGCTTTGTCGCGACGCCCTTGGCCTACGCCTTGAGCATCCAGGGGATCCTGCTCGCGGTGGGCCATGTCTATTCGCCTGCGATGGTCACGGTCGTCTCCCTTCACCGGACGCTCGCCCGCATGGTGTGGCAACTCGCCTTTATGGTTTCGCAGACCGCTTCCGTGGAGCTCTCTCGCGCCCTTGGGCCGGGGGACACCGAACGGGCCCGGCGCATCTATCGGCTCTCGTGGCAGGCGGTTCTCTGGTCTACGTCCATCGCTTCGGGCCTGCTGCTCGCCTTTGCCAGGCAGATCTTCGACACCTGGGTACGGAGCAAGGTCGAGTTTCACCCGAACCTGCTTGCAATCTTCCTCTTGGCCTCGGTGATCGGGGGCCTTTGGGGAGTGAGTCTCGTAGTCCCGGTCTCGCTGAACCGGCACCACAAGCTGACTGCGCTTTTCGTGCTTGTGACGTTCCTTGCCTTCTGGGCGAGCTTCCCGCTCCTCCGGCTCGCCGGGATCGAGGGAGGTGCGTGGACGGTGGTGGCGTCGGAGGTGTTCATGTTCGTGCTCGTCACACGGGCGGCCTGGAGGATGCTCGACGAGAAGGCGAGCCAGTTCTGGCCCTTCGTCGTCACGCCGCCCTTCGGAATCTTGCGCTCCGTCATGGATCGGCTCGGGGGCAAAGACGACGAGCCTGTGCCTCATCCGACGCAGATCGTCCTCGCCGGGCCCTCGAAGTACCACCTGTACGACCTTGCCTACGAGCTACAGAAGAAGGGCGCGTTGCGCGCCCTCATGTCCGGCTATCTTATGCTGAGGTCCCGGCACCGCAGGGTTCCCTCCCGAAACTTCATCCCTCTGCCTTACTATCACTTCGCCTTTCGCGTCATGGGTCGGTTCGGCCTTGTCTTCGAGTACGTGGACAAGGTCGTCTTCGACTGGCTTGCCAGCCGGACGATCCCGACCGCGGACGTTTACCATTTGATCGCGGGCTCGGCCCTGCGAACGATCCGAGCCGCCCACGCGCGACGAAAGCGAGTGATCCTCGACCGCCCATGCTCTCACATCGTGGTCCAGAACCGGCTCCTTGCGGGCGAGTTCGAGTACAGCGGTGTGCAGTTCCCTGGGATTGACCCGCGGGTGATCCGTCAAGAAGAAAGGGAGTACGCCGAGGCCGACGTGATCACGGTCCCAAGCGACTTCGCGAAACAGTCCTTCCTCGAAATGGGCTTTCCTGAGGATCGGGTGGTGGTGATTCCCTATGGCGTCAACCTTCAGCGGTTCCATCCCGTCGCGAAGCGAGAGGCAGGGAAGTTCATCGCGCTCTTTGTGGGCTACGCCTCGGTGCGCAAGAGCGTGCCCCGGCTGCTGGAGGCCTTTGAGGCGGTTCGGCATCCGGACAAGTCGTTGCTCCTGGTCGGCCAAGTCTCGCCGGAGGTGCGGCGGCACGTCACGGCAGCGGTGAAGACGGGCCATGTCCTGTCGCTGGGGCACATGCCACAAGAGCGCCTGAAAGAGGTCATGAGCCGTGCGAGCGTGCTCGTCCTGCCCAGTATCGAGGACGGGTACGGCCTTGTGATGAGCCAGGCCATGGCCTGTGGCACCACAGTCGTCGCGAGCACCCACACCGGTGCCACGATGCTGATCACGCATGGTGAGAACGGCCTGATCGTGCCCGCAGGGGACACCGGGGCGATCACCGCCGCCCTTCAGCGGCTTGCCGACGACCCCGAGCTGGTCGAGAAGCTGGGCGCCGCGGCCCTAGAGCGGGCCCGCTCGCTGGGGGGTTGGGAGACATATGCCGACAAGATACTAGGACTCGCGGAAACGGTTCGAAGCGCACCGGGTCACGGATTCAAGTAAACTCACGCTCGAGCACCGCATGGCGATCAACCCGGCCTTGGAGCCGATCTCAAGAGGAAAGGAGCGTTGGGCTCACTTTTGGGTTCTCGCCTATCTGTTGGCGGCCGTGCTCCTCTTCTTCGGGCAAGTGCTTACCGGCACCGGCGTGGCCTTTGCCGCCATGGTGCTCCTGTTCCATCTTCTGACTGGCCTCACCCTCAAGGTGCTCGGGGGCGTCTGGAACCTGTTCGGCCTGAGCGTCGGTGTCCTCGCGCTACAACACGTCACGGTCTCCCAGGTCGCCAAGGTGATCTTCCTCCAGTCGGCGGACGCGCCTCTGCAGCACCCGCTCCCGACGATGCTGATGTACTGCCTCGGCATGTGCGGGATCTTGACCGCCGCCCTGATCTATCGCTTTTTGAACGTGGACAAGGCACCGGCCCTTTTGCGGCAAGAGGAGGATCCTCGGCGACTGGCCGTGCTCTCGCTCATCTTCACCGCACTCTCGGTGGTCCGTTTCTTCTTGCTCCAAAGGTATGGCGTCTACGAGGGCGCAGGGGGAGGCGTCTATATTGGCGGCTGGGTCGGCCCCTTGCGCCAGCTCACGTTCATCACGGTGCTCGCGGTCGCCTATGGCACTGCCTCCGTGATCCTCGCCTCTCAAGGGAGGCGGTGCGTCGGGCCCGTGAACTTCGTGGCGATCATCGTCCCTGTGCTCGCCGGAATCCTCGGCGCGGTCCGGGCCGATACCGCAGGCGTGTTCGTGACGTTCGTCCTGACCTGCATCGCGTTTCAGTTCAAGTTTCGCTTCCTCCATTTCGCCGTTGCCGCGATGGCCGCGTACTTCTTCCAGTTCATCATGTTCCCTTATGCGCTCTATGCCCGTAACGAGGGCGAGGTCCGCATCGGCGGCTTTGAGGACCGGATCGAAAAGGCGGCCTCGACCCTGGGCGACGTAGTCACGAACCCCGGAAAGTACAAGGATATCGAGAAGGCGAAGGAGGAGCAGGAGCGCTACGAGTTCCAGCGCATGCGATACTTCGGGCGCCGGCTTCCCACGCTGGACCGGTACTCCATGATCATCGTGAACGACGAGATCATCCAAGCGACCGAGCTTCGCGGCACCACGGGCTGGCAGACCACGGAAGCCGGGCTCGAAATGCTGATCCCCCGCTTTTTGAACCCGAAAAAGGAGGCGTTCGGCACCTCGAACTGGATCGCGCGTCGAGGCATGGGCCTCGTGGGCGCTGACGATACGTACACGCAGATCACACTGGGCTACTTTTGCGACGGCTACATGTCGTTCAAGTGGGCCGGAGTCTACTTTTTCTCGGTCGTAATCGCTTTGGCCTACTTTAGTGTGTACCACCTCGTGCTGGGTGGACATTTACACCGTAACGTCTACTCCGTCTCGCTCGCTTTCATCATCACTTGGATCTTTTCGGAAGGCACGATCCAGGCGCAAATCTTGAACATTGTCCAGTACCCGATCTTCCTTCTCATGGTCACCCTGCCGGTGGTGTTCCTCGCCGCCTCGCTCACCAAACGATGGAGGTCGGCCGCCAACGTCTACGAGGCGTCGGCTCGGCCCGCCCAGACCACGTGAGGCCAAGGGTGCTCCTCGTCGGGAACTATGCGCCCGACAACCAGTATTCGATGAACGGACTGTTCCGGTGCTTGGGTCGGTCTCTCTCGGACCTGGGCGATCCGGTGGGAACAGTCCGACCCGGCCGGTTCTTTGGGAACCGTGGGCCGTTGGGCAAGTACCGCGCCTACGTGGACAAGTACGTGCTGTTCCCAAGCCAGCTGAAGGCGGCTGCGAGGAAGTACGACGTGGTCCACGTGGTGGACCAGGGCAACGCCATGTACTTGGAGTCGTGCCGCGGCACCCCCTCGCTCTTGACGTGCCACGACCTCCTGCCGCTCAGCGCCTCTCTGGGTGAGATCCCGGAGTGGGAGGTCGGGAAGTCGGGCAAGG
The DNA here is from genome assembly GCA_020847855.1 of Fimbriimonadaceae bacterium. Lineage (GTDB taxonomy): Bacteria > Armatimonadota > Fimbriimonadia > Fimbriimonadales > Fimbriimonadaceae > JADLBH01. The sequence continues at coordinate 29,902 of JADLBH010000004.1, forward strand.
TGCTCCAACAGTGGATCAAGCGCTCCATCGGGCTCGCAAGCTCGGTCGCGTGCGTCTCACGGTTCACCTTGTCGGAGTTGCGCAGGCTCGTGCCTGGCGCGCCTCATGCGGCAGAGCTTGTCTATAACGGGTTCTACTCACCCAAGGTCGAGCTTGGCGAAGCCGATTCCCTCGCGGCAATCTCCCGGCTTGGGATCGAGCCGGGCTACGTCTTCCACATCGGCGGCAACTCGCCGTACAAGAACAAGCCGGGGCTCATCGAGATCTTCGCCGCTTTGAGGAAGCGGGCAGGATTCGAAGGGTCGCGGCTCGTGATGGCGGGGCATCGGCCTCTAGAGCCCTTGCTCGCTCAGGTCAAAAGCCTTGGGATCGGCGCTTCCGTCCACGTAGTGGGCGAGGTGGACGATCGGGAGATCGCCGCCCTCTACACCCACGCCGCCGCCCTCTTGTTCCCCAGTTTGATGGAGGGTTTCGGCCTCCCCGTTATCGAGGCGATGCGCTACGGTTGCCCGGTCTTTGCATCTGACCGCCCCCCGCTCCCCGAGATCGGAGCCGATGCCGCGCGGTGCTTCGACCCAAAACAACCAGAAGCCGCAGCGGACGTAATCGCGAACGCCTGGCCGGAGCGAAACGAGATGCGCGAGGCAGGGAACCTGCGAGCGGCCCAGTTCGAGACCGAGGTCATGATCGAAAAGTATCGAGCGATCTATTCGAGGCTGGCATCGTGAGGTTCTTGCACTGCATCGCGTCGGTGGACCCGAAGATGGGGGGCCCGATCGAAGGGTTGCGCCAGCGTGCGGCGATCCTTCACGAATGGGGCCACTCTGTGGAGGCTTGCTCGCTGGACGACCCCGCCGCCGCCTATGTCTCGGCCCATCCGTTCCCAGTGACCGCACTCGGGCCAGGAAGGGGGGCGTTCGGGCTCGCACCCCGCATGACACCGTGGCTGATCGAGAACGCGGGCCGCTTTGACGCGGTGATCGTGAACGGGATCTGGCAGTATCACAGCCTCGCGGTCCGGGCCGCGATGACCCAACTCGGGAAGCCCTATTGGGTGTTCACGCACGGGATGCTCGACCCGTGGTTCAACGAGGCGTACCCGCTCAAGCGGCTCAAAAAGAACCTCTACTGGCGGTGGGGCGAGTATCGCGTGCTTCGTGACGCGGCAGGTGTCATCTTTACGACCGAGGAGGAAAGGGTCTTGGCCCGCCGCTCGTTCAGGCCCTACCGGGTCAAGGAGATTGTAGTGAGCTACGGAACGGCGGGCCCGGACATCCCGAGGGAAGCCGCGGTCTCGGCTTTCGCGGAAAAGTGCCCGGAGGCGAGTGCAGGTCGTTTCCTTCTGTTCTTGAGCAGGATTCACGTGAAGAAAGGGTGCGACCTCCTCATCGAGGCGTTTGGCAAGGTCGCGGCCCAGGATCCAGGTCTCAGGCTCGTGATTGCGGGCCCAGACCAACAGTCCCTCGTCGCCGGGCTTGCAAACCGGGCCCAGGAACTTGGCTTCGGTGACCGACTGTTGTTTCCTGGCATGCTCTCGGGTGCAGCGAAGTGGGGCGCGTTCTACGGGGCGGAGGCCTTTGTGCTCCCCTCGCACCAAGAGAACTTTGGGATCGTGGTCGCCGAGGCTCTGGCCTGCGGGACACCCGCCCTCGTTTCCAAGAAGGTGAACCTCTGGCGCGAGGTCACGGAAGCCGGGGCGGGAATCGCCGATACTGACGATGAGGCCGGAACCTTGAGGCTCTTGGAAGCATGGATGGCGATGTCGGCGGAGGAGCGCGATACGATGCGGACTAACGCCCGTGCGCTCTTCGAGGAACGGTTCACGGTCGAAGGCTCGGCAAAGAGCCTGTTGGCCGTCGTTGGAGGGACTCCCGATGCCTGAGATCCTCGAAGGTTCGGACGCCTACACCCAACCCAGTTTCAGCCTAGGGAACCGTGTGCGCCGCGGCGTCTGGGGACTCGTCTACTGGATCCTCTTCCGCCCCACCCCTGGCGCGATGCGCGCGTGGAGGGCAGCCCTGCTACGAGCGTTCGGGGCGAAGATGGGAAAGGGGGCGAACGTCCGGCCTTCCGCCAGGGTCTGGGCCCCGTGGAACCTGGAAATGGCCGACTATTCCGCCGTGGCCGAAGGGGTGATCGTCTACAACATGGCCCTGATCCGAATCGGTAGGAAGGCGACCGTCTCGCAATACAGTCACCTCTGTGCTGGGACTCACGACTATGAAAGCCCGAACTTTCAACTCTATGCCGAGCCGATCACGATCGGGGACGAGGCATGGGTTTGCGCCGATAGCTTCGTAGGCCCTGGCGTGACGATAGGAGAAGGCGCCGTGCTGGGCGCGCGCTCGGTGGCGACCAAGGATATCCCGGCGTGGACCGTGTGCGCAGGGAACCCTTGCAAGCCCCTCAAGGAGCGGGCACGCCACAGCGGATGAAACTTCCCGTCTCCGTCATCGTCTACACCCTCAACGAGGAGCAAGACCTGCCAGGATGCCTCGAATCCCTTGCGTGGTCGGACGACATCCATGTCTTCGACTCCTGTTCCAGCGACCGGACGCAAGAGATCGCTCGAACCTTCGGTGCCATTGTGACCGAACGGCGGTTCGACACGGAGTCCGTACACCGGAACTGGGCGATGGAGAACCTGCCCTTTCGGCACCCTTGGGTCTACCACTCGGACGCCGACGAACGGGTCACTCCAGGGCTCGCAAGAGCTATCGGCGAGCGCGTGGAGCATCCAGGCACAAACGTAGCCTTCCGGATGCGGCGGCGAGACTACTTCAGGGGCCAATGGCTCCGCCATTGCGTGCCATCGCCGACGAACATCCGATTGTTCCTCCACGAAAAGATGCGCTACGAGCGCCTGATCAACCCGGTGCCGGTGATGGACGGCCCGGTAGGGATGATCGAGGAGCACTTCGACCACTTTCCCTTCAGCAAGGGGCTCACGCACTGGTTCGAGAAGCACAACCGATACTCCACCTTGGAGGCGCGCCAGATCGTGGAGAACCGGAAAGCGGGGGTGCGGCCCTCGCTTCTCAAGGCGCTCGTCGGGAAGGATTACACCGAGCGCCGATACCACCTCAAGGAGATCTTTTACCGAATGCCCGCGCGGCCCCAGATGAAGTTTTGCCTCCTCTACCTGGCCAAGCTGGGATTCTTGGACGGGCGGGCAGGCCTCGAGTTCTGCCGCCTGAACGCGATCTATGAACGGATGATCGTCATGAAGACGGCAGAGATGGAGCTGGCCGCGAAGGGCGGCCAGCTCTAGGGTCTCTCAGGGCTGGAGCTCGGTCTTCCACCCGATCGCGCTGCCGTCCAGGTAGCGGTCGGTCTGGACGCCCATCTCGGTCATGTCAATCGGGGTGAACCCGCGATCCCACAGGACGGAGCCCGGTCGCGGCGTGAGGTCGCCCCGCGTCTCGTCCACGAAGAGGCTCGCATTGGAGACCGTGTTCGAGGCGGAGTAGGTCGCAGTCGGATCGGTCCGGTTCACTCCCCAGAGCTCGAGGACCGCACCGATGCGGCTGGTGACGCGAGACCGGATGAACACGTTGCCCACGCACTCGTTGCCTTGCGGCTTGCGCTGATCGTTGCTGGAGAGCACCGCGTACAGCTCGGGGTAGCGATCCTTCCACAGAGTGGACGCCCACGGCATCAGGTTCGCACGATCCCGGAGCTCTTGGATCCAATCGGCCGGGGCGGAAAGGCCGCGATCGTCAATCCTGAACCCGCCGACGCAGTCGAACGTGACGTTGTAGCGCGCTCTGCTATGGAAGCCGGCCCCGAACTGGATCGGTTGCTCCACGTTCCTGAATACGTTGCGCTCCACTAGAGCAGAGCTATACATATCGTCAAGGTAGAGGCCGTGGACGATGTGATAGGCATGGATCTTCTGCGAGACGTTCTGGACGAGGTTCTCGCGGATCACGTTGCCTCGGCAGCTCCAGTCGCCCCAAAGCGTGCTGATGGCCCCAATGTCCACATAATCGTAGACGGCGTTGTCCACTTCGTTCCTCTCGATGAGATGGTCGTTGCCTACGAAAAGGATCGCGGTGTGGGCGACGTTGGCGATGGTGTTGTTCCGCGCCGTCATGCCGCACCCGCTCAGGTACACGCCGGGCCGCCTGGCGCTCTGGAACTGGCCGACGTCGCGGATCCAGTTGTTCGCGGCCACATGGCCTGCGGGCAAGAGCGAGGTCCGATCGCCGCCGACCAGGCTCACGCCGGTCTCCCCGGTTCCGCGGATGTCACAGCTCTGCACGGTGACGTAGCGGCCGTCCTGAACACGGACCCCGTCGGCGCCCACGCCATAGACCTTGAGGCCGCGAAAGAGCACGAAATAGCAGTTGTTTGCCTCGACACCGTCGGACCGGCCACCCGTGATCGCAAAGCCGTCCAAGGTGACGTTCCGCACGTTCCTCAGCCTTGCTACAGGAGCCTGCGTCATGCTCAGCCGCACGTTCGACGCAGTGACCGTGGACGGCGGATAAAAGAAGAGGACGAGGTTGGTTCGGTCAATGTAATACTCGCCGGGGACGTCGAGCTCGTAGAGCGAGTTCACGAGTTGGAACCTGCCATCCTGGAACGGGTTCTCGGTGACCCGCCGGGCACCGTCAACCAGGTTTCCGGAATCAATCTGCACGGTGAGCGAGCCTGCGACCTTGTCCATCTTCGAAAGTTTCTCGAAGAAGTTGTTGTAGAGCCGCTCGTTGAGGACGCCCCGGTAGAAATAGTCGTGCTCGAAGTCCGGTTGAGACCCAGGTGCCCTTTGGAACGAGGGGGTGCGCATGGGCCCGACGTCCCCGAGGAACGACGGTGCGTTGAACGTGTTGGTCGAGGAGGGTCCCATCACCCTCAAGTAGCCCTCGTTGGGATACTTCGCCAAGGTCATGCGCTCGTCGTTGAAGTAAAGCTCTGCCGCCGTTTGCTCCATCTCGAAGTTCCCGGCGCTGTGGCTCAGGTTGCCTGCCTCGCTCACTCCGTTGGAGCGCAGGTCCGCGGTCTTGATCAGGTTGCGAATCGAAGGGGCAACTTTGTCTAGGCTCGGCTTCTGGGTTGGGGACTGCCAGCGGTTGATCGTTCGGCTACCGTCGAGCACGGCGCCGCCGGGGACGACCGAGATGTAGGCGATCGTGCCGGTCGAGGTGCCGCTGTCCGTGGCGGTGAGGTCGAACGGGCTGATGTGCTGATACCGGCCCGGATAGACATAGACCCGCGCCCCGTTGGGAGGCAAGGATCCGCTCGACTTCATCTCCCGGATCAGGTTCCGGGCACCAAAGAGGGTTCGCTTTGGACCATTGCCCGATCCGTCCCGGCTCGGGGAAAGACCGTTCCACGCATCGTTGCCCTGGGGATGGACGTAGATTCGGGCTTGGCTATGAACGAGTCTGGGGACTCCGACCGTAGCGAGGACTGCGAGAACTTGAAGGACACAGGTGACCTTGCCACCAACACCGCGATGACGCGCCATACTGGGTTCGTTCCGTCCCTAGAGAGGGATACTGGCTAGTCAACCTACGGGAACTTGCATTTTCGGGAAAGAACCCCGTGAAACGCACAGTCCGGTGTATAATCGCGGGTGAACCGAACGCGGGCCTGGATGGCCCGAAATGTGAGGCATACCGAGGTTCCGACCAAGAATGGTATCGGGACAGAACGCAAGAACGGAATCGAGCCCGGGATGAATAAGGACCAACTGCTGAACCTGACGCTCACGGACATGTCGTTCCGTGACATCTACGCTCTGCTCAAGCGGCGCAAGGCCGTCTTTTGGGGGACCCTCCTCACGTGTCTGGCGATCGCGACCGCGCTGGGGCTCTTCATGCCCGAGCGGTACCAGTCTTTGAGCCAGGTGATCCTGGAGGGCAAGACCCAGGCGAACCAAGGAAGCAGCAGCGACATCGAGTCGGCGCTCACCCAAGTCGGCGTCGAGTACGACGTCCCGACCCAGATCCGCATCCTGTCCTCGTTCGCGATGGTCTATGCGGCACTGAAGCGATCGAACTATCCCTTGCCCCAGCAGATCTCGGAGCAGGTCTATGAGACCCTTCCTCAGGTGGAAGTTGTCCAGATCGGGACGACCAACGCCGTCCAGGTGTCGGTCGAGCACGGAGAGTCGAAGTTCACCAACGCGGTGGCGAGCACCCTACCGGTGGTCTATAAGGAGTTCATCGAGGACAAGCAGCGCGACCAGGTGAAGCGATCGATCGAGTTCGTCACCGCGCGTCTGGCCGAAGAGCGCGAGGGTCTGCGCCAGGTCGAGCAAGAAGCCGCACAGTTCAAGGCACAAAACGGTGTGGCCGACTCCAACTTCGAGCAGGAAGCACGTCTGGCGGCAGTCGCTCGGGCCGAAACCCTGCTCAACGAGAGCCAACTCGCACTGGACGGCTCCCGCGCGAGCCTTCGCTCCGTACAGTCTGCCAGGGCCGCCACCCCGATGGTTCTGAACAACCCTCAGACCCGCAAGAACGTCGAGGCCATTGATCGCGAGAACGCCCAGCTTGCCGCACTCAAGAACCAGCGCGCCACCCTGCTGGTGAACAACTTCCCGGACAGTGACCGCGTCAAGCGCATTGACGAGGCGATCAAGGAGCAAGAGACCTATATCAACGGCCTGAAGGAGACGATTGACGTCTCGGTGACGACCCGGAACCCGCAGGTGGACTACTACGACCAACAGGTCGAGGCAGCGCGGGCAGGGGTGGTTGCCTCCGAGGCCAGGGTCTCAGCCGCCCAAGGAGTTCTGAGCCAGAAGCGCCAAGAGCTTTCGGCCCTCGCCCCCATCGTTGCCAAGCAGCGAGAACTGGAACTACGCATCCAGGAGGCGCAACAGACGATCACCAGGCTCAAGACTCTCTTGAGCGACACCAAGATCCGTGACAACGCGCTCTCGAGCCCCGTCACAGACCTGACCGGAGCGACCCCGGCCCGCAAGGTGAGTCCGAACCTCGTCTTGAACCTCGCCCTCGCCCTCGTGGCCGGGGTTCTGCTGGGAGCCCTCTTCAGCCTGCTCCGCGATGCGTCGCTGGACCGGGTGAACACCGTCGAGGAGGCGAGCGTACTTGCCGAATCCGAGGTTCTGAGCCGCATCCCGATGCGCTCCAGTGCCCGAGACCCGCTGATCGCGGACCCCCAAAGGGCGCGCGCCTTCGAGTCCTACCGAATCCTTCGGTCCAGCGCCCTGCTCGCGGCAGGTGGAGAGAAGTCCGCCTTCGTGGTCACGAGCACGGTTCCCAAGGAAGGGAAGACGACGGTGGCGGGCAACCTCGCAGTCGCGACCGCACTTGCAGGCAAACGGACCGTCCTGGTGGATGCGAACCTTCGCAACCCCGCGGTTCACAAGCTCTTCAAGGTGGATTCCGAGCGAGGCCTCAGCGAGGTCGCGAACGGCACCCTGACCCTGGACGAAGTGGTCAAGGAGACCGCAACGCCGGGCCTGAGCGTGATCACGGCGGGCGCAGAAGTGCCCACCCCCACCGAACTGATCGGCTCCGAAGGAATGGCCAAGGTCATTGAGGACCTCAAGGCTCGCTTCGACACCGTGATCTTCGACTCGCCAGCCGCCTTCGGCTTCGCGGACACCCAGAGCTTGGTCGGTCAGGTCAAGGACGTGGCCTACGTCTACGTGGCTCAAAGGCCGACGAAACCCAAGATGCGGGAAGCGGTCGGCATGATTGACTTTGCCGGCGGTCGGCTCCTCGGGCTTGTGGTGAACAAGGACGCCTCTGCGGCCAGCAGATTGAGGTAGACACCTTTGGCCGGGCTTGTTTTCCGGGGTTGCCCCGGAACCACCTTGCCAGGCTATGGCAGGGCGGTCGCGCCCGCGATCGTGTGGGATCGGGACGAGACGCTGAACTACGATCCTGGCTACATCAGTTCCTGGAGCGACTTCCAATGGCGCCGGGGCGCTTTGGACGCCTTGGCCAAAGCCGAACGGATGGGCTTCCGCAACCTCGTCGCCACGAACCAGTCCGGCATCGAAAAGGGCATGCTAACCGAGGCCGAACTGGTCGAGATCAGCGAGCGCATGATGGCGGCCGCGCCGATCGTCGCCATTAGCTATTGTGTCCACGAAGAGGGCCAGGGCTGCCCTGCGCGCAAGCCTATGCCGGGCATGGTGGAAGCGCTCGACGCAGTCGTGGGGATAGACCGGCCTCAAAGCGCGATGATTGGCGACCGGCTCACAGACGTGGAGTGCGGCGAGGCCGCGGGGCTCGTCTCCTGTCGCTGCGAGCCTGGGGAGAGCCTGGTCGAGGCGTTGAATCGCGCCCTCAGCCAGATTGGAACCTTTTGACGCTCTGGGCCTGTGCCTTCGGCATCACGAGCACCCGCCCTTCGGTAACCGCCACGACCAGATCGTCGCAGCCCAGGGCGCAGATCTCCATGGTGCCGGTTGCGTCATAGGTGACCATGCCATGGCAGTCCAAGAGCCGGGCCGATCCGACCTGGACGTTGCCATCGGCGTCGGGGGTGAGCGAGCGCTCCAAGGAGTCCCACGCGCCGAGGTCGTCCCACTCGAACTCTGCGCGGACCACGAAGACGCGCTCGGCCTTCTCCATCAAGGCATAGTCAATCGAAATGGACTCGAGCCCACCGAAGACCCCCTCCGCTGCCGGTGCGTCGCCCTTCGCGAGAGCCGCCGCCATGTCCCGGATCGCGGTCGCGTAAGCCGGGTCCGCGCGCTCGGTCTCGGCGAGATAGGCGGGCAGGGTCCAAACGAACATCCCCGAGTTCCAAAGGAACCCGCCTTTCGCGAGGAACTCGGCGGCGGTCGCCTCGTCGGGCTTTTCACGGAAACGTAGAACCTTGGAGGCGTTCCCTTCCTTCTCGCCCACTTCGATGTACCCGAACCCGGTCTCGGGACGTGTGGGAGGTACGCCCATGGTGACCAGGCCGCCCGTCCGCTCCGCAGTCTCGAAAGCCTTTCGCAAGGAGGCGGCGAAGCGCTCCGGGGGGCCGATTCGGTGGTCGGCGGTGAGGACCGCGAGGGTCAGCAAGGGCCAGTCGTCAGGGTTGGTGGCGATGAGGTTCGCCGCGACCCAGGCCAAGCAGCCAGCGGTGTTCTTTCGGCAAGGCTCTGCCAGGAAGTTGGAGGAAGGGACCTGCGGGCACTCTTCCGTGCTCTGGGCGACGAGGGCCCGGCCCGTGGCGATGAACGTCCCTTGGGCGCCGACGATGTCGGAGGCCCTCCGAACCGCCATCTGAAGCAACGATGCCTCAGGATCGGCAAGGCGCAAGAACTGCTTCGGCCTTTCCGGCACCGAGACGGGCCAGAACCTTTCCCCCGATCCGCCTGCCATGATCACCGCCAACCGGCGATGCGAGCCACCTTGGTTCATGGCTAGAGTGTATTCTGCCTTCCACGACGACCGCCGACCAACGGCACCGTCCACATTCCCCAGCCAAGGATGGATCCCCAAGCCGACGCTACGATAGAGCGACTGACGAAGCGCGTAGGCCCGGAGGCGACCGAGATGCTCGTCTCCATCTGTCGTTCTGCCCCAGCGAGCGAAAGGGCCCTTTCGAGGTTTGAGGAGTGGCTCTCCCGGTCGGCGAACACGGAGGCACTCGTGCAGGAGGTTGCAGAGAAGCAGGGTGTCGCGCGGCTCGTGGCAGCGCTCCTCTCCTCGAGTGCTGGGATCGCGGACGCAGTGATCCAAAGCCCAGAGATCGGTGCCTCGCTCTTCAGCCCGGGCCTGTGGGCGAGCCCGCCGACCTCGGAAACGATCCAGGCGGAGTTGGACTCGTTGCTCGCCAACAGTACGTCGCACACCCACTCTTTGGATCGGCTCCGGTACTGCATGCAGTCCGTGAGGGCCAGGATCTTGATCGCGGAGTTAGCGGGTGCATGGGGCGGAGAGGCGGTTTGGAAGGGGTTCTCCGATTTGGCCGACGTCTTGCTCGCCGCGGCGCTTCGGCTCACGTCCGAGGCGGGCGTGGAACCCTTGGGGATCGTCGCTTGGGGCAAGTTAGGTGGTCAAGAGCTCAACGTATCGAGCGACGTAGACCTGGTCCTCGTTGGGCCCGACGGTGCCAGCGAGGGGCAGAGCGACACCTTCGCGCGAACCGCTCAAAAGTTCAGCAGGGCGGTCTCCGACCCCATGGGGAGGGGGTTCCTGTACCGAGTGGACTTTAGGCTCCGTCCGTTTGGAGGGACAGGTCCCTTGGTGCCGTTGCGCTCCGCGGTGGAGGCCTATTACCAGAAGTACGCCGAGCCCTGGGAGGTGCTCGCCATGGTGCGTTCGCGCCCGATCGGGGACGCCTCGTTTTGTGCCTGGTGGGACGGGCTCCGCGAGGCCACGGTGTTCCGCCCCAGTCGATCGCAGATCTTCCTGGACTCGTTGGTCGAGGTGCGCGAGCGGATTGAGGCGAAGGCCGGGCCCGAGGACTTCAAGGGCGGGCCCGGCGGCATCCGGGACGTCGAGTTCCTTACGCAGATCCTCCAAGTACTGAACGGGCATCGCGTCCCTGCCCTCCGCGTGCGGGGGACACTACCGGTCGTCCGAGCGCTGGCGGAGAGCGGCGAGATTACGAAGGAGGAGTCCGTGACCTTGGGTCATGGTTATCTTACGCTTCGGGAGATCGAGCACCGCTGCCAGATGTGGAACGACACGCCGGCCTACTGCCTTCCTTCTGATGCCCAGACCCTGGACTGGCTCGCGCGGGGCCTGGGCTTCGTCGGCGGCTCGGGCCTTCGTGCGCACCTGGCGGCGGAACGTGCCGACATTCGACATGTCTATGCCTCGCGCCTAGGCACTGGATCGAACGAACCGACCAACGACCTTCGTAGGGCTGTAGGAGCGGCGTGGAGCACAATGGAGCGGCTCTTGGGGCCCGTGGAGTCGGGCAATCCGGTCTGGGCCGTGCTCGAAGAGAACGAGTCGAGCCTGGAGAGGTTGATCGCGATAGCGACCGAGCTGCCTGCGTTCGCCCCGGAGGTCAGTGCGGCAAGCGCGCTCGTGGAAGAGGTTGTGAGCGGCGAGATTCTCGAATCCCTGCCGCTCCACGTACCCTCTGGAACGAGCGTGGCCAAGTGGGCGAACGGGCGTTGGCTTCGCTGCCTCGCCCGCCAAGCCCTGACTTCGCGCTGCACGTTCTCCGAGGACGCGGCGGAAGTGGCAAGGGTCGCATGTGCGGAGATCGCAAGGGAGATGGGGACCGATCTGACCTTGGCCGCGCTCGGCTCGTTCGCCACCGCCGAGCTCGTGCCCCGCTCCGACCTCGATGTCCTGATTCTAGCGTCCGACGAGAGGGAAGATTCCGACACTCTCGCCGAGGCCTTGGTCGGAAAGTTCCAATCGCTCCGGGCGGAGGGCTTCCCTTGGTTGCTGGACCTAAGGCTACGGCCCAACGGACGCAAAGGACGGCTCGTGATCACACCCCGGTCCCTGGAGATCTATGCCGACCGGGCGATGGAGGACTGGGAGCGCCTCGCCTGGGGGCGTGCTCGCTTGATCTTCGGGGACGAGTGTTGGGTCGCGAACCTCCTGAGCACCGCTCGCGGAGAGCCGCTCGACCGGGTTCGGCTCGAAGGCCTCCTCGCGATGCGCCGCCGCATCCAGAGCGAGCGGGTACAAGTCTCGCACCGGCTGCGACACGTCAAGCTCTCGCCCGGCACCTTGCTCGACATTGATTGGCTGGGCCAACTCCTGGTCTGGAGTCTTGGCCGCGTACCGGCACCCACCGAGCCCGCGGGCGCTTTGAGCCGCCTCGCCCTCGCCGCCGAGGCTGGACTCCTTTCGGACCTCGAAGTCGCAAAGCTCAGCGACGCGCATGAGTATTTGCTCCGCCTCCGGGTTCGTCTTGGCACATTGGGGTTCCCGGACGACGTAGTTCCGGAGAACCCGGACAAACTGGCGGTCCTTGCGCGTCTACAATGTTCACATGACGGTAACGAGGTCCTGGCGCAGTTCGAGTCCCATCGTCGGAACGTCGAGTCTGTATTCGAGGAAGTCGTCGCAAGGATCTAGCCCAGAGTGAGCATCGCCCTTTGCTACTTCGCCGCGTACCTTCTCGGGAGCCTGCCCTTCGGAGTGTGGATCGCCAAGGCGTTCGGAGTGGACATCACGTCGAAGGGAAGTGGCAACACGGGTGCGACCAACGTTGCCCGGACCCTCGGCAAGGGGCCGGGATCGCTCGTGTTGCTGCTCGACATCGCCAAAGGGGCCGGTGCCGCCCTTGCGGGCCCATGGCTCGTTCACCAAGGTTGGCTCAACCCCGGCCCTCCCCACGGCCTCCTGCTCGGGATCGCCGCCGTGGTGGGACACACCGCCTCTCCCTGGCTGAGGTTCAAAGGGGGCAAAGGGGTCGCGACCGCGCTGGGAGCCGTCCTGGCGGCGACGCCTTTCGCCGGGCTGTGCGGCCTCGTCGTCTTCGCGGTGCTCATGGTGGTCACTCGGATCGTGAGCCTCTCCAGCCTGGCGGGGGCGGCGGTGATTTGGGCGGTTGCGGTGTATCTCGATCGGGACTGGCGGTTCGTGATCCCGATGACCTTGATGATCGGGTACGTCTTCTACCGCCATCGGGCGAACCTTGCGCGGTTGCGGCGCGGTGAGGAGCCCCGGTTCAAGTTTGGGGCCCGGCAAGGGAAGGAGGCAGAGAGTGTTCCTCACTGAAGCGATCAATCGGTGGGGGGTCTTTGTCTCGGGCTGTCTGATCTGGATCCCCATCGCGGTCTGGATCTTGGCGATCATCCATATGTGGGTGGGCGGGGACATCGAGTCCCCGTTCGCGGTCTCGGCCATTCTCGTGGGGATCGCGATCATCGTGTTCACCGTCCGACCCCCCGTAGACTGGCTGAGTCCGGTGCTCTTCGGTGCGACCATCGTGACGATGGTAATGTTCTGGCCGATTCGTCGCCTGGCGCTGGAGCACGAGCTCAAAGAGATTGACGTGGATCGGTTGGAGCGGGCGCTGGACGCTTGCGAAGCTCGGCCCGACAACGCGGCGTCCAAGCTGGCAGCTGCCGAGATGCTCTTCAAGTATGGGCAGTTGGGCCACGCGATCGCCATGGCCGATACTGCGCTCGCGGGCGCAAACCCAGCCCACTTTCGCAAGGAGCTCGCCGCATTGGCCCAGTGGCGTGCGGTGGCTCAAAGGGCAGCCTCGCCGGTCAGCGCCTGTATCCAATGCGGACTCACGAATCCGGCCGGAACGATCCGCTGCAGCCGGTGCGAGGCCCCCGTCCTGTTGGACTCGGTGCGTGGTCGCGTGGTCAAGGGAAACTTGATGCGGAAGCTGATCACGGCATGGGCGGTGGGAACCTTGGTCGTCGTCGGGGTACCAACCGTCTTCGCGTACCTGGGTAAGCAACCCATCCTTGCCGCCCTAGGGATCTTGGGGATCGCCGGCGCCGCCATCGTGATCGGTATCAGAGGGCGCGTCCTCGAGACATGACCGGGGTTCGCAAGATTGACTCGCTCGTGTTTCGGGAGTTGGCGCTCCCTCTCTTGACCGGCACCCTGGTGATCGCGATGATCTTCGTCGCGAACGATGCGATCGCGATCTTCAAGAACTTCAACCTGGAGAGCGTGCCCCACCTCGCCGTGTTCCAAATGCTCGCCTTGCGACTCCCGTTCTGGTTGGGGATGACGATTCCGGCAGGGATGGCGATGGCGTCCGCCTTGGCGGTTTCTCGGCTCGTCCGAGATAGCGAGGTGACGGCCCTCAGGGCGGCGGGCTATCCGATCCGCAGGCTCCTCGTGCCGATCCTCCTGGCAGGCCTTGCCACTTCGGTCGTGGATCACTTGGTCGTGGACAGGCTCGCCCCGCTCTCCGCCTTGCGCTATCGGCGCTTGGTGAACGAAGTGAGCCTCATCGCGGCTGCTCCTCGGTTCCAGAGCAACGTCACCCTCCAACTCGACAAGTACACGTGCCACTTCGGGACCATTACCCGGAGCGACGACCGGACGGTGGTGCTCACCGACGCTCTCCTCATCGAGAAGCCACGACCGACGGAATACATGATCTATACGGCGGCGAGCGGGACGTACTCTGGCGGAGTCTGGAAGTTTCAAGACTCGCGCGGCTTCTGGCTCAAGGGGGAGCGTCTCCAATACGTGCGCCCCCAAGAGCTCGTGATCAACGAGAAGGTCCGGTTGGCCGACCTCTTCGCAGCGCCAGCCCCGGACGAGGAGACGAGCGCCGCCTTGCGGGCCGCCCTCGAGAACGCTAGGAAGACCGGAGGTTCGGTCCGTGACCTCGAGACCGCCCTCCACCAGAAGCTTGCGATCCCGGCGGCGTGCATCGTGTTCGCAGTCGCCTCGTTCTGGCTGTCCGTCCGATTTGCCCGGCGAGGAGCGTTCGTTGGCTTGTTCGCGGGCTTTGCGGTGCTCGTCCTTTATTTCAACTCGCACGTTGTCTCCGCCGAGGTGCTGGGCCGGGCCGGTTGGGTCCCGCCTTGGCTTGCGGCATGGCTGCCGGTCATCGTTTTCGGAGGGCTGGGCCTGGTGCTCGGTCGCCGGTTGGAGTGAGGACGTGGTTCCTTCTGGCCACGGCGCTAGCCGCGGCCCTTGGCCATGCTCAGGCCTGGCATCCTGGGTTCGAGCGTGCCTTCGAGCAGATCGTGCGAAGGGCCCCGACGGAGCCCTCGCTCCCGGAGCCGTCGGAGCAGAAGAGCCAACGGTTCAAGCTGATCCACGCCGACGTGTCGAAGGTGGCAGGCGACTCCGTGACCGCGAGCGGTGCGGTCCACTATCAGTATCAAGGCTACGACGTCTGGGCGGATGCGGTCGAGGGGAATCGCCGAACCCAAGTGTTCGAGATGTTCGGAAATGTTCGAATCGAGGGCAAGACCGAGACGATCACCGCCGAGAGCGTCACACTCGACTTCCGGACGAAGACGCTGGGCTTTCGCCATGGGCGCGCAAGGCTCGCGCCAGAGCGCTTGCAAGGGGCCGCGACGGACGACCTCTACGTTCGCGGGGCGAGCGGAGTAGGGGACGAGCGCGAGTTTGACGCGCTGGAAGGCTCGTTCACGTCCTGCGAGCTCGACCATCCTCACTGGGAAATCGAGGCACGAACCACTAAGGTTGTGCCCAACAGACGGGTGGTCCTTCGCGATGTGAGGCTCAGAGCCCTGGACCGGACTCTCGTCGGTCTGCCGTACCTAGTCGTGCCCCTCGTCGAAAACGGTAGCAAGAACCTTCCGGAAGTCGGCAACAGTGCTCAGGAGGGCTACTTCGTCAAGACGAGGTTCAGTACACCTTTGCCCGGTGAAAGCTACTTTGATACGAGGCTGGACTTGATGACCCGCCTGGGTGTCGGACTTGGCCTCGATCTCAATTATGAGACGCCCAGGACGAGCGGGACGGCGACCGCGTATACGATCCTGGGGCCGAACCGAACGTTCACCGCCACTGCGCTGCACAACCAGCGCATCTTGGGAGGAGACCTTTCCCTTACCTCCAACCTTCAGCGCGACGACTATCTGACCGCACCGAGCTCCACGCTCTGGAACCTCGTCGGGAGCCTCGCCCTCCAACCGCTCGGCGGCACGACAAGACTGAGCTACTCGCGGAGCGATGGTTCCACGCTCGGGTTCAGATCCGTGAACCAAAGCGGCGGCCTCAGCGACAATCGAAAGCTCGGAAAGCTCACGTTGGACTCGGAAGTCGTCGTCTCCAAGTACGAGACCGTGTCCACGGGCCAGCCGGGCGTTCGCAGCGAACGGTTGGACTCCCGGTTCCTTGCACGTCGCGACTGGCGTCAGGCCACGGGAGAGCTCCTCTATCAAAGGAGTCTGCCCATCGGGCGCGGCGCAAACTTCAGCTCCCAGAGCGACCGAACCCCTCTCCTCACGCTGCGGAGCGACTCCTCGCGCCTTTGGGGACAGGAGTTCGGCCGAAAGTGGCCCATCCAGATGGAGACGTCGGTTGGGGAGATGAGCGACGCCCTCCTCTCCCGTCCCGTGACGCGCCTCTCGCTCTCGGGGGCCGTGCGGAGGCGCGAGGAAATGGGTCCGTCGCTTTCTGTGGACTGGGGGGGAAGGTTCCTGCAGGGCCTCTACAGCGACGACACGGCACAGTACGTCTTGGGTTATGACGGCCAGGCGGACTGGCGGTTCCATCGTGAGTCCTCGCTGCGGGTGCGATACTCCTCGCTCCGCTCTTTCGGGTTCACGCCGTTGCAAATTGACCGGACGGGGAGGACCGACTCCTTCGACATCGAGTTGGGGTATCAGCCCGCCCCCTCGCTCCAACTCAGTGCCTTGACAGGCTACGATGTGTTGCTCGCTTCGAGAGGCGAGGTCCCTTGGCAGCAGGTTTGGTTGAGAGGGGACTGGCGACCCTCGGAGCGGTTCTCGTTGCAGAGTTCTGCGGTCTATGACACTTTCAACCACGTGTGGAGCGTCTTGCGGATGGACAGCCAGTTCGATCTCGCCGGGGCGAAGTGGGCGGCGGGCGCAAGCTACGACGGCCCTTCCAAGAAGTTCAGTGCGGTCAACCTTTTGGTGGAAGGCTTCCGTGCGGGAAAGGTCACGGCCAACGCGATCTGGGATTTCAACGGGTTTACCAACCAAGTGGTGGCCCAGCACTACCAGCTCGTGTACGACCTTCATTGTGCCGACATGGTTTTCGAACTCATCGAGAACAACGTCGGGTTCAACGCGGGCCGCACGTTCTCGCTCTACATTCGGCTCAAGGCCCTCCCGACCTCGTCGTTCTTTGGACAAGGCACCCGCGGGCAGGGAGTCGGAAGAGGGAGGGGAGGCGGCTTCTAGCTGCTTGCGCTCGAATATCTCACGATCGCAAACTTCCAGAACCTTCGGGTCAAAAACAGCCCCAGGGCCGCCCAGGCCACCGAGAGCCCGACCTCCCACGGCAGGACGGGTCCCACCAATTGGCGGGCCGGTATCGTGCCAAGCAAGGCAACGGGCAGGATGTGTGTTAGGATCTGCCGGGCCGGGGGGCCGAAGATCTCGACCGGGTTCCTTGCGATCTGCTCCGTGGACTCCTCCAGGACCCAAAGATTGTCCACACGGACGAACCAAATGGCGAGGGTCATCAATCCGAGCCGGAGCGCATAGAGCAACGCAACGGCCGCCGCCAGGCAGATCGAATAGGCGATCCAGTTCTCGATGGTAGGGACGTACGACGCCGTGGACACCCCATAGCCAACCATTCCGGCCGAGCCGATGACGACGCCCAAGTTACTCAGCTCGATCATTCGGAACGAGACCCAAAACTGTGAGTCCACGGGTTTGGTGAGGACGAAGTCGAGAGTGCCCCGCCGGACTTGCTCGGGGATCTCGATCAGGCTAGGGAAGAACAGGTAGCCGAACGCGCTCGCCAGGAACGCCGTACCCGAGAGCACGAACGCAGGGCCCCGCGCCCAGCCTGCCACCGTCTCGGCGTTGTCGTAGATGACGACCACGGCAAAGCCGACGAAGACCACCCACGTCACGACCGAGGCCACCTTGGCGAAGAAGTCGGCCTTGAACTGCATCGCACGGACTAGGGAGCTTCGCAAGAACGCTCGATAGATCCTCCATGTCCGGCCCACATCCAGGAGCGTACCTTTCAGGCTGAGTAGACTTCGCAGCGCCGATGGCCGGAGTCCTGCTCACGTTGGTGTTCGTGGTCGCGGTGTCCATGGCGACCGCCAGGCGCATGTCGAGGATCGCCCCACACCTCGACCCTGCGGAGGAATGGGGGGTTTCTGGATTGGTGGGGTTGGGTCTGGTTGGCACCTTGGCCCTTTTGCCCGGCCTCCTGCCCTCCGGTCTCCCTTGGGGCTTGCCCGCGCTGAGCGTCCTTGTCCTCGCCGCCGCGGTCGTGGGTGGCCGACTGCCTTCCTTGCGCTTCCGGCTTCCTTCCGGGTGGGCGTTGGCGGCGCTCCTCGTCGTGAGCATGACCCTTGCGTTCGCGGCGGTCGGCGCGATCGGGCCGAGCGACCCTCGGGACTGGGACAGTCTGGCCTATCACCTCGCGGTGCCCGCACAATGGCTGCGAGCGGGGCAGATTGGGCACATTCCCGCGCTCCACCAGAGCAATTTCCCGTTCGCCGTGGACAATCTGTATCTCTTTGGCCGTGCATGGGGGGGGGAGGCGGCGGCCAAGATGTTCTCTTGGGCCCTGGTGCTCAGCGGGGTGGTCGCATCGTTCGGGCTGGGTCGCCGCTGGGCAGGGCCCGGCGCAGGATCGGTGGCCGCGGTGCTCTTCGCTGGGATGCCGGTCGTCGCCTGGGAAGCCGGCACTGCCTATGTGGACGTCGCTCACGGGCTCTACTCAGCCCTGGGGACGGTCTACGCGGCCGAACTTCTCCTGGGAGGGAGCCGGGAGCGAGCGGTCGTTGCCGGCCTTTGCCTTGGGCTCGCGCTGGGCACGAAGCACACCGGCCTGGCGGCTTGGGGAGCTTGCGCGATCGTCGCTGCCTACGCCATCGTTCGTTGGAAGGTCGGTCACAAGGCACCGGCCACCATGCTAGGGATCGCGTTGCTCCTCGGGATGCCGTGGTATGCCAAGTCGGCGATGATGACCGGCAACCCCGTGTTCCCGTTCTTCTCCTCGGTTTTGGGCGGCAGGGAGTGGGACTCGTGGCGGGCGGCTACCTATGCTTTCGAACAGTCCACTTTCGGGCCACCCAAGAGCATCGCGACGCTGGGACACAGCGTTCTCGGCCTTGCCTATCAACCGGGCCGGTACGTGAATCCGGCCCAGACCGAGGGCGGTGGGTTTCCGACCGGGGCTTTGGGATTCGCGGTGATCGCCGCGGGCGGGGTGGCCGCCGCACTGGGAGGCTTGAACCGTGTGCAGCGTGGCACGCTCGCCCTGGTCGGGGTTCAACTCCTCGGCTGGTTCGCCCTGAGCCAACAGAGCCGGTACCTCGTCGCCATCGGTCTTCCTCTCACGATCGTGGCCGTTTCTTCGTGTCGCAGCGCGCGCCGGGCGGCAGCCGTGTTCGCCGGGATGCAGGCGACCTATACGCTCTGGCTTACCTGGACCTGGAACGAGGGCAAGCTCCCCGTCGTCCTTGGCACCGAGCCGGTGCAAGAGTACCGGCTTCGAGCCATCGGGTTTGCGGCCCCTGCGGAGGCCATCAACGCACTCCCGCCGGGGAAGGTCGCACTCTATGACGAGGTCTTCGGATTTCTCTTACACCGCCCCTACGTCTGGGCGAACCCAGGCCACTCCACGCGGTTCGGGCCGGAAGGGATCGAGGGCCCGGAAGGGTTGGTTGCCCGGTATCGGGCGGAGGGAGTGCGCTATGTGTACGTAAACCTTTCCAGCGGGCTCGAACCGGCATTCGTCCAGCGGTGGGAGGCCGCCATGCGCGGATCCGCGTTCTCGCCTGCCGAGCTTGACGCAATGCGGAAGGATCCAAATCAATGGTGGCGGGTCCTCCTTGCCGAGGCGGTCGCCCAAGGCAGGTTGGAACCGATACAGACCTGGGCCACTACTCAAGGCTCGCCACGGGCCCTTCTCTTCGAGGTCCCTCGCGAGTAACCTCCATCCGTGACTCATCCCGGTTCGCCATCGTCGCAACCGTTCCGGCGGGAGCACGCCCGTCCCGAGGAAGGTGCCCGTGCCGCCGAGACAAAGTTCGAGCGCGAGCGCGGGATTGATCGCGTCGAAGTGCGAAAAGGGTACGCAACGGTTTCGGTGGGCCCTTTCGCGGAGCCTCTGGAACAGGCTCGACTCGACGTGCTCCGAAGGGTGGCGATGCAGCAGGTCTCCGTGGACTATCTCAAGCTGGACGGCCCGCGGATGTCGTTCGTGGTTGCGGAGAGCGACTTACAGTCCCTCGCCACGGCTTTGGAAGGTCTCGAACACCAGTCGCGCTCGGGTCGGAGCGTGGTCGCGATCCATGCCGCGAACATGCGGGACGAGGAGGGCCTCATCGCTAAGACGATCTCGCAGGTCATGTTGACCGGGGACGAGGTGGACCATATCGGCGACATGCACGACCGAGTGATCTTCGTGCTGGACGCGGCGACCGCCGATCGCGTCCGGCTCGAGGTCGGGGGGAGGGAATGAGCATCGTCGTCATGAAGTTCGGCGGCACGAGCGTGAAGACCAAAGAGGCTCGGACGGCATCGGCGCTCCGCGTCGTGAGCGCCACCGAGCAGGGACTCAAGCCTGTGGTTGTCGTGAGTGCGATCGGTAGGAAAGGCGAGCCCTACGCCACCGACACCCTCATCTCGTTCCTGCGCGACATGGAGCCGGACGTGGAGCCGGAACCGCGCGAGCTCGACCTGCTCATGGGATGTGGGGAGATCCTTTCGTCGGTGGTGTTCGCGCACACTCTCAAGGCGCTCGGGCACGCCGCGATCTCGCTGCGCGGCGGGCAAGCCGGTATCCGGACGGATGGCAACTATGGCAACGCTCGTATCCTGGGGATCAACCCCTTGGGGGTCCAAGAAGCCCTGCACCGCGGTTTGATCCCGGTGGTCTGTGGGTTTCAGGGGGTGTGGATCCAGGGCGGCCTGCCCGGCGCCGAGATGACGACCCTAGGCAGAGGGGGCTCCGACACGACCGCGGCTGGGCTCGGTGCAGCTCTCCAAGCCGACCGCGTCGAGATCTACACCGATGTGGACGGGGTCAAGACCGCCGACCCGGACTATGTCCCCGGTGCCCCCACCCTGCGCCAGGTCACGTACTCCGAGGTGGCCGAGATCGCGCACTTGGGAGCGCACGTCCTCCACCCCCGCGCCGCCGAGATCGGGATGAACTTCGGGATCCCGCTCTGGGTGAAGAACACCTTCTCGGACGACCCAGGGACCGAAGTGGTCGCTGAGAGCCAGGCGACCGGTCGCAAGGTCACCGGCGTCACGCACACGGGCAAGCTCGTAGCCTTCTCCGTGGATGTCACGATCCTGGACGAGTCGGATCGTGCGAGCTTCGCCGCTACCGTCTTTCAGATACTGAGCGATCATAGGGTGAGCCTCTACATGGTGAGCCGGGGGCCTTCGGGGTTTGGCTTTGCGACCCGCCGCGAGCAGAGTCCCGTGGTTCGGGCGGTACTCGATGCGCTGGTGATTCCTGTGGCGAGCGGGTCTGTGGCTGTCTGCCAAATCGGCGGCAGCAAGAGCGACGCCGTTCGGACCCAGGCCCGGCTCGTGGAGCGAACCGGGGAGCCGACCATCGTCCCCTTCCAAGTCGTCGAGGGCTGCACGATGGTCTCTGTGGTGGGTCGCGACTATATGAGGCAGCCCGGTGTCTTCCTCAACATCATGGGCATCCTCGTCCGGGAACAGATTCAGGTGTTCCAGACCTCGGACAGCGAGTCGTCCCTTTCGTGCCTCGTGCCAGAGTCGGAGCTACGACGGGCCGTGGCCGCCTTGCACGAGGGCTTGGGCTTGGCCGAAGCGGGCTGATGCCGGGCTTTGCACTGCCCTCCGGCCGCCCTGCGGTCATGGGGATCCTCAATGTAACTCCGGACAGCTTCAGCGACGGCGGAAGGTTCGCCGCAGCGGAGGCCGCCGTGGATCACGGATTGCAGATGTTCGAGGAGGGTGCCGACCTCGTGGACGTCGGCGGCGAGAGCACGAGGCCCGGTGCCGATCCGGTGCCGACCGAGGTGGAGCTCGCTAGGGTCGTCCCGGTGGTCGAGCGTCTGAGCAGGCAAGGCGTGCCGGTCTCGGTGGACACGATGAAGGCGGAGGTTGCCGAAGCGTGCCTGGATCATGGGGCCGTAGTCGTGAACGATGTGTCCGGTATCGGTTCGCCTGCAATGCGCGCTCTCCTCTCGGACTCCTCTTGCTCGGTTTGCGTGATGCACATGCAGGGTGAGCCGCGCACGATGCAAGCGGCCCCCACCTATGCGAACGTGGTCGAGGACGTGGCGTCGTGGCTTGGCAAACGTTGCGACGAACTCGAGGGTGAGGGCATCGCTAGAGACCGGATCTGGGTGGATCCAGGGGTTGGATTTGGTAAGACGTTCGCACATAACCTTGCACTGATCGGAACCTTGGATCGGATCGCGGACCTGGGGTACCCCGTGCTAGTCGGGGTGAGCAGGAAGTCCTTCCTGGGGGCGGCTCTGGGTGGGGCCCCGGTCGAGGACCGCCTGGAAGGCGGACTCGCTGCCCAAGTCCTCGCCCAAGCGCTAGGCGCACGCATCATCCGTACGCACGACCCGAGGCAAGCGAGGAGGGCCATCGAGGTCGCCTCGCATGTCCTGGCGAACTCGGCTGTCCTGGGTCGGACAGGTTCCCTGCGGTAGTGTCCTAGGCGGCTCGGCCAGTGGCATACGGCTTGCCCGAAGGGGAGTCGTCCCGATCTCATGAGTACCGGCCCACTATTGATCCTCGGCGGCTCCGGCTTCCTTGGCAAACACCTTCAGCACTATTCGCCGGGGGAACACCTCGCTCCGCGCAGCGGGGAGCTCAACCTCCTGGATTTGAGCGCTTGCGAGGCGTACTTCTCCCAGCACCGACCGGCCTCCGTGATCCATGCCGCGGGGTTTGTCGGCGGGATCGGGCTGAACAAGGAGAATCCAGGGAGGATGGCGGTCGAGAACCTCCGCATGGGCCTGAACGTACTGGAGGCGGCGGCGAGGGTCGGGCTTCCGCACGTCCTCGTGGTCTCTACGGTCTGCGTTTACCCGAAGGACGCCTCGATTCCAACGAGCGAGGCCTCGATGTGGGAAGGTGCGCCCGCGGAGGACACCATGCCCTACGGTGCCGCCAAGAGGATGCTCCATACCGTGGCCGATGCCCTGCACCGCCAATATGGTCTGGGATACACCTATGTGATCCCGACGAACCTCTATGGCCCAGGAGACCACTTCGAGGAGGCAAAGTCCCACGTCGTGCCCGCGCTGCTGAAGCGGGCTGACGAGTCCCGCCGGGCCGGGCTCAAGGAACTCGTCGTCTGGGGCGATGGTACGCAGACCCGCGACCTTCTGTACGTCGAAGACGCGGCCAAGGGCCTATTGAAAATGGCGCTGGGCCCGGCGACGAACGAGGCCTACAACCTCAGCTCGAACCGGGAGACCTCGGTTCGAGAGCTCGCCGAGGCGATTTGCAAGGTTACGGACTTTGCAGGGGAGCTCGTCTGGGACACGACGAAGCCGGGAGGGGCGCCGCGGCGAGGGCTCGACGGGACGAAGGCAAAGGAGCGATTCGGTTTTGTGGCGGAGACGGGCCTGGAGGAGGGTCTGCGCCAGACCTACAATTGGTACTTGGACAACGTTGCGCCGGGCGCCGCGGTGAGTGGATGATAGACGCTGAGAACAAGAAGATTTGTATCGTAGGGATGGGTTACGTGGGCCTGACGCTCGCCGTCGTCATGGCCGAGTGCGACTTCGACGTCATCGGTGTCGAGATCAATCCCGAGACCGTCGCGAGGCTCCGGGGCGGCAAAGCCCACTTCTACGAGCTCGGGCTCCAATCGCGAATGGCCCGCCAGCTCAAGCGTGGGAAGCTCAAATTTGAGACCCCGGAGGAGGCGGTCGGCGCTCGAGAGTGCAAGGTCTTCGTCTTGACGGTAGGCACGCCGCTCAACGATGAGGGCAACCCGAGGATGGACATGGTCGAGCGAGCCTCCAACTATGTCGCGGACGTAATGCCGGACGGAAGCCTGACCGTGTTGCGGTCCACGGTTCGACTGGGCACGACCCGCAAGGTCGTCAAGCCGATCCTCGAGTCCTCGGGTAAGAAGTTCCAACTCGCCTACTGCCCAGAAAGGACCGTGGAAGGCCGTGCTCTCGAAGAGCTTCGCTCCTTGCCACAGATCGTGGGAGGCTTGACCGACGACGACGCCTGGCGGGCAAGCAGGATCTTCCAGCGACTGACCCCGACCACGATCCGCGTCTCGACCCTGGAGACGGCAGAGATCATCAAACTTCTCGACAACTCCTTCCGCGACCTCTTCTTCGCCTTTGGCAACGAGGTTGCTCTCCTAGCGGAGGCGGCGGGCCTCGATGGCATCGAAGTGATACACGCTGCGAACACTGGATATGAGCGAACGAACATCGCTAGACCCGGCATGGTGGGCGGCCCGTGCCTCGAAAAGGACCCTCACATCCTCGCCCACTCTTTTCGAGACTTTGGGTTCACTCCACGGTTGATCTCCAACGGTAGGGCCTTGAACGAGGAGCTTCCCGGCATCGTCTCCCAAATGATCCTGGACTGGGCGGGGGAGAACTCGCTCCCGCCCGACGTAAAGGTCAGCATCTGCGGCCTCGCCTTCAAGGGACGTCCGGAGACCGACGACCTGCGGGGCACGCCGACCCAGCTCGTGATTGACGCCGTGCGGCGCGACTTCCCGAGCGCGAGGCTCTTTGGGCAGGACTTCGCGGTCAAGGACACGGATGCACGCACCTTGGGGGTCGAACCGGCAAGCATCGAGGCCGCGTTCGATGGCGCGTCAGTCGTCGTGATCGCGAACAACCATCTCGGATACTCGAGGATCAACTATGAGGATCTCAGTTCCACGATGAACAAACCCGCCCTGATCTTCGATTGCTGGGACTGCATCTCTGCCGACAGCCACGACTTTAGCGAAGGCGTCACCTACCTCCGGTTCGGCTCGGTGAAGGCCTGGAGCGGTCGCTGATGCCCAAGGTACTGGTCACGGGCGGGTCTGGGTTCATTGGGGCCGCGCTCGTTCGTGGGCTTCTTGCGAAGGGATGGGACGTCCGTTGCCTCGACGACAACTCCCGTGGGAACCCCCGCAGGCTCGCAGGGGTGATGGACGACCTAGAGTTCGTCCAAGGCGACGTCAGGGACGCAGAAGTGGTGGACCGCGCGACGAAAGGCATGGACGCGGTCGCGCACTTGGCGTTCATCAATGGTACCGAGTTCTTCTACAACAAGCCCGCGCTCGTGCTCGAAGTCGGCGTCAAGGGCGCCCTGAACACGCTCGACTCGGCCTTGAAGCACGGCGTAGGCCAGTACTGGCTCATGTCCTCCTCAGAGGTCTATCAGACGCCGCCCGTCGTGCCGACCGATGAGAGCGTGCCCTTCTATAGTCCCGACCCACTCAACCCTCGCTACTCCTATGGGGGCGGCAAGCTCATCTCCGAGCTCCTCGCGGTGAACTACGGGCGGGGCAAGTTCGAGAAGACGGTGATCGTCCGGCCGCACAACGTCTATGGTCCCGATATGGGCTGGGAGCACGTGCTTCCGCAGTTCGCGCTTCGCGCCAAAGCAGCGGTTGCGTCGCAGCCGGAGGGAAGCGTGCGGTTTCCGATCCAAGGAGACGGGAGCCAGACTCGTGCCTTTTGCCACATTGACGACTTCACCGAAGGCTGCCTCCTCGCGTATCTCGCGGGCGACGATCAGAACATCTATCACGTCGGCACCCCCATCGAGACAACGATCCGCGAGCTGGCCGAGCTCGTGGTCCGCTGCTTCGGTAGGGATGCTCTGATCCAGCCTGGGGCTGAGCCGCCAGGCGCCACCCCGCGCCGGGTTCCGGACGTGTCCAAGGTCGGCCGGCTCGGCTACGTGCCCAAGGTGAGCCTCGAAAACGGGGTTCGTGCCACGGTCGAGTGGTATGCCGCGAACGAGGGCTTGATGCGCGCCACGAGCCAGTGACGCCATGCGCCTCGTAATCCATGACTACTCGGGGCACCTTTGTGCTCTGAGCTTGGCCCGATCCCTCGCGGGCCGAGGGCACGAGGTGCTCCACCTCTATTCCGCGTCGTTCCTAACCCCGCACGGCGACCTTCAAAGGAAGGAGGGCGACCCCGCTACCTTCTCCATCGAGCCCGTCTCCATTGGGAGGGAGGTGGACAAGTCGAACCTTCTCCGGCGACGTCAGGCCGATACGGAGCACGGTCGGCTTGCGGCCCGAAGGATCGCGGAGTTCCAACCGGAGGTCGTGGTGACTGCGAACACCCCGCTCGAAGCGGTGGACCAGATTCAGGTCTGCTGCCACGAGCTCGGCGCAGGCCACGTCTTCTGGGTTCAAGACTTGATCGGGATCGCCGCAGATCGGATCCTGCGGGAGAAGTTTCCGCTCATCGGGGCGGTCGTGGGATCGTGGTACAAGGGGTATGAGCAACGGCTCCTTCGCAGGGCCGACCAGGCCGTGGTGATCTCGGACGACTTTCGCCCGTTCGTTCCGGTCGAGCCGGCCCGAGTCCACACGATTGAGAACTGGTCACCGATCGGGGAGGTGCCTCTCCGACCAAAGTCGAACGCATGGTCGGTGGAGAACGGTTTCTCGGAAACGACGAACGTCGTGTACACCGGCACGTTGGGGATGAAGCACAACCCGAACCTGCTCGTCGCGATCGCCGAACGCTACCGAGATCGCGGGGAAGTCCGGGTCGTGGTGGTGAGCGAGGGGGCGAGCGCGGTTTGGCTGCGAGAACAGTCCACCGCTCGAAACCTGAAGAACCTCGTCGTGCTGCCCTTCCAGCCTGCGGGCGTGCTCCCCGACGTGCTCGGCAGCGCAGATCTCCTGGTCGGCATTCTGGAACCTGCGGCCGGAGTCTTCTCCGTGCCGAGCAAGGTGCTGAGCTACCTGTGCTCGGGCCGGGCGATCCTCCTCGCGGTTCCTCCCGAGAACCTCATCGCAAGAATCGTCGGAGGCCATGGCGCTGGCCTGGTTGTGCCACCAGGGGACGAGGCGGGCTTTGTGGCAGCGGCAGAGAGGATCCTGGGTGATTCGGCGGAGAGGCAGAGGATGGGGACGAAAGCGCGTGAATATGCCGAAGCTACGTTCGACGTGGAGAGGATTACAGATCGCTTCGAGTCCGTCCTGGAAGCGGCGAGAGCCTAGACTTCCTTCGCCTTCCAGCGTCCTCGCCGGTAGACCCAGATCGCATAGACCCCCTGGATCGCCTGGGTCGTCATCATCGAGATCCAGCACCCGCGCGCGCCCAGGCCGAGGCCGAACGGCATGGCAAGCACCGCCGCGATGGGAACCCGCAAGCCCCACATGCACACCAAGTTCACCCAAAGTGGGCTCGTGGTGTCGCCCGCACCCTGCACCGCCCCCAGCAGCACCATCGCATAGGCGAAAAGGACTTCGGTCGCGCACAGATATCGCAAGAAGGTAGCCACCTCGGCGGCGATCTCGGGCTGGTCGGGCAGAAGCAAGTGGGCGAGCGGGAGCGCGAAGGAGAAGATGAGCACCGAAGCGACAAGGCTGACCGCTCCAGCGTAGTGCGCCGCGAGCCAGCCGACGCGCTCGGCCCTCTCCGGCTTTTTGGCCCCCAAGCACTGACCGACCAACGCCGCAGCCGCGATGGAGAGCCCAAAGGTTGGCATGAAGGCCAAGGACTCCACGCTGAAGGACGGTCGGAGCGCGGCCACCGCATAGCTGGCTCGCGGTACGCCTTTCAAGATGAACGTGAATGCCATGAGCGAAGTCACGCGCACGAACGCGCCGATGGCGGCAGGGAAGGCGATCCGGACGATTCGCCTCACCCACTCCATCTCCGGCAACCTCAACCGGACCTGCCCCACCGGGGTTCGGCGGGCAAAGACCAAGTACACGATCGCGGCCAGCCACGCACTGATCGCAAAGGCTGCGCCCGCCCCGGCGATGCCCCAGCCGAGGTGCCCATGACCGTGAGGGATCATCCATGCGTTCAGACCGATGTGAACCAGGATCTGGAAGCCGCTGAGCAACATCGGGCTCTTGGTGTCCCCCACGCCGCGGAGCGATCCCGCCAGCGACTGGATTAAGAACACGGCGGGGAGCCCCGCCGCTAGCCCGACCAAGTAGGTCTTCATCAGCGTGACCGCCTCGGTGTCGGTGGCTGGGATTTGGAGCCAAGCAAGCACCGGGGAGAGGGCGAGCGCGAGGAATCCCACGGAAAACCCGCCGATGAGGGCCGTACTCGCGCCTTGGTCGCAGGCAGCCTTCAGATCAGGGAAGTTGCCCGCGCCAAAGAACCTCGCGACGAGCGCGGTGGAGGCCATGCCGAGGGCAAAGGCCAAGGAAATGAAGAGAAAGATCGAGGTCGTCGCTCCGCTGGCCGCGGTAGCGTTCGATGTGGGTAGGGTTTGAATGAAGAAGGTGTCGAGCAGCGCGTTGACGGTTTGGAGGAGGTTGAGCGAGACCGCGGGCCAGGCCAACCGCCAGAGAACCACTCCCGGCCTGATGTCCAGTTCGGCGGTTGGGTCTCCCTCGAACCGATCCTCGGACATAAGAACCGAGTGTAGCCGTCGGCTACAAGGGGGCGGCGGGCCGTGCCATACGTGACACCGGAAGGTGCTGGGCGGCTTCCCGATTTCTCCGGTGCCAACCGCTCGGGCGCGATCTTCTGCGCTGAGGACTGGGGGGTCGTCTTAGGAGGTCAAGGGGCGGCATGCCTTGGGATCATCGAGCTTTGGCTGAGGCTCCTTGCGACGGGAGGCTGGGAGGAATCTACCGCGACGATCCTCGCGGGCTGGGATTGGGCAAAATTGGAGACGGCGATCCCGCGGAGCAGGCAAGAACGCACCTTCGCAGGCGAGGGCGAACTCCCTGCTGCGTTCGCGTGGGTTCGGGGCCACTTTGCGCTCGGCGCGCCGACCGAGGAAGCGTGGGATCGGTTCGTCGCTGCCCTTCAGCGATCCTGACGCTGGGATGCGGCGACGACTCGCGCGCCCTTCGGTGGGACGAAGGCGAAGTTTGCGTCTGGCGGTAGTTGTCCAGTGAAGACGGTCGTCACAAATTGTTCGTACGTTCCCGGTGCGGGCCAACCCCGGTGTACGACCTTCGCCAACACGGGTTCGATGCTGTATCGAGTGCTCGCCGGATAGGGGGATTGGGCTCTCGCAAGAACCCCGTCTGGTTCAAGGGAGAGCACGGAGGTCGGGAACCAAGGTGTCCATCCGGAGCCCGGTTGCGCAAGGAACGTGTCTGCAACGATCCTTGTGGTGAAGAGCGAGGGTCCTTCCAGCAAGAGTTGGAGCCTGGAGAAGAGCTTTTGCCTCCACTTCGGATCGAGCCCGCCTTCCGCGGATCCGTAAGCGACGCTGGAGTAAGAGTTCGACTTCGTGCTGTAGTCCCAAAGCCAAGTGCCATCCCCCACGATCCGTCGGACGTGCTTGCCGTCCTCGTGGACGTTCACCTCGACCCGAAACGCGCCTTCCGAGAGGCGGTTGTCCACGGCGATGCTGACAAAACTTTCGGCGGGTCGGCCCTTGGTGTTCTCCTCGGCCACGGTCTGGAGGGTCAAGCGTGAGTTCAATGCAAGGCCGGCCAGCGCGTTCGACATCGCCGTGTTCGCGCTCTGGGCGAACGCAGGCGACGCAAACAAGAACAGAGGTGCCAGGTAGGCCCGCACGTAACCTTGGACGATCCGGGAGCGACCAAGGTTCCGAGCCGGGTACTCTCGCCCCCGGACTCACAACTCGACCGCTTGGTCTGCGGGGAAACGAAAATGGGATACGAAGAATCACGTCTTTATCGGTTGCGGCATAGCGCGGCGCACCTCATGGCCCAGGCAGTGACCGAACTCTATCCTGGGAGCAAACTGGCCATCGGGCCCCCTATCGAGAACGGCTTCTACTACGACATCGCCCTGCCCGAGCCGATCAAGGAAGAAGATCTAGAACGGATCGAAGGCAGGATGCGAGAGCTTGCAGCCTTGGCTCAGCCCATCGTTCGCCGGGTCGCGGGCGATCGCGAAGAGGCAAGGCGAATCATCCTGGAGGAGTGTACGTTGGGCCAGGGCAAAGAGACCGCCCTCTACAAGCTGCTGCTGCTGGAAGCGGTGCCTGAAGGCGAGGAGGTCAGCTTCTATGACCAGCAAGCCCAGGGTCACCGGTTCATTGACCTTTGTCGCGGCCCTCACGTCGAGAACACCTCGGAGATCGAGCACTTCAAGCTGATGAGCATCGCGGGTGCCTATTGGCGTGGCGATTCGAGCAACGAGCAACTCACCCGCATCTATGGCACTGCCTTTGAGTCGGCGGAGGAGCTTGCACAGCACCTTGAGTTCCTCGAAGAGGCGAAGCGGCGCGACCACCGCGTCCTTGGTCGCGAACTGGGGCTCTTCATGTTCTCGCAGACCGTGGGACAAGGGCTCGCGCTTTGGTTGCCCAAAGGGGCGACGATGCGGGCCGTCTTAGAGGACTTCCTCAAGGACGAGCAGTTGAGGCGTGGGTACGACCCCGTTGTTACTCCGCACATTGGCTCGATCAAGCTCTACGAGAAGTCGGGGCACATCCTAACGTACCGACAAAAGATGTTTCCGTTCATGGAGGATGAGGAAAAGGAAACCTTCATCCTCAAGCCGATGAACTGTCCGTTCCACATCGAAATATATAGGTCTTCGCTTCGAAGCTACCGAGAACTTCCCATTCGCTACGCCGAGTTTGGGACGGTGTACCGTTACGAGCAGAGCGGAGAACTAGCCGGGATGCTGCGCGTGCGCGGCTTCACGCAGGACGACGCCCACATCTTTTGCGCTCCGGAGCAGTTGCTCGCGGAGTTCAAGTCGGTCGTGGACATCATGATGACCGTTCTCAAGAAGCTCGGCTTGGAGGAGTACCGCGTCCGGCTCGGTACCCGCGATCCATCGGACACGAAGTACGTGGGTCACGATGAGAATTGGAGGCAGGCCGAGAGCGCGATCGTAGAGGCATGTGAGGAGCTAGGCCTAGCTTATGAGCTCTCTCCTGGCGACGCCGCCTTCTATGGTCCGAAGCTCGACCTGATCATCCGCGACGCCCTGCGCCGGGAGTGGCAGATGGGTACGGTTCAGGTGGACTACAATCTGCCGGAGCGCTTCGAGCTCGAATACATCGGCGAGGACGGGAAGCCCCATCGTCCCGTGATGATCCACCGGGCACCGTTCGGCTCCCTCGAACGGATGATCGGTCTGCTCACGGAGCAATATGCCGGGGCCTTTCCGTTTTGGCTTGCTCCGGTTCAAGTGACGGTGCTCCCGATCGCAGATCGGCACAATGACTACGCCCAGCAGGTCAAGGACGACTTGGTTTCGACGGGCGTACGTTGCTCGGTGGACGATCGGCGTGAGACGCTCGGCAAGAAGATCCGCGAGAACCAAGGGCAAAAGGTGCCATATATGCTCGTCCTCGGGGATCGGGACATCGAGGCCGGTACCGTGAGCGTGAGGTCTCGCGAAGAAGGGGATCTGGGCGCGATGGCGGTCGAGGCGTTCAGGGCAAGGCTCGGTTAGGGTTCTCTCTGCTTGTAGAACAAAAGAAGGCCCCCCGGCTTGCCGGGGGGCCCTCTTGGTCGTTCGCCGCTAGGCGGCGGGGCTTAGTTGACCGTCCAGGTGAAGTGGTCGGCGTTGAAGCACCAGAGCGAGACGACGCTCGGGCCGGTCTGCCGGACCAGGTACTCGGCCTGGAGGGCGCCCGCCGTGCCGATCATCTCGTTGTGCGTGCCGGTCGTGTTCGAGGTCACGGTGACCTCGCTCGTGCCGACCGCGCCGGTGGCCAGGTCCTGGTTCACGCCCGAGACGAAGTTCCGCTGCTCGACGCCCAAGGAGAACGAGCCGCCCGACTGCA
>JADLBH010000005.1 GCA_020847855.1 Fimbriimonadaceae bacterium
AGCGCGTTCGGGACGATGAACTTGCAGTGGCGGAGGTAGTTGTCGTCGTCGGCCGAGAGGCTGGCGACGTCGCCCGCGTCCAGACGGCCAAGGACCGTCGTGAAGGAGCTCGGGACCACGACCTCGGCACCGCCCGGAGTTCCATCAATCCAGAACGGGAGATCCTGGGGGGCGAGGGGCGCACCGTTATCCACCACTGGGTCGTTCCAGACGAGGGTGGACCCGATCCACTGCTTCGCATCGGTGGGAGCATTGTTGAGGAAGCCCTTCTCGGTGAGAGGTGGCTGCCACGGTCCGCTGGCTAGGGTTCCAGTGGCGCTCCAGGTGACCCAGTACTGGCCAGGAGGAAGCGTGCCCACGAGGTCTCCCGTCGTGTCCACAACGACCTTCTGAATGCGTCGCGTCGTACCCGTCAGTGCGGTGTCGGTCACGCGGAAGAGATCCGTGAAGGTGACGGTCGGCACATCGGCGAGCAAAACGCCACCCGACATCAAGGGTGCGGCCGCTGCCACAGGATCAGGCAGGGTCGTCGGGTTCACGTTGTCAATGCGCCAGCTCAGGCCGTTGATGGTCGGTGTAGTGGCCCCCGTCTGGTACATGAAGAAGGTCAGCGCGGTGACGGTCCAGTTCTGGCCGGCCGGGACGACGAAGTCGTCCGACATCATGTTGGGACCCGCAGTCTGGGCTCCGAAGCCGAAAACGTTGTTGCCCAACGCGGTTTGGAGCGCGGAAGCTCGGTTTCCGAGGCCGTTCGGATCGGTGAAAAGGCCCTCGAGCGTCAGCGTGTGGCCGCCGCCCGTGGCATTGTTGTAGAGCGACTGCGCGTTGGCGGTAGCCACCAGCGCGAGCGCTCCCAGGGTGATGAGTGTTCGTTTCATCTCTTTTTGCAGTCTCCTAGTTTCCAACGTGGCAGGAACGCGATGTAGCTGCCACTGAGGCCACAGTGGGCCTTGCCCGGAGTATACAATGACTACTTTGGAAGTTCTCCATCCATGGACACAACCTGGTAGGAATACGGGCAGGATCGGCGAACCCCCAGGGCTGAACTTCCGTCGCGGGTAGGATGGGAAGGCGCCTTGCGGGCGTAGCTTAATGGTAAAGCCCCAGCCTTCCAAGCTGGTCACGTGGGTTCGATTCCCATCGCCCGCTCCATTCCACTTCGGACTCGTCCCCGTTCTTAGCTTTGGGAACACCGCGCGGTTTAGCTCGTTCGGCTTCATACCCGCTCAGCGGCCCGCATCCTTTGCCAAAGCAAGACGGCTCTATGCTTCGAGGCGGCTGCGGGCCCACCCGGTATGCGAGAACGGATCACCACTCTGAACCCGCGGCGCCATCAGTCGCCGCGATGATGTCCTGCTTGCGCGAAGGGCCGTCATCAAGTTCGTTACGGGTCGAGCATCCCGTCTTCGGATAGAATCGTGCCATGGCCTATCGGCTCCCTGTAGCCGCTTTGTTGTTCGTGCTCGCGTTCGCGCAGGCGGACGCGAAAGTGGTCAAGAACGCGATGTTCTTTGGCTACCACCTGCACTTTTGCATCCACCCCGACCTGGGCACCCCTCCAGGCTGGGTGCAAGACGACCGCGCCACGTACGACCTCGGGATGCTCGTCCTCGTGCCGAAGGGCCAGACGTTCTCTTCTGCGCCCGATGTGATCTACGGGCGGGCGATCCACCACCCCAAGAAGACCAGGCACCCTAGCTTGCAATCTCGGATTGACGCAGACATCCGGGACTTCCGCGCAAGGGATCCGAAGGCACGAGTGAAGGAAGTTGCGAGGACGCCGATCCAAGGGGGCTCCCTCCGCACCTTCGAATTTGAGCTGAGTGGGGCGAGCGAGGTCGTCTGCTACCACCGGGAAGAGGAGTACTGGACCTTGTTCGTGCTGACCGGTAAGACCGCCAAGGACCGCTCGGCTGCGACACCGGCGTTCCGCAAGGTCATGGCCCACTACCGCTAATCGGCGGCGTGGTTACGGCATCCCCGAGAGAGCGCAACCAGTCTGGTTCTATGCACCAGGTAAATATACTAGACTTTGAGCCAAGGGCTTGACACGCCTCGGGGGGGGGTACTTTGAGAGCCTGGAGGAAACAGCGATGAAGCTCAGACTCGCAGCCGCTCTTCCCTACGCCGGTGCCTTCGTCGGCATCGCCCCGATCATGGTGCCGCTCGACGTCCAGGGGCTCTGGACCGAGGCGGAGACCGTCCTCGCGTCCAATTTGCCCACGCCCGATGTGGCAGGTTGCCCCGACTTCCTCGGGTGCTCGGCACCTGACCCCATGGCCCCCTGCCCAGGCAACTGCACAATCCTATCCATGTCCCCACAGTACCGGTGCAACTGGCCACCGATTTTTTGGGATTGCGACGGGTCCAGTGGCGGGCGCAACAACTACTACGATAAGCGAGACCGCTGGAAATGGAAGTGCGCCGGTGAGCAAAACTTCGTCTCGTGCGGCCCGTACTACGCCATTGACTGTTGCACGACCTACGACCCCGGCGAGGCCTGCGCTGGAAACAGTGGGCTCGTGGTGTGTGAAGGAACACCTCCGGGATACTGAGGGGGTGTCGAAAGAACCCCTGCGCCTAAGCGACGCGGCTTGGGGGCCCCTTCTCGCTTGTGGCGTGCTAGCGGGTACGGTCGTCAACCTCCTGATCGGGGTCGCGTTCCGGCTCGTGCTCATGCTAGTGACCGTGGCAATATCCCCGCCAGGCCCGGATTCACCCGCCATGTATGCGACCTGGCCCTTGTTCGGAACCTTCCTCGCAAGGGCAGCGTCTCCGATGACACTTGGCTTCGGAGCCTTGTCCGGACTCGCGATCGCGCTCGTGTTGCGCCTCGCGCGGGCTGGCCGTCTAGCGACCCTTGCGTTTGCGGGCCTCGCGTTCGCCTTCCTCGGCATAGCGTTCTCGCTGCCCATACCTACGCACGAGTTCGTGTACCCTGAGAGGGTCTTGAGCTACTGCCTCGGCCTAGTCGGCGACTGCATCCGGGGTTCGTTCCTCGCTTGGATCACTGCGATCCTCTATCGGTGGTGGACGGCGCGATGAGGCGGCGCGTGGGGTTCACCCTGGTTGAGGTGCTTGTCGCCGTCGCGATCCTCGCGATCCTCGCCGCCATCCTACTATCCGCTACCGCGCAGACTCGGCGGTCGGGCAACACGGCCGCATGCACCTCGAACCTGCGCCAGGCAGCCCAAGCCCTTGAGGTTTACCTCCAAGATGGCGACGGCACCCTTCCGGACACCCTTTATCACGACTTCTCGCCGATCCTGCCCTATCTCGGCGACGCCAAGGTCCTCGAATGCCCGCTCGACCCATACCGTCTCGGGGCGAACTGGCAGTCCACTCGTGCCACGGGCAAGCGGACCAGCTTTTACGCCCCGCTCACGATCTACCCCGAGTTCATGCGAGAACTGCTTTCGCTCGACCTGAACCATGGCGTCTTCGCCTGCTTGGTCCATGGGGAGCGCGAGGGCCTGAGCCCCAATCCGGAGGCGGCACAAGACTATAGAGGCCTCGTGCTCCGTGCCCGGAAGGACACGTCCGTCCAGCGCCGGCAAGTGTTCGAACGGTGCTTTGTCGCAGACGACGGCACCGTCGAGAAGGGCCGCATGTACTGGGACTTCTTCACCGACGAGAAGATGCCGATGGACGTCCAGAACATCCTCACCACGATCCCTGGCGCTCGCGAGATGCCCTGCCCCTAGCGCCTGAGTCCGAGCCCCGACTTGGGCCGTCTTGTACGCAGGGCGCGGCCGATTGCTTTTCAACTCGCTTGCCTTCATGCTGTTCCTGCCCGCTGCGTTGGGGGTGCTGTTCGTGCTGCCTGCGCGGTGTCAGCGGGCTTGGCTGCTGCTGGCGAGCCTGGTCTTCTACTCTTGGAGCGGGCTGCGCGACCTGCCGCTGCTGCTCGGCGTGGTCGCTTGGACCTACCTATGCGCCGCCCGGTGCCGGGGCTCGCGCGGGTGGCTCGTCGCTGGGGTGGTTGGGCCTCTCGCCCTGCTCGGACTATATAAGTACGGCGGTCTCTTGCTCCAGAGCGCGGCAGCGGCCGGGTGGTCGGTGCCGGGTGCGACAGGCTTGGCCCTGCCCATCGGGATCTCCTTCTTCACCTTCAAGGCACTTTCGTTCGTCGTCGGCGTACGGCGACGGACGGTGGCCGAGGTGCCCAGCCTGGGCCGCTACGCGCTCTTCGTGTGCTTCTTCCCGCCTCTGGTCGCCGGACCGATCATGCGGCCCGAGGCCCTACTCCCGCAGCTGGGTAGAGAGTTCCGCTTCGAGCCCTCTGCCTTTGTCCCCGGCCTTCGCTGGATGCTGTGGGGGTTCTTCAAGAAGCTCGCGGTGGCCGACGTGGTCGCGCCCTATGTGGACCGGGCCTTCGACCCTACGTCGGTTGTTTCTGGGCCGGTCGTCATGGCGGCCACGCTTCTGTTCGCCTTGCAGATCTACTGCGACTTTTCTGGCTACACCGACATCGCCGTGGGCGCGGCGAGGATGCTCGGGGTGGACCTCACACGCAACTTCGACCGACCCTATTTTTCGCGCTCGCCCGCCGAGTTCTGGCGGAGGTGGCACGTCTCGCTCAGCACCTGGTTCCGCGACTATGTCTATATCCCGCTAGGGGGCTCCCGCGGTGGGCGTGGGCGGACCGCTTTCAACCTTTTGGTGACCTTCGGTCTCAGCGGGCTTTGGCACGGGGCGGGATGGAACTTCGTAGTTTGGGGTCTTTGGCACGGGGCGTGGGTTGCGCTGGAGCACCTCTGGAAGCCTGGCGGGAGGGGAAGGGCGGCGTTCTTCGCGGTCGCCGTCCTGCCATTGGTGCTCGCCGGGTGGGTGCTCTTCCGGGCTGAGGACCTGGGGCACGCGGCGACGCTCTTTGGCTCTCTAGCTTCGGGTTGGGAACCGGGGCTCGGGACGTACCCCTTCGCCGAGGCGCTGCCTGGGGTCGTGGCCGGGGCCACCGTGCTGGGCCTCCAGGCGCGCGGCCAGGACGACGGGCCCGACGGCACCCTCGGCCGATGGCCCAGGCCCGTGCGCTATGTTGCCTACGCGGCACTGACCTTATGGTGGGCCGTCTTCGGGTCGGAGGGAGGGGATGCGTTCCTTTACTTCCAGTTCTAAGGGCGCGTGGGCTGTCCGATTGTTTCTTTTCGTCGCCGGCCTGCTCTTGCTCGACCAAATGGTCAGTCGGATTGCGCGGGCCTCCGCCCCTGCTGACTTCAAAGCCGCCGTGGACGCGAAATCGGGGTTCGAGCCAGCTCGACGCTTTGATGTTTGGATCCTTGGCGACTCGCTTGCCGCCGACGCCTTCGTCCCCGAGGTCATCGAGCGAGAGACTGGCCTGAGCACCTTCAACTGGGGGGTCTACGCCTCCTCGCCGGTCGAATGGGAGCTGCTCCTGCGCGACCTCGATGCCCGCGCCCCATTCCCGCGCCTCATTGTCCTGGGAGCGAACCCCCAAATGCTCCGCAAGGCGCCTGGCGCGGGCCCCTACACTCGCGAGTTCGTCCGCTCGCCTGCACTGCGGGCAGAGCTCACCGGGCTCTCCTTGCTCGAGGACGACCTCGGCGCGGCCTTCGCGTCCGGACGGAGCCGCCTGCTCGCCCGCTCCGCCCTTCTCGGTCTGTTCGGCCGGGGCAGCAAGACGCGGGTCCACCCGCGCCCGCCCGACAACGGCTACCTCGCAAACACTCGCGTCTTGCCCCCAACTGCCCACCCTCGGGCGATGAATCTCGGTGCCGACCCCCGCCGAAGGCGCCTGAACACGAGTGCCTTACGTGCGATCAAGGCCGCTTGCCAAAGGCACGGCGCGGTGCTCGTGATCGCCGAGCCTCCGACCTCGGCGAGAGAAAGGCCCATGCTCGAAGGCTCGGTGGCAGAGCGGACCGCATACTCGAAGGTGCTCGATCACCTCGCTAACGACTTGTTCCGACCCAACCCGAAGGAGTTTGGCGACGGCGACTTCTTCGACGGTATTCATCTTGTGGACCCAGCCTCGCGGCGGTTCAGCGAAGCGTTCTCGAAGTGGCTCCTTCAGAGCGACGCCTGGCCGTTGCCCCAGGCTGGGCCTTGACCCATTGGCCCCTTCCAGGGCACAATGGATGGGAAGGGCGGGTGTAGTTCAGCGGTAGAACGTCAGCTTCCCAAGCTGAATGTCGCCAGTTCGAGTCTGGTCACCCGCTCCAGCCCCGCCGTCACTCGCGCGGAGTGAATGGGCCGGAGAACTCGCCCGAGAAACCTTGCTTCCCTTTCGGCGTCTCGATACTGAACTCGATCGAGACCCGCGCTCTGCGATCACCGATGCTCGCCTTTGAGAAGAACTTCTCAGCGTCGAGCAACGAACCAAAACCGTGTCGCTCAAAGCCCAGCGCCAGCCGCTCGTGGAGCGTACGCTGGACATCGGGCGGCAGGTCTGAAACGGACTTCTGGTCGCCCGTCAAGGCGTCGCGCTGGAACTGGGAGCTTGCTCCATCCAATTCGCGGAAGAAGCGGGCGTACCCGGCCCGGATTTCGTCGGAAGCCTGCGTTACTTCAATTTGGAACAGTTCGGTCGCAAGGCTCGCGAGTTCAACCTTTTCACGAATTCCAGGTTCCCGGCCCTCCTCCCAGAGAAGGTCTACGCGAATGCCCGGCAACGCTTCGAACCGCGGCGGGGTGGCGTCGCGAGGTGCCGACTTAGGGTTGCGAGGCACCGAACAAGCCCCTGCCCGGAGCCGGTCCGTGTCGGACGGCCGATCCGCCATGAGCCAGACCGACTTGGTCCCGTCCGTGAGCCTGTACCAGCCGTGCACTCCGAACGAGAAGTCCATGTCCGCGATCGAACTCGGTGGCTCAAAGTTGAACGGAGTCGCCATGGCGACAGCGTCTTCTGCACCGGCGGCGAGCGGGCCCGGCAATCCGGAGCCAGGAACCTTCCCCGAGCGGCGCAACTCTTCGATCAAGCTGACGAATCCACGGACAAGTTCGCGCTCGGCGGCCATCCCAAAGAGGCTGCTCGGCCACAGCACAAGGAGCCTCTCGTCGCGGCTGACGTGAAGCTGGGCCGTCTTGGCGACTTTGTCCCAGTCCGTCTCCGGGCCAATTCGGCCCAAATCAGGGCGCGCCTGGTTCGACGCAGAGACGACGGCGGCCAGCACGGCCGGTGCGGTGCGGCCCCTTGCGGGTTGCGCTCTCTCCGAAGATCCGGCGAGCGCGACCGCGGCAAGTATCAATGTACACGTCACTTAGCCACCCCCACCTTGGCCGCCGCTGCCCGGCCCTGTAAAAGTGCTCGTCTGCCGGTCGAAGATGTGCCAACTCCGACTTCTCGCCACGGTTCCGTGGCTGGAGCGATACCACGCCTGATCCCCCACTTCATGGTTGTAGAACATGTTGACATACCAGGTGTAGCCAGGCTGAACAGTCCAGTGGACTTCCCAGTTCGTCACTAGCGGGCCTGCGCTCAGTGGCGTGAACTTGGCCGTCCAAGTCGGGCCGCTCTCGACCGGCGGCCCGGCATACGCGGAGCCGTAGACCGTCTGACTCCGCGTGTCTTGTCCCCCTACGCTGTGCTGCACAGTCTCAGAGCCTGAATTCGTGAAGGAGTAGACCCCGTTGTACACAACTGGCAATGACTCAAAGTCGTCCTGGACTAAAATCCAGCCGGATGCAGGGACGAGAAGTACGGCGGAAAACGCCGCGATTAGCCCATGGCCCATGGCCCATGGCCCATGGCCCATGAGTGTAGACCCAGCTAGCGGCGAGCTGCTACCCGTAATTATACGGGGTTTTAACATGAGTGGTTTGGAGGCTCCGTTGCTTGGCTACCGTGGTGAGGCCCTTTCCCATGAACGGGCGGACGCAACCCGAAGTCCGAGCAGGCGCGAGGCTTCCGTCGCAAGCAAGCCAGTCAGGCAGGTAATTAATTCCTTGTTGCGCCTCACTGGCTGATCATGAGAGTACGAACTTCCGGCGGAGCGAATGTCAGGGGCCTGACTTCTCCCAGTCTTGGTACTCAGCCAGCGCAGCCGCCTTTTCTTCGTCCGAAAGCGTAGGCAACCGGTGGAACAAGGCCGCACGTCGCTCGAAACGGGCCGCGAGATCCCTCCAAGAGTAGAACTTGCTCTCACCAGTCTCTGCGACCGGTAAAGCCGCCCCCCGTAGCCCGCTACCTTCGAACTCTCGCAATCGTCTTCGCAGTTCTTCCGCCAAGTAGGCTTCGGCGCTCGATCCTTGAGGCAACGGTAGGCCGGCTCGCCTTCCCGCAAGCAGCGAGGTGATCGTCATGTCGAGCACGAGGTTTGGGTGGATCGCCCTGCCGTCCGCAGCCACGGCGACTGCGACCACTGGTACCCTGCGGCCGTCTGGGTGGCGCAGCTCCACCATGTCCAGGTGGCTCTGGCCGTGCTCGCGCTGCCCAGCTCTG
The DNA here is from genome assembly GCA_020847855.1 of Fimbriimonadaceae bacterium. GTDB lineage: Bacteria > Armatimonadota > Fimbriimonadia > Fimbriimonadales > Fimbriimonadaceae > JADLBH01. The sequence continues at coordinate 8,402 of JADLBH010000005.1, forward strand.
ACGGCAGGCTCAAATCCGGCCAGATGAGGAGCCCAGACCGTCCGCACGAACCGATCCAGCGAGGCGGCATCCACCGATCCGACATCCCTCTCCTCTTCACCTACGTAGCGCAACATGCAACCTGAGTCCGATGCAAGCATGCAGTCCAGTAACGTCGCCGATGCGTGGGAAGTAGAGGCGTCACACGACCGAGGGCCGATCGCAAGAACCGCCACCGTTGCCAGCAGGACAGCGGCTCCCGAGAGCAGCACCCATCGGCGAGATCCGGTGATCGTCAAGCTTCTACCCTAGACGCAGTCCGGTGAAATGCACGTCGAAGTCGAGATTAGGTCCTGCTTGCAGTGCTTCTTGACTTGCCCGCCGCAGTTCTTCCACATGCCTTGCACGATGGCGCAGTGGTTCGGTACGATCGTCTGGCAGCATTGTGTATAGGTGTCCCGATAGATGGTTCCGTTCGGGCACGGATCCTCGTTGTTCCAGCACTGGCCCTGGGCAGTGCAACCAGCCTTAGGCGACGGAAGGGGCTGGGCCGCAGCGCCCCGTACGAACATCATGGGCGTACTTCCATAGAGCCTGAGACTGGATGCTGCCCAAGCTATGGCAACCGCCACCACCAAGCTGGCAGCGTGAATGAGACACTGTGTGCGAGTCGAACGATTCTTCGTTTTCATTGGTTGGTGTTCGTTCCCTAAGGTGGGGGCGGGTCTGACCAGTTCTCGAGCACATGCATTGACCCGCGGCGATGCTTGTTCACGAGCTCGCCACTCAGCAAGATGGCGAGGAACCGCTTGGTACGGTAAGGGTTGGTCTGCTCCAGCGGCGGATCCGTACAGTACGTATCCATAAAAGCCAATGCGTTGAGCTTGTACCGCGAGAGATAGCCGATGTTGTTCCCGTTAGCTTCTGACCACTTGTCGTAGAACTCTGGGGCATAAGTGATCTGGTTCCACTTGGACGAAACGGCCGTCCCTTCGTAGGCACGGCGACAGGGCGACTGGAGGAAGGCTTCGGTCAATCCCACATAGTCCCACCAATCCTGCTGGAGATCCCATCGCTGCCACAATCCCATGCGGAAGTAGTCGCCGCTCGTGTCGTCGCCGTCCCATTGGTCGCGGTAGAGTTGGAGAGCGGCGTGGCACTGGCGCAGCTTGAGCACTGAGGCGGTGACTTGCGCTCGGTCTTTGGCTCGCACGAAAACAGGAGTGAGCAAAGCAGCGAGCAAGGACACGATCGCGACAGACACGAGAACTTCGGCGATTGACAACCCCCTCAGCCTCACCCGCCTACCTCCAGCTTCGAGTATGCCGTCTCTGGCTCGGCCGCGGCACCGAGGAACGGCCCGATCCGTTGGGGCGACGACTCCTGAGCCTGAACCTTCCCGTCTAGCCCAACTTTGAGCGCCACGGGCGGATAGTCCAAGATGGATCGCGGCACGCGCCTCGCTTCTGGGTCTACGACGAGCCAAGCGCCGTCAGTACGAGATATCTCCACGGAATGGAGCGCGGCGTCAGGATCGGCAGAAACGAATACGAGCGGCCGACTTGCCGAGGCGGTGCTCAGGAAGAACTTAAGGTCGGCACACCCTCCGCATGCCAAGGAGATGACGCGGTATGGCGGCTTCGGGAACTTCTTGCCAAAGGAGTCGAACTCCGGCATTCGAACTTCCTCCCCAACGACGGTGCTAGCAAGGCTAGAAGGTCCGCCTTGCATGCGGCCGCATCCCGCGACGACGGTCGCTACCATCCACCATGCCGCAGACCGAGCCTGCCGCTTCACACTCTCATCATGCCTCAAGAAGGTCATGGGACGGAGTGCAAAAAAAATAGGGCTTTTGGCCTAAAACCTCACGAACTCACCGCTAAGACGGGGGGCGCTCACCATGACCTCGGGGGTGGCCCCTTCCTCGCGGTCGAGCGTAGCCAAGTCTGGGCCGAACCTTTGCATCACAGAATCGAGCGCCTCTGCGACCGGTATGCCGAGCGTGGCCTTGGAAGGTCTCGAATGGCCCCGCAGCCAACTGGCTGCGGACTTCGGGTCGTTCTCGAACGTTGCGAGTTCCTGCAGATTGCCACTGGCGACCGCCGGTTCGATGCCGTTTGCGAGCAGGAACGAGAGTGCGGTGCCGATGCCCGTGGCGCGGTTTGCCCTGGTGAAGGGCCGCAAGCGGCCAAATCCGGCCGCGACTTGAGCGGCACGCTCGATCACTGCTTTCGCATCTCCTTGCGCATACTGCAAGAAGACTGCTTCTTCCAAACGGGCGTAGTGGAACGGGCTCTGCAAACCCGTGATCCTTCGGTGGAGCCAAATGACGTCGGGCACGGTGAGGAAGAGAGCCACTTCCAAAATCTTGGCAGATTCGCGCCCGTGCTCGGAACGATCCCGGCGAAAACGCGAGGTGAACCCTTTTGTCCGCCCTACGTCTGCCCGAGGTATGGCGAGAAAATGCCTGCTTCCGCTCCTCTTCGTTTCTCATTCCGTGCTCGCTGCCGTTGGCCCAGAGTGGCAGGACACGACCTTCTTCGATACCTTCACGATGACGAACGACGCCCGTTCGTACTACTACTACATCCCAGACGCCGAGACGTACCAGATGCCGCTCGTGCTCGTCTTTCACGGCAGGAACGGGCATGCGGACGGATTCTTCGAGAATCTCAAGTGCCAGATGTACGCCGACCTCTACGGGATGGCCGTCGCTTCGGTCCAGGCCCTGACGATCACGGACGCATTGCTCGGCGAAGAGCCGCGACAATAGACCATCGAAGGAGGGCCCGCCATCCTCGCCCAGCAGCACGACGACCTCGGGTTTGTGGACCAAGTCATCCAAGAGATGAAGGGCAAGCTCACGGCAGCGGGCCACAAACTGGACAAGAAACGGGTCTATGCAACCGGCTTTTCGGCAGGCGGGGCCTTCACATACCACGTGGCATCGAGGCGTGCGGACGTGTTCGCCGCCGTGTGCGCTGGTGGCTCGGCCATCCCGACCAGCGACGTGGACGACATGCCAGGCGGCAAGGTCGCCCTGCTCGCCTATGGCGGCGATCAAGACGACTCGATGGGATACAACGGGGTGCGACCGCAATACTTCGGCACCGACCTCACGTATACGATCCAAGAGACGATCCAGCTCTTCAAGGGGCTCAATGTCACGGACGTGAACTTCAATTTCCCGCCCACGATCGAGGACAACGACCCCGTGCCGGACATGTGCACGGCCAAACGGTTCGTCTGGGACAACGCGCTGAACGGGAGGTCGGTCGAGCTGCTGCGGATCTACAACGGCAAGCACGACGTGCCGAACACCGACAACACAACGCCCGGGCACTGCAACGGCTTCGACATGATGGACAAAGCCTTCCCCTGGTTCCTGCTGCACGCTAAGCCGTAAGCGATTACTTGCCCTTGCGAGTGAGCCTGGCTCGTAGCCACCATCCAGCTACGAGCCCGGCGACGCCTGCCGCAGCTGATGGCAGTGGGCCGTGGATGAGTGGGTTCTGCATCACTCCCGGCGGCACAACGTAGGGATCCCGTGTCGGGTTGGCCCGCTCGGCGTCTATAGACGACTTCGAGATCCCCCCTGCGAACGGCTCGCCGTTCTCGGCGTCAATCGCGATTTCCGTGCCGCCATGGCCGAACACCCAGCATAGCCGTGCCTTACCTTCGCTCGCGAGCCGCTCGCCGTAAGTGGAGCCGAAGCAAGCAGACCCATCGTCGCGGATCATCAGAACGAGCGTTGCTTCCGGGTTTGGGGGTTCTGGCCAGCCGAAGTACCGCTCGGCCGCGCCCATGTATCCTGCGCTTTGGAACCGGTCCTTCTCAGCGATCCACCTTTGCCGCACGTGGCGCATCGCTTCGTCTCGGGTGATCACTCGGCTCGGGGGTTCGAAGTCCAGCACGTTGACGGTGAACCCGACCGGGCGGCCCGTGACCAGGTCGAGCGTCATCGTCGCTCGGCCATAAGCACCTTCGTAGCCTTCGGCTTTCTTCAGCCACTCGAGCGTGTAGCGATCCGAGTGCGCGTCCTTGGCTCGTTCGGCACCGGGCTGGTCTCCGAGCGGCCGGAGCTCGAAGCGTTCCCAGTTCGTGTCCC
>JADLBH010000006.1 GCA_020847855.1 Fimbriimonadaceae bacterium
GCACCCAAAGGAGCCCCGCCTCGCACACGACGCCCCGGCGCAGGCGGTTGCCCTGCAGTACGCCGACCCAAGTGCCGAACGGGGCGTAGGTGGAGGCCTGGCCCGTCGGCTCGATCGTGCCTCCTTCTGGTTCCCTGTCCTGCGCCGCCGTCACCAGGCGCACCTCGGTCGCGGGAGTAGACTCGGGGGCCTTCATCCCCCCCTCCGGCCCGCGCGGAGTGATGCGCCAGAGTTCCATGAAGTTACGCAGGTTTCCTTCTGTACAGTCGACGATCCCCCATGCCCATCGCCAATAGCTCTGGGTCGTCGGGTCGTATGCCGACTTGTCAAACACCATGACATCTCTCCCGAGCGCGACTGCCCCTTGCTGCCACAGCCGGTGTTGCGCCGGGGTCAGATCCGCGAAGAACGGGTCGCTTTGGCCCTTGACCGACGACCACCGCGGCTCGCCGACGACGATCTCGACGTCCTGCCAATCGAGATACCTTGAGAGCGACATGGCTGTGACGCGACTCGCGCCTGCGGAGCCGATCAGATCGGTGCCAGGACGGAACACGGGCGTAGCGCTCCTGGATAGGCTCAGGACCTCGAGGTAATCACAAGAAAGACGAACTCCTCCACCTCCGACCCCGATCGCCTTGTATGGACCTCCGTCCGGGTGCGCGTAAGCAACAACGAGAATTGCGCGCTTGAGTCTAGGGTCTCCACGATCGTAGACCTCAAATGTAAGTCGTGACGTCGGCTCGTTCGCAAACTGCCGCCAAACCCGCTCCGCCTTTGCCAGAATCTCCTCGTCGGTGTAGCTTCCTCGACCCCCACCGACGGCGCGGTACTTCGCGAACTCTGCTGACTCGACGCGTCCGTCCGAGAGTCGAAACTTGGCCTGATCGCTGCCCCAGTGAATCCGTACCGTACCGCGCGGAACATACACCGATACCGCCGGCTCGGGATCGAGAGTAAACAAGTGCGCGTCATCGGGATTTTCCGGACTCCTGCCGAAATAGTCTCGGGCGATGTCCTGCATCTGGCGCACGAAGTGGTCGCGCCCCCAAGGGGCGAAGACTTCTTCGGGAGCATCGGAGAGCCTCTCAAAGCGCAGGAACTGTGGATCCTGGGGGGCACCGGCCGCAGTGAGCGACAGGGCAAGGGCTAGGGATAGAACTTGTACCATGTGTGCACCGGCACCGCCGAGGTCTGTCCAGTGGGCCATTCGGTCAGGTCTTGGTAAACCTTAGCGAGGGTTGCGTTACCGTCTCCTTGATAAGTGGCGAGATTGAGCGGGTATGTCGGAGGGATCGTCTTCACTATAGCCCTGGGCGGGAACTCCGCATTCGCGTCACGCACGGCGTCTTCGGTGCGCGGCTTGCCCGAGTACTGCTTGAGACGGTCGAACAGAAACTCGACATGCTGGTAGAGGTGGCCCTTGGGCTGGTGATTGGTCACCCAGTCTGGTCCGTACATCTCCTCTGCACTGAGCGCCATGTCTCGGGCATCCAAGGGCACCAGCTGCCCGACCACGTCCTGGGTGAAGCCCACGACGGCCTTGTTCCGGTAGGGAAACTGCATGCCGAACGTCTCCGGCGAGACGTGGGCGAGAGCCGAGCACGAGTAGAAGAACACGATGTTCGGCAACGGCGCTTCTCGGAAGCCTCCTTGCTCGATCTCGGACTGGAGCTCGGCCCAAGAGACGAGTTCGCCGGCGGGGCCGAACGTGGGCGGCCCGCCCGGCGAGGGCTGCGGGCCGTAGAACGAGGAGCCCGCCCCGCCGCTCTTGCTGTGCGTGGAGGCGAAGAGGACCGTCGCCTCGTCCAAGGAGGACACGATCTGCTCTCGGGTGAGCATCACGGCCGGCCCAAGGCCGGAATGGCGAAGCTCGGCCGCCTCCAGCCGGTCCTTCGCCGCCGCCCGCTCCGCGGTCGTCTGATCGGCGAACGAAGGGATGCCGCCGAACGCGGCTGGGCCGACCTGGTTCGCCCAGGCCAGGTGCTTGTTGTGCGCCGAGAGCGACACGTTGGTCGAGGCCTCCACTCGCACTCGATCGCCGTCCGGCTCTACAAGGTCGAACTTCACGGTAAGCGTGACCGGGATCGCAGCTTCGTCCGCAAAGTGCGTGCTGGAGAATCGCGCCTGTTTGGTGTCCAGGTCCACGACGGTCCCCGGGTCCGGGCTACCGCCCCCGACCCAACCGTTGAGGACCGTCCACGTCCTCTGCGGCGAGTCGCCGATCTGGGCCACGATCTCTGCGACTTCGCCTGCCTGCCAAGGGGTGGTCTGCGAACTGGCCTTGCTCACTTTCCCCTGGAACACTAGGTTGACGTCGGTTCCGCTCACCTTCTGCCCCGGCCCGGTGGCCGGGCCGAAGGGCGCTTGGAGCTGGATGCACGCCTCGTAGGTCAGGTTGCCGTTCGTGACCGACGTGCAACCATAGGTCTGGGCCGAGGCGGAGGCCGCTACGAGCACGAGGCTAAGAACAACCGTGGCCCGGACGCGGCTCGGCACCCAATGTGCCTTGTCCCTCGAAAGCCCTCCCACACGTTGGCCGCTATGAGCACAACGAGCCCGGCCTGGACTGCGCTGCGCTGCGCGGGTTCTAGGATACTTCATACGCCTCCTAAACAATAGTTTACGCTAGGCTTCTCACGTTGTCAAGACTTTCTTGACAAGTGCACTCGGATCGCGTTGCGCGAGAGCGCGGACGTTACTCCCGCGCCCAGAACATCGCCCCGGCGGGCTCCTCGACCACGGCCGCACGGAGCGTCTCCACCGCCTTGCGCAACCCTTCACCGGTGCTCATCAGTCCGTCCTCGTGCTCGATGCTCAGGACGAAGTCGTAACCGACCATCCGAAGCACCGAGACGAACTCGCGCCACCAGTCCATGCCGTGCCCGTAACCCACGCTGCGAAACACCCAGGAGCGTCCCGCGATGTCCCCGTACGACTTCGTGTCCAGGTTGCCGTTTAGGCCCGAGTTTCGAGGGTCGGTCCGAGTGTCCTTCGCGTGGACGTGGAACAACGCCCCTGCCTCTCCCAGTTGCCGAACCGCGGCAACCGGGTCCACCCCCTGCCACCAGAGGTGCGAAGGGTCGAAGTTCGCCCCGATCCACTCGCCGTCGGCCCCGACGGCGTCGCGCAGCCGGAGCAGGGTCTCGTTCGAGTACACCACGAACCCTGGGTGCATCTCGATCGCGAACCGGACCCCGTGCTCTTTGAGGAACGCGGCCTGCTCCTTCCAGTACGGCACGACGGCCTCGCGCCACTGCCAGTCGAGGACGTCGCGGAACTCGTCCGGCCAGGCGCAGGTCACCCAGTTCGGGTTCTTCGCACCGGGGCCGTCGCCCGGACAGCCGCTGAAGCCGTTCACGACACCCACGCCTAGCTTTGAGGCGAGCTCGACCCCACCGCGAAACGCATCGTGGTGGGGCACCGAGACCGCCGGATCGGGATGAAGCGGGTTTCCATGGACGCTTAGCGCACTGAGCACCAGACCACGATCGGAGAGCTTCGACTGGAGGGCGTTCCTGGCGGCGGGGTCGGTCAAAAGCACAGGCACGTCCAGGTGTGGCGAGCCAGGATAGGCCCCCGCCCCGATCTCCACCGCCAGCAGGCCGAGACGCTGCGCCTGGTCGAGGGCCTCGTCGAGGCTACGGTCGCCGAACAATGCAAGGAAGAGCCCGATCTTCACGGTGCCGAGTTTGGCATGTCCACGACCCAGTCTTGCCGAGTGGGCCGTAGGGGGACGCCGATTCAAGTTCGCTGGGGCCCGGTTCGGAACCCTGGCGTGCCGGAACGAGTCCGAATTCTTGGGCGGTCCCACGGTTCTTGGACCAAAACAAGAATATGCTAGCCTGAGCTTAGATCGCACTAACGAGCCCATGGTCAACCTACTCTTCGCGTTCTTGATGGCCTCAGAACCGGTGGACTCTCCGGTGACGGAGATCGCCCTGAGCCATGTCTCGCCGATGTGGGCCCTCGAGGTGCTGGGGGGGACTCGCTCGGAACACGGCGTGTTGGCCGGCGATTGGATTCCTGAAGGCGTCCGGGTCGAGGCCGACCTTGAGCGGAACACGATCCAGCTCGAAGGCGACGGGGAGGACGTTCGCACCGCCGTCGAGATGGTCCGCAAGGTGGACGTCGCACCCGAGCAGGTGAACCTGGACGCAAGGATCGAGAACTCCGTCATCGGCCGGGCCTGGCGCACTTCGACGACCCTGTGCAACGACCAGCCGCTCGTGATCAGCGAGGAGACCTCGGGCCTCAAGGTGGAATTCAAGGTGCAGAACCGGGACGACGGCCTTTTTGACCTTTTCATATCCAACGGGAGGGGGGCCGTGGTCTCGAAGCTGCGCGTGAGGGCGCAACCGGGCGAGACCTTCATCTATGAGGAAGGTCGGGTCCTGAGCACCTTCGACCGGAGCCTGAACTTCGATCGAAAGTTACCGCGCGAGATTGATGGGATGGAAGTGAACCTCATTTCGCAAGAGGGCGCGTACCCCGCCGGGCAACGGATCGCCTTCCAACTCAGCCGGGTCAGGCATGACTGAGAGCACGGGCCGATGGGGCTGACCGTGCGACCGGACGATTGCTAGAAAGTGGATCCGCTCCAGGGGGCAATACGACGCTGTCAGCTCGCTCTCGGGGGACCCTTAGCAGAACGCTTCATCACGATCCAAGACGCTCCAGCAACCATGATCAGAATCCCCGCTGCGACCGGGATGATGCCGTGTGCCCCCCCCTCGGCCGATCGTTGCGATGGCCTGGATCTCGGGTTTGAAGCCACTGGGCTCCGGTCGGAGGATGCGATGCCTTCGCTATGAGTCCTCCCGAGGCCCTCGCGGTTTCGTGTGCGGAGCACCTTCCCAGTCACTGCGCTCACCGCGCCATGAAACCTTGCACCGGTAATGGAGTAGACAAGCGGAAGGCTGGAATGCTCCTTGTACGTTCGACCCTCCGCGGTGAGGTCACCTCTGCCAAGAAGCTCGGCGTAGACCGGCCCACGCACCTCGATCAACTCGCCGAGGTTGACCGCCGCCCGAAGCGTGTCGAGCGCGTCAGCTTCGCTAACGAGGCGGCTTGGTGTCGGCTCGAACGTGAACCCGGTCTGCACGCTCGCGCTGAATGGCTTGCCGTTCGTCGCGTCCAGTCCTAGGTCAATGTGGTTCCCTCCGGTGAGAGTGGCAAAGACTGGCCCAGGCTGGTTCAGGGTCAGATAGACGGGGCGGGTACGGTACTTGCCTTCGTCGTTGGGAACGGGAAACTTCGACTCAATCGCGACAAACTCCCGAAGCTCGGGGAAGCCTTTCGATCGAGTGATCGTTCGCCCGTGCTCGACCCATTCTTGGCCCGTGCGACGAAACGGATCGAACGGTGCGACGGGGGTGCTCTCGACCTGAGCCGCATCGGGGCCGCTCCAACTATATCGGACGGCCCCGCCGTCGGAGACCATTACGATGGTGGAGCCGAAGAACACCGACCAAGTACCACGGCCAGGCGGAAAGAGTAGAGGGTCGCTCGGTGGGCGGTAGCTCACTTCGTCTGGGACTAGCCGATCACGCGGGCCATCCCCCCAGGCCGTCGCGATCTCGATGGCGGTGTCCACCGCCTGGGTTCGGGACCAAGTCTGCCCGAATCCAGTGCATGCCATCCCCAATCCTACGGTGAGGCAAGCGGTGATGCGCGCCGATGAGGATTTGCTGGTCGTAAGCATGTGCATCGCTCAGATCCCCCGTGACCACGACAATGACCTGCCATGAAACATGGGCAGATAGACATTCTTCAGGCGGGTGAAGGGGTCGCCATAGATGGGAAAGTGCGCCGCAGCCAGGTCAACTTCATTGCCGCCTACTTCGACGCTGAATTGACCATCGTTGAGAACGTACTGGCGTGCCGAAAAAACGGAGTATCCCGCAACCAAGTTTTCGTGTATCACGGCGCTCATGTATGAATACTGGGCTAAGTATGGCGAAGCACTGAAAGCGAGAACAGCCTGATCCTCAGTTTCTGACGAATAGGCGTTCTTCCCTGGATGCAAGAAGCTCACGAAGCGGTCGTCAGCTCCGCAACAGCAAGCCAGGATCAGCGCGAACCCAATCGGAGGAGCGTATCCGGTATTGAAGGGTGGATCTCCGCCTCCCATCTGTTCCATTCGATATTCTAGGACGCTGTCCAGTCCCACCGCGTACACGGGCTCATCGGTGTCGTCAACAAAGTGGCCCGGAGCGCCGTGCCCCGCATACTGCACAGCAGTCGCGCCATCCAGGTCTTCCAACATCGCAGATCCTATCCAACCACCGCCGTCCTGTAGCTTGGAAGAGTCATTCTGTGGACCGAGGAAGATCTGGGGCACCGCTGCCGCACGTGGGTAGATGCCTTCATCATGGTGACTATAGCTGATAACGCGGTTTTTGACGGGTGCTTGCATGTCGTCATTGAACCATCGGCCTAGCGAGTCCACGAAGATGAACTCAACGGTCACTGTAGAATCGTGTGCGAAGTGGCTCGAGTCGAACATCACGGCCAACGTGACGCTGGAGACTTGAGGCTCGCCAGCTTGCCACTGGTACGTGCGTACGGTCTCGCCGTTCAGCTTCAGAACGGCGGTGGCCACGTAGACGGTCTGGCCGTTCACCAACCCGCCTGTGTAGCCATGTCCGCTCGCCCGGGCGTTCGTATCGGAGAAGTAGTAGGGCTCAGGCATTTGGTACCCGGGCGTCCAAGCGCCGGGCGCGGGGGGCAAGGGTTGGCTAGCAGAATGGGCGGCTAAGCATGAGGCTACGCCGAGAGCCGAGAGCCGTTCATTGTTCGAACACCGATACGCGCATAGTACCACTCCCTTTTCGGAATTCCACTACTGATTCAGGCGGTCAAGGCCTGCTAGCGTGCCACGACAATCCTCCGCACCGGATCCATGTCCGGCATCTCGCATCAGCCAGGAGTACGGTGCCGTTACCCTGAGACTCTATCAGCTGCGACTACCGTCTGAGGCGCCCCCGCGTGCGGACAAACGACCAAGCGACCACGGCTGCGGCCGC
>JADLBH010000007.1 GCA_020847855.1 Fimbriimonadaceae bacterium
GATCGAGCCGACGGGCCAGGCCTCCACCTACGCCCCGTTCGGCACTTGGGTCGGCGTACTGCAGGGCAACCGCCTGCGCCGGGGCGTCGTGTGCGAGGCGGGGCTCCTTTGGGTGCCGGAAGGCGGATCCTGGCGCGCCCATCGGCTGTCCACCGCCGACGCCAGTTGGGCACGGGAGAACGGCTCGGCCCTGGTCACCGGGCAGAAGGGCTGAGCCCAAGCAGGCCCCCTCGCTCCGCCGACCTGCCGCCGCCGGTGAACAAGGCCGGGAAGGGCAGGTCTCGGACGATCCGGGCCAGAAGTGTGCCGGAAAAAGAGCTTGACAAACGGTGGCGCTTGGTGTACCCTACGTCTGCGCGTAGGCATGCAGGTGGCTCGTACTCACAAAACTCCAGCGCAGTCCGGGCCGGGCTCTTCGTGAGCAGGCGTACGCGATGCCCATCGCGCACCCTTGCGCTCCTCGCGTTCGTTATCTTGGGCGGCACGCTTGCCTCGGCCCAGACCTATGGTTGCACGTCGGTCACGAACGGCAACCTGACCTACGAGGCGTGCATCCAGCTCCAGGTGCCCTTCGGCCCGGCCACCTGGCCGGGGCAGAAGGTGAGTGGGACCGACGTCAACCTCGTGTTCCAGGGGAAAGTGAGCAAGGCCAGTTCGCAGACCACCCCTTGGCAGGCAGGCGAGATCGCGGAGATCGTGGCCCAGATCGGCGACTCGCCTCAGAAGACGTGGACGGTCCTCAACGGTTGGGTCGGGGGCGGTAGCCCGGACCCGGGGACCGTCGTGGATCTGGACACCAATCAGGCGCGGTTCTCCAGCACGCACTTTGCGGACGGAGCTGCGATCCCGTTCACGCTCACCGTGAGGTTCGACCTTGTAGAGCCCGACGGCGATCGAGTGCGAGTGGAGGCCTCGACCGACGTGTCGCTCTCGGCGTACAACAGGCACCTGGCCTGGGCGACCCAGGTCGGCCCAGGGGCGTTCGGCGGCATCCCTTCGTTCGCCGACCAGACGACCTCGGAGCGGGCGGCGGCGAAGGACCGGCTGGAGGCGGCCGAGCTTCGCCATTCCGGCCTTGGGCCGGCGGTGTTGCTCACCCGAGAGCAGATCGTGTCCTCCCTGGACGAGGCGACCGTCCACTTCGCCTCCACGCACAGCGGGAGCGGCGGCGCGGGCTCCTCGTTCTACGGCCCGCAGCCCTCGCCGGGCGGGCCGCCCACGTTCGGCCCCGCCGGCGAACTCGTCTCTTGGGCCGAGTTCCAGTCCGAGATCGAGCAAGGAGGCTTCCGAGAAGCGCCGATGCCGAACATCGTGTTCTTCTACTCCTGCTCGGCGCTCGCCCACGTCTCGCCGGAGACGTTCGGCATGCAGTCGCCCTACCGGAACAAGGCGGTCGTGGGCTTTGCCCAGGACGTGGTCGGGCAGTTGGTGCCAGAAGACGTTGACATCGAAGTCAACTCGATCCAGATGTATGGTCCGAACTGGCTGACCGATCCGCAGCCGGCTGGCCACCTCCACCAGCACGTGGAGTGGCTGTTCGACACGCTCAAGGTGTACTCGGGCCTTCCAAGGGTATCGGACGCGGTCCAGGCCGCGAACATAAAGTATCCGCCTCGAAGCACCCCTACGCTTCGCGACGGCCTCCTCAGGTACGCCGTTGTCTTCGCGATGTTCCAAGGAGATCAGAACGCTACGCTTTCCAAGGTCTACCACGACCTCAACGAATGGCCCCCGCACACAAGCTCCGTTCCGGTGCACACATGGTACAAGTTCTATCCTTAGCCTTAGGCCTTTACGCTTCAACGCCAAGCTCTCCCCAGGATCCAAACTTCAGGGTCTATGAGCGGCTCTCCGAGGCCCCTGCGGAGCTCTTCGCCCCGTGGGGCCTGGATCACTTCATGGCCCAGGCCCGCGACGCCGGGACGCGGTTCTTCGGATTAGGGCCCGAGGACCGGTTCCTCTTCGCGCTCGACCCGGAGCCGAGCGTTTCCTACTACGTGCCCGGCCAGACCGTCCGGCTTCAGTGGGGAGGGGGGTACACGGTGAAGTTCCGTCTCTCGGACGGGGCTTTGGCTCATGCCAGTCTAGCCGGTTTTCGCACTTACGGAGTTGGAAACGGCTATTCTGAGATAGAGGCTCTTCAGTTGGCCGAGCGCTTGTTCAGAGAGTTTGCTGGGGTCAGTCTCCCAAAGCTTTCCCTCCGAATTGTCATCCCAGGGGATCCGAAGCACCGAACTCCGGTGGGTATCAGCGTACAGCAACACCCTGACGGTGGTATCGCGGTCTCCGAGACACCCGCGGGCTCGGTCTACCTGTCCCCCGACGACTTGTCGCTAGTGTCTATCAGTAAGAATGAAGCTGTTCGGATTCGTCCCGGCCCAGATCTTATAGGCGAGGAGGGGGCACGGCTTGCCGTCCAGCGGGTGTTGCACCGCTATGTCCCCTGGAACGACGTGGACCTTGTCCCGCTGGTGCCCCACTGGCAGATGCCCCGTGGCGAGCGGGCACCGTTCTACGCGACGCTCACCCCGACCCAGGAGGCACTGGGCCGGCAAGGGGTCCAGGTGCTCGCGCGCACCGTCGCGGTCTTCGACAACTCGGCCTACGACCCGACTACGCAGAGCTATTGGCGCTGGGCGGTGGCGAGCGTGGACTGCACGGAGGGGAACGTCATGAACTTCTTCGAGGGCTGGCGCATCACACCGCGCGGGCCGGAGGGGGGGTTGAAGGCCCCCGAGTCCCCGCCAGCGACCGGGGTGCGCCTGGTGACGGAAAAGCGGGACAGGGAACCGGAAGGAGGCACGATCGAGCCGACGGGCCAGGCCTCCACCTACGCCCCGTTCGGCACTTGGGTCGGCGTACTGCAGGGCAACCGCCTGCGCCGGGGCGTCGTGTGCGAGGCGGGGCTCCTTTGGGTGC
>JADLBH010000008.1 GCA_020847855.1 Fimbriimonadaceae bacterium
GCACCGGGGCGACCAGCGCGTTCGGGACGATGAACTTGCAGTGGCGGAGGTAGTTGTCGTCGTCGGCCGAGAGGCTGGCGACGTCGCCCGCGTCCAGACGGCCAAGGACCGTCGTGAAGGAGCTCGGTACCACGACCTCAGGAACGCTTGCGTCCTCGGGAGCCAGCGCGATACCGCGGAAGCGGGTGAGCGCGGGCGCAGTGGCGAGGACGGTGAAGCTCGAAAGGGCGCCGGTGTCCACCAACATGACCAGCTGGTTGGCATTGCTCTCGGTCGAGGTGGCGAAGATCACATGCTCGCCATTGGCCGCCGGTACACAGGTCATCCCGCGCACGCTGGCCGTGCCGGTCAGCCCCGCCGAGATCGTGTAGCTAAGCACCCACGTGGAGAGGCCACTATCGAAGTCCCAGCGCTGAAGGCCGCCCGAGGACGTATTGGAGCGATCGTCCGCGACGTAGAGCGTCGTGGGTGTCGCGAAGAAGAAGTCGTAGACGCTCTGGGGCGACGTCGTGGAAGGATCGAAGCCAGGAAGCAGCGTGACGAGCTGGCCTGAGACCCCGAGGTTGACCCCGGTTCCCACGGTGTTCACGCCGCGAAACGCGCCGGACATCGTGCTCAGGTAGATCTGGCCGTTCTGGATGTCCACCACGCGAGTGTTCGTGACATCGGCGCTGAGTTGGGTCATCGTGTTCCCTGGCCCGAAGGCGACCGAACGGGCGCCCGCCGTCGCTTGAAGCCCTGAGCCCGAAGTGCCAGCGGTCACAAAGGCCGAACCGTCCGTGCTCACGACGCAACGGATATTGCTACCGTTGTAGTCCACAAGGTTGGTGGACGAGTCAATACTGCCGTCCGCGGCGATCCGCGCCACGATCCGGTTGAAGATCGTCGAGTCCGTTCCTGCGACGGCCGCAGTCCCGACCGGAGCGTCGTACCCGCCCACAGTGAGGAACCGCTTGTCCACTGACCGCTTCATAAAGCCTTCGGACGTCGAGCTGCCGTTCGCGGTGACCATCTGGTTCCCGCCTGCGTCCGCAGTCGGGAGTGCAATAGTCTGCACGAACACGCCCGCCGGCGTGTACTCGTCGAGGAACATGGGAAAGGCCGCGCTATTGAGCGCGCCGCTCCCGTCCCCGACTCGGTTCACTACAATGTTGCCCGGCGTGAACGGGCTGGCGAACGCCGGGCTGACCACAGCCACGAACGCCGCCACGGCGAAAGTCCTCGAAAAGTTCTTCATGGTTCTCCTTTGTTCAGCAAGGGTGTGCAGAGCCGGGCGAGCCCGCCCAAGCCTCCCACATCCAGGTCAGTGTGACTGTACCGAATGTGAGCGGCTCGTTACGCTGTACAACCCGACGAATGAACTAGAAAACACCAGTAGAATTACTTGGCATTCACGTGGATGAGCTGCGAACTGCGCACGGCCTGAGGATCTTCAAGGTACGCTGGCAACGTTGATGCGCCGACGCTGCCTTGCCTCCCTCGCCGGATCCCTCGCAATCGTAACCCTTGCCACCGCGCAAATTCGCGTGGCGACCTACAACATCACGAACTACAGCGGCGACTTGCAACCGGAGATCCGAACCGCGATGTTCGAGAGCTTCAATGGGCGTGCGCTTCGTCCAGACCTTATGGTTTGCCAAGAGATCCTCAGCTCGTCGGCTCTGGACAATCTTGTCGCCGCAATGAACTCAGCGCCAGGGAGCCCAGCCGACTATGACGCCGCCCCCTTCGTGGACGGGCCCGATACCGACAGCGCCTTCGTCTATCGAACAACCCTTTTCGACCTGCTTGCCACAGTTACCGTGGCTACAGGCGGTAGCTCCCCAAACCACCCGCGCAATATTATGCGGTACGATATACGGCTTAAGGACTATGTGTCGGAAGGCGCTACCTTATCCCTCTATTCGAGTCACATGAAGGCGGGGACGACACAGTCCGACATTGACCGAAGGCTCTTGGAGGCGCAAAGGATCAGGGCGAACGCGCAAGGGCTTGCACACTCGTTCGTCCTCGGCGGTGACTTCAACATCCAAAGATCCACCGATCCTTCCTTTGTCGAACTTACTGGCTCGAAGGCGAACAACGCCGGGCGATACTTCGATCCTATCGCCACCCCAGGGGACTGGAACAACTCGAGCGCGTTCCGCTTCGTTCACACCCAAGACCCGATCGGGCCCGGCGGCATGGACGACAGGCTCGATTTCCTTCTCCTCGCCAACGGACTCGTGGACGGTGCGGGGTTCGAGTACATTGGTAATCCTTCCCTGCCCTTTAGTACGACGACATGGAACGATCCGAACCATTCTTATCGTGTATGGGGCAATGACGGTTCCAGTTTCAACAGTGCACTCACGGTCGCATCAAACACAATGGTGGGGCCGAATATCGCGCAAGCACTCATTGATCTTGCGAGTGGGGCAGGTCATTTACCGGTTTACCTTGACCTCACAGTACCGCCCGAAGTGGGCTCCCCCACCGTGATAGACTTCGGCACCGTCCGTCAAGGCAGCACCCACGGCCGCCTCTTCCCCGTGACCAACACAGGACTCACCTCCCGATGGGGCGAGAACGGTGTCGCGGATCTACATTACTCGTTGGCCTCGAGCACAGGCTTCATCGCGCCAGGAGGTCAGTTCTCTGCTTCCGCGGGCGCCTCCAACCGGCACCTGCTGCTACTGGACGCCTCGACCCCCGGCCTCAAGGTCGGGACCCTGACCATCCTTTCGGACGCGCCAGACGAGCCGAGCCGAGTCGTTCAGCTCAAAGCGAACGTCGTTCGGTTTGGCAAATATGGCGGCGGTGGCGACGGCAACTAGCCCCGGCGCTGCCCGTCTACCGTCCAAGTACCACTGACCGGGCGGATCGCCTGCACCGGCACCCCCAGCGACGACGCCTCGATCCGAACCTCCGGCCGTTTGCTCGGGTCGTTGCAGGCGAGGATCCAAGACGCCGCGCTCAGTTCTTCTCCTAGCTCCGATCTGGGGAACGTCACCCCCTCGAAGAGGAAGCTTGCTGCGGAACGTAGGCCCACCAATTCGCCCGCCTCGGTCAAGCCAGATGCCGCGCCCTCGCGAGGCTTGAAGTCTGCGATCATCCGGTTTCGAACCGCCACGACCGCATCGCCGCGACCTGGCGACTTCGGATCGCCATGCACCAACAACGCCCCCCCTAGCTCGTCCCGGCCGCCGACGATCGTGATGGGAAAGCCTCCGTCCACCAAGAAGACCAGATTTACCGCTGAAGTCCCAGATGCCTCGACGAACGCCCCAGACCCTCCTTGCGGATATCCACGGAAACGCGCAAACTGATAGCCCACCACACAGTTCATCACGCTACAATCGCGCAACGTAGGCGCCAGGTTGTTCGGTCCCGTGAACACAAAGCCCCGGTGACCCGCCGTCGCGACCCGCCGGAGATGTCCCACGTCCTGGAGCGCCCCCTCGATCTCGCCCGACACGATGCACTGGTCAAAGACGCTGCCCGAGTGGTCGTTGCCCCCCCGTCCCATCCAATAGCCAACCCCATCGCTCGTGCCTTTCCAAAAGACGACGTGACACTGCACAAACCGGTTCTGGCTACTGCTCTGCGTGGCGGCATCGCCATCAAGCGCAAAAGCCGTCACCCTGTCGGCGTGAACCCGAACCCCAACGTTCTCGACCCGAGACCCCTTGAGACCAAAAAACCGAAACACATCCTTACCGTCCTGGCCTTGATAATCAATAAGGTTCCACTGAGGATCGCCCACAATCCGCAACCTCGCCTGGGTGTCTCCCTTCACGGGCCTCACGACTAAAGTGTCCTCAACGACATAAGGCTTGCCTGTCCATGGGATCTGACAGGTGCCACGGTTCGCAACCGCCGCATCCAGCGCCTTCTGAATGCGCTCGGTGTCGGTCCCGTGGAACTGCGCCGGGGTGAAGACGTTCGCCGTCAACTGCAAGACGACCGGGAGCAACAGGTGCATAGAAGGTATGACGCTTGAAATCGGCGGACAGATCAACTATGCCCACCGAGACTGCGCTCCGACCGCCCCGCTGAGCCGCCACGTAAGAAGAATGGGGGAACCCAGGGCGAGCGAACTCGTGTATAGTGCAAGTATGCGTCGAACCGCAATTCTTCTCGCTCTCTCCCTCGTCGCACCGGCGGCGTTCGCCCAAGACATCTTTCCGGGGGCCAATGCACCTGCGCTCGATATCGGCGGCTGGCTCAAAGGAGGCTGGGAAGGCGGCCTCAAGCCAGGCAAGACCTACGTCGTGGAGTTTTGGGCCACCTGGTGCGGGCCCTGCATCGCCGCCTTCCCCCACATGTCGGAGCTGGCCAAGAAGTACGAAGGTCAGGTCGAGTTCGTCGGCGTGAACATTTGGGAGCGCGGCAAGCCTATCCCCGAAGTCCAAGAGTTTGTTGACGGGCAAGGCGCCAAGATGGGCTATAACGTCGCCTACGACAACGGCGAGGCCATGACCAAAGCCTGGATGCAGGCCGCCAAGCAGAACGGAATCCCCGCCAGCTTCGTCGTCAAGGACGGGGTGATCCAGTGGATCGGCCACCCGATGGAGCTAGACGAGCCCCTCTCCCAACTCGCCGCTGGAAAGCTCGACATCGGCGCGAACCAAGCGGCATTCAAGAAGGACGTCGCCGAGCAGGAAGCAAGAGCTGCGGAGCAAAAGCTCGTCGCCGAAACGATCCGATCCGCAACTGTCCAGTATGAGGGGGGGGACGAGGCCGACGCCATTGCAAAGCTAGACCAGCTGGAGAAGGAGAAGCCGAACACCAAGCTCCAAGTCGCCTCCGCCAAACTCAACCTCTACGCCAAGCACGACACGCCCGCCGCCGAGGCGCTGATCGCCAAGATCGCCGCAGGCAAGACGAGCGAGTGGAGGTTCCTAGCGCAGTTCGCCTTGGGCACCGTCAAGGCGACCACACCAGAGGGCAAGGCGATCGGGGCCAAGGCAATCAAGGCCGCCATCGAAGCGTCCGCCGATGGCGACCTCCTCGTCTGCTACTTCGCCTCGCTCTACTACCGAGATACCGGGAACAAGGAGGAAGGGCTCAAGTGCGTGGATCGCGCCCTCGCTCTCCTGCCGAGCTCGGAGTTCAAGGGCAACGCCAGCCTAGAGAACGCCCTCAAGGATCTCAAAAAGGAACTGACGGGCCAATCACCGGCCTAGTCCGCAGCGTCGCCTGCAAGCCCTGCAACGCCGGGCTGTGCGAAAATGCCCCTCGGCTCGCGAGGGGCATTTTCGTGGCGGGAGGGGCGGCTACGCCGCTAGCTGGAACGTGGAACTGCCCGTGCCCTCGGCGTAGATCACCACGGCGTAGCTCGGCTCGCTCAAGAGCCCGCGCCGCTCGGCGATCACTCGGAACTCGGTCGGGACCATTGCAAGGTTGCCGATCGCGAGACGGGTCTTGGTGCTCGCGGTGAGCAGGCTCCAGTTCCCCCCCACCGCTCTGCTCTGTACGAGGTACGTAACACCGGAAAGGTTCCCGTTCGAGTTCCAGCGCAGCCGCACCGTTCCCACTCCGTTCCCACTACCCGACAACTCAGTCGGCGCAAAGAGGGGGCGCGGGGTCGGCGAAGTGTCGCGCACGACCAGGCCCAGCTGCTGCTTCAGCTCCGGAGTGACCGCCGGGTTGGCCTGCCACTTGTTCGCCCAGAGCTTGACAAGGTCGAAGGCGGCGCGATAGCTGGCGTTCTTGCTCGTGGTCGCGGCCTCGCTCGCGTCGTGCGCCGCGGTGTAGGCGGCGACGTCGGCGGAATAGTTGGTGTTCGTCGTGTTGAAATTGGTGACGTCGGCGGGGCTAAGCCCTAAGACTCCCACGTTTCCCGAGGCAGTCGCCGTGGCGACGAAGTTGTTGAACCAAGCGCGTAAGGCGCTCTCTCCTAGCTCGTAATAGGTAGGCATTGTTCTTGTTTCTTGGCGGTTTTCCGCGGGGTTCTCTCCCTGCTATGCCCCCCCTTCTTTTGGCGTTTTTGCAAGGTCTTGCCCGCTTTCCGCGGTCGGGAGGCGGGAAAAAGAGAACGGACGGTCACCGTCCGATGTCGGATAGTCACTGTCCGTTCCCAGACGGCGGCTCTGGGCGATCGGGCCGCGACTCGCGGCGAGCGCCGAACGGCAGGAAGGAGGGGTCTTGCGACCGGCCGCGACCGGAGGACGGCTCGCTTCGAGGACGGGGCGGCCCCGCTACCGTCGGCCCGCGCGGGCGTGGGAAGATGCCTGCGGATCCAGGGCAGCTACGCCGGGAACTGGGCCAAGAAGGCAAGGACCGGCGCCCAATCGGGCTCCCCCTCGTGCCCCGCGGCGAGGGCGCGGGCTTCGGCCACGAACGGTTCCGCCCCCCAATGCCCTGCCAGGCTGTTCATGCGGTGGATCGCCATGTTGCAGAGCGCCTGGGCGAGGCGCAGCCGCACCTCCGGCTCGTCCGGGTGGGCCTGCGCGAGGGCGCGGAGCTCGGCGAGGGCGGCCTGCCGCGGCCCGTCTTGCCCCAGCTTGAAGACGGCGTTGGTCAGCGCCATGGCGAGCCCCAGTCGCACCTCCGGCTCGTCCGGGTGCTCCTCGGCGAGGGCGCGGAGATCGGCGAGGGCGTCCTGCCGCGGCCCGTCCTTCTCCAGCTTGAGGACGGCGTTGTTCAGCGCCTTGGCGAGCCGCAGCCGCACCTCCGGCTCGTCCGGGTGGGCCTGGGCGAGTTTGCGGAGTTCGTCGAGGGCGGCCTGCCGCGGCCCGTCCTTCTCCAGCTCGAGGACGGCGTTGTTCAGCGCCTGGGCGAGCCGCAGCCGCACCTCCGGCTCGTCCGGGTGCTCCTCGGCGAGTTTGCGGAGCACGTCGAGGGCGCCCTGCCGCGGCCCGTCCTTCTCCAGCTTGAGGACGGCGTTGGTCAGCGCCTTGGCGAGCTCCAGCCGCACTTCCGGCTCGTCCGGGTGCTCCTCGGCGAGTTTGCGCAGGTCGGCGAGGGCGGCCTGCCCCTCCTCCGTCATCTCGCGGCCGACCGTCGCGTTGAACAGCGCCTGGGCGAGCGC
>JADLBH010000009.1 GCA_020847855.1 Fimbriimonadaceae bacterium
CAAAGAAAAGGCATGCGTCGCCAAAAAGGAAGCCCGTGAGGCAATCCCGGCGGATGGGGAATCCGCCCAGACGAATGGTTTTGTCGCGGCGAAACCACCAAGCCCAGTGCGTAACCACCTTCATCCCGAAGAGCGTCGCGAGGACCTGGAGCAGGAGGAGAGAGGTGCGCCCGCGGTCGCGGTGAAGCCGGGTGCTCGCCAAGGCAAATCCGTTGGCCGCCAGCCCAAAGCCCCAGAGCACCGGCCCCGAGTCCACGTCAGCCCCGCCCTCCACCTCCTTCGGCCATTCCCGAAAGCCGGCCAAGCCTCGACGGAACTGCCAGAAATGCCGCACGTAACTCGCGTAGAACTGCCGACTCAGCTCCGGCTCGAGGGGCCAGAAGAGGCTCACCAGCACTGACAGGGCGCACCCTCGCGGCGGGACGTTCCTGCCTTCGCCGCCCTCCATGGGAACCTGGCTCCACGGGAGCCCCGTCGCGGGGTCGCTCCCCTCCCCCTTGACCCACGCCAGATGACGGCCAACCACGGGGTCGTGGTGGTGGGTCCCGTTCGCAATGTCCCGGAGGCGCAGCGACAGGACCACGTTGAGCGTGTCGCAGGGCCAAGCCACCTCGGGGTAGGACCATAGGGGACGGCCATCCGCTTCCCTTAAAGCTCCGTGGAGGAGATCCGACAGATGCCGATGAAGGCGCTCAAACCGACGGTCGCCCGTGCCGAGGACAAAAGCGCTGATCGCCAGGTTGAGCAGGCCGAGGTAGACCGCCTGGCGGTCGTAACCTGTCAGGCGCAAAAGATCATCGTCCGGGGGGCGAACGCGGCGGACGGCCGCCTGCATCGAGAGGTCAACCAGCGCAGCCATCCGTTCGACATCAGCCGTCGAAGGGCCCCCCTCATGTCGCGCCAAAGCCGCGTACGCCAGACAAGGAAAGACACACGGAACTAGGTCTCCCTCCGGGTACGACCGGCATTCGTCGGCGATGCGGGCGGCGTAAGCCCCTCGGTCCGCCAAGAGGCGGTCAAAGCGCCGTTTGAGGCTCTTCGTGAGCAGGGCCGTGATGGGGTTCATGTTCGACGCGCGGTGCGTTCCGTCACACACGAGGAGGATCGCTCGTTCCACCGGCCGCTTCCCGCTGCTTCAAAACACGCCGCAGGTTGACCAACTCGCGCTCCGCGTAGGGGTCGGGCCCGGCGCCCGCGATATAGGCCTGAAAGTTCGCCACGGACTCGCCGAGTCGGTCGAGGTGGAGGAGGGCCACGGCCCGGTGGTAGTGGACACGGGGGACGAGATCGCCGTCGGCTCCGCGGAGGGCGTCGAGCATCTCGTCCCATTGCGACAAGCGCCGGTGGGCTGCGGCCAGATAGCACTGGACCTTGGTACGGTCGTTCCGGTCGTCGGGCAGTGGCCGGATGGCGGCGGCAATTTTCAGCCCCTCCCGCCACCGTCCAAGGCGACACAGCGCACGACTGCGCGCCATGAGAAGGGCAAGATCGAGCGGTTTGCCGGAGGCCACGACTCCCGCTTTCTCGTAGCACTCCAGGAGGGCGAGTTGAGTCTTCCAATCCTCGGCGACCTCGGCGAGCTGCACGCCGGCCAGCAGATGGTCGAGACGCGGCGTTTCGAGAAGCTCCCGTGCCACGCGCCCCGGCTCGCAGAGGGTGTCCGCGGCCAGCGCCGCCTCTTCGTCCCCCTCCTTGGAGGCGACCTTCTCGAGGGTGAGCACCCATTCGGCCGGCATCAAGGAGTGGTAGACCGTCAGCAGACGCACGAACTGCTGCGCCTCGGTGCGGATGTCGTGCAGGAGCGCGTCCAGGCTCTCGACATCTCCTGGTCGGAGGACGGAGCTCGCCTGGAGCGTCAGCCGCTGGCCGAGCAGCTCGAAGTCGTCTTCCACGAGGTTGACAGTGTTGCAGGCCAGGCGCTTTTTCGCCCAGCGGCGAGCCGCCGGGTAGCGTGCCACCACGCGCCCCACGAACACCCTCGCGAAAACCGGCAGATGGGTGGCCTTAACGGGCTGTGGACGATTGAAACGGGCGGTGTGGAGGTGAAACCGCATTCCGTCCTCAAACCACGCAAAGAGACGGCCTTCGGCTGCGTTCTCGGGGTCCTTGCTCCGCGTTTCGAGCGAGCGTCCCATTCGCCTCGCGAGATGATCGAGCGTCGCGTCATCGAAACGGGCGATGAGTTCATTCTGTGCCTCGATGGATGCCTCCTGCACGGTCGGAGCGTTCCCCGCGTCTTCGTTCTCGGGTGGCACGTCCTCGTTCAGACTCGGTTCGGGGGATGCGCCCGAAACAGGAGTGTCCGCTGGTGGTTCCCTGGCGATGCGCTCGGACGCCTCCTTGAAGAAGTCCTTGGAGCCATCGAAAGCGAATCGGGAGGTGAGTTCCTCGACCACCAGCTTGGGAATTCCCAGGAGAAGGTCGAGACACACCCCCACCTCCTGCTTCGTCAGGTCGCGAAACAGGAGGCGGCTGAACCGGTGCTCGATGACCCCAACAACGGCCTCCAAACGGCTCAGGGGAAGGCTGCGGTTGACCTCGTCCAGATAGCCAGGTAGCCCTTCGGTCGAAGCACACTCCCCATGGAACATACGGCCGCGCAGCATGCACACCGTCGGGCTCATCGCCTGAAACCACAGCCCCCCGTACCGAACCGACTCTCCAGCACGCTGAACCCTGAAGCCGATGGGATCCGGACAGGCGAACAGATGGTCGGCGCCCAGGAGGTCCGACAGGTGCTGGCGAGCGAGAATGGCCTGCCGAAGCACAAACCGGTCCGCGGCGCGGTCGTCATCCCCTTGGATGCAGCGGAGCGCCTCATCGAGGTTGGTGGGGTCGGAAGGAGGTGGGGTTTTCATGTTTGCCCGGCCGTTGGGAGCCGTGGGCGGGCGTGGGAGGGATTCTCTCCATGGGGTCGGACATCCATGGTCCAAGTCTTCCGGTCCCGCCACTTTTTCCACCCATCGCCCTGGGCAGGCTTCGGGGATGCGGGACGCAGTCTCCCTTGTTTAAACCCATGCCTGCTAGAAGGCTTGCCCGCGGTTGTTCCAATCGGATAAAGAGAACGCTGACATCGCGTTAAGGTAGTTCCCGACAAGTTTCAACCCACAGATCCGGGGAGAACCATGTTCGAACTTTTCGTCACCTTCGTAATCATCGTCCTTATCAAGCTCTTCGACCGATGACGCGCGCGGTTCAGGCCGTCTCGATGACGGGAACGATCGTGGCCCCGCTCCATGCTTGAAGGGTGGAGCGAGTCGGGGCCAGAGTGACACGAATGCGACGGACCCGAAGCGGCATTCCCATCCCGCACGCGCGCCCCCCGCTGGAGCGGATGCTCCGGATCCATGCCCGCCTGAGGGATGGGGGCAAGGTCAACTGCAGCACGCTTGCAGAGGACCTGGAGGTCTGCACGAAGACAGTCCAGCGAGACATCGATTTCATGCGGGACCGGATGGGGCTCCCCATCGAGTACAATCCGCGCGAGTTCACCTACCGCTACACGGAACCGGTGGATCAGTTTCCAACGGTGAAGGTCACCGAGGGGGAACTTGTGGCGCTCTTCGTCGCGCGCAAGGCGGTGACCCAGTACCACGGCACCCCCTTCGCCCGTCCTCTCCGTGCAGCGTTCGAGAAGATCACCCAAGGACTGACCGAACACCTGTCGTTTTCCTGGGGCGAACTCGACTCGGCGATCTCCTTTCGCTCCATCGGGATTCCGAGGGAGGACCTCGATCTATTCGAGAAGTTGAGCGAGGCAACCGTCAAATCACAGGAGGTCACCTTCGAGTACCGAAAACTGAGCAGCGCCACACACCAACCCCGACGGGTCCAGCCCTACCACCTCGCATGCATCGACCATCAGTGGTACTTGGTGGCCCACGACTTGGACCGGTCGGCGCTGCGGAACTTCGTCCTCACTCGCCTCAAGAACGTTCG
>JADLBH010000010.1 GCA_020847855.1 Fimbriimonadaceae bacterium
CACATGTACCAACGCACGCCTTCGTGATCTACGTAGTCGCTTGCCTTGGAGTAGGAAGGAACGGCTTCCTTACCGACGGGGCAATACAGAGCCTCCTTGGAGGGAATGGTCGCGTACTTCTTCGGGTTGGCGAGGAAGGCCTTCCGGTTCTCATCGGTCTGGAACGGATAGCGAATTGATTCGAAGTCGGCGGTTGCTTTCGACTTATCGACGTCGAGCCGCAACCGGCTGACGGGGTCGAAGAGGAAAACTCCAACAGTGTTTTTGGCTCCGCGCTGAGTCTTGAGAAAGGCGCCCGGCGATTTGGCAAAGTTAGAGTCACAGCCTGCGCAGCAGAACTGGAATCGCGAGCCGTTGAATTCGACGACCGGCGACGATGGGGCGACGGCGCTGCCCATGACCGGGCATTTGAGTGCCGGAGTTTGGCCAAGCGCCATCGCCGTGAAGGCGATGAGAGATTGAATCATTGATTTTCCTGTGCTTTGGTGAAGGACTTACGTCGACGACGAGACCCACACGACTACGTGTCGCGCAGGTTGTTACGCAAGATGCACAGGAGGTGCTCGGCCTTGGGAGGCGTAGTTGGGCCTGGAAGCTGGCGGACCTGAATCCGTGCCAAAGATTCCCGGTTCTGATTCCGCTTCTGAAAAAGCGATTGTGCCCTTTCTTTCAACAGGAAGGTCGGCAATAACCTTAGAGACTTGAAAGGTAGAGGCTGCAGTTGCGGCGATGTCGGGCTGAGGAGTGTTCGGAGCTGAACTGATGCTGCATTTGCAGTCGTCTGGTTGGGACTCTTGAATCGACTGAGTTGGCTCAGATTTGTGCCCTTTCTCCGTCTCGCAGCCTTTGACGCAGACCGGATCGGCCGCCTCATGCGTCGACTTCCCGACGCAGCAATCCATTTTGCAACTGGTGTTGAACAGCGAAGCGATCGCGCTCGTGGGAACGAATCCCGCCAAGAGCACGAGCATGGCGACCATATGGATCACGCTACGTGTTCGCCGCATCACGTCAATTATAACGCCCCGACGCTCGCCCATGTTCCTTTGCAAGCTAATGATGCGCTACTCGGAGTCGCGCAGAACCCATTTTGTTTAGGAACCAATTTTAGGAACCACTTAGGTTCATTTGAACTTGGTGGAGATGATGGGATTCGAACCCACGACCTCTGCAGTGCGATTGCAGCGCTCTCCCAGCTGAGCTACATCCCCACGTCGAAGCGCGAGTCTACCTGGCCAAGATCGGGGGTCTCATGGCACCGCGACGGTCGGGCCCCATTGCCAGTGAAGTTCTCCGCAGCCAATCCCAGCGACGGAGGCAAACTCGGCCAGCGCCTCCTCCTCTCGAGGGCCGATCCGGTACGAGACCGCCTCCTGGAGATAGCGGGAAGCAGACGGGCCCAGCTGTCCTTCGGCCCTCGCTAGAGTCCGGAGCCCAGCCTCGGTCGCACCTTCACCATCGCTGCCCAGCCCAGTGTGGTCACGAGCGTCCAGCAGAAGGCCAGCCAATCGCTCGTCCAGCCCGTCACCCCCCACCCAGAGCGCCCAGACGAACGGCAAGCCCTTCCATTCCGTCCACGCGGCGCCCAGGTCGAGCACGTTCAGACCGGATCCATCGGCGATCATGCCAGGATCCCCGATCAGCACGGCGGCGTCATGGCCAGCGAGCATCGAGGTCAGGTCAGGAGCGCAAGCCTCGCCGAAGGGATCGGTGCCATAGCGGCCCCGCAAGATCGCCAGGGCCAAGGCGTTGCTGGTCATGGAGCTGTGGTCGAGGGCTAGGCTGCGGACCTCTGGAAACGGCACCTTGGAGAAGAGCCGAACGCTCCACACCTCTGCCTGAGAGCCGATGCAGACTCCACGGACTGCTTTGAGACTCGGGTTTGCCAAGAAGTACCAACTGGAGACGAGGACAGCCGCGGCCGTCCCCTGACCCAGCATTTCCGGCAATCGCGAGGGCACGTCGTAAGCCGTTTCGACCCCAAGGCCAGGATCGTCCTCGAAAAGGGCGACGAGCGGGAGGGCGTTCACGTAAGGGACGCAGCCGAGCCTTGTCATCGAGCGGACCCTGCCTCGACAAAGCCTTCGTCCACGGGCAAGTCGCTTTGGTTTGCCCACTCGACCGACTTCGAGTCGCACTGCTCGTTCTCGGGATGGCCGGAGTGGCCCCGCACCCATTCGTAAGCGACGTCGCGGGCCTCGGAGAGCTCCAGGAGCTGGGACCAGAGGTCGGAGTTCATGGCACGGTCGGTCGGCGTTCGCATCCAACCCTTCGACCTCCACTTCTTCGCCCAGCCTTGGCGCATCCCGTCCACGACGTACTTCGAGTCGCTGAAGACCGTGACCGATACCCCTTGTTTCACCTTTCTCAAGGCGGCGATGACGGCGGTGAGCTCCATTCGGTTGTTCGTGGTTCGACGGAACCCTCCCCCGACCTCTGTCCGCTTGTCCCCGAAGACGAGAAGCGCGGCATAGCCGCCCGGCCCTGGGTTGCCAAGGCAAGCCCCGTCCGTATAGATCATGACGCGGTGCGCGTCGTCGCTAGCCACGTTCGCGACCTTACCCCTCGCCCCTGTCCGGGCCCGTGCTTCTCCGTTCGCACCGCTCCGAAGCCTACGATCCGTCAAGGCCGCGTGATTCCGGTCGCACGGCGACTGCGATGATGCTCGAGCCCCAGGGAAGAGGTACGAGCCGCGAAAGCCTTGCCTCCATCATCATGAGGCGAATCAGTAGCCCATTGATCGGATCTCCGACGTTGGGCATCCTCACCCGTGCCGCGCCCCGGCGCAACTTGTCGGCCATGCGCACGGCGAGGACGGCAGGAAACACGAAGAAGACGCTATAACTAAGATGGCGAACCTCGAGGCCCGCCCCCGTCAAGAGCCGCCTCACTTCCTTCGCCGTGTACCTGCGCCGATGGTGCAACGCGACGTCGTGGGGGCCCCACAGCCAGGTGAACGCGGGCACGTTGACAACGAAAACCCCGCCAGGTCGAAGGAGCCGTGCAACCTCGCTCGCCGCCGCGCGGTCGTCCGCGATGTGTTCGATGGTGTCGAGCGAGACCACGCACCCAAAAGAGGAGTCCCGGAAAGGGGCGCGGGACCCGTCCGCGAGGACCAACCGGCTGAGCCCACGACCCCGACAGCACTCGATCGCCTCTGGGCTGAAGTCCAATCCCACGGCCCCGTGCCCGTGCTCGGCAAGGAACGCACCGGTACCGCACCCCAGGTCGAGCAAAGGGCAACCGGGAGCCCCGTTCGCGACCACCAAGGACCGGGCGAGGCCCCTGCGGGAGACATACCACCAGTAACGGTCTTCCAAAGACCGCATCCGCGCATATTCCTCAGTCTGCACGAAGCTCGATGCGGCGCCGTTTCCCGCACAGCCGGAGTCGGACGAGGTCGGCGAGCATCCTCGGCCCGTCGCGAGCGAGGACGACCTTGGAGCCGTCTTGGTGACTCCAGCGGACGGGCACCTCGCGGATTCGATATCCGAGGTCTCGGCAGATCATCAAAGCTTCGAAGTCGAAGCCGAACCCTTCGAGCTTGCACCTCGAGAAGACGTCGTGAGCGACCTCCTTTCGGAACAGCTTGAACCCGCACTGGGTGTCTTGGATGCCAGGGACGGCCATTAGTTGTACGGCGAGGTTGAAGGCTCGGCCCAGCATCTCGCGGTGCCAGGGTTGACGAATCTCGAGGCGGCTCTCCTTGAGCGGCCGACTGCCGATCGCGACCTCGGCGTCCTCGATCGCTGCAAAGAGCTTGTCCACCTCCTCGATGGGCGAGGCCAGGTCGGCATCCGAGAGGAGGAGGAAGTCGGCTTGAGTCTCCAGCATCCCCTTTCTCACGGCATAGCCCTTTCCATGGTTGGGGGCGTAGCTCAGAAGACGGATGCCAGGCGCCGTGGCGGCGAACTCGCGGACGATTTCTGCCGTTTCGTCGGTGCTGCCGTCGTCCACCACGGTGACCGTCCATCCGCCCTCCCTAGTCGAAAGGTACTCGCCGATTCGAGCCAGGCTGGGCCCGATACGGGCCGCTTCGTTGTACGCAGGGATCACGACCCCGAGGTGCGGACTCGGCACGGAGCCATCAGTCTACCAGGGAGGGCACGGCAGGAAGCACCTCGGTAGAGCCACTCTCGAACAACGATGGCAGTTGTCTAGCGCTATTGTGTAAGGTCGCGCCATGGGTCGAGCCATGTCCATGCCGCCAAGCCCGAGCCATCCCTTCCGGGGATCAAAACTGTACAAAAAGATAAGGATTTACCCGTCGGGTCGTTCTGCCTAGGCGTCACAAAGGAAACAGCCCTGGTGTTCTCCTGCGCCTTGACATCGGTGCGCTCAAAAGGGCAGGATGGTGAGGAGAGATGGCGGCGCGCACCTCGAACCTGCAACCCCAGGGCTCGGCGTGCGTCGGCCTCGGGCGTTGGACCGTCGCCCTGCTCATCTACTGCGTCGCGGTTATCGTCTTCGGCGGATTCGTCAGTTCCTCGCTCTCGGGTGACGGTTGCGGGATGCATTGGCCGAGCTGCCACGGATCGTTGCTTCCGGACGGTACCCTGAAGTCGGCGATCGAGATCTCGCACCGCTATTCCAGTGCCTTGTTGCTCTTCTTCGTGCTGGGAGTTCTTTACGCGGCCAGAACCGTCCTGCCGAAGGGCCATGCTGCACGAAAGTGGCTGGCCTGGGCCGTGGCCTTCTGTATCACGGAGGCGCTCGTGGGAGCGGTGCTGGTCAAGACGGGCTGGGTCGCCAAGGACACCTCTTCGGGGCGGGTGGGGCTCTCCATGTTCCACCTGCTCAACACGTTCTGCCTGATCGGTTTCCTGGCCTTGGCCGTGGACGCGGTACGGGATCCGAGGCCCGTCGCCCGCGGTTCCTCCCCGACGAGGTGGGCGTTGATCGCTGGCGCTCTGGCGCTGCTCGCGCTCGGGGCGACGGGGGCAGTCGCTTCGCTCGGGGATCAAATCTTCCCGGCGTCCTCCCTTGCCGCCGGGTTGCGCGACGATCTCAATCCCGCGTCCCATTTCTTGGTCCGGCTTCGAGGGATCCATCCCTTCGTAGCGGTCTCCGGAGCGCTCTACGTCCTGGCGATGGTCGGGCTCGTAGGTAAGTGGTGCCCTGAACCGGTGACGAGGCGACGCGGCCTGTGGCTGCTGGGCCTTGTCGGATTGCAGATCGTGCTCGGTGTGGTGAACCTAGCCCTCCTGGCTCCCTTGCCGCTCCAGTCGGCCCACCTCTTGCTGACGGACGCGATCTGGATCGCATTCGTGCTCTTCGCGGCCTCGGCCTATCGTGCAGAGGTGCCCGTGCCCGGTGAGGCCGAGCCCTCAGGACATCCGGCCACGGTTCGCGACTATGTCGCTCTCACCAAGCCGAGGGTAATCTCGCTCCTCCTCTTCACGACGTTTGCGGCCATGTTCGTCGGCAAGCAAGGGTCGCCATCCTGGGGACTCATCGTTGCCGTGATGATCGGGGGGTACCTCATGGCGGGCGCGGCGAACACGATCAATATGATCTTGGAGCGCGACCTGGACGACGCGATGGGGCGCACGAGTACGCGGCCTACCGTCACCGGGCGCGTCTCCCCACGGTCGGCGGCTTGGTTCGCGACGTACTCGGTCGCGGTCTCTCTCGGCTTGCTCGGCTTCGGGGCGAACTGGTTGACTGCGGGGCTCGCCTTTGCCGGGCTGCTCTGCTACGTGCTGGTCTACACGATCTGGCTCAAGCGCCGGTCTTGGTCGAACATCGTGATCGGTGGCGCTGCCGGGGCTTTCCCGCCTCTTGTAGGATATGCCGCGGTGACCGGGCAACTCTCGCCGCTCGCCTGGTATCTTTTCTCCGTCATCTTCCTATGGACCCCTGTGCACTTCTGGGCGCTCGCCTTGCTCCTCCGCGACGACTACGCCCGAGCCGGGGTGCCCATGCTCCCTGTCGTCAAAGGCGAGCACGCGACCGTGGTGCAGATCGCTTTTTATTGCGTCCTGACTTCGGTGGTCTCCATCCTGCCATTCCTCCAGCGGGAGGTTGGCTGGTTCTACCTGGCGACGACGGCCGTCCTCAACCTGTGGCTACTTGCCGGGTGCGTTCGCTTGCTCCTCAAGCCCGAGAAGCCCCAGGCGCGATTCGTGTTCAAGGCCTCGATGGTCTACCTCGCCCTCTTCTTCATCGCCGTCGCGGTGGATCGTACCGCCTGGCCCTTGTGACCCTCGCCTAACCCTATGCCGCAGACCTTCAAGCCCGCAGCCAACACGATCGCAACGGTGAGCCTTTTCGCTGGGGCGGCGGTTCCGTTCATCGCGTTCCTCACCGGGAGCACGATGACGAACTCTCCCTACAACACGAAGCAGTTCGTCCCGATAGACCAGCCGGCACCGTTCAGCCACAAGCACCACGCCTACGAGCTCGGGATCGATTGCCGGTTCTGCCATGCCACCGTGGAGGAAGGCGCGGTCGCAGGTGTGCCGGCCACCGAGGTTTGCATGACTTGCCACTCGCAGATCTGGACGAACAGCCCGAACCTTGAAGCGGTTCGCAAGAGTTGTGAGACCGGCACTTCGCTCCAGTGGAACAAGGTGAACCACGTCCCTGACTTTGTCTATTTCAACCATTCGATCCACGTGAACCGCGGCATCAGCTGCAACAACTGTCATGGTGCCGTGAACAAGATGGAGCTGACCTGGAAGGGCCAGTCCTTCAAGATGTCGTGGTGCCTTCAGTGCCACGAGGATCCGTCTAAGTACCTTTTCGAGACCGAGGCGGTCAAGTCCGGCACGATCTCGCCCAGGGAGCAGGTCTTCGACCTCTATCGAAAGCTCAGTTCGGGCAAAAAGCTGACCGAAGTCGAGTACCAGCTCGCGGAGGGCCTGCCCCAGGTCGTGCCTTCCGACGACGTTCATGCCGGCGTCGCTGCGATGAAGGAGCGCGGCATCAATGTCACGCAGCTCAAGGACTGCTACGTTTGCCACCACTAAGACCATGAGCCGGAAGAAGCAAGGAAACGCCTACTACCGAGGCTGGGAGCAGTTCGAGAACCCCGAGGCGTTCGACCGTGTACGAGCCGACGAGTTCCCAGCGCGCGAGACCTTGCCGGGCATTGACCGTCGAAGCCTGCTCAAGCTAGCAGGAGGTGCGGCCGCCCTCGCGACGCTCGGCTCGGGATGCAGGTTCCAGCCCCAAAGGAAGATCGTCCCCTTCGTACACGCGCCGGACTCGTACGTGCCGGGCAAGGACAAGTACTTCGCATCGGCGGCCACGCTCGACGGCTACGCGACCGGAATCCTCGTGCGCTCCTATGAAGGGCGACCCGTAAAGATCGAAGGCAACCCCCACCACCCTTCCAGTCTAGGAGCGTGCAACCACAGGACGATGGCGGAGACCGCCGTCATGTACGATCCCGAGCGGCTTCAGGCGCCCTCGCTTCAGGGCAGCTTTGGCACGTGGGGGCAGTTCTTCACCGAGGCCCTCGCGGGCGGGAAGCTTGCCCTACTCACCGGGAACGTGTCCTCACCGGCCTTGCACGGTCAGATCCAGGCCTTTCTCCAGCGCTTTCCAGGCTCGCGCTGGTTTCAATACGACGCCGCGAACCGCGACTCCGCCCGAGAGGGCGCCGTACTCGCCTTCGGGAGGACGGTTGAGACGATCTACGACTTCGAACGGGCCGACGTCGTGCTCGGGTTGGACGCGGACCTGTTCATCGAGGGGCCGGGCACGGTGGCCTATGGCCGGGCAATCGTTGGGAGGCGCGACCCCGAAGGGGAGATGAACCGCCTCTATGCAGTCGAGAGCGCTCCCACGACCTTTGGGGCCACGGCAGACCACCGATACCCTGCAAAGCCCTCCGAGGTGCTTTCGACGGCCAAGGCCATCGCAGCCGCATTGGGCGTGCCCGGCAGCGTTGGTGCCAAGGGCCCTGACTCCGTGCCCGTCATGGAGATCGTGGCCGACCTCAAGGCTGCCGGATCCAGAGCCGTGGTCGTGCCAGGGGAGTTTGCAAGCGCGGCGGTTCACGCGTGCTGCCACGCGATCAACCATGCGCTCGGGGCGGTCGGCACGACCGTGCGCTACACCGAGCCCGTCCTTGCAGACTGGCAGAACAACAGCAACCAGCTCAGGCAACTCGCCTCGATGCTCGAAGCGGGCGAGGTGCAGTCCGTCCTGATCTTCGGAGGGAACCCGGTCTACGCCGCGCCCGGAGACGTGAAGTTCGCGGAGGCGCTCGCTAAGGCGCCGTTCTCCGCACATCTCACACTCGCCGACAATGAGACCTCGGCGGTGTGTCGCTGGGCGTTGCCTGCGTCCCACTTCCTCGAAGCATGGGGCGATGGCAAGGGGCATGACGGCTCGCTCGCGGTGGTCCAGCCGCTCATCGAGCCCATGTACGACTCGAAATCGGAGATCGAGGTGCTGGAGACTTTGCTCGAAGGGTCTCGATCTGGCGAGCGGATCGTCGCCCAAGGATGGGGGCTGAGCCCAAAGGGCTGGAAGGAGATGCTCGCTCGCGGGGTCTCGGCCCCGAAAGGTGCTCCGAGCCCAAACGTCTCGCCCATTCCGAACCTGCTCGCCGGGCTACCGGACGGTGGGTCGGGCACCGAGGTCCGCTTCCTTCCCGATCCCAACGTTCACGACGGCCGGTACAGCAACGTCGCCTGGCTCCAAGAACTTCCAAAACCCGTCACGAACCTGACCTGGGACAACTCGATCCAGGTGAGCCCGGCGACGGCGAAGAAGCTCGGCGCGGGCCAACAGACCAAGATCATGGGGGTCATCCCATTCTATGGGGCTCACGACATCGTCCGGCTCACCGTGGGCGAGTCGAGTGTGGAGGGCCCGATCTTCGTGAACCCAGGGATGGCGGACGACACCGTTGTCGTCCACATGGGCTATGGCAGGACGAGGGGAGGCGCGTTTGGCACCGTAGGCAACCCCGAGACCCACGGCGGTGGCTTCGATGTCATGAAACTGCGGGGCACGGACTCGCCGTGGCTGGCCTCGGGCACTTTGATCAAGGCCAAGGGCTCCTACCCGCTCGCGAACACCCAGTTCCACAACACGCTCGACGTCCATCCGGAGGACTCGGGGCGCGACATCATTCGTGAGGTCACGCTCGCCGCCTACCGCGAGCACCCTGACGCCCTCGCCCACCCGAGCGGCGAGGAGGGAGGCGCGCACCACGAGGATCCGCACTTGCCCAAGCTCCTCTACAACAACGAGAAGGAGTTCTTCGACCCGACGACGAACTACCAGTGGGCGATGACGGTGGACCTCAACCTCTGCACGGGGTGCAACGCTTGCGTCACCGCCTGCCAGGCCGAGAACAACATCCCGACGGTCCAAAAGGAGCAAGTCATGAACGGCCGGGAGATGCACTGGATCCGCGTTGACCGCTACTATCGCGCCAACGGCGAAGAGTTCGACGAGGCGAACCCCAGGATCACGTTCCAACCGGTCGCCTGCCAGCAGTGCGACGCCGCTCCGTGCGAGCCCGTGTGCCCCGTCGCGGCAACCGTCCACAGTCACGAGGGACTGAACCAGATGGTCTACAACCGCTGTGTCGGCACGCGATATTGCAGCAACAACTGCCCATACAAGGTCCGCAGGTTCAACTTCCTGCACTTCACGAAGCGGTTCGAAGACGTCTCAGTACTTCACCTAATGCAGAACCCCGACGTCTCCGTCCGCGGAAGAGGGGTCATGGAGAAGTGTACGTACTGCGTCCACCGGATCAACCACGCGCGCATCGAGGCGAAGAAGGAGGAACGGGAGATCCGTGACGGCGAAGTGGTCACCGCGTGCCAGCAAGCCTGCCCCACCGGGGCAATCGTCTTTGGAGACATGCGACGGGAGTCCAACGCGGTGGCAAAGACCAGGGCTAGCCGACGAAACTACATGTTGCTGGAGGAGACGAATTCTCGTCCGCGCACGACCTATCTGGGCAAGGTGAGGAACCCGAACCCCGCCTTGGAGGCTTGACAATGGCAGAGACACCCTTGAACGAAAAACTGGTCGAAGGGACCTGGACCGAGCGCCAAGTTGACGAGCGGATCGCGGACATTATCCTCGACCCGTCGCGACACACCGAAGCCCAGATCAAGGTCCCCAAGTTCCTCGACAAGCTCCTGCCCGCCCAGGCGAAGAGCCCGTGGACGATGATGGTCGGTATCGGGTTCCTCTTGGTGAACGTGCTCCTCGTCGCCATCACGTACCTGGTCCTCACCGGGATCGGGATCTGGGGCAACAACCAGCCCACGGGCTGGGGCTTCGACATCATCAACTTCGTCTGGTGGATCGGCATCGGGCATGCCGGTACCCTGATCTCTGCGATCCTCTTGCTCTTGCGTCAGCGCTGGCGCAACTCCATCAACCGCTTTGCCGAGGCGATGACCATCTTCGCGGTCATGTGCGCGGGCATGTACCCGCTCTTGCACACCGGCCGACCGTGGGTGGCGTATTGGCTCATGCCCTACCCCAACATCATGGGGCTGTGGCCTCAGTTCCGGTCGCCGCTGATCTGGGACGTCTTCGCAGTCTCGACGTACTTCACAGTCTCGCTGCTCTTTTGGTACGTCGGTATGGTGCCGGACTTCGCGACCCTTCGCGACCGTGCCAAGCCAGGGTTTGCGCGCATTGCGTTCGGGCTCCTCTCCATGGGCTGGCGCGGTTCCGCCAAACACTGGCACCGCTACGAGCACGCCTCCATCATCCTGGCCGGGATCTCGACCCCGCTCGTCCTGTCGGTCCACAGCATCGTCTCCTTCGACTTCGCAATGTCCATCGTCCCTGGCTGGAACGCGACGATCTTCCCGCCCTATTTCGTGGCAGGTGCGGTCTTCGCAGGATTCGCGATGGTGATCCTGCTCGCAATCCCGGTCCGCAAGTGGTACCGGCTCGAAGAGCTGATCACGATGAAGCACTTCGATTGGATGGCCAAGGTCATGCTGGCCACCGGCCTCGTCGTGGCGTACGGGTACTGCATGGAGCTCTTCTATATGTGGTACAGCGGCTCGCCCTTCGAGACCTCTTTGCTGAGGAACCGGGTCGGGCTCGCCTCGGGGCCCTATAGCTGGTCGTTCTGGTGCCTGATCCTCTTCAATATCGTGGCCCCGTTCCCGCTGTGGTTCCCCAAGGTACGGAAGAACCTCACCGCGCTCTTCGTGATCAGCATCGCGATCAGCATCGGGATGTGGTTTGAGAGGTTCGTCATCATCCCGATGTCATTGACCCGCGACTACCTGCCGAGCGCGTTCGGATACTACACGCCGACGTTCTGGGACTTCGCGATGTTCTTCGGCACGATCGGGTTCTTCGTCTTCATGATGTTCCTGTTCGTCCGGTTCCTGCCCAGCATCAACATGTTCGAGATCAAGGAGCTGCTCCACCAGGAGAAGCACGACAGCGATCATCAACCCGCGACCGCGGAGGCACACTAACCATGTCCCACGGTAGAGACACCGCCCCCAAGCCGTTTGGCGTCGTAGCCGAGTTCCTGGACGCGGAGTCGTTGCTCGAAGCGACGAGAAAGACCCGTGAGGCGGGCTACCGGGCCATTGACGCCTTCAGCCCCGTGCCGGTCCATGGCCTCACCGACGCCATTGGGTTCGACGACAGCCGACTCTCTTGGCAGGTCTTCGGGGCAGGGCTCACGGGGGCGCTCGCCGGACTCGGGCTCCAAGTCTGGACCTCGACTGCCGTCTACCGGCACCTCGTCGGCGGCAAGCCCTTCATCAGCCTTCCCATGTTCTTCCCGGTGCTCTATGAATGCACGATCCTTTTCTCGGCCGGAGCTGCGACGGTGCTGATGTTCAAGCTCAATGGCCTGCCCAAGCCGCACCACCCCGTTTTCAATGCCAAAGCCATGGATCGGGCCAGTAGCGATCGGTACATCCTTTGCGTCGAGGCCGAAGACCCCAACTATGACGAGGAGGCCCTCACCAGCTTCTTCCACGGAATGGGTGCTGAGTCCGTCGAGAGCGTACGGACCTCGGAGGGGTACTAAGGTGAGAAGCAGGGCACTTTGGCTCGCGAGCCTGGCCGCACTCTTTGCCGGCCTGGGCTGTCACCAGGACATGTGGCTCCAGCCCAAGGCCCTGAGCCAGACGAAGACTCCCGTTTTCGCCAATGCAGCCGCGTCCCGAGCCTCGGTGCGCGGCACTGTGGAGTTTGGCAAGCCGATGACCGACGAGGCGTACTACACGGGAAGGGTGAACGGGGTGCCCGTTTCCGAGTTCCCGATCCCAGTCACGGAGGAGCTTCTACGCCGCGGAAAGGAGCGCTTCATGGTGAACTGTAGCCACTGCCACGGTGCCATCGGCAACGGCAAGGGCATGATCGCCCAGCGGGGCTTCACGCTCGCAAGGCCCGTCGGGAACTATCACAGCGAACGGCTACGCAATATGCCCATCGGGCACTTCTTCGAGGTCATTACGAACGGCTATGGCACGATGTATCCGATGAAGTCCAGGATCAAACCGGCAGACCGCTGGGCGATCGCCGCCTATATTCGGGTTTTGCAAAGGAGCCAGTACACTCCGATCCAACAGATCCCCCAAGAGGAGGCGGCTCGCCTGGAGGCGCTTCCCCGCGAGCCTGGGCAGGATGCTCCGCCCGAGCCCAAGATCATGCAACCCAAGCCGGCGATGCCAGCGGGAGCGAACCTATGAACGAGACGACCCCGAGCAGGATTGACCGAGTGATGATGATCGCTGGCGCGATCGCGGTCTGCGCGGGATTTGTCCTGAGTCTGATCGGGATCCCCATGGCGGGCGGAGCGAAAGGGCTCGCCCAGTCCTACTTTTTCGCGTTCGCCTCGGTCGCGACCTTGACGATCGGCTTCTTCGGACTCACTCTGCTCCACCACACGACGCGGGCACGTTGGGGCTTTCCGGTCCTGCGAATCGTGGAGGCAGGGGGAGGGTGGCGCCAAATCCTCTTCGTGGCCCTGGCCTGGATCCCGGTCGCCTTCGTCTGGAGAGAGGCGCTCTACCCTTGGTCCAACCCTGAGGTCGTGGCGAGCGACCCGATCCTCCAGTTCAAGGCGCCGTACTTGAACGACGCGCGCTGGATCGGCTTCTCACTCTTCGCTTTCGCGTTCATGGCGTGGATGAGCTACCGAAACTCGCTCTGGCAAAGAAAGGAGGACGAAACTGGCGACAAGAAGTGGCGCGACCTCCGCACGAACTGGAGCTCGCCGGGCCTGGTCGCCTTCTTCCTGATCGGGAACTTCCTCTACACAGACTGGGTGATGAGTCAGGATCCGCACTGGTCCTCGACCATGTACGGGATCCTCTTCGTCGTGGGCGGCATGCTCGCCGCGCTTGCCCTCACCACCCTGGTCTTCTGCAGCCAGACCAAGAAGGCTCCGTTCGCCCGCGTCACGGAACCTTGGCTCACAAACGACCTGGGCAACATGTTGCTCACCGGCACGATGATCTGGGCTTACTTTGCGTTCAGCCAATACCTGATCATTTGGAGCGGTCATTTGCCGGAGTACATCCCCTATTGGCTGCGGCGCTCCAACAACGGCTGGCACTGGCTCGGCAACACGCTGATCGTGACCCAATTCTTCATCCCGTTCCTGCTCCTGCTCATCCCGAAGGTCAAGCGGGTGCCTGCCCTGCTGGGGACGGTCGCGGGATGGATCCTGCTCATGCGCTTCCTCGACTTTCAATACATCGTGGTGCCTACCTACCGTGAGCAGATGGCCTTCCAGCCGCTCGACCTGGGGCTGCTTATGCTGCTCCTTGGCTTATGGGCGATCAACTTTGGCAATTCGCTCGGACAGAGCGCACTGATTGTGGACCGGCTCCCCAAGGGCCATGTCCAGGAGCCTGTGACCGACCATGCATGACAACGGCAACCAGCACGAGGACAAGAACCTCTTGGAGGAGCTTGGCTATGAGCCAAGAGACGTACAGAACGTCGCGTTCCCCAAGAACTCTGCGATTTTCGCCATCTGGTTCTCCGCCACATGCGTCATCGCCTGGCTCTTCACCACCTTGATCGCGCCCGACATGGTCAAGCCTCGCACCGAAGAAGCCTTGGCACGACGTGCCGCGCCGCCGGAGGGCGTCCCGCTCCTGCAGAGCGACGAGACCGCGGCCCAGGACATCAAGGACCTTCGAGCCGAGGAAGAACTGCACTCGACAACGTACGGCTGGATTGATCGCAAGTCCGGGCACGTCAGGGTTCCCATTGATCGTGCCATGGTCGAGATCGAGAAGGAGGGGCTGCCCTCTCGGCCTGGGGCGAGGTATCCGGAGGGGGAAGAGTGAGGCTCGTCCCCGCCATCGCCCTTCTGGTGCTCGCGATCCCTGCTTGCGCCCAGCTCTACAAGCCGCCCACCGGGGCCGTGCCGGGCGAGTCGCGGGTCGCCACCTCGGCCGCAGGCAAGGACGTCCGCGTTGACCAGCGCCTCGGCGAGTACGTTCCGCTCGATGCGAAGTTCACCGACGACTCGGGTCAGGAGATCCGCCTTGGCGACGTCTTCCGAGACAAGCCCGTGGTCGTGCTCCCCGTCTTCTACCGTTGTCCCGGCATCTGCGCACGTGAGTTCGCCGCGATTTCCGCCAGCTTTGCCGGCTTCAAAAAGGCGCACCTAGGCGGGGACTTCGACTTTGTCGTCGTCGGGATTGATCCTAAGGAGACCCACGACATGGCCGCCACGAAGAAGGACGAGGTGATCTCCCAAGCCTTGGGCGGCAAGGCGACCCACGATCTGCGGATCCAGGCCGAACGAGGCACTCATTTCCTCACCGGTGACATCGGCGAGATCCGAAGGGTGACCGATGCCCTCGGATTCAAGTTCACCTACGACGAGGCGAGCGGAAACGTGGTCCACCCGCAGGGCCTCATGGTGCTCACCCCCTCGGGCAAGATATCCCAATACTTCCTGGGCGACGACTACCCGCAGAAGGTGCTCCTGGACTCGATCAAAAAGGCGGGCGCGAACGGGATCGGTTACCGGGACGACCGCCCCTTCTTCTTGGCGTGCGTCCAGCTCGACCCGTTGACAGGTCAACGGACGATCAATATCCTGAACACCGTCCGAACGCTGGGCGTCGCGACGGTGCTCTGCATTCTCATCGCTGTGATCTACTCTGCACGCAAATACAAAACACCCGGAGGGAAGGGTTGAACCTCTTCCGCGGCCTGCCGATCTACCCCGAGCCAGCGAGCGAGAACGCCCTGCGCTACGATCTCCTCTTTTGGACGATCACGCTCCTATCGTTCTTCTTCTTCGTCTTGGTCGGCGGCCTTGCCCTCTACTTCGTCGCGAAGTACCGAAGCGGCAGCAACGTAGTTCGCTCGAACCCGATGGATCACCACACGGGCCTCGAGATCCTTTGGAGCGGAATCCCGATCCTGCTGGCGCTCGCCGTCTTCGCCTGGTCAACGAACAACTTCGTGAACCACCAGCGGCGTATGCCCAAGGACGCCCTCGAAGTGTTCGTTATCGGCAAGCGCTGGATGTGGCACCTTCAGCACATGAACGGGATCCGAGAGAACAACGAGCTCCATGTTCCCGTGGGCACCCCGGTGAAAATGACGATGATCTCTCAAGACGTCATCCATGCGATGTACCTGCCCGACTTTCGAGCGCAGTTCCATGTCGTGCCTGGTCGATACACCGAGCTCCACTTTACGCCTACCAAGGTGGGCCGGTTCAAAATGCTCTGCGCCATGCACTGCGGCACCAAGCACAGCGAAATGGTCGGCTTCGTCCATGTGATGGAAAAGGCCGAGTTCGCCAGATGGCTCGAGAACGGAGGGAACCGAAACATCCCCGTGGCACTCGACATGAAGGAGCGTGGCGCGCAAGTTTGGGCCGAGAAGAACTGCGGCAACTGCCACGGGGATTCGGACAACGTTCGGGGCCCCAGTCTCGCAGGACTCATGGGCTCGAAGCGACAAATGACCGACGGCACGACGGTCCTAGCCGACCGAACCTACGTCCGCGACAGCATTACCGCGCCCTGGCGACAGATCACCCAAGGCTATCGGGCGGAAATGCCGGAGTACAGCAATCTGACCGAGCCCGATATCCTCGCGCTCACTGCGTTCATCGAGTCGTTGACGAAACCGAGCGGCGAGGCCCCGGCCGATGCCCTTTCCCCACGTGACAAGACGCGACCGCTCACCTCCGCCGACGACAACGTGACGGACATCGCGAACAAATACGGGAAGCCAGTGGTCGGGCAGCAACAATTGGGAGGTTCGAGGAAATGAGCACTACGCTACAGGAACAAATCGCCTCGCCAGAACGAGGCGTCAAGAAGAACTATCTGAACGCGGATCACACGATCGCGTCGTGGTTGCTCACGACGGATCACAAACGCATCGCCGTGCTGTACCTGGTCTCGATCTCGATCATGTTCTTTATCGGGAGCATCGCGGCAGCGTTCGTCCGGTTCGAACTCACCTCGCCCTACGGCCAGTGGCTCACGAGCGAGCAGTACAACAAGATGTTCACCGCGCACGGCGTGGTGATGATCTTCTTCTTCCTCATCCCGTCCGTTCCTGCCGTACTCGGCAACTTCGTGCTCCCGATGGCGATCGGGGCACGCGATCTCGCCTTCCCGCGCTTGAACCTATTGAGTTGGTATTTCTTC
The DNA here is from genome assembly GCA_020847855.1 of Fimbriimonadaceae bacterium. Lineage (GTDB taxonomy): Bacteria > Armatimonadota > Fimbriimonadia > Fimbriimonadales > Fimbriimonadaceae > JADLBH01. The sequence goes on from JADLBH010000010.1 coordinate 16,605, forward strand.
GTCATCGCGGCTGTGCTCATGCTGGCCACGCTGGCGATGGGAGGGATTGACACAGGTTGGACCTTCTATACGCCCCTGAGCAGCCTTTACTCGGACACCCAGGTGACCATGGCCCTGGTGGCCGCGTTCATCGCAGGCTTCAGCTCGATCTTCACCGGTCTGAACTTCGTCGCGACCGTACACAAGATGAGGGCACCAGGCATGACGTGGTTCCGAATGCCGCTCTTCGTCTGGGGATCCTACGCCACCAGCCTCGTGATCCTGCTCGGTACTCCCGTGGTGGCGATCACCCTGCTGCTCGTGCTCTTCGAGCGCGTGTTCAAGATCGGCATCTTCAGCCCTGAACTCGGAGGCGACCCGGTGCTCTTCCAGCACATGTTCTGGTTCTACTCCCACCCTGCGGTGTACATCATGATCCTGCCCGCGATGGGCGTGGTCAGCGAGCTCTTCGCGTGCTTCTCGCGCCGGCGGGTCTTCGGGTACGAGTTCGTTGCGTTCTCCTCGTTGGGTATCGCCTCCCTCGGCTTCCTCGTTTGGGGCCACCACATGTTCCTGTCGAGCCAGTCGGTCTTCCAGGGCGTGGTCTTCTCCCTGTTGTCGTTCATGGTCGCGATCCCTTCCGCAGTGAAGGCGTTCAACTGGACGGTGACGCTCTACAAGGGCTCGGTCCATTTGACGACACCGATGATCTATGCCCTCGCCTTTCTCGGTCTCTTCTTGATCGGCGGGCTCACCGGGCTCTACCTGGCTTCGATGGACACGGACGTTCACCTGACCGGCACGTACTTTATCGTCGCCCACTTCCACTACGTCATGGTGGGGGGTGGGATCCTCGGGTTCCTGGGTGGGCTCCACTTTTGGTGGCCGAAGATGTTCGGACGGATGTACAGCGAGTTCTGGGGTCGGCTCAGTGCCCTGATCGTGTTCGTCGGGTTCAACTTCACGTTCTTCCCGCAGTTCATGCTGGGCTACCTGGGCATGCCGCGCCGCTACCACCTGTACGCCTTTGCCCCCGAGTGGCAGTTCTATAACGTCCTCTCCACCGCGGGCGCGACCGTGCTCGGCGTCGGTTTCCTCCTGCCAGCCTTCTATCTCACGGCCTCGCTCGTCAAGGGCAAGAAGGCGGGGCCGAACCCCTGGGGCGCCAAGGGCCTCGAATGGGAGAACGCCGACTCGCCCCCGATCACAGAGAACTTCGAGCGCATTCCGATCGTCACCGGTCAGGTCTACGACTATGACGCTGAGGAGGACAGCCGCCTGATCCGTGCGGAGCTGGACGACCACGAAAGGCGGGACAAGGCGCACCTTCCGGGAGAGCACTAATGGCCGCGCACGCACACGCAGAATCCATCGAGGACTCGGTCTACTTCCAGTACGAGACGCTAGAACAGCAACAGGAGACCTACATCCTCGGGATGTGGGCGTTCCTGCTCACCGAGATCATGATGTTCGGGGCCCTGTTCCTGGCCTATACCGTGTATCGGTTCCAGTACCAGCGCGACTTCTTCATCTTTCACGAACAGCTGGACTGGAAGCTCGGTGGCCTCAACACGGTCGTGCTCCTCTCCAGCTCCTTCTCGATGGCGCTGGCGGTGCACTACCACCAGATCAAGAAAAAGGCAGCGACGCTCTGGTGCCTAGCCTTTACCAACCTATGCGCCTTCGGGTTCCTTGCGATCAAGTCCATCGAGTATGGCGAGAAGTTCAAGCACCACCTCTTCCCGAACGACTCGTTCGTCTGGGACGCGGCGTTGCACGGCGGGAACCCAGAGCACGCCCGGATCTTCTTCAGCCTTTACTTCGTGATGACCGGACTGCACGGCATCCACGTGCTGATCGGGATCCTTGTCATCACGACCCTCATGGTCTTGATCGCGAAGAACCATCGTCTCATCACGGACTACATCCCGACAGAAATGGTCGGCCTGTACTGGCACTTCGTTGACCTCGTCTGGATCTTCCTTTATCCCCTTTACTACCTTATCCCCAAGTAGGCCATGTCAACGAACACCGACACACAAGACCACGGGGCGCACGCCCACCACGTAACGCCAATCGGAAAGCTCGCGGCGACCTTTGGGTTCCTGCTCTTCATGATGGCCCTCACCGTTGTGGCGGCCAGGCTGCCCTTGGATATGCCGGACACGTTCGGTTGGCTCTCGCCCTACTTCTTTGTCACGAACGCGATCGCTTTGGGCATTGCAATCGCCAAGGCCGTTGCCGTGGTTCGCATCTTCATGGGGGCGAAGTACGCGAGCAAGCTCATCAAGCTCTATGCGATTGGTGGGTTCATTTGGTTCACCCAGCTGTTCATCATGTTCTTTGATTACGGCACCCGCAACTGGGAAGAGGTCCGAGGCTGGGAGAAGGTGCCGAGCTCGAGCCTGCCACGGAACCGTGACAGCGACGCCGGTATCCCTTATCCGGTCTATCCGGGGTCTCACGCAGGGTCGGAGATGAGCGGTACCAGCGAAGCGTCGGGCGAAGCGGGATCGGGGCACTAGGAGCTCAAGCGCCGAAGCTCGCGCGCCACCCAATCCAGGACTGCCTCCGGGGGCGTGCCCTTCTCAAAGGTCCTCGGTTCGCCCCAGTACGCCACGATGCGGCGGGCGGCATAGCGCGGCCTTTCCGAGGGATAGGGCATGAGGGCGGTCGAGCCACGCAGACCAACGCACACCACCGGGGAGCCGCTCCGCAAGGCGAGCATGGCCGATCCGGGCAAAAGCTCGACGAGCTCGCCGGTCGGGCTCAGCCTGCCTTCGGGGAAGACGCAGACCGCCTGACCCTCGGATAGAAGCCGCATCGCGGTCTTGAGCGCACCCACGTCCGCCGTGGCCTGAGAGACCGGGAACGCCCCCCACCATGTCATGAACTTGCCCATCCAACCCATACCGAACAGCTCCTTGCGGGCCATGAACCGCAAGTGCCGCCGTGAAGCGAGCTGGAGCACGATCGGATCGGAGTTGGAGACATGGTTTGCGAGAACGAGATACGGTCCACGACGCATTGACCTGGATTGATTCCTCCCGAAAACGGGCGCACCGAAGAGGATGGTGAACACCGACCAGACCAAGGGTCGGAGCACGGGGAGCCATGCCTGACCGCCTGGACGGCTCACAGGCCCAAGACCACCATGCGGAGAGCTTCCGGGTACGCCTCGTGCTCCAGTTCGAGCACCCGGTCCGCAAGCGAGTCGGGTGTGTCACCCGCGAGCACCGGGCAACTGCGGGTGAGGATCGCCTCGCCCTCGTCATACTCGTTCGTGACAAAGTGGACCGTGCAACCGGTCTCGGTAACACCGGCTGCGAGAACCGCCTCGTGAACGCGGATCCCATACATCCCCTTCCCTCCGAACCGGGGTAGCAGAGCCGGATGGATGTTGAGGATACGTCCTTCGTATTCGCCGACGATCTCGCTTGGAAAGAGGCTCATGAAGCCGGCGAGGCACACCCAATCAATCCGTTCCTCCCGGAACAAGTCCAACAAGCGGGCCGAATAGCCTGAGGATCGAGGATCGAGTACCTCCACGCGTGCGCCCAGAGCGCGGGCCCGGATCGCCGCCGGATTCCCGGACACGGGAGCGACCACGAGCCTGCCCTCCGCTGGGACATAGCCGGATGCACAGGCAGTAAGGAGGCGGGCCATGTTCGTGCCCCTTCCTTTCCGGCCGACCAGGATGGCGACACGCGGTAGTTCAGGCATCGAACCGGACGCCCTGGGCGAGTGCGGGCCGCTCGATTCCGTAGTACGTCGTGCTCGTCACCCGCCGCATGTAGGCCTTCCACGAGTCCGAGCCCGACTCCCGGCCCCCGCCCGTCTCCTTCTCACCGCCGAACGCCCCCCCGATCTCGGCCCCGCTCGTGCCGATATTTACGTTCACGATCCCACAGTCGGAACGGTTCCGGAAGTACTCTGCCTCGCGCAGGTCCGTGGTCATGATCGCGGAGCTGAGACCCTGCGGCACCGCATTGTGCTCCTCAATGACCTCCTCCAAGGAGTCGTAAGGGATGACGTAGGTGAGCGGGGCGAAGGTCTCCTCGAACACCTCGGCAGATTGCCGTTCGAGGCGCACCAAGGCGGGCCGCACATAGTAGCCGCCAGGGAACCGGTCTTCCAGGGTTCGCCCCCCCCCGACGATCTGGGTCGCCCGAGGGCGGATTGCCTCGATCGCCCGCTCCATGTTCTCGAAGGCATCCTTGTCAATCAAGGGTCCGACCAGGGTTCCGGTCTCCAGCGGGTCGCCGATCCTCTGGGAGCCGATCTCTTCGAAGGCACGGGAGAGCCTTCCAAAGACATCGTCTGCGATGCTGCTATGAACGAAGACCCTCCGAGTGCTCGTACAGCGCTGCCCGGCGGTGCCGACCGAGCCGAAGAGGATGCTGGGGATCGCAACCCCTAGGTCGGCGCTCTGGGTCACGACGATCGCATTGTTGCCCCCCAGCTCGAGAAGGGACCGCCCGAACCGGGCCGCGACCTTGGGCCCGACAATTCGACCCATTCGGCATGAGCCGGTCGCGCTGACAAGTGGGATACGGGTGTCCTCGACCAGAGCGTTCCCCACCTCGGCCCTCCCGATGACAACCTGGCTCAAGCCCTCGGGCGCCTCAGCAAAGCCTGCGGCAACCTCATCGAAGATGCGCTGGCAGGCCAAAGCGGTGAGGGGGGTCTTCTCGCTCGGCTTCCAGAGGACAGGGTCGCCGCAGACGAGTGCCAGGGCCGCGTTCCAAGCCCAGACTGCAACGGGGAAGTTGAACGCGCTGATCACGGCGACCGGGCCCAAGGGCAGCCACAGCTCCTGCATCGAGTGGCGGGGGCGCTCACTGTGAATCGTGAGGCCATAGAGTTGGCGGCTGAGTCCGACGGCAAAGTCGCAGACGTCAATCATCTCTTGGACCTCGCCTCGGCCCTCTTCGAGGATCTTCCCGCACTCCAGCGTGACCAGGTGCGCAAGAGCCTCCTTCTCGGCTCGGAGCCTTTCGCCGAATCGCCGGACGAGCTCGCCGCGCACGGGCGCAGGGACGTCGCGCCAAGTACGGAAGGCGCGCACCGACCGTGCGACGCACTCCTGGACTTCCTCCACAGAATGGCTCCGGAGGCGGGCAAGTTCCGCTCCGTTGATCGGGGAGGTCACGGTCAAGTCCGCGTCAGTGCGGGCATCGAGGCCGGGCAGGAGGCTTTCGACGGGGGCGAGCATGGATGGCATACCCGGAATTGTATCCGCCGAACCTGGCCCTCCTCGGGATGGCGGGAGCGTGTAGGAATCGAACCCACCCAACGCCTTGTGGACGTCACAACGGTTTTGAAGACCGCGGGGCACACCAGCACCCATTCGCCCCCATCCGTCCGACTTTGTACCCTGGCAGTGACCCGGTGGACCCGGCCCCCAGGCACGTTCCCCTGTCATCCCTCGTCCGCAAGGATGGATGGAACTCACGCTCCGATGGCAGGAACCGATGACCTTCACCGGGAAGACCCCGACCGGGGCAACGATCACGTTGGACTCTCATCCGGAATCGGGAGGCACGGGGAACGGCCCGACCCCGGTCGAGGCGATGGTGGCGGCGGCCGCGGCGTGCTCGGGGATGGACGTAGTCGCCGTACTCAAGAAGAAGCGCCAGCCCGTGGACGGTTACGAGGTGACGGCCATCGAGGAACGCGGGCCTGCGGGGGAGTACCCCAGGCCGCTGCTTCGCCTCAAGGTTCTGCACAGGATTTGGGGAGAGGGCCTCGATCCGGCCGCCGTCGCCCGAGCCGTGGAGCTGAGCGACCAGAAGTACTGCACCGTGCTCGCCACGCTCCGCCAGACCGTCGAAGTGGAAAGCGACTGGGAGGTCGCCGACACTACGGCCTGAACAGCGGGATTCCGAAGCGCTCGAGGATGAAGATCAGGTTCGCGGCTGCGTTCAAGAGCTCAAGGTTCGGTCGGCCAGTGCCAGGAACGTACACGTGGTCGCCTGCCATGAGAACCAAGTTTTGGTTCTCGTCCCCCTCTCGGATGAACTTCACGATGTTGCAGCGGATTCGCTGATACTTTCCAGGCTGGCCCTTCTTGGGGCGAATGACCATCACCTCGGAGAACTTGGACTCGTTCGGGATCTCCCAGTTCGCGGCAGTGAGTGCGTCCATCACGGTCATATCGTCCTGATAGAGCACCGGGCCCGGAGAGCGGACCTTTCCGTCCACCCGTACGGTGTTCTCCTTCTTGGGCGGGATCACGAGGGTGTCGCCGTCCTCGATCCGGAAGTCTTGTGAAAGATCCCCCCTCTCGATCATGGCTTTGAGGTCAATGGGTATGCCCTCCCGGCTGTTTTTGCGGAAGAGGATCGCCCGGCTCAAATCGGCGATGGGATTGGCCCCGCCTCCGAGCCCAAAAAGCGTGCGCACGGTGTCGCCGGGCCGAATATCGTAGGCATTGGCGCGGCTCACCTCGCCTGAAATGCTGGCTCGGATCGCCCGAATCCGGGATACATTGACCGACACCTTAGGGTCGCGGAGCCTGAGCACGCGGATGTACTCGTCCTTGAGCTCGGCCTCCAACTCGGTCGTGGTCTTCCCCTGAGCCCTCACCCTTCCCAGGAAAGGCGGGCTGATGAACCCGTCGGGCCCAACCAGGAGTTCCGCTTGTAGCTGCTGCTCGTCCCAGACGAACATCCTGAGCACGTCCTCTTCCTGAATCCGGTACGGCTCGGTCTGGGAGGTTTGTGGAACCTGAGCAAGAACCGCGCACGCCGCGATGAGAGCCGCGACAAGCGCAACGATACGGTGCAGGGTGATCGGCCTAAGGGCGCACATCTTAGCTTCCATGCAATGTGACTGCAACAACGACTATACCTCTTTGTCGCGGCTTGCGACCCGTTTGCCCTCGATCACGACCGTCAATTCGCCCTTTCTCGGGACCTCTTGCTCCGTGGGAGGGGTTCCGAGGAGGCCCAGCCACACCTGTTCGTGCATCTTCGTCAATTCTCGGCATACGGCGACCCGCCTAGACCCCAAAACTTGAAATAGTAGGTCGAGCAGACGCTCCATCCTCGGAGCCGACTCGAATAGCACGAGGGTTAGCGATGACGCCGCGTACGGGGCGAGCACCTCGCGGCCAGGCCCCGGCTTGCGCGGGAGGTACCCGAGGAAGGCGAACCGCTGCCCAAAAAAGCCCGACACGCTCAGCGCGGTCAAGACCGCACTCGGCCCCGGCACCGCGGTGATCTCCACACCTGCCGCTCGGCAGACGTCCACCAGGGCCGCGCCTGGATCGCTCACCACGGGAGTGCCAGCGTCCGAGACCAGGGCCCATTGGGCACCCTTGGCTAGCTCTGCCGCATACTCGGCGAGTTTCGCCGGGCCTGTGTGGTCGTTCAAGACTCGCATCGGTGGGCTCGCCCCGACCACGGATCGCAACCGGCCACTGACCCGCGTGTCCTCCACCAGCCAAGCCTCAGCCCCGGCGAGCTCCGCCCGAGCCCTGGGCGAGAGGTCGCCCAGGTTGCCGATCGGGGTTGCGACCAGCACAAGGCGGCCGGGCACGCCGTTATCCGCCCCCGGCCTTCTTCTCGGCGGCAGCCGCCTTTTTGTCGGCTTCGAGCTTGGCTTGCTCCTCGGCCTCGCGCTTCGCGTCCTCTTCCATGAACTTTTTCTGCTCCTCGTCGAGCTGGCGCTGCTCGGCTTCGGCCTTGGCGCGCTCGGTTTCCCAGCGCTGGATTTCGTCGCGAACGCCCTGAAGCCACTCTTTTTGCATCTTGGGGTTCTTTGCCGCAGAATCGAGCCTTGCCTTGACCTCGCCTAGCATGGCGAGGTCGTTGGCCTCGTAGCCGTAGATCGAGGCCATCGCGCCCTTGAGCGTGACGGCGGCCTCCTCGAAGTTGCCTTCCTGGAGCTCAGCATCGTACAACTGAAGCCGGAGGCCAGTGTCCTCCGTGTCTTCCAGGGCCCGGTTGAGAACGTCAATCCACTCCCCGCGCTTTTCAGCCTTCTCGTCCTCCGAGAGCGTTCCATAGTACAAGCTGAACGCGGCAAACTTGGTGAGACCGACGAGCGACTCGCCGATGGGGGTCTTTGCGGTGACGGTCTCGCCCTTCTGCACAAGTGCCGAGAGGGTCTTGGCCCTCTCCGCCGGGCTGGTGCCTTGCGACGTGAGCGCCTCGTTCACCTCATAGAGGTACTCCAGGGCCGGATCGCCCCACTGGATGTTCTTGGCCGACTTGAGCTTGGTGATCTCGTCGCTGAGCCTGCGGTCCGCCATGGTCTGGCGGAAGCTCTGAAGGATCTGGTCCTTGTTCTTCTCGAAGTTGGCTGGCAGCCCAGGGTTGATGGATTGGAGCAGGAAGATCGTCGGCGTCCCGAACTGGTTCACGACCTGGGAGTGCTGACCCGGCTTGAGGTCGAGGATCGGCTTGAGCGACTCTTGCGAGGAGACCAGCTCGCGAGCAAGCTTCATGGGCTCTTTGGAGGCCTTCGCGTTGTACTTGGCCATGACGGCGGCGAACTTCGCCCCGGCATCCAACTCGGCAATGGCCTTGTCCGCCGACGCGGTGCGATCCTGCTCCGATTTCGCCGCATCGTCGAAGGGAAGCCGCAGGAGCACGAACTCTTCATAGGACTTCTTGAGGTCATCCAGGGAGTCGTTGGCCTCCTTTCGGTACTTGTCCCGGAGCGCAGCGATGAGTACGCTCCGAATCGCGGCCTCGTGCCTGGCCGGATCCTTCAGGCTGTTCTCGAAATCCGTCTGCGCGGCTTGGGAGGCCTCGGTGAGGGTTACTCCTTGCATCTTTTTGAACGCAGCGTCCACTGCCTTCATGTCCGCGTCGGGCTTGACGACGCCTTGGCTGATCATTTGGGACCGGACCATCTCCACCTGGGCTTGGTTCTCAGTCTTGAAGAGCTCGGTTGCTTGGCTGTCCGTGAGTTTGACGTTGTGGCTCTTGGCGAGGTTGGCTGTCACCGCGGACGTGACAAGGGAGTCCAGGGCCTGCACCGCGGTTTGGAACTGGGTGCTTGGATCCGATCCGGGCCGGCTTTTCCGCACTTGCTCCAAAGCTTCCGTGAGCTCTTTGTACTTGAGGGGTTGGCCCGCCACGGTCGCCACGACCTGATCTTCAAGCGTGGTACCTGCTTGGTTGTTGCCAAAAAACCCGCACGATCCCGAGTTCAACATCCCAATCGCGAGGAGCAGGCCAATGACGCCAAGCAGAACCTGGCACCCTTTCTTGTCAAATAGCTGGCGGAGTTGGACGATGGACAATTTGGAAGCTCCGGGCCCCCGAGGAAGAGGCGGCACCGGAGTGTATCACGGTGCAAAACGGGTGCCCGGCCCACTAGACTTGACAAGTAGACATAGTTTCGCTATACTTGTCGTGTACCGGTAGAAGAAGAGATCGGTGCGAGGGACCAAGATGGCAAAGGGCTTGACTCAAAGGCAAGAGCAGATCCTCCGCTTTATGCAGGAGTACGTCAAGGATGAAGGGTATCCACCGTCCATCCGGGAGATTGGCGACCGGTTGTCCATCAGCTCGCTACGCGGCGTGACGGTGCACCTGGACGCGCTCCAGCGCAAGGGCTATATCGAACGGAGCAACACGCCGCGCTCGATCAAGATCCTGCACCCTGAATTCCAGGCCGGGGCGAAAGTGAAGCTCTTGCCCTTGCTTGGAAGCATCGCCGCCGGTGCCCCCGCCTTGGCCGAGTCCCACGTGGAAGCTCTGGTCGCGGTGCCGAGCGAGATGGTGAGGACGATCGAGAACGCCTTTCTCTTGCGGGTTCGCGGCGACTCCATGTCCGGCGAGGGGATCAACCCGCGCGACCTGGTCGTTGTCCGGCCCCAAGAGACCGCGAACCATGGCGACCTGGTCGCGGTGCTCGTGGACGACGAGGCGACGGTCAAGCGCATCCACTTCGTTGGCGACACGATCCGGCTCGTGCCGAGCAACCCGGCCTATGAGCCGTTCGAGGTAGACCCGGAGCAGACGCGGATCATCGGCAGGATCGTCGGCTTGATGCGGGACTATGAGGGGATGGCGTTCTAAGGGGAGCCAAGGTACGTAAGGCGGTAGTCGAGCACGTCGTCCGTGCGCTGGGACTGGCTGACGAGCCCCACCCGGTCGGCGAAGACCGACTCGACCACGCAAACGTGGCCTCGCAGGCGCAGGGTGCTCACCACTTGGAGGGTGCGAACGCCGAGAACGGGGTGGCGCTCCTCGCTCTGCTCGCCTTTCACCACCGCTGATCCTTCCTCGACACGCCCGGCAGTGGCGACGGTCCCATGCCACCTTGCCTCGCCTTCCACGAGCACAGGGAGCGGGGGCACGAACCTTGTACCCGCCAGTTGGGAGGCGACGAGCCGGTCGCCTTGCCAGGCGAGGACGCTATCGCCAACCGGGGAAGCGACCACATATCCGAGTTCCGAACCCACTGCGGCTCGGCCCGTGACCTTCCATGGCGCGACGAGCGTCGTGGCGCCTCGTTCGAGCGAGTACGACTGCGACATGGACGCCCGCAAGGGCCACCACGAGGTGGGGCCCTTGCCACAACCCATGGTAGCTATGGCCAAGGCAACGAGAAAAGGTCTCACACGGGCTCCAGTCGCGCAAGGCTCTGCACGAGCTTCTTGACCCCCGTCGCGCCAGGGAAGGCGACGGTCACCTCGGCGTCGTTCTTGAGCGGGCCGCACGCGACCACGACCCCGATCCCAAACTTCGAGTGCTGCACCCGCTGGCCAACGGTGAAGGGCGGGGCCCAGGCTCGCTTGACGGCAGGCGCGGGGGGCTCGATCACCGCGTAGTTGCCCGTGCGGTCGGAGCGCAACGTCCTCAAGGGCGCGACGACCTCCTTCTCGCCAAAGAGAGTCTCAACCGACCCGGGATCCAAGTCGTCCAAGAAGCGTGAGCGGGGGTTGAAGGAGGGCTGCCCGAAAAGTGCCCGCCTGTGGGCCCTCGCCAAGTGCAGTTCCTCGCGAGCCCGGGTCATTCCGACGTAACAAAGTCGCCGCTCCTCTTCGAGGCCCGAGTCCGTGCCGAGCGAGCGGGCGTGAGGAAAGACCCCTTCCTCCATTCCGACGATGAACACGACGGGGAACTCGAGGCCCTTGGAGGAGTGCAGGGTCATGAGCGAGACCTTTGATTCCGACTCTTGAAAGCCGTCAACGTCGCTCACAAGGGCGACGGACTCCAAGAACGCGCCCAAGGTCGGCTCCGGCGTGGAAGCGTCGAACTCGGTCGTAACGTTCACGAGCTCCTGGAGGTTCTCGAGGCGCCCTTGAGCCTCCTCGGTTCGCATGGCCCGCAAGGTCTCGATGTAACCCGTATGGTCGAACAGGTACTTCAAGACAGGGGTTACGGGCCCGGCTTGAGCGAGCACCCTGGCGGCCTCGACGCTGGCGGCCAGGGCGCCCAGGGCCGCAAGGGGCTTCTTGCCGAGCCGCCCGGCGGCTTCCTGCCCCCGCACCGCATCGAGCAGGGACACGCCGTCGGCGGCGGCAGCCTCGCTCAAGTATTGAAGGGAGGTCGCGCCGACGCCACGGGCCGGGACGTTCACGATTCGGCGGAACGCAGAATCGTCCAACGGGTTCAGGACGAGCCGGAGGTAGGCGACCATGTCCCGGATCTCCCGGCGCTCATAGAACCGCTGACCCCCGACCAGGACATGAGGGACCCGCATGACAAGAAACGCGTCTTCCAGCACCCGCGATTGAGCGTTGGCTCGGTATAGGACGGCAAAGTCCCCATAGCTTCGACGGCCCGCCCGCACCTCTCGGAGGATCGCGTCCACGACCGCCATCGCCTCGTCTTGGTCGGTACCCGCCATGCTGGAGGTGACAGCGACGCCGGCACCGTTCTCGGTCCAAAGCTCCTTCTCCATCCGAGCGGGGTTGCGGGCGATGACCGCGTTGGCTGCGTCCAGAATGCGTTGGGTGCTCCGGTAGTTCCTGGTGAGGCGAACGATTTTGGCATCGGAATAGTCGCTCCCGAACCTCCGCATGAGCGAGACGTCCGCACCACGCCAAGCATAGATGCTCTGGTCGTCGTCCCCGACCACAGTCAGGTTGTTGTGGCGGCTCGAGAGGAGTTGAGTGAGACGATATTGGGCGAAGTTCACGTCCTGATACTCGTCCACCATCACATGGAGAAACCGCTCCTGGTACTTCTCCCGCACCGGAGCGGACTCTTCGAGGAGCCTCACGCACTGCCCGAGCAGGTCGTCGAAGTCGAGGGCTCCCGCCCGCCGGAGAGCCTCGGCATAGTGCTTGTAGACCCCCGAGACCGTCCTTTCGAAGAAACCGGACGCCTCGGCCTCGTAGCGACCAGGCCCCACGAGCCGCTCTTTCGCCCGCGAGATCTCGGAGAGGACGCCCCTGGGCTGGAAGGACTTGTCGTCAATCCCGAGACGGTTCAACCCGTCCTTGACGAGGTCGAGCTGCTCGCCGTCATCGTAGATCACGAAGTTGCGATCTATGCCGATCGCTTGCCCGTCAATCCGCAAGAGCTTGGCCGAGACCGAGTGAAACGTCCCCATCCACAGGTCGCGGGGTTGGATGCCCGTCGCAGCCTGGATCCGCTCGGTCATCTCCTTTGCCGCTTTGTTCGTGAAGGTGACGGCGAGGATGCGGTACGGCGGGACGCCTTCGGAGATGAGCTTCGCGATGCGGCTCGTGATCACCCTGGTCTTGCCGGACCCCGCCCCCGCCACGATCATGAGCGGACCGCCTTCGTGCCGGACGGCCTCTGCCTGCTCGGGATTGAGCTGATCGAGGAGCGAGGGAGCACCGGACATCTTCCGACAATATATCCGTATGGGGGATGGGGTCGGTAGACCGACATTGTAACGTCACACTGTCCCGCTGCGTCACAACGTATACTAGTCGCTGGCTCACGGGCCGGTTTACTGGAGCAATCGAATGCGAAGGATCCTTATAATCGCACTCGCCGCGTCCTTCGCGGCGACGACTTGGGCCCAAGCGGCCTTCACCATCCGACGCCCTGTGGACGGCTCGACGGTTCGAGAGTCGGTCGGTTTTCGCGTGCCAAAGAACAGCATGCCCGACAGCAGCTATCTCGGGGTGAAGGTCAATGGCAGGTTCGTGGAAGCCGTGATCCCAACCTTGGACGGAAACGACTTTGTCTATTGGTTGGACTCTCAGGCCCACAAGCTCGCCGACGGCCCGATGGCGGTCGAACTTTCTCTCTACCAGGACGTCAACGGCTCGCCCAAGCTCATGGGCCGCACCTCCGTGAACCTCACCCTGGACAATTCCACGAGCATTAAGGTGCCTGCGAGCGGCTATCGGCTTCGATACCGGTACAACGCCGGCACCGAGCATGTGTACAAGTACATGATCAGCCAGGAAGTCCAGACCGTCAGCCAGGCCCAGGCGCGGCTCGGAGGCCGAGGCGTGACCACGAAGGCGGAGGAGCAGGACGTTCGCGTCCTCCACGCCATTGACAATGCCTACTCGGTGAGCGGTCAACGACAAGGGCTCCTCAGGATGCAGATCATCCCGGACAAGGGCAAGGGCTTCGCGACGATCATTCCGCCAGGCAGCTCCTCCTCGAAGCAGATCGGGCCCGAGGAAATGGATCCGATCTACATGCGGCTGGACGACGTGGGCCGAGAGGTCTTCACTGCACTGCCCCTCTACTTCGGGCTCGAAGGCACGAACGGTTCCCCGCCCAAGGTGGCTTACTTCCCGGTCGTCCCCATGTACGTGCTCCCGACTGGCGCGGTGAAGCCGGGCCAGATCTGGCAGTCCTCGCAGATGATGTCGAACCTTGAGACGGACGACCTTGTCGAAATGCTGGAGAAGGACAAGCACATGCGGGCCCTTCCGGCACGAGGACAGTTCGAAGGCGTGACTTGGTACAAGAACTTCCCGTGCGCCAAGCTGACTTCGACGGTCGCGCTCGGCAAGGACGTTCTGGCGAACGTCCGCGACCTGAACCAGGTCGAAGGCGAGGCCCAGCGGGTGGAGCTCAAAGAGGCCCTCTGGCTCGCGCTCGATCGCGGGATCATCATCCGGCGCGAGATCGCGATCATCCAAGAGTCCTTGATTGACCAGGCCCCGGCCCAAACCCAAAGCGGCGGCGGCTCCGGCGGCCCCACCGCGGCAGGCACCTCGGGCGGCCCCACCGCAGCCGGTGCGGCAGGCGGTGGAGGCTCGGCGGGGTCGGCGAACTCGATCACCGATGTACCGCCCCCGTTCGGCCCTGGCGACTTCGAGTTCCGACCCGGGTTCGGGGCGGACGGCCAGTTCTCCTTCTTCCAGCAGACTCGTGGAGGTCGTGGCGGACGGGGCGGCGGCGGCATGATGGGCCCAGGCGGCGGTGGTGACGAACTCACCCCGAACCAAGGCGGACAGGCAGGCGGCGCAGGCCAGGGTGGCGGCTTCGGCCAGCGTGCTGGCGGCGGCGGTGGCACCAAGGTCGTGGTTCGCGTCAGCATGCGCGTCAACGTTGAGCTCGAGAAGTAGGTAGCTCCATGGCCCTAGTCAAACCGGGGCCCAAGCGGAACTCGTCCGGGGAGAACCCGGACGAGTTCCGCGCCACTTTGGGGGAGCACCTAGAAGAGCTTCGTGGCCGCGTGCTCCGCGCACTCGGTGCCCTGGTGCTCACTTGCGTCGTCGGGTGGTTTCTCGCCATGCCGGTGTACGCCGCGCTCTCCGAAGTCGTCCGAGCCAACGTGCCCAAGGGCGTCAACTTCCAAGAGCCCTTCACGAGCATTACGCAGCCGTTCATGCTGCAGCTCAAACTCGCGTTCTACATCGGGCTGACCGTCTCGTTCCCCTATCTTGTGTGGGAGCTCTGGGGCTTCATCGCGCCAGGCCTGAAAAGAAGCGAGAAGCGACCCATCAAGATCCTTGCACCCATCAGCGTGCTCCTCTTCTTGATCGGTTGTGGCGTGGGTTGGATCACGCTCCCCGCGGCGTTCCAATGGTTCGCTGGGTTCTTCGCTAGCTTCCCGAACACGTCCCTCTACCAGGAACCGGGAACCATGGTCTTCCTCATCGTGAAGCTCGTGCTCGCGTTTGGGATCGGGTTCCAACTCCCTGTGGTCACCTTCTTCCTTACAAAGGTCGGAATCATCAGTCCCGCGATGCTCGCGCAATATTGGCGCCAGGCAGTGGTCGCGGTCTTCGCCCTCTCGGCAATCCTGACCCCCTCGGGCGACCCGTTCACGATGATGGCCATGGCGATCCCGCTCACGCTGCTCTTCTTTGCCTCGATCATGGCGGTCAAGCTCACGGGCAAGCGCGGCGGGCGAGATCCCGTGCTCGACGACCTGGACTGAGCGTGGACGCGCTCTCGGTCGTCTTGGACTCGCTGGACGGCCTTCGACACCGTTCGCTCGCACTCCCAGGTCATGGCGCCACGCTGTGTCCATTGCCCGACCACCTGCACCCGGGGACCCTTGACCGGCTCCGCTCTGCGGGGTTGGGCTCCCTCTATTCGCACCAGGCCACTGCGGTGGAGTTGCACGCCAAGGGGAAGAACGTCGTGGTCGCGACGGGCACCGGCAGCGGCAAGTCGCTTTGTTACCTGATCCCCATCCTGGAGAACCTGCGCCGCGAGCCGGCGGCGCGAGCGATGATCGTCTATCCCACCAAGGCGCTCGCCCAAGACCAAGCTCAGAAGATCGAGATCCTTTTCTCTGGGGACTTTCGCTGCGCCGTTTATGACGGAGACACCCCCAAAGGTCACCGGGCAGCGGCTCGGAAATCGGCGCAGGTCATCCTCACGAACCCGGACATGCTCCACGTCGGGATCCTCCCTTACCCCGAGGTGTGGCTCCCCTTCTGGCGGGCGGTGAAAGTGGTCGCCCTGGACGAGGCCCACGCCTATCGAGGGATCTTCGGGGCGCACGTAGGGCTCGTCGTGAGGCGGTTGCGCCGAATGTGCGAGTGGTCCCGATCCGAGCCCCGCTTCATCCTGACGAGCGGCACGCTCGCGGAGCCGCTCGTGACCGCCACCGATCTCACTGGGCTGACGTTCGACGCCGTCGTGCAGGACGGTGGGCCCCAGGGGGACCAGACGCTCATCACCGTACCGAACGAACTGGACGGCCCGAGCCCGAACGCCCTGAGCGCGCGCTTGCTGGCCCGGCTGTGCTCCCAAAGCGTCAGAACCCTCGCGTTCGGCCGGTCGAGACCGTCGGTGGAGCTGATGGCTCGTTCGGCGAGGAAAGCGCTGAAGGACGCTCGCCTCGATCCTAACAAGATCGAGGCATACCGTGCGGGCTACACCCCGAAGGAACGGCGCGAGATCGAGAGGCTGCTCTTTGAAGGCGACCTGACGGGCATGGTAGCTACAAGCGCGATGGAACTTGGGATTGATGTAGGCGAGCTCGAGTGTGTGATCGTGAACGGCTACCCCGGCGCGGTGTCACGCTTCTGGCAGCAAGCGGGGCGGGCGGGCCGGGCGGGCAAGGACTCGACCGTTGTCCTGATCGCCCACGCCGACGCTCTGGAAAACCTGCTGGCCGAGGAGCCCGAGCGCCTCGTCGCGAGCGCATACGAGCATGGTTCGTTGAAGCTGGACAACCCCTACGTCGCCCTGGCCCAGCTTCGCTGCGCTGCGTACGAGCGTCCCGTGAGCGCGTCAGAGCTCGATACTTTGGGCCCCGCCGCGGCGGAGATGGCAGGCTCGCTCGTCGAGTCGGGGCAAGCCTCCATGGCCCATGGGATGCTCGTCGTGCCAGACCATCTCTCGCCCGCCAGGAACGTCGGTCTCCGGGCGGCCTCCTCAGAGTCAGTATCGCTCAGCCTCGGCGGAACCGTGCTGGGGGAGATGGAGCGATGGAGGGCGATGCAGGAGGTGCATCCGGGCGCCGTCTATCTACATCGGGCACAACCGTATCTCGTGCGCGACCTTGACCTGGCGCACGGCACGGCCCACATCGAACCGACGGACGCACCCTACTTCACCAGGCCCACGGTGCAGACCCTCGTGATTCCTACGGTCGAGATCGAGGAGGCAGGACGTTGGAGGCTGATGGGAGTGCAGGTCACGACCTCGGTGTTAGGTTACAGGCGGCTCAGCCTCGAGGGTGCGGAACTGATCTCCGAAGAACCGCTCCAATTGCCCGCCTGCGAACTGGACACTTTGGGTGCAAGGCTCGATCTCGGACAATTGGGACCATCCGCGGGACCCGAGGCTGTTCACGCGGTCGAGCACTGCCTAGCCGCCGTCACACCCCTCATCGCGGGGTGCGACCGCAACGATGTCTCCACGTCTTGGGCCGTCGCCGCGCCCGACACGTTGGAGCCAGTGGTCTACGTCGTGGACAAGCTTCCGGGCGGCACCGGGATCGCCGAGGAGGCGTTTGGCCGAAGGAATGCGCTCCTCCAAGCTGCACTCGCGCTCCTGGAAGCCTGCCCTTGTGCGGAGGGTTGCCCGAAGTGCCTGCTCTTGCCGAACTGCGAATCTGGCAACGTCCTTCTCGACAAGCCCGGCGCGACAACCCTTCTTAGGCTCCTCCGAGGGACGATTTCATGAATCCCGTCGCCTTGGCGAAGGCATCCTTAGCGTCCTCGCTGTTGTAGGCCGTGGAACTCGGGTTGCTGAAAGCATGGTCTGCGTCATAGGCCTCGACCCGAAGCGACTTGCCCGCCTTCTCCATCGCAGAACGGAACCCGTCCACCATGGCCTTGTTGATCCACTTGTCCTGGGTGGGCCAGACCATGAGCACCGGGGCTTTGAGCTTGGCGAGCTCGGCTGGGTCGGTCTCCGGTTGACCGTAGAAGATCACGCACGCCTTGACCGAATCGCCCCCAAGGATCGCGGCCCGGTGCGACCAGCCACCGCCAAAGCAGAAGCCCACGGTCGCGAGCTTGGCACCGCTTGCGAGCTTGCCGTTCTCCAAGGCGGAGATCGCACCTTGGAGCACCTTGGTCGCCCTGGCAGTGTCCACGGCCCTCATGTACTCGCCTGCCTGCGCGGCATCGGTCGCGACCTTTCCTTCATAGAGGTCCACAGCCAGTGCTGCACCTCCGACGGCGGCTGCGTACTCGTCCGCGACTTTGCGAACGTAGTCGTTGAGGCCCCACCACTCGTGGATCACGATCACGACCTTGTCCGGGTCTTCCTCAGTCGCGACCCAATAGCCCTTGCCTCCCTTGGGGTCCCCGTTCACTTCGAACTGGACGTCCTCACCCTTGAGCCCGGTCACCGGTTCGTTGCTCAGCGTGTGGGCCGCGTGGAAGTCGGCATCGTTGGAGTGCGCGGTCAGCGCGTCCTTGCCTGGGCCGCAGCCGCACGAGGCCAGGCCCAGGGTGAGAACGAGAGCAAAAGTCAGGTGGGTCGCGAGATCCATATCGGTATTCTACGTGCTCCGATGATCGTTGTCATGCAGCTCGGTGCCACGCAAGCGCAGATTGATGCCGTGTGCAAGGTCATCCGCGACCATGGGCACGAGCCTCTCGTCCTGCCAGGCGAGGATCGTCTGGCCGTGGGGGTGCCGGACTCGCTGGGCACCGACGAGCGTTCCTCGATCGAGGGGCAAATCGCTCGGCTCGAGGGCGTGAGTAAGGTCACTCAGACTTCGAGTCCATATAAGTTAGCCAGTCGAGAGTTCCACAGAATCGGCACGAAAGTCACGGTCGGCCCGGCCACGTTCGGTGGGGAAAAGTTCGTCGTTATCGCGGGTCCCTGCTCGGTCGAGTCCTACGACCAGTTCCGAACCTCGGCCGAGATCGTGAAGCAGAACGGTGCCAAGGTGCTCCGTGGCGGCGCCTTCAAGCCTCGAACTTCCCCTTATTCGTTCCAAGGGCTCCAGTTGGAGGGGTTGAAGATTATCCAACAAGTGGGTGGAGAGACCGGGTTGACCACGATCAGCGAGGTCATGGCCGCGGACATGGTGGAAACCGTCGCCGAGCACGTGGACATCCTGCAGATCGGGGCCCGCAGCATGCAGAACTTTCCCTTGCTCATCCAGGCTGGGCAGAGCCGAAAGCCGGTGTTCCTCAAGCGCGGTCCCAGCGCGACGATTGACGAGTTCCTCCTTGCGGCCGAATATCTGCTGAACCAAGGGAACGACCAAGTGATCCTGTGCGAGCGCGGAATCATGCCGCTCGACCGCGCCTATACGCGCAACACCCTCGATCTTGCCGCCGTGCCTGTGCTCAAGGAGCACACCCATCTCCCCGTGGTCGTGGATCCCTCGCACGGCACCGGAGTGGCGCGCTATGTCGAGCCGATGGCGAAGGCAGCTTTGGTGGCCGGTGCCGACGGCATCATGGTGGAGACCCATCCCGAGCCCCTCACTGCGCTCAGTGACGCTGGTCAAGCCCTCGACCCGGCTCAGTTCGGCGGTCTGATGGACGCCTTGCGGGCCCTGGCCCCTGCGTGTGGCACGTCCCTCTAGGCCGGGTTCGGCACGATCTTCGCATGGCCGTCGGCAAAGACGACGGCACGGCCGCCGGGGACCGGGATATAGCCGACCTCCGCCTGGGACGGGTTGTCAACATTGTTGAGGTTGTTACCTTTGAACGTGTACACAAACCCTTCGAACATGTCGGAGTTCTTGAGGTAGGGCTCCAGTGCATCCCGGACTGAACCGACAGGAGGAACTCCGTCGTCATGGTCTGCCGCGTAAATCTGCAAGGCAGTGCCGATCTGTTTCACCCTGGAGAGAGCCTTGGTTCGCTCGATCGCCTCGCGCTGCTCGAGGATGAAGTCCCTCTCGACCCCTTGCATATTGCGCACGTAGAGCCCCCCACGTGCCGAGTAGGCGACCCACGTCCAATTGTCAGCGACTCGGTACGACTCGGCTTCCGGCGCCACCAGTGCGTCCACCTTATCTTCGGCGGTGATCCACAGCGAACTCATGTCGGCCTTTGCACCGGAAACCCCGATCGGCGTGTAGACCTGCGTCATCGCCATGCCCTTGGGGGCCCGGCTCTCCAAGAGCGCAACCTGGTCCGCAGGCGCCTCGGTCACCTTCTTGGTGACAGGGTCGAGGGTGTAGCTTTTCGAGGTTCCGGGAGGGAAGCAGACGAAGTAGCCGCGCTTGTCCCGCCTCCATTCTCCGTAGACGTCGTGACTGGGAGCCGTCCACGGTATCCAACTGAGGCCCGAAGCGGGCGAAGGTACGGCGAGCCAAATCGGTCCCTTGTACTTACCGGGGTTCGTCGCGATGATGGGGAACCCGCCGTTCTCGCGATAGCTCGCACCGCTGAAGGAGACACCCTCATCTGTGGCGAGCGCGTTCGGCACCGTGACCGGCTCGGAAGACCTCCGAACAAGGTCGTGCGCATATACTTGATGAGACACGTTTCGATTGGGCGTACTCTCGGTCGTCGTGAATACGAAGAGGGTCCGACCGTTCGTTGCCCAACTCAGCGCAGAAATGGCCTGGCCAGCAAAGTTGAGCTTCCATGATTGACCGTTCCGAAGGTCAACGACCTCGTACCAGGGCATCTGGAGGTCGGTGTCCGTCTCGGGGACAACGTTCCCAGGGCGGTCTTCGACCACCGGAGACGTGACGTAGGCCGCGTAGGGGGAATACGGGCTGACGAAAAAGTCGCGATCGCCGATGACGTCGCCGGGGACGACCTGTCGAACCCCGCCCAGCACGAGTCCAGACTCTGGGCCGAGCGCCATCGTGACGTTGTCCCAAGGTATGGATCGCTGCCCGACGGCGAGGACGGAGAAGAGGAATACAGGGTGCATAAGGTGATTCTAACCGGTGTTTCGGATGTTGAACGCTTTTTCCAACAGCCATAGTGCACAGGCGAGCTTCGACATCGGGCCCGACCCTTCTTCCGAACCGTCAGTGACCCAAGTGAGAGCGTTCCTGTCCGCGTCCATCCCCTGGCCTATAGCTGCCACGTAGTTCAGCGCGACGGCGTCCACGCCCTTCGATTCGAGCTTCCGCCTAGCTTCCTTCGTGCCTTCCCCGACTTCCGCCGCGAATGCGACGGTGAGCGCTTGTGGCTCCGCGGCGGCGAGCGCTGCGATCACGTCGGGGTTCTCCTCCAGTTCTAACGAATAGGCTCCGTCCCGCTTGCGCTTGCCATCGAAGACCACGGCGGGACGGTGGTCCGCGACGGCAGCGACCCCGATGATGAGGTGAGAGCCAGGCGCCTCCGCGAGTGCCGCATCGAGCATCTGTTGCGCGGTCTCGACCCGAACCTCCTTCACGCCGAGCGGCAACGGCTCGCTCTGCGGGCCCGCTACCACCGTTACGTACGCGCCCATCAGCAAGCCCGCCCGCGCTACTGCCGAGCCCATCTTCCCGCTGGAGCGGTTGCTCAGGTACCGGACGGAGTCCAACGGTTCGCGGGTCGGGCCTGACGTCACGAGCACCTTGCAACCCTCCCATAACCGACATCGCACGAGCACGCTCTCGACGGTCTCGGCGATCGCCCCGATGGAAGCGAGCTTGCCTTGGCCGTTCTCGCCGCAGGCCACGTCGCCTTCCGTGGGCTCGACGATGGCCGCGGCCCTCGCCCGTAGCTTGCTCATTGCCTCGCGAACCGCGTCGGAGGCGTACATCTGCGGGTTCATCGCGGGCGCAACCACCCAAGGAGCCGTGGAGGCGAGCAGCGACGATCCCAGCATGTCCTCCGCCCGGCCCTGCGCAAGCCTGACGATCGAGTCGGCGGTCGCGGGGGCCAGCACCGCCACGTCCGCCCATCGAGCCCAATCAATGTGCGCCATCCGGCCCGGCTCGGGCTCTTCAAAGGTGTCCACCAGGCACGGCTGTCCCGTTAGGGCCTCGAAGAGCGACGGTGTGACGAATTGTGCGGCGGATCGGGTGAGCAGGACCCTCACGGCGTGGCCCTCGCGCATGAGATCGCGCGCGAGATCGGCGGCACGGTACGCGGCCACGCTGCCCGTGACCCCTAGGAGCACGTTAGCCACTAGTCAGCCTCATGATCTCCTCGACCGCGCGGTCCACCTTGTCGTTCACCACGACCGCGTCATATTCGTGCGACATCTCCATCTCGCGGGCCGCGTTCCGGAGCCTTCGCTCGATGTCGGCCTCCGTGTTCGTGGCGCGCTTGCGGAGCCGTTGCTCGAGCTCCTCCATGGAGGGCGGGGCAAGAAAGACGAGAAGGGCGTTCGGATAAATCTCTCGAACCGCCAAGCCCCCTTGGACGTCAATCTTTAGCACCGTGACCTTGCCTTGGGCAAGGAGGCACTCGACGTCTGCCTTCGGCGTGGCGTACTGCTCACCGTGGACGTTCTTGGCCTCCAGGAACGCGCCCGTCCTGCGCCGTCGCTCGAACTCGCCCTTGCTCAAGAACCAGTAGTCCTCGCCCTCCTGCTCGCCCTCCCTCGGTGCTCTTGTGGTGGCCGAGACGACTCGCACCACCCGCGGGTCCTGGGAGGCCCAAGCGTCGAAGACGGTGTCCTTTCCCACGCCGCTCGGGCCGCTGAGCACGACGAGCTTGCCGTTCATGGGCGCACCAGCTCGATGATCTTTGCGGCCACGTGCATCGCGTCGTGGCGGACATAGTCGGACTCGTTCATAAAGTCGCCCGTGATCACTCGGTAGCCCATGGAGCGTAGACGGTCCACGTCGGGCACCACAATGTCCTGCCCGGACCCCTTGTACCGGTCCAGGGTCTCCGCGCTGGGGGTCGCGGTGTTCACGATCACATAGTCGCAGACGCGGCCCTGCACGTTAGCCTGAACGGCGACCAGGTGCTCGGCGGCGGTGAACGACTCGCTCTCGCCCACCTGGGTCATGACGTTACAGACATAGACCCTGGGGGCGGGGCACTCCTCCAGCGCCTCGGCGATGCCACCCACCAAAAGGTTAGGAATGATGCTCGTGTAGACGCTGCCGGGCCCGATGCACACGACATCGGCCTCCTGGATCGCCCGCAGGGCCTCCGGGTGCGCAGTCGGGCTCGAGGGTTCGATGTAGACCCTGCGGACCCGCTGGCCAGAATCCACGATCGCGGTCTCCCCACAGATCTCCCGACCGTTCTCCATGAGCGCCTTGAGGTGAACCCTGTCCTTGGTCGAGGGCACGACCCGCCCGCGGATGGAGAGCACCTCGCCCACCATCTCAATCGCCTCGTCGAAGTCCCCTCCGGCACGCTC
The DNA here is from genome assembly GCA_020847855.1 of Fimbriimonadaceae bacterium. Taxonomy (GTDB): domain Bacteria; phylum Armatimonadota; class Fimbriimonadia; order Fimbriimonadales; family Fimbriimonadaceae; genus JADLBH01. Next base: position 39,638 of record JADLBH010000010.1, read on the forward strand.
AAGGAAGCCTGTGAGGAGCAAGTTGCCGACCGAGTGCCCGCTCAGAGAGCCGCTCGCGGCCGAGAACCGGTGTTGGAAAAGGTCCGTCATGAGCCGCTCGGCATCGGCTAACGCGACGAGGCAGTTCCGGATGTCGCCAGGGGGCAGGATCCCCATCTCTCGGCTGAGCCTGCCGCTGCTCCCCCCGTCGTCTGTCACGGTGACTACCGCCGTAATGTTCCTCGTGTACTGCTTGAGGCCCCGGAGAAGGGTGCTGAGCCCCGTTCCTCCCCCGATTGCAACGATGTTGGGCCCGTTTGCGAGGAGCTGCTTGTGGCGGTAGCTGTCAAAGGCCCCCGAGATCAAGGTCGGGTCGGTGTTCCGGAGCAGTCGCTCCCGAGCGTCGGACCAAGCCTTGACAGCGAGCAGGATGCCGAGGAACAGGAGGAGGCCCCCCAGGATGTGGTTCGTGTCCTCGATGCTGGCCGAGGGCATGAACTGTGAGAGGAAACGGTTCCACGAACCCGCCACACGGTCGGCGAAGGGCTTGAGGAAGACCTGAAAGCTCAGGACTGTCCCGACCAGGAACAGGATCACCCCGGCAAGGCCCAGGAAGAAGTAGCGCCGTAGGCCCCTCACGGGGGCGACGAGACGCTGGAGCCTTCCCTGAATCGGCCTTCGCCTAGTCATCCTTCTTGTCTTTGACGAACGCCCCCAGGGCCGCTGAAACCGCCGAGATCAAGATGCTCCCAAGAAACGCGGGAACGAACCCCTTCACCGTAAGCCCGAGCCCAAGGGACCCGACCACCATGAGCATCGCCGCATTGATCACCAAGGAGAACAGCCCCAAGGTGAGGCAGTTCAAGGGGATGGCAATGAGCTTGAGCAACTTACCGAGCGTGGCGTTGAGCATCGCGAGAAGGCCTGTGGCCACGAAGAGCGAGACCACGTCCCCGAAGCCCTTCAGTTCCACCGCGAACCCGCCAGGGATCACCATCGAAGTGAGGAGCGCGGCGGCGACCACGGAGACCGCCAGGACCACCCAGTTCAGCACGAATCGCTTCATCGAGTCACATTCTGACAGGACGCGCACGAGGGTAGGAGCCATACTCGTAGTGCGCATGCGTCCACAGACGCCGATGATGAGACAGTACTGGGAGGCGAAAGAGGCCCACCCGGACGCCCTCATCGCGATGCGGGTCGGCGATTTCTACGAGTTCTACGGAACCGATGCCGAGACCGCCGCCGGTGTCCTCGAGATCACGCTCACCGGTAGGGAGGACGGGAAGAACGGGAGGATCCCGATGTCCGGGGTGCCCTACCATTCCATCGAGCGGTACTTGGCCAGGCTCGTGCGGGCGGGCCACAAGGTCGCGCTCTGCGAGCAGCTCGAGGATCCCAAGCTCGCCAAGGGGCTCGTCAAGCGAGGGGTGAGCCGCGTGCTCAGCGCAGGGACCCTCGTCGAGGAGGGGCTCCTCGAATCGGGGGCCAACAACTTCCTCGCCGCCGTCGCGCTAGTGGACGGCAAAGCCGGGCTGGCCGTGCTCGACCTTTCGACCGGCGAGTTCATGGCGACCGAGGACTATGGCGAGAAGGGTTGGGAGCGGGTGCTGGGGGAGCTTTCGCGGCTTCGGCCCGCGGAGGTGTTGGTCCCGGAGCAGGGTTGTGAGGTCCCGATGGGCGAGGCGGTGCAAACGCCATCCAGCCCGCTCCCACCGGGGAGGGCAGTGGCCCAGCTCACCCGCCAGTTCGGAGTGGCCTCGCTGCGGGGATTTGGACTCGAGGACCGGGACGCCGCGGTGACCGCTGCCTCCATGCTCGTGAGCTACGCCGGGGCGAGCGGGCTCTCCCTCGGCCACGTCTCCGGAATCGCGCACTACTCGATCGAGGGATTCATGCAGCTCGATTCTTCCACCCGGCGGGCGCTGGAGCTCACGCAAAACTCGTCGGACGGGAGCCGTAGGCTCACCTTGCTCGCCACGCTGGATCGGTGCTCGACCCCGATGGGCTCCCGTCTCCTGCGGAGGTGGGTCGAGCAACCGTTGCTCGATCCGGTGGAGATCGAGCGTCGGCTCGACGCGGTGGCCCGATTCGTGGAGCACGGGGGGACGCGGGCCGACGCGCGCAACGCTTTGTCAACGCTCGGCGATATGGAACGGCTCGTCGCTCGTGCGGTCTCAGGCGTCGCCGGTCCGCGTGATCTCCTGCGCCTCCGGTCCGCGCTTGCCGCGATTCCCCGGCTCGACGACACCCTGCGGAAGGTGGGCGTCGGGTTGGTCCACGACCTCCGCGAGCAACTCGGCAACCATGCCGAGATGGATCTCAAGCTCCGCACGGCCCTCTCCGAGGACGCCCCGCACCATGCTCGGGAGGGTGGCTGCTTCCGCGAGGGGTTCGATGCAGAGCTCGACAAGCTGCGCGAGATCGAGCGCGACGGGAAGACCTTCATCGCCAGGCTCGAACAGCAGGAGCGGGAGTCGAGCGGGATTGACAAACTGAAGGTGGGATACAATTCCGTCTTCGGTTACTACCTCGAGGTGCCCCGAAGCCAGGCGGACAAGGTGCCCGCCCACTATGTCCGCAAGCAGACGACGGCCGCCGCCGAGCGGTTTATCACGGCGGAGGTCAAAGAGCACGAGAGCGCCGTCCTCGGGGCGCAAGAGAAAGCGGCCCAACTGGAGACCGAGCTTTTCGACCGACTGAGGGCGGAGGTGGCCGCCGAGGCGCCCGCGATCGTCGCCAGTGCCAGGGCCGTGGCCTCGCTCGACGTCTTAGCCGCCCTCGCAGAGGCCGCAGTGAGGAACCGGTACGTCCGCCCCGAGATCGCGGAGTTGGATGGGTTGGAGATCGTTCAGGGCCGTCACCCGGTGGTCGAGGCCCAAGGAGGCTTCGTGCCCAACGACACAACGCTCGATGGAGAGACCCGTTGCGTCGTGCTCACCGGGCCGAACATGAGCGGGAAGAGCACTTACCTCCGACAGACCGCGCTCATCGTCCTCATGGCCCAGATCGGCTCGTTCGTCCCTGCGTCCGGGTGCCGGCTCAGTCCCTGCGACCGGATCTTTACTCGGGTCGGGGCGAGGGACGAGCTCGCCTTGGGACAGTCCACGTTCATGGTGGAGATGACGGAGAGCGCGAACATCCTCAACCATGCGACCGAGCGGTCCCTCGTGGTCCTGGACGAAGTCGGGCGCGGTACTTCCACCTTTGACGGGATGGCGATCGCCTGGGCGATGTGCGAGCATCTCTCGCAGGTCGGCTGCAAGACCCTCTTCGCGACCCACTACCACCAGTTGAACGCGCTCGCGGGCCAAGTCTCCGGTATAGCGAACTGTCGGGTCGCCGTCGAGGAGCACGAGGGTGGGATCGTATGGTCGCACCGGGTGCTTCCTGGCGGGACCGACCGATCCTATGGCATTCACGTAGCCAAGATGGCTGGGGTTCCCGCCAGTGTGCTCCGCCGTGCCGAGGGCGTGCTCGCGGAGCTTGAGGGCACGGAACGGCCGGTCACGGCCTCCGCCCCGCAGGAGAGCCGGTTGCAAATGTCCCTCTTCGTGCCGGACGATTCCCTCGCGCGGGAGATCGAAGCCACCGACGTCTCCAGCATGACCCCGATCGAGGCCCTCGTGCAAATTGACCAGTGGAAGAAGCGGATCACTGAAGCAGCTTCGAAGGGCTAGACCACCCGAAGAGATGGTCCTCCCTCCACGATCCGGCCGATCTCGACGAACCCTTCCACGTTGCCCGCGCATGCGACCGCGAGGCCCCCGCTGGTCTGAGGGTCGAGGACGACCTCCCGCCGCCAATCGGGGACCGAAGGGTCGAACTCGATCGAGTCCGCCCAATGGGCGAGGTTTCGGCGCGCGCCTCCAGTGCTGTGGCCCTCGGCCAGGAGCCTCTCGACCCCTGGCAAGACCGGAAAGGCTACTGCCCTCACCTCAATCGTCACCTTGCTGGCTTTTGCGATGTGGGAGAGGTGCCCTGCCAGTCCGAAGCCGGTGACGTCGGTGGCACAGCGTGCCCCGGCCGCGAGCGCCGCCCGCGAAGCGTCCCGGTTCAGCCTCTTCATGGCCTCAACTGCCGCCGCAAGCTCCTCCGGCGTCGCTCCGTCGTTCTTCGCGGCGGTCGCGACGATCCCCGTGCCCAGCGGCTTGCTGAGCCAGAGACGGTCTCCAGGCTGCGCGAGGTCGTTCTGGAGGGTTCTCTCTGGGGTGACGATGCCCGTGACGGCCATGCCGAACTTCGGCTCGGGGTCGTTCACGGTGTGCCCGCCCAAAAGCACCGCGCCCGCCTCGATGGTCTTGTCGTGCATCCCTTGGAGCACGGCGGCCCACACTTCCGCAGGTGCCTGGTCAGGGTCGAAGCAAGCAACGTTCAGCGCGGTGAGGGGGGTCCCGCCCATCGCATACACGTCGCTCAAGGCGTTCGCCGCGGCAATTTGCCCGTAGTCGAAAGGATCGTCCACGATGGGGGGGAAGAAGTCCAAGGTCTGGACGATCGCACTGCCGTCGGGCATGACGAAGACCCCCGCGTCGTCCGAGGTCGAAAAACCGACCAACAGCCGCGGGTCGTCACGTTGAGGAAGGCGACCGAGCACGTCGGCCAACTGGGCAGGGCCCAGCTTGCCCGCTCAACCAGCGCAAGAGGCGAGTTGCGTCAACCGCACGGTGCGATGCTACCTAGAGCTTGAGGCGTTTGAAGAGGCGCTCGGGAACGAGCCGAAAGACGGCCATGACCCAACGCCACGGTGCCGGGACATAGACCACGTCCCTGCGACGTTGGATCGCCTCCACAATTCTCGACGCCACCTCCTCGGGCTGTGCGAGGAGCGGGAGCTTTCCCATGCCGAACGTCATCGAAGTGTCCACGGGGCCGGGCTTGACCGTGATCACGGCCACACCCGAGTGGACGAGTCGGGCACGGAGTCCCTGGAGGAACGTGGTCAATCCCGCTTTCGCCGAGCCATAGAGGTAGTTCGAGTGCCGGCCGCGGTCGCCCGCCACGGAGGAGAGGGCACAAATCCAACCGCCCCCTCGGGACTCGAGGACGGTCGCCACATCGAGCAGCGCTCGGGCAGGGGCCGTGTAGTTGGACTCCATGACCTTGGCGGCCTCGTCCGGGTCGTGCTCGGCCTCCTCTTGCGAGCCCAGGTAACCCACGGCCATGACAACCCCTTCGAGCGGCCCGGTCTCTCGCTCCGTGGCCTCCATCGCGAGCCGCCCCGCCCCCTCCAAGGTCGCGTCGAAGAACTGTACGAGGCACGCGCGACCGGTCCTGATCGTGACGTCGCTCGCACTCGCGGCAAGATCCTCTGTGTCCCGGCCTGCCAGCACCACCACGTGGCCCTTTTGAGCGAGCTCGAGACCGATGTGCCGGGCGATCGTGCTTCCCGCACCCAGGATCAAGACCGGGCCACGGGTCATGCCAGGCCGAGTCTCCTTGCGAGGTCGCTCCCCAGCCTCGACGACGGGTCGCACGCCTCGCGGACCTGGCGGAACTCTTCAAGCCGGGGGTACATCCGCTCGAACGCAGCGCGAGCCAAACGGGCGTCCTTCGCGAGATAGACCCGTCCGCCCGCGTCCGCGACGACCGCGTCCATCCGGTCGAGGACGGCTTCGATCCCGTGCCGCATCGGGACATCGAGGGCCAGAGTGAGCCCCGGCATCGGGAAGGAGAGCAACCCCTCCCCTTGGGGCCCGAACTTTTTGAGGACTCCCAGGAAGGAGCCGTAGCCTCCGTCCGCCAAGGACTGGACCACGGTCCTCACCGTTGCCCTCGCGGTTTCTGGAGGGGCGACGAACTGGTACTGCAAGAAGCCGCGCTTGCCGTACATCCGGTTCCAGTGCTGGATCGAGTCCAAGGGATAGAAGAAGGGTTCGATCGGGCAAACGAACCGCCCTCGGCGCCCCTGGGCCCAATGGTAGACCGAGTTTCCCAACCTGACCGCCAAGGGATGGAGCGCCCAGCTCGGCAAGGAGAATGGGAGGGACTTGGTCCGCTCGGGGGACCAATCAAGGGCAGCGCGCCCGGAAGGGACCTGGTCGGGCGCGGCGTGCTCGCCGCTCATGAGGACGCCTCGACCGAGGCTCGATCCCGAGGCCATGCCGTCTATCCAGGCTACAGAGTACTCAGCGTCGTGAACGGGGTCGTCCAGCAGGTCGAAGAGCTCGTCAAGGGATCGGGCCGGCGAGTGGGTGACGGACATCCACGACGTCTCGACCTTCTTCATGCGCAGTGTGAGCGTCGAGACCATTCCGGTCAGGCCCATGCCGCCTGCGGTCGCCCAGAAGAGCCCCGGATCCTCTTGAGGGGTCACCCAAGCGGTGCCTCCATCGGCACGGACAAGCTCGAACGATCGCACATGGGCGCTGAAGCTTCCTGCCACATGGTGGTTCTTCCCGTGGACGTCGGCGGCCAGGCAACCTCCCAACGAGCAGAACCGGGTTCCGGGCGTGACGGGGAGGAACCATCCGAGGGGCAGTAGGGCCTCGATGAGGTCCTCGAGGGTTGCGCCCGCCTCGGCGGTTAGGTCGCCCGTCTTGGGATCGAAGCCGAGCAGTCGGTCGAGCCGCTCGGTGAGTACGAGCGTGCCCAAGGAGTTGAGCGCGGCGTCGCCGTAGGATCGGCCCTGACCTCGGGCAAGGCTCGACGCCCCCACGGGCCGCAGGCCCTTCCTCCGCTCGGGCCTCTGAAGCTTTGCGGGGACCACCGGGTGGTTGCCCCAACCCGAGAACCTCTCGACCTCGGCGGTCTTCGCACGCGCGGGTTCGATTGGGCTCATGGGTCAGGCATCGAGATCGGCGGGGACTCTCACTTCGGCACCGTCCCAATAGGTCTCCACGAGCGCTGCGTAGAGGCGGGGAACCGCGAGTCCAGAGCCGTTCAAAGTGTGCACGAACTCGGGCTTGCCCCCAGGCTCGGCCCGGAACCGGATATTGGCCCGGCGGGCTTGGAACGCCTCGAAGTTGGTGCAGCTCGAGACTTCGAGGTAGCGGCCCTCCCCGGGCGCCCAGACCTCGATGTCGTACTGCTTGCAGCCCTTGTCCCCCATGTCGCCCGCGCAAATGAGGACGACGCGGTAGTGGAGTCCCAGTCGCTGCAAGACGACCTCGGCGTCCTCGACCAGGCCCTCCAGCTCCGCGTAGCTTTCCTCGGGTCGCGTGAACTTTACGAGCTCGACCTTCTCGAACTGGTGGGTGCGAAGAACCCCTCGCGTGTCGCGCCCCGCCGCACCGGCTTCGCGTCGGAAGCAAGGGGTGAACGCCGCGAGCCGAGTTGGCATCTGCCAGGGCTCGAGGATCTCGTCGCGAAAGAGATTGGTCACGGGGACTTCGGCGGTTGGGATCAAGTAAAGATCATCCCGAACCTTATACAAATCGTCCTCGAACTTGGGAAGGTTCCCCGTCCCGACCAGGGTCTCGGGAAGTACAAGCGCAGGCGGATAGACCTCATCATATCCTCGCTCGATCGTTTGAAGGTCGAGCATGAAGCGGATGAGTTCGCGGTGCAGGCGGGCCCCTCTCCCGCGATAGACCACGAACCCGCTGCCGCTCAACTTCGCCGCCCGCTCGAAGTCGGCCCAGCCCAACTTCTCGCAGATCTCGTGGTGGGAGGGGCGGTCGCCCTCGACCCTCTCGCCCCACTGCCGAACGACTACGTTGTCGGCTTCGGTCGCGCCATCGGGCACGCTCTCGTGAGGCAGATTGGGGAATCGAAGCTCAATCTCGGATAGACGGGCCTCGAGATCCCGTTCCTGGTCGCCCCAATCCTTGATGCGTGCCTTGATCTCTGCGGTCCTAGCCTTGGCCTGCTCGGCCTCCTCGGCCCTTCCTGCGCCGATCAAGGCACCGATGGACTTGCTTGCCTCGTTCATTTCGGCGTTGGCCGTGTCCAATTCAAGCCGGAGTGCGCGCCAGGAGGCGTCCGTGTCTTGAAACTCGTCGAGCGGAGCCTCGATCCCCTTCCGGGCCGCGCCCGCGCGAACGGCCTCGGGATCCTTTCTCAAGAGCTGGCGATCCAGCATGGTAAGGAATGTACCTGCGGTGCCTTGCCCAGCATCAGGATGCCGCACGGCCCAACGGTCGGCAAGCGGCTCCTCCTATCCGATAGAATAGGTGGTACTTCCTACTTCTTGGTGCAAATTGCCGGTTATCTTGTTCAGGAGTTCCGCAGTAGTTTTGTCGTGCGCAGTCTTCACGGCACTGTCGGGCCCTGCCTCGCCCAGGGTGGATGTGGCGTTGCCGGTTGCCGCGCCGCCCCCCGCCAACGTGCCGTCGCGCCCGGCGAACGAGGACGGGCTCGTCCCGATCTTGATGTACCACCGCACGGGCCCGGTGGAGAAGTACATGGTTCGGTCCGAGGCGAACTTCAAGGAGGATCTTGCCCGATTGTACGCCTCCGGGTTTCGACCGGTGACGCTCGCCGAATACGTATCGCGGAAGATGCCGCTCAAGCCGGGGGAGTCGCCGGTCGTGCTCACGTTCGACGATTCGGCAGTGTCGCAGTTCCGGCTCCTCAAGGATGGAACCGTTGATCCCAAGTGCTTCGTGGGCTTGTGGCTTGCGTTCGCCCGAAAGCGGCCCGACTTTCCCGTCCGCGCCACGTTCTTCGTCAACCCGAACGGCCCTTTCGAGCAGCACGGCCTGGGGGCGAAGAAAGTGCGGATGCTGTTGGGTTGGGGCTCGGAGATCGCTTGGCACTCTCGAACCCACGTGGACCTCTCCAAGGTCAGCGACTCCCGCGTGAAGTCAGAGCTGGCCTACGGCTTTGAGTACCTGGCAGATTTCGGCGTCAAGCCCAAGACCTTCGCGCTCCCCTATGGCGCCCTTCCCAAGAACAGGGCCCTCTTGCGCGGTTTCGACTGGGGAGGGAGGCGCATCCAGTTCGAAGCGATCGCTCTGGCGGGCTCTGCCCCCATGCCTTCACCGCTTCGGCACCCTCGGCTCGGCGCGGTGCAGCGGATTCAGGCCTATTCCGGACCTTACGGCGTGGACTACTGGCTGAACCGCTTCGCGCACGGGAAGAGGGCGCAGTACGTCCAGGGGCCCACCGATCGTGGCTGAGGCCGCTCGGGCCGCTCGCCAGGTGACCCTCAACGAAGTGCGGGCGAACCGGGAAGTCCGGGCCTATATTGACGGTGCGAACGAGGTCATGCGCGCGATGGGCTATACGGAGCACGGTCACCGCCACGTGGGCATCGTCTCCGGGATCACGCGCTACATCATGGAGGAGCTGGAGAGCGAGCCGCGCGACGTGGAGCTTGGCACGATCGCCGCCTACCTCCATGACATCGGGAACGTCATCAACCGGATCAACCACCCGATGACCGGGGCGAACATCGCCCGCGACCTCCTTGCGAGGATGGGAATGGGAGCGGAGGAGATCGCGCCCATCCTCGGCGCGATCGGGAACCATGAGGAGCTCGCTGGCGTACCGACCAGCCTCATGGGAGCGGCCGTGATCATCGCCGACAAGGGGGACGTACACCGTTCCAGGGTGCAAAACCCGATCCTTGAGAGCTTCGACATCCACGACCGCGTGAACTACGCGGTGGAAAAGAGCAAGGTCGAGATGGACAAGACGGCCAAAGTCGTGACCCTCATGCTCGACGTGGACACCAGCTTCGCCACCGTGATGGAGTACTTCGAGATTTTCCTTTCGAGGATGGTGATGTGCCGCCGCGCCGCAAAAATGTTCGGCTACAGTTTTTCCCTCAACATCAACGGCACATCCCTGGAATAGCTACTTCGAGCGGATCGTGATCGTCGTCCTCCCGTCGTTGTAGCTGAGTTCAATCTGACCCTTGCCCTCGGCCACTCTTCCCAGCATCTTCCGCTGTTCGGGCGTGAGGTCCTCCAGCGCGAGATAGCCTTTCGCTTTGTGAATCTCGAGTTGTGCCGGGGTCAGGCTCTTCACGAGCTTGGCCAGATCGAGCGGGGCCGCGCTCTGCCTTTCGAGGTCTTCCAGGACCTTTCCGGGAACGGCGGTCTCCTCACCGCCTTGGAGCTTTTCCAGGATCTTGGGCAATGCCTTGAGCGCGTCCTTGTCCTTAAAGTCGAAGCGGAACGACTCGCCGGGGACCGCGAGCTTTTCCTTCCATTGTTCGAGCAGCTTCTCGGACTCAGCGTCAGGATGCGCCCCCCACGGGGCGGCGGTCCATGCGAGCGTATGCGCGGGCGCGAGGATCAAGATCTCGCCCTCCTTGGTAGCCGTCATGCCAAGGGCCTTCGCCACCGCCTTCACCGCAGACTCGGGATCTTGGGCGACCAGGTTGAGCGAGAGCTTCTTCTCGGCGGGGACGGCCTCGGCGTCAACCACGAAGTTTGCGCCCGCTTTCCGAAGCTGGTCGAAGACTTCTCTTGCGGTGACCTCGTTGCCGGAGACCGTTACCTTTCCAGGAGGGCGGCCCTCGGCTTGAGCCTGGCTTCGAGCGGAGTCGGGGTTGATCCCGAGGAGCGGTAGGGCAAAGGGCCATTGCGCGAACACCGTAGCAGCGGCGATCGCGGCAAGCGCAACGCCGAAGGATCGGATCTTCCAATCGTTCTGCATGGTAGGACTTCCTCCTGAGCTTAGGTACGGTGCTGGGAGCAGCTCCGGTTCCGGACAAGGCCCGATGGATGCTCGTACCGACTGGTAAGATCGCCCCGGTGCAGACCTTGCATCCAGGCTCATGCCGAGGTGCCGGACGACCACGAGGTTCACCTTGCGAAAGTACGAAGCTATCTATATCGTTCCCGCCTCCCTCTCGGACTCCGAAGTCCAGACCGTCGCTGACGAGTACAAGTCGGTCGTAGAGAAGCTAGGCGGGAAAGTGGAAAAGGCCGGGCTCTGGGAGAAGCGAAAGCTCGCGTATGAGATCGAGGGCCACAAGGACGGCAACTATATCCTCATGAATTTTGAGGCCGCGCCGGACATCCCCACCGAACTCAGCAGACTTATGGGTATCAATGACACCGTGGTCCGGCATCGGATCTACGTGATGGAACCAGAGCAATGAGCAGCTTGAACCGCGTGATCATGATCGGGCGCCTGACCCGTGACCCAGAGCTTCGCACGACCACGACCGGAAAGCAGGTGGTGGGATTTGGCATCGCGGTGGATCGCATGTTCAAGTCCGAGGGCGGGCAGGACGTGGACTTCTTCAACGTCACCGCCTGGGGGAAGACTGCGGAGTTCGTGGCCAACTATCTCGCGAAGGGCCGTCTCGTAGCTGTGGACGGCCGTCTCCAAACTCGAAAGTATCAGAACAAGGAAGGCGAGAACCGAGAGGTGTTCGAAATCGTGGCCGAGAACGTTCAAGGGCTCGACAGGCCCCGAGACGACTCCGGGGGAGGCGCCTCGCCCGCGAGGATGCCGGCACCCAGCACCGCACCGAGCGACGACGAGTTCGACCCCTTCGCCGACGAGTAGCGGATGGGCCCGACTCTCGACGATCGTAGCTTCGTCACCCGCCTCGATCCCAGCGGGATGTACGATCTGACGGTCGCATTTCCCCAACAGTGCCTGGAGGCGTTGGAAGCTACGGACCAGGCGCCGCTCGAGATCATGGCCCCGAGCAACGTCGTGCTCACGGGCCTTGGAGGCTCTGCCGCAGGCGGCGACCTCACGCGGTGCCTCTTCGAGCACGAAGGGCGGGTGCCGTTCATGGTCAATCGCGACTACTCTCTGCCCAAGTTCGTGGGCCGGGAGACGCTGGTCTTCGCCGTGAGCTACTCCGGCAACACAGAGGAGACGCTTGCGGCCGCCGAGGACGCGAAGGAGCGGGGGGCCCAGGTGGTAGCGGTCACGAGCGGCGGGGCGCTCGCCAAGAAGGCTACCGAGAACCTCTGGCCGATGGTCAAGATTCCCGGAGGGCAACCGCCTCGGACCGCGCTCGGATATCTCTTCCTCCCCGTGGTCAAGCTGTGCGAGATGGTCGGGCTCCTTCCGGTTCACGACTTTGGGGCCCTGCTCGATCTGCTCCGAACTTGCGCAGAGAAATGGGGCGTGGAAGCCCCGACGGACTCCAATCCGGCCAAGGCACTCGCGCTCGATCTGTACGGTTGTCTCCCGGTGATCTATGGTCTGGGGGGGTGGCAAGCGGCGGTCGCGTACCGCTGGAAGGGCCAGATCAACGAGAACGCCAAGGCGATGGCGACGAGCAACGGGTTCCCCGAGCTCTGCCACAACGAGATCCTCGGTTGGGTCGGCGCTTCCAAGCAGGGCGAGATCGCATGGCGAACGGTCGTGCTCCAGGACGGTACGGAAAGCGCAAAGATGAACGAGCGTGCCCAGGTCACCGCGCGCCTCACCTCGGGCACGACCAAGACGCACTTCGTGCAAGCGCCCGGCGAGTCCCTGCTGGAAAGGGTGCTCGCTTTGACCTACATGGGCGACTTTGTCTCCCTGTACCTTGCGGCACTGAACGGCGTGGACGCGGAGAACATTGACTCGATCAACGTCTTGAAGCGCGCGTTGGCGCAGGTCTCGTGACCGCGAGCGTGATCGGCTGGAAAGGAGAACTCGTCCGACTTGTCCCTCTGGACGAGGGGCGGCACCTAGAAAACTTCGTCCTCTGGTTGAACGACCCGGAAGTGACCGAGTGGCTCTTGATCGGCGACCTTCCTTTGACCCGCCTCGCGGAAGAAGAGTACTTCCGTACCGCGTCCGGGAAGAACGAGGGCGAAATCATCTTTGCGATCGAGACCCTGGACGGCCACCATATTGGAGGAACGGGGCTGCACTCCGTCAGCTACCGAAATCGTTGCGCTTCCTCCGGCAGCTTCCTAGGCGAGACCTCGTCCTGGGGAATGGGGTTCGGGACCGACGCATGCCGTGTTCGCTCCCGGTATGCCTTCGACGTACTTGGGTTGGAGAGGCTTTTTAGTAGCCACCTGAGCGGGAACGAGAGATCACGGAGGATGCTGCTTCGTTGCGGGTACCGGGAGTGCGGCGTGCTTCCGAAGCGGCATTGGAAGCGAGGGGCACTTCGGGACGAGCACCTGTTCGTCCTCGAACGCGAAGATTGGCTAGTGCAGGGCAAGCAGGGCCGCTAGCCCCGGATCGCTCAAGGAATCCACGACGAGATCGGCGGCGGTCAGGTCGAACGGAGCCGTGACTGGATTAGGGAACGCCACCACCCGCATCCCGGCCGCCTTTGCCGCTTCGACACCCTTGGGAGAGTCCTCGATGGCGACGCATTCTCGTACTGGCGTCCCCAGTCGCTCCGCCGCGAGGAGGAACAGATCGGGCGCAGGTTTGACGTGGTGAACGTGATCTCGGGTGACTACCTCCTGAAAACACGGAGCAAGCCCGAACTGTGCGAGATGACTGTTCACCCAGACGCTCGTGGAGGAAGACGCCACCGCCAGCCGGGTTCCTTGGTTCACCAGCGCTTGGACAAGGTCGCGGATACCAGGGCGGGGGGCGAGGTCGCTCGCATCCCTTTCGTACCGGGCATGGCGCGAGGCGAGGACCTGGGGCCGGTCTTGGGGCCCAGTAAGGGCGACGAGGTGATCGTAAACGTCCCAATCCCCCCCACCGACACACTGGATCCAATCCGCTAGTCCGAGGCAGACACCGCGCGAGGCAAACTCAGCCGACCAGGTGGCGAACTCCAGGCTCTCGGTGTCGGCGATCGTGCCGTCAAAGTCGAAAACGACGGCACCGAGCACGGTCAGTCGTTGAGGGCCTTCGCCTTCTCGACGTCGAGGTGGACAGGGATCCTGAACTTGAACGTGGAGCCTTTGCCCACAACGGACTCCGCCCAGACCTTGCCCAAGTGGACGTCCTCAACGAGGTGCTTGACCAAATAGAGGCCGAGCCCAGTGCCATAGATCTTCCGGTTGTCCTCGTTGTTCACTCGGTGGAACCGGTCGAAGACCTTGTCGAGGTGGTCGGTCGGGATACCGATTCCCTGGTCCTCGATCCCGATCACGATGTCATCGCCAACAACCTCGGCGTGAACGGTGACGTCCCCCCCCTCCGGCGAATACTTGATCGCGTTGTTCAGCAGGTTCGTCAAGATCTGGTCCACCTTGTCCTCGTCTCCCACGATCTGCGTGGGCAATTCGCCGACGAGAGCCTTGTGAACCCGGTGCTTGGGCGATGCCTGGTTCTGAACAACGATCACCTTGTCCACAAGCTCGCCGATGTTGAAGTTCGAATAGTTTGGCTTGAGGCTTTGGCCAGCCTCGATCCTTGCGGTGTTGAGCAGGTCGTCAATGAGCCGTCTGAGGCGATCACATTCGTGGACCACGATACCGAGGAACTCCTTTTGCTCGTCTACCGAGAACATCTGGGAGTCAATCCCATCGAGCAGGGTTGTACTGAAGCCTTTGATTGCAGTGAGAGGCGTCCTCAGTTCGTGGCTCGCCATGGCCACGAAGCTACTCTTCATCTTGTCAATGTTCTTCTGTTCCGTGATGTCGTTCAAGATCGTTACGAACCCAAGTGTCCGGCCCTCCTCGTTTCGGACGGTCGTGCCTTGGACGCTCAGGATCCGCTCGGCGTTCCCAACGGCGGTGTCCACCTCGATGGCACCTACGTCGTCCCCTTCGAGGGCGGCTTGGAAGAAATCTTGGATCTCTTCGTTCGTAAAGACCTGCCTGTAGGGTTTACCGATCGTGTCCTGCCCGAGACCGAAGAGCGCCCGCGCGGTAGCGTTCACCTGGCTCAGCTTGCCTTCTGGGTTCAATAGGATCAGCCCGCTCGTGATGGATTCGAGGGTTTGGAGCAACTCTTCGCGCTCTTCCACGACCTCGCGATAGAGCTGGAGGTTCGCGATGATGGAGCCGACGTTGCGAGCCATCCGTTCCAGCAGTCGTACGTCCTCATCGTTGAAGTCCTCGTTGGCCCGCTTGTTGAACGCATGGAGGACGCCGATTGCGTTTCGCTCGATGACTCGGTTTTCGTCATCCCGCTTCTCGATGATGAGAGGGACGGTGATCCCGTTGTGGACGTGGAGGAGGCTCACCATGTCCTTCGAGGTTCGAGCATCGCTCGTCGCATCGTGGAAGACGGCCGGCTCCCCGGTTCGGAAGACCTCGCCCGAGATCCCTTGCGTCGCTCTCACCCGAAACAGGCCCAGGCGCTCCTCGTCCATCCCATAGGCGGGAGGGATCGCGATCAACTCGCCTGAGTCGCGGTCATGGAACATGATCACGATCGTCTCAGCCTGGAGGATCATCGCAACCCTTTGAACGAGCCGCCTCAGCGTGATGTCGCCTTCTTGGATGGGTGCGACGTCGTGCTCGACGGGGACTGACCGGACTCCGGCCGTCGCATCGGCAGTCCCGCCTTGGCGCAGGCGTGCGACCTCGGCCTCAAGCTCCGAGATTCTACGAAGGAGGGAGTCAGGTTCGGGAGAACCAGGTGCTAAGCTCATCCTGCAAGAGTCCGAGGGGGTGAGCCCGCGGAAGTTGCGAGAATACCCATCGGCAAGACGGGGGACGGGACGCCTCCCGATTCCGTTCGATCCATCCATAATGGGGGAATGGCCGAACACTGGGAGAAACTGCCGCTTTTCCCCATGGGCCTGGTGCTGTTCCCCTATGCTTCGCTCCAGATTCACGTTGTCGAAGCCAAGTACAAGTCCTTGATCCGACATTGCGTCTCGATGGACCAACCCTTCGGGATCGTGCTCTTGAAGCCTGGCTCGAGCGCGGTGGGTCTGGAGGAAACTTATCTCGTCGGCACCGTCGCCCGAGTCATGAGCGTTCAGAGCTTCGATGACGGAAACTTGCAGGTCAGCGCGAAGGGCGAGCGCAGGTTCCGGGTGCGCAAGTTGGACGAAAGCGGCGACTTCCCCATCGGGTTGGTGGAGGCAGTGGTCGAGCTCGAGGTCGAGAACTCTCCGAGAGCCCACGCGCTCTCGGTGAAGACGCGAGAGTTCACCGAGGCGTATATCGCCAGTCAGTTCTCTCTCGCTGCCTACAAGGTCTCCATGGTGCGGCTTCCCCAGGACATGGTCGCCCTCTCGTTCCTCGTGGCGAACCTCCTGCGCTTCGAGAACATCGAGAAGCAGCGGTTACTGGAAACGACGGACACGCTCGATCGCTTGGCCGAGCTGATCCCCATTTTGGAGCGCCAGCTCCTAGAGACGACCTCGACTCGGTGCGCGAGCCTCGACCCCGCGGCCCTCGCCCATTGGTTGCACCCGAACTGAACTCTACTTCGGGACGCTCAGCGCCCATGTCCGAAGCGTCTTGTCGAGCCCTCCGCTCACGAGCGCGTTGCCCCGCGGGTGGAAGTCCAAGCAAGACACGGCTTGGTGGGAAGCGTCCAATTGTCCGTGCCCGATGCCGGCAAGGACATTCCAGAGACCGATGGTGCCGTCCCGGCTCGCGCTGGCGAGGAGCCAGCTTCGAGGGTGGAACCGAAGGGCCTCGATGGGGCGGTCGTGGCCGTGAAACGTCTTCTTCAGCTTGCCGTCCGGGACGCTGAATGCCCGAATGGAAAGATCCACCGCCGCCACCGCGAGCCACCGACCGTCGGGGCTGAAAGCGAGGGCGGTCACCGCGGAGCGGACCTGCTCCAGCGAAGTCATGCAGCGCCCGGTATGGGAATCGTAGAGACGAACGACCGCATCGCCGCCACCCGTGGCAAGGTAGCGACCGTCGTGCGACCACGCGAGCGAGGTCACACCCTCCTCGTGGCCGGTGTCCTCCCACTGGGGCTTGGCGGACTGCGTGTCGAAGACTCGAATTCGTCCCTCGACCGAGCCCGTGGCCACATGGGTGCCGTCCTCGCTCAGGGCGATCGCGACCGACCACTCGTTGGGCACCCGGCGCCAAGACTTCACCTGGTCGCCTTCGACCCTCCAGCAGGAGAGCACATGATCGGTCGTACCCGCGGCCACGACCCGTTCGTCGTCTAGGACGGCGATCGCGCTCACCACACCGCTCTCCAAGCGCATCTTTCGTTCTACACGGTCCCCTTCCACCGACCAGAAGAACACTTCGTTGTCAAAGGCCGCGGTCACCCGGCGCCCGCTGGCCGGGGCGTGCCCGATGCAGTAGACCGGCGTTTTGTGCTCGCGCTGCCGTCGGACCACGGTGGCGACCACGGTGAGGGGGCCCGACCCTCGCGTTCCCTCCTCCGGTTCCCGAAAGGCGCCGACCCCGATGGACGCATCGTACTGGGCTCGGCGGATCGGGTCGCTCAAGATCTCGAAAGCGGCGTTCAGCTTTGCCATGTGGACGTTGGCCACCGGGTCATCGTTGAGATCCGGGTGAAACTCTCTGGCTAGCTTCCGATACGCGCTCCTAACTTCGTCCGGTGGAGCTTTGGGGGCTACCCTCAGTATCTCGTAGTGCGTGGGCACAGGCTGTGAAGCCATTATGAGACCGTTCGACCTCGGGGCCCAGGAAACGTGCGAGAATGCACCGTGATCGGAGTCGGCATCGTGGGCTGTGGGAACATAAGCTCCATTTATGCGAAGAACCTTGCCGCGAGCGTGGTGGGTTGTGCCGATCTCGATCCATCCAGGGCCGAGATCCTCGCAGGCCAATTCGGCTTTCGCTCCTTCTCCGGGGTCGAGGAGCTGCTCGCCTCGCCGGAGGTGGGCCTGGTGCTCAATCTGACCACCCCCCTTCACCACTTTGGGGTCAGTGCCGCAGCTCTGAAGGCGGGCAAGCACGTCTACAGCGAGAAGCCCCTCGCGACCACCGTGGCCGATGCGGGATCGCTGCTCGAACTCGCACGAACGGGCGGGAGGATCGTCGGGTGTGCGCCGGACACCGTCCTCGGTGCCGGGGTTCAGACGTGCAGAAGGCTCCTGGACGGCGGTGCAATCGGGGAGGTTGCGACTGGCTTTGCCTCGATGCTGTGTCCTGGTCACGAGAGCTGGCACCCCGACCCCGCGTTCTACTATCAGGCCGGCGGGGGCCCTCTGTGGGACATGGGGCCGTACTACTTGACGGCCCTCGTCTGGCTCTTGGGACCGATCGCGGCGGTGACGGCCTCTGCGGCCACCCCTCGGGCCGAGAGGACGGTGGCCTCAGGGCCCTTGGCTGGGGAGAAAATCGCGGTAGAGACTCCCAGCACGCTCGCGCTCACCCTCGAATTCGATTGCGGCGCACTCGTGCCGTTCCTTTGCTCCTTTGACGTGCCGGAGCACGAACTGCCGCACGTCGAGTTGCACGGCCAGACCGGGGCCCTCCGCGTGCCTGATCCGAACGGGTTCGGCGGAACCCCGCGGCTTCGTAGCGCCGCACAGTGGCGGGACGTTCCCCTCGACCCAGGGCCCGCCGAGAACGCCCGCGGGATCGGGGTCAAGGAGATGATTCGAGCGATTCAAGCAGGAGTAGCGCCAAGATGCTCGGGCGAGGTCGCCTTGCACGTTGTCGAGGCGATGGAGTGTGCCCTCAATTCGGCGCGAGACGGGTATCGAGTCCGGCTCCAGTCCCGCCCCGAGCGTCCCAGCGCGGCACCAGGTGGCCGATGGTAGGCCGTAAGGCGACGTGGCCGGAGTTCTTTCTCGCTCTGGCCTCGGCGGTGATGATCGGGCACAACCTGAGCTTGTCCCGCATGGCGGGCCAGGCGCAGTCCGCCATGTTCTTCTACGCGCGGAACCCCTGGGTCGGACCCATGAACCTCGGCTCTACCGTGCTCTGCGCGATGGTCTGCCTTTTTGTGGGAGCTTGGCTCGTCCAGCCGGGGCGATCTCGGCTTTGGGGCCCGTGCTTGCTCGTGCTCTGCTGCTTGGGGGCGGCGGCCGGGTGGTCCGAGGCGGTGCTCGCGGCCCGGTTCGTGTCCGGTTCGCGCTTCGTTCTCGAAGGGCTTCCCGTCCTGCCCTTGAGCGGCTATGGGCTCCTCGGCTCGCAAGCGTTCCTGACCTATATGCTTGCCTCGGTGGTCCGCCGAGGAGGTGCCAAGCCCCCCTTCGGACTCGTCCTGATGTGGGCGGTCGGGCTGCTCTTTGCCCAGTGGCTTGCGTGGGACAGCGTCCTGCGCTCAACCCATCGCTAGGGGCTATCCTCTCCCCTTGGTGGCTCGTAAGCTCGCCTTCTTCGGCATTGCAGTGTTTCTCCTCGCGTTTCCCGCGTTGGGTCTGCTGTGGATCTGGAACGACGGTCACACCAAGGTTCGCCTCTCGGCGATCGCTGCGTCGAACCGGATGTTGCCGGAAATCGTCGGAGCCTCGCGCGCCGAGGACCTCGATTCATTTGGGACGCTGGAGTTTCGGGAGTCGGGCGGCGCAGGGAAGTTCCTCTCCGAGCGCAAACCCTGGGGCAAGGCTCTGAGCGTCGGCGCTGCCCGTGCGGTCGAGTCGGGTTCGGGATCGAGAAGCGACCATGTCTGGCACTTTGTCACGCTGGTCTCCGACATACAGTTCGAGCAGGGCACGGCGAGGGTCCGGTTCAAACTAGCTAGGGAGACGATGGCTCCAGACTGGCGACTAGAATCCGTCGCAATCTCCAAAAATCCGAGCTAGTATAGGTTCATGCGAGTACTCATCTCGGCCGACATGGAAGGATGTACGGGTGTGGCTACCTGGGGCCAGTGCGGGGGTCCTGCGATCGCCAAGCACGACTGGGAGTTCGCTCGCCGGATGATGACCCACGATGTGAACTCTGCCATCCGGGGGGCCCACACGGCGGGGGCGGCCCACGTCGTGGTGAAGGACAGTCATGGCTCGGGCAAGAACCTCCTCGTGGACGAGTTGGAGCCAGGAACGGAACTGATCTCTGGAAATTGTTGGATGGAGGACGGCATGGTGCAGGGTGTCGCCGAGGATCATGCCGCCGCGGTGCTCGTGGGCTATCACGCACGGGCCGGAACCCCGCACGCGGTGATGGAGCACACGATGGTAGACGGTGTCCACCGCCTTTGGGTGAACGGCACCGAGGCCGGTGAGATTTACCTCGCCATCGCGACCTGTGCCTCGCGGGGAGTTCCGGTCGTTGCGATCGTGAGCGACGCGGCGGGTTGTCACGAGGCCAAGGAGCTCGTGCCGAGCATCCATGCGGCCGTCACCAAACACGGCATGGGCCGGTATCTCGCCCGGCTCCTGCACCCGGATTCGACTGGCAGGTTGATCCGAGACCAGGTGCGCGACGGGGTGCTCGCTGCGACTAGGCCCTCGTTCGAAGTCGGGGCCAAGCAGGAGATCAAGCTGGAGACCAAGAGCACGGAGCAAGCGGACGCGATCGCGGAGATCGAGGGCTGGAAGCGCTCGGACGGGTACACCCTCACGTCCGAATGGCCGGATTGGAGCGTCGCCCACTCCCAATTGCTCGTGACGTTTCAGGTGTTGGCTTCCTCATGGACGCGAGGCTGAGATCGGGAGAGCTTCCATGGCGCGCTGGAAAGGACTCGAACCTCCGGCCGGCGGCTTAGAAGATCAGATGCCACAACTGGCGAACCTGCACGATCCCGCCGCACAGACCCGCCGAAAACCACGGAGCTCCAAGTAAGGTGTTCCAGCAAGGTGTTCCGGTTACTAGGCCAACGGAACCGCTCTGCAGACATCACCAGAACGCTCAGCCGCTCGGGATCGTGAACGCCGCAACGTCCGTAGGAACCGCCGTCTCATTGCAGACAATCGGCTACTCCTGCAGCTGAAGCGCCCTGAGCGCAGCGTCGCCTGGCGGTCGGTCGCGTAGACGTCGTAGTACCCGCTCACCGTCTCCTCGGTGATGTTCACCCCGAGCGTGACCCCCTCGCGCTTACTAACCCGCATCCCGTCCGCACGATAGCACGAATCGGCAGACGTATCCAAAGACGTCTTCTCATGGTTCTCTACGAGTTCTCGTGCTTGTTGCGACTCCCTAAGCTGGTAACTACGAGCCAACCGGCAAATGCGGCCACGAGTACGCTGCAGACAATAGTCAGAGGGTCAAATCGCCTTGCAAGCAAGCCCCGAATCGCCGTACAGGCTAGAAGGAGTGAAAGTCCGCTGGCGACAGGCATCCATCGTTGCCAGGGTTGTCGAAACGTCTGAAGAAAGAACCGCGGCGACGCCAAAATCAATGCGGTTGTCAAGGCCATGGCAGCCACTGCCGCAGCGGTAGCTAACTCGAAGCTCACTGAAGCCAAGGATCCTGGAGGTTAATGGCCACGATATAGCCAATCAGAATCAGTGAGTACGCATAAGCAACGGTCACGGCGTTTCGGGCAAGAGTCTGGTTGCCCGTCGCTGCGTTCGTTCCCATCAGAGCAATCTCGGTCATAAACTGATTGGCGACACTGCTAAGTACGCTTGACACGATCGCACCACCGATCGCAAGCAATCCAGAGTTCCAGTCGTCCAAGCCGCCCGTAAAGGCGAGACCAATCGAGATGAAGGTAACCGCGAGCATTGCAAACTGCGTTTGCGCGGCTAGGTAGGTTAGGTGAGGTGGCAGTTGGGAGAGAGCAAGTGCCATGCCAAGGAATTGTAGGCCGACTAATGAAAGTCCTGCTCCGAGGAGACGGCTCCACCTCGCTTGAGTGCCCGCTGAATCAATCTTGTTGAGCGGATCGCTGGCACAGTACGCATACCAGTTCGCACCATCCTTCGCGGGGTCTTCGGTGATGAAGCGGCCGGTGGTGGGCTCGTAGTAGCGGGCGCGCATGTAGATGAGGCTTGATTCCCCGTCTTGCCGGTGGCCTAGGTTCGCGCAGTAGCCTTGCTGGGGCGGGGAGCCGGATGTCGAGACCACCTCGCCCCAGGGCGAGTACGTCCGCTCGTGGGCTACGCTCCCGTCTAGCGCGAGCATGGCGACGTTGTTGCCGTGGGTGTCGTAGACCGGGAAGCCCAAGGCGGTCTGCGCGAGAGCCCCGCTTACCGAGCCCGAGTACACCCGATGCGACTCGATGCCCCTCGGCCCTAGCCCGTACCGCGCCACGTCCACCGTGTCCGTGCCGCTCACCTTCCGAGTATAGTCCTCCTCGTACCCGCTCTGACCTGTTCGGGCCTAACCGCTGTCGAAGAGCGACCGCACCAACTCTTCCCTCGAAATCTGGTGGTGAGAAGCGACCTCGGCGACAATCGCGGCAAGCGTCCCAACGCGCAAGGCACTATGGTCCGGTATCGTAATGTTGTGCCGCCCGCCTCGCTCTGTCGTAAGCCTCATATGGCTCCCAGTCTGCCGCGTGACCGCATACCCGAGCCGGGCTAATGCCCTAGTAAGGCTCCGTCCGGAGACGTCGCGAGGGAGCCTCAAGCGGCAATGATCTCTTCGCGCACGATCAGCAGCCGCAAAAACTTGGGCTCGTCGCCGGGTTCGAAATGGCAGCTGACTGCGGCCCGGATCGCTGCCTTGAGGCTCTCGAGGTCGTCCGCTTCCGTGAAGATCGCCGCACCGAGGCCGCGCGCCGAAAAGCCTCCTTCCGGGTCTTCTCGGACTTCGATCAAGAGTTCCATACGGTTCTCAGTATACCGGAATGCGGGAGGACTCTGCGCAGCGGCCTCCACCGGCTGCCCGGTCGCCACCCTCGCGACCCCGTAGGCGTTCTTGAGCACGTACTTGCGGGGGTTGAAGAACGACCCGTCCGCCCGCACCTGCTCCACGTCCATCACCGCGCCGGAGAACTCGTAGGTCGTCTTGAAGCGCCGCCCGTTCGCGTCGGTCGTGTCCGAGGCCTTCCCGCTCCAGTGGAAGGCGTGGGTCTGCGTCGTGCGCTGCTCGGCGAGCCCTTGGGCCTCGGTCACCGAAGTGGCGTTGAAGTAGGCCTGCGCGCCGTCGCCGCCGTAGGTCGAGGCCGTGCGCACATAGGCCACCGCCGCTCCCGCCTTGCGCCGGTCCACCGTAATCGGCCGCCCCCTCGAATCGTAGTCGAAGGTGGCGTTCGGGACTGCCGCCGAATTGAGCGTGGCTTGGTCACGGAAGTGGTTCGGGTCGCCCACGTTCTCGACGTGGGGCGTCGCGTGCCGGGCGTCGTAGACGGCCGAGGCCTGCCCGCGCCTGCCCAGCGCGGCCGAGGAGTCGAAGTAGTCGCTCCAGGTGTAGCGCCAAGGCGTCCCCGCGCCAGCGTCCTTGCTCCGTGCGAACTTCTGCTGGAAGTACTTCGAGCGCCCCCAGTACGCGTGCTCGGTCTCGAAGGTCCGGGTCGTCCCGCCCGCGGTGGTCGTGCGCTGCTCGACGACGGTCTCGGAGAGCGGCGCGCCCAGGAAGTTGCTCGAGGTCGTCTTGGTGACGGTGCAAAGGCTGTCCGGCATCCCGCCCGCGACCGCCTGCGCGGCGCTGCCGCGGAAGCTCGAGACGGACTCCAGCTGCATCAACGACTCCGCGTCGAACTTCGACTTCTGCCAGACCGAGTCGGCGGCAGGAAGCACCGGCCCGTCGTGCACGGTGACGTAGCCCGGGGCGTTCTGGGTCGGCGCGGTATAGGTCCGGGAGAACTCCTTGTCCGGGACGAGGATCAAGCCGCCCGCCGCCTCGACCCGGTACAGCGGAGTGTCCGAGGCGCCATACCCGCTAGGCGCGCCCGAGGGGATGCCCCGCGGCTTGCCGAGGTTGGTCGTGTCGCCGATGATGTAGCTGCCGTTCGGCCCCCCGAAGTACGTGGTGACCCCGTTCGGCTCGACGATCTTCCACGCGCTGACGATGTGGGTCCGTAGCGCCGGGATCGGTTCGGTGTCGTAACTGTAGTGGATGCTCGTCACCAGCCCGCGCGGGTCGGTGACGGTGCTCAGGAACGGGACCCCTTCGCCAGCGATGGGGGTCACGTTCCCGCCCGCGGAGTTCTGCGGCGAGGCGTAGCCGTAGCTAGTGGTCGTGAACCAAGTCCCAGCGTCGGTAGGCGTCGCCACGCTCTCCGTCAACTGTGCTCACGTCGCGGCCCACTCCGGCCAAAGTCAACCGTAGCGATGACAAGCGCGAATAGTCCCATTACCGCGACGAAGTCTCGGAGAACAAAGTATACAACCAGGATCGCAGTAGCGCTCAATAGTGTGAATACTTTTGTAAACTGCGAAGCAGGAGCACTCCTACGGGCAGTGACGCAGATTGCCACTGCGAGCGCACTAGCTCCAAGGCCCACTACACGCTCGCTAGAGGGATCAAGCGCGACCGCGACGGCACAAGCCGTGACAATCGTGAACGGAAGCCAGACTGAAGCCTCAGTCTTCAAAGTCGCTCTCCTGGATCCGTAGTATCAAACCAAGGACCGTAAGCGAATAGGCTACGGTCACGAAGATCAGCGTTGCTGTGATTCCTCGGGCAACTCGTGGAAGCTTTGCAACTTGAGCGACTACTGCCAAGAATGCTGCAGACGCCATGATGTGCGTGAAGAAGCGCAGAAACCGTTCGTCGCTGTGTCTGGTCTCGGAGATTGCTTCCGAGAGGTAGAATGCAGCGAGGCCAAAGCTAGCCGCAGCGATCAGGCTCTGTGATGGAGTCCTTGGTACCGATACGAAGGGGCCTCCCATAGATGCGAACCAGCCAAAGCAAAGGAACAGGACTCCTAGTGCAGTCATGTTGTCGAAGTACTCCCTGCTGGTACCGTCTGCGTCAAAGTAGTTTACAGGATCGCTGCCACAATACGCGTACCAGTTCGTTCCGTCGCGGGCGGGGTCTTCGGAGAGGAAACGGCCGGTTGTGGGTTCGTAGTAGCGGGCGCGCATGTAGACGAGGCTGGACTCCGCGTCTTGGCGGTGGCCGAGGTTGGCGCAGTAGCCTTGTTGGGGCGGGGAGCCGGAGCTCGAGACCACGTCGCCCCGGGGGCCGTAGGTCCGTTCGTGGGCCACGCTCCCGTCGAGCGCGAACATGGCGACGTTGTTGCCGTGGGTGTCGTAGACCGGGAAGCCCAAGGCGGTCTGCGCGAGAGCCCCGCTTACCGAGCCCGAGTACACCCGATGCGACTCGATGCCCCGCGGCCCGAGCGAGTACCGCACCACGTCCACCGTGTCCACATAGTTCACCTTCCGAGTATAGTCCTCCTCGTACCCGCTCTGCCCGTCGTAACACTAGCGTTGGCGAACTGCAAGGCTTACGAATCACAGCTCGGCCTGCGTACGCCGAGAAAGGCCACCTTAGTTCTCTTCCGAATCGGCCGCATTGTCGATTGCCTGCCAATACCACTTTGGCCTAACTCCAAAGATGGAAATCACCAAGAACGGCCACTCCACGGGCCTCAGCCAAGCTCGTGCGTCCACCTGGGTAAACAGCCACATCAGGGTTAGCGCACCTTTCAGCCAAGCGGGAAACCCTTCGCTGCGGCGGTCAGCGAGCGCCCATATCAACCCGACCCATGCGGCATCAATCAGCGGAAGCGGCAACTTTGGCTTTGCAAGATAATCGGCGAACCGAAGCATTCTTGCTTGCTGCCCTAGCGCCGCCAGAGCCCATCGTCTGAGCCAGTATACCAATCGGCGAGTAAGTCCGGCAAGCCGAATCCGCCGCTTGCTCCAAACAGTAAAGTGGAGGCGTACTCCCATCCGTCTTCGCCTAGCGCCATTAGGATCTTTCCCGCTTGCATCATCATGAGGCCGCGGGCAAACGTGTTTGCTCCTGAAGCCATCGTGAAGATTCCCCAAGCGCTGAGGATCGTCCCTGCGCCCTTCCCATACGCCAGCAGTATCTTCGCCGCGCCTGCCGATAGCCGCCCCAAGATTGCACTAAATCCAAGGTACATCTGCATCGCACCGAGGCCGATGAACAGTAACCCGAGTTGCGCTCTCACGTTTCCCATGTGAAAAACGAACTCTCCTAAGGCATGCCAAGGGTCGTCTGGGAGCTTGCCAGAACGGTCGACTAGGTTGGTTGGATTGCTGATGCAATATGCGTACCAGTTCGTCCCGTCACGGGCGGGGTCTTCGGAGAGGAAGCGGCCGGTGGCGGGTTCGTAGTAGCGGGCGCGCATGTAGATCAGCGAGCTTTCGGCGTCTTGGCGGTGTCCTAGGTTGGCGCAGTAGCCTTGTTGGGGAGGGCTCCCGTTAGACGAAACCACGTCGCCCCAGGGGCTGTACGTCCGCTCGTGCGCGACCGAGCCGTCGAGCGCTAACATGGCGACGTTGTTGCCGTGGGTGTCGTAGACGGGGAAGCCTAGGGCGGTCTGGGGCAAGGAACCGCCCACCGCCCCCGAGAAGACCCGCTGCGACTCGATGCCCCTCGGCCCCAGCCCGTACCGCACCACGTCCACGGTGTCCACGGAGTTCACCTTCCGAGTATAGACCTCCTCGTACCCCGATTGCCCGTCGTGGTAGTAGCGCGTGGTCGGGCGGTCGGTCGCGTAGACGTCGTAGTACCCGCTCACCGTCTCCTCGGTGATGTTCACCCCGAGCGTCACCCCCTCGCGCTTGCTCACCCGCATCCCGTCCACCCGGTAGCGGTAGTGGGCCCTCTTCAGTTGGCGCGGCAAGCCTAAAAGTCATCCGCCATATCCCGCTGCCCACGCTGGATAGCGGGCGCAGACATGAGTCGCACGAATGAGGTTATGGCTCGATGTGAGGCAACGTTAGTCACGAACGAAGAGATTGCCCGGCCAGTCCCCTACTCCCGCCTTATCTTCGCTTGAAATGACAGCTATGCCAGGATACAGGTGACTGCCAGCTGAGCGCATATCTTCTATCATGTGGGGCCTCGGGCTACGGCGCAATAGATGAAGGCCAAGGGCCCCTTCCCAAAGCGCTTCGACAATCTCCGTGTGGTGCGCTGGGCCTACCCAGGAGAATGGCGCAGTTGCTGCGTAGCGGTATAGTTCGTCTGAAAGAAGATCCTGACAAGGCGTATCTAGTACGGTGCCAGCGAAGTCTCCCCATTCTGGCAACGTAGTCGAGCTGAAGCTTGGTAGGTAGGACTGATCCATAGCGATGGCTTGCCTTCCAGCTAGCTGGCACTGCGCTACGCGAAGAAGCGGATCAGCAGGCAAGCCGGAATTGTCCCACTCGGGACTTCCGCGCAACACGCATGTTTGATGAATGTTAGTAGCAAGTGCTCGAAAGATCAAAGACCATGAGCTGGCAGTGAATACTCGGTGGCACCGTTCGTGATACTCGGCTACAGAATTCGCCTCCGTCTCCGCGACGATGAAGAGGGCAGAGCCTTCGACATCGGTCTGCCGCAGTGCTGCCGAGTACGTTGCCCGTCTAGAGACTACCATATGCCGACCCCCTCCAGGACCGGTTGTAGAAGTCACAATGTCCATCTGCCGGTCGTAGTAGTGTGGACGCATCGGAGATAGGTTCCTCCTCTATCTTGGAACGAGGGCAAGAAACAACAGCGCCAAGGCAAGAAACGCAGCCCCGGCCGCGAGCCCAATCATGAGCGGTGCAGAGACCACTGCCCAAATAGACGCCAGGCATGCTGCAAGGAGGCACGATCCTGCGAGATTCCATCGTAGATGCCTGCGGACGGTAGGTACGGTTCGCGCCCTCACGAAACCTCCTACAATGGCAGCCGCAAGTGCCACAAGCAACCGGACTGCCTCTTCCACGCTATCCTCCAGCGTCCTCGGCAGCCATCCAAGCAAGGAAGCCAATGATTGTGAAAGCGTACGCGATGTGGTAGGCGATTGCCATCTTTGCCAAGCTGCTGGCTGCCCGATTTGCTATTCCCATGAGCTGAGCCATGCCCGCTCGCTTCGTAAAGTGCTCTACAAATGCTGACGCCGCTTGACCGGCGACGGTTAGGGCTATCTCTGCTGCATCCGTGACCCCGTCTGTGAACACCATCCCGACGGCAATCATCCAAGAGCCCAAAGTGGCTGTGTTCCAGCCACGTTCTAGCGCCCATCTGTGATGTGCGCTCGCAATCTCAACGCTGCCGATCCAAACCAATAGCTGGCCGAACGCGAGCAGGCCACCGGACAAAGCGTGATACCATTGCAACGCTCTTCCGCTAGCATCGACAAAGCCGACGGGCTCGTTGGCGCAGTACACGTACCAGTTCGCGCCGTCGCGCTCCGGATCCTCGCTCACGAAGCGGCCGGTGGTAGGTTCGTAGTATCTCGCCCTCATATAGATGAGGGTGCTCTCGGCGTCTTGGCGGTGTCCTAGGTTGGCGCAGTAGCCTTGCAGGGGCGGGCTGCCGGTCGAGCTCACCACGTCGCCCCAGGGGCCGTACGTGCGCTCGTGGGCTACGCTCCCATCGAGGGCGAACATGGCCACGTTGTTGCCGTGGGTGTCGTAGACGGGGAAGCCTAGCGCGGCCTGCGCCAGCGCAGAGCCCACTGCGCCAGAGTACACCCGCTGCGACTCGATGCCGCGCGGGCCCAGGCCGTACCGCCCCACGTCAACCGTGTCCACGGAGTTCACCTTCCGAGTATAGTCCTCTTCGTAGCCAGACTGCCCGTCGTGGTAGTAGCGCGTCGTCGGGCGGTCGGTCGCGTAGAGGTCGTAGCACCCGCTCACCGTCTCCTCGGTGATGTTCACGCCGAGCGTGATCCCCTCCCGCTTGCTCACCCGCATCCCGTCCGCCCGGTAGCGGTAGCTCGCCCCGGCCGAGACCCCCTGCAGGGCCGTCATCCGGTTCAAGGAGTCCCAGGTGTGCTTCACGGCCGCGGACTGGGATCCGTAGTCCTCCCAGGTCCGGTTCCCCGCCGCGTCGTGCTGGTACGCGCCGAAGGGCGAGCCCACCATCCGGTTGAGGGCGTCGTACGAGTACCCCGCGTTCGAGCGGTTGCCCGCCGCGTCCACCGTCCAAGCCCCCCCTCCCGGCCCCGTCGAAGAGGCCAGGTAGTCCATCTGCGGGTCGTACGCGAAAGTCTGAGTCTTAGCGGAGTCCAATGACCCGTTGGCGTACGTCCGCGCCGCCGACTTGAGCCCCCAAGCGCCGTAGTCCGCCTCGTAGCGCCGCTTCTCGCTCGACTGGTAGGCCGAGCCGTCCCAGCTGTGCCAGGCGTACTTCAGCGAGAGCGCCCGCCCCGCCGCGTCCAGGTCGTAGACCACCTCGGCGTAGCTCCCTGCGTCGTGCACGGGGTTGCCGTTCCAGCCGGTCAGCGAGGTCGTGTACCCCCCCCCCTACGCGGGGCGAGGCCGCGAAGCCCGACCACCAAAGCCGCCCCATCCCGTCGTAGCCGTACCAACTGCGCTCCGAGGTGTCCTGCCAAGCCCCCGACGACCACGCCTGCCGCACCATGGTCCGGAAGCGCCGCTGGGGGTCCGAGCCCAGCCCGTAGGTGCCGTAGTGCTCGTATGCCCAGCGCACCGTGCCCAGCCCAGCGCTCGACGAGCGGCCGTAAGGCGTGGACTGCTCCACCCAGGCCCTCTCGCCCGCGGAGGAGTAGCCATAGGTCAGCGTGTGGTCGAAGGCGAGCCCGCTGATCGCAGGCACCTCGAACTCGCGCACGGTGGCGGGCTGGCCGACCCCGCCGCCGGACGTGGCGTACGCGATGGACTGCTTGACGCTGCTCGTTCGGTCCCAGACCTCCACCGGCTGGCCGTTCGAGACGCCGCCCTCACTAAACGGATCTACGATCACGTAAGCGAGGCCCGAATCGCCGCCCAACTTCGCTTTGGTGTTCCAAAGAGTGTTCCGCGTGAAACACTTCGCAAGCCGATTTGAATGGCGCCCTGGAGAGGACTCGAACCTCCGGCCAACGGCTTAGAAGGCCGCTGCTCTATCCGCTGAGCTACCAGGGCGCGGGGACGATAGCGTACCTATCGCGACCGCTTGCCGTTCCAACACGCCGCCAAAGCGATCACCGAGAGTCCCGAGATCGCCAGGGGCGGGAAGACCGGCGGCCAGTTCGCCATCATCTTCGATCCCGGCTGTGTCCATACGTCGGCATAGACCCGTAGCGTCTCGACTCGCCCTGATGTGTGCAGGTACAAACCTGCAAGGCTTACACCGATCCCTAGAGCGAGCAGGTACTGCGCCACGGTTCGCAGAAACCCCGGCTTCCCCATCCCCATCACGCACGCCAGGGCACCAACGCCACAGTACACGATGGGGATCCAACCAGTTTGCAGCCGCTCGATCACGAGGCGGTGCTCGTAACGAACCTCGGTCGCGAGACCGAGGAAGCCTAGGGCACAGATCAAGAGTACGACGTTCTCCCGGCGCATGCCCCATTGTGCCGCATGTCACGCGGCCTTGGAGCGCGGGGCGGTTCCGGCGGGCTCGAGCTTGAGCTCGGGATGCGCGTTTTCTGCCTCGCGGACTCGCCGTCTCGCCCCTGGGAAGACGAGCACCCAGCCCAAACCCCCGAGCCCGGCCAACGAGAGCGGTGCGACCGAGGAGGTCGCTCGGGTCGAACCTGCGGGCTTGGTCGCGCGAGGAGCGGTCACGTCCAGCGTCTCCATGACTTGGAGCGGCCTGCCCCGCGTGTGCAGCATCAAGCCTACGCCGCCAACCAGGACCCCGATTGCACAAACCCAGGAGCCGAAGCGGCGCGCCGTCTCCCAACGCGGAAGGCATGCGAAGAGCGAAAGGCTCGCGAGCGTGCAGTAGACGCTCGGGATGTAGGCGTGCCAAGTGCCGTGCGTCGCAAAGCGGTGGAGGAAGCGTAGGTCAATGGCAAGTGCCGCGAAAGAGAGTGCCACGGCGAGCACGGCAAGTGTATTGCGGCGCATCATTCGAACTCTTCCACACCCTCGCCCTGGCGAACCTAGGAGTGGTACGGGATCAGGTTTGGGTCTCCAGCGTGAGCAGGCTGACCTCCGCTGGGCAGAAGAGCCTGGCCGGGGGGCCGGTCACGCCGACGCCCCGCGAGACGTAGAGCGGGACGGGCGCGTGGGGAAAGAACCCACGCAAATATTTGGCCCCCAGCCGCGAGGTAGCAGGAGCCCAGCCCCAGGGCGCGGTGAATTGACCGCCATGGCTGTGTCCTGCCAGCATGAGTTCGGGCCCGCGAGGGAGCGCGTCCACCATGTCCGGCTCGTGCCAAACTACGACCATGGGCTTGCACGGGTCGGCCCGCATGATGGTCCCATAGGGATCGGCGTGGCCACCGATCTCGCTGTCTACGCCGAGCCACTGAACTCCGCACATCTCCACCACTTCGTTTTGAAGCAGGCGCACTCCGTTCCGTTCCAGGGCCGGGGCGAGCCACTCCGCACGCCCGGCGAAGTAGTCGTGGTTCCCTGAGACCGCGATCGCCCGGCCCTCCATGCTGACTAGCCCGCCCAGTGCCGCAGAGACCAAGTCCAGCACCCCGCGCTTCCAATACGCCAGGATGTCGCCAGGGAGGACGACGATATCGGGCTCTTCTGCCAGAGCCATCGCGACTGCGTCTTGGGCCATCCGTAGGGTGGCGAGGTCCCGAACGTGAAGATCCGCGAGAACGGCGACCTTGAGGCCAGAGAGCGATTCGGGCCAGCCCGCCAATCGCAACCGGTGGCGCTCCAGTCGGATCTTATGGGCCTCGACGAGCGCTCCGTAGAGCAAAGCTCCTGCACCCAACGCCGCCGCCGCACCCAGGACTTGTCCGATCCGCACGCTGCTGGGACTGACGTTCGGAACGCCGGATACGGTGCCCTCGGCCTAGGACGAGCGGTTCAAGGATTCGAGCAGGTCCTGTTGCATCGCCTGCGAAAGGAACAGCCCGGCCTGATCGAAAACGCCGTTCAAGCTGAGGACTTCGGCGCCCGCTGGCTTGGAGACCGGTGCGAAGGGATTCAGGGCGCTCATTGCTTCCCCGGATCGCGCCGAATCATTGAGCCCAAGAACGTGGCCGAGCTCGTGCAGGGCAGTATGCCGCATCATCGAAGGCGACATCCTCGAACCTCCGGGCAGGGTGGTTCGGATCAAGATCTCGGCCGAGACCTGATAGGAGAACTGATCCTCGCGCCAGTTGAGGACCTGCCTCCGCCAAACCGCGTGACCCGCGACCTCGCAGCTCCCCGACCTCACAGAGTCTACGAACGAGATGCGGACGTCGGCGAAACGCCCGGTGTACGGGACGAACTCGACAGTGCCGTTCACCGCATCCGACCAAGAGGCCATGGCTTCTTGGAGTGCGCCCCTTGCCTCCTCGGCTCGCTCGGGCGGGAGGTCGCCAAAGTCCACCGAGTACCGAAGGGCCCGGCGGAAAAGGAGCATTTCGGCGACGGTCTTGGCCTCGGAGCTCTTTCCATCCCCGAGACACTTCTCGGCCCGGTCGAGAAACTCTTGGACTCGGGTTTGGATTCGTGGATCTACGGGACCGCGAGCGAATCCCAACGCGGAAACCGCGAACAAAGCGATGAGTGCGAAGCCCCTCTTTTTCACCAATGCACCTCGTGCCGCCGCCAAGCGTCACAGAGGGCTTGTTCCCGTTCTTGCGGGGAGTGGACGTACGCAGGATTGCGGGTGTTTGGGCGGGTAGGCGGCTAGAGAGTGGTGCCAGCGGTCTCGCCGAGCTCCTCGGCGAGCTTCTTCGCCTCGGCCGCCTGGTTCAAGGCGTCGAGCATTCCCTGGATGTCCCCGTCCATGAAGGCAATCGTGTTATGGGCGTCCGCCCCGATCCGGTGGTCGGTGATGCGGCTTTGGGGAAAGTTGTAGGTACGAATCTTCTCGCTGCGGTCCCCGGAACCGATCTGACCACGACGAAGCTCGCCCCGCTCCTTGGCGAGCCGCTCCTGTTCGGCCTGGTACAGCTTGGCCCGGAGGACCTGCATGGCTCGGAGCTTGTTCTGCTGTTGGCTCCTCTCGTCCTGACAGGTGACGACGACCCCAGTGGGCCGGTGGATGATGCGGATCGCGGTCTCGTTCTTTTGCACGTGTTGCCCCCCCGCGCTCGAACTGCGGAACGTGGAGATCTCCAGGTCCTTCTCGTCCACATGGACGTCCACCTCTTCGGCCTCGGGGAGGACGGCGACCGTGGCGGTGGAGGTATGG
Source organism: Fimbriimonadaceae bacterium (assembly GCA_020847855.1). GTDB lineage: Bacteria > Armatimonadota > Fimbriimonadia > Fimbriimonadales > Fimbriimonadaceae > JADLBH01. The sequence continues at coordinate 72,280 of JADLBH010000010.1, forward strand.
ATTCGCCCCCCGCTTTCCGTGGCAGGCACGCGTTGAACCCGGTGAACCCCGCTCTCGTGTTTGAGCTGGCTATAGGCGCCATGGGCGTCTATGCTGAAGACGACGCGGTTGATCGCGCCAATGCCGGACTCTTCCAACTCGATGACCTCGGTCTTCCACTTCCGCCGCTCGGCATAGCGGAGGTACATCCGGAGGAGCTCGTTCGCAAAGAGCCCTGCCTCGTCACCCCCTGCCGCGGGGCGAATCTCCACAATCACCGACTTGTCATCGTTGGGGTCTTTCGGCAGCATCATGAGGCGGAGGCGCTCCTCCAGTTCGGGAACCTCTACCTTGAGGCGGTCTACCTCGCTCTGGGCAAGACTGTGCATCTCCGGGTTGGACAGTAGCGATTCGGCATCGTCCAGTTCCCGAAGCGCGCGCCGATATTGGCGTATCACCTCGACGAGATCTGCGATCTCCGCCCGCGCCTTCCCGAGCCTCTGAAGTTCCAAAGGTTGGGTGACGACCGCAGGATCCTGGAGTTGCGCCTCGATCTCTTCGAACCGTTTCTCGATTTCGACGAGCTTGTCCAACAAAACGTCTGAGTCTAGCCGTTCGAGCCAGCCTAGCCCCAGTCGGATGACTTCTCCATCGCACCCCCCCGGAGTGAGACGACCTTTAGGTAGTCGTCTAGCCCGAAGGCTCGTCCTTTTCCGGGGGCGTGAGCGACTTCGCGAGGCCAGGTATGGCATTGATCGCGTTCGTCAGCTCGACCGGCACGGCCAAGACCACGGTGTTCGCGTTCGAGGAACCCAGGCTGTCCAAGCTTTGAAGGGTGCGCAGCTGGAGCGCACCGGGCGCCATTGCCATGGTTCGTGCCGCTTCGGCCAGGTTCGTTGCGGCTTCACGGTCGCCCTCTGCTTTCGTGATCGTGGCCCTCTTCTCGCGTTCGGCGCTCGCTTGTCTCGCCATGACCCTCTTGAGGTCTTCGGGGAGCTCAATGTCTTGGATTCGGATGGCGGCGACGTTCAAGCCCCACCCGTCAATCTCGGTCTCCACCATGTGCTGCACCTTCGATCCCAAGAGCTCTCGGTCGGCGAGAATCTCGTCCAAGGTCATGCCGCCCACGATGTCCCGCAGTGCGGTCTGGGCGTATTCGAGGACCGCTCGCGTATAGTCCTGCACCCGGATCACGGCCGCCGAGGGATCGTTCACGCTCATGAAGATCACGCCGTCGAGCCGGACGGGGACGTTGTCTTTGGTGATCGCAGCGCGGTGCGGGATCTCGATCGTGGTGATTCGAGTGTCCACCGTGCGGATCGTGTCGAGGAACGGAACGATCATAAAGGGCCCTGGCCCCTTGATCGCCTTGAACTTGCCAAGCCGGAAGACCAGGGACTTCTCCCACTGGGCTGCGAGACGGAAGGTTGATCCGATGATCGCACCCAGCCCAAGCGAGCCAAAGAGCATGAAGACTCCCGGATCGGTGCTCAACGACTTACCGAGGATCGCGGCCGCGATCCCCCCGGCGGCCAAGGTCACTAAGAACGGGAGCGGGTTCGTCACCGAGTTGGCCGCTTTGGATCGGACTACGGTGCGTGATCCACCCGTGGTCTTCGTCGAATCTTGGAGCAACTGTTCTAAGGACATGACGATATCTATTCTACGCCCCGTGCTTAGTTCGGGATTCGCCCCCCCATCGAAGCTTTAGGATCGCAATCACGATGAGGATCCCACCCATTGCCCACGCACTGGCCCAGACGACAGGGGGAAGGCCGGTCAAGCGGGCCATGTTCGTCGCGTCGCTCAGGGTGCCAGGGGCAAGTCCCCCGAAGAAGAGATCGCGCAGCGCGGAGAGCGAGGCCAGGCTCATGACGATCCCCAGGAACTGGCTCACGAACAGGGCCGCCTCTGCCTTGAGCCGCAGCCCTGCGAAGACCAGTGCCAGGCTCCAGCCCCATCCGGTGAGCAGACCGACCCAGTCCCCTCGCAGAAAGAGGAGCGAGACCCCGCCGAGCACGGCTCCCAAGACCAGCATCGCTTGGCTTGCGAGCTTGGGCCTGGCACCCGCTGCGAGCAACGCTGCCCCCGCGATCATCGTGCTGAGATAGCCCGCCGAAGCGACCAAGATTGGCGAGCCACCCGCTACCGGGGTCACGCCAGAGCCGTCGGCCCTCACGACGATCGCACCGACCGCGCCCCCCGTGAGGAGGGCGGTGAGCGCATGGCCCATCTCGTGGACATGGGTGGCGAGCAGGCTCACGGGCAGGAGCGCCAACCTGCCGAACGGCACGAGCAAGAGCCCCGCCGTCAGCGCGGCGGAACCGACCAGTGCCCGATCCGATGCTCCTTTTCCCATCCTTTCAGGCAATACGCGGGCGTGCACCGAAAGGTTGGAGTCATGGGACGAAGAACCTCCAGTAGATTGCGAAGTAGCGCCCCTCTACGACCCGGCAATTGCACCGATACACAACTCGATGAACAAGGGCGTGCTCTCCGCGGCGTCCGCGATGCAGACCAGCCAGCAGTGGCTCGATGTGATCGCGAACAACCTGGCGAACGCCAGTACCGTGGGATTCAAGCGCGACGGCCTCGCCTTGGAAGAAGGCTTCGAGGGCATCGTGCGAAGCGATGGCGGGGCAGGCGAACCGGTCGGGACGCTGGGCCGCAAGGCCGTGGTGGCGTTGGGCTATTCCGACACGAGCCAGGGCGCGCTCGTACCCACGGGCAACCCGCTCGACGTTGCCTTGACTGCACCGTCAACCTACTTTGCGGTGGAAGCCGCAGGGGGGGTGGCCTACACGCGCAACGGGAGCTTCCGGATCGGTGCCGATGGGGGTCTTACCGACCAATCCGGTCGCGCAGTCCTGGACGAAGGCAACGCTCCGATCCGCCTAGGAAAGGGGCCGGTGGAAATCAGTGCCGAAGGAACGATCGTGCAAGGGGGAGTGCCGGTCGCCAAGCTCGGCGTCTTCCAAGGCGACCTCCGCAAGGTAGGTGGGAATCTCTACGTCGGAACGGGCACGCCGGTCGAGGCCAGGCTCCAGCCCGGACACCTCGAATCATCCAACGTCAACGCGATCGAAGAGATGGTCGCGATGATCCGACTCAACCGCGTGTTCGAGATGGCTCAGAAGGCAATCCTGAGCCAAGACGAGAGCTCGCAACGACTGATCCAATCCGCTCAAGATCGCTAGTGCCGGACCGGGCGCACCGCGCCCTGAGGCAAGGCGGGCGCCCGATAGGCGCAGCCGCGAGAACGAGCCACGACCCGACCCGAGGAGGGAAACGAAAGGCTAATGATGAGGGCACTCAACACTGCGGGCACCGGCATGGTGGCCCAACAGTTCAATCTAGACATTATAGCGAACAACCTTGCGAACGTGAACACCACCGGCTTTAAGAGCCAAAGGGCAGAGTTCCAAGACATGGTTTATCAGTCGCTACGTGCATCTGGCGCTGCGGCAGGGGGGGCGGCGGTTTCACCCGAACCCGTGCAGGTCGGACTAGGCTCCCGGTTCTCGGCGAGCGCGGCGAGCTTTGCCGCCGGTGCCTTCCAGAACACGGGGAATCCCCTGGATATCGCGATCGCCGGAGATGGGTTCTTCCAAGTGGAAATGCCCGACGGAACTACCGCGTATACACGGGACGGTTCCTTCAAGGTAGATGCGAACGGACTCATCGTCTCGAGCGATGGCTATGCACTGATCCCCAACATCACGATTCCCGCAGGTGCCTCGAAACCCACGATCGCGCCCGGAGGGCAGGTGACGGTAACGCTCCCAGGCCAGGACGAGCCGAGCGAGCTCGGTACGTTGGAACTAGCCGTATTCCCGAACCCGGCGGGGCTTACCAGGGTCGGCCAGAACCTATACCGCGCGGGGGGTGCGTCAGGCACGGCGACCTCGACCCCCGCTGGACAGCAAGGTGCGGGGACGCTGCAGCAGTTCGTAGTGGAATCGTCCAACGTGCAGATCGTGGAGGAGATGGTCCGTATGATCACGACCCAGCGTGCGTATGAGATCAACTCTAAGGCGGTGCAGACCGCCGACGACATGCTCGGCATCCTCAACAACCTGAAGAGGTAACCAGAATGATCCTAGCACTCACTTACGCGATGGTCGCGCCCGCGACCTACTCGATCGAAGGGGACGGTTGGTTCCGCTTCCGACGCGACGGCAGGGCCGTGTACGCAAAACAGGCGGAGCTTGTCGCGCGCGAAGGCCGACTGGAGACCGTTTCCGGTCTTCCCCTTTGGCCCGAAGTAGCAGCACCGACACCGGACTTCGAGATCGCCACAGATGGAACGGTCCAGTGCAACGGCGCGAAGTCGGGCACCGTCTTTCTCGCGTACTTCCAAGCCCCCCCCAGTCTTGCCCCGGATGGGCTTGCCTCGTCGCCCGAACGCCCGCTCATGGACAGTGTCTGCACGGAGTCTCGGATCCTACCAGACCACGGGAGGTCGAGTGTCTCCGTGCGCGGGACAGATGAAGGTCTGAGTGCGCCTCAGCCCGCCCCGATCGAGCCGCCCGCAGGAATCACGCTCAAGCCAACTGCGAAAATTGGAGGTCGAGTGGTCACGCTGCAAGATGTCTCGGCAACCCCTTTGCCCGCGAACCTTGCGGGGCTAGAAGTCAGCACCGCCCCGATGATTGGTGCGCGACTAGCCCTCGACTCAAGTCGGATCGAAGCAAAGATTCGCGCGAGTGGCATCATGCCTAAGGAATGGGCGGGATTCGGCACACGCCTTACGGTACAAGTCACTCGCGCATCCAATAGCATCCCTCATGACAAGCTGGTACAGGAAGCGATTCGGTGCCTGGCGTCGCAGACCACTGGGGACTGGATTGCTGCCGACCAGCCCGGGGACTTCCATGCGCCGATGGGAACACTGGAGACAAAGGCGGAGCGCTCCTCGGTATCGGGCAACACTGCAACCGTGGTCGTAGCCGTCTACGTGGACGGTGTCCGATACAACAGCCGGACGGTGCGCTTGCAACGTAAGCCGTTGCCAAACATGCCCGCGAGAGGTGCGGTCGTGACCCTTCGTGTGATCGCGGGTTCGGTTGTGGTCGAGTCGCGTGGCACGGTGACAGCCGTGGATCCCATCCTCGGGGAAGTGACCTTGAAGCTGGACACGGGTGCGATCGTCACTGGGCACATGGCCGCGGACGGTTCGGTGGAGGTGCGCCGGTGAGGGTCACTGCCCTAGTGGCCATCCTCCTTCTTGCGGCGGTGTCGCCATGCCAAGACGGAGCAAAGGCGAACCCAGGCTCCCTCGTGGAGCAAGGCGCAGCGAGCCCGCTAACCGATATCGTTGCTCGCAAGGTGGGCGATCTCTTGACCGTCATCATTGATGAGAATGCCTTGGCTGAGTTCGCAGCGAAGACGCAGGCTAGCAAGAGCGACAGTGCGAGCTTCTCCCCCTCTTTCTTCGTAGACTTCTTGCAGCGGATCTTTCGTCCGTTCAGCGTTTCTTCGTCGAGCAAGACTCAGGGCGACGGAAAGACGACGAACACACAGAAGATGGAAGGGCGTTTGACGGCTAAGGTGATCGAGGTGACACCGGAAGGAAACCTCGTCATTGAGGGCGCTAGAACCTTGGTGACGAACAAGGACAGCCAGACCCTCTACGTGCGTGGCACGGTGCGCCGCTTCGACGTTCAGCCGGACAACACGGTGAAGAGCGCAAGCCTCGCGGACGCAGAAGTCAGCACCGTAGGAAAGGGCCTGGTCGCGGATCGCCAGAAGCGCGGCCTGATCACGAGCCTGTTGGAGTGGCTGTTCTAATGAAGGCCATACTCCTCACCTTCGTCCTTTCTATGCCTCTCGTCGGTTGGGCCCAAGCCCCACAGAACTCTAACACGCCCGAACTGACCGCCCAACAGAAGGCAGAGCTGGATCGGATCCTCGCCGAGAGGGCGAAGCGCAACGACCTAGCCATCCGCGAGGCGGAGGGGAGCGGGATTGCCGTTCGACTGGGCGACATCGGTCAGTTCCGAGGAGCACGCAGCAACGTCGTCACCGGCATCGGCCTCGTCGTCGGGTTGGCGGGTACCGGAGACACGAAGTCCACCCCGTGGACCGCTACCCTGATCGGGAACGCAATGCGGCGGTGGGGGACGTTCGTGGACGACAAGCAGGTCCGCTCGAAGAACATCGCTACGGTCATGGTGACCGCGGAAGTCCCTCCGTTCCTTGCACCTGGATCCAAGGTGGACATCACGGTGAGCAGCAACGGAGACGCCAAGAGCCTGGAGGGGGGGGTACTCCTCCCGACGTTTCTCGCGGGGCTTTCCAAGCCGGAAGACACGATTGCGGTGGGGTTCGGCCCGCTCAGCATCGGCGGCTTCAACGCGGCCTCGGGCAGTTCCTCCGTGCGCAAGAACCACCCGACTGTGGCCCTGGTGCCGGACGGTGCCACCCTGGAAGCGAGCGTTCCGACGCAGTTCGTCTTCGAGAACGGGACGATGTTCTTCGACTTGGACGAGCCGGACTTCACGAACGCAGAACGGGCCGCGGCTGCGATCCAGCTCGCAATCCCCGGTGCTTCGGCGCGAGCGGTGGACGGAGCCACGATCGAGATCAACCTCCCCGGCGGCATGGCTCCCACAGCTCTGGCAAGCCAGGTGAGCGTCACGACCGTGATGGCGAACACGCCCGCGACCGTCGTGGTGAACGAGCGGACCGGGACCATCATCGTGGGAGGGAACGTCAGGCTCGGCCCGGCTTTGATCGCGCACGGCTCCTTGAGCGTTCGAGTGACGACGGACTATCTCGTGAGTCAGCCTGCTCCGTTCTCCGAAGGTCAGACGACGGTGGTAGCGATCCCAGAGGTCGAGGCGAGCGAGACTCCAGCCCAGACCCAGGTCATTGCACCGAACGCGACGCTGAGCGACCTTGCTCGCGTGTTGCAAGAGCTCAAGGTGTCGGCGCGAGACGTGATCGCGATCCTACAAGGGCTCCAGCGGCAGGGCGCGCTCAAGGCAAGGGTGGTGCTCCAATGAGCGAGGTAGGGCTGAGGCCCGACTTCGCAAGGCTCGTCAACCAGGCTCTTAGGCCGGGCCAAGAACTCGCGGAGCACACCATGGCCAAGCTCAACCGCGGCCAACGGGCCTCTGAGGACTTTGAGGCCATGTGCGTCAAGAACCTGCTTGATGTCGCTCGCCGGAGCTCTCTCTCCCAGGAGGAGAGTGCGGTCTCCGACTTCGCGCGAGACATGTTGAACAACGGCATTGCTCAGGCGGTGAGCCGGCGCCAACCTGGTCTCGGCATCGCTTCCCTCGTCTTCCAGAAGACCGCCCAGGCGCTCATCGCCCAGGACGAGTCTTCCCAGTCCCGAACGGAGAACCATCCATGACTACTAAGAACATGACACACCGCATCGAGCAACTCTGGAAGGAGTGGCTGGACACGTCCGAGCGGCTCCAAGGCTTGCTCCACGAACAAACGGTCGCGCTCACCATGCGGGACGCGCCTCGCCTGGAGAAGCTCCAACCGGCAATAGACTCCGTCGTCGAAAAGCTCGGCGCCGTGGACTCAGAGGCCGTGGCCTGGGGGAAGAAGCTGGCCGTATCGCTCGGGTGCGAACCCAGCCTTCGAGGCTTGACCCAGGTGCTTGAAAAAGCCGATGCACAACGACTCCAGCAGGTCGCGAACCGCGTGATCGTGGCCGAGAGGCAGGCAAGCCAAGTGATGAAGAAGAACCGAAGCTTGATCGAGAACGAGCTTGAGCACATCGGGGGAACCCTCGCGCTCATCGCTCGCGAGGCCTCGGTCCCGACCAATCCGTACCCACGTCCTGCGACGGCAACCCACGCCGTCGTGATGAACGCGGTCGCGTGAGCCGAGAATCTAGATATGCCCGGCTATCTTGACGGGGTGAGCATGATGGCGCAGGCGCTGCGAGCGTTCCAGCGCGGGATTGACACTGCGGGCCATAACCTGGCGAACGTGAACACGCCAGGGTACTCGCGCCAACGGGTCAACCTCACCACCACGGAGGCGATGCGGTTCTATGAAGGCGACTGGCGCTTTCAGGGACAAGGAGTCAATCTCGGCTCGATCAGCCGGGCGCGCGACCTCGTGTTGGAAAGCCGTTGGAGGGGGCAACTCGGGGAGTTCGCTCGTGCCGACACCGCCGCCTCCGGCCTGAGCCGCGTGGCCGGGGTCTATGGTGAACCAGGATCGGACGGAGTCTCCCACGCCTTCGAGAGCTTTTTCGACGCATGGAGCGGCTTCGGTGCGAACCCCAGTGATCAGGCGGCGAGGTTGGAGGTTCGCCGGCAGGGCGCGAACCTGGCAGGACGGCTCCGCGGCGCGTGGTTCGCCCTCGAAGGAGAGGCGAAGCAAGCGACGACCGAGGCCCAGGAGACGATCGCCCGGATCAATACCCTAGCCGGTCAGATCGCAAGCTTGAACGCTAGGGTGCAAGCGTCCTCCCTCGACAAGTCGAGCCCGAACGATCTTCTCGATCAACGGGACACGGCAGTGAGGGAACTGGCAGGGCTCGTCAACGTGAGCGTCACTCCCAACGACACCGGGGCCTACGTCGTTCACGCTGCAGGATTCCTGCTCGTGGCCGACTTTGGGCCTCGCAACTTCCCGTCCACGTTCGATGCCAAGACGGGCACCGTGACGGATGGCGGGGTCACGTACACGGTGCGACAAGGCGCGCTCGCCGGGCAACTGCAAACGATCCGCACGGCACAAACCCAGCAGAGCCAGCTCGACGTGCTCGCGACTGAGCTACGGGACGCGGTGAACTCGGTACACCGAACCGGCACCAACTTCAAGGAGGTCACGAACATTGACTTCTTCAATCCTCGAAGCACAGATCCCTTGGCACCGTCTGGAGCCTTTGATCTTGCCCTCTCTGGCCTCTTGAACGAGAGCGCCGACTACGCGGTCGCCGGCGTCAGTGGCAAGCCGGGGGACGGGGCGTTGGCCCACGTGATCGCGGGCCTGCGGGAGGCTGCCAACTCAGCGTTGAACGGTCGAACCCTGCCGGGCTTCTATGGCGAGCTCGCCCATGGGGTCGCCTCGGACGCATCGTCTTACGGGCAGTCGGCGGACATTGCTTCTGCCGTGCTCGACCAGACCGTCCAACAAGCCGAAGCTGCAAGCGGGGTCAACTTGGACGACGAAATGGCGCAGTTGGTCCAGTATCAGCGTAGTTTCCAGGCCGCCGCCAAGGTGCTCTCCGTCATGGACGAGGTGGCTCAGGACTTGATCGGGATGCTCAGGAGATAGCGATGAGAGTTTCCACAAGCTACGAGTTCTGGAGCTACCGACGCGATATCGAAGCGGCGCAAGGCAGGTTGTTCGACGCCCAGAGGCAAGTCAGTACGGGGAAACGGTTCGACCGCGCGGAGGAAGACCCGTATGCTTCCAGGGTGGTGATTCGCGGAAACTCACTCAAGGAGTGGATCGCCCAGACGGACCGCAACATCCGAACCGCCAAGGACTATCTTGGTACGACCGAGGGCGCGCTCACGGAGACCCTCGACGGCCTGCGAAGAGCGTACACGATCGCAGTCCGAGGGGCGAACGCCTCGGCGACCGCGAACGAGCGGGCATCGCTCGCCCAAGAGATCGGAACAATCCAGGCGCGGCTCGTCGAGCTCGCGAACAGCAGGGCGGCCGGTGGGCAGTACGTTTTTGCCGGGCACGAGAGCCAGAAGAGGCCGTTCCAGGCCATAGACGGCCTCACCTTCAGCGGCGACACCCTGGCAGTGTTCGTCGAGGCCGATCCGGGCAACTTGAGCCAGGTCAACCTCACCGGAGCCCCATCGTTCTTCCTTTCGGTCTATGACCGACTGACTCAGCTGAAGAACCACCTGGGGAGCAACGATCCCACGACGATCGGGAGCGAGGACCTGCCTGCCATGGACTCGGCGATCCAACAGGCTCTCGGCCTGCAGGCCGAGAACGGCTATCGGTTGCAGGATCTGCAAAGGCTTCAGGATCGGCACGCCGTTCGCACCGATGACCTGACGGCAATGGTTTCGGATGCCGAAGATGTGGACGTGGCCGAAGCCGTGACGCAGCTCAGGTTGGCCGAATCCACGTACCAGGCAACGCTTCAATCGGTCGCGGCAGCGACGCGCATGCGACTCATGGACTTCCTACGATGACGGAGACTAAGACCTTCACCACCGCTCGGTTTGGGGACATCGAGCCTCGAAACGGCGACATCATTCAGCTCGACCAGGGCCTCGTTGGCCTCCCAGGGTTGACTCGGTTTCTCCCGATACCCCACGGCCAAGACAGTCCGTTCGTCTGGCTTCAAAGCCTGGACGATCCTGCCTTTGCGTTCCTGGTCGTGGATCCGAGCGTCTTCGTCCCCGAATACGATCCAGGAATCCCTGCTCACGATGCCGCGAAGATCGGGCTCGACACGGTGGATTCCGCAATCGTCTATACTGTGGTCACGATCCCGCAAGGTCGGCCAGATGAGATGACGCTCAACCTTGCAGGGCCTATCCTGGTCAATCTTGAGACCCGGCAGGCTCGGCAAGTCGTTCTCGACACGGACGAGTGGGCGGTCAAACATCCGGCATTCCGGCAGGATCAAGAAGCCGCGGCCTGACGCACGTCCGGCTCGCGACGCCACGGAAGGCGAATACATGCTGGTCTTGACCCGGAAAGTGAACCAAAGCATCATCATTGACGGTGATGTCGAGGTCGTCGTGCTCGAAGTACGTGGGGAGCAAGTTCGGCTCGGTATTCGGGCGCCACAAGACGTGGTCGTTCACCGAAAGGAGGTCTACGACCAGATCTTGGCCGAGAACCAGTCGGCGTCCCAGACCGACCCTCGCGACGTTCCAGGTTAGCCGGTGCAGCCCAAGAAGCGGTGGATTGGGTTCTCGCTCCGCAGGGTCGCGTTACTGTTCTTGATCCATTTGATGGTGGGCATCGCTTTCGTGCGGCTTTGGGAGGCACCGAGCATCTTGGGCCTCGCCCAGCTCGCCTATCCCCCCGGCTGCTCCTCGATCTTTGTGTTTGGCTCCGAGGAGGTGCTTCGGATAAGCGGGGCTTGGCGCGAGCCGGTACCGTGGCCATTGTACGCCCTCCTTTTCACCGCGGTGACCTATGCCGTTACAGAGGTCGGCCCTGCCTCAGGGGTACGCATCGTGGGACTGGATGGCGTCGCGCGAACCGATCTGGTGTGGTCCTCGCCATGGGTGTGCTTGGTTGCCTGGGTAGCATCCTGCGCAGTCGGGCTGGCGGTCCGGCCGAGACCCTCGTGAAGACGTGCTTCGGAACCGATTCCCTCGTGTCCTCTTGGGGCTCTTCGACGGTGTGCATAGGCGTTTTCGACGGCGTCCACATGGGCCATCGCCAGGTTGTTCGTGCGGCCGTCGAGGACGCGCACCGAAACCTTCGCCCAGCGATCGTCTTGACGTTCGACCGCCACCCGGCGCGGACGCTGCGCCCTGCGGATGCGCCCGCGCTCATCGCGACCCTCGGCCAGAACTTGAGGGCGCTCGCGGAGTGCGGAGCCGACTTGACCCTAGTGCTGGCCTTCGACTCGGCGCTCGCGAACACTTCCGCAGAGGTCTTCACGCAGGAGGTCGTCCGCGGGCTCTTGAAGGCGGAGCACGTCGTGGTAGGGCACGACTTTGCCCTGGGCAAGGGCAGGGAAGGCACTGCAGAATGGCTGGCGTCAAGGATCTCCACGACGGTAATCGAGCCTTTCGGGCCAGGGGGTCATCGGATCAGCAGTAGCGAGATACGGGCTGCGATCGTTGCGGGCGCAATGGAGGAGGTCATGGCAGGATTGGGGCGGCCCTATGCGCTCGTGGGCACGGTCGTGGCAGGAGAACGGCTGGGCCGCGAGCTTGGATTCCCTACCGCGAACTTGGCCCCGATCGCGCGCCAGGTGGTCCCGGCGGACGGGGTCTATGTCGGGGAGTGCAGCACACCGTCGGGTGCGTTTCGGGCCGCGATCTCGATCGGTGACCGGCCCACCGTGGGTGAAGGGCAGCGCTGCATCGAGGCCCATCTCTTGAACTATTCTGGCGAACCCTTATATGGTAGATGTCTTGAACTTGCATTTTTCACCCGTGTTCGTGATCAGTTGAAGTTCGGGGATCTGGACGGGCTCAGGGAGCAGATCGCGACCGACATCGAGATCGCCAAGAACTATCGAACCGAGTCCGGTGTTGATTCTTCCACGGTAGCGCAAGCATGAGGAAGTGGGTCATCGCCTCGGTCGGCCTTGTTGTCGCCGCAATCCTTGCGGCACCGCTCGTCTTCCTCCCGAGCGACCACGACCTCGTGGTGGAGGCGCTAGACGAGGCCGTCGTCGCCGGGCGGGAAGGTAGGCCCGGCGGCGTGATGGAGCACCTGAGCCGCTCGATCCGATACAACAACGTCCCGTTGGAGGACCGCGCTGCGGTCGCCGAGTTCATTCGGACCGGGAAGCCTGATGTGGAGGTCCTTCACAAGGAGCCTAGCATCCAGGGCGACTCGGCCACGATCTTCTCGCCGGTCCGGGTGGACTTCCGATACGGCCCGCTTCAAGTCTCGCAGACTGTCGAAGACGTCCGGTTCGAGTTCAGAAAGGAGACGGGGACACGATGGCTGGTCGTGCCGGTGCCGAAGTGGCGCCTCGTCTCCATCGAGGCATCGAGCTTTGAGATCTCGATGCCGTAGCAAAAAAATGCGGTGGGACCCAGAACTGCAAGCCCAGGATGCGACGTTATAATCGCCGGGAGGCTCTCCGGAGCCCCCAAAGTGGTGAGAACAAAAATGAACAAGCTAGTCACATTGATCCCCGTCGCCCTAATCATGGGTGCCCTCGTCGTCGGGTGCACCCCGACGGAGCCCGAGGGAACCACAACGACCACAAGTGGCACGGACGCCGCCGCCGCAGGAGCCGAGAAGGCTGCCAATGCGGTGACCGACGGCGCTGAGAAGGTCGGCGACGCCGCCGCCGAGGGTGCCGCCAAGGTTGGCGATGCCGCGGCCGAGGGTGCCGCCAAGGTTGGCGACGCCGCCGCCGAGGGTGCCGCCAAGATGGGCGACGCTGCCGCCGAGGGTGCTGCCAAGGCCGGCGAAGCCGCCGACAAGGCGGGTGCCGCTGCGGAGACCGCCACCGGCGGCCACTAAGCAGCCAGGGACCCACGACCCGACGGCCCTAGGGGATGACCCTGGGGCCGTCCTTCGTTACGAAGCCTCCGCTCGTTCCTTCAGGGCCTGAAGAACGCCCGCGAGGTTCTTGACCACAAGGTTGTGGACCACCTTGGTGACAAGCGGACCGATGCCAGGCACCTTATACTCGTAGTCCAACACGCTATCGAACCGGGTGCCTCCATCTTCCTCGCTTAGTTGCCATGTGCCCGACATGGCGTCGTAGTCCCCTGAAAGCTGACGGAACTCGCAGCGATGGGCAGATTCGTCCCAGACGTCCTCCTGCCGCCATTTCACCTTGAGCCCGAACGTGGGGATGACGCCCACCCAGTCAGACACTACGCGCAGGCCGTCCTGCTCCACGATCGTGAGCGAGCTCACGTCGTCCATGAAGTTCGGGAAATCCTCGTTGTTTCGGGCGATTTGGTAGACCTTTTCGACCGGCGCTTGGATCCATAAGGTAGTTTCGACCCTAGGCATGGTGGGAAAGGCGAGTCTACCAGTGGGTGGCGAAGGCGGGTGCTTGCCTGCAACCATGTCTGCGTTGGTCCTGATCGCTCCAGGCAAGATCGAGATTCAGGAGTTCGAGGTCGAATCGCCAGGGCCCGGCGAGCTGCTCCTGGAGGTGCTTGCCGCGAACACTTGCGGAACCGACTTGAAAGCCTATCGCCGCGGCCACCCGCAGTTCCCTGTGCCTTGCCGCTTCGGCCACGAGTACAGTGGCCGCGTCGCCGCAGTCGGTCGAGGTGCGTCCTTTGCCGTCGGTGAGGAGGTCATGGGGGTCCACTCCGCTCCTTGCGGCTCGTGCCGGGCTTGCCTGCGCCAGCGGGAAAACCTCTGCGAGACCGTCATGGCGACCAAGGTCATGGGGAGCTATGCCCGATACCTCCTGATTCCCGAGCGCGTTGCCTCCCGGCACGTCTTTGCAAAGCCTTCCCATCTGAGCCACGCCGCGGCCGCTTGCTTGGAGCCGCTCGCCTGCGTGGCCCACGGGTTGACCGCTGCCGAGCCTCGGCCGGACGACAGGGTGCTGATCATCGGCCCTGGAGCCATCGGTTTGCTGTTCCTTGCCGCGCTCCAGATCCACGGGGTTCGCGATATCACCCTCGCTGGCCGAAACCAAGACCGGCTCAACGTGGGCGCGAAGATGGGCGCGAGAACCGTGGCCTGGCCCAGCCCACTCGGGGAGTTCGACCTCGTTGTCGAGTGTACGGGCAACGTAGGGGTTTGGCAGGCCGCCCATGAGCTCGTCGGCCCAGGTGGGACGCTCGTGCTCTTCGGCGGTTGCCCGAGCGGGACCGCCGCCTCCTTCGACACCGGGCGGATGCACTACGCGGAGACCAAGGTGATCAGTCCGTTCCACTTCTCCACGAACGACGTCCTGCTGGCTCGGGATTGGCTGGTGAGTGGGGGTGTGGATCCAAGCCCGATCCTTGCGGGCGAGCGATCCTTGCTCTCCGCCGTGAGCGTGTTCGAGGAGCTTGCAGCAGGTAAGGGGATCAAGTATACGATCGTCCCATGAAACTTATACAAGTAACGCAGTCAGGAGCGATCGAGCTGACCGAGGCTCCTGAGCCACGGTTGCCCACGGGGGGCATCGTTGTCGAGACACTCGCTTGCGGCCTGTGCTCAGGGGAGTTGATGGACTGGTATATGCGGTCCAAGGCTCCCCACGTGCTGGGTCACGAGGTGTCGGGCCGGGTCGTCGAGTCGGACTCGCCCGAGTTTCCGGTGGGCGCGGTAGTGGCGCCACATCACCACGCAGCCTGTGGCGAGTGCGAGGAATGCCGGGCTGGGCGAGCGGTCTCTTGTCCGGAATGGCGGCCGATAACGCTCGACCCAGGTGGGATGGCGGAGCGCTTTGCCGTCTCGCAGGCGGGCCTCAAGGACTGCCAGTGCTGCGAAGATCTCGACCCGCACGACGCCGCGCTGATCGAGCCTTTGGCTTGCGTGGTCAAGAGTGTGGAGCGGGGTGGTCAGGCTGGCCCAGTTTCCGTGGTCGGGCTAGGTTCTCTCGGCATTGCTCACATGCTTCTGTCGCCGGGCTCCGTGGGGTATGACCTCAACCCGGCCCGGCGTGCATGGGCATCGAACTTGGGACTGGAGGCGCGTGATCCAAGTCGCGCCGCACCCGCCAGGACTTGGTACGTTTGTCCAGGCAACCCCGCAGCCCTGGATCTGGCAATGACGCACTTGACGCACGATGCGACCGCGGTGCTGTTCGCCCCAATGCCCCCCGGAGAGCGCACCCCGGTCGAGCTCCATGCCAGCTACTTCCGCGATGTGCGCATCGTGACCTCCTACTCGTGTGGCCCGACGCACACGGCCCGAGCGGCGTCTCTGATCCGAGCCGGGACGGTGGGCGCGAGGCACTTGGTCAGCACCTATGTGACGATGTCGGGCCTGCCCGCAGCGTATGAAGACATGTCCACGGGACGGATTCTCAAGGCAATGGTGGTGACCCATTGATTTTGCGCAGGTCGCGAGAGGGCTGGGAAGGGGTCCCTGTTGAAGAGTACAAGGATGAGCCTGGCACTTGGAAGAGCGTCTCTCGGCGCGTGCTCTTCGAGAGCGATTGCAGCCAGTTCCAAGGCAGGTACTTTGAGATCGGCCCCGGTGGGCACACGAGCTTCGAGAGGCACCGCCACGAGCACTTCGTCACCGTGCTCACGGGAAAAGGGATCGTGATGCTGGGGGACCAGGAGCACGAGGTGGGCCCTGGCGACATCGTGCATGTGATGACGAAGGTTCCCCATTGCTTCAAGAATCCCGGCGACACCCCTTTCGGGATCCTGTGCGTGGTGGACCGCGTTCGGGACCGACCGGTGCAGCTCGATCCTCCGGGCCGCGCAGGGCGTCCAATGGAATAGAGAATGCGCCGCTTCCTCGCCTTCGCCCTTTTGCTCGGCCTCACCGGGGCGGCGTGGCCGTGCCAGGTGGACGAACGTCACCGCAAGGACATCGAGAACGACGTCAAGCTGGGTCGGGAGTACTCGGAAGAGGCGAAGAAGGAACTGCCCGCGAGTGAGAACGCGGCCATGATCGAGCGGGTGCAGCGAATCGGGGCGCGAGTCGCGGCGATCGCGAACGCCAAGCAGGTCGAGGTGACCTGGGGCGACAAGCGCCTCAGCCCCTTCACCTACGAGTTCACCGTCGTCAAGGGCGAGGACGTAAACGCCTTCTCGTTGCCCGGTGGGTTCATCTTCGTCTACGAGGGCCTGGTGCAGTTCTGCGAGTCGGACGACGAACTCGCGGGAGTCCTCGCCCACGAGGTGGCCCATGCCTCCTTCCGGCACGTCGCGGTCCTGCGCCGGGAGCAGAGCAAGTTCGATATCGTGAACATACCGCTGATCCTGGCAGCGATCTTCTCTCGCAGCGAGGGCGCGGCCAGTATCGCTCAGGGCGTCGGGCTCCTGAACCAGGCGGTCACGAGCGGGTGGTCGGTCAAGGCCGAAGAGTCCGCCGACTATGGCGCGATCCAGTACCTGGAGAAGAGCGAGTACAACCCGGTCGGGATTCTGACCTTCATGGAGCGCTTGGCCCTCCGGGATCGCGCCAAGCCTGCGATTGATTGGGGCATCTATCAAACCCACCCGCCTTCGGCGGAACGTGCAAAGGCCCTGACGAAGAGATTGGAGGCGGCAGGAGTGCCGATCAAGCGGAGCGCGGTGAGCTCGTCGCTCCGCGCCGACTTGCGACCCAACGACGACGGACGGGTCTCCGTCTACTTCGGGGAGACATTCGTCTATTCTTTTGGGGGCACCGACGCGCTGGTCCGGGCGGACGCGGCCGTCGTCTCGCTCAACCACTTCTTCGACAGTGTTCCCGCCTTGTTCGAGCTGCGCTTGGATGAGGGTACGCGGGTCACGGGGCGGGACCAGCCTTTGCTCGAGGCGACGTCAGAGGACGGGGCCCAATACGCAGTGCAGGCTCAAGCAGCCTTCGTCGCGCTCAAGAAGAGGCTGTTCGATCTGAACTACCGACTCTGGCCGCAGAGCGACCGGGCCACCATAGACCGATAACGGGCCAAGGTCTCTCGGACGGCGTCCACAAGCCCGTCCGCCCCCGAGCGCCCGTAGAAGGAGAGCGTGGCCTCGTAACCCCCTCGGTCGTAGTCCTCTGGCTCGAGGACATACCCTGCCCAGCCGTCCGCGTGGCTCACGAGCACGCAACGACCAAACCCGCTCCTCCGTACCTCGCGCTCGATCCGGCGAGCGACCGCGACGGTAGGCTCGGCGGGGACGAACACGACCGCGCACTCCCCCAGCGCGAGGAGCGACACCCGCCCGCTGGTGGGAGCGAACCGCTGGACGGCAAGCGTGGCAAGGGGTGCGGGCACCCCGTACTCTTGGGCGAAAGTCGGGTGCGGCACAGGGTTCGCGAAGGTATGGGTGGTCGTTACCAGTGCGAGCGGGCGCCCTTGGGCCCAGACGATCCTCGATCGGCCCTTTTCGAGCCCTTGGGCGAGACGTTTTGCCATGCCCTTGCTCCGCGCATCGGCATCGGTTCCGTCGAAGTTCGGACTGATGTCGCCGATCGCCCCGGTCGCGACCGGGGCATCGAGCAAGGCTGCGAGCGATCCGGGCCAGTCTCCCCGATAAGCCATCTGTTCTGGTCCGTTGAGTGTAGGATGAGCACCGAAAGTTGCTAAGAACACTTTGCCCCCAGCCTTAAGTGCGAACGCTCTCGGGTCGGGCTCGGCACCCTCTCTCCTTGCGCGGCCCCAGGGAGCGTTCGCAGTGACGAGTTCGATGGTGGCCGCATGTTGGAGTGGAGCGGCCAGTGCGTTGCGGACGGCTCGGTCCACTTCTCTAGCGAGCGTGTCCGCGTACTTGCGATCGTAGTTCGCGATCCCAGGGACGCTGAGGGTCATGCGCACGTTCGCCATCTGGCTGTCCGGGGCGCAGTGAGTGTGGGTGGCGACGAGGACCAGTTCCACTCCCGGCGGGATGCGCTCGCGCACCGCGGCCGCAAGGCTCTCAGGGATCGTGAGCGCATCCAAGACCGCGATCGCGATCCGCTGGTTGTCTCTTTCCAGCACGCTCACCCGGACAAAGAGCCGCGAGCCGTCTCCATGGCCGAGATGGTCGCCACGCTCGGTGTAGCCGCCCATGGGGAGGTCAGCATTGGGCGTCACGTCGGTGGCCGCGCAGCGGACGAGAAGACCGGAACCCGCCAGAAGCAACGCGAGACCCATGGCCGTGAGTATCCCTTCTCCCTGCTAGACTTAGTAGGAATGGCATTTGGAGTCAAGCTGACGGACGACGTCGCCGCGGTGGATCCAGGCTCGGCGGCACCCGTTGGGGTCGTCGTCACCAACGACGCAGACCAGCCAGACGAATTCGAGCTGAGAGTGGACGGCCTAGATGCGCTCTGGGTCGCAGTCCCGGTCGCATCGTTCTCGGTGGAGCCGGGGGGCTCGGCCACGGAGCGTGTGATTCTGCGCCCCTCCCGAACGAGCGAGAACCTGGCGGGAACCTACCCCTTCGTCGTGACCGTTCGCTCGCTCAAGACCGCGGAGGTGCAAACCGCGCAGGGCGTCTTGGAGATCAAGCCGTTCCACAGTCTGTCCATCGAGGTTCAGCCCCGTCGCGTGACGCTGTCGGCCAGCCATCGCGAGGCCGAAATGTCGGCCAAGGTCGTGAACCTCGGTAACGTCGCCCAGACCGTCCAACTCTTCGCGGCGGACGCGGACGCGCTCTTCGCCTTCGAGTTCGAAGTCGACCAGATCACGATCCAGCCGGGCCAGGAGAGGGTGGTCGGGGTCACCACTGCGGCCACGAAGAACCCGCTCTTCGCGGCGGCAAGGCTTCAGAACTTCACCGTATCGGCAAGGAACATCGAGCATCCCGCGGTGGGGGCTTCCACCACGGGCCAGATCGAGCACAAACCGCTCTTCGCACCCTCGACAGCGTTTTTCTTCCTTCTCTTGTTCGGGCTTGTCGCGGCATGGGTCTTGAGTTGGCCCCCGACTCCCGTCGTGGACGGGGTCACGGTCTCGCCCGAGTCTGTGACCGTGGGAGAGCCGCTCACGATCAAATGGGAGACCTCGGGTACGAACTCTGTGAGCCTCAAGATCGGGGACTGGGCCAAAACCCGGCTTTCGCCAGATGGAACGATCGAGTTCGTGCCGGACAAAGCGGGAGAGTTCCCGGTGGAGATCACTGCGTACTCCGGCAGGCGCACCGCAAAAGATCACACGAAGTCCGTGCTCGTCAAGACGAAGGCCGTCATGCCGGATCCCGAGCTGAAGGTGAGCCTGGACAAGGACACGGTCGCGGTCGGCGAGAGCTACATCCTGCGGTACGAGTGCAGCGATGCGGTCGTGAAGGCGACCTTGTTCCCCATGCAGCGCGACCTGGACGTTCGCGGACGGAGCATCGAGCTCCAAGCCACAACGCCCGGCAAGATCGAGCTCCGGGTGATCGCCTCGAACGCGGAAGGCGACACAGTGGAGGGGGCAGCAACGGTCACTGTGGTGGAAAAGCCGGAGGCTTCCATCGTGAAGTTCGACGTCTCTCCCAAGGAACTAGAGGAAGGCGGCGGCGAGGTCACGATCGAGTGGACGGTCGGCGGGGCCTCCAGGATCGAGATTCAATACGCAGGGAAGAAGGACGTCATGACCGAACTCACAGGAACCTACACGGCGACCGTGACGCAGGACACGGCCTTCAAGCTTGTGGCCTACGACCCGAAGGGCCGCACGGTGACCTCGGACAACGTCAAGGTGACCGTGAAGAAGCCGCCGCCCAAGCCCGACGAGGAACCCACTGTGATTGACCCGCCCAGGACGACGGGAAGGGGCTGACGGTGGCACGGCTCGCCCTCCTCTCGGTCAGTGACAAGACCGGGATCGTAGAGTTTGGCCAAGGTTTGTCGCGCCTGGGCTTCGAGCTGGTCAGCACGGGCCGGACGGCCTCGACCCTTGCAGACGCGGGCCTCGAAGTGACTGAGGTGAGTCAGGTCACGGGATACCAAGAGATGCTGGACGGTCGGGTCAAGACGTTGCACCCTAAGATTCATGGCGGAATCTTGGCCGACATGGCGAACGAGGGGCACGTAGCAGAGCTCGAGCGGGCCGGGGTCTCGCCGTTCGAGGTCGTCGCGGTGAATCTGTATCCTTTCGAGGCGACGGTCGCGAGTGGGGCGGGGATCGAAGAGGCCATCGAGAACATTGACATCGGCGGCCCGGCGATGGTGCGTGCTGCGGCGAAGAACCACGGAAGCGTCCACATTGTCGTGGATCGGGACGATTATGCCCAGGTGCTCCAAGCCTTGGAGACGGGCAGCAGCCTGACGCTGAGGCGTCAGCTTGCCGCCAAGGCGTTCCGCCACACCGCGTTCTACGACTCCCTGATCTCGCGCTATCTCACCGGGGAACCGTTCCCGTCCGAGCTGACCCTCGGATGGCGAAGATCGGCCCATCTTCGCTATGGCGAGAATCCCCACCAGCCCGCGGCGCTATATCTCGATCCCTTGGGCGAACCCGGCCTCGCCCGCGCCCAGCAGCTCTGGGGCAAGGAGCTCAGCTACAACAACCTCCTCGATGCGGAGGCGGCTTGGGAGCTCGTGAACGATATGGAAGGGGAGGCGTGCGTAGTTGTGAAGCACGGCAACCCTTGCGGGGCCGCGGTCGCGGAAACAGGCGCCGAGGCCTATCGCGCAGCGAGGGCGTGCGACCAGGTGTCAGCCTTTGGAGGAATCGCCGCCTTCCGTGAGCCGGTGGGAAGAGACGAGGCCGCGGCCATGACAGAGAAGGGGAACTTCCTCGAAGTTGTAGTGGCACCGTGCTGGGACGAAGAGGCGCTGGAGGTGTTCCGTGGCAGGGGCGGCTGGGGGCCCAATGTTCGACTGCTCCAAGCTCCGCACGTGTCTAGCTCGGACTCCCTGACTCTTCGAACCCTGCGGGGAGCGGTGTTGGTTTCCACGATGGACGAAGATCCCGGCGGCGAATGGCAGTTCGTGAGCAAGCGGAGCCCCACCCCGGAAGAGACTCGCGCGATGCGATTGGCGTGGACGCTCGTCGCCCATGTGAAATCGAACGCGATCGTCCTTGCCGCCCCCGACCGGCTCTTGGGAATGGGTGCAGGCCAGCCAAACCGGGTTCAATCAGTCCGTTTGGCCCTCGACCAAGCCGGGGAGGCCGCACAAGGCTCCGCTCTTGCAAGCGATGCGTTCTTTCCCTTCCCCGACAGCCTCGAGGTGGCCGCCGAGGCCGGTGTTTCCTGTGTGGTCCAGCCTGGCGGGAGCAAGAACGACGCCTCGGTGATCGAGGCGGCAGACCGCTTTGGGATGGCGATGGCTTTCACCGGAACCAGGCATTTTCGACACTAGGGAAACCAAATGTGCTCGTGAATGCGTCAGAATAAGCCGAGGTACGAATTGTGAAGAACCAGAACGACATGATTGTCTCCGTTGTCGCCGGCGTGATTGCGATCGGCGCATTCTGCGGGCTCTTCTTCACGAAGCGGACTCCCGTGACCCCGCCGCCCCCGACGGTGGTGCCGACAGACGAGGCCAAGCCCCAGGAGGGCGCGGTAACGTTCACGGCGAGCCTGCCGGCAGGTTCAGGGAACACCGGGTTCGGCGGTGCCGCCCGACCGTCCGCCGCGAGGCCTGCGGGCGGTGGCGGAGACAGCCGGTTCGGCGGAATGACCAAGCCCGGAAACATGCTCGGCGGCTAATAAGCGCAAGTTCCCATAGCCTTGCGACCGTGCCCGGGACCTTTGGCACGGTCGCACTTCGTTTGATCCACCCGCCCGTCCAACCCCTCCTTCCATGACCGATATGGCTCAAGCACCCAGCCTTTGGCGCAGCCTGACACGCCGGTTCACGACCGATATCGGCATTGACCTTGGCACTGCGAACACCCTGGTCTTCGCCGCCGGTCGGGGCGTCATCTTGCGCGAACCCAGTGTGGTCGCGATCAACAAGGACACGAACGAGGTGCTCGCCGTAGGCTCCGAGGCCCAGAAGATGCTGGGACGGACCCCTGCGAACATTGTTGCGGTGCGTCCGCTCCGGGACGGGGTCATCGCTGACTTCGACCTCACCCACAAAATGATCGAGAAGTTCGTGAGGGCCGCGAAGACGCGAGGTGCCCTCGTGTCGAACGTGATCGTGGGAATCCCGAGCGGGGTGACAGAGGTCGAGCGCGACGCCGTGCTCGATGCGAGCCGCAAAGCGGGAGCCCACCGGGCCAGCGTCATCGAGGAGCCTATGGCAGCAGCCATCGGCTCGGGCTTGCCTGTCGGAGAGGCCACGGGCTCCATGGTCGTGGACATCGGCGGAGGCACGACCGAGGTCGCGGTGATCTCCTTCGGGGGGATCGTTCACAGCAAGTCGGTCCGGGTGGCGGGGGACGAGATTGACGAGGCCATCGCCTCCTACGTTCGCCGGGCTCACAATCTTTACATTGGGGATCGGACCGCGGAGCAGCTCAAGATCGAGCTCGCCGTGTGCTGTCCGACCGATCAAGTCATCGTTCGGACGGTGACGGGTCGTCACCTCCTCGATGGCTTGCCCCGTACGGCGGACGTGACCAGCGAGGAGATCCGCGCCGCCATCGAAGAACCCTTGCTGGAGATCATCGAGGCGGTGAAGCTGACCCTGGAGGCAACCCCGCCGGAACTGGCCGCGGACTGCATGGAGCGCGGGATCGTCCTTGCCGGTGGGGGGGCACTCTTGCGCGGGCTGGATGTCCGGCTCGAGCAAGAGACAGGGATGCCGGTGCGCGTCGCCAACGAGCCCTTGGACTGTGTCGCGATCGGGATCGGCCGAATGCTGGACATGATCCACGACGACCCAGTGATCCGCCGGATGCTGGAGAGGGCGTCACGAAGCTAGAACGCTCCTACCGTGCCGATTGGATCGGGCTTGTGATCCTCCTAGGGGTTGGCGCCACGCTGGGCGTCATTCAAAACCAGGCGAGGCGGGCAGGAAGGTTGGACGCAGCCACCGCTTTGGTCCAGGGCGTCTTCGCCGGGCCCGCCGCTGCGGTGAGGCAAGCGGCCAAGGCGAACGGGGCGCGCTGGCGAGCCGTCTGGGACTCGGCAATGCTCGATGCTGAGCTGGACCGCCTCTATGCCGTCGAACGGGCGTCGGCCGCGTATCTGGATCGGATCCACTACTACGAGGCGGAGGTTCGTCGCCTGGAGACGCTCTCGAGCGCCATGGGCTCTGGCCATAGCACCGTTCGCGCGAGGATTGCAGGCCTGAACCCCTATGCGCACCGCATCACCCTCACCGTCGGCAGCCGTGACGGCATCGAGCCGGGGATGCCGGTCGTGAACGGCGAGGGCCTGCTCGCTCTCGTGGAAACAGTAGGTGCTGGCCAGTGCCAAGCCTTGCTTCTCACTTCGGCCGCCTCGAAGTTTGGCGGGATCACCGTCAGCGCTCGGCCCGTCGCCGGGCTCGTCCGTGGGTATACGCCAGGGAGGCTCTTGATCGAGCTGCTCCAAGAAGGGGAGGTCACCCCGGGCCAGGAGGTCGTGACGTCGGGCTATTCCGCGACGATCCCCAGGGGCCTGGTCGTCGGGACCGTTCTCGAGGTCTCCACCGACCCTAGCCTGGGGGTTCGACAGGCGATCCTCCTGCCCTCGGCACGGGTCGGGAACTCTCTCGAGGTGGAGGTGCTCCGATGATTTGGCTTGCCAGGCTCGTTTGGCTCGTGTTCGTGGCGCTCGCGGCCGTGATCCAGTTCGCCGCACCCAGGGCCTTGGGGATCGGGCCGTTCGTGCCGGATTTGGTCGTGCTCCTCACGTTGTCCTTCGCCCTCGTTGCGCGACCGCTCGGCGGGGCCTTTGTCGGTTGGTTCGCTGGCAGTCTAACGGGATGGCTCGCCGGTGCCGACCTGGCCGCCCACGCCATTGCCGGGTGCCTTGCTTCCTTTGCGCTCTCGTGGCCTGGGGAGCGGGGGGTCAACGTCACCGCCCCGGTTTTCGCGCTCTTGGCCGCACTGGGGACTATGCTGCACGGGGTTCTGTTTGTCCTGCTAGCCCCTTCGACCGGGATCGGCGGGTTCATGCAAGATACAATCTTCGCGGCGGTTTGTAACGGCGCGCTCGCGTTGCCCATTGGGGTCGTGGCGCACAAAGCCTTCGGCAGGCCGACCGGCTAGGGTCACGAAATGAGCGAAATTGACGTTCTCGGCATGGCGCGTGAGCAACTGGCGACCACAGCTCGCTACTTGGATCTTGACGAAGGGCTGCACGAAGTGCTCTCGGCACCCAAGCGGCAGTTGGTCGTGAACTTCCCAGTCGTCCTTGACAGCGGGGAGGTTCGTTGCTACCAAGGGTACCGAGTCCAGCACAACGTGAGCCGTGGGCCCACCAAGGGCGGGATCCGCTACCACCCGGACGTTGACCTGGGGGAGACGACCGCGCTGGCGATGTGGATGACCTGGAAGTGCGCCGTGGTCAACATCCCTTATGGCGGCGCAAAGGGGGGCGTCCGGGTCAATGTCAAGGAACTGAGCAAGCGGGAGATCGAGAAGCTCACGCGAAGGTTCATCAGCGAGATCAACATCGTGGTCGGGGAAAGGAGCGACATTCCTGCCCCCGACATCGGTACGAACGCCCAAGTGATGGCATGGATCATGGACACCCTTTCGATCCAGGCCGGGTACACGCTGCCAGGCGTGGTCACCGGGAAGCCGATCGAGCTGGGAGGCTCGGAGGGCCGGGTCGAGGCGACGGGCCGGGGAGTCGTTGTCACGGCGATCGAAGCGTGCAAGACTTCGGGGCTCAACATTTCGGAAAGCAAAGTCGTAGTCCAGGGCTTTGGGAACGTCGGCTCGGTGGCAGCCGAAAACTGTGAGAAGGAAGGCGCGACCGTGATCGCGGTGAGCGACGCCACAGGCGGGATCTACAACCCGAAGGGCCTTCCCGTGGCCGAGCTCTATCGCAACTACAGCGGCGTGGAAGGAGGGATCCGAAACTATAAGGAGTGCGAGCAGGTTTCCAATTCCGAGCTGCTCGAGCTAGAGTGCGACCTCCTCTTGCCGTGCGCGATCCAGGCTCAGATCACCGAGGACAACGCGGATGCCATCAAGGCAAAGCTCATCGTGGAAGGCGCGAACGGCCCGACGACCGTTCACGCGGATCAGATCTTGGCCGACAAGGGCAAGGTCGTCGTGCCCGACATCCTCGCGAACGCCGGGGGAGTGGTGACGAGCTACTTCGAGTGGGTGCAGGATCTGCAGAACTTCTTCTGGACCGAGCACGAGGTCACCGATCGGCTGGCCAAGATCATGCGGCGCGCCTATCACGACGTCCATGCTGTCCAGCAACGGCACAAGACCGACATGCGCACGGCGGCGATGATCATCGCCGTTCAGCGAGTGGCGGAGGCAACGACTCGGCGAGGAATCTTCCCGTAGGGAGGTCCCGAGCCCTGGGGACGGCGGGTATCCTGCTGGCTCAAGCGTGCGCGGGTGGTGAAATTGGTAGACACGCTACCTTGAGGTGGTAGTGCCCACAAAGCGTGAAGGTTCGAGTCCTTTCCCGCGCACCAACTCCCTTTATCGGTAGATCATAGGATAAGAATACGTATTCTGGGCTATACTCTCTTGAGCGAGGCTTCTCTTGGTCATCCGTTTTCCCTTCATCGTTGCCGCCCTCTTCTTGGCACTGCCATGGCTAGGGACGGCGCAGAAGATCCCGGTCCCCATCGGACCCCCGGTTCGGCAGGGTTTGGGACAAGGGCAGTGGAAAATCGTGACCTTGAGTGCGAGCGACTGGCACAGCGAACTCCGTTCGACCTTGCGATCCACCTTGGGCAACGCGGACCTCTACGTGCGCTATGGTCAGGCCCCCACGCTCGCCCAATACGATGCGAGAAGCACGAACACGGCGGGCAACGATGAGGTCGTGCTGGATGCGGAAAGCAACCCTGCCTTGCGGACCGGAACCTACTATCTCGGCATCTATGCCGTAACGAACTGTCTGTTCTCGGCCTCGAACAGCGTGCTCTCTCGCGCATCCACCAAGCCGGGAATGGGCGCGGTACCTTACACGGGCGGCGTGACCTTTCGAGTATGGTCGCCCTTTGCGACCCAGATAAGCGTAGCCGGCTCATTCAACTCGTGGAACAACAACGTCGCCAGGCTAGTCAGCGAGGGTGGCGGCGTTTGGTCGCTCGATTACCGTAACGCAGGTGCCGGAGCGCAGTACAAGTATTACTTGACAACGCCCTACGGCAATTTTTGGCGCAACGATCCGCGGGCGAAGGATCTGACGAACTCGGTCGGAAACTCCGTGGTGCACAACCCCAACGCCTACTCTTGGCAGTCGGGATCTTTCCAGACCCCTGCTTGGAACGACCTTGTGATCTATGAGACCCACATCGGGACGCTGAACGACACTCCCGGCGGGCCTCCCGGTACGTTCGCATCCGCAGAGGCGAAGCTCGACCACCTTGCTGCGTTAGGGGTCAATTGCATCCAACTCATGCCGGTGCAAGAGTTTCCAGGCGACTTTAGCTGGGGATACAACAACTCGTACCCCTTTTCCGTGGAGAGCGCGTACGGGAGCCCAGACCAGTTGAAGCATCTCGTGGATCAGGCCAATATAAGGGGAATCGCCGTGTTGCTCGATGTGGTTCACAACCACTATGGTCCCAATGACATGGATTTGTGGCGGTTCGACGGATGGTTTCAAGGGCAGTGGGGGGGCAGCTACTTCTATAACGATCAGCGCGGACGTACGGACTGGGGGTGGACGCGGCCCGACTACGGCCGGGCCGAGGTTCGGCAGTACATCCTCGACGCGCAACGGATGTGGACCGAAGAGTACCGAGTCTCAGGGTTTCGGTGGGATTCGACCCTTTACATGCGCGTGACGGATTGGGGGGCGAACCCCGAAGGCTGGAGCTTGCTCCAATGGCTGAACAACGACCTGGACTCCCGCCAACCCTGGAAGATCAATATCGCCGAGGACCTCCAAGGGGACGCCTCGCTGACGAGGCCCACGGCCCAAGGGGGGGCAGGGTTTGACTCCCAGTGGTCTGGCTTCGTCCATACCCTCAAAGCCACAATGAGCGCGGTGTGGGACCCAGACCGGAACATGTTCTCGCTTCGAGACACCTTGAACGAGAGGTTCAACGGCGACGCGTTCCAGCGGGTGATCTATACGGAGTCGCACGACGAGAACGCAAACGGCCGCAAGCGACCGCCCAGCGAGATTGACGCCACAAATCCTGGCTCCTATTGGGCTCGAAAGCGTTCGACCTTGGGCGCCGCAGCCGTGATGACCGCACCGGGAATCCCAATGCTCTTTCAGGGCCAGGAGATTCTTGAAGACGGGTGGTTCGCCGACAGCGACCCGGTAGACTGGTCGAAGCTTACGACGTATGCAGGGATCAATCTACTCTACAAGGATCTGATTCGGTTACGCCGTAATCTTTCGGGTACCTCTGCTGGCCTGAAGGGTCAAGGCATGAACGTCTTTCATGTGAACAACACGGACAAGGTCATCGCCTACCACCGCTTCGACCAAGGTGGCCCTGGAGACGACGTCGTGGTGGTTATGAACTGGGCGAACGCTACCCGCATGAACTACCAGATCGGCATCCCTCGGGCCGGTGCCTGGTCGGTCGCGTTCAACAGCGACTGGAACGGCTATTCCAGCGACTTTTCCAACGTCTTCCAGCCAGGTTTCAGCGCATCGAGCACGCCGCGGGACGGGTTGTCGTTTAGCACGGGCGTGAACCTTGGGCCCTATACGTGCCTAGTGTTGACGAAGGACTAAACCACATCCAGCGGGTCACCCTGGGGGTCTGCCGCCATCGGGGCGCACCCGCTGAACCGTAGTGCGCTGCTGAAATTCGAAGAAGCAGTGAGCCAGAAAAGGTTCATCCGCGGTTCAGCCCGTGTTCATGAACATGTCATGTTTCCCGCGTTCGGATAGGGCATGCGCAAAGCATTCACTCTCATCGAGCTTCTTGTCGTCATCGCGATCGTCGCTATCCTAGCCGCGATCCTCTTCCCGGTGTTCAGTCAGGCTAAGGCCGCAGCCAAGAGGACCCTGTGTGCGAGCAACATGCGCCAGCTTGGCGTCGCCTCACAGCTCTATATGGCCGACTTCGAGGGAGCACTCTTCCACCATCATGAAGACTGGGTCTTGGACGATGGCACCCTGGTCGCGGACCTTCCCCCCACGGTGGACGGTTGTGTGGGAGGAGGATTCGGAAACAGCCAGGCCGAGAAGCCGTGGGCGATCTTCTTTTACCCCTACGCAAAGAGCCGCGAGATATTCTTCAGTCCATCCGACCCTGCGCAGCGCTCGAAGTTCCTTGCCAAGGACATCATGGAGTACAGCGGTGGGAACGAGGTCGCGGGCGAAGAGTGCACCGTGGCGCCGAACGGGGAGGCGTGCCAAGCGCTGAGGAACAATTGGTCACCCTGGAGCTACCTGTTGAACTCCATCTGGACCCACAAGTCTTGTCGCTATGCGAAGGAAGGAGCCCTGTATGGCTTCGCCACGGAGTCGGCGCTCGCTGCGCTGGACGACCCGAACATCATCATGTTCTCGCCGCGGAACTCTCTCGGCTTCAGCGATCCAGGGAGTGACTTCTACTATCCGCTGCAGGATGATTACGATACGTGGGCGGGCGAGGCGGCGTTGGTGCGTTGGGGAAGTGGCTCACGACCCTACGAAGGCTGGATTGCATACGACAGGCAGAGCGGCGGCGCGAACTACGTCTATGCAGACTCGCACGTCAAGTTTCTGCGTTGGGGCAAGGCCAGACTGGACCAGTTCCCGGACCACCAGGTGCGCTATCCGTTACCAAACCCACCTAAGTAGGTGGAGACACTCCGCGATGGGGCGGGAGTTGGGTCGAACCTCTCCACACCTGTCGCTGGAGGCCGGCCGGTGGCAGCGCCCCCTCTCTTCGCCAGGGAATGTCGTCGGCACTGGAACCGCCGACCGCTCCCCGTGGTTGTAGTGGCCAAGGTAACGGATCGTGAGATACATAAGTTCATTTGCGTCGCTGTTCTGGGCCGCCTTGGTCGTCGCATTGACCGCGGGATGTGGCGAGGAGGTGCGCGGTTCAGGGGCTGGTGCCCCGGCTGCGATGGAGTCGGTGAGCCAGAGCGTGCCCGCTGATCGGCAAATCATCCGTACCGGCTCGGTAACCGTAAGGGTCGGCGACCCCATAGCCAGCGAGCGAAAGGCGAGGTCACTGGTCGCATCCGCAGGCGGCTTCGTTGAGTCGGCCCAAACGGGGGACCGCGACGCCACGATCCAGCGCATCAGCCTCACGGCCAGGGTTCCCGTCACCCAATTCGATGCGACGATGTCCGCCTTCGGGGCGTTGGGGGCCCGCTTGTCCTCGCAGGAATCGTCCGAGGACGTTACGCTCCAAGTCGTTGACCTCGATGCTCGGCTCAAGACGCTCCTGGCGGAGGAGGCGTCCCTGCGAGAGATGATGAGGTCTGCCCGGTCCGTGGATGCCTCGCTTCGCATTCACGAGCGACTTTCCGAGATCCGCGGACAGATCGAGAGCATGGCGGGCCAAAGAAAGGCACTAGCCCGACAAGCGGCCATGTCCACGATCACCTTGCATATCGAAGGCGATCCCAACGCCGCCGCCTCGGGCAATCCCGAGTGGACAAAGGACGCCTGGGCGGGAGCTCGCGGCACGTCCACTCTGTTGGGGCAACTCTTGGGCACCCTGGCGATCTATCTCGCAGTGCTCTGGCCGCTCTGGGTAGTGCCGTTGGCGTTGATCGCGCTAGGGGTGTGGCAGAGCAAGCGGAGGCGGGCTACGGCGTAGCCTTCGAAGGGCCCGGGCGCGCCCTCCAGTTCGCCCTAGGCCCTTCGACTCATAGAGAGAGTATCTTGCCTCGATGGCCGTTCGTGCCCGATATCGGGGGGGGGGGGCGGAGCTACCACCGTGGAGTGCGAAGGTTCCCTATGGCTGCGACGAGGCCGGGCACCGGAACGTGCTGGTCTCGGTACCGATCAGCCTCGGCGACCCTTTGCCGAACCTCGTCCTGATGTACAGCTGCGATGTGTTCGGCGCGGCAGCGGCCGCAGCGTTCGGCATAGACGAGAACTCGGTGGACAAGGCGTCCCTCGCCTTCGACCAGAAGGCGTACTTGTACCTTGTGCCTGGGAACACCGAACCGTGCCGGACCGGAACGAGACAAGGACGCGCAAGTGGGTAGCGCCAGCGTCTCGACATTCGCCCTGTCTGGGGCCGTGTCGGCACCCAATCTCCAAGCTCGGGCCGCTCTGGGCAGTCCCGCGGGCCCTGATCGGGCTGGGGACTTGGAAGAGCCCACGGGGGCTAGGCTCGCCAGTTACCCCCCCCCTTACGTGTCGCTTCAATTGTGGCCGCTCTCGACCCTCACGGGCCATACTCCATCCGTCACCGGGCAGCACCACCTCACCGCTCCCTGCATCCGGTGCGGTTTCGGCCTGGAGGCCCGCCCAAGCCTTGTGCTGAGCGGCGACGACGCACGGTCCGCTACCGGGGCAACGGAACTGGCACTCCTCCTTGGCCAATCGGAGACGACGCACTCAGGGCGATAGCGACGCCCAAAGCACTTTTCCGTCCGACATCCGAACAGCGACCCATGACCCTGGCGGATCGGAATAGGTCGCTACAAGGCACCAGTAGGCGTTGAGCGAGTCTGCGTAAATCGGGTTCCCACCGTGTTCAAGGGCTTCGACCAGCTCCTTAAGGGAGGCGCAGTACGCCATTTTCGTTCCGACGAGCTTGGTCGTCTCACCAAACCCACTCTCTCTTGTGTGCTCGTTTGCTATGCGTACGGCCTCTTCTTCCGATACCCCGTCGGTGCCACGTATGGCGACCATGCGATCCGTCATCTTCGCTAACAGCGGTTGCCCGGTTGCTGCGTCGAACACAAGGTAAGCACCCCGCCGGTGCGGACCGGCGAAAGGAGGGTCGTCCTTGTAGCCAAGCCGAACGGAAGCCCTCCCACGGACAAAGTCACCAATCGGGCTCTCCGAGTCCCGCTCGATCGTGACTTCACGGATCTCCAAGTCGCTTCGAATCCATCGTTGCAAGAAGCCAGTTACAAGGCCGCGAACGTCAGTTTCGTCGAGGTAGGAAGTAGGGGGGGGCCTTCGTTCATCGTTGTGGCCAGACCCGGGCCGCTGCACCGACCATGAGATCAGCCGCCCGTCGTCCCCTCGGATCCTGGCCCATCCGTGGTCGCCGGCAGACACCGATAGGCTTTCCGCCATGCTCGGTGCCGCGATCCATTGTCCCCATTCTGGTACGGGGCTCCCGTTGAGAGCAGCTAGGAACTCCGCGACGGTCTGCCGCGGATCGGTCTGGTAGCCCTGCGACACCAAAGAGGCCAAGATCGTCGCGGAAGCGAGCGTCATGGTGCCACCTTCCAAACACCGATGCGGTTCCCGGGCGTGCCGTCGTACAGCCACCGCAGCCTAGCGTTCGGATCGCCGAAGACGCGGTACGAGGGTACTTCCTCTTCTCCAAAGGCCGCAGCTGCTGCAAGGGCAACCGCAGCCTCGGCCTCATCGCCCTCGTTGTGTCTCCCGATGTATATCCGGAAGAACATCTCACCAACCTGATACTCGATCGCCTTTCGAAACCCGATCGTGAAACGGTTCGTCGTGGACGGCTCTTCCTCACGGAGGTACGCCTTGAGGAACGCCTCCGTCGAGCTTGCGTTGCAGGCGCCGATCATGGCCTGCTTCGTCGAAGGCTGCGGGCCGGGAACCGCGTCGCGAACGTCGTTCGCGAAGATCGTCCCACCGCCTCCCGGCGGCACCAGGCCTCCGGGGTTCCCGTGCGAGAAGACCACGTGGACCTGCATGGACGGGAGCTTACCAAGGTAGTCGCCCTTCGTCCAGCTTGCCGAGTCGAGGCCGGGCAGCTCCCCGTATTTCGACGTCTCCAGCTTCTCCTTGAACACGGCGTACGTCCCGCTCGGGGTCGGACCCGTGTCCACGCAGAGCACGAAGCCGTTCACGACGCCTCGCGTTGTGGTCCCGCCCTTAACGACCTTCCACACCGGGTTCTCTGGCGTTCTAGCGTAGATCTTGAAGGTGACGGTCTTGCCGTGCTCCCAGTGGGTCGAGTCGAAGTGGCAGAGCAGCTCTGCCTGGGGTACCGGCGGAGCGGGTTCGGGCGGGAACGCGTCCAAGTCAAGCTCCTCTTCGCTCTCGGTCCCGATCTGGCTCACAACCTTGATCTCCAGCAGGCGCCCTTCGCCCGGCTCGATCGTGACCGTGCAACGGATCGTGTTGCGAGTGGACGTCAAGGGAGCGGGAAGCTCGTCAAACGTTCCCGTGGCGGCCATTGCCCCCCCCCCCCCGCACATACGGAGGCGAGAACCGCGGCCGCCCGTGCGAGGGTGGTGAGCGGTCTCATCGAGCCAAGCTTGGCACTGTGGTCCGACCGAAGTCAACCCCCTGGCCGCAGAATCCTCCATACTTACGCCCGTGGCCGAGATGCACGACCTCACCGCTCCCTGCATCCGGTGCGGGTTCTGCCTGGAGGCCTGCCCGACCTTCGTCCTGACCGGCGACGAGGCGCGCTCGCCGCGGGGCCGCATCCACCTCGCCAAGGCAGCGATGTTCCAAGGGGGCGCAGAGGCGTTCGACACCTGCCTTGGCTGCCTGGCTTGCGAGACCGCCTGCCCGAGCGGAGTGCGCTACAGAGAGATCCTAGAGCACGCACGGGCACGCCTGGAAGCCGAGCGGCCCAGACCTGGGCTCCGGGCACTCCTCGCCGTGGTCACCCGCCCGCGGCTCCTCCGCCCCGCGATCCTGATGGCCGGACTCTTGCCTGGTCGCCACTTACCGGGCTGGCTGGCGCGCGCCTTTGGCGGGATCGGACCGGCGCGACTGCCCGAGGCGGCGAAGCACCCGGGCTGGGCTCCCTACGACGGCCCGACGCCCAGGGGCACGGTGCCGGTCTTGCGCGGCTGCGCGATGGACGTGCTCTTCCCCCACGTCCACGAGGCGACGGAACGGCTCTTGGCACGTGTCGGCTTTCGAGCCGGATGGAGCAACGGCTGCTGTGGCGCGCTCCACTCGCATGCGGGGTTTACAAGTCAAGGGGGGGGGATGGCAGAACGGCACGGCCCAGATGTCCTGACGAACTCAGCCGGTTGCGGCAGCCATATCCCCGGGAGCGAGGACGTTACGACGTTCCTCCTGCGGAATGGGTTGGAAAAGATGCTGACCAGGGCTCTCCCACGACCGCGACGAGTCGCCTATATGGACGCTTGCCACCTAGTCCACGGCCAGCGGGTGTTGGACCCGCCACGACGGTTGCTCCGTGCCGTTCCTGGATTAGAGCTGATGGAGCTCGACGATTGCCACTGTTGCGGGAGCGCCGGACTTTACAGCATGCTCCAGCCGACGACCGCCGAAGCGTTGCTAGACCGTAAGTGGCAGAGCGTCCTGCGCACCGGTGCTAGCATCCTTGCGGTCGGGAATCCCGGTTGCCTCTCCTGGCTCGCCGAACGTGCCGAAGGCAGTACAGTGCGCGTCGCTCACACGCTCGAGTTGCTTGAGGAAGCGTTCGATCACTAGCCTTCAAGGCCTCGATCGGTGATGCGAGAATCTTCAACGTAGTTTGTTCGCCGCAATCGCCACGTTTCGCAAGCAGAAGGACGCTGAAAGCACGATCCAGTCCCTTCGCTCCCATTGCGCGAAAGAGTCAATCAGGGGGAAGGTCGGACCGGCGTCGGTGGTGCTTGGCTCGCCCCGGAGCTCGTCCCTCGCCCGGGTTTTGCATCCTTGGCGACAATTGCCGACACTCTGCTCGCCCCCCCCCCGTTATCACCTCGCCTGAGGTGTCACTGAGCACGGGGATACGGAGGGTATTCCGTCATCGCCGGGCTCCTTCACCCAGATTCTTAGCGATTGGCAAGCCGAAGCGACGTTCTGAGAATCAGCCCCGCGAATGTGCCACGATCGCTCAGGAGCCAGTCCGCGACAAACCGCTCGCGGACCATCCCTAGGGGCCGTCTCCAGCCTCGAATGTGCGGCAAGCACGGGGCCTCCTACGACGTACATCCTCAGTGTGCGCGCAGGACCAGATTCGTGGCATCAACCCGTGCACCGCTCGCTCCTCATCATGCCGATAGTTTGTTTGACCGGGTCGGGATGGCGTACGGTCAATGCCGCCGTCTCCGCGCGAACGCGGCCAGCACCCTGGCGTTGTGCGTGTGCCTCATCTCCGTTGGATTCCTCGACCCCGATTGTAACGGCTGGTGCGCGAATCGGGTCACGAATTGTGAAGCGAGGGAGGGACTCCGACAAAATGCCAGTGCGCTCGCCTCTCTCGGTCACGAACTTCAGCTCCATGCCGTGGAAGCGATGGCGCACCCGGCTGGAGTCGGACCGCGAGTATCGGACTCCAATTCCGTGGTCGCAGAGACACCGGCTCGTCGTTCGTCGCTTAGTGCGCAAACGCAGCGTGGACGAACTGCCGCACGTGGACCACCGTGACCGCTCACTCAGCGTCGCTCAGGGCCAGCGTGATGGCCTCGGCCTTCCGCATTCGATGCCCCTCGGCCCAGCTTGCCTCGAACCGTGCGTCGCCCAGAGCTTCGCGCGCCCGGGCCTGGCGCTCGACGAGCTCGCGCTGGAAGTACGGCCAGACCGGACTGCCGGATGCGTCCCTCTCCGCCGCAGCCGCGCCCCAGATGCGGCTGGCTGCCACGTGACGCCCCTGCATCGAGGCGAGGAACGCGAGCCCGCTCATGCTGTTCGCGATCCCATCGTAGGCCTCGATCTCGGCATGGAGACGGAGCGCCTCGCGGAACCGGTCCCGAGCCTTCCCGTGATCCTCTAGCCGGATCGCAAGCTCGCCGAACTGCTCAAGGAGCCAGGCGATCATCTTCTTCGCCCCGATCTCGTTGCTGGAGTCGAGTGCCGTCTGCAGGTGGCGCTCGGCCTCGTCCAGCTTGCCTTCGAGCAGCGCGATCCCACCGATCGAGGCGAGTGCGCTCGTGATCCGGAACGGTAGCGCCTCGCGCTCGGCAACGGCAAGGCTCTCTTCGAATCGGCTACGGGCTTCGGCGAGGTCGCCCTGGGCTTGGGCGATCTCGCCCAGGCACAGCAGCGTCTGCGCCACGCCGTGGGGCCGGTCGAGCTCGGTGAACGCGACGAGCACGTGCTCGAACCGCCCGCGGGCAGCTTCGAAGTTCCCAAGCTCCTGCTCGATCAGGGCGAGGTTCGCGGCGGAGACGGTCGCGCCGCCGCGGTCGCCGAGATCTTCCCGCAGGGCGAGGCACTCGAGGTGCAGGCGCCGAGCGCCAAGCAGGTCGCCGAGCTTCAGGGTGAGCGCACCGGCGCAGTTCAGAGCCCCGGCTCGGTCCTCGGTGGGTGCAGCCTCCAACTCGATCGCGGCCAGGGCTCGGCCTAGGCCCTCGCGCCAACGCCCGCTCAGGAACCAGTACAGCTCGAGCGCGACCGCGAGGCGGACGAACCGGACCCGGTGCTCGGGGCGGGATCTCGCCCAGTCCAGCGCGGCCCTGACGTTGTCTAGTTCGGTATCGAGTCTGGCGACCCACTCGACTTGTTCGGTCCCGTTCAGCCCTTCTTGGGATCTCTGCACGAACACTGCGAAGGAGTCGAGATGGCGGTCGCGCACCAGCGGCCCTTCGTCATGGTCTGCGAGCCGCTCTAACGCATAAGCACGGACGGTTTCGAGGAAACGATAACGTGTTTTCTCGCCGTGCTCTGCGGAAGCGACCAAACTCTTATCCACTAACGAAGCGAGAGCGTCAAAGACGGGGATGCCGTTCACGCAGCCGTCCTCGTCGCCGCAGACCGCTTCGGCCGTAGCCATGTCCCATCCTCCCGCGAACACGGAGAGCCGGGCAAGGAGCGTCCGCTCACCTGGGTCGAGAAGCTCGTAGCTCCAGTCTATGAGCGAGCGCAAAGTCTTCTGCCGTGGTAGGGCGGTCCGGGACCCGCCTATCAAGAGTCGGAACCGCTCATCCAGCCGCTCGGCGATCTCGACGACGCTCAGCGAGCGCACTCGCGCCGCCGCAAGCTCGATTGCCAGCGGGATCCCGTCCAGCCTGCGGCAGATCGTCGCGATGGCAGGGGCCGATTCCTCCTTGGCCCCAAAGCCTGCCCGCGCCAGGGTGGCACGATCGAAAAAGAGCCGGACGGAATCGTGCCGCAGTGCCTCCTCAAGAGTGAGTGCATCGTCCTGCTCCGGGGCCGAGAGCGAAGGCACGCGGAACGTTTGCTCGCCCTGGATCGCCAATGGTTCACGGCTGCTCGCGACGATGTGGACCTGGGTGCAGTTCCTCAAGACCGTCTCGGCAAGGGAGGCGCAAGCAGCGACTACGTGCTCACAATTGTCCAGGATCAGCAGCGCCTTGCGGTCGGCTAGAGCTTCGACGAATGCTTCTTCGAGCGTTCGGCCCGGCCTGGCGGAGACCCCGAGCACCGCGGCCGCCGTCCCGACGACAAGTTCGGGATCCGACCCTGGAGCGAGCTCAATGAACCAGACCCCGTCGGGGAATCGCTCCATGGCCTCGGCAGCGAGCTGCAGGCTGAGCCGGCTCTTGCCCGCCCCCCCCGCCCCGACGAGCGTCACGAGCCGCGAACGACCCATCAGATCGTGCAAGCTCGCCAGCTCCTGCTCGCGACCGATGAAGGTGGTGAGTTGCTGGGGAAGGTTGTTCGGATGTGTCGAGAGCGACCGGATGGGCGGGAAGTCGGCACCGAGGTCAGGGCGCGTGGCTTGGAACACGTGTTCCGGAGCATCGAGGTCTTTAAGGCGATGGACACCGAGATCGCGCAAGCTGACGCCTGGCGAAAGTGCCCCGCGGACCAGGTCGTGGGTGACGCGGGAGAGCAGCACCTGGCCCCCGTGCCCCGTCGCGAGAAGGCGCGCGACCCGGTTCAGCGGCGGACCGAAGTAGTCGTCGTCGCGTTCTTCCGCAGGGCCGGTGTGCAGCGCGGCCCTCACTTGGATCGGCGTCTCTCGGGGCCATGGTTCGACGGTGATGTCGTGCTGGAGGGCAAGCGCGGCATCGAGCGCGGACGCCGGATCGCCGAACGCGACGCAGAAGGCGTCGCCCATCGCCTTGAACACCGTGCCACCGTGAGACCCGACCGCGCGGCGGATCAGGTCGTCGTGGCGGGCAAGGCTCAGACGCATCGCCTCTGGATGCTCTTCCCAGAGCCTCGTGCTACCGACGACGTCGGTGAAGAGGAACGTGACCGTCCTAATGGGCCGCCCGGTCTCAAGCACGTCCCATTCTACTGCGAATAGCCGACAAGCAGTCTTGCATGAGAGAGCTAACCCACGCAGAGGTGGCGGCTCGTCACATAGTGCAGAGCGAAGGAACGCCGCAACCCTAGACCAGGGAAAGTCGATCGACTGCCTCACCGACGGTCATGCGGGTGATAAGAGCCTCAAGCGTTCCGCTCTCCCTCTCCATGATCCTTTCGCAAGGTTCTCCCTCCTCTGACCCTTCGAGCCTGAGCCGCCACGCGTCCTACGCGCTGGACTCCGGGCCGTCGTGAGAAGATTAGCCGCATGCGAAAGCGAAGTGCGATAGGATAACCCCTTACGCGAGCGTCGGAGCCGCAAGGCTTGCCTCCACGAGCCAAGATCTACATGCCTTCCAGGACGGGCGAGCGCCCATCTCAAGCTGCGATGCACATCCCTGAAGCCCCCCCTAAGCAACCGCAGAAAAGTAAGGCGTAAGGTCAAGGACGGAAACTTCCACTGAAGCCCTCAATCGTCCCGTCAGGAAGGCGGAGCATGACACCAATCTGCAAGAGGCGGTCGGCAGACTTCACCTTTGCTCGAGCCAGGAACCCCGCCGCTTCGTCTGGACTACGGAACCCGTACTTTGCGAAGTTGTCCGCAAGATTGCGAGAGATACTTTCTCGCTCGCGCGGACCGAGGGAGTCGAAGCGCATTCCTGCCTTCGCGACCGTCCCAGATTGGTTCGCGAGGGCGTCGCAGGCGCTGACGAAACGGTCGTACAGGGCCCGGCCCTGAGCTTCTACCCCGTCAAGATACACTTTCATCACCTTCGCCCGAGCGGCGATTGAAGTCGTGCCGTAAGGGCTAGAGAACTGCACTGTCGAGCGCTCGATGATCTCGGCTTTCTGGCGCTCGGCCGAGAGACGATGCGGCTTCCCAGCTGCTGATTCGAGGGGCTTCAGCTTGATCTCGGACTTTTCGGAAAGCACCTCACGGTCTTCGCCGATAAAAGTTTGGAAATCGCGTCTACCGTCGCTCAGCGTTGCGGAGTACCCGATGTCAATCCCGACCTTCGCTCCTTCGAGCGACGCTACCTCGCAGCCGTACATGTATGCGGTCTGGCCGGACACCCATTCTAGGATCGCAGTGCGGCCCAGCTCCGACAAAGCGCTCAGTTTCAGCGGCTCCCCGAGGTTGGCCAAGCGCGATATCTCCTCTGTGGCTAGGACGTTGCGAGTGCGAGCTTCGAGCCCGAAGGGGTCGCCGACGACGACCACAGCGCCGTTCGCGTCGGGGACATGCTCCGCCCTGGCGCCGGCTCGCTTCGCCGCTTCGGCCAGTGTTTCGAAGTCCTTAAGTTCTAAAGCACTCCGAACTGCGCCAGAGATCGAGCCGTTCGAGACGGCGACCACAGCTTCTAGCTGGTCTTGTTGCACAGGGCCCAGTGCGGCAACCGCCAAGAGCAGCGCGTGCATCTCTTAGCCCCCCGGCTCCGGCGTACCGTGGTCCCAAGTCTTGAGGAACTTGATCTTCGAGACGGTCCACACGGTGCGATCCCTCGCGAACGCGTTCGAACCGTTCGACCAGGTCTCGGTGCCTTCGTTCGTCAGCAGCTTGTCGAAAACGCGGCCGCTCTTGTGCGGCGGCAAGATCTTGGCGTACTCGCGGGTCACGAGGTCGGAATTGTTGAAGAGGGTTCCGAATGGGGTGGTCCAACTGGGAGGGCCGGCTTCGACCGCTCCAGTGACGAGGTCGTACCGCGTGTACATGTACGAGCCTTCGATCACGATGTGATCCGTAGCCGACGTGTTATGGTGGATCGGACCCGAGGTGCTATCAACGGCCCCAGCCTCGAGGTAGTTGAACGGCTTGCCAGGCGGATCTTGAACCCGCTGCGCCAACGACACCGATGAGAGGCTCGCGGCTCCCGCGAGCAACGTGCAACATAGCTCTTGTACGTTACCCGACCCTCCGGCGCGCGTAGCGGTTCGAACGGCACTCGGGGCAATAGACAGCCTGCTTTCGCCTGCAGATCGGGTCAGTTGCTTACCATCCCAGAGCATCGGGCCCTTGCGAACGTCGCCGGCCGCTTGGCGTACTATCCCTATGCGCCCCATCCGCAGGGGCGGGAAGGAACCTCTCCGTGACCCCGAACGCACCTCTCCCTGACGTCCAGAAGACTCCAGACGGTCGAAACATCGCGATTGACAAGGTCGGGGTTCGCGGCGTTAAGTTCCCTATCGAAGTGCTCGACCGCGAGAACGGTCGCCAGCGCACCATCGGCAACTTCACCCTTACCGTGGACCTCCCGGCTGAGTTCAAGGGAACCCACATGAGCCGGTTCCTGGAGGCCCTCAACGCGGTGGGGCACGAGGTGAGCACGGCCAGCCTGCCGGCCCTTGTCCACGACCTCACCGAGCGGCTCCACGCTGCTAAGGCGCACGTGGACGTGACGTTCCCGTTCTTCCGCGAAAAGAAGGCGCCGGTGACGGGTAGGGCAGGGATGATGGAGTACGAGTGCGGGTTCCAGTGCGAGGGCAACGGCGAGTTCCGCACTACGCTGTATACGCGGGTGCCGGTGGCGACCCTGTGCCCCTGTAGCAAAGAGATCAGCGCGTATGGGGCGCACAACCAGCGCGGGTGGATCACCGTGCGGCTGGAGGCGTCCGAGCACGTCTGGCTCGAAGAGGTAGTGGACTGGTGCGAGGAGTCGGGCTCGTGCGCGCTGTTCCCCGTGCTAAAGCGGCCGGACGAGAAGTGGGTGACCGAAAGGGCTTATGAGAACCCGCGGTTCGTGGAGGACGTGATC
Organism: Fimbriimonadaceae bacterium; assembly: GCA_020847855.1. GTDB lineage: Bacteria > Armatimonadota > Fimbriimonadia > Fimbriimonadales > Fimbriimonadaceae > JADLBH01. The sequence continues at coordinate 112,394 of JADLBH010000010.1, forward strand.
CGCGAGGTGGCGCTGCGCCTGGACGCCGACAAGCGGGTGACGGCCTACGAGATCGAGGTCGAGAACGAAGAGTCCATCCACGCGCACAACGCGTACGCGTACCTGCGGCGGGGCAAGCCGCCCAAGGGGTAGGGGGCGGCCTAGGACCTACTTGACAAATCGCATGCGCTAATGCGCTAATGCGCTAATGCGCTAATGCGCTAATGCGCTAATGCGCTAATGCGCACATCGCATCCATTCATGGCCCGTCCTGGTGTCGTCTCTCTGCTTTCTCTGACTGCGACGCTCACTTTCGCCCAAGGGGCTTGGTTGCCAGATAGTCCTGCGCCAGTGATGTCGGCGGGAGTCGATCCGGCATTCAAACAAGTAATCACAGGAACTGTCTGGGCGGGGAACGCATTCGCAACAGATCACGATACGTACAAGCGAAAGAAGCAGGACGAGGAAGGCTATGAGTACCTTGTTATCGCCAGCACGGCGCACTCCGTGTCCGTCCTCGAGGTACAATCTGGAACGCAAATGGCGTTTGTCCTAAGCAGTTTCATCAACGGTACGGCGACCTACACTCATACGATCAAGGCACTGGAAGGATTGGCCGTCGGCCAGGTGGAAGTGCGCGTGGACCGCTATCTTGCCACGGATGGAACCGGAAACAGCTTTTTGAAGGATGGCGACATCGAGGTTTCACGTACGGTCACGATCACCGGGCCCTCGGGACAAGGAGGGGGAGGTTAAGCTTCAAGCATGCTCCTACTACTTGCAGCAACGTTTGTATTTGAAGGGGGGCGAACGGGAACGCTCGCCTGCCAACTCGCCGAAGCTACGATGCATCCGTGGATCGCAGGGATCGGTACCGAACCATCGGTCGAAAAGTTTGAGGTGCGGGATGTCGAACCGGTTCTGAAGATCGGGGCCTTCCAAGTCGAGTTGGCGAAAGCTCTAGCAGGGCCACTTTCCCCGACCACTGGGGCGCTTCCTCCCCGAAGGCTCAACTCACTGGGTGCAGGCGGACCGAAGAAGTTGGACGACTACGTTCTGGGGAACACTCAAGACCCCAACGCGATTGCGGTCACGGACGAGGGCAAGGTCGTTTTTGGGCCGACAGGTGCGAAGTCTGTCTCGTGGCAGATACTCGAAAGGAATTTGAAAGTCAAGCTCGATGTCCACTTCCTCTACCGGCAGACGCTGTTTGCCGGGAGCGCCCAACATTTAGGAACCAAGGAGTTCCTCGATCTCGCGGCGGCGGCGGTGGGCGCCCGCGTGCGCGAGGATGACGGTACCTATCACGTCGAGCCGGACTACGGCGTCCTCCGACGCCAGCTCGTCGCGCTCCACGAGGACAGAAGCCTAAGCTCGCCCCACGCCGGCATCAGGAAGTCAGGCAAGTTCGCCGCTTCCGTGATCGGCGAGATTCCGGAGCAAGCGATGAAAGCAGCGTTCGCCAAAGAAGGCGCGCGCATCATCTTTGAAGCGAACCTGGTTCAATCGGAACAGGCGGTGAGCTACCTCCTTAGTTGCCGTGAAGAACTCCCTGGCCTAGTTCGCACCATCGTGGACAACGGGTGCCTCACGCGTCCGATCGGAATCGAACTGAATTCGGATGGTAGCGTCCAGGCGGCGTTCCGTGGCCCCCCCGGTACGCAGCAGGTTACTTACTTCCTCTAGAGGATCCCATCGCGGTGATCTCGCGTGGCGTCCTCAGCCCGACTCGTGGGTTCTCTGCAGTTCGCTAGAACAACGGGAGTGGAAGATACTGTGTCATGTAGCTCGGCGGTTCGACCCGCGGCAAAGGGCGTGAATCGGGAAGTGGCCCTGCGGCTTGGAGGAAGTGCCCACTTCCGCAATCCTTCCGCTTTCCACGGAAGTGGGGCCCGAGAACGGCCTGCCCCTGCGCCCGTTCGGGTAGAGTGGCCCTCCCATGTCCGATGACCGAACTGTTCGCCTCCACCGTGTCTTCCGCGCCCCTGTCGAGCGGGTCTGGAGGGCCTTCGCGGAGCCGCAGGCGCTGGAGCGATGGATGCCGCCCTATGGCTTTTTGGGCGAAGTACACGAGATGGACTTTCGGCCCGGCGGCACCTTCCGCATGAGCTTCACGAACTTCGAGAAGGGGATGACGCATTCGTTCGGCGGGAAGTACCTCGATGTGGTTCCCGGCGAGCTCCTGCGCAACACGGACAAGTTCGAGGACTCCGAGCTGGAGGGCGAGATCGTGATGACGGTGACCTTCCACGAAGTTCTGTCCGGCACCGAGATCAGGATCGAGCAGACTGGCTTGCCCGAGATGATCCCGCTCGACATGTGCTACCTCGGTTGGCAAGAGTCCTTGGAGCAGCTCTCCCGCCTTGTTGAGCACGAAATCCCCGACGACATGTAGGAAATACCGGCCAACGGCCCGAAGTTGTCGCTACACTGAGGGTGAGAGGAAGCGATGAACACCTTCGGATGGTTTCGGGCGGCCCTTGGGATCGCGATTTCGGTTATCGCGGCTGGTTCCGCCCACGGAATGCGGCTCTATCTCACTGGCACTGAGCAGGCGGCTTGTGTAGCCGTGAGCCCGGTGGACTCGAGTGTCTACGTGGTCGGCAAGAACGATCTTTCGGCAATCACGAGCGAGATGTTGCTCGTCAAGTACGACTCCACCGGTGCCTTCCTTGGAGAGCAACGCTTCCCCTACGGAGGACGGTGTGAGGGGGTGGACGTTATCGTTGACCCCAAGGGCCAGGTCATCGTTCTGGCGAACGGGGAGTCGGGGACCTCACCCTCGGACGTGATCCTTCTCGAGTATTCCTCGACGCTGACCCTCGTGAGCTCGTCCACATACTCCTACTCGTCATCTTCCGTGGACAAAGGCGTCAAGCTCGTTCGTCATCCCTTTGGGATCATCTACGTGATCGGAGAGACCGATACCGGCACCGGCTCGGCAGATGTCTTGGTACTCTCTTACGGGATAGCGCGGACGTTGACCTGGAGCACCGTGTGGTCACCCAGCACAGGCGACGACCGTGTGACGTGCGCCTCGGTGAACAAGTGGGGTCTTTACGTGGGGGGAGAGAGCAACGCGGGAGGGGGTACCTCGTCGGGGTTCCTAGCGCGGTTCAACCCGTTGAGCGGCGTCTTCATCTTCAACCGGGTCGTAACGGGCGCCGCGCTCCAACCGACGTGGGTGGCGGACGTGAGCGCCACCGCCTCCGGCCACGTGTACTATGTGGCCACACAAGGAGTCGCGGCGGGCGACAACCATGTGCGCGTCGTGCGCACGCGGCAGACCCTCTTGGGGACGATTTGGACACAAGTGTTTGCACGAGGGGCCTATGAGGACATCGGGAACAAGATCGCGGTTGCTGATTCTTATGTGATTGTTGGGGCGTCATCCTTCCTTCCACCACCTATCGCGTATGACGCGGTCTGCCTGACTTTCGACCGAACCACGGGGACACTGCTTGGCACGGCGACGTACCACAATGTTGATAGCGACTTTGTTTACGATTTACACGCTGACGGTTTCGGAAACGCCTATATGACAGGGATCTCGGATGGCTTGCCGAGTCACGAATATCTGGTGTGGAAGGCGAACTTGAGCACGACTCTCTGGACTTGGCGCTATTCGGGCCCTAGCCACGCTGAGCCGTTCTGCCTGAAGTACGACGCGTCGGGCACTGGGAGTGTGGTAGTGACGGGCAGGGTCGCGTACTCCACATTCGGCGGATGGCTCTTTGGGACTGAGAAGCTCGATGCGATTACGGGGCTACCGATGTGGTGAGGAATCGGAAGTGTTGCCGGCAGTGGGTTTGGCTCATCTTCGTGGCCGGGTGTGCGGTGACGCCTCCAGCACCGCCAACGAGCTCGACGCCGGGCGCGAACGACACTAGGATCGAGGCACCGCGCGCTTTGCAGAATGGGCTAGAGACGAGAGTTGCTGTTATCACATACCATGACATCGTGAAGGGTAAGAAGGAAGTGTGGTTTGACACTACCGTGGACGAGTTTAAGGAACAGATTGAGCGCATGCAAAATGGTAAATCCAGCTTCCTCACATTGGCCGGACTTGATCATCGCCTTACGGAGGGCATGAATGTTCCGGAGCGGACTTATCTTATTACGTTCTCGGACGGATACCGTGGCGTCCATGAGTATGCATGGCCGATCCTTCGAGAGCACAGGATCCCGTTCGTAGTGTTTATGCACACGGGCTTCGTAGGTAGCTCACAAGGCCGGCCCAAGATGACGTGGGATCAGCTTCGCGAGCTCGATCGAAGCGGCCTCGGGAGAGTGGAGAGCCAGACCGTTTCGCACCCCGAGGACTTAAGGAAACTCTCAGACGAGGCCCTCGCACGAGAGTTCATGGACTCCAAGAAGAAGCTGGAAGACGAGTTGGGTCGCGAGGTGACCGCAGTGGCCTACCCCAACGGAAAGTTTGATGAACGAGTTGCCCAGACCGCTAAGGAATGTGGGTATCGGCTCGGCTTTACAGAGGAACTCGTCATGGCGGAGGCATCGCCCGATCTGTGGCGGATCGGGCGGTTCCTGCACTCCAAGGCACCTCTTCCGTAACTGTCAAGAAAACTTGCGAAGCCGCAAGGAGTTGAGGACCACGGAGATGCTAGAGAGCGCCATGGCCGCGGCAGCGAGCATCGGGCTTAGGACGCCCATCGCGGCCAAGGGAATCATCAAGAGGTTATAGACAAAAGCCCAGAAGAGGTTTTCGCGAATGGTTCGCAACGTTGCGCGGGAGAGCGCGATCGCCTGCGGGACCGCCCGCAGGTCCGAGCGCAAGATCGTCACCCCTGCGGTCTCCATGGCAATATCAGTCCCGTGACCCATGGCGATGCCCACGTCCGCGAGGGCAAGGGCTGGGGCGTCGTTGATCCCGTCTCCTACCATTGCCACGGGACCCTTTGCGCGGGCACCTTCTACGATCTTTGCCTTGCCTTCCGGATGCACCTCGGCATGAAGCACCTGAATCCCGACCTGGCTAGCGACTCGCTCGGCCGCTGCTCGGTTGTCCCCGGTGACCATCGCGGTCTCGATTCCGAGGTTCTGGAGTCGAGTGATCGCTTCTTGGCTGTGGGTGGCGATGGGATCGGATACCGCAAACAGGCACTCGGTCCTCCCGCCGGAATGGAGTACGAATACGGTCTTGCCTTCCCGCTGGAGCGCAGCGATTCGGTCGGCGGACTCGCCGGGAGCGCTTGCCGGGTTCGTCAGGGACCACGATGTGCCCGCAAGGGTGCCGCTCACTCCCTTCCCACGCTGCGCAGCGAACTCCGACGGCGGGACGATCTCCAGTCCACGCTCCTGCGCCGCGCGGACGACGGCCCGCGCAAGAGGGTGCTCGGAAGGAGACTCCAAGGAAGCGGCGAGCGCGAGTGCCTCGTTCTCGCTCATCGCCGCTACGGGAACGATGTCCGTGAGGACGGGCCGCCCGGCGGTGAGCGTGCCAGTCTTGTCGAGGAGGACGGTCTTGACCGACGCGGCTCGTTCCAGGGCTTCTGCGTCCTTGACGAGAACTCCCAGTTCGGCGCCCCTTCCTGTGCCCGTCATCAGCGCGGCGGGGGTTGCAAGCCCAAGGGCGCAGGGACAGGCGATCACCAAGACCGCAACCGCGCGGAGCATCGCCTCGTCGGCAGAGCCTCCGAGCAACACGGTTCCGATGCCGACGAGCACCGCGATCCCAATGATCACGGGTACGAAGACCGCGCTCACCTTGTCCACGATCCTCTGCACCGGGGCCTTGCTCCCTTGGGCACGTCGGACCAATCGCACGATTTGGGCGAGCGCCGTGTCGGCGCCGACCCTCTCGGCGCGGTAGGTGATGCTGCCCGTCTCGTTGAGCGTGCCTGCGGAAACGGCCGCGCCTGCTGACTTCTCGATGGGCGAGGGCTCGCCCGAGAGCATGGATTCGTCCACGTAGGTCGTCCCCGAGACGACGGTACCGTCCACGGCGACCCGCTCCCCTGGGCGCAACCGGAGAATGTCTCCGACCGTCACCTCGGTGACGGGAACCTCGGACTCGTCCCCGGCGGGGTCCACGCGAATCGCACTCTGTGGGGCGAGGCGCATGAGTTTGCCGATCGCCCCGGACATGCGGTTCTTGGAACCGGCCTCCAGGTACCGTCCCAGGAGGACGAGAACGACGATGCCCGCGCCGACCTCGAAGTAGAGGTGCTCGCTCTGTCTGTGCGAGTCCGTGGCGAAGCGAAGCATTCCATACACGCTATAGATCCAAGCGGAGGACGTGCCGACCGCGATCAGAGTGTCCATCGTCGTGGTGAGGTGGCGCAGGGCCTTCCACGAGTTCACGAAGAACTGGCGACCGCCGACGAAGACGACCGGGGTGGCCAGCGCGAAGAGCAACCAGTTCGCCCAAGTTGGGCGGGGGTGCCACAGCATCGAGACGAGGATCGTTGGCACTGCGAGTCCTGCGGAAAACAGGAGGTTGCGACGCGCCAAGGCGACCTGTGCCTCCGTCTCGGCAGCGAGGTGGGCGGCGTGCTCGTCCGCCGTGTGAGATGCGTGAGGGTCTGCATCGATCGCAGTCGCACCGTAACCTGCCCCCTCGACGGCCTCGACCAGCGCACTTGGCGGGGTGTCGAGAGCGTGCCGCACCGTGCCAACGTGAGAGGCAAAGTTGACCGTCGCCTCCTCGACGCCTGGCATCGCTGCAAGGGCCTTCTCGACCCGCGCGACGCAAGAGGCGCAGCTCAGACCCGAGACCTGTAACTCGGTCTCTTGGGATTCGTGCCTGGACTCGGTTCTCATTTCTTGGATACCATGGAGGGGTATGTGCGTCATCTTGGCTACCTCATGAGCTTGACGAGGGTCTTTTGGAGCTCGTGCAGCTTTTCCTCTTTGGTCAAGCCCTGGCTCCCTGGGTGCGCGCTGACCTCCCCGCTACCGAGGATACAGCCTTCGATGTGGGACACTGCCAGGCGTGCGCCGAACTGGTCGAGCGCCGCTTGCACGGCACTGAGCTGATCCAGGACATCAATGCAGTACGCCCCTTCGCCCACCATTCTTCGCAACCCGCGCACTTGGCCCTCGATCCGGGCCAGGCGACGATCCAGCGTAGTTTGAAGTCCCTTTGCGTTCATACCCTATAGGGGTATACGCTCGCGGTCTCAGAATGGTTCCACGAAGACCTCTTGGCCACAATAGATGCAGACCGGGGTGTTCTTCTGAAGCACCTTTCCGCATTTGGGGCACGCCAGGGTCTTGTGGGTCACGTTCCGGCCGTCCAGTTTGCCATCCCGCATGTCAATCTCGTGCATCTTCTTGGCGAGGTCTTCCAGCTGAAGCCCGGCCGCTCCCCCGGTCAGTTCCCACATGGCTTGGATCACGAGGGCCATGCGGCTCAAGTCTCGGCGGATGGTCTGCTGGTCTATGCGCTGACGGGCCTCCCCTTGCCCGACATCGAGCGGCGTGCACGGATCTTGGGGAGTTCGGAATAGATCGAGATAGTCCATACCCTCCCATGATGCCAGATCAAGGCGGTGCCCCCGAATTCGGGCTACACTGATGCGGTGCCGAAAATGATGAGAAAAGGATGGTCGAGAAGGGACGTGCTGCGCGGGACGGCGGTGGCAGCCGTAGGGTTGGCCGTTCCCATGGCAGGGGCGGCGCAGGCTCGGCGACGGAAGGGCGAGCGGTTGCGCGTTGGGATCGTGGGATGCGGTGGCAAGGGCTGGAGCGGCATGGAGTGGGCGGCGGAGCACGGAGACATCGTCGCTCTGGCTGACATTGACCTGAACAACCGCCTTAAGGCGATGGAGGTTCATCCCCACGCTGCTTCGTTCCTCGATTACAGGGACATGTTCTCGGCGATGGCCGAGGATATGGACGCGGTCGTGATCAGCACTCCCGACCATCACCACTACCCCGCAGCGATGCTCGCCATGAACGCAGGCTTGCACGTCTACGGAGAGAAACCGCTCACCCGCACGATCTGGGAAGCGAGGGAAATGGGCAGGCTCGCACGAGCCCACCGGGTCGCGACCCAGATGGGGAACCAGAGCACGGCCCAGACCCCCATGCGCCAAGTCGCCGCCCTCATCAAGAAGGGTACGTTCGGGCCGGCCAAGGAGGTTCACCTATGGACGGATCGGGCAGGCGGCTGGTGGAAGCAAGGGGCAGGGAGGCCCGAGCCCAAGCTACCTCCCAAGGGCATTGACTTCGACCTATGGTTGGGGCCGAGGCCGATCCGCGCCTACGGTGACGGTTACCACCCGTTCGCGTGGCGAGGTTTTTGGGACTTCGGGACGGGCGCATTGGGAGACATGGGTTGCCATATCTTCAACATGCCGTTCATGGCGTTGGACCTGCGGGACCCGTTGGCCGTACAGGCAACGACGAGCGGTCACAACCGCGAGATGTTCCCGACGTGGTCCATTGTGAAGTACAACTTTGGCGAGCGAAAGGGCAGGGCGGAGCTGGAGCTCCATTGGTACGATGGAGGCAAGAAGCCGCCCGCGGACCTCGCACCCGGATTCGAGTTTGGTGGCAACGGGGTCATTGTGGTCTGCAGGGACGCCACGATCTTTTCTCCGAACTCCGACAACAACGAGTTCCACCTGGTGGGGGGCGCACCCCTGCCCTCAATCGAGGTCGAAGAGTCTCCAGGGCACATGGCGGAGTTCGCCCGCGCTGCGATGGGAGGCCCCCCGGCCGTCTCGAACTTTCCCGACTATGCCGCGCCCCTCACCGAAACCGTTCTGTTAGGCAACCTCGCGATCTGGGCCGATGGCCCATCGCTCGAATGGGACGCGCGAAACATGAAGGTGAAAGGATCGGACGAGTACGACGCCCTGATTCGACCTACGTTCGAGCGAGGCTGGGGGCCCTAGTCGAGAATCGGCCGGATCTTGAGGTTCCGAAAGGCCACACGTCCATGGTCGCCTTGGAGCCCGATCCGACCCTTCGTCGCCTTGGCGAACTCAGGGTACTCGGTGAACTTGGACTTCGCGACCCTTGCAAGAAAGTCCTCGCTTTGGTAGACGAACTCGTAGTACTTCTCGCCGTTGACCCACGTCGCACACTTCTCCTTGCTCCATAGGACGCGGATCAAGTTCCACTCCCCCGCGGGCTTGGCGGCAGGGTGGTCGGTCGTGTAGAGCTGGTAGAGATAACCGGTGATCTCGACTCCGGCCTCGGGCGCGTGATCATAGAGTTGTATCTCGGGCCCGCTGTGCCAGGCGGCCTTGCTACCGTCGGCGACCCGTACCAGGATTCCGCTGTTCTGGCCGGGATCCAGGTTCGCCTCCAGGCTGAGTTCAAACCACTCGAACATCTTGTCGGTGACGATGTCTCCCGCCGTGCGAGGCTCCGCGATCCTCAACTCCCCGTCCTCGACTTTCCATCCTTCCCCGACTTTTTCTTTGTTGTAACCGTGCCAGCCTTGCGTGGAGCGACCGTCGAACAACAGTTCCCACCCGGCTGCCCTTTCCGCTTCGGTCAGGGCGTTGTGCGCTTGCGATGCGCAGGCGAGGAAGGCAAACAGCGCGGTGGTCATGCCTCATTCTGACGTATCGGCATCGGATAGGTCACTCTTGTCCTGGCTCGTCGCCTTCCAGCCCGCCGTCGTTCGTGAAGAAGCCTGCCGCAAGAATCCCGGCCTCTCCGTCGCTGGAAGCTCGCGGGGAGAGGACGACGTAGTCCGGTATGCCCGCTCCCGAGACGAAGAGCGGTAGGCGGTCGGTAGTGCGCATTCCCGTCAAGCCGAGGCCGGAAAAGACCAAGACTGACTCGGTACCCGAGCCGATGCGGGGTGCCACGAACGCGAAGCCCGTGCCCTCGCCGTGGAACTCCCGCTTACCCAACCTCAGCGTCCTTCCCGACACGCTCACCGGGCCGCTTCCCACTACGGCAGCGTAGGCAGAGTTGAACCGTTGGTCACCGTAAAGGACGATGTTTCGCCCTGCAAACCTATGGACATCGAAGTCGGTGTCGGGCATGACCAGACACCCCGAATTGCCGCGATACCAGAAGTTCTCAGCATCGAACCGTGCTCGGGCGAAGGCCCACCGATCCTCCCCAGGACCCCCCGCAGTTCCATAGACGAGGACGACGTTCCGGTCGAACGCTTCCTTGATTCCCGCACCGCGGCTTGGGTTTCGGAAAGCCCCGTCCAGCGATGCGCCTTTGCGCCACTCCCCGTTGACCTTTTCAAAGAGCTGGGGGCCGTCGCCGAGTTCGGCGAAGGTCGTGCCGTCCAAGGTCACCGACCACGATCCGCCGCCGTGGAGGGCCGCAGGGCGAAGTTCGAGATGGGCAACGTTCTTGGTCGTACCTACGATCTCGCGGCGGAAAGGCCGGGAAGTGAGGTCAACTTCGCTGGGGAGGAGAGGACGTTCCTGTTGCCCGATCGTGGCCCAGTGGGTGGACGAGTGGATCGCGGGCGATAGGGTGGCGAACCGCAACCGAAGGACCTCAGAGTCGAGCGGAACCTTCGTACGGGCAAAGAGGTCGAAGATCGGAGGCCAGTCCACGCAGTTCGCCCCCGGTTCCGGGTCGGTGTCGTACCAATGGCCTTGGCCGGGCTCTTCGTGCCAGGCGACCATCGCACCCAGCTTCACAAGGGCCCCGCGCATGGCTCTGGGCTCCCTCACGGGCACGGTCTCATCGGCGTCGCCGTGTAGCACGTAGACCGGTGTGTGCAGGTAGTTCTGGCCCACCAGCAAAGGATCGCTCGGGCTCGAAGCCCGGAGGAGCGTCTTGGCGATCGTGCCTTCGGCGTCGCGGGGCGCGCCGCCAGCATAGGTCCAGAAGCTTTGCCAACCTGCGCACGGCGCGGTGGCCGCGAACCTCCCTGGGAACTGTGCCCCGAACATCCAGGCCCCGTGCCCACCCATGGAATGGCCCGTCACATAGGTCTGGGCAGGATCCGTGTCCAGCGAGGCTTGTGCCAGGGCCAGCACCTCCAGGCCATCTTTGCGGCCGATATCTTCCCAATCGAACCCGTATGGTCGCCGGTTGGTCGGTGCGACGATGTGGGCCCACTGCTTGGGGGAGTAAGCCTCCGCCTGACCGATACCCTCGACGCTCGCTCCGTGCAATGTGAGCACGAGGCCCTGGCCTGGCCTCGGATCGAGGGAAGGCAGCAGGCCGTAATACTGCACGCTGTCGTCCATCTTGCTCAAGAACGTGACCTTCCGTGCCTGGTTCGGCTCGCGCTGACGCAGGGTGAGCCTTGCCTCGGCTGCGACTTCAGGCTCTCCCCCGAGCTTGACCGTGATCTCGCCGAGTTTCGAAGGCAAACCTACCTTGATCTTTCTTATCGAGAGTGCTGGAATGTCCGGGACGCGCGTGCGCACGCTTGTGCCGTCGGCGGCGGCTGCCGTGACCGATCCCGGCCGAATGGCACGCTTAAGCGCGTTCCGCACGACCAACGCACCGAGTACAGGTGCGTCCCCTTCGCGGACGAGATCGGGGAGGGTGGGGTCGCGCAAGTCGAAGCTCACTGGCGCGGGGGGCTCTTCGATCCTTGCCCGGAACCGCCCACGGCTGCACGCAAAGAGAAGGAGGTTGTCGCCCTTGCGCAACTCGATGGGAAGGGAGACGTAGCCGAACTGGTACGGATCGCCGGTTCGTGGTTCGCCGTTCACGTACACCATCGTATGACCCTGGGCTTCGAGCAGGACGATCCGCTCGGTTGCCGATCGCACGACCCAGGCCGCGTAGCCGCTGCCGAACGCCCGGCCCGTGAACCACCCGTCCTCTCCGGGCTTCTCCTCGGCCCAGACGAGTCCTGCAAAGTTTCTCCCCGCCTCCGGGATGCCAGTCACACTCGTGACCAGCGCGTGCTCCACGGGGTCGGGCCGAATCATGGAACGCCCGCCCCGCGGCACGGTCGCAGTGAGAAGGGAGGTCGGTGAGGCCTCGAACCGGGCTGGTTGGGTGAGAAAGAGGAGAAGGAGTCCGGTGCCCATGCGGGGATTCTAGCCTTGGCGCGCATCGAGTAGCCTTGCGAAGATGACGGTAAGGCATTGGATCGGCGCAGAGGGACGGGAGATCGGGCCGAGGTTCTACGCTTCGAGGAACCCAACCCTGCCCGACGAGATCATTGCCGAGGTGCCGGAGGGCGGGGCAGAGGCGGTCCAAGCCGCGGCGAGCGCCGCATCGCTGGCGAAGGAAGGCTGGGCAGGCTCGACCGGTGCCGAGCGCGGAGCAGTGCTCTATGCGTGGGCTGCCGTCATCGAGTCGGAAAAGGAGACGTGGGCCAACCTTATGGTGGAGGAGGTCGGAAAGCCGATCGGGGAGGCGCGGGGCGAGGTGGCTCGGTGCGTCGCGATCTTGCGCTACTACGCGAACGAGGCGGTGCGGCCCAGTGGCCAGGTGATCCCGGCCCTGGCGCCAGGCGCCGTCCAATATGCGGTCCAGCGACCGATCGGGGTCGTGGGGCTGGTGACGCCCTGGAACTTTCCCTTCGCGATCCCGCTCTGGAAGGCAGCCCCTGCCCTAGCCCTTGGCAACACAGTCGTTTGGAAGCCGAGCGAGGAGGCGGCGGCTTGCGCGGAACTCCTCGCCACGTCCTCGCGCAAGGCTGGGCTACCGGCCGGAGTGTTCAACGCCGTCTTCGGCGGTTCGGAGACGGGCAAGGCGCTCGCTGCGGAAGGCTCGATCGGCGCGGTGTCCTTCACCGGCTCTGCCGCGGCGGGGAAATCGGTCGCGATCGCCTGCGCGGGCCGGAACGCGAAGTTTCAGACCGAGATGGGGGGAAAGAACGTGGGGATCGTCCTGCCTGACGCCTCGATGGAGAGGGCCGCCGCGCTCGTGGCGGCCGGGGCGATGAGGTTCGCAGGTCAAAAGTGCACCGCCACAAGCCGGGTCGTCGTCGTCCGTAGTGCGCGGGACGCGTTCCTCAAGGCCCTCAGGCCCGCGTTGGAAGCGCTTCCTTCCGGGGATCCGAAAATGGGTTCGGTCGCGATCGGCCCCGTAATCAACATGGTGGCGCACCAGCGGCTCGGAGCCGTGGTCTCCTCGATCGGGGAAGAGGCGTGGTGGAAGGGCGAGACACCCCCAGGCTATGGGGTTCCCCCCGTCGTCGTGGTCGGCCTCGATCCCGGCGACGCCCTTGCGCAAGAGGAGCTTTTCGGCCCGATCCTGGCCGTACTCAGTGCCGAGGACGCGGACGATGCGGTGAGGATTGCCAACGCCGTGGACTATGGCCTCTCCGCCGCGCTCTACACGTCCTCGGTCTCGGAGGCGGTACGCCTCGCCCCTCGGATCGAGGCTGGGCTCGTCCGGGTGAACGGGGACACGACCGGGGTTGACCCTCACTCACCGTTTGGTGGGCTCAAGGGATCCAGCTCAGGCACGAGGGAGCAAGGGACCGTGGCCAGAGACTTCTTCACGGACTGGCAGACGGTTCAAATCGCGGGATAGGTCCGTTGGGCCCCGCGGAGCGTCGCTAGCGCATGCTCTCGCAAGGGGCCTTCCAGGGTCGATCGGGGGCCACGGACCCGCTCGTTGCCCCTGCCAACCTCCTGCTGCACCAGCTTGATCGCCTGCACAAACTCGGGGATGACATCGAGGCGAAGGAGGGGGAGGAACCATTGATAAAGGCGGGTCGCGGATGCCAGGTCGCCGTTTTGCGTGAGATCAAACAATCGTACCGACTCAACCGGGAATGCGTTCACGAGGCCCGCCACCCAACCGACGGCGCCTGCTACCGCCCCTTCGACGAAGAGATCGTCCACGCCGACCGATACACGGACACGGTCCCCGAGCAGCCGATGGATCTCGGTGACTCGGCGCACATCGCCACTCGACTCCTTGACCGCATGCATGGAAGGGTGGCGCTCGGCAAGTTCCACCATTTGGTTGGGCAAGACGTCCAGCCCGTATGCGATAGGGTTGTTGTAGAGCATGCAAGGGAGCGAGGTCGCTTCGAAGACTTGGCCGAAGTGGGCCGTCATCTCCCGCCATGGGCCCCGGTGAGCATAGGGCGGCAACACCATGAGCCCGCCGCAGCCCGCCGCCTCAGCCATGCGAGCGACCCGAACCGCCTCCTCCGTCGAGAGGGCGGAGACGGAGGCGACGACCGGCATACCGTCCGCTCCGTCAATGTTGGCGCGAAGACAGGCATCCTTCTCCTCAAAGGTGAGGGTTGCGCCCTCGCCGAGCGATCCCAGCGCGACGATGGCCCGGCAGCCCGAGTTCACCATCCAATGGGCGTGGGCCGCGATCGCCTCGGTGTCCAAGGAACCGTCGCTTGCAAACTGAGTGGTAACCGCAGGAAGGACACCGGTCCAATTCATCGCTTCGCACATTGTGGCAAGGCTGGAAACGTCACGACCAGGCCAGCCCGCCGCACATCTCGTCGGTAGGATCGAAAACCAGTGTCGCTTCGGCGGTGACCCAGGCACGGCCGCGGATCGTTGGCAGGATCGCACCCTCGTCCCCCATCTCATAGGTCGCCTCGAAGACCCCGCCAGCGATCCCTTGTTGCCGCCAGCTCGATCCTGGTGCAAGTACACCGGCGTGAGCGAGGCACGCGAGCTTGGCTGAGGTTCCCGTGCCGCAAGGTGAGCGGTCGAAAGCCCTTCCTGGGCAAAGCACGAAGTTCATCGAGTCGGCATCCGGTCGAGTCGGGGGGCCGAACATCTCGATATGGTCAATACGGGCCCCGCAGGAGGAGCGGACGCTGCCTGCGTCCAAGGCGTCCATCACCGCGGACGCAAGGGAGGACAGCTCGGAAACGGGGGTGCGCGCCAAGCCCTCGAACTCACGGTCAACGAGAAAGAACCAGTTGCCCCCATAGGCGATCTGCCCCGAGACCGATCCAAGGCCGTTCACGGTCAATCCTTCCACCATACGGTCGAATTGCGAAGGAACGTTGCGCACGGAGCAGGTGTTTCGGTCCAGGAGCTCGCACTCGACCGGCCCGACGACCGTGTTGATCCTGAGCGGGCCGGGCTGGAGCCTCCCCATGTGGGCGAGGGTGACGGCGAGGCCCATCGTACCGTGCCCGCACATCCCGATCGTCCCCACGTTGTTGAAGAAGACTACGTCATGCTCACACCCCTCCCGCGAAGGGGCCGAGACGTGGCAGCCGACGATGGCCTCCCATCCGCGAGGTTCGAGGCAGATCGCCCTTCGGAGACCATCGAGCCGCCCGGTCCATGCCTCCGCTTTGACCTCGATACGATCGCCAGGGACCTCTGGGCCTTCCAGCAGGACCCGCGTCGGCTCGCCTAGCGTGTGCGAGTCCACAACCCTCAGCCGTTCGATCATGGGCAGAGCCTACCGGAACCTCTTGAGCCGATCCCAAAAAACCGGAACCGGCTCTCGCAAGCCCAAGGCCAACGAAATGGGCGCATTGCCCTCCTCCGGCACGGCGAGTCGGTTGCTGGTTCGCCCGACCTCGCGCACGTCGCGGAAGTAGCGGACAAGTTCGGGGCCGGGGCCGTTGACGAAGACGGCAGCCCTGCCATCCCAGTCCCCAGGGCCCCAGAGGAAGTATTGATTGTGCCCTGAGACCACGGGCGCAGGCTTGGGGCCGGGCCAAAACCGTTCGATCGCCGCCGCCTCGCCGTAGTTCTTTGTGATCACGACGGACCGCGGCCGCTCAGCCTCTGGGATAAGCATGTAGGCGTCGTATGCCTCCCTCGCCATTTCCGGCCAACCGAACATGTCTGCATAACCCTGGATCGGGGACCGCTCCCCCCGTTCCTCGGTAGGGGGTTGGATTGGGGTGGCGGCGACCACAGTGATCAACATTTGGACAGGGAGGATGGGAAGGCCGAGCGGAACCGTGGACAGACCCACCACCGTGACCGGACCCAGTGCCCAAGTGGGGTGGATGCGCCTGCGCTCAAAGAGCCGTTGGGTGGCGACCGCAGCCACGGGAAAGAGAAACGTATAGGCCGGGGCAAGATAGTTCACTCGGCTCCTGCCGTTCAGGAGGAGGAAGAGCGCCACGCCGAGGGTCACGACCACGAAAGGAAGCCACCTCCTCCCTTCGCCTTTGTCCCTCAGCGCCCACCAGGCCCCATAGGCGAGGAACGGGACTGCGGCAAGGTTCATCACGACCGCTTGTTGGGCCAAGAACTCCCAAGGCGGCACCGGCACCATCTTGAGCCTTTGAGCGTTGCGAAGGAACTCGGTGGTCGGCCAGTTCCGGTGGGCTTGCCAAACGATGTGCGGGTTCCAGAGGCCGATGCCGAGCGCCGCGGCCACGTAGGGCTGGGGGCTAGCCAGGAGCTTGCGGCGGTCCGAGACGAGAACCCCGAGCAGGAGGCCGCACATGAGCCACGCCATGCTCGCCTTGTTCAAGAGCCCGATCCCGAACAAGACCCCGAGGGAGATCCAAAGTGGCCAAGTCGGCCTCTCGAAGATCCTCACAAGGAGCCATGCCGCCACAGCCCAGAAGAAGACGTCAATCCCGTTCATCGTCCCGAGGTGGAACAGTACGAGGAACATTCCGGAGAGGAGGGGGAAGAGACCGGCGAGCCAAACCGCCCAACCCCTCGCCCCCATGCGACGGGCGGTTGCCATCGTGAGAGCCACCGTACCGGCTGAGGCGAACGCGAGCGGAAGGCGCACGGCTACGAGGCTCGCGCCGAAGAACTTGCTCATCGCCCAGACCAGTGCGACGAAAAAGGGCGGGTGGTCTACGTAGCCCCAATCCAAACGGGACGCGCAAGCCAAGTAATACAGCTCATCGCGAAAGAAGCCGTACTGGGTCAGGCACACGGCGTGCAGGCCCAGGGCCAGGATCGGTAGGAGGACAAGTGCGATCGAGTCTCGGCCTAGGCTTCGAAGCACTTCGGGTGCAACAATACCTGCCATTGCCTAGTATCCCAACTAGGCATTCGGGCGCAAGGGCGTCCGAACCTCCCGATCGCATGAGTGAGCCCGAGAGCAAGGACGACGCAGTCCGAGTAGAAGAGGACTTGATCGCTCTTGCCGATGAGGCGAGGCTCGACAAGGACATCGGCGCCTATCTCAAAAGGTTCCTTCGGCCCGGCTACCACCTCAAGAAGATTCGCGAGGACTTTCGCGCGTCGAAACACGCGCTGGAGAACCGTGATCTCGAGCGGCTGAGGTCGCACCCGCTCTCCTTCGCAAAGGCGATCCGAGGTCGGCTGTTCGCCGCCTACTTCATGGTGGGGCCGTTCGGAATGCTCGGCCTCATCGGAGGGGCGTGGTTCCAGTACACGACGACGCTCCCTGGCAAGGGGACGCTCACGTACTTGGTCACGATCCTGCTAGGCAACATCTGCGCCACGATCGGCTTTCAGATCATATGGACCTTCTTCCACCGCTCGTTCTACTGGGCTGGCGCGAGCCCGATGCATGGTTTCCTTGCGATGCAGCGAGACCTTCTGCCTTTGCAATGGCGGGGGCTGAAGCTCTTCATGACCGCGATCGTCGTATTGGCTCCGCTCTTCCTGTTGGCGCTCGCTGCGATAGACACGTGGTTTCCCGCCTTCACGGCCGTCGTCCCCGTGGGGCTCGTCTCCTTTGCCTTGGAGTTCGTCTTCGTCCACGCATCCCTGGTCCGGCTCATGGGCGACCTCTTCGAGCGCGAGTCACTCAGGATTGCCCATCATCACACCAGCAACGGGGGAGACTCCTAGCTGCTCGAGCCTGTTCGAGATCCGTTCGGCAGAATCGGGCGTGGCGTGGGCCAGGCCAGACTCCCGCATCGAGGCGAGACGAGCAGGATCCTCGAGAAGAGCCTTGACAACCTCACCAAGCTCGGCGGGGCTTTCTACGATGGTGCCGGCACCGCAGTCGCGCAGGAAAAGGGAGTTCCTCTCTTCCTGGCCTGGGATCAAGAACTTCCGATATACGATGAAAGGGGTCCCGGTTCCCAGGGCCTCAAAGGTCGTGAGCCCTCCAGGCTTGGCGACGAGCAGGTCGGTCGATTGAAGGAGTCCCGCCATCGTCCCAGTGTCCACATGGCCAGTAGGCAAGAAATGGACGTCGCCCCCGCTCGCCGCAAGGAGCGTTGCCGATTCCAAGGCGGCCGCGTTTCGACCGCAAACCACGACGACTTGTGCCCTCCCTAACGAGTCCTGGAGAGCCTTCATCGCAGGCCCGATCGGGCCGCCGCCGATCCCGCCCGCCGTGAGGACGATCGTTGGGAGGTCAGGCTCCAGTCCGGCGGTGATCCGGGCGGCCCGCTTGTCGTCCGTGGGTCGAAAGCGAGGATCAACCGGGATCCCGACGACTTCGGCGAGATTCGCGAGGCGGGGGTCACGCCGCCGGAGGACGTCGAGCGACCACTCCGTAGGAAGAAAGGCAAAGTCAGGTTTGCCCCGAAGCCACATCCTCTGTGGATAGAGGTCGGTGACCACAATCGCAAAGCGAAACGGCAAGGTCTTGCGCCATCGGCGCAGGGCGGGCTGAGGGAGGGAGTGCGTGCAGACGACCCAGTCCGGATCCATGGCCTCCAAGACGTCACGCATTCGCTCGACGAAGGCCGTATCGAGCAGGGTTTGAATCCAATACGCCGCCCTGGGCCGGTCCGAGGCACGGTACAAGGTGCCCCAAAACTCGGGCCGCTTACGGACGAGCACCTCGTACCCGCCACGGTACCAGCCCCGAAAGGCACGGCCGGTGTGGTCGAGAACGTCCACGACGCAAGACTCGTGGCCCCGGCTCGCGAGTTCGGCGTCAATTGCGTGGGCCGCGGCCATATGCCCGTTGCCGGTGGAGGCGGAGAGGAGCACGACCTTCATCCTGCCCGCTCCCGAGCCCTCTTCAAGAGAGGCCAGGCGCGAACTCGGTGGTAGCGCTGGAGCAAGGCAAGGTTGAGGTCGCCCCAGGCCATCACGCAAGACCATACCGCGGGCCCGACGATGCCCGCGCGAAACGCGGCCACGGTGGCCGCGGTCATGGCGGCAAAGAGCACGAGATGGACGACTTCGCTGGCCCGGGTGGACATTTCGAACTGGGCGAGCGACTTTCGATCTGGGGCATCGAGGAAGTCGGGCCGTTTCGTGCCCACCGAGGTCATGACCCAGATCACGAAGGCGCCGTACTGGTCCAGCCCCAGGGCCCTGTAGAGGCCGACCGACTCCACGGGCCACGGACGAAAAAACCAGCCCGGCGGTGTCGCTTGACCGATCGGCTCTGGCTTCTGGGCAGGCCCGGTCTCGGCGAGGGGCAATAGCGCCTTGGCTAACGGGATTCGATAGCACTCAGCCAGCGCAAGCAGAATGTGGATCATGGCCCAGGCTCCGATCACCCACAGCCCCCAAGTCACGCCCTTGACCCAGCAGGCCCAGCCCTGCGGCGTATAAAGGAGCGCCCTGCAGAAGTTCAGGTTCCGATAGAGGACTCCCGTCTCGATGCTCTTTTCGAGGTCGCCCGTAGTGAGGCTGCACGACCCAACGGGACGCGGCAAGGGCTTGCCGCCAAAAATCCGAACTGTGAGGACGTAGAGCGCTCGCAGACCTAGTGGTTCGAGGTACTTCGGATCCATGTCTCACGTTGGTTTGGTTCAGGACCCGCGTCGGAAGCGGGATCGGTGTTGCACTCCGAGATGAGTCGCTCGATCTCCTTCCAAGTCAGAAGCTCCAGCCTACCGGAGCTGCCCTCCACGATCGCCGTGCCGTGCTCGACCCAGTCTCCCGCATTGATGTACCAGCCTCCCTCCTCGTCCAATTGAAGCGTGGGGCGGTGGATGTGCCCGCACACAACCCCGTCGTACCCGTTCGCGAGGGCTTGCGCCAAGAGCGTGCCCTCGAAGTCGTTCTTTCGGCTGAAGTACTTCTTGAGCCGCTTCTTGAACACGGAGCTGAAGTCCATGGGCTCCTTTCCACGGTGAACCCTTCTTCCATTGACCCATCCATTGAAGACGGTCACGCTCTCATAGGCCCAGGCAGCGAGCCAGGCGACGGGGACGTACTTGACCGACTTGTCGAAGAGATCGCCGTGGACAACCTGCAAGCGCAATCCGTCCGCCGTCACGTGCACGAACGTGTGTCCGATCTCGATGTTGCCAAACTGGGAGCCGTTGAGGCGCCGTAGGAACGCATCGTGGTTTCCCGGCGTGAAATAGATCTTGGTGCCCTGCTTCGACTTTTCCAGCAAGGTCTGCACCACGTCCGTGTGCACCTCGCGCCACTTGCTCGCCTTGACCGCGACCCATAGGTCCACGATGTCCCCGACGAGGTAGAGGCTCTCACAGTCCACAGCCTCGAGGAAGGCACGGAACTCTTCCACCATCGAGCCCGCCGATCCAAGGTGGACATCGGAGACGAAGACCGCGCGGTACTGGAGGCGACGACCGGGCACAGTGGGGTTTCCCAAGGTGAAATGTACCTGAGGGCCAACCTATCGGTCAGGGAAGAGCGCGAACTCGACCAAGGCCGCCCGCGTGGGGGAGGCCATCGTGTCTTGCTCGATCCACTCCAGGGCGCCTGCCCGGTTCTGCCTGTGGAGCGGCGCGCACTCGGATGCATGGCAAAAGAGGGAGCCCTCAAGGGACCGCCACCCACGGAGCAGCTTGAGGTAGATCTGGGTCAACCCCTGGTTCCGAGCCAGGGCGTCGAGCGCGTCGCGCTCCGGCTGCGTCGCCCCTGGAGGGTCGGGGAGCTCGAGTCCCCCGTCGTGGCAGAGCAGGGACCACCGGTTCCGGCGGGCGGCTTCCTGCGCACCTTTGGCCGAGGCAAGAAGGGAGGTGACCTCGCCGTCCAGGGACGCTAAGCTCGTTGCCATGTCGAGGTTCCGCTTCGCCGCTGTGGCCCGACCAAAGCGCATGGGGACGCTGAGGGCGTCCGCGTCGCTTGCCGACACCTTGGCCACGACCTCCTTGGCTTCCTCCGCGGAGTCGAGCCGAAGAACCCGCACCAGCGTGCGACCCGGCCCCAAGGCTCCTTTGAAGGCTTCGAAGTGCCTGCTCGCCTCGTCGTCATTGGCAGCTGCGTCAAGGATCACGGTGGCGCCTTGGGGCAACGTCGCAGCCCATCGGTCGGCCTCCGCTCGCACTTGAGCGAGGCTTGTACCTTCCTCCACGCTGAGCCACGGTGAGGAGTTGGTCTCCCGGAGCAGTTGGGTGAGGTCGGCCACCGGGACTCCGACTCCATTCATGCTCCTCCAAGAGGACAGTCGAAGGACAGGGTACACGCGGAGTCGCTGCAAGTACACCGGTCGGTACGTCCCCGCCCACGATGGATTGAAGCCAGGCGCAAGGACTTTGGCCCTCGGTACCGTATCACCCTTGAAAACGAGAGACGCCCCAGTCTCACCGACCTCGAACTCTAGTTTGCCCGCTTCGACTGCCAGGGTCGTCCCGCCAGCGAGAGAGAGGGATCCTCCCTCCCACGTGGCCACGAACTTTCCGTACGGCGGGTGTGGCGTACCTGCGGCGACGAGCTCCATCCGCCACTCGGAACCAGATTTTGCCCATGGGCTCGCAGACCGGGCGACGTCCCAGAACGGCCACGCGCTTCCGCCCGAATCGAGAGGAGCGAGGTTCGTGCCGAGCGCGGGCAGCGCGGAACCGGCGAGGAGTAGGCTCAGGACGTTCAAGGCTTGCTCTGGACATTACCCAGCACGGTTCGCGGATCGGTGGGGTAAACCCCCTTGCGATGCGACGCTGGATCGCCATTCTCGCCATTGTTCTCCCGCTCGCTTCCTTGGTCCACGCCGATACGCGGCTGCGGATCCTTCACGCGAACGACACTCACGCGCACATGGAGCCCACAATGATCAAAGGCAAGGCCTATGGGGGCTGGGCCAAGTTTGCGACCGCGGTGAAGCAGAACTGGACGGAGGACCAGCCCTGTTTCCTTCTCCATGGCGGAGACGCCTTCCAGGGGACAATGTTCTTCCATGTGTACGAAGGCTTGTCGGACGCAGCGGTGATGAACGCGATCGGGTTCGATGCGATGGCGGTGGGCAACCACGAGTTCGACAAGGGTCCGCCCGCACTGGCACGATTCGCGGCCCTGGCAAACTTTCCGATCCTCGCAGCTAACCTGGATGTGAGCAAGGAGCCGATCCTCCAGGATGCGGTGGCCCCCCATGCGGTGATCGAGTCCAAAGGGTTCCGCATCGGCGTGGTCGGTGCCTGTACCGAGGACCTGCCCTTCATTTCGAGCCCAGGCGAGAACGTGAAGGTGGAGAATCTGGTCCCCAGCCTGCAACGGGAGATTGACCTCCTCACGGCACAGGGGGTGAGCGTGATCGTGGTCGTGAGCCATTGCGGCTACGACGTCGAGCAGGGCTATGCGAAGATGCTAAGGGGGGTGGACGTCGTCGTCGGTGGCCACAGCCATAGCCTTCTGGGCTCTGTCGCGCTACCCAATGACCAGCCCTCCATGGGGCCGTACCCGACTGTGGTCAAGAACGCCGACGGCGACACCGCCCTCGTGGTGCAGGCTTGGGAATGGTCGAAGGTTTTGGGTCGGTTGGACTTCGTGGTGGATGACGATGGCAAGGTCGTTTCGTGGGAAGGCTCGGAGGCGATCGCAGTGGACGACCGATTCCATGAGGACAGCGTGATCGCCTCCATGATCAGCGCCTTCAAGAAGCCGATCGAGGCACTCATGGCGAAGCCCGTAGGCGAGATCAAGATCGAGCTGGCGCGCGGTGCGTTGAATGGAGAGTCGGCGATGGGCAACTTCATCGCGGACGCCATGCTCGCCGCGACCCAGAAGCAGGGAACGAAGGTCGCCCTCATGAACGCGGGTGGGGTTCGTGCCGGCATGGCCGCGGGCAAGGTGACCTACGGCCAGGTGATCGAGGTCCAACCCTTCTCGAACACCCTGGTCGTGCTGGACTTGACCGGTGCCGAGATCAAGGCAGCCTTGGAGATCGGCGCGGCGAGGATGGGCCTGCTCGCGGTCTCGGCGGGCACCTCCTACCGGTGCGACTTCCGCAAGCCCGAGGGCGACCGGGTCTCGGACGTCGTGATCGCCGGTGCCCCCCTCAGCCCAGACAAGACCTATCGGACCGTGGTCAACAGCTTCATCGCAGCGGGCGGGGACGTGCTCACGGTGTTGAAGGATGCGAAGGGCTTCCGGCTCGACACCGGCCTCGTGGATGCGGACACCCTGATCGAGTTCTTCGAGAAGGGTGTATCGGTCGCGTCGCCTCCAGTGAACAGGGTCGTGGCCGTAGGTTCCTGAGGCTCCGACTGCGAGCGGTAGACTCGGGGCCCGCATGGACCTCAAAGCCACGTTGCTGCTCCCCGACCCGGACTTCACAATCCCGATGAATGCCGACCTCGAGGCCCGTGAACCCGAGATTCAGGCCAAGTGGTCGGAGATGGACGCATACCACGCCCTTCTTCGCGAGAGGAAGGACTGCCCGGAATGGGTCTTGCACGACGGCCCGCCCTATACCAACGGTCCGATCCACCTCGGGACGGCCCTCAACAAGATGATCAAGGACTTTGCCGTGCGCTCCCACTCCATGATGGGGTTCCGGGCTCCGTTCGTTCCCGGATACGACAACCATGGGCTGCCCATCGAGCAAGCGGTGATGGCGAAGTTCGCCAAAAAGGGTGAGAAGCCCTCTGTGAGCGAGCTTCGCGCGGCTTGCAGGGAGCACGCCGCCGAGTTCCTCCATCTTCAGTCGGAGCAGTTTCAGCGCCTGGGGGTCTGGGCTGACTGGGGCCGGCCCTACATGACGATGGGATTCCGGTTCGAGGGGGAGATCCTTCGCGTGTTCCGCCGTTTGGTGGAAAAGGGGTACGTCTTCCGCGGGCTTCGACCGACCTTGTGGTCCCCGACGTCTCAAACCGCGCTCGCTGACACTGAGATCGTCTACCGCGACGTGGAAAGTGTGGCGATCACGGTGAAGTTCCCTCTGGCGCAGGGCGAGGCCCTGGAGAATCCAGGCAATGTCCATCTCGAACCCTCGCCGACTCAGTTGGCGGGCCTTAAGAACGTCTCTGCCGTGATCTGGACGACCACGCCATGGACGATCCCTGCGAACCTCGCCCTCGCCTTCCACCCGGAAGCGACCTACGCCGTGGTCAAGGTCGGGAATGAGCATTGGATCATGGCTGACCTTTTGGTGGACAAGGTGCTCGGCCAAGCAGGCGTCTCCGGCACCGTAGTCACCCGGTTGGAGGGCCGGTTGTTCGATCGAGTCGGGTTCAAGCACCCGGTTTTTCCCCGGCTCTCGGTAGGGCTCCTCGCGGGCCATGTCACGACCGAGGACGGCACCGGGATCGTTCACACTGCGCCAGGGCACGGCCGAGACGACTTCTATGCAGGGCAGAGCTATGGCCTGCCCGTGCTGTGCCCCGTGGACGCGCGAGGGAACCTGACCGAGGAGGCAGGCGAGTTTGCGGGCACGAGGTATTCGGACTGTGACACGGTGGTCGTCGGGCGCCTGGAGGAAGTTGGCGCCTTGGTTCACCGTGAGACCGTCAAGCACAGTTACCCGCACGCCGAGCGCGATGAGAAGCCAGTCATCTTCCGGGCCACGGAGCAGTGGTTCGTCTCCATAGACCACGATGGGCTCAGAGAGCGGATGATGGACGAGATCAACCATACGGTGGACTGGCACCCCGCTTCTGGCCGGGCTAGGATCAGCGGCATGATCGAGAACCGTCCCGACTGGTGCATCTCGCGCCAGCGGCCATGGGGCGTCGGAATCCCGGTCTTCTATGGGGATCAGAGCGGCGTCCCCGTGCTCGACCCGGTCGCGATCGAGGCCGTCGCTGAGGCTGTGGGCCGGGAAGGGAGCGACGTTTGGTTTCGCAAGCCCGCTTCCGAGTTGCTCCCACCGGGCTATCGCCATCCGGAAACCGGGGAGACCGAGTTCCGGAAGGAGACCGACGTCTTCGACGTTTGGTTCGACAGCGGGTCCACTTCGTTTTGCGTCTTGGAAGGGAACGTCGAACCGAGTTGGAAGGCGAGCGTCCCCGCTGACCTCTATATGGAAGGTTCGGACCAGCACCGAGGGTGGTTCAACCTGTCCTTGGTGCTCTCGACCGCGCTCCGCGGGACCGCGCCCTACAAGAAGGTCGCAACCCACGGCTTCGTCCAGGACGACCAGGGCCGGAAGATGAGCAAGAGGTTGGGGAACGTCGTGGACCCGGTCGAAGTCTGCGAGCGATATGGCGCCGACGTGCTACGGAGTTGGGTCGCGAGCGTTGACTATACGGACGATGCCCCTTGTAGCGAAGATCTGATCAAGACCGCCGCCGAGTCGTACCGTTCACTGCGCAACACATTGAGGTTCCTTCTTGCAAACCTGTACGATTTTGAACCGGGCATGGCCGAGGTTCCCCAGGGTCTGTGCGCATGGGCCGTAGAAAAGACCGCGGAGGCGGCACGGACCGCGGTGCAGGCCTACCGTGATCTTGACTTCAAGCGGGCGTTCGACGCAGTTCACAGCCTGGCGGTCAACGAGATCTCTCGAGTGTTTGCGGACGCGATCAAGGACACCATGTACTGTGACGCCGCTGACTCGCCGAGGAGGCGTGGGGCCCAGGCGGCCAGCTATTCGATCCTTACCGATCTAGTAAGGATCATCGCCCCGATCCTCCCTCATACGGCGGAGGAGGTCTACTCCAAGATCCCGCTCTCCGCGCGAAAGCCGAGTGTCCACTTTGAGACTTTCCCAGATGCGCGCGAACCTGTGGACGTCACGCCTGTGGACAAGGTCCTGGCCTGCCGGGCGAAGGTGAACGTCCTGATGGAAGCCTGGCGGGCCGAGAGTGGCACCAAGGACTCGCAAGACGTCCACGTAGCCCTGCGCTTGCCCCGTGACGACGCCATCGCTCTGCGCGCCTACCCCGACGATCTTGCCATCCTCTTCCGTGTCGCCCATATTGATATCGAGGAGGGCGAGTGGGATGTGCGGTTCACAGTCAGCCCATGGCTCAAGTGCGAACGCTCGCGTCTGCGCCGGGCCGACGTTGCGCCGCGAGAGATCGGGGAGGAATCCGTGGTTCTGAGTGATCGCGACTTCATGGTGGTCGCCGGTTGACTCCGAGCCGCATCGGGTTTGTCGTACTTTCCCTGTTCCTCGTTGTACTGGACCAAGCGGTCAAAGGGTGGGCGAGAATGGCCGCGGAGGGCGTCGAGGGCCGAGTCTTCCTCACCCCTTGGCCGGGCGTTTTCGAGCTCAAGCTCATCTATAACGAAGGAGTCGCGTTCGGGATGTTCCAGGGCGCAGGGACGTTCCTTACTCCAATCGCGATCGTGATCGCGGGAGCGGCGTCCGTCTCTGCGGTGCGCTCGGCCAAGGTGTCTCGGCTCCACACGGTCTTGTGCTCGCTCCTCGCCGCAGGGGCCATCGGGAACATGATTGACCGGCTCTGGCTGGGCCGGGTCACCGACATGTTCTTCGTGCGCGCGATCAATTTCCCCGTTTTCAACGTTGCGGACGTTTGTATCACGGCAGCGGCGGTCACCCTGGTCGCCGGGGCGATCTTTGGTCACCACGACCGAGGACCTCGTCCTGAAACCCCGACCCCTGCGGAGCCGTAGTCCGGGTTGATGTTACGACCTGTACCCGTTCGACTCCTCGGTGCCGCCGTCTTGGCCGCCGTCATCGTTCCCTTGGCTGCCAAGTCTGCGGGCGGGCTGTTCAGAACCGTAGGCCGGGGCCTGCGCAAGCTTGGCGAGGACCTGGAGAAGGCCGCCGACGAAGCGAGCTCCGAGGGCGTTCGGAAGGCGGCCAGCACCGCCGCTCCCGAAACCGAGGCGACGACGACGAAGGTGACCTCCAAGGCTGCTGGGAGTGGGGCCGCGAAGTCCAAACCCAGGCGCAGGACCTCGGCGAAGGGCACCCGGACCACGACCCGCAAGGCGACCACGCGCCGAGCATCGAGCCCGCCTGCGAGCGAATAGGCTCGGGCCCCGCTTGACTCGGCCGCCTGGGCTCCGGCATACTGCAAGTTCCCGGGGCGGTTAGCTCAGCTGGTAGAGCACTACAATGACACTGTAGGGGTCACAGGTTCAAGTCCTGTACCGCCCACCACCTCTTAGGTTCAAATGCGACCTAATGAGCCCCAGATTTGGGGCTTTTTTGTGGAGTTCCGTAGTGAGTTCATTGGTGAGTTCAGTGGGCTCCGTGTCAATCCCTCGCACACAGAGGCCGCGAACCTTTCAATACGGACGTTACTTGCGCGGGTTCCCATATTGGTTTTCCCGATACACCCCCCCTCTTGCGGCAGGTTTTCGGGGCCCATGCGGGGCTTAAGCCGACTTCGGCATCTCAGGCGTGCAGGCTGACCAACACAATCTTCGGCGAGACTTGCTTGCGCCTAGATACGTGTAAACGAAACCTCTTCCGATGATTCCTGGGCCGGTGGGTGTAGCTACGCTTCGGACGATTCGTGAACTCGCACATAGTTGATGTCGCCACCGATTTCGAGCGTCTGAAGGTCATCGAGCAGTGCATCGCGAACGGACTTGGGCAAGCTCCAACCAGGCTCTGAGCGTCGAATATGCGCCTCAACGATGGCAGCAGCCTCTTCAACACCTTCGGTGGTTGCCGGAAAGCTTGCCATTGGCTGAAAACCAGGCGCCGGTCGACCGCTCGTGGTCATGACCGAAGCCAGGATTTGCCTGAGTGGCCGGTCGACGCTGATGTTGACAAGGCACTTTCGAGTCCGGAGTCTGTGACTGCTCATAGGTTAAAGTGGCAGCCCCGGAACGAGTCCGGGGCCGCAGAGCATCAGATGATGGTTCCATCTGGTCGAACACATGCCGCGAAAGGTCGCGGCGTGAAGTGGGCGTCGAGTTCGACACGAGGAATACCGAGGAACCGGAGCTCCTCAAGCTCATCAATGGAGACGTAACCCCATTCGGCACCTCCGGTTTCGCCCTGCCCAAATAGGTCGCAGTAGCCGAACGCAATACGCTCATCAGGGTCGTATTCGGCAATGAGCCAGGTTGCGGCGGAGCCGAGCGCGAACAGCCGAGCGTGGATGGTCTTGTCTGAGAACGGAGTCGCGTCGGTACTGTCCAAACGAGGAATGCTGGTTGGTGGAAGGTTGAGTCCCATGAAGTAGGCGCACTGCATCATTCCGGCTCCGGGGCCGAGCCCGTGCCAACTGCGAGGGCAAGCGCGGTTCTGAGCGCCCCGGCGATATCTTGAAAGAGCTCGTCCAGCCAGCTTGCTACCCAGAATGGGACTTCGTCGGGGGAATCAGGGTCGACCTCGGTGGCTTGGCATAACACCAATCCGTCAACCTGGCTCATCGTTTCAGCGAAGTGGATTTCTCCGTTCGCGTCAAGCCAAGCACATCCCGGCATGTAGTCTTCGGCGAGTTCGATTGCGCGTGTGGCAACCTCGTTCAGGTCTAGCTGTTCCAGGGCACCCCGAAGCTGGGTGACGTTGAAAATGGAGGATTCGTGGTTGGCGTCCATGATGGTAAACCGTGCAGTGAACCTACCTCCGGGGCCGGATGGCTTCTGGTCGATGACCAAGAAGGTGGACGGTCGCAGGGGCTGTGCGACCGTCCATATATCCGTTCCTCCAGCCTATAGGTAGGTTGCCAGGACTTCATCGCTCAATGACCGAGCCCGGAGCTGCAGTTCGCTCCACCAATCCTTCATCATGGATTCCGATGAAGCGAGGGAGGGCGC
>JADLBH010000011.1 GCA_020847855.1 Fimbriimonadaceae bacterium
ACGATGAACTTGCAGTGGCGGAGGTAGTTGTCGTCGTCGGCCGAGAGGCTGGCGACGTCGCCCGCGTCCAGACGGCCAAGGACCGTCGTGAAGGAGCTCGGGACCACGACCTCGGGCGCACTGCCCGGGACGAGGAGAGCGAAGGCGGTGCCGAGAATCTCGTCAGGCGCGATCGCAGGGCAGGTGCCGGGAGCGTTGTAGTCGTAGTACTCTGCAGGGTTCGCGAACGAGCCGTCCTTCGGAGCGTCGTCGTCCCATTGGAACTGTCCGCGCAGGTAAGACGGGTTGCCGATCTTGGTGAACCAGAGCATGGGCTGGCCCGCGGAACCGAGGGTGGCCTGGCCGGTGCCCGAGTCGTAGGCGCTCGCGAAGATGGTGATGTTGCCACCATTCTCGTCGGCCGGGAGCTCGTGGCGCAGGGTGCCGGTGCTCAGGTCAATATCCGAGTAGTAGTACCCGCCTGCAGGCACGGAACCGAAGTCGTAGACCACGCCATCGAACGAGTTGACCTGCAAGGGGTCGTTCGGGTCGCCGGTAAGGTCCACGAAGTCCTCGGTCGTGAAGAACAGAAGGAACAACTGCTCGGTGACGGCCATGAACCAGGTCGGGACATAGCGGTCGGCCATGGCACCGCCGGTGCCGGCAGCGCACTTCATGTCGTCATAGGTGTACGCGTTCACCGCAGTCGGGCCGAAGTAGTACCGAGATCCACCAAGGGCGCAGTTGCCGGTATAGGCCGGGTTCTCGTCGGGGACGATCGCGCCGGTTCCGTCGAAGATGAACTCGAGGTGGTCAACGCCCACCGTGGTAGAAAGGGCCGGCTTGACCGGGTTGTCCTTGTACTCCATCCACGGAGTGGTCATGCGGTAGCGGACTTGGCCGTTCTCGATCACTCGCTTGATACCAGCGATTCGCTTGGGAGCGACCTTGGTGCCCTGCGGGGCGAGATACGGCGTGCGCTGCGCAAGCGAGACCGACGCCATGCTGGCGGCGGCGATCGTGGCAGCGATTGTGAGGATTCTCCTGTCAATCATTTGTATCGCCTCTGGCTTGAAGCCAGAACCGAGTATACACACTCGGCGCGAAGAAACAAGGGGCGAGGCCACAAGTTCCACAGGTAGATTTACGGGTTTCGCGCCTCACTCTCCCCGCAGGGCGACGACCGGCTCGAGCCGCGCAGCCCGAAGGGCGGGAAGAGCCCCGAAAAGGCACCCTACACCCACCCCGACCCCCAGTGAGCCGAGCACGACTCCGATCGTCACGAGCGGTCTGATGGCGGTCATCGAAGCAAGGATGCCGCACGCCACGAGGCTGAGCAAGACCCCTGCAACAACCCCCGTGAGTCCGGTGATCGCCGACTCCACCAAGAACTGTGCGAAAACGTCCGAAGACCGCGCCCCGAGGGCCTTGCGAACACCGATCTCACGCTTCCGCTCGTTCACGGCCAGGCTCATGATCGCAAGGATCCCCAATCCCCCGACGAACAGGGCGATGCTGGTAAGGCCGACGACCAGCGACGAAAGGAGTGCGAACACCCGAAAGACGAGGCCAAGAAGGTCTTCTTGGGTAAGGACGCTGAACTGTTGGGCGTCCAGTCTGCTTGCGAGCGTACGTTCCAATCGTCCGACCAGCGCCTTCGGGTCGGTGGCAGGTTCGGTCCAGACCATGAAACGGTCTATCTGTGCGTTCGGGTTGGTTTTGCGGAAGGTCGAATAGGGGACATATGCGACGTTCTGCAGGCTCTGCGAGGCGAGGATGCCCCCGCTCGCCTTCGTTTGGGCCGCGATCCCGGTCACGGTGTACTCCCCGCCGTTGATCGTGACCTTCCGCCCGGTCGCCTCCTGCCCATGGAAGAGCATATCGGCCGCGACCGATCCGAGGATCAAGGACGGCTTCCCCTCGTCCTCGGGCCCTAAGCCGCGGCCCTGCTCGATCACGACCCTGTGCATCGCGAACCATTCCGGGCTTGCCGCGACGAGGAGGGGATAGGTGCTCAGGCCTTCGGCCTCGATCCCGCCTCCCACAAAGCTGAGTTTGGCGACGGATCTCACCCCCGGCACCGAGGCGAGTGCGGCTTGGTCGGTGTCCCGGAACGCGCTCTGCCCCACGAGGTTGGGGTTGAAGCCTGCCATGGGGTCCACCCGGCCCGGCACGATCACCACGACATTGGCCCCGAGGTCTTCGACCTGGCTCCGAACGTCCTGCTGGACTCCCAGCCCGATGCTGACGAGCAGCATCATTGCCACAGTCCCTACCATGACGCCCAAGGCGCAGAGGAGGGTGCGAGCCGGGCTCTCGACCAAGCTCCTCCATGCGATCGTCCAACACATTCGAAGGTTTTGTACGTACCTGGGTGAGGGCCCGTCGCCCGTAGCCGCGGTGTGGGCCCAGTAATCCTACTGTTGATAGTCGGGCGCTCCAAGCCGACTCCTATCTTGGGAGAACGATGTCGAGACTAGGATTCGGTTTGTTGTGCGCCTTGCTGGCGGCGCAGGGTTCGGCGGTCGGCTGGAGGGGTCGCCCGGTGCCTTGGATCGGTACCAGGGTCATGGCCGTGGGTGACTCGATCACATCGGGCGAAGGGTCGCCGGGCGGGTTTCGACGTCCTTTGCAGGATCGCCTCCGATATTACGGCGTGAACCTTGACTTTGTTGGCCCGAGTCGCGAGAACTCGGCGGGCATGCGGGATCGGGAGCACGCGGGCTTTGGAGGTTGGCGGACTCGGGACGTGATCTACGGCCGTCCGGGCGTCCGCTCCGCCGGTCGCTTGAGCGATTGGCTTCGTGCCTATCAGCCCTCGGTGCTCCTCGTGACCCTAGGCACCAACGACCCCTGGGGATTGTCCTACGATCAGACGGTACGCCAGTACGACGATCTGGTCGGGATTGCGTTTCGGGTTCGCCCGAGCATCATGATCGTGCTCTCCAGCGTTCCGGGCTCGCGCCGGGATGCGAACAAGGCCGCGGTCGAGGACAAGATCCAGCGCGCGGTGGCCGAGGTCACCTCGCGGTGGCGCGCAAGGGGCTATCCGGTGGAGATGGCGGATCCCTTCGCGCGGTGGGACTCGAGCCGGTACCTTGCGGACCGATACCACCCGAACGCCCTCGGATACCGGGTGATGGCCGACGAGTTCTTGCGGGCGATGCAGCGGCTCCGCAGGTAACTAAGGTTGCGGCCGCTCGCTAGGTTCGGATGAGGCACTCGTAGAACCGAGCCACGCTTTCATTCACGACAAGGTCTTCCGCGGTGAGGGGATTCACTAGCGTTAGGCCCTCAACATCGCGGCAGCGGGACAAGGCAACGTAGGCTTGCCCGTGAGCAAAGGCACCCACATCCAGATCCACTCTGGCTTTGTCTAAGGTCTGACCCTGTGACTTATGCACAGTCATCGCCCATGCCAGCCGAATGGGAACCTGGGTGAAAGTACCGACCAGTTCGCGCTCGATCCTCTTCACTTCCGAGTTCCAACGGTATCGGATCTTCTCCCACGTGGTGGGAGGCACGATGTGGTTCCCGCCGTGGATAGCGACTTCCACCCCGTCCGGGTAGCAATCCACGACCTTGCCCAACGTGCCGTTTCGCCAATGCGGGCCGTTCGTTGCTAGCATGACTTGTGCACCAGGCTTGAGTTCGAGATGGAGGTCCACCGGCAAAGCGTCGCCAAAGTCGCCTGAGAAGACGCCGCGATACTCAAGGGCTGCGCCAGGAAGTTTCCTGAGGGCGGCAGAGTTTATCGCGTTCGCGTGCCGGTTCGTCGAGGTCAAGGTCACCGTATCTTGATCAGGGCTGGGCAAACCCACTCTAGAATTGAAAAAATCGAGGCAGTCGCGATGTCCGATCCTCAGCATATCGAGCGCCCATAGAAACTCAGGGTCGCTCTGCCTATGAACCTCTTCGAGCAGGAACGTGTGCTTCGTTGACTCGCGGAAAGCGTGAGCATCGAAGAAGAATGGGCTGGCGTAGCGCTCTCGGAGCATCTCCGCGCTCCCTCCCGACTCAACAACGGGCTCGAGCTGCCAAGGATCGCCGAAGAGGACCACGGTCTTTCCGGCGAACGGGGCCTCCCGCTCGCAGTTTTTGCGAAGTGACCAATCAATTGCGTCCAAGGTGTCGGCCCTCACCATGGACACTTCGTCAATGACCAGAGCGCGAAGGTTCCGAAGCAGCCTCGCCTTTGGGTGCCCTCGGGGGTATACGCGGATCTGTTCGTCTCCTTCCGATATCGGCCCTAGCGGAAGACCGAAGAAGCTGTGAATGGTTTGGCCGCCTACCTGCAAGGCAGCAAGGCCAGTCGGGGCGACGACGGCACACTGACCGTTCCACTTCTGTGCCAGCTGCTGAAGGATCGTGGACTTGCCTGTCCCCGCGCGACCCGTGACGAAGAAGAGGCGAGCGGAGTCCAAGGCTAGCTCGGTCAGAACGCCTTGCTGCTCACCAGTGAGTTGGATGGGAGTTTCCGAGGTCTTCTCGGAAGCTCGGACGAAACTCTTCAACCCGATGAACCCTCGTTCGCGACACCTCGTTTTGTCTGGCACAGACAAGGAGAGGTTTGGCCCGGACGAGAGGATTCGAACCTCCGACTTCCTCCTCCGGAGGGAGGCGCTCTATCCACTGAGCTACGTCCGGGATCGGTTCGAGTCTACCTAGGCGAGGCTAGCTCGCTTCGGGAGCTATAGACGACGACGAAGTCAATCGCACTCACTTCAATCGGCCCGAAGTGCCGAGAATCGAAAGACTCTGTGGGATTGTCGCCCTGTACGAAGACTTGATCCATGGGCATGTAGAGCGCAGTACCCGACGCATCGTGCCGGTACGTCCTTCCTCCGGTCGCGACGACACGCTTGACGACCTCTTCCTCCATCAGCGGGAACACGACGATGTCTCCCACCTTCGGCGCGCTCTCCGGCCGCTTGGCCACGACCACATCGAGATTTGCGAGCGTGGGCTCCATAGATCTGCCTTTCACGACAAGGAGTCGGTACGGCTGGAGGACTGCAGCCAGGCAAATGGGTCCAGCAAGTGCCCAGGCAACGACTCTCGACCACGGGGCCGAGCTGTTGGTTCGCGCTTGGAGATGATGAACCTGAGCCACGCTCTACCAGCTAGAACGGTTCACGCGGGCGGATCGTTCGCTCAAGCGTCCACGAGGGTCGCCCAGCCTGGGACCAGTGCCCTTGCCTCGGGGGTCTGTACCATGCTCCGCCCGTTCCCGACGTAGTACTCGAACTCTTCGGGGAAGACCTTGAGCGCCCCGGCCACCGGCCAGGCCGCCGCGTCGCCCAGTCCGCAGAATGAGCGGCCGTCAATCTGCTTCGTCACGTCCATGAGGGTTTCGAGGTCGCCATCCTGACCTTGTCCGCGCACGATCCTCCGGAGGGTCTTCTCCATCCACCTCGTTCCCTCGCGGCACGGCGTGCACTTGCCGCAAGACTCGTTGGCGTAGAAGAGCGCGGTGCGCCAAATGAAGCTGACGATGCAGGTGTGCTCGTTCAAGACGATGCACCCGCCCGAGCCGACCATGCTGCCGACTTCCGACATCTCCTCATAGCCTAGGATCGCCCTGCCGCAAGCCTCCGCATTGATGATCGGGACGCTGCTCCCGCCAGGCACGCACGCCTTGAGCGCACCACCGCGAACCCCGCCCGCGAGCTCGATGAGTTCCATGAGTGGCGTTCCAAACTCGATCTCATAGTTTCCTGGCCGATGGACGTGTCCGCTCACGGAGAAGAGCTTCGTACCCCTTGAGTTCTTGGTCGAGGCGCCAAGGGTCGAGTACCACTCGCCGCCTTTCTCAAGGATGAACGGGGCCGCGGCGTAGGTCTCCACGTTGTTGATGAGGGTCGGTGAGTCCCACAATCCCGCGACGGTAGGCAGGGGAGCGTTCGGGAACTTGAGCCGTGGCATCCCTCGTTCTCCCATCAGTGAGGACATCAAGGCGCTCTCCTCCCCGCACTCATAGGAGCCCGCCCCCATGTGGACGTCAAGGTCGAAATCCATGCCGGAGCCTTGAATGTTTTTCCCAAGATAGCCCTTGGCATAGGCTTCGTCAATCGCATTGCGGACCGCCCTTGCGGCATCCACGAACTCGCCTCGTATATAAATAAACCCTTGGTCGCCGTCCGTGGCCTTCGCGGCGATCGTCATTCCCTCGATCACTTGGAACGGGCACCGCTCCATGAGTTCCTTGTCTTTGAAGGTCCCTGGTTCGCCTTCGTCCGCGTTGCAGACGACGTAGTGCCGCTTGGTCTTCTCCTTCTCGATGCCGTTCCACTTGATCCACGTAGGGAAGCCCGCCCCGCCCCGCCCTCGGAGCCCGCTGGCCTTGACCTCGTCAATCACGGCTTGCCGCTCGATGGAGAGGGCCCGCCTAAGCCCGCCATATCCGCCTCGGGCGAGATAGCCTTCGAGGGTGGGGTAAGCGGGGTCTTCCGCGTGTTCGAGCAGCAGTTTTCGTTCGCCCATGACTTGCACGGATTCTACTGGTTCTGGGGCGCCCTCGACACAAGTAGAGGGCCGTGACTCGTGCTGAGCCCCGGCCCGTCAAAGGATCGTTGTAGCTTTCTGGGCTACTTGTCTATCGTGAAGTCCGGCACCATCCCGCCCTGTTTGCCCTCTTCCTTGACGCTGGTCGAGGAGGCGGCCTTGGGCGGTGTCTGTGCAGTCGGGGCCTTCTCGGCCTCGCCACACCCGGCAAGCGTGCCGAGTGCGACGATTCCGATGCTAGCGATGACGAGAGTCTTGGTCTTGAGCGTGCCCATCCCTATGGGAAGTAGACGTCGTCCAGGTTCCAAATGTAGCGATCCTTGTCCACGATCTGCGCACCTTCGTTCGCATTGTTGAAAGCGGCGGTGCCGAAGTCCGTTCCGGCGGCGAGTGCGCCCGCCTTCAGATACTTCGCGTGTCCATCGAGGAACGTGGTGTTGCTACCCTCGGCCGAGTCCGTGTAGGTCTGGGCCGTGTAGAACTTCTCGCCGTAGGGTGCGCCACCGATGCCGGTGTTGGCGCCCGACCAGTTGCCGGATCCCGTGTTGCCGTCCCAGACGATGCAATAGACCGGGTGGGGGGCGATGATCGGCCACATGCCAGGAGCATTCGCCATGAAGTAGCCTTGGATCTTGCTCTGGGTGAACAGCTTGGACTGCGTCCACTGGACGGTGCCGGCGCTGTCGCTAGCCTGGGTGAAGGACCGGCCTTCCGCCGAGACACAGAGGGGCCACGGGCTTAGCCAGAGGTAGTTGTAACCGTACATCGGGAACCGGTTCTGGTTCCGCGGGAACGCGCAGACCGGGGAGCCGCTGGGTGGGTTGGTGACCGCTTCGCAGTTGAAGAAGCCGAAGGAATCGCCGCGAACCGGGTCCGCGAACATCGCGTTCGACTTAAGATACGGCTTCATGATCTCGACCCAGGACTTGGCGCGGTTCGGCCCGTTGCCGTTGGCTGCGCCGAGGTCGGCCCAGGCTCCACTGAGGAAGACCGGCATCATGTCGTCCACGTCCGCCCCATAGATCTGGGAGGCCGTGGCCATCTGCTTGGCGTTGTTCAACGATGAGGTTCGCTTCGCCGAAAGCTTGGCTTGGGCGAAGACGGGGAAGAGGATGGCCGCGAGGATCGCGATGATCGCGATCACGACCAACAGTTCGATGAGTGTGAATGCAGTGCGTTTCATGGAGAGGTACCCCCGCTGAATTATGAAGCATAGTCTAGGACTATAGTTCCACTCGGGCGCGAATACCAGTAAATATACTGGCTCTCAGCAGTGAACTTTACGGGCTGACTATTCCGATTTTGCTCGAATATGAACCTGAACGACCGCGTCGGCGAGTTGGACGACGCTCGAGCCGGAATCGTTCTGCAGCTCGTGGACGAGTCGGTCAACGTCCTCGATCGTAACCGGCCCGATGTACCGCTCGCCGACCTGCAAGAGCGGTGCCCGGTCGCAGGCGTCCAGGCACTCCACTTCATGGATCGTGATGGCTCCGTCGGGCGTGGTCTCTCCCAGCTTGATCCCCAGCCGCTCCTCGAGGTGATCCACGATCCGATATGCACCGTTCACATGACAGCTGAGGCACGTGCAGATCTCGATCACGTGTCGGCCTGGCGCGTGATCTGTGTTGTACATCGAGTAAAACGTGGCCACCCCCTCGACCTCGGCATAGCTTCGTTCGAGGCGGTGGGCGACTTCGGCGATGGCGGCCGGAGGCAAGCTCCCTTCATACTCTCTTTGCGCGATCCAAAGCGCAGGAAGGATGCAGCTCTTCTTGTCCGGATAATGGCTGGCGAGGCTCGCGAGCTCCTCGACCGCCCGTTCGCTGAAGCGGAGTTCCAACTCCTCGGGCCGGGGTGCCTTCGGCCTCTCGGCCACGAATCGAACAGGTTCGCTCACGGGCGCCAGGTTACCCTTATGCCGAAACGAGGCGAGCCCAGCAGGGAAGTCTCCTACCGGGCTCGACTCGTCGTGCGGGTGTCCCCCGCTCGGAGTGGGTTAGCCTCCTCCTCCGCCCTTCATGCTGCCCATGTCCACAGTGTCCTTGGGCGGCTCGACGGCCTCGAGGTTGCTCGGTGTCTGCTTTTCCATGGTTGCGCGCTCTTTGTCGAGGTCAGCGTTACTGGTCTCGCCAGAGCCGCAGCCCACGAGCACACAAGCCAGAGCGAGGATACCGAACAGGGGAGCTAGCCTCTTCATGGTTACTCCAGGTCCCAAATGTACTGGGAGGCGTCGAAGATTTGGCCAGACCAGCCCGCTCGCACGTCACAGCCAGCGGCGACCGCGGAGAGCCGCATGACCTTCACGTGGCCGTCGGAGAAGCCGGTGACCGCTTGACCCGCGTGATAGGGCCATGCGCCGCCGAACTCGTTCCAAAGCTGGGTGCCTGGGCGCCAGCCGCCCCACCACCATCGTCCCGCGCAGTTCGGGAGCGGAGGAAGGCTGTCGCGACCGCCGGCGTAGAGCCGACACGGCATATCGAGTCCCCAGTTACCGCCACCAACGACAGTGTTGCCGGAGCGGTCCCAGATCGAGTTGATGAACATCAGGGTTCGGGCTTGGTCCGTGACCTGAGTGTGCGGGATGCTGTGACCCTTGAAGTTCAGGGGCGGAGTTCCGCAGTTGTAGCCCATCGGGCCGAAGTACTGGGTGTTGTAACCGTAGTCCGACTTGATGGCGAGGTTGAACTCCGTCTGGAGCTGTCGCCACTGGGCGGGCAAGGTGCTCGGATCCGTGAGGTCGCGCGTGATGCGCTCCTGGCGCTGGACCGGGCTGTTCGGGTCAGCGTGGATGTCCATGTTCTTCATGTACACGTTCACGATCTGGCCGATGGCCCGGTCGCCCTGGTCAACCCGGTACGTGTTGTTGTACTGAATGATCGGGGTGTTGTCGTCGTAGTCCGGCATGTAGATCATGACGGCGGTGAGATACTGCTTCTGGTTGCTGATGCTGACGGCCTTCTTGCCCGCGATCTTCGCCTGGGCAAAGACCGGGAAGAGGATCGCAGCCAAGATCGCGATGATCGCGATGACGACCAAAAGCTCGATCAGGGTGAATGCATTGCGTTTCATGATGGCCTCCTAAGTAGGGGTCACCCAGAGTATGCCCGAAAGTCCTGCCAAATGTCGAGTTTTTTTCTCGGTACGGAATTTTTGTCAGGATCGAACCGGTAATTACCTGTCAATTTCACCGAGGACGATGTCAATCGAGCCGATGATCGCGATGATGTCGGCGATGAGCCTGCCCTCGGCAAGCACCTCCAGAGCCTTGAGGTTCATAAAGCTGGAGGGTCGCTCGTGCCACCGGTATGGACGGTTCGTCCCGTCGCTGACGATATAGAACCCAAGCTCGCCCTTGGAGCCCTCGATGCCCGCATAGGCCTCGCCTACCGGCGTTCGGTAGCCCTCCGTCCAAAGCTTGAAGTGGTGGATCACCGCCTCCATCGAGGTGTCGAGCTCGGAGCGGTCGGGCGGGGCGACCTTACGGTCGAGAGTGTTCACCGGGCCGCTGGGGAGCTGATCCATGGCCTGCTCCACGATCTTGGCGGACTCCCTCATTTCCGCGATCCGAACCAGGAACCGGTCGTAGACGTCGCCGGTCTTGCCGACCGGGATCTGGAATTCGAAGTTTTCGTACCCCGAGTAGGGATGGCTCTTCCTGAGATCCCAGGCGACGCCGCTTGCTCGGGCGATCGGCCCGCTGCAACCCAGTTCCAGGGCCTGCGCCCCGGTCATGATCCCGACGTCTTGGGTCCTTTCCCTCCAGATCGGGTTCTCCACGAGCAACCCCTCCACCACCTCGATCTCACCGGGAAAGTCGCGGAGGAAGGCGCGCACCTTCACCTCGAATCCGTCGGGGACGTCGCCGCGCAGCCCGCCGGGCACGATCCAGCTCGGCATCATGCGCACACCGCTGAACATCTCGAACATATCGAGGATCAGCTCGCGCTGTTGCATGATATAGAAGAACGGGGTCATGGCCCCGAGATCGAGTGCGTGGGTGCCAAGCCACACGCAGTGGCTCGCGATACGGCTGAGCTCGGCAAGGATCACGCGGAGGTATTGGCCCCGGATCGGGATTTCACAGCCCAGGAGCTTCTCGACCGCCAGTGCGTGCGCCAGATTGTTCCCGTTCGCGTTGAGATAGTCCATGCGGTCGGTCATCACGACGCACTTTTGATAGGTCTGGCTTTCCGCCTCCTTCTCCATGCCCGTGTGGAGGTAGCCGATGACGCAACGGCACTTCACCACGGTCTCGCCGTCGAGTTCGCACACCAGCCTGAGGACGCCGTGCGTGCTGGGGTGTTGCGGCCCCATGTTCACGATCATCGAGTTCTCGCCGGTGCGCTCGAAGGAGGTACCGGTGGTCGGCATGAACGGGGACTTCGCCATCAGTGCAGGTTCCAGCCCGGCTTGCGGGCTGGAGCGAGGTTACCCTTTGCCTTAGCTGGCTGCGGTGCCGGTCTGGGCGGGGACGTCGTTTGCCGTGTTCAGCATGAAGTACGGCTTGAGCCCGCTTCCCGTTTTGAGCAGAAGGATCGTGTAGGCGAACTTCGGTTCGACCTTGAACTCCTTGCCTAGCACGGTGATCGTGCCGGACGCGACCTCGTACGGGTGCTGTTTGGGGTCGAGCTCGATCGTCCCACTGGCCGCATTGAGCTTCACCTTGTCACCGGTCGAGGCGATCGTACCGTCCGCCGACATGAAGACGACGTTCAGGTTCTTGCCGTCCACAGGCTTGCGAGGCTCCTCCTTGAGGAGGACGTGGCGCTCGGGAAAGAGGATGATCGTGTGGCCCAGGTCGCTCGCGAGCTCGACCTCGATTTCCTTCTCGCTACCGGCGGATTGTACAACGAGGGATCGCTTGCCTACGCCTTCGGGATTGAGACGACCCGACTCGCCTGGGTGGACGTCTGGGTTGACGGGTCTGCCCTTCGAAAGCAGGGTCGCATCCTTGCTCGTCAAGTTGAGGATTCGCACGAAACCCGGCTTGGGTCGGCTTCTCGCGCGTGCGAGGGCTTCGTCCTCCTTGGACTGGCCGCAACCGGCAAGGAGGGTCGCGCAGCTCAGCGAGAGCACGAGTGGGATCGCAATGGCAGGCTTCATGAGGCTAGTGTGGCAAGGTGTGCCCCTCGGCCCACGTTGGACCGGGGGGCACGGTCGTGGCCTTTATTGGGGCGTAGCGGTCGTTTCTGTGTTGGCGTTGTCGTTGCTGGGCGCCTCGTTCTTGTTGCCGGTGCTCCGACTATCAGGGAGCTTCGGCGGCTCGGCGTCCTCACCGCTCGATGTGCAGCCTGCCAAGAGGTTGAGGGTAAAGGCGGCTAGCACCGCCAGGATGAGTGCTTTCTTCATAGGTTGTCTCCGATTCCGTTCTTGACCCTAGAGGGTCATACAATAATACACGGGCCGACCCCCGAAGGGTTCGGCCCGTGTGCCAATTGGCTATGTTTCGACCGTACTTACGAGCTTACGAGAAGTCGTAGTCGGGTCGGAAGAGCCAGGCGTGGCAACCGTTCCACCAGTAGAACCCGGCTCGGCCGGTGTTGTCGTAGCCGGTGAGCGGGTCGGTTCGCCAGTCGGTGTCGCCGGGCGACAACGTCGCGCCGAGGCGGCGGAACTTGGCGTGGCCGTCCACGAACGCCCAGTTCTGGCCCTTCTTGTACATCCAGTAGGTCTGCGCGTTGTTATACGTGGTGTAGACCGCGCCCGTGGCACCGTTGCCGGTTGCGCAGGCCGAGGCGCCTCGCGGGATGTAGAAGCAGGACGAGCTGGCTGCGTCGGAGCAGGTCAGCGCCGGGTTGGCGAAGCCCCATCCGAGGACGCGCGCAGCGCCGTTCAGACCGGTGAGCAAGGGAAGGTTGGCACTCGCAACGACGGCGGTGGCGCTGTACCCGTGCAGGAAGCCGTTATAGGCGTAGGTGGTCTTTTCCTTCTTCTTGTTGGCTGCGATCGCCTGGGTTGCCTGAAACTCCTCCTCACGCAGACCGGGGGCCGCGGTGATCTCGAAGTTCTTGACGTACGGCTGGATCGTGTTCATGTAGAACGTCTCCGAGTAGAAGCGTCGGTTGGCAGGGTTGCTCGTGGCGGCCCAGTCGAACGGAACGTACTTGTTGAAGTTGTAGCCGTGCGACCCGTCCGGAGCGCGGCCGTGACCGAGCGGCATGACGTCGTCGGTGTCAGCGAGGTAGATCTGGGTTGCCGTCGAGAGGTTCTTCATGTTCGACAGGTCTTGAGTGGCCTTGGCGGCCTCCTTTGCCTGGGCGAACACGGGGAACAGGATGGCGGCCAGGATCGCGATGATCGCGATCACGACGAGGAGCTCGATGAGCGTGAATGCTCGGAACTTTCGCATAGTGTTTCTCCGTATGAGTTCACGGTGAGCCATTTCTGGCCCATCCGTTAGACTGAGTATACGCACGTTTGGTGCCATCCGGTTCGAGAACCTTCAGGTCTTTTCAGGTAATTCAAGTATTTTTACCAGGTGCGGAGCGTCGGTGCGCTTTATCGGCCTTGTGGCGATACGTTCTCGGTGCCCGTCGTGCCCTCGAAGCTCTCCCCGGCCAAGGGAGAGGCGATGTCCTCGACCGCAGGGCCTAGGGTGCCGTGAGCGAAGACGACGTCTTCGCCGCCCAGCGGGAACTCCTTCCTCAGCGGGTACCCGACCCAGTCGTCGGGGAGGAGGAACCGCTCGCCAGGATAGTTGCCGTTGCCTTGGAACTCGATGCCGAGCAGGTCGTGGACCTCGCGCTCGGGATATTCTGCGCCTGCGAAGACGTGCATGCAGGTCGGGATCGCCTCTCCGTCGTCGGCGCCCACCTTCAAGAACACCCTCGCCCCGCTGGAGACCGACATCAGGTTGTAAACGACTTCGAAGCGGCTGCCCAGGTCGCGCTCTTCCTTCCATTCGGAATAATCAACGCCCACACACTCGCTGAAATAGTCGTATCGGAGTCCAGGGTCGGACTTGAGGAGCGCAAGAACGTCTGCGATCCGCTCGCGTTCGATGCAGAGGTACAGCGAGCCGAGCTTTACGGTCTCCGAGATCAGCGCGTCTGGAAGGTTCGCAACGATCGCCTGGGCCTCGGCCGATCGAGGTTCGGTCACGAGTGCGACCCTGCTGCTATGGTCGGTGCTTCGACGGGCGTCGGCAGGAGTTTCTCCGGCGCGACTTGCGGCTCCTCGTCCCATTCCAGGGCCCCGACCTTGATCACATAGGCGTCGCCGATGATCCAAAGGACAAGGTAGATTCCCACGGCGACCCCACTGAAAACCTGATACTGGATCGTCGCGCCCTTGAAGACGGTGATCCACGACCACAGGAACACGACCTCGATGTCAAACAGGACGAACAGGATCGCTACGAGATAGAACTTGATCGGGAAGCGCTCGATGGCGTTGCCCACCGGAGTCACCCCGCACTCGTACGTGGACGACTTATAAGGAGTGTCCTTCTTGGGGCCGAGCACCCAGCTGAGGGTGACCATCGCGCCCGCGACGACAGCGGCCACGAGCATCAAGAGCAAGATCGGGAGAAACTCGCCGAACACGGCCTGGAAGATACCCCGGCCCAGCAAGTAGAATCCAGTTCGATGGACCACGGCGACGCCGTCCGCCTCGCCGAGTGGCCCATGGGGCGTGGGGGAGCATCCCTCTTGATGAGGACGATCATCGAGGACGCGACCCCGGACGACACTGTCGCGGCCCTTCTCACGGTGCTCGCAAGGCGCCCGGCCCTACCCGAGGAGCTCGCCGGTTACTGCGACGCCCTGAAGGAAAGGATGGTGCCCATTGTGCTCGGCGACGGACTGGTGGACACGTGCGGGACCGGAGGTGGCAAACCTACCCCCAACGTTTCGACGGTCGCGGCGCTCATCGCAGGAGCGGCAGGGGCCAGGGTCGCCAAGCACGGGAATCGTGCCGTGACGAGCTCGGTGGGGAGTGCCGACGTGCTGGAAGCCTTGGGTGTGCGGACCTCCGCGACCCCAGAAACAAAGCGAGCGATGATCGAGGAGGCGGGTGTCTGCTTTCTCTTTGCGCCGGACCACCACCCGGCACTGCGCCGGATCGGGCCGATCCGGCGCGCGCTCGGTTTCCGCACGATCTTCAACCAGCTCGGCCCCCTCCTGAACCCAGCAGGAGCACAGTACCAAGTCACCGGAGTCTATGAACCTCAGCTCCAGCGGCCCACGGCGGAAGCGTTGGAACAACTGGGGGCCGAGAGGGCCGCAGTAGTGTGGCACGAGGACGGCTACGACGAGGCTATGCCTTTCGGGGTCACTCG
Source organism: Fimbriimonadaceae bacterium (assembly GCA_020847855.1). Taxonomy (GTDB): domain Bacteria; phylum Armatimonadota; class Fimbriimonadia; order Fimbriimonadales; family Fimbriimonadaceae; genus JADLBH01. Next base: position 14,765 of record JADLBH010000011.1, read on the forward strand.
AGTGACGGTCGTGGGGTTGGGCGCGGGCGAGTTTGCCTGGGGGCCGGAAGAGCTTTGCGAGCGTGCGCTCGGTCCAGCGGTGATCCCGGCACCCGGTACGCCTGATGAAGCGGCGTCGCTGGCGATCGAGGCCCTGAGCGATCCTGGTTCGCTCGCGGGGGAGATTTGTGCGGTGACCGCCGGACTCGCCCTTTGGCTGGCAGGACTTGCGAGCACCCCCTCCGAGGGCACGATGCGGGCCAACGAGGCGGTGGCAGACGGTCGGGCGATGCGAACGCTTCGGATATTACAAAGGTTGAGCCATGATCCTTGACGATATCATGAGGAGGAAGCGCTCAGAATTGGCCGCACGATCTCCGCAAGAACTGAGAGAGGCGGTTGCGATGCTGAGCGATGCCCCACCTGTACGGGGGTTTCGCTCGGCCCTCACGGCCGCAGAGAGGCGCCCCGCGCTGATCGCGGAGATCAAGCGACGAAGCCCGAGCCGGCGGGCGGAGTGGCCGGGGATCGTGCCGGCACGGTTCGCCGCGCTCTACCAGGCGAGTGGTGCGGCCGCTCTGAGCGTCCTCACGGACGGCCCTGGTTTTGGAGGATCACCCCAGGATCTTCGAGAGGCCCGTGCCGCGTGTAGCCTGCCGGTGCTGCGGAAGGACTTCACCGTCGGGGAGCTGGACGTGTACGAGGCGCGAGCGATGGGGGCGGACGCGATCCTCCTCATCGTCCGCGGGCTCGACGACGCCGAGCTCCGTGGTCTGGGTCAGCTCGCGAGCTCCTTGGGTCTCGCCGCACTGGTGGAGGTGCACGACCGGGGCGAGCTCGAACGTGCCCTCGCGAGCGGGGCCGAGATCGTGGGGGTCAACAATCGGGACCTCGCCAACTTTCAAACCACCCTCGAACCCAGCCTTGAGCTGCTCCCGAAGATCCCCCCCGGCGTGACCCGAGTAAGCGAGAGCGCGCTCCACTCGACAGAGGACGTGAGATCTGTCCATGAATCGGGTGCGGACTGTGTGCTCATCGGCACGGCGTTCTGCTCGGCGAGCGATCCCGGCGCAAAGGTTCGGGAGGTCATGGGTTGGTAGGTGTGGTGAAGGTTTGCGGCATCACCTCCGAGACTGACCTGGCCCTGGCGGAAGAGGCGGGCGCGAGCCATGTGGGGTTCGTGGTGGATCCCGGGAGCCGTCGCTTCGTGACCTTGGAGAGGGCGATCGCTTTGGGCGAATCGTGCCGGACAGCCCGTCCTGTGATCGTTTCGCGAAGCCTCGACGCCAACGGGGTGCCCTTGCATTTCGTCCGCCAGGCCAACGTCCATTTGCACAATGTCCCAGGCGCGGAGCACTGGCTCAGCACTCGCGGCGATTCGACCGACTTCACGAGCGCACAAGCGGTCGTGCTCGATGCGCACTCGCAAGAAGGTCTGGGCGGCACCGGCATTCTCGTCCCGGCAGATTTCGCAGCTGAGTTCGTGGCAGAGTGTCCGCGGCCTGTGATCCTGGCGGGCGGGCTCGGACCTGAGAACGTGGCCGAGGCCATTGAGCGCGTCCGTCCCATTGGCGTGGACGCCTGCACGGGACCAGAGCGGGAACCAGGGGTCAAGGATCCGGAGCTGCTCCGGGCCTATGTCCGAATTGCCCAAGAGGCCCTGCGCAGGGCACATGGCGAGGTTTAGCGGCGTCTCTTGTCACATGGCCGGTGCCGACGCCCGCTCGTCGGTATACTTCCTGCCCGCACTTCTACCAATAGGGAGCCTCATTCTTGGACCTTGCCATCGAGACACGCGACTTAACGAAGACCTACAAGGCGAAGAAGGGAAAAGCCCTGAACGTCGTGAACCAGGTCAACCTCCAAGTGGAACCGGGGGAGATCTTCGGTTTCTTGGGCCCGAACGGGGCTGGGAAGACCACGACGATCAAGATCCTCCTCGGGATCATCTATCAGACCTCGGGCCAAGCCAGGGTGCTAGGCAAAGAGCCGACCGACACCGACGCCCATCGGCTTCTGAGCTACCTGCCTGAGAAGCCATACTACTACGAGCACATGACCGGGCTCGAGATCATGCGCTTCTATGCGTCGCTCTTCGGCATCAAGGACGACGCCCAATGTCGGTCGCTCCTGGAACGGGTGAACCTGGCGAACGACATGAACCGGCCGTTAAGCGAGTACTCCAAGGGAATGCAGCAGCGCGTCGGCCTCGCACAGAGCCTGATCAACGATCCCAAACTGCTCTTCCTGGACGAACCGACGGGAGGGCTCGACCCGATCGCCCATATCGAAATCCGTGACCTCATCCTGCAGTTCCGGGACGAGGGCAAGACCGTGTTTATCTCGAGTCACGAGTTGAGCGACGTAGAACGGATCTGCGACCGTGTCGCCATCATCAATAAGGGCGAGGTGGTCCAGCAAGGGCCGCTGGAGACCCTCCTCGTGGGCGGACGCATCGAGGTCACGGCGAACCAATGCCCCGACGACCTTGTGGAGAAGCTCCGGGGTGGCGAGAGGATCGTTTCGGCCCACTTAGGCCGATTGATCGTGGACATTCCCGACTCGGAGGAGCCGAACGCGATCGTGGACGCCATCCGCGCAGCGGGCGGGACGATCGTCAGCGTGATCCCGCGGCGCAAGCGGCTCGAAGACCTCTTCCTCGAACTCGTGACCCAGGACGACGCGGCCAAGGGGCGTCAGAAGCGCAGCATGCTCGAAAAGTCCCCGCCTGACCAGGCTTCGATCGTGGAGGCCGAAGCCGCCGTGGAGGAAGGAGCGTGAACGTAGTCCTGAGCATCGCCAAGACCACGACCGGAGAGGCGATCCGCCGCCGGGTGCTCATGGTCATTCTCCTGATCGGGCTTGTCCTCTTGGTCGTCGCGCCAGGCATGGAGGCCCTTTCGGCGCGCCAAAGCACGACCGTCCTACGCAGCCTCACGCTCGGGGTCATCCAGCTCACGAGCGCGGTGATCGCGATCGTCCTGACGGTCTACCTGATCCCGAACGAGATCGAGCGGCGCACGATCTATACGATCCTTTCCAAGCCGGTGCAACGCTGGCAGTTCCTCGTCGGCAAGTATCTGGGTGCGGTCGCCGCCTTGGCGCTCATGGTGGCGATGATGACGGCCACGATGTTGATCGTCTTCTCGGTCGTGGGCAAGTTGACCCTGGGTTCCGACATGGTGGATCTCGCCAAGGTCCCCCTCATGTTCTTCGTGCAGATGAGCCTGCTCGCCGCGGTCGCGGTGTTCTTCTCGACCTTCGTCTCCCCCATCGTGAACTTCTTCCTGAGCGGGGGCGTGTACCTCTTGGGGTCGGTCTTCAGCTCGTTGTTCGAGGTTCTGAGCAACAACAAGGAGCTCCCGGCGATGGTGCAGGCGGGGGCTAGGCTCGTTCACTCCATCGTCCCGAACTTCCAAATGTTCAACGTCCAGAACTCTGCGATCAACGCAGGGCCAGTGATCCAGAACGAGCAGCTCTACTACTTGGGATCGTTCGGCTACGCCCTCGTCTATGTGATGATCCTGCTCATCGCGGGCATCCTCGTATTCGACCGGCGGGAGGTGTAGGTTGGCTCGGGCGCATCGGGGCAAGCTCTATGCCGCGCTCGCCGTCGCGGTCGTCGCTGCGGCGGGGATCAACGGGGCGGTCTATCCGCTCTGGAAGAAGAACTTCGCGCCCAAGACCGCGGACTACAGCGGGCTCTCGCCGGACCAGCTACTCTTCGCCTTTGCCGGCTTCCGAGAGCTGATCGCCGGCATCCTCTGGGTCCGGGCGGACTCCTATTTCAGCGAGGGCAACTACGACGCGATCCTCCCCATCGTGCGCTTGGTCACGCTCCTCGACCCGCACCAGATTGATGTCTACGCCACGGGCATGTGGCACATCGGTTACAACTTCACGGACGAAGGCTCGCGATCCGACCGGAGGTACATCCCGACCGCCCTGGCACTGGGGATGGAAGGGGCCAAGAACAACGACTACACGTACGAAATGTTCTATGAGGTGGGTTGGATGTGGTTCCACAAGATTGACGACTTCTACGAGAACTCCGTATCGTGGATGGAGAAGGCGAACACGTACGACGACATGATTCCCGCTCGTAGGAACATCCTCAACAACTGCTACCAGCGCAACGGCGAGGTGGACAAGGCCCTGGACTATGCCTATGGGCTCCTGGACAAGGCGGAGAAGAACATGAAGAACGACCGGGAGTTCTCGGCTCGGCAGAACCGGGACACGATCGAGGGCAACCTCGACAACCTGCTCGTTCGAATGTCGCAGCGCGGCTACTTCGCGAAGGGAGCCCCAGATCGAAACTTGGGAATCTATGACACCGACAATCCGTTCGACGTGGGGTTCAGCGCACGAGTGACCGTGGTCTCACCCAAGGTCATCGTGGTGCAGGGAACTTGGGGGGTCCAGCCGGTCGGAACGAGAATCCGGTTCATCCTTCGCGACGCGAACTTCCCCAACGCCCTCCCCGCGGGGATGAAGTGGAACCAGGGAACCCAGGTCGAGCTGACTCCGCCCAAGGATCAGACCTTCTTGCAGGATCAGCTGTTCGTGCGAAACCAGTCGTTCAACCGAAAGATTGACATGAGCCGCGATCTGACCATGTACCCGTTCGTGGACGACAAGTACCTGATAGAGTTTTACTACAACCCGCGGAGCGCCGCGATCCATATCCAGGACAAGTTCGGCTGGAGCGGCGAGGGCATGGCCGACAAGAACTTTTTGAACCAAGAGATCAGGCCGGCCCAAAGGGTGATCTATACGACGCTGTCGCTCACGCGCGACCAGATCCTTCGGCGAGGCGAATGGGAGACCAAGGTGCCGGACGCCCAGACCAAGAACTATCGCGGCATCAAGGCTCCGAGCACAGGAAGCGACCTGATCACGGTGCCAGGCCTCCGTGGCCCCAGCTCGGCGGTCGAACCGGGCGACATACCGCAAGCCGGTGGCATGGCGGGGACCGGGGAAGGCGGCGGGTAGGCGCGGACCGGCGGCGGGTGCTCGACACCGGCCGCCGGGAACTGCGCGACGTGTGCACGGCGAACCCCGCCAGGGCCGGAAGGCAGCAACGGTAAGACGACGCAGCGGGCGACGCACCCTTCCCGGCCTACCTTCCCCTCGTTCCGTGCGATACTGAGAGCAGGCAATTGTCCCGCGTCGCCCTCTACCGGAAGTATCGAAGCCAGACGTTCCACGACCTGGTGGGGCAAGAGCACGTCGTCCGAACCTTGCTGAACTCGATCGCCTCGGGCTCAGTTGCGCAGAGCTACCTTTTCACCGGCCCGAGAGGGACAGGGAAGACGAGCACGGCCCGGCTCCTTGCCAAGGCCTTGAACTGCGAGGACGAGTCTGGCCCCGAGCCCTGTAACCAGTGCGAGGCCTGCACCTCGATCATCGAGGGACGGGCCATGGACGTCATCGAGATTGACGCCGCAAGCGAGGCCTCGGTCGAGGACGTGCGGAACTCGATCGTGGAGGCGGTCGAGTATCGGCCCGCGGCCCTAAGGCGGAAGGTCTACATCATTGACGAGGTTCACGACCTCTCGCCCAAGGCCTTCGACGCACTCCTCAAGACGATCGAGGAACCGCCCGATCACGTAGTGTTCGTCCTCGCGACCACGGAGGCTCAGAAGGTGCCCGCCACGATCCGGTCTCGGTGCCTACGTTTCGAGTTCCACCGAGGGAGCATCGGCAACATCGTGGGAAGGTTGCGCAGCGTCGCCGACCAAGAAGGGATCAAGGTAGGGGAGGCGGTCCTTGCCAGGATCGCGCGGATGTCAGAAGGCGGATATCGGGACGCCCTCTCCCTGCTCGAACTGGTGTCGCTCTCGGCCAGCGGCGAAATCGAGGAGGCCCACGTCCTCCAGCAGTTGGGCGCGGTGCCCGACGACGATCTCGACTCCCTCGTGCTCGCACTGGGCAAGGGAGACGCTGGAGCCGTTCTCGGCACCTTGGACTCACTCTATCAGCGGGGAATTGACGCGCGGACGATCACGAACGAGCTGCTGAGCCGGGTAGGTGAATTGACCCGGGCGGCCTTCGGTACCGATTCCGGCTCGGACTCTGCGACCCAAGCCGCGGCCGCCGCGACGGCGATGGAGGTCGGTCTGGAGGCACTGGCCCGGATCAGGCAGGCGGCAGTCGAAGCGCACGTCGCTTTGCGGGACTCCACGCTCCCGAGAACCTGGATGGAGGCGCGACTGCTCCTCGCTGCGGCCCCGACGACCGCGGAGAAACCTACGACCTCCCGACCGGACGCCCGCCCCGAGACGCCCCTGTCGCGGTCCTCGTCCCAAGACCCCAGACCCGCGGAGCCGCACGCCCCGGCGCCCAAGCCTGCGGAGAACGAGCAGGGCATCCCAGCCCCACCCGAACCGAGTGGAGACGCCGAGACCGACAAGGTCCGAGCGATCTGGTTCACCGCCTATGGCGAGCTGTGCGCTGCGAGCAAGTCTGCGGGCGCAAGGCTACACGGGGCATCGGTCCGTAGGCTGGAGAACGGCATGACCGTGCTCGAGTTCTCGCGAGTCCTGGACTACGACTGGGTGATGGAGTCTCCCAAGCGTCAAGGGCTGATCCGCAAAGCGTGGGAGAGCGCAGGCGGCACCGGGACCGAGCTTGTCTTCGCGGCAGCCTCGCCCGAGACCAAGTCGGTGCCGGAGGTGGCCACCACATCGGTACAATTGCGGCTCACCGGAAAGGAGCTCGCCGAGGCTGCGCAACACGAATTCGCGTCCGGCGGTCAAGACACACCATGAAACTTCCCAAGAACTTTGGCGGCCAGGGGCTAGGCGGCTACCTGAAACAGGCACAGGCGGCGATGGATCGCGCCAAGCACCTCGAAGACGAACTGGCTGCGGAACGGATCACGATCGAGAAAGGCCCGGTCTCTGGCGTTTTCGCGGGAACCGGCGAGATCGTCTCCATCAAGATAGACCCCGTGGTCATGGATCCCTCGGAGACCGAGGCCCTCGAGGACCTCATCGTGGGCCTCGTCCGAGACGGGTTCTCCAGCGCGACCGAGCTGCGCGATGCCCGAGTCAAGGAGATCATGCCGAACGTCCCCGGTCTCGGGAACCTCGGACTCTAGACCGTGTTCGCCGGGCCTCTCGCCGAGCTGATCGCCCAAATCGAGAAGCTGCCTGGGCTGGGAGCGAAATCGGCCAGCCGATTGGCGTTTCACATCTTGCGAATGCCGGAAGACGGCGTGAGGCGGCTCGCAGACTCCATGGTGAACGCCCGTACGTCCCTCCGCCTCTGCGCGGTCTGCCAGGATTTCGCCGACGAGGAGACCTGCCGAATCTGTGACGACCCTGACCGTGACCGCACGACCCTGTGCGTCGTCGCCGATCCCAAGGATGTCGTCGCATTGGAGCGTCTTCACGAGTACAAAGGGCTCTATCATGTTTTGCACGGCCTGCTCTCCCCTCTCGACGGCGTCGGCCCCGAGGACATCAAGGTGCGCGAACTCATCGGCCGTCTCGGTGACGGGGTGAGCGAGGTGATCATCGCGACGAACCCAACGGTGGAAGGAGAGGCCACGGCCCTCTATATCGCCTCGCTCGTCAAGCCGAGCGGGATCGTGGTGAGCCGTCTCGCCCATGGATTGCCCGCGGGCGGGGAGGTCGAATACGCCGATTCCGCGACGCTCGTGAGCGCACTGGAGTTTCGCAGGCCGATATGAGCCGGGTCCTGGTCGTGGGAGGGGGCGGACGGGAGCACGCCTTGTGCTGGAAGCTCGCGCACGAGGCCGAGGTGGTCTGTTCGCCGGGCAACCCCGGAATCGAGCAAGTGGCAGACTGTGTCCCCATACCTGCCGAGGATGGCGAAGCGCTCACGGCGTTGGCGGTGGCGCGAGAAGTGGACCTCGTGGTGATCGGACCGGAGGCACCCCTGATCGACGGGCTCGCCGACCAGATGCGGGCCCGTGGCCTACGGGTTTTTGGGCCGGGCGAGAACGGAGCGAGGCTCGAAGCGGACAAGGGTTGGTCCAAGGACACGATGCGCCGGGCCGGCGTCCCGACGGCGGCAGGCATGACGTTCACCGAGTCAAGTGCGGCGATCGAGTGGTGCCGTGCGCGCTTCGAAGAAGGGAAAGGGGTGGCTGTCAAGGCTACTGGGCCCGCCCTGGGAAAGGGGGTCGTGGTGGCCGCGGAGCTCGAACTGGCCGAGGCGACGATCCTGGACTGGATGGACTCGGGCGGCATGGGCGCCGCTGGGGAAAAGCTCCTTCTCGAAGAGCGATTGCTCGGGCGAGAGTTCTCGCTCCTGACCTTGGCGACCGAGCGAGGGATCGCTTCGCTGCCCGTCGCACAGGACTACAAGCGCCTTACCGACGGCGACACCGGGCCGAACACCGGAGGGATGGGATCGTTCGCACCCGCGGCCTGGGTCTCGGAGGGATTGGTCTTGAAGACCGAGGAACGGGTGGTCAAGCCCTTGCTCTCGGAGCTTACTCGAGCGGGAGTCCCCTATCGGGGGATGCTCTTCAGCGGCTTGATGGTCGTGGAGGGCGAGCCCTTCTGCCTTGAGTACAACGTCCGGTTTGGCGATCCCGAGACGCAGAGCGTCCTCCGGCTCATGGGCGCGGGGTTCTTGGACGCCCTGATCGGTACCGCGGACGGCTCCCGGCCGGAACGTCCCGACGTGCTGCCTGGTTGCTCGGTGACAGTGGTTTGCGCCGCTGACGGGTATCCGATCTCGCCGCAAAAGGGCCAGCCGATCACGATCGGCAATATGCCGGAAGGAGCGGTCGCGTTCCACTCCGGCACGAAGTGGGATGATGGCAGCCTCCGCGTCTCCGGCGGCCGTGTCGTCTCGGTCAGCGCGACTGGACCCGATCTCGCCTCCGCGAGGGCCCTGGCCTATGCCGGGGTAAGCGAAATCCAGTACTCGGGCAAGCACTTTCGTACCGACATTGCAAGTTCAGGGAACTAGCTCGGGACCTCTGCGTTTCGGGACGTGAGGAGCGGCAAGACACCCCGATCACGGATGAGCCTTAGAAAGTCCATGTTCACCACAGCGAACCCGGTACAGTCCATCGGGGGCGTCGTTTCGTGGGCTCCCAGACCTTGTCGCAAAGCCATGAGCGGGCGTCCAGCACAGTTTGACCGGTCGGTCGAGGCGGAGATTCCGATCTTGCGCCGGTTGGCGCAGCGGCTGTGCCGGACCACCGACGACGCCGAGGACCTCGTTCAGTCCACTGTGATGCACGCACTCAGGAGCTATGCCAACTTCGATGGGCTTCACCTGCGCAGCTGGCTGATCACGATCATGCGGAACCGCCAGAAGAGCCTTTGGCGCAGACTACGGGTCGTTCGAGAGGACGGCGAACTGCCGGAAGACCTCAGCACGGGCCCCCAGTATTGGGCGGCGGTGGAGAACAAGTTGCACGCGGAGACCGTACTCAAAGCTCTGGACTCGGTGTCGGAGCCGTTGCGCCTCGCCATCCTGCTTTGCGACGTCGAGGACATGAGCTATGAGGAAGCGTCCGTCGCGATGTCCGTACCGGTCGGCACCGTGCGGAGCCGCCTCTTCCGGGGCCGCAAGCAATTGCGAGACATCTTGGGATCTCGCGGGGTGACGGCGTGAGATACGATTGGCAAGCCTATCTCGACGGGAGCCTCGATCCTGGGCAGCGCGAGCAGTACGATGCGGCCCTCCAAGCAGATCCGGCCGCCTACGCGGAGCTGGAGGCGCTCCGTGCCCTGCGAGCCTGCATCAAGCAGGCGGTAACCAGCGGCGTCGTCGTCCCAAGGAAAGCTCGCCGCACGTTCCGGCTCGTCCCGCTCGTGGCGGTCGCGGTTGCCGCTCTCGCCGTCGCCATTGCCGTCCTCCCTCGACCGGAACCCCCCGTCGCGCTCGGTCCGGACAGCATGCGGTTCGATACCTCTGCCGCAGTCGAGATGAGTCCGCGGACGGCCAACCTCGCGGCCTCCACCGCTTGGCTCCAGAAGCAGACCGGCTTCGAAGTGCCCGCTCTCGCCCTAGGGAAGCGAGCCCAGTTCAAAGGTGCCATGTATGGGGACGGATGGGGCTGCATCTATTTCGAGGAGGACGGCCAGATGTACCACCTCTATGTGCGAAAGGAGGCTCCTCAACTCGAGACGGGTATGCGGATCCGCCTCGACTGTGAAGGGGAGTTCTTCGAGGGAAAAGGAATCGGCTGGCGGGCGAACGGGCTCTCCTACTACCTGAAGAGCAAGGCATCCCGGAACCTCAAGCGCATCGCTGCGCACATCGCTCCGCAAACTTCCCGAGCGTGACGCCTGCGGCGGGTAGCCTCGCGGCCGGTGATCGAGCGGTACACGACGGCGGGAATGACGGCGATTTGGAGCCGAGACGCCAAATATCGTAGGTGGCTCGAGGTGGAAATCGCGGTATGCGAGGCTTGGGCCCTGGCCGGCGTGATCCCTCATGACGACCTTGCGAAGATCCGTGCTGGGGCTAGGTTCGACCTTGAAAGGTGCGACGAGATCGAGGCCGTCACCCGTCACGACCTCGTCGCGTTCGTCCGAAACCTGAGCGAGAACGTGAGCGGGGTGGACGCGCTCTCCCCCGACCTCGAGCGCTTGGAGAACGACGCCTCGCGATGGATCCACTTCGGGGTCACGAGCTACGACATCATAGATACCGCGCTCGCAACAATGCTTCGCGATTCTTGCGACGTCCTTGCTGAGTCGCTCGCCGTCCTTATGGCTCAGGTTGCAACGCTCTTCGAGAAAGAAGGGGCTCGACCCTGCATCGGTCGCACCCACGGCGTCCATGCGGAAGCGATCACGTTCGGACATAAAGTACAAGGTTGGTGGCTGGAGCTACAAAGATCAGTGGATCGAATTGCACAAGGGAAGGAGGAGGTCTCCGTTGGTAAGGTGAGCGGAGCGGTCGGGATCCACGCCCATGCGGATTGCGAGATCGAGGCGATGGTGTGCGAGAGGCTGGGCGTGCGTCCCGATCCGAACAGCACGCAGATCGTCGCACGGGATCGCCACGCGCACCTACTCTGCACGCTCGGCGTCCTTGCGGGCTCGCTGGAGCGCATCGCGACGGAACTCCGCAACCTTCAACGAACCGAGATCATGGAGGTTCAAGAGGAGTTCGCCCCCGGCCAGACGGGGAGCAGCGCCATGCCCCACAAGCGGAACCCATGGAACGCGGAGACGGTCTGTGGCCTCGCGAGGGTGGTGCGCGGCAACGTACACGCGATGCTCGAGACCGTCACAACTTGGCACGAGCGCGACCTCACGAACTCATCCCTAGAAAGAATTGTGCTGCCTGACACCTTCCAACTTGTAGATTTCATGGTGCGCCGTCTGGCCAAGATCCTCACTGGGCTCACCGTGATGCACGGGAACATGGAGACGAACCTCAAGCTCATGGGCGACCTGCCCTTCAGCGAGCACCTCATGATGGAGCTTGTCCGTTGTGGCCTGAGCCGCGAAGGCGCCTATAAGGCTGCCCAGCGCGCAGCCGCGCGATCTTGGGCTGGCGAGGACTTCCGGGCCGCCGCGCTCGACGATCCCGTGGTCGCCTCGAGGATCGCACCGGCTCGGCTGGACGAGATCCTGAGACTGGAACACCACCTGCGCAACGCTCCTAGCAACCTCGCGCCGGGCATGGGATAATCACTCGCGAAGAGGGAGACAGACCGGAGCGAAACATGGCAAACATTCAAGACATTGAGGGCATTGGCCCCGCATACGCAGCGAAGCTCGGCGAAGCCGGCGTGAACACGCTCTCCGACCTGCTCGATAAGGGTTCCTCGCGGAACGGCCGCGAAGCCCTCGCGCAAGCGACCGGGATGAGCGACACCCTGATACTCAAATGGGTGAACCGCGCCGACCTCGACCGGGTGAAGGGCGTGGGCAGCGAGTATGCCGACCTCCTCGAAGCCTCGGGCGTGGACTCCGTGCCCGAACTGGCGCAACGCAATGCGGCGAACCTTGCCGTGAAGATGTCGGCGGTCAACGAGGAGAAGCAGTTGGTTCGGCGAGTGCCGAGCGAGTCCGAGGTCGAGGACTGGATCGCACACGCGAAGACCCTCGATCGGGCCGTCTTCCACTAGGCGGCCGTCATCGGCGGCGTCCACCAAGGATGCCGCCGAGCAACCCGCGGACCACCTCGCGCCCGATCTGCGTGCCCGCGCTCCGCAATACGGAGCCAAACATGGACTCGACGGGCTTTCGCGCCCTTGCCGCCTGCCTCGCGGCTCGCTCGCGCTCTTTGGCCGCGGCCACCTCCGCCTTGGCATCGAGGGCTGCCTGCTTCTTGGCCGCAAGGTCGGCCTCGGCCTGGGCCTCTGCCGCTTCTTCGGCGGCATCAAGTGCGCGTAGCTTCTCATAGGCGCTCTCCCGGTCGAGGGTCTGGTCGTACCGGGTCCCGATCGGGCTTGCGCCCCGGATGGTTGTGCGCTCCTCGGGGGTCAGCGGCCCCAGCCGCGAGGCGGGCGGGCGAACCTTGGTCACTTCGGTGATCGTGGGTACACCCTTCTCATCGAGAACCGAGACCAACGCAACGCCGACACCGATCTCCGTGATCACCTCCGCCACCTTGAACTTCGGGTTCTCGCGGAAGGTCTCCGCGGCGCTGGTCACCGCCTTTTGGTCTCGCGGCGTGTAGGCGCGCAGGGCGTGCTGGAACCGGTTTCCCAGCTGTCCGAGCACGGTGTCGGGGATGTCAATCGGGTTCTGCGTCACGAAGTAGACGCCGACCCCCTTGGACCGAATCAGGCGCACGACCTGCTCGATCTTCTCGATGAGAGCGGGGGGGGCCTCGTCGAAGAGCAGGTGGGCTTCGTCAAAGAAGAAGACCAGCTTGGGCTTCTCAGGATCGCCCACCTCGGGAAGGTTCTCGAAGAGCTCGCTCAACAGCCAGAGCAGGAACGTGGCGTAGAGCTTGGGGGTCTGCATCAGCTTGTCGGCAGAGAGGATGTTCACGATCCCCCGCCCGTCCATGGACATGCGCATCATGTCGTTCAAATCGAGCACGGGCTCGCCGAAGAACATCTCCCCGCCTTGCTCATCGAGCGCGAGGAGGCTGCGCTGGATCGCCCCGACCGAGGCAGAACTCACGTTCCCATACTCTTTGCGCAGCTCCTCCGCGTGATCCGCGACCCATGCGAGCACGGCACGAAGATCCTTGAGGTCGAGCAAGAGCAACCCGTTGTCGTCCGCAGCCTTGAAGGCGAGCGCCAGTACTCCTTCTTGGGTCTCGTTGAGCCCGAGCAGCCGGGCGAGAAGGAGCGGGCCCATGTCGCTCACTGTGGAGCGGATTCGATGGCCCTGCTCGCCGAAGAGGTCCCAGAAGACGACCGGGTTTGCGGCATAGGAGTAGTTGTTGAGGCCGATCTCCTTGGCACGCTCCTCTAGCTTGGGTTTGCCACCGCCCGCGGCAGCCATACCGGAGAGGTCCCCCTTCACGTCCGCAACGAGCACGGGGACCCCGATTTGGCTGAACTGTTCCGTGAGGATTTGAAGCGTGACTGTCTTTCCAGTGCCTGTCGCGCCCGCGATCAGCCCGTGCCGGTTCGCCATCTTTGGCAGCATGTGGACGGGTGCGTCACCCATTCCTACGAACAGTGGGGGCAGGCTCATGGAAGCGACGAGGATACCTTTGCTCGGGTAAACCTTGGCGGTGACGCTTGTCCCCTTGCTCCTCATCGCGTCCCTTACGCCCGGCTGGCCGCAGACGAAGGCCGAGTCTTCGAAGTACCTCGAGACGTCGAGCTACGCCGATGTGATCTCGTTCCTGGAAGGTCTCGAACGGGCGGGCGCCCCCATCCGGCTCGAATACATCGGGACTTCCACCAAGGGAAAGCCGATCCCGATGGTCGTCGCCGCTCGCCCTCTACCGTCCTCTCCCCAGGATGCGGCGAGGTTGGGTCGACCCATCGTGTACGTCCAGGCGAACATCCATGCCGGAGAGGTCGAAGGCAAGGAGGCGATCCTACATTTGTTGCGGCGATATAGCCAAGAAAGTTCCGGCATTCTTGATAAGATCGTTCTCATCGTGAACCCCATCTACAATGCGGATGGGAACGACGACTTTGGACCGCAGGCCCGACACCGGCCAGGTCAGAACGGTCCAGAGCTTGTGGGTCTGCGGCCCAATGGCCAAGGCTTGGACTTGAACCGGGACTTCATCAAGGCCGAGTCGCCCGAGATGCGCGCCGCGCTGAGGTCCGTGTGGACCGCCTACCGCCCCCACGTAATGATGGATCTACATACGACCGACGGAACCCGGCACGGTTACCCGCTCACCTATGCGCCTCCCCTAAATCCGAACGGTGCCACCGGGTTGTACGAGTTTGGCCGCGATGTCTTCATGCCGGAGGTTCGCACTCTGCTTCGCTCGAAAGGATTGGAGACGCAGGACTATGGCAACGACGAGACTCGCGCCGGGTCGAGAGGATGGTACGTCGTGGGCCCCGAGGGTCGGTATTCGACGAACTACGCTGGCCTGGTGGACTGCATCGGGATTCTGAGCGAGGCGATCGTCTATGACAGCTTCGAGAAGCGGATCCGGACTACGGAGGCATTCACGGACGAAGTGCTCCAAGCAACGGCACGGCACGCGGCCCACATCCTGGAAACCGCGAGAAAGGCGGCCGATCCCGATTCGGTGATCGCACGAAAGGAACTGGGCGTGCGGTTGGAGACACGGTCACGGGGGGTCGAAGGCATCCTGCTCGAACGCAAGACGGCGGAGCGCCGTACCGGCCCGGTGACGGACATCGAACCGGTGCGTATGGAGGTCTACGACCGATTTGTGGCCACGAGATCGGCCCCTGTGCCCGAGGCGTTCCTCTTTCCTGCGGCCTTTCCCCAGGTCGCTGAGCTGCTCGCTCGGCACGGCGTGATCGTCGAGCAGTTGGACGAGGACTGGAAGACACCGGCTCAGGAGTTCGTCGTCTCCCAAGCGCGGCAAGGAACCCAGCCCTTCCAGGGGCACCGGCTCATCACGCTGGACGGCTCGTTCCGAGATGTGGACTACACCGCTGCAAAAGGCGACTACGTGGTGCCGATCCGGCAGGCGTTGGGCGAGCTCGCCTTCCATATCCTGCACCCCCTGGGGGACGATGGCGCGTTGACCTGGGGCTTCTTCGGAGCCGAGGCGCCCGCCGTCGGGGACGTTGCCGCGGTTCACTTGACCGACCGGCCCGTCCGCGCGGCCCGGCACGTCGTCCCCGCACCAGGTTAGCGGGACGCGCCCACCCGCCTGAAACGGGTTGGACATCGAGAGCGTCAGTAAGGGAAGGATGACGGTACTGCCCTTCCTCGTGTTCGCGCTTGCGCCCGCCACCGTGACGCTGAAGCATGAAGCGGCCCCAGTGTCCCGGGTGCTGGCCGCACTCTCGAAGGAGACCGGACGCGAGTACGCCGTTGGCCCAACGCCGATGGGCGAGATCATTTTTGTCCAAGTCAAAGATGCCGAGCTGGATGATCTTGAGGCCCGGATTGCGGAGGCGACTTCAGGGAAATGGGTGGAGAGCGAGGGCAAGCGCCTCTTGGTGCCTGATGCGAAGCGAAGGCGACTCGAAGAGCAGCTTGACGACTCGGAGAGTCGTACCCTGCTCGGCTTGACGCTCAAGCGCCTCGCGGCCCGTGAGAGCGAGAACCACGAGGGAGCCCAGGGCGAGATTGCAATCGGCGGTGCCTTTATGGGCGGCATGTCAGATCAACTCGCGACGAGGTGCGCGCTGGGTATCGGACTGAACGGTCTCAGCGTCGTGCGTCGCGACGGAAGAGTGGTCTGGAGCACCCAGCCGACAGCGGGCCAACTGCAACTCCGGGTGCCTGGCCTCGAGCAGGCGGTGGCCAAGGCAGTCAAAGAGCACAACGACATGGCGGACGCTCCATGGCCGATCCCCGAGGACGCAGGGGAGGCGGAGAAGATCCGCGCTCTCATGGACGAAATGGGGGCTATGTTTCGGCCGAAGCGAGCGGAAGGGAAGGCAGTGCTCGTTCACGCTATCGGCACCCGCGAGGTCAATTCGTACGACTCAGGATTGAACTTGGAGGTCGTGGTCTACAACGAGAAGGGAGAGCGGATGACGACCTCGGAGACCCGGCTTGGCAGTCGGTGGGAGGAGAGCGAAGCGGAGCATGAGCCCATGGAAGAGGCGGACGTGACCGAACCGACAAAGGAAGTGGCCCAAGAGCTCCCGCCACAACAGGTCGTAGAGGAGCGGCAACCGGAGCCGCAATGGGAGTTCTCGGAACGGACCCAAGAATGGATGCGACTGGTGGGAAACGGAGGATGGGAACTCACCAAGGACGAGAGGGCAAGGGAGTTGATCCTAGGGATCGCGGAGCACGATCCGCTCTCCTATAGTGCCAGCGAGGCCCTGGGCCACTATGCCGAGCGGAAGGGTAAGAACATCGTCGCCTGCCTTCCGGATGAAGACGCGCGCTTTGACGAGGCCAGGACCGAGGCCCTCATCGAGGCGAGTTGGGCCAAGGACGGATTCTTGAAAATGGCAACCGTGGGCGACTGGCTCGTGGTGTCGCCTCGCGAGCCGAGTACGAGCCGCGAGACGCAGTTCGATCGGGCCGCGCTGGTTCGGCTGATGAAACTCGCTGGCGCGGGTGGAGTCGCGCCCCTGAACGATTGGGCCGACTATGCTGCGAGTAACCCCGACCCCAATCGAAACTCGATTGCGAGCGGCCTGGTCCGCCTCATGCTCCAACGCGAGAACGGATTCTTTGGCCAAGAGGACGATTGGCTCGTGTTGCGGCTCTATGGCACGCTCTCCTCTGCGCAACGCTCGTCCCCGAACGGAATCGCGGTTCCGGCAGGGGTTTGGAGCCAGACCCAGCGGGCGACGGTAGGAAAGTGGGTGTATGGCCCCGATCCTCACCTTGTACCCAAGGTGGATGTGCCATTCATCGAGCGGATTCTCGAGGAGATGCCCTTTGGGGGCTGGGGTAGGGCCGTGTCACTGGCCTTGGAACCTACCCAAGTGGCCCCTGGCTGGGTCGGAGGCAACACGGCCCTGGTCGTGAGTCGCACCACCGACTCTTGCTACAGCCCGGCGGATGGTGCCGGGAGTGGGTTCCCTGGCTCCACCGGGATCGAGGAACTCGCCCTGCTTCAGGTGCTGCTCTCGGACAATGAAGCTCGGCAAGCCATCGAAGGAGAGCAACCGTTGCCTCGCTCGTTCCGCGTGGGCAAGAGGGAGCGGATACGGCTCAGCATCGAGGTTGCACCGGGGGTCTATGTGAGCGGCGAGCTGTTTGACGACAAGATTGATCCGAGCGCGGAACCCGTGGCATTGGCAGACCTCCCGCCGGACCAGCGAGCCAGGCTCGACGAACTCGCGAACAAAATGAAGAGCGGCCCCGTCGGGAAGTTCATCAAGATGATGGCGACCATGGGCGGCGTGAGAGGGCGTGAGACCGTGCCACCCGGCGACTGAGCCCTGTATTTTTGCGGGTTCGCCCATGAAATGGTCTTGGGTGGCGTCACATTCTGGCTTCTGTCGCCAGAAGTATCCCTAGGGACTTTGCGCCCTCGAAAGGATTCACGTCACCATGAAGTCAACTCTCCTCATCCTCGTCCCGCTTGCCGCCGTCAGCGCCAGAGCCCAACTCATTGACACCCGACTCGACACGGACGGGAACTCTTCTGCCTACGTGCAGGACGGAGTGATCGGCGCGAACGAATATGGGGCAGGGAACAACCAGGCCTTCCAGGGAGCGGGGAGTGGCTTCGGGGGAACTGTAGGCAGTGGCGCGCTCTACATGGACTTTGACGCGACCAACCTGAACCTTGGTTTTCAACCTGGCGCGGACTTGAACGACAATGTCGTGATCTTGATTGACTCCAAAGCCGGCGGCTTTACGGACGCCACGATGGACGACCAAGGCGATGCTGGCAGGAACCTCAGCACCAACCTCACTCGGGACGTGGACGACCTCTTTGCCGCAGGCTTCGAGGCGGACTACTCGATCGTAATGGGTGGTTTTGGCATCGTGGCCTTTGAGCTCGCCGCAGGGCCGATCAACTTCCTCAAGTTCGACGGTCAGTTCACGGGCAACGGCGCGGGCCTTGCTCGGGAGTTCTTCATGGATCGCGCGACCCTCGGGCTCACCTCCCCGACGGCTAGCTTCGACTTCTTTGTCGCTTATGGGAGTGACTCGAATTTCATGTCGAACGAAGGGATTCCTGGCCAAGCGTTTGCCGGAGGGCCCAACCTCGGTTGGGACAACAACGGCGGGGGGGCCGTGAACTGGTCGGCCTATGACCGGATGGGCATCGTGCCCGAGCCTGCCACTATCGTTGCGCTCGGCGCGGGCCTTGCCGCCCTAATCGCCCGACGACGACGATCCTAGACCCGAAGAGACTTGGCCGACGCTCGGGTGTACATGGGCGTCGGCAGGCTCTTCGGCCGTGCTACTTGTCCGAGGTAGGCGATGGTTACGGTGCCAATGGCATTGCCATGATGACCGAACGGTAGTTCTTGTCCAACCACTGGTGGGTTCCGACCACTCTGAACCAGTGCTTTGTGTAGTAGCGGACGAGGTGCTCGGCCGGTTCGGCGGTATCGAGTAAGAGCCTCCTGAACCCTTGATACAGGGCAGTATCGCAACAGACTTGGAGGAGTTGGCGTCCGACTCCCCGGCCACGGTATGAAGGTGCGACACCGAACTGGCCAAGCACGGCCACACCTGCCTCGCGATACTCCCGTGGATCATGGTCTTCGAAGACGGTCACGAGATTCGCCGTGCCGATCATGGTGCTTTTCTCGAAGGCCAGGAAGCACACGCCCTTCGCGGCTCGGTGCCGCGTCGTTTCCACGCATTGAACGCAAGCGGTGAAGCTCAGCCCCATTTCGGCGAGCTCAGCATACGCGGTGTGGAGCAGATGGGTGAGCTCCTCGAAGGAGTCATCGGCTTGCATCTGCCGAATCTCGATCATGGGAAGACTTGCATTTTGAGCACAATTGGGCCGAGACAGCTCATGGGTGACCCGAGCTAGGCGCGGGGGGTGATCTGCCTTCATTCGGTTGCGGAAGCGTCGGCAGCGCGGCGAGAAGGTGACAGACCGAGTTCCTTCCACTGTTCCTGGCTGATCGCGCTAGGTGCGTCCATGAGCGGATCGTAACCCCCCCCTACCTTCGGAAAGGCGATCACCTCACGAATGTTCTCATCGTCGGTGAGGAACATCACGAGTCGGTCAATACCGGGTGCGATGCCGCCATGAGGGGGGGCACCGAACGAGAACGCCTCAAGGATATGGCCGAAGCGGCCCTGCTGGTCTTCCGCGGAAACTCCGATCAGATCGAAGATGCGCGCTTGGATCACGGGGTCGTGGATCCTGATCGAGCCTGACGCCCACTCATACCCGTTGCACACGACGTCGTAGCAATCGGCGCGGACGCGAGCAGGGTCGGTGCCAAAGTAGATCAGGTCTTCGTGCTTGGGCGAAGTGAAAGGGTGGTGCGTCGGGTCCCAACTCTCGGTCTCCGTGTTCCACTCCACGAGCGGGAAGTCGAGGACGAACGCGAAAGCGAGCTTGCGAGGATCCCGTAAGCCGCACTCCCCGCCGATGACGGTTCGTAACCTGCTCAGGGCGTCCGAGGTCACCTTTCGAGTGTCGGCAACCATGAGCACGAGGTCTCCCACACTGGCGGCCGAGAGATCAAACAGCGCCCGCAGGTGCTCCACGGAGAAGAACTTCGCGATTGAGCCCTTCGCAAAGGTGCCATCACCGAGGTCAACCGTACCGTCGCCATGTTCGACCATTCTGGCAATCGTGGCTAAGCCCTTAGCGCCATAGCTCTTTGCGATCCCTTCCAACTCGCCGATTTCCTTGCGGCTCAGTCGCGCCCCCCCTGGATACAGGATCCCCCGGACTGAACCACCTTTCTCGATGCAGCTTGTAAAGACCCCGAAACCGCACTCGCGCGCAATCATGGACGCATCGAACAGTTCGAGCCCAAACCGCAGATCGGGCTTGTCTGTCCCGTATCGCTCCATCGCTTCTTCATGGGTCAACCGCGTAAAGCCGACGATTGGTTCCTTTGGTAGTTCAAACTCACCGATCAGTCCGTTCACGACCGCGACCGTCATTGCCTCCGTGAGGGCCAGGATGTCCTCTTGGTGGACGAAGCTCATTTCAAGATCGAGCTGGGTGAACTCCGGCTGCCGGTCAGCACGTTGGGCCTCGTCACGAAAGCATCGTGCTATTTGATAGTAGCGCTCGATGCCTCCGACCATCAAGAGCTGCTTATACTGTTGAGGGCTCTGAGGAAGTGCATAGAACAGTCCGGGATCGAGTCGGTAAGGTACCAAGTAGTCTCTTGCGCCCTCTGGGGTGGACTTGGTAAAGATCGGTGTCTCGATTTCTAGGAAGCCTTCGTCGTCCAAGAAGCCTCGAATTCGGCGAACCGCTGCTGCTCGCAGCGCGATCTTACGATACATGCTGGGCCGGCGTAGGTCGAGATATCGGTGCTTGACCCTGAGCTCCTCGTTCACCTTGCGCATCTGCTCCTCATCACTGACAGGAAACGGAAGGGTTGCGGACTGGCTCAGGACAGAGAGCCCGGTGACACCGATTTCGACCTCGCCGGTGGACAGCTTTGGGTTCTTGTTCTCTTCGTCCCGCTCCCTCACGATCCCAGTCACGCTGAGGCACGACTCCGATCGGATCTCGTCGGTGCCAAGGGTTTCAGGGTCTATCACCAACTGCACGAGGCCGGTTCGGTCCCTCAAGTCCACGAAGTAGAGCCCGCCGAGGTCACGCACCTTGTGGGCCCATCCGTTCAGACAGATCTCCAGTTGTACGTGATCGGCGCGAATGTCGCCGCACCAGTGGGTGCGCTGAACAAAGCTCATGATTGGCGGGAGGATACCGGTGTCCGGAGCACAGGCCCGGCCCTCGGAACCTCTTTAGACTCGGCGAAGCCAGCCGCCAGGGTTGAAGGTCATCAAGAACCTCTCTCGCCGGGAGTCGGGTCGAAAGCGATGGTCTTCCGCGAGGAACTGTGCCAGGGCCTCGGTAGGCCCTGGCCCGTGCTCACGGTACACCGGGTGGCCGTTCACATTCCCATCTTCCACTACGAGATAACATCCTGGAGTGACAAATCCGGAATAGGCGCGCAACTCTGTAAGAACATGCTCGCGAGAGTGGTCAGAGTCGAGCACGACCATCACGCGATCCGCCCCCCTGCACTCCTCCCTCAACCAGTCCAAGGTGTCTTGCGACGTAGAGGAGTCCTTTCGGTACACGATTCTGGGGTGGATGGGCAGGTTATCCTGGGGGTCAAGGTCCACAGAGGCGATCTTGCCATGCCCGACGAGGTCGAGCAAGTGGGCAAAGTAGAGCGTGCTGCCCCCGTTGAACGTTCCGGTCTCGATGATGAGGTCGGGACGGGTTTCATAGAGGATTTCCTGGTAGGACCAGAGGTCATTGGGGCTCTTCAAGACCCGGACGCCTTGCCACCAAGTGTCCTCCCACGTTTGGGTGCGGTAATGGTGGTAGTAGAGCTTATGGAACAGTCGTCGGGCGAACGGGTCAAGGAACCGCCAGAAGACGGACTTCACACCCATGGCGGCCCGCTTAAGCATGAAGCGACCAGAGCAAAGGGTTGATCTCTTCGTTGTCCAATGGATCGCCGATGCTAAGGGACTCGAAATACTCTTGTGGCAAGACGTTCTGCTTACCATTGAAGGTGGATCCATCAGGCATATAGGCACAGGTCATGGCTCTGCGCGGTTTGTTCGTCATGTTCGCGCCCGCGGCATGGGCGACGAGCCCGTGGTGGAGGACGGCATCCCCGGCATTGCAAGGACATGCGACCGGTTCGAGCTCGAGCCAATCAGGATAGTGTCGAAAGAGGTCGCCTTGGTTCGTTCCGAGCGCGACGTTTCCGAGACCCGCGCTCCGATGGGTTCCAGGCAGATAGTAGAGACACCCATTGTCCCGCGTCGCGTCGTCCAGGGCGATCCAGAGGGAAATGGCCCGGTCGGAGTCAAACGACCAATAGGGGTTGTCCAGGTGCCATGCGGTCGGGTTCCCGAAAGGTGGCTTGTAAAGGGCCTGATCGTGCCACACCCGGATTCCATCCACCTTCGCGAGACTCCCTGCGATCTCCGCGAGGGCAGGGTCATAGATCAGCTTGCGCAATCCTTCGTGCGAGTCCGCGAGGCGCAAGCACTGGGTAAAGATCTGGGCGTAGTAGCTGTCTGGGTCGGACTGGTTCTGGAGCGGTGCGCCCGCCTTGGAGAGCCGCTGCGAGACCGCTTCGTCCACCGTGGCTCGCCATTCCTCTAGCTCGTCGGGCTCGAGCAATCCTAGGATCACGGCGAAGCCATTCGTCTCGTAGTAGTCGTGCTGAAACTGTGTGAGTTTGGTGCGCACAGAGGGATTATGCACTTGCCAAGGGGAGTCGTGGCATCTCGAAGCGTCGAACCGGGCTGCTTCGCTCCCTTTCGGCATGGGCCTTGACGATGCGGTTGATGAGCCAACTGCGCGAACAGTCCTCCTAGTCCCCTGACCGCTCGCAGAAACCAAGCGACCGCGTAGGAGAAGGGAGTCCCCAAGTAAACTCCGCCCAACTTGAAGCCGAACGCAGCGAGTCGGGCAGCCCTAGTTTCCGTGTGGGTGACCACGGTCGTAGTGGTCATCAAGCTGTACGGTGCCTATCGCTCGGGCAGTATCAGTGTCCTCGCCGAGGGTCTCCAATCCACCGTTGACATTCTCATGTCGCTCCTCGCCTTTGCCGCGGTCTCCTATTCGGCGAAGCCTCCTGACGAGCGGCACGCATATGGGCATGGCAAAGCTGAGTTGCTCTCCAGTGCAGTCCAGATGATCTTCGTTTTGGGCTCATCTGTATTCATTCTGATTCAGGCTTACATGCGGTTTGTGACGCCACGTCCGATCGCCTGGGATTGGGGCTTGGCTACGATGTCGCTAGCCCGCGTTATCAACTTGGGCCTCACGTCTTTCATTCGGCAAACGGCGAATCGGACTGGCTCGCCGGCGTTGCACTCCGAGGCGCTTCACTTGCGAAGCGACCTGATCGCGAGTGTTGGCGTGCTGGTTGGGGTCGGGCTGGTTGCGCTGACCGGCCAAAACCGCCTCGACCCAATCGCCGCAGCAGTGTTTACGGTGATCGCGATGGTTGCTGCGGTTCGGCAACTGGTATCCGTAGTCCATCCGTTGATGGATGGTGCGCTCCCACCGGAGGAGATCGCGAAGATCGTGCATGTTCTGGACTCCCACACCGAAGTCCGTGGGTACCACAATGTCCGCACGCGCATTGCGGGAAATCTACGTCACTTGGAACTGCACGTCATGCTTGACGATGACCTTTCGTTCCCCATGGCCCACGAAATCGCGGAACAGGTGGAGGCGGAGATCAGCAAGGCTCTTGGCGGGGCCCTGGTGAGCATTCACTACGAGCCTTATGAGGCCGAGGTCGCGCACCGCATGAAGGAGCACGAAGGAAAACTCTAGGCTTTGTCATCCTCGTCTCCCTCTTGTTTCCACCCAGGAGACCGACTCGGCAACGAAGTGGCGAACGGCCCGAAACGAGAAGTTGACGACCCGACCCGTTCGTGCTTAGGTCAACCGGTGTTCACGTACCAACGCTGGCGAGGACCCCATCCTCCAAATCTCGGCATGTGACGGGTTCCGCAGTCACAATCGAGGACTCACCGACCTCTGAACATTGGGAGGGGCATGAGTTCCCATCCATACCCCTGGGTGTCCACACGCGAGCCGCGCCTTTGCGGTCAGCTCCCCACGATTTCGAGGGATGCAGCCTCGAACGCCTCCCCCTTCCCTAGATCGGTGCCGACAGTGACAACCCACGCGCCAACTGGGAACTCGGCACGGCCCAGAGCCTTCGCGGCGCCCTTGATGTACTTGAGGTCGGGCAGCAGGGAAGCTCCCGCACCCGAATCGCTCTCGAGAGTCGCCATGACGACCACGAGGACGTCGCGTTCTTTGTCATACTTGTGGACGACACCATCCAAACGAGTCTGACCAGACTTTCGCACGAACTTTGTCGTTGCTTGGCGTGGTACTGGCACAGTGAGCTGGTTCGCGGCTTCCAGACTAAAGACGCTGTTGACGACGTGTCCTTCCGGCGTATGGAGCTCGAAGTGCAGATGGGGCCCGGTTCCCTCGGCGTTTCCACTGTCACCCACCCATCCGACCATCTCTCCTGCGCGGACTGTGCTCCCATCCTTGATCCCAGGTGCGAAAGCGAAGCGCTCGCCCCCCATGGCATTGTCTGTCCCCGGCGAATCGTTGTTGATATGCATATAGACGGCCTGCCACCCGTCCTCCGCGCTGATCGTGAGCCAATAGTGCCTCGGGCTCGAACGCAGGGAGACCGTTCCGTCGAAAGCCGCAACGAGGGGGGTCAGCTTCGGTGCCATGAGGTCTTGGCCGTGATGACGGCGGGTGCCGCCCCCGCGCGACGCAAGAAAGGTGTCCGCCAGGCGCGTGCCGCCGAGCACTGGATAAATGATGGGGAGGGTCACCGTCTCGCTCGAAACCCCATCGGAGTCAATGATCGCGCCCAAAGCGCCGGGTCGGGCGACCGGGGTGCGAACTCCCGAGCGTGACGGAACCGGTGATCCGGGGGAGTAGAGCATAATCTCCGTGGCGTCCCCCACCTCCGACTCGATCCGACGATAGATCACGGCGATCTCTCGGCCCCCTAC
Source organism: Fimbriimonadaceae bacterium (assembly GCA_020847855.1). Taxonomy (GTDB): domain Bacteria; phylum Armatimonadota; class Fimbriimonadia; order Fimbriimonadales; family Fimbriimonadaceae; genus JADLBH01. The sequence continues at coordinate 39,436 of JADLBH010000011.1, forward strand.
AAGGTCGGAACCCGAGACCGCGCGGCGGCCCCGATCCGTCCACCGAAGCAAGACCGAACGGGGAAGGATGAGCTCCCGGCGGTCAGCACGACCGAAGAAATGTTCGTCTCCACGGTCGTTCCAAGTGCTGTCCACGTCCATGACGAGGAGCCTCTTTGCCGATTCATAGGTAACGACCCGTCCCTCCCACCTTTCGTGCCCGGCCGGGGGCGGGGCCATGCCCTTCCATGGGTTTGCGGGGAGCTGAGATACCTGGTAAGCGAAAGCCATCGTGGCAAGGACTACCATAACTGACGTTATCCTACCTGCTACCGCGAACGCATCGCACGAGGACGGTTCCGATCAGGAACAGCACACCTGCAGTCCAGAACATGGCCGTGTAACCTGCGCCAGGTTGAACTCGGTTCAACCCGTCTACGAGAAAACCTGCCGCCCCGACGACGAGTTGGACGCTTGTGAGGCTGGAGGTCCAGAGGCCCATCTGGGAGCCCGCTCGGTCAAGGTGGGGGATCACGTCCGAGGCGAGTGCCCAGTCTGCGGAGCTGTAGAGCCCGAAACCCACCCCGAACGGTAGGGCAAGGAGCCAAAGCAGGGTGAGATCGCGTGCGAGGGCCAGCGGTCCCAGCGCCCCCATCACGAGCACCGCAGACAGATAGATCACGCGCTTCCTTCCGATCTTGTCCGCGAGGCTTCCGGCGATCACGGCCCCGAAGGCGCCAAAGAGCGAGACTGTGACGGCGAGGACGTTCGCCGCGCCAGCCGGTGTCTTTGCGTCATAGGAAAAAACTCGAAAACTGGTGAACTCGTCGGTAAGATAGTTCACAAGATAGTTGGTCACGAGGGAGAAAGCCAATGCAGTGAGTGCCCGGTTCGCCCAAACCCAACGGAAGTCGGCACTTCTCCAGGGCTCTAGCCATACCTGGGCGAGGCTAGGCCGGGCTTTCGGCTTCGGCGAGGTTCGCTGGTGACCTCGGAGCGTGAGCAACGTCAAGCCTGCACCGGTCAGGGTGACGATTGCGATCCCAGCGTAGATCCGGCCGTTCGTGACCAGAAGGATCGCAGCTACTGCGCTTGCCACCTCGGCAAGCCGCTGTAAGAGCACCATGGCTGCGCTTGACCGCCCTCTCCCCCCCTCGGGAACTAGTTCGGGCACCATCCCGCCATAGGGACCGGTCCCCACATCGTCGGAGATTTGCAACAAGAGGTAACCGATAGCAAAGACGAGTAAGGTCGGTGCAGAAGAGAGCACTCCCAGTGCGACCAGGGTCAATAGTGCTCCCACGAGGAGGAAGGGCCGGCGATGGCCCCAGCGGGAATCGGCGCGGTCGCTCCATGCACCGAAGACCACGGGCCCGACGATGGCCCAAATCGCCCCCAGGCCGTACACCGTGCCCCAAGCCGAGTTGTGGCTTCCCCCGGGCACGAACTGGCGGACCTGGAGAGGCAGGAGGACGAAGAGCAGGATGAACCACTTATAGCTGACCGCAAACCAGTAGGCGCTGAACCCTAGGTTCCAAGCCCACGTGTCTCGATACACGCCGCGATGCCCGGTCAATCGCAGCCGAGTATACGTGCGCCTCAGCCCTCGGACATGTTGCAAGGCGACGAGCGGGATCGGCCCAGACGTTGAACAAGGTCGTCGAAGCCGGCAACGCGGAAATCCTGTAACGGGAGCCTGCTAGGCTGGCCTTGCACATCGCCCGCTCAGAAGGGATCCAAGTTCCGCGCAACCTTGAAGCAAGACGGCTTCGCTGCAGGCTGGGGACCGATCTCCGATCCCGACACCTTCTTCGTGGCGAGTCTAGCCTAGCAGGTAGATCAGGGACTTTAGGCCTAAAGTGTAGAATTGAATCCGTGCTATAATCCCGGCCTTATGGCAATGAGACGCTCCGGGCTCGCTGCCGGCCGAGTAGTTCTGGGTGCCACCTTGATCTTCGGCGGATTGGTCGGGATCGTGCCAGCAAGGCCCTACTACGTCCTGGGCGTACCGAGGGATCTTGGCACCGTGGATGCCGACTTCGGCGCGACCGTGCCCGCGGTGCTGATCAACGCCACCCGGTCCGAGATGGATGTCCGCTATTCCGCGTTCGGGTGCGGCCCTGGTGGGACTGCAAGCGTTCCGCCCTTCAGCTGCCGCGGTATCGAGTTGCACTTCGCAGGCGGCGGACAGAACGGCCCACACATACTTCGTGCCATAATTCAAGGTGCAGGGGATCGGTTCGTAACCACGTGCATAGTGGAGACACGGGCGATCCTCACCAGGAAGCGATGATGCGTCGAGGGTTCACCTTGGTCGAGTTGCTCGTCAGCGTCGCCATTTTCGCGGTACTGACTGCGATCCTGGTGCCCGTCTTGGGTTCGGCAAAGCGTCGGAGCCAAGCCGCGGTCGCGGTCGCCCACGTTCGCCAATACGCCCAAGCCGCACTGATCTACGAATCCGCCTACGAGGGATTGCCGGAGGCGAACAATTTGACGGGCGGGTATTGGATCTCGGCCATGGGGCTGATGAGGGCCGGACGGGCACAATTGGTAGACCCGACCTTCCGGGTACCAGATCCGAAGAGCAATCTCGTAGCGTTGAGCGGTTATGCGATCAACGGTTGCCTAGGCTCACGTCCATTCGCCGACGAACCGAGTAGGACCGTGATCTTCGCTACAGTCGGCGAGTTTGCCGACATCAACGTCTTGGGCGTATCCGAGATGAACGTGGTCGCGCTGATGGCTCCAGACTCTATCGAGTACGGGGAGATCGGAGACAAGGAGTTCTCCAAGACGAACCAACGGTTGATCCGCCGCCAGGAGTACGGTGCCTTGCGCCATATGGGCAAGGGAGCCTATTCGTTCCTCGACGGCCACGCAAAGCTGCACGCGCCCACGGAGTTCACCTACCCAACGGACGCATACATGTGCTTCCCTCGACCAGGAAGTAGGATGGCCGGGCCGAACGGTGGGCTTCGCTTCTTCACGACTTACAATCTATCGGCTCGCGGTGATTCGGCACCGGAACCTCACGGAGCGATGAACCGCTGAACGAAAGAGTCCCAATCTCATGAAAAGTAACACTTCCCTTGAACGAAGCCGCCAGCTCACCAAGCTGTTCGGCATTTCGGTAGTGATGTTAGTCCTGTGCGGTCTGGCAACTGCGCAGATCTTCAGCCAGTGCAACTACGTACCGAAGGATCCGGTGACCGAGCCTTGCAACGTGGCGACGGGTTGCACCGACACGTGCCAGCGAACCTACTATGACGAGGCGGTGTGTGAAGTGAATCCACTGTCTTCGTGCCTCAAGGAGATCCAATCTCAGTACGACACAGTGAAGACTTACGGATGTGTGCCTGGCACTACCTGCCATTGCCCGTCAAACGTTCCAGCAATGAACACCTCGTACGTCCTCGTTGATCGCGAACGATGCACGAGCTAAAGCACTGGTCGGCGCTACTATTCCTAGCGATTGCGAGCACCCACCAGCTAGCTTGGTGCGCGGAGGGTCGGACGCTGAAGTACAGCGTTCACTTGTGGATCTTGCCTCAAAGAATAGACGTGGAAGCTCGCGTCGAGGACGCACTGTGGAGGCTTCGGGAGGGAGGGATGACCCGAGAAACGGCAGAACGCAATCGGAGCGCTCAGCGGGCGTTCTTCGAATCGCAAACGAAGCCACATGAACTCAAAGGTTCACTCCTACTCTATACAGACGGACGTCGTCGGCGCGTTGATTACTTCGTTCCTTTGTTGGGGACGGCCGTACGAGCGTTGCCCTATAGTGAGAGCTTTGACGGCCAACTGACGATGACGAAGGAGCAAGGACGGGGCTCTGTGTCGTTAGGTGACAGTACATCGTTCTTTCGTTCGGTCGCTCACTCGGTGTTCCTCGCTGGGACAGTGCCGGTCGGTTCTTCGTTCACTTCCACAGAGGAACCTGGTGTCGGGTTGCGCATCGGATACGACCACGGTGTCATCGGTCGAGAGACGACAACTTTGAAGGGAACTTTGTTCGAGCCGCGATCCGGAGAGTGTCGAATCGAGTCCAAGGAAGGGCGCGTGTGGCAGGAGTACTCTATCGAAGCTCAGGGTTCGCTGCGTTCCGCAGTTGAAGGTGGTGCGCCATACCGCGTTGTGGTCACGACGAAGGACGCGAAAGGTACCGTTCTGAGGCGTGAGAAGTTCGAGTTCGTGGCCGCGACGAATACTCAGTTTGAGCCTGTCCTCGGAAGATTGGAGGCTGGGTTGCACGTCTCGGACGGCAGGGCGACGACGAATGAGGGTGGCCTTTCGTACTTGTGGCCAGGCTCGCTTCCGACGGTAGAGGCTGCTCGCCAGCTCACCCGCTCCCACCTCGAGTCCAATGGTTCAGTGTCCCGAGAGAAATGGGCGTTACCGCTCCTCGGGGCTGGTGCGCTGATCCTTGCCTTGCCGTTTCTACGTAAGATCTTGCGAAAGATGAGGCGTTCGTGAGGGAGTGATGGGAGGGGCCCTGGTCTAGGACTCCCCAGGTGACCGCCCCGTCATACTGTCTTCAAGGAAGCGGTAGTGACCGACGACGGTCCAACTGTGCAGCACGTCCTCCTCGGCCACCTGGCGGATGTTATGGACTACCGCTGGCCAACCGCTCCTGCCGAGGCGGTCGCTCACGATCCCGATGTGGTCGCGACCGGTCGGCATCCTCCAAGTCACGATATCCCCCGGCCGCCACTCGGTTGCAAGACAGTCCGTGGCCAGAACTTGGAAGTGCCGCCGAAAGTAGACAGCAAGATTCCGCACTCTGCGATGGTCAATGTTTGCGTCCGGGCGGGCGATGTCGGGGTAGAGCGAGCGGCGGTGGTCGTCTTGGAGGGCCCTTTGCATATCGAGGCCTGCTCCCCGCAGAGCCCTTATGGCCACGTCGGAACACGCCCCCACGCTAGAGGGCACATCGCCTCCAGGGTATGCGATCTGGTAGTAGGAGGCGTCGTAGCGGGCGGGACGGTCGAGCTGGACCAAGGCACCGCGAAAGACCGGGTTCGCGCTCCGGGGCCGGGGCGCAGACCCAAGCGCGCCACGGGGAGCAGAGCGCAAGCTACACCCAGCGAGGAGCAGGAGCGTCAGGGAGCCGACAACCCGCATGGACGATACAACGACGAGGGGACGGTCCGGGTGCCCCAGGGTTGGAGGGGACGGGTACATTCTCAGATTCGATGGATCGCTCAGGCCACCAGGACGTCCGCATTGGCACGCTTGCCCCGCTCGAAGGGGCGCAAGGCTATTTGAGGCAGCTCCTGCCCCACGGCTTCGAGTGCTTCCAGCTTACGATGCGGGCAACGATCGGCGGGCTCGATTTGCCTTCGCTCGCCACCGAGGTAAAGGAGGTCTTACGGGATCGAGCGGCGGTCTCGTCCTTGGGACTCTATGGCAACCCGCTCACGAACGAGGAGACGGCGCGAGACTGGGCGACCGTGATCCGCTCCGCAGGGCTCTTTGGAGCGAAGTTCGTGTGCGGTTTTGCCGGTGCGCTCGAGGATCGGCCAGTGGACGAGAGCATCCCTCGATTTGCGGAGGTTTTCGGCGAACTTGCGAAGGTGGCCGAGGGCGAGGGAGTGAAGATCGGCTTCGAAAACTGCGACATGGGGGGCACGTGGGAAAGGCCAAAATGGAACATCGCCCACTCGCCCAGAGCTTGGGAACTCATGTTCGACGCTGTGCCCTCGGATGCCCTCGGCCTCGAATGGGAACCGTGTCACCAGATGGTCTCGTTCATCGAGCCGGTGCCTCAACTCCGCCAGTGGGTGGGGAAGGTCGTCCACATCCATGGCAAAGACGCGACGATCGCCTGGGACGTCGTGAGGCGAGAGGGGACGCGGTGCGGCAAACATGTCGTGCAGCACCGAACTCCAGGGTTCGGCGACACGAACTGGGCCGACGTGATCAGCGTCTTGCGGTCAGCAGGCTGGCGGGGCTCGATTGATATCGAAGGCTGGCACGATCCCGTCTACCGCGGCGACCTGGAAATGACGGGGCAGGTCTATGGGCTGAACTATCTCAAAGGGTGCCGCGGCGGGCCGTACGTGCCCAACCCTGCCACGGCATAGCGCTACTCGGCCTTGGGTTCCTCAGGTTCGGAAGGCGCCCCGGGCTCTTGCGGCGGGGCTGGTACCTCCGGGGCGGGGGCCTCGGGTTGCGCGGGCGCGGCGACCGGGACGGCCTCGGCCACGGGGCCCATGCCCACGAGGTCGCGATAGACGAGCGCAGTACCCACAGTGGCGATGGGGAAGGTCACCAGAATGCCGATACAACACGCGATGACGCCCAGGCCAGAGACCAAGCCGAGCACGAAATAGAGGACCGCCGCCATGAAGAGGAACTTGCTCATCTTGCCGAAGCTGAAGGAGAGCGCGTCGAACGGCGAGAGGCCCTGGACGACCATTGCGGGGAGAACCAGCATCGTCAGCCCGCCCGCGATGAACGCCGGGAAAATGCACAGATAAACGCCGATCGTCACCATCACGTAGGTGAGGAGCGTGGCGAGCGCGAACGGTACGAACCTGCTTACTCCCCAAGTGACGTCAGCCATCTCAACTTTTTGGCCCGACATGTGCTTGAACGCCATGTGGATCATGGATGCGATGAACGGCCCAGCGAGGGCATAGCCCAAGAGCGTGAAGGGCATCGAGATCGTGCTCGCTCGAACCTGCTGCATGAGGATCGGCATAAGCTCCCTGGGCGGGTTTTGCATGTCCATGGTGCTGGTGGCAAGCAACGAGCCCATGTAGCCGACCATGTTGCTCACCATCATGACGATCAGGGCGGATACGATGAACGGCCCAAAGTTGGCCTTGATGATCTCCCAGGCCTCACCGATGACGCTGAAGCGGATCTCGTTGATGACCGGTCGCGGGTAGTTGGAGGGTTGCATAGCGGACGCTCTCAAGGATCAGGACGGTGGGATACCCGATTTCGGAGCCGAAGCACACTTACTCCTCCGCTCCGATAGCCGGAACCTGATGCGAACGACGAGGGTCACAGGCTTGCGAGAGGGGCTCAGGCCGCCTTCCGCGGTGGCGGCTCGCCGTCCTCGCTGGGGACTTGGCGGAACTCCGCGGGCAACGACGTGTACGGTCCAGGTGGCACCTTGGGCCACTCCACCTTGTCGCTCAAGTCCCACTCGTGAAATGCGCCCTTGGTCAAGGTGAGCCGCAGAATCGCCACAGTCTCGTAAGCGGGTACTTGGCCCAGGATGTTCTCGCCTGGTAGGCCGCTCCCTCCCGTCCCGAACTGCCTCGCGGCTGCACCTCGGTCGAGCAACCTCAGCAACCGAGGCGCTTCGGCTTTTCCCACGAGCGTCGCTACTCGGGGCCAGCGCTGGGACCGGAGCGTGAGTGCGGCACTCTCGGGCAAGCCGTATGGACAGGCATCCGTCGGGTCAATCTCCGGCGAGCCTCTGGCTACCAGCGACTGATCCTCCCCGAGCTGCTCGTTGGAGCAAATCCTACGATAGGCGACTTCGGCGACGACCGTGCGCTGCGCTCGGTTGAGCTGGGCGAACGTGACGGGTTCGCCTTTGCGCAACCGGGCCATGAGGTCGAGGCCCAAGGCGGCGACGATCCGGTACCCGTCGTGGAGGCCGGTGTGGCGCGCAGCTGAGGCGAACGGGGCCACTGCAGCCGCGTGGGCAAGGGGCCAATATGTGGCCAGGTCCTCGCTCATCGTGACAAGAAGGGCATAGTCCTCCAGGCTTACCGTGCCTGCCTTGTGCGCTCGTGCGATCACGGCTCGGGCCACTTCCCGATCAACCCATCGGAGAGGGACACCGGTCGCATGGGGCGTGAGCCAACCCGCTTCGTCGGGCACAGTCTCCCATCCGGCGAAGTTTCGGATCAGGGACGTACACTGCGCGAGCGCGTACGAGTCGCCCTGGCTGAGGTATGGCCCAAGGCCTGCAAGGTTCTCCGGAAGGTGGGCGACGAGGTTCGCATTCAGATCGTCGGCCCAAGCGGCAAGGACATCACCGGTAGCCTCAGCGATCGGCTCATGGGCCACTGGGTCCAGCATGCGCTCCCTTGCGGCATCGGTCGCCTCGTCGAGCCTGGAGTTCCGGGTCACCAAGTCGCAGTACGCCTTCGTCGCCTCAGGGATTTTGAGCAACGGCTGGTTGGGCTTGGGAGCGGCGGCGAGAGTCCGGAACACATCCGGATCCTGGGGGAACGTCCGTTGGGAGACCACGCCGACTCCGAACACCGACTGAGATCCACCGCGCTTCGCGTAGAGGTTGACCCATGCCTGCGAGAATTGCGAACTGACGACAAGCCTGATTGCCTTCCGATCGTCCAGAGCGATCGGAGCGGCCCTCGGACTGGACACGGTACTGCCCGCCCCGTTGGGGAGCCCCGCTGCTTCGAGGGCGACCTCCCAGTCGGCCTGTTCTCGCACGTACTCTTTCAGAGCCGGATCGAGGGTGCCAGGCAGCTCCCGTTGCATCTTGTTCGGATCACTCGTGAAAACCGTGCGGCCGTTACTCAGCGCATTTGCCAACCGGTCTTGCCCGATGCCGAGCAGGATTCTGGCAAGTAGCCGCACTTGGGCTGAATGCTCCCAGAGGTTGCGTTCGAGCTCCCACCGGCTCGCACTCTCTGCACCTTGGAGTGGTTTGAGCAGATCGGACGCGACCTCGACGCTGATCTCAGTTCGGAGCGACTCCTTGCACTGTTCCAGCACCGACTTTGCGAGCCTTTGGGCCGAATCGTTGGCATTGTCACGCAGCGGCTTGGCACGGACGAGGACGAAGGCCTCGCCGTCGCGGTTCCATTGGGCCTGGAGCGCGTTCGCGACCTTTTGGCGCAGGTCGGGCGCAGCAACGTCGCGAACCCGCACGATTGCGACCTCGCCTCTCAGGGCGGGAGAAGCCCGCCACTCCTCGCCCATGGATCGGCCGACGTCCGGGAGCAACCGTTCGAGCCGGGCTGGCGGGCCGAGATAGTCGGCACCCGCCGTCCCCATCGCCAGCAAGGCCGCGCACAGCACGACCCCATCATACAGTATCGGTCCGGAGCGGTTGCTTAGGCGTTCGGTCAGAACACCGGGTTCTCACTCTTCGACGAGCGTATCGGATGGCGTTTCCTCGTCGTCCTCTTCCGGCGAGTCCACGAGACGGGCGACCGAGGCGATCGAGTCGCCTGCGGCGAGGTTGATCAGCTTCACGCCTTGAGCGATCCTTCCCACGAGGCGCACGTCCTTCACTTTGAGCCGGATGCCCTTACCGTTCGTGGTGAGCACGAGGAGCTTATCGTCTTCCTCGACCATCTTTGCGCTCACGATCTTGCCCGTCTTCTCCGTGACGTTCATGGTGAGGATGCCCTTTCCTCCGCGCCCTTGTACTCGATAGTCCTCGACTCTGGTGCGCTTGCCAAACCCGTTCTCTCCTACGACGAGCAACGTGGCCTCGTCGTCGGCGAGAACGGCCGTTACCACATAGTCCTCAGGCTGAACCGTGATCCCCTTCACTCCTCCAGCGGCCCGCGAGCGATCCCTGGCCGCGGTCTCCTTAAAGCGTATGGAAAGGCCCTTGCGCGTGACGAGCATGACGTCTTGGTCGCCACTGCTTTGGAGCACCCAACCGAGTTCGTCGCCCTCCTCGATATCGAAGGCGATCAAGCCGTTCGATCGGATGTTCTGGAACTTGTCCAAGGCGGTGCGCTTGATTTCGCCGAGCCTGGTCACCATGACGAGGTAGCCCTCGCCCTTGATGTCCTTGACGCGCACCGTCGCGGTCACCCGCTCGTCACCGTCCATCGCGATATAGTTGATGACCGGCATTCCCCTGGCATAGCGTCCGCTCTCGGGGATGTCGTAGGCTCGAAGCTTGTAACACTTGCCCCGGTCGGTGAAGAACAGGATAAAGTTGTGGGTGTTCACCTGGAAGAGCTGGGCCGGTTCGTCATCTTGCTTCATGACGTTCTTCATGCCCTTCCCCCCCCTCTTTTGCTGTCGGTAAGCGTCAAGGCTAATCCGTTTGATATATCCGTCCCGGCTCAGGCTGACGATGACCTCTTCCTCGGGGATGAGGTCCTCCTCGGTGAAGTCGCCGACCTCTCGGGCGATGATTCGGGTTCGCCGCTCGTCGCCGAACTTGTCCCGCAAGGCTGTGGTCTCGTCGCGCAGGACGGTTCTCAACCGGTCCGGGTTGCACAAGATGTCCATGAGGTCCTGCGACCTTCGCAGCGCCGCCTTGTAGTCGCTCTCCAGCTTGTCCTGTTCGAGCTGGGTAAGCCTGCGCAAGGGCATGGCGAGCACCGCGTTCGCCTGGTAAGGCGACATGGCGAACTTGCGCACCAACTGAACCCTTGCCTCGTTCGTGTCCTTGCTGGCGCGAATCGCCGCGATGACCTCGTCCAAGAACCGACGGGTGATCTGGAACCCCTCGTTGAGGTGGACCTCTTCCAGAGCGCGCATCAGCTCGTAGCGCGTTCGGCGCTCGATCACCTCGCGGCGGTGGCGGATGTACTCGTCGAGCAAGACCGTGAGCGGGGAGACGCGCGGCGCGCCGTCCACGAGGCTGAGCATGATCGCTCCGAAGGTGGTCCGCAACTGGGTGTGCTTGAGCAGGTAGTTCAGTGCCTTGTTCGGGTTCACGTCTCGGCGAAGCTCAATCTGGATCCGCATGCCCCGCTTGTCGGTGTAGTCCTGAACGTCGGTGATCCCGTCGAACTTCTTGGCCTTTGCGATGTCGGCGATGGACTTCACAAGGTTCGTCTTGTTGACCTGGTAGGGGAGCTCGCTCACGACGATCGCGGTCTTGCCGCTCTCGATCGGCTCGATCATCGTCTTGGCCTGCATGATCACGCTGCCTCGTCCCGTCTCATAGGCGTCGCGGACGCCCTTGGTCCCCATGATGAGCCCATAGGTGGGGAAGTCCGGCCCTTGGATGTGCTCCATGAGCTGGTCGAGCGTGCACTCGGAGTCGTCAATCCGAGCGAGGATCGCGTTGCACACTTCGGTGAGGTTGTGGGGCGGCATGCTGGTCGCCATCCCGACCGCGATGCCTTGACTCCCATTGCAGAGCAGGTTGGGGAACTTGCTGGGGAGCACCGAGGGTTCGTTCATAGACTGGAGATAGTTCGGCATCCAGTCAATGGTCTCGCGCTCGAGATCCTCGAGCATCTCCATGGCAATGGGGGTGAGGCGGCACTCGGTGTACCGCATGGCGGCCGGGCTGTCACCGTCCACGCTCCCAAAGTTTCCTTGGCCCTCGATCAGCGGATAGCGCATGCTGAACGACTGCGCCATGCGGACGAGGGTCGGGTAGATGATCGCCTCGCCGTGGGGGTGGAAGTCGCCACTGGTTTGTCCGCAAACCTTGGCGCACTTTGTGGTCGCGTTCTGAGGGCTGAGGTTCAGCTGGTCCATCGCGTAGAGGATGCGGCGTTGGACCGGCTTGAGCCCGTCCCGTACGTCGGGCAATGCTCGCGCGATGATGACGGACATCGCGTAGTTGACGTAGCTCTTGGCGAGTTCTTCCTCGATCTCGACCGTACTGATGTTTGCGTCGTTCTCCGCCACAGTGCCTCAGGTGTAGAGACGACCCCAGATTGGGTTGAGCCTCAGGCCCTAGGGTACCTTGGGCACGGTTCGGGACCCGGACAGTGGGCACGGGACGATCTCTCGTCGAACCGGTGCGCTTGCTAGTCGGATGCTGGTTCTGGCGGCTCGGTCAAGGTGCGGAGAGCCACTGCGTCCAGAAGTCCACGAGCTCTTGCTGGTTGAGGTAGTCCCTGGGAGGGACATCGCCCCGAACCAGCACCTTGTCCCGAAGCCCTGTCCACACCGGCAGGGCGCGAAGCAACGCCATTTGCGTCCCTGGCGTCCTCGATGCCCAAAGCTCGCGGAGCCGGGTCTCGCCCCATCCCTGGTAGTTATAGTAGGGTAGGAGCTGGATGAACTTGATCACAAGTTCTTGATCCTGTATTCGTACCAAGGTGTCCATAGCGTGGGCCGCCGAATCGAAGAGCCTCATCCTGCTGGGGGCGAGCGTTGCGTCGCGGCCGGGGTCAAGAGCGCGGAGCAGTTCGCTCTTCGCGCTCTCGGGTACCCGTGCCCATTCGTCCGGGTTCGTCGCAACCGGGATCAGGGTACTCATCAGGTTCGGCCTTAGGCCTGGCAACTCCCAGTTTCTCAAGGCCGCATAGCCCATCCACTGATGCCTCGGATCGAGGGCGTCCACTTTTCCTAGGAGAGCCCGGGATGCGCGTGTGCCGTAGGCCGAGCTTACGGACGAACCACTGAGGTTCATGAGCATCGTGAGAGTTCGCACCTCGTCATCGCGGGAAATCGAACCTAGGGCCTCGATGGCAGAGCAAAGGAACGCTTCATTCGGGTTCGACAGGTTTGGTGGAAACTCGCTGTTGGTGACCGTAGCACTCAAGAGCAGTGTCCACTCACCGGGTTGCGCCGGTACGACCTCACCCCAGACCTCTTGCGGGTCGAAGGCCTTCCAAGAAAAGTACAGTTTGCCTTGGATTTGCGCATCAATCGCTGCGACCACTTTGGTACCGATCTCCCGTGGACGCAGGGGCGGGGCGCCACCGTCCTCCGTAAGGTTCCCTATCACGACACACTGAATCTGACCAGCGGCGACTCCGTGGAGGCTCGCGAGGACCTGATAGACCTCGACGTAGGCTGCGATCTGGCTGGCCCCCTCTGGGTTTTCGAGCCAACCTAATGTAAGCGGACGGATTTGTGCCGGATATTCGTCAACCTTTTGGGCCACGACGATGTCGTCAGCCTCGACGAACGAGTTTGCATGCGCGGTGTAGTCTCCGGCGACCAGACGCCTCGCGTCGGTTCCGGCATCGTCGGCAAACCGTTGAGCCTGGGCTACGGTCGCAAGCCCAATCAAGGCAATCCATGTGAGCAAAGTGCTTGCCTTTCGGTGGAGCATTCGTGAAAGCCTCATCCCTTTTTCGGTTATTCCTTGATGTGCTGAACCTTATCAGTCCAAAACTTTATTCGGTAGGTGCCGGCAAAAACACCTGTAGTCCCCACAGTCCTCCTATTCGCTGCATAGTAGTGGTGAACCATATTGTACAACGGGACGGCCGGATTTGTCGTGTAGAGGTGTGGATCTATCGAGAAGATTGCGAGCCGGTCGTAAGCGAGCGAGTTCGCCCCTTCTCCAAGTCGGCCTGAAGGGTGGGCTCCTGATGCCCCGCTCTCGGTCGTCCAATAGACATCCTGAGTGTTGATTTGCCACGTAGGCGGCGGCGGGGGTGGCTGGAACCTCTCTTGGATCCAAACGAACGGCATCCTCTGCCCGACGTTGTCCACCAAGACGGGCCTGGAACGCATCTCCCACCCGTACGGCTTGCCAGGGGCCGATGCCGCTAGTTCTACGTCGTCTGCTGGATTGTTCTGCATGTCCTGGGGGCGGTGGGCAGTGAAACAAAAGGCGTTGATGTTCGGTTCGCCCGTCGCGACGCCGGGCGGCGGTGACTGGTCCGAATTGTCCTGGATCGTGTACGTTCGGCCGCGGAACCGAACGACTTGGCTGCATCGAGGCATGATGCCCGCTACGCCACTCGCAGCGAGGGCACCGACGCGGAGCTTCGATCGTGCTTCGTACGGGGTTTGCCCCGGCATGGCACCGAGACCCGCCCCAAGGCTCCACAGAAACGTGGTCTCGCCTTCCATCCCAGGGAGGTCGTTGACGACCTCCATCTGAAATTGCACGGTGCCTAGTTGAGGGCGTTGGGAGAGGACCGGGAACGAGTTCCCGGTCGGGTCATAGTTGAAATACTGCAGATAATAGGGGTTGGAAGCGACGGACTCGTCGTGCTCGATCGAAGGGACGAAGGCCGCCTCGTGAGCGCCTTGCCAGCTGTCCTCCCCAGTGGCGATGCCGAGTTTCAACGGTCCCCCGGCTGCCAAGAACGAGACCATGGCTAGCTGCTCTTGCTTCGAGCCATCGGGGAGTGTGAGCGTGACGACGCACTCGGCCGTGAAAAGCCCTGTAGTGTCGAACGCCCAACCCACCGTGGCCGGTGATGTGCCAGGGCTGGGAACCCAGATCGCACCTGCAGGAGGATTGGTCTGGCCCTGCTGAACAACGTTGACCCATTGGTACGTGACGGAACTGCCCGGAGGGGTCCCGGTTACTTCGCAGCTCAAGTCGAACTCGGCAAAGTGGCAGCCCATCGCGGTCTGGTAGACACTCTGCTTAACATGGCTGTACTGAAGGGCCTCACACTCGTCGGAAGCTACGATGGTCACGTTCCAAGCACTCGCGACTCCCGAACAAGTGAGCACGGACGCAAGGCTCACATACCGGATGCCCGTGGTTCGCACCCGGGCAAATGCTCCCGTTGGACGGCCAATCGCTCTAGTCTTGAAGATGGTCTCACTCCTGAAGGTGCGTGCTCGCAGGTGCGCAACGAGGGAGCCTACCCATGGCATAGGGCTAAGGTACCGGGTATTAAGCCCTAGACCAGTGCGCAGTGCGGTGACCCGCGAACCCGATATCCGCGCGGATTGCCCCTAGCTCACGAGCCGAGGAGGCGTCGGACCGTCTCCTCCGCGAGTTCGAAATGCATGGCGTCCTCGCGAGAGAAGCCCGCACCCCAGTACCAACCCTCGGCGTGGAAGTAGCGGTAGGCCCGCACGAGCCCAGCCTGTACTTTGCCGTCGCCTCGCGGGTCAACTTCGCCGTCGAAGGTCAAGTCAATCGCAGTACCCCATGCATGGTTCGAGACACTCTTCTGAGACCCGCGCACAAGCCTTGCGCACAGCATTCCAGCGGTGCCCACCGATGCAAAGGCGACGGGGTCCGCTCGACGAAACTCTGCCATCACCCTGTTCAGGGACGCCACGGCGACATCGAGGCCGGTGACGCGGAAAGAACCCACGTTCGCGGTCACGATTCGCGACTTCAGTCCACGGTTCGTCACCGGACGACACTGCTGGTCGTACGTTTCCCGCGGCTCACCGAGCAGGGCGCGGAGCGTCGAGGGTCGGCACGCGCTGAGCCCGGTGTTATAGGAGCCCTTGGGCGGCGCGGTGACGAGGCGGGAGAGGGGCGGCTGTGGACAAGGCATGCCTCCAACAGGCCCGCGAACACGCCGAAGTCAACCCCTCCGTGGTACCTTGCATTGCCTTGCTCACGCTTCAAGAATTGATCTTTCGGCTCCAAGACTACTGGAGCAAGCAAGGCTGCACCGTGCTCCAGCCCTATGACACGGAGGTCGGCGCCGGGACGAGCCACCCCGCCACCGCCCTCAAGTGCCTCGGGCCCGATCCGTGGAACGTCTGCTACGTCCAGCCCAGCCGCCGACCCGCGGACGGGCGCTACACCGTGAATCCGATGCGCGGGCAGCGGTACTACCAGTTCCAAGTCTTGCTCAAGCCCAGCCCGGAGAACGTCGTAGACCTCTACTTCGAGAGCCTGAACGCTTTGGGATTCGATACTGCGAAAAACGATGCCCGCCTTGCCGAGGACGACTGGGAGAACCCCAGCCTGGGAGCCAGCGGTGTGGGATGGGAGGTCTGGCTGGACGGCACCGAGATCAGCCAATTCACCTATTTCCAACAGATGGGAGGGATCGAGTGCAATCCGGTGTGCGCGGAGATCACCTACGGACCAGAGCGCCTCGTCTTGATGCTGAACAACGGTAGGTCCTTCTGGAACGACCTGTATTGGTCACCGAGCCTGACCTATCGCGAGGCCGAGGCCGATCTCGAAATGCAGCACAATGTTTACAACTTCGAGGTTGCCTCGGTCGAGCTCTTGAAGCAGTTGTTCGACATGTACGAGGCGGAGTCGAAGCGCCTCATCGAGACGCCGGTCTGGTGGGACGACGAGCGGGGGGTGATGACCGCTTCCCGGCCCAACGAGAAGGCCCGCGAGGGGGCGCTGGTCTATCCGGCGTTCGATATGGCGCTCAAGTGCTCCCACACCTTCAACGTGCTCGATGCGCGCGGGGCCGTCTCCGTCACGGAGCGGGCCAACTATATTCACCGTGTCAGAGCCCGCGCCCGTGCCTGTTGCCTCAAGTACGTCGAAACGCTGCAAACGCGCGAAGCGATCATGAAAAAGTGAGATAGATCACCGATTAGTTGGCACGTTGGATAGAGAATGGCTACCGAGAGCCGCAAGGCTCCAGGTAAACCATGAAAACTAACCTAATCACTCGCACGGCAACTCTGACGTTGCTCGCCATCGGAGGCAGCTTGGCGTTCGGGTTCCCGATCGCGGACGACAGCTTCGAGAACCTGCCACTCGACGGCTATGCGAACGTTCTCAACAACTGGATCCAGGGCACTTGGGGGTCGGAGTACTCTTCGATCACCGGCTCGACGTCCTCGGTGCTCACGGCGCACGGCACGAAAATGCTCAGCGCCAACGCCGGAACCGACGTCTGGACTCAGACCGTCCAGCTCTTGGACGTGAGCGCGCTCGCGGGCCTGATTGACTCGGGCGGCGCGGTCGCGAACTTCCGAGCCCTCTATAACTACGACGCGACGGCAGGCGCACAGAGTCTTGCAGGGCTCTGGTCGTTTGGCCAGAACGACAGGTGGGGAAGCCACACGAACGTCCTCTTCAACACCGCTGCGCTCGACGGGCTGGCAGGCACCTGGGAGCACAACGTCGTCTCCATGACCCTTCCCGTGGGCACCCGCTGGCTGATCACCGAGGTCGGATTCGTGAACGCGAGCCTGAACGGACAGCCGGGGTACGTGGACGCGGGCAACCTGGAGGTCGTCCCAGAGCCCTCGATCCTCGTCGCGACCGGCCTCGGCCTTGCCGCACTTCTGCGAAGGAGGGCGACTGCGCGCAAGTAACACCCGGAACCCCATTCTAGACACCGAAGCTAGGTGCTAGAAATCGGTTGTAGTCTCAGCATCCAGCCCCAAGTCCCTGCGAAACGGGTCCACACGACCCGATCCAAAGGATAGACTTGGGCTGGATGCGTACTTTGTTGCTCGGGATGCTGCTCGCCTCACAGGGATGGGGAGGGACCGCTCCTGCCTCACCCGATATCCCGATCCTGACAGAGTTCGACTCGACCACCTTCCCCGTGAGTTGGCAAGGAGGCGAGATCCGCGGTGCCGGTGTCTCCCTGACGCCTTCTGAGAAGGATCGTTCGCTCCGGGTGCTCAAGGCCGCCTTTGCCAAGTACCCGGACGGGTTCTTGGAGCGCGACCTCAAGCGCGTCTTCGTCCTACGTCGGATCAGCTTCTATGGACTGGACTACGGCGGCACGAACTCCCTCGATACGGTCTATGTCACCAACGATGGCACCGCGAACGGCTACACTGACGGCTTCCTCGAACGCGCCTTCCACCACGAACTGTCCAGCATTCTGCTCCGAAACCACATGCAGGATTTCGACCTTACTGCCTGGCGTGCCGCGAACCCCGGCGGCTTTCAGTACGGAGAGGGCGGTACCGACGCTCTGCGGACGGGAAAGGCGAACACCCAACTCAACGAGGAGGCGATGGCCGCCGGGTTTGTGAGCCAATACAGCCAAGCGAGCTACGAAGAAGACTTCAATATGGTGGCCGAGTCCCTCTTCATGGGGCCCAAGGAGTTCTGGGCCGCGGTCGACAGGCACGCGGCCCTCGCGAAGAAGGTCCGCCTCGCCATCGCGTTCTACGGCAAGCTGGACGCCAGTTTCACCGAGACGCACTTCCGCGCCCTCGCTTCCTCCTAGGCACCCCCGCCCTGGCGCAAGGCTTCGCTGCAGGTACCGTACTTCCGGATGCTGGCACAGGTCGCCAAGGAGTTTCGGTGGGAGATGGGCCATCGTTTGCCCGACCACCCCCTCTGCCGGAACGTACACGGGCACAGTTACCGCCTTGTGGTCGAGATCGAGGGAGAGGTCGGTGACGATGGCATGGTCGTGGACTTTGGCGAGATCGCCCAGATCGTGAAGCCCTTGGTGGATCGCCTCGATCACTCCTTCGCGCTGGATCCGAGTGATGAGGTGATGCGCGGTTTTCTTCGCGACGAGGGCCATAGAACCGCGGAACTCCCCTTCTTGAGTACCGCAGAGAACCTCGCTGGCCATTTCGCCGAGGCGCTCTGGCAGTCCCTGGCATCGCGGAAAGGGGTCAGTGCCGTTCGAGCGACCGTCTACGAGACGCCCAGCTCCTCCGCGACCGTCCAGGTGAGGCGACCATGAAAGTGCTGATCACCCAATCCGCCTTGGACGGCCGGACCGATGAGCTCGCCAGCGAGATCAACGCGACCTATGGCGAAGAGCCGGTCGTGCTCCTCTGCGTGCTCAAAGGTGCCTACATCTTCGCGGCGGACCTCGCACGACGGCTGACGTGCCCCGTGGTCGTGGACTTCATCCAAGTGAGCAGCTATGGCGATTCGACGGTCTCCAGTGGGGTGGTCCAGCTCAAGCGAGACCACGACGTGAACATCGAGGGGCGGCACACGCTCGTGGTCGAGGACATCGTGGACTCGGGCCTCACGCTCGAACACCTGCTCGCGATGCTCCGAACCCGGCGCCCCAGGAGCCTCCGAACCGTCGCGATGCTCAGCAAGGCCCGCGCAAGGGGCTTCGAGGCCCCATTGGACTGGGTTGGGTTCGAGATCGAGAACCAGTTTGTGGTAGGATACGGCCTGGATCACGCGGAGAACTACCGCAACCTGCCCTACATCGGACTGATGGAGGAGTAGGAAGGCTCCGCACCCGTCCCATCCTTAGTGCCGGTCTCGGTCACTAAGACCCCCTACCCCAAGGTTCCCAACCGAATGAACCACACGTTCAGAACTAGAAAAGCAGAATCTGGTCGCCCCCGCCGACGTCGAACCCGAGGCGAAGAGAGGCCGGACCTCACCGTAGACGTTGACTCGCTGCCGACCATTGACGCCAACCATTTCGACAAAATGTCGGCGACCGAGCTCGCCAAGGACGCGAAGAAGGCCAAGATCAGCCTCGACCTGCCCCGAAACGTCGTGATCGAGGAGCTCGTCGCCAAGGCCAACCCCGAAGAGATCTACCGCAAGGGTGTGCTCGAAGTCCTCTCCGACGGCTGGGGGTTCCTCCGCCGAGACAACTATCAGCCCAGCATCGAGGACTCCTACGTCAGCCAAAACCACATCAAGAAGCACGGACTCCGGCCCGGCGACTCGGTCTTCGGACTGTGCCGCGCACCCAAGGAAGGCGAGAAGTACCACGGCATGCTCCGAGTGGAGATGGTCAACGGACACGGCACCCTCTCCCCCGAGACCCAAACCCGCCGCAACTTCGACACCCTCACCCCCCTCTTCCCCGACGAGGTCCTCCACCAAGAGACCACCCCCGACAAGATCATCGGGCGCATCATTGACCTGATCTCCCCCATCGGCAAGGGACAGCGAGCCTTGATCGTCGCCCCACCCAAGGCGGGAAAGACCACCATCCTCAAGTCCATCGCCAACTCCGTCACCGAGAACAACCCCGACGTCTACCTCATGGTCCTTCTCGTGGACGAGCGGCCCGAGGAGGTCACCGACATGAAGCGATCCGTCAAGGGCCAGGTCATCAGCTCCACCTTCGACGAGCCCGCAGAGAACCACATGCGGGTCACCGACCTCTGCCTCGAACAGGCCAAGCGCCTCGTCGAGGACGGCCGAGACGTCGTCATCCTCCTCGACTCCATCACCAGGCTCTCCCGCGCCAGCAACCTCACCATCAACCCCAGCGGGCGCACCCTCTCCGGAGGCCTCGACCCCGCCGCACTCTATCGCCCGCGCAGGTTCTTCGGCGCCGCGCGAAACATCGAGGAGGGAGGCTCGCTCACCATCATCGCCACCGTCCTCATCGAGACCGGCTCCAAGATGGACGACAACATCTTCGAGGAACTCAAAGGGACCGGCAACAGCGAGCTCGTGCTCGACCGCGACCTCGCCGAGCGCCGCATCTGGCCCGCCATCAACGTCCGCAGCAGTTCCACCCGACACGAGGAACAGCTCCTCGAGAAGGGCCAGCTCGAAGCCGTCTACCACCTCCACCGCATCCTCGCCAACAGCAAGGACACCGTCGAGGCGACCGACCAGCTCATCAAGCTCCTCAAGCGGATGCCGACCAACAAGGCGTTCCTCGAGAGCGTCATCGCCAAGACCCGCGCCACGGTCTAACGCCCTGACGAGCTCGCAGCAACCGCACGGATACGTTTGCGGACCAAACGGTTCTTGTCCACCGTCGTCATCTGTGGGAAGATTCTTTCGGGAAATCTCCGAAAATATGTTATGATTGGCTTGTGTCTTGGGCTTTAGGCTCGGCGTACATCGCGGAGGTATCGTAAGCATGAACACAGACAGACAGACAGACAGACAGACAGACAGACAGACAGACAAATCGCTACCATAGGAACGTTCGACGAATCGTGGCTTCGGTCGCCGCGCTGGCCAGTACGCTTGTGCTCGTGTCGCCGTTTGCGCCAATTCAACGACTTGTACAACCTAGTGCTTGGCCCGAAGGCGAGCACCTGGTGAAACTGAACTCCAAATCCACGAGTGTGTACTTCGTACGAGTAGCGAATCCGACGCTTTCCAATCTCCGGGTGGCCATCGCGTCCGACTGTTGCTCCATCGAAGGAATCGCCTTTGAATCAATCCCGCCCTTCAGCACGAGGGTCTTGCGAGGCGAGGTGGATTGGCAGCACGCGAGAGTGGAGGGAGGTGTCCTGCGCGTGGCAGTCCGGATTGCTTCCGATACTGGAAACCGGGATCAACTCCTTGCCTATCACGTCGCGGAAGGCGACTACGTGAGCGCCCGCTACGGAGGAGGAAAGTAGTGCTGCACCTGCTTAAGGATCGAAAGGTGCAGCTTGTCCTTGCAGTAGCGATGTTAACGAGCGTGGCGAACGCCAACTTCTTACGATGCTACAGTTCTCAGCGTGAGTTCATTGGCATCGCATGTCTTCAGAGCGAATCCGGGTGTCCGAGCCCCAATCCAGAATGTGTACGCCACGTCGTGACGGACTACACTTGTGCCGGAATAGGTTTCGGCTGTAGCCTAGCGTTCGGAACACTTACGGGCCAACGTTGGGTGATTCCGTGTGTCACAACGATCGTAGGCACGTGTGCTTGCCCAGAGCTGAGCGGGCCCCCAACCGAGGAGTACAACTATGCCGGATACTCGTGCTAACTTACGATTCCCAATGTCGCGCGGATCTGTTCTCAGAAACCGCCGCCGACTCGCTATCGCTGTTGAAATCGAATCCTCGATTTGCAACCATTGACCAAAGCACCGACACACTGAGAGAACCAACTCTTGGGAACATGAAAATGAGCAGAACGCAAACCGATCGTCCCTATTTGGACGCCATGCCGGAGCCGACTCACCGTCGAGCGGCTTGGCGATCCCTCGTACCGTTCACTCTGGCCCTCACCGCCTGCGGCTGGGCCCAGACCGTGAAAGGCACCATGACCACCACGCTCCCGCCGAGCGGAAAGACGGTCCAACAAGAGTACGACCGAAGGGTCTTCGAGCTTCGACGCGGAGGAATGACCGAGAACCAGATCCAAGCCTCCGACGAAATGATCCGTCACAGTGCCGAGCGGCTCGCCGCCGGACTGGGGAGCACCGGGCCATTCGAGTACGTCCGAGACGGCGTGAACACCTGGGTCACGTATCCCGTCAGCTCGACCAGCCTCGGCAGCGACCAGTCGCAGCACATCGAGTCGTACGACGGCACCACGACCGTCCATGTAGGGCCCTCGGGCACCGTCGTCGAGGCCGGCGACAAGCGCACCTTCACCGGCAACGCGCTCTGGCAGGCCGCGCTCTGCGGCACCGTCCAGTCTTGGCTACAAGAGGTCTCCGCGACCCAGGGGCCGGACGGCGAAGTCGTCGTCTTCGAGGCCGTGAAAGACGAGATGATCCACCGCCTCACCGTCACCTACGCAGACTCGGCGAGGGCGAGGGTGGTCGCGGTCGACCAGGGCTACGTCACTCCGGCACAGTTCGTCAAGCCGGGGGTGGACCCGTACGTCCGGGCCGCCAAGGCGACGGTCCAACAGTCCCCCGCCCAGGTTGACTTCGACTTCTTCGCAGGGGGCAAAGCGACGCAGCACATCACGCTCGCGATCGAGAGCGAGTCGCCCGACGCCTCGGTGGCGCTCCTGCGGGGTGTCAAGCCCGGCTCGAAGGTCGTGGACCTTCGCCTCGGGGCGAAGGCGCCGGTCAACTACGTGTTCGACGGGAAGCTGCCGGAACACTCGGCCATCGCCTCGGAGCCCGCGCCCGTCGGGCTCGCGCCGCTCGGCGCTTCGTTCGCCGGTCTCGTCGGCCTCGTTGCCGCAGTCTGGCTCTGGAAGCGCAAATGAACCAGAGGCGGCGAGGCTCGAAAGGGCTGCGCCGCCCCACTTCCTACTGACCCCGGCCAGCTCATCAAGCTCCTCAAGCGGATGCCGACCAACAAGGCGTTCCTCGAGAGCGTCATCGCCAAGACCCGCGCCACCGTCTGACCCTGCGCGGGAAGGGCGTGGCCCCCCTGCCCGGCGGGGGAGCGCCCGCGTGCGCCAGGCGAGCCCCTCGCGTCGCTCGTCCCGCCCGTAGCCGTGCCCGGAGAGGCATCGAGGGTGCTCAGGGAGCTTTCTGGACCGTCTAGGGAACCCCCTGGACCGCTCAGGGAGGCCCGAGTCGCCCTGTTGACGCTCAATGAGCGACGAACGAGCCTCCACGAGCACTCAGTCCGGGCGGCCGAGCCCAACTTCTCGCCCTGTCCCGCACTGGGGCGGTCGCTTTGGTAGCCTTGCGGCATGGCGACGCAAGAGTTTAGCTTCGACATCGTCTCCGAGGTGGACTTGAACGAGGTGAAGAACGCGCACAACCAGGCGGCCAAGGAGCTGGAGCACCGCTACGACTTCCGCGGGAGCAACGCGAAGATCGAGTTCGACGGCAAGGCGATGAAGCTGACGGCGGAGGACGAGTTCCGGCTGGGGCAGGTTCGCGACATCGTCTTCAGCAAGCTGGTGAAGCGGGAGATTGACCCGAAGATGGTGGAATACGGGAAGATCGAGCCCGGCGCGGGGGTCTCGGTGCACCAGTCGGTGACCTTCAAGCAGGGGATCGCACAGGACCACGCCAAGTCGCTCGCCAAGCAGATCAAGGACAAGGGCCTCAAGGTCCACGCGCAGGTGCAAGGCGAACAGCTGCGGGTGAGTGGCAAGAGCAAGGACGATCTGCAGAAGACGATCCAGTTCGTGAAGTCGCTCGACCTGCCCTACAGCGTGAGCTGCACGAACTTCCGCTGAGAAAAAAAGGCCCCTCCCCGCGAAGGGAGGGGCAACCGGAGAGGTGCTAGGAGGCGACGACTACCGCTGGATCTCCCACTGGACGTAGTCCGTGCGAGTCTGCCAGCCGCTGAAGAGGACCGGGCCGGTGGGCTTGTATCCAACGAGCGCGCGCAGGGCCCCCGTGGAGCTGACGAACCGACCTGGGTTCGTGGTGACGATGACGGTGACGGTCGAGTCGCCGAGGGAGGCGGCGCGAGTGTCCACGACCTCGTAGGCGCCGGTCGAGAAGTCGAAGAGCGAGAGCGTCTGGCTCATGTTCGCCACGCTGGTCGAGCCTTCGTACTTGAGGGTGAGCCGGGAGACCGTGCCGAGCGCGACGGTGCCGTCGAACTGGACCTGGACGGGGGCCTCGGTGGAATTGAGGATGACGAACTGCTTGCCGCCGAGGCGGTCGTCGTCGCTGGCCTGGAGAGAGGCAAGGTTGCCACCCGCCTGTGCGCCCCGAAGGAACGAGAAGGCGGAGGGCGTGACGATGATCGGGCCGCTGGGCACACCGAAGTAGAGGCTGACGTTGCTGGAGTCTCGGTTGGAAACCGCGAGATCGAGAGCACCGTCGCCATTGATGTCACTCACGCGGACCGCGCCCGGCCTCGTGCCGGTCGCATGGGTCTGTGCCGCGGCGAAGGTGCCCGTTCCGAGGTTCTCGAAGACGCTGAGCTGGTTGCTGTCCTGGTTGGTGAGCGCGACGTCGGTGTCGCCGTCGCCGTCCAGGTCGCCTGTCGCGACGGAGTCGCCGTTGAGTCCGAGGGTCGCATAGTTCGTGGGGCCGCTCAAGACGCCCGCACCGTTGTTCCGGAACACCGAGAGGAACTCGGGGTCGCCGACCGCGACGAGAACGTCCTGGTCGAGGTCGCCGTCAATGTCCGCGATCGCGACGCCGTTCGGCCGGACCGCGCCTCCGACGCTATAGGTCGCGCCCGCGGCGAGGTTGCCACCACTGGAGAGCATGACCTGGATCGTGCGGTCCCGGTGGTTGGAGACGACGCCATCGGCCCGCCCGTCGCCATTGATGTCGCCCAACGCGACCGCCTGTGGCTCCACGCCCACGCCGAAGGTCGTCGAGGCAAAGTTGCCCGCCCCGGAGTTTTTGATCTGCGTGACGCTGTTGCCGTCTCGGTTGGCCACGGCGGCATCGAGCTGATTGTCGCCGTTGATGTCGCCGGTCGAGAGCCCCCGCGGGTCCGAGCCGGTCGCGACCGAGCTTCCCACGGTGAAGAGCCCGCTCCCGGGATTGATGAGCACTCGGGCCGAGCCCGCATTGTGCTGGGCGACGATCAGGTCGGTGTCCGCGTCGCCGTCAGCGTCCATGGCGCGCAGGTCGCCCGCGCCGACCCCTGCGCCCAAGAAGACCTGGTGGCCCAGGGTGAAGGTGCCTGCTAGGGAGCCGAAGTAGATCTGGACTCGGTCGGGCCCGTCCACCGAGACCGCGATGTCCATGAAGGCGTCGTTGTTGAACTTGCCGATTGCGATCCCATCCGGGTTCGGACCGACCGCGAGGTTGGTGGGCCCGTTCAGAGTGATGGCAGAGGCTGAGCACACAGCGAGTGCGGAGAGACTGAGAAGTGTTGACAAGCGTTGCATGGTTTCTTTCCCCCGAGCGCCGCGAGTGCGGCCGTCGGATATCGGTTAGGGAGCCATCACGCCCCACAGTTGATACAGGGGCGTGGGGATCTAGGCGTTGGACCGAGCGCGCTCGAGCCACACGGCAAGCTCGCGCAGTACTTTGCCTCGATGGGAGACCTCGTGCTTCTGGGCCGGGGTGAGTTCTGCCATGGTACACCCGAGGGAAGGGAGCCAGAAGATCGGGTCGTAGCCAAATCCCCCGGTTCCGCGAGGCTCCTGCGCAATCGAGCCCTCGCACGTCGCGCGAAAGGCTCGTGGCTCCTCGCCGGGCGCTTGGAGCGCGACGCAGCAAACAAACCTCGCCCTCCGCTCGGCAGGCGGCAGCCCGCGCATCCGATCCAGGATCATCGCCGCCTTCTCGGTGAAGGAAGTCTCCTCCCCAGCGAAACGCTTGCTGAGTGGGCCGAGCTCGCCCGGCAGAGCATCAATCTCGAGCCCCGCGTCGTCTGCCACACAAACCTCTCCCGTGTGGGCGAGAGCCGAGCGCACCTTGATCTCGGCGTTCTCCTCGTAGGTCGTCCCGAACTCTTCCGGCTCTGGCGCTCCAGGGTATTCGGCGAGCGTCACCACCTCCAATCTGGGTGCACGGCCGCGCAGCACCTCGGCCATCTCCCGCGCTTTGGCCGGATTGTGTGTGGCCACGACCAGCCTCATTGGATTCCTAGAACTTTCCGTTGGGCTGCGAGGAGCTCGCTGACCCCCTTCTTGCCCAGCGAGAGCATCTGGCCCAGTTCCTCGGCGGAGAACGGCTCGTGCTCGGCGGTCCCTTGAATCTCGACGAACCGTCCGGAGTCTGTCATGACCACGTTCATGTCGGTGTGGGCGCGGGAGTCCTCTTCGTAGTTCAGGTCGAGAACGGTTCGACCCCCCACGATCCCCACGCTCACCGCGGCCACAGCCTCGCGCAAGGGCCATTTCTTCAGCATCCGTTTGCCGTTCATCCAGGTCAAAGCGTCGTGGAGGGCGACATAGGCGGCGGTGATGGAGGCGCACCGGGTGCCACCGTCCGCCAACAGGGCGTCGCAGTCCAAGGTGATCGTCCGCTCCCCCAACGCCTCTAGATCCACGGAGGAACGGAGCGAACGTCCAATGAGCCTCTGAATTTCTTGCGAACGGCCATTCGGGCCGCGGGTGCCGTCACGCTGATTTCGTTGCCGCCCCGATCTCGGCAGCATCGAGTACTCGGCCGTGACCCAGCCGCCCCCCGACCCCTTGAGCCAAGGGGCCACGCGATCCTCGACCGTGGCAGTGACAAGCACGTGGGTATCGCCGAGCTGGATCAGGCACGATCCTTCGGCGAACTTCATCGCGCCCCGCTCCATGTTGAGCGGTCGTAGCTGGTCGGGCTCTCGGCCGTCAGTTCGCATGGAACCGCCGATTGTACCTGCGGACACGCACCCAAGGGTAATCTTCGAACCCAAGGATGGTGCAGCAGCTCGGAGAGCGGAGAAAGGTTTGTGTCCTCGGGGCGGGCACGATGGGTAGCGGGATCGCGGCCCACCTCGCCAACCTTGGGTTCACTGTCACCCTACTGGATCTGGACCCGAGCTCGGCCGCGGAGGCGTTCGAAAGAGCGAAGCGGGCTCGCCCCCCGCACTTCTATGTGCCAGAGACCGCCGATACCGTCACGTTGGGCGGGATTGGCGACCTCGAGCGTCACGTCGAGGGTTCTGACTGGGTCTGCGAAGCGATCATCGAGAAGCCGGACGCAAAGCGGGAGCTCCTGGCCCGACTGGAGCCATGCCTGCCCGCCGGGGCGTTCGTCTCCACAAACACGAGCGGTCTCGAGATCGGAATGCTCGCCGAGGGCCTCGGAGACGACTTCAAACGGCGTTTTCTAGGGACACACTTCTTCAATCCTCCGCGGCACCTCAAGCTGCTCGAGCTCATCCCCACCTCGGAGACCGACCCTGAGATCGTGACCGCAACGACGCGGTTTCTGGAGCGGGAAGTGGCGAGGCGCGTCGTTGTCGCGAAGGACACCCCCGGGTTCATCGCGAATCGGTACGGGATGTGGTGCATGTACCACGCGATCCATGTCGCAGAGCGGCTCGCGCTCTCGATCGAGGACGTGGACGAGTTGACCGGGCCCCTTCTGGGTAGGCCCCGCTCAGGCAGCTTCAGGCTCAACGATCTTGTCGGCCTCGACATCATGCAGGACATCGCCCAGAACCTCGTATCGCGGTGTACTCACGACCCGCACATGGAGACCCTTGAACCCCCTTCGAGCCTTGACTATCTCTTAGAGAAAGGTTGGATCGGCAACAAAACAGGACAAGGTTACTATAGAAAGGAGAACAAGGACTTTTTTGCGTTCGACCTCATGAATCATGGCTACAGAATGACAAGGAAGCCTGATTTTCCTTCGCTCGCTGCGATTGCGAAGCTGCCTCTAGAAGAGAGGGTCAAGGCAGCCCTTGCGCTGCAAGACGATGCTGGCGAGTTCCTTCGACGCTACTTGATACCCGCTTTGGACTATGCTACCTATCTGGGCAAAGAGATAAGCCACAGCCCCGAGGACTTTGATCACGTGATGATGTGGGGCTTTGGATGGGAAGTAGGGCCGTTCCGCCTGCGCGACATGCTCGGGGCCGGTGAGAGCCGCTACTATTCGGTGAAGGGAGTTGCAGGCTGGGACGGGAAGGTCCACAAGGCCAGTAAGCCCGCCGAATATCGCTCGGTGGGGGACTTCAAGGTGGTCGAGGAGCACGAGGGATTCCGCGTCCGATCTATGGAAGGGGGGGTTCGGCTCCTCTCGACCACGACAAAGCTTGGCGTCTTCTCGCTCCCGCTGATCCGTTCCCTCACGACGTGGCTCCAAGAGAGCAAGCCAGGCCCGATCGTGCTCGCGTCCGAGGATCGAGCGTTCTCAGCCGGCTTTGACCTTAAGTTCCTCCTGGAGTGCTCCGAGCGTTCCGACTGGGACGCCCTCGAACAAGGGTTGATAGATTTACAGGGTCTTGGACTGCTTCTTGCGGAATGGCCGAGTGTTTCCGCCGTGACTGGATATTGTCTAGGCGGGGGATTTGAAATGGCTACCTCATGCGCAGTGATGGTGGCTTCGGCTGAGGCACAGATCGCACTCCCCGAGGTAAAGGTGGGCCTGATCCCAGGAGGGGGGGGTACCTCGTTACTCCGTCTCCGGCACCAAGGGAGCGCGAAGGATCTTGTGGAGGTAGCGTTGCTCTTGGCCCAGGGCACGTTCTCCGCGAACGCAGTGGAGGCCCGCAAGCTCGGCTACCTGAGGGAGACCGACCTCGTCTCGTACCATCCAGACCGGCTCCTCGAGGACGCAAGACAAGCGGCGCTCACCGTAGAACCGAGGCCGTTGCCCGAGTGGGAATCGGTCGCCGGGCCCGTGATCGGGATGATTGAACAAGCCCTCAACGACCTGCGCAAGAAGGGAGAC
Source organism: Fimbriimonadaceae bacterium (assembly GCA_020847855.1). GTDB lineage: Bacteria > Armatimonadota > Fimbriimonadia > Fimbriimonadales > Fimbriimonadaceae > JADLBH01. The sequence goes on from JADLBH010000011.1 coordinate 67,722, forward strand.
TTGACCGACCACGATCTCAGTGTCTGCGAGCAGACCAAGGCGATCCTTGGAAAGGCTACGAGCTTTGAGGACGCGCTCGCCCGTGAGCGACTGGCATTCCGGCATTTGCTCGCTCAAGGTCTTACGGTCGCCAGAGTGCGACACATGATTGAGACGGGCAAGCCACTCCGCAACTAGCCACCGAGGGCTCGCAGCGCCTCCGCCTTCAGGTCTTGCAGGTCAAGGTTCGTCATCGCCTCGATCACGTTCACCGGGTTCCACTCCGAGTCGTATGCCTTCACGAAGCACCGGTCCGCGAGGTCTTGTCCCAAAGGTACGCCGCCAGGTCCCAGGAGAGGAGTGTTGGGGAACTTCCCAAGGAGGCACTCTCGGGCGACGGCCAGCGCCCGGTCATGGTCCGCCTGGGTCCAGGCCTTGACGTCGTCCAGCAGGGCAGAACGCATTCTCGCGGGCCAGTCGTCCTCGCCGGGTACCGCCTTATGGGCCGCGACAAGTTCAAACGAGTACCCGCCACCCGTCGGCAGGACCACGGCCTGTTGCCAGTACGACTCTGGCTCTTGGAGCCGCCAGGCTCGGAAGAGGGCTGAGCCCTTGCCCGTGCCGAGGGCGACGAGGGCTAAGAACTTGCGCGGCTCGAGCCTAGGCCATGTCCCCAGCTGAATCCGAGCAACCTCGATCCCGCCGGTCGCGCCATGGGTGGGCTCCCAGGGAAGGCCCTCCTTGGGCCGCTGCCGGAGGGGCCCTTCGTGCAGGCGGGGAACGACCTCGGCGAGGCCTTCGCCCGGCTCGAACGCGCCCCCGATGCAGATCCGCGTCCGCTCCCCCGAGCGGACGAGATCGTAGACGTCGCGAACGTCCTGGGGCCGAACCTTGCGGAAGTCGTAGGGTCTCGCACCCAGGGCCTGTTGCAGGGCGGTGGGCGGCTCGGCGACGAGGCGCCCGAGCGCACGGAGGATCGCGGAATCGGTGAGGGCCGCTCGCTCGACCAGCCCTTCGGTCAGGAGGCCCGCGATGGCGAGCTGCCCCCGCGGCACGCTGAACCGGATCACGAGCATGCCGGGCCGAGCCTCGGTCTCCAAGCCCCTGCCCACTTGCGACGCGAGGCCAAGCACTTTGTCCCTGGATAGCTCGGTGCTCCCGTCGCGCAGGGCGATGGCGAGAGCCAGCAGGGCGGCGTCCTGCTTCGCCGTCATTGGCTCGGCTACGCGGGACACCGAGCAGACCACGATCTGGTCGGCGTCGGGCACGGCGATCTCGGTCACGAGCGGCACCGGGGGAGCTCCGAGCAGCATGAGTAGGGCGGAGGTCATCGCCCCCTCACTTGGAGCGCCACGGGCTCCGCGAACCAAGCCGCGGCTTCCACGACTTCGCTCGGGCTGAGCTTCGCAGCTACGGACGAGAGGTACCCCGTCGCCCGCACTCCGGTGGGAGCGCCGAGGCGGGCCTCGAGCCTTGCCCTGGCAAAAGGCGAGTCCGGGGCCAGCGCACGTGCCAGGTCTCGTATCCCAGCCTCCGCAAAGGGCGCCACCGCGGTCCCTGCGTTTGTATCGAGGCCGCTCCAATCCGACCCTGCCGACCAGAGCGAGACCACCGCCTGTTGAAAGGACTCGGTGAAGAGCAGGACACGTTGCTCCCCGGCCCTTTGGAGCGCGAATCCAGCCGCGAGCTTGGCCAGAGTCGCTTGGTTCTCCAGGCTGGAGACAACTACGGCGCGGGTGCTTCCTCTCGCCGAGACCTCGGCGGTGAGCACTTCGCTTCTAGGCCCCGGAGCGAACTTGGAGGGGGGGGCGCCCCGCCGTGCAGGAAGGGTCCCAAGGGTCGAATAGGCGAGGTTTGTGGCCTCTTCGATCGTGACGTCGCCGGTGATCGCGACCACGATCGAGCGCGGATCGAAGACCTCCGCTTGGAGAGAGCTCAAGACAGGGGGGGGGACTGCGGCCAAGGTCGAGGCGTCGCCCATCGGGTCCGGGGCGCCCTCGCCGAAGGCAAGCGCCCAAGCCGCGGCAGCGTGAACCGTGTAGGGAGGGCGGATCGCCGCTTCCTCGCCGATCACCTTTGCCTCGTTCGCAATCTGTTCCGCTGTGAACTCGAACGGTCCCGCTGCCTCCTTGGCGACCTGGAGGAAAGTCTCAAGCGCGAGGGGTGGGCCGTCCATCCCGATCTCGACGGCCTCTCGCGTCGTCTCGGCCCGGAGGTACCCGCCCATGCGCTCGACACGAGAATCGAAGTCCCGCTTGGGCCCGAGTGCGACCAAGTGCTCGAGCAGGTGGCGACACCCTGAGCGGGCCGGGGTCTCACCAACCCCGCTGGCCGCCATGACGACGGCAACGCGACCTTCCACCGGCATCGGCTCGATGGCGACGACAACCCCATTGTCCAATTCGAGCCGTGTCACCCCCGGAACGAGCAGTGCAAGGGCGGCGAGAGTGGCAGTCATCGGAGGTAGCTCGCCCCGTTGATGTCAATCACGACGCCCGAGAGGTAGGAGGCTTCGTCGCTGAGCAGGAAGGCGATGGTGGCAGCGCAGTCCTCGGGCTTTGCGACCCGACCGAGCGGGATGTCCCGAAGAATCTCGGGCAACCGTTCCTCCATCCCTTCGCGAGTCATGGCGGTCTCCACCCAGCCCGGCGCGATCGCGAAGTGCTGCACTCCGAGCTTCGCATGCTCGACGGCAAGCGCCCGCGTCAGGTTGATCAGGGCCGCCTTGGCCCCGGAGTATGCGGCGGCTCGCGGCTCGCCCCGATGCCCGACCCGGCTTGCGACGTTCACGACCTTACCGTGCCCCTGCGCCACAAACGTCCGACAGGCTTCGCGAACGAGACGGGCCGGGGTGAAGTAGTCCACCTCGAACGTCTGGCGCATCGTCGCCTCCCATTCCGAGTCGGTGGCACCGACGAAGTCCAACAGCCCGTAGACCCCTGCGTTGTTCACCAAGGCGTCTAGGCGACCGTCCTTGACCACGCGTTCCATGAGCATCTTTCCCGCGTCGGGCTTCTGGAACCAAGCGTGATAGACGCCGCTACACGCCTGGCCCAGTTCCGCCGCCACCGCTTCTGCCTCCTCCCTCCGCGCCCCAAAGTGCACCGCGACGTCCCATCCTTCGCCTGCGAGCCGAAGCGCGGTCGCGCGCCCAATCCCGCGCGAAGCTCCAGTGACCAAGACCCGCTTCCGATCCATAAGGAAACCTTGGCACATGCCGGGTCGTATGAAGTACGTTAGGGGAACTTTCCATGCGTCTGCACCTTCCCATCGCCGCGGTCGGCACCGCCCTGATCTTTGCCAGCATGGCCGCGCTCAGGCCGCCTCAGCCCGAGAGCCCGGTCACGGTGACCCTCTATCTGGGGACCGAGTGCCCCGTGAGCGCAGCCTACACGCCCCGGCTCAAGGAGCTTGCAGAGCGGTATCGCGGACGGCCCGTGGAGATCCGCGCCCTGTTCCCCCAGGGTAGCGACGACGGGACGAAGCTCCACGACTATGTCCAAGAGCGCAGGTACCCGTTCGCCTGTGAACTCGACCTCGGGGGAGAAGCGGCGAGGAACGACCAAGTCAAGGTCGTGCCGACCGTCATCGTGAGGGACAAGCAAGGCGGATTGCTCTATCGCGGCCCCTTCGACGACAACAAGCAGCGGGATCTGGTGCGCAGAAGCTATGTCACGGACGCAGTGGACGCAGGCCTCCAAGGCACCGTGCCGAAGGTGAAGCAGGCGGAAGCGGTAGGTTGCCTCTTGCAACCCGCCCCGATCCCAGCGGTCTCCGCCGTCACCTTCGCCGAGCACGTGGCCCCGATCCTCAACGAGCACTGCCTCGAATGCCACAGGCCAGGGCAAGTCGCGCCGTTCTCGATGGAGAAGTTCGAAGAGGTCAAGAACTGGTCGAAGATGATCGCCCTCGTCACCAAGAACGGCACGATGCCGCCGTGGAAGGCGGCACCGGGCATCGGCGAGTTTCAGCACGAGAACCGGCTTGACGATGCCGAGAAGGAGACCCTGCAGAGGTGGGCCGAGGCGGGAGCTCCCTCGGGCGAGTTGGGGAAGGCGCCTGCCCCGCCCAGCTTTCCCGAGGGCTGGCCGCTGGGCGAGCCCGATCGGGTTCTGAAGACGGCAGCCGCGTTCAAGCTCGGTGCCGACGGCCCGGACGAGTACTGGAACTTCGTGATCAAGGCGGACAACAAGGAGCCCGTCTTTATCCAAGCCATGGATGTGAGGCCGGGGAACCGCAAGGTCGTCCATCACGTCATCGCCTTCCTGGATAACTCCGGCCAGGCACGAAGGAAGGCGGAGGCGGATCCTCGGGGGGCGTACTTGACCTATGGCGGATTGGGGTTTGTGCCGACCGGTTCGCTCGGCGGATGGGCGCCAGGCTTGAAGCCGACCCTCACCGCGCCCGACACTGGGATCCGCCTAGATCCCGGCACGGACATCGTCCTTCAGGTCCACTATCACAAGAGCGGAGTCGAGGAGACCGACCAAACCGAGATCGCGCTTTACTACAACAAGCAGAAGGTGAAGAACGAGGTTCAGATCGCCTGGATCGCGAACCTGTTCATCCGGATCCCGGCGGGAGACCCGGCAAAGAAGTTTACGCAGACCCTACCGATCCCCGTGGACGTCACCCTCTATTGGCTGATGCCTCATATGCACACCTTGGGCCAAGAGATGCGCGCCACTTGGGTGCGACCGGACGGGACGGAAGAGCCCCTGATCTTCATTCCGAAGTGGGACTGGAACTGGCAGCTCGCCTATTATCTCAAGGAGCCGAAGTTGCTCCCGAAGGGGTCCAAGCTCCGGGTCGAGGCGGTCTACGACAACTCTGCCGACAACCCGTTCAACCCGAACAACCCGCCGAAGGATGTGACCTGGGGCGAGGCGACCACCGATGAGATGATGCTCCTTGTGGCTGGTATCAGCGTCGAGGGCCGGCTGGGCCAACTCGCAAGGCGGTTCTTGCGCAACGTCGGAGGCGACTAGAACAGTTCCTTCAAGGGGCCTGTGCTGTCGCCGAGGGACTCGCAGGCCACGCCCATCCGGTCGAGCATCGAGACGAAAAGGTTCGTGAGCGGGGTGTTCGGTGCATAGACCCGATGGAGCCCGGAGTCGAGCCTGCCGCCCGCTCGGCCCGCGACCAAGATGGGCAGGTCGTCGTGGTTGTGCCGATCCCCATCGCTGATCCCCGCGCCATAAACGATCATTGAGTTCCCGAGCAGGCTCCCCCCTCCCGGTTCTGGGATCGCCTCCATTTTCTTGAGGATGTAGGCGAGTTGCTCGACATGGAACGAGTCAATCCGACGCTTCTTCTCCACCTTGTCCGGGTCCTTGCCGTGGTGGCTCACGTCGTGATGGCCGTCCCCGATCCCGATCTCCGGATACGCCCGGTTGCTTCCGTCATTGGCGAACATGAACGTCGCGATTCGGGTCGAGTCGCTCTGAAACGCGAGCACCATCATGTCGCCTAGCAGGCGGATGTGCTCGCCGCGATCGCGAGGCACCCCCGGCGGCAAGGGGACCCCGTCCGGCGTCGTTCCCAATGGTTGCGCCGCGAGCCTTCGCTCCACGGATCGCACGGCTTCGAGGTACTCGTCCAGTTTTTCCTGATCCCTGGCACCTAGGGTCCGCAGGAGCGAGCGGGCGTCCTCGAGGACCGCGTCCACGACGCTCCGTCGCGAGAGCAACCGTTGCTTGCGGGTATCCGGGTCGAGCCCGACCTCGCCGAAGAGCCGCTCGAAGACGGCGCGCGGGTTCACCTCTTTGGCGACCGGGGTGCCAGGGCTGCTCCAACTCACATTGCCGGAGTAGGCGCAGGAGTATCCGCTGTCGCAATCCCCGGCGATTGCCCCTCGCTCGCAACCGATTTCGAGGCTGGGGAGCCGCGTCTTGCCCCCTACGGCCTGGGCTGCGACCTGGTCCACCGAGACCCCTGCGTGAATGTCCTCCCCGGCGGTCTTCTTGATGTGAACACCGGTGAGCCAAGTTGCAGTCGAGCGGGCGTGGTCGCCGGGCCCGTCCCCCAGCGCGGCGGCGTTGCCTTGGGCAAGTCCGGAGACGACATTGATCTGGCTCTCCAGCCCAGCCAAGGGTCGGAGGATCTCGGGGAGCGAGGCGAGCTTCCCCGCCCCCGCAGGGCGCCAACTCGCCATGTCCATCCCGTTGGGAACGAAAACGAAGCCCATTCGAGTCGGGGCGGCGGCAGGGGTTTGGGCGAGCGCGCTGGTCGGCGACATCGCCTCCAGGTACGGGAGGGCTATTCCCGCACCGAGGCCGCGGAGCACGTGCCGGCGAGAGATCGCCATTCCCTGATTATGGTGGATAACCGGTGAAAACGAAACACTAGCGTGAAGTGCGGTAGCGGAACGGCTTGCTCAGTACGACCCCTCGAATCAGCTCGCCCATGCGAAGCTTGTTCTCGAGGCACCGGTCGCGGATCGCGTTCAGGTGGACCCTGTCCTCGGGTCGGGGACCCCTTCCCAGGGCATAGGTGAAGAGCTGGGCCCCGAGGTGCCGCACGAATTCCCCTTCGCGGGCGAGGATCGCCCGCTTGAGCCCGATTGGGCCCTCGATTTTGGTCCCGTCGGGGAGGTCGCCCCCTCGCTCGACGGGGAAACCGCCCTCGTCTAACTTCCGTGCTCGACCGATCGCGTCGAACGATTCCAAGGAGAACCCGATGGGATCCATGGCGCGGTGGCATCCCGCGCATGCGGGATCTCGAAGGTGTCGCGACATCCTCTCACGGATCGTGAAGGCACGAACCGAGTCGCTGTCGTCCGCAATGACGCCTACGTTGGGCGGGGGTGGGGGCAAGGGCGTCCCCAAGACCTGCTCGAGGACGAACTTGCCCCGCTTCACCGGCGAGGTTCGGTTGGGGTTGCTTGTGACCGTTAGAACCGATGCATGCCCCAGAACGCCGAGCCTGCGCTCCGGCGGGAGCTCGTAGCGCTGCCAAGCGTCGGACTTGGGCTCGATCCCATAGTGGCGCGCAAGCGCACCATCGAGCTCCGTGGTGGCCGATGCCACGAACTCGGTGACGGGCAGGTTCTCCCGCACGATCCGCGCGAAGAGGCGAAGGGTCTCTTCGATCATCGCGTCCCGTAGTTCGGGAGAGAAACTTGGGAACGTCTTCTTGTCCGGCTGAGTGATCGCGAGCTTGCGCAGCAAAAGCCATTGGGTGGCGAAGCCCTCGGCCAGGCCTCGGGACCTCGGGTCCCTCAGCATCCGTTCCACCTGCTTGCCCAGTTCCTCGGGCCTCGTCAGCGTCCCGCTCTTTGCCGAATCCAGCAAGGCTTGGTCCGGAAGGCTCGCCCACAAGAAGTAGGAGAGCCGGGTCGCAAGCTCGTAGGGATCGAGCGCGAGGTCGCCCTGCGCATCCGGCTTGCCGGTGCCGAACTCGGGGCGGAACAGGAAGCTTGGTGAGGACAAGGTGTAAACGATGCCGGCCTGAACCGCGCCCTCCCAATCCACGCCGTCCTTGCGGGCACGGTCGAACACCCCGCGAACAGCCTTGCGTTGCGGTTCTTCCAGCGGGCGCCGGAACGCTCGCTCGGCAAGTCGGGCGAGGGCGAGCCGCGCCCGCTCCTCTGGGTCGCTCGTCGCACTCAGGCCCGAGAACAGCCGGTCCCGAGCCGCGGATCCCTGCACGGCCGCCGTTTCTTGCCTCAGCTCCACCCACGAGACGACCAGGTTGCGGTCACGCTGGGCCGGGTCGCTGTGCGAAGGATTGTAATAGTCGTTCACGAAGGATACGTCCACGCGAGTCTCACCTTGCTTGAGGTCAAGAGGGATCTCCACGATGAGCGGTGCCGAGCGGCTCGACTTGACCTCGACGGTCCCGTAGCCCTGCCCGCCGACGCGGATTGCGGCCTTTGCGGGCTCGGGGCCTGCTTGCTGGGCCCAGAGTGCGACCCGGAGCCTCCCAGTGCCTGGAGAAGTCAAAAACGCCGTGGTTGCCGTGCCGTTCGCGAAGAGGTTCAGCTCGCCGTCCTCCGTGGGTCTGGAGTTCTCGGGGCCCGAAAGGTCCGAACCCTGCCGGAGAACGGTCGGTGTCGCTTTCGTCGGGACGACCTCCGCCGCGATGCTCTCTGCACTCGCCAAGTACTTCTCGAAGAGGAGCGGGGAGGTGCTGAGCACGTCGCCGATCGTGTCGAAACCGTATCCCACGTCATCGTTGGGGAAGTCTGGCGCAAGCTTGGCCTCTACGCCGAGCAAGTCGCGGACGCTGTTCGAGTATTCGAGGCGGTTGAGCCTCCTTACGGTCACTCTCCCCGCCCCGGCGTCGGCTGCGGCCTCCGAGGCGATTGCCTCGAAGAGTGCGGCGACCGAATCCACCTCCTCTCGGGTGAGCGGTGCCGAGCCTGCGGGAGGCATGTGCCTGGTTCTCACGTAGAGCAGGGCCTTTTCCGCGAGACCTGGGGCAGTTGCGAGAGCCTTGGCGCCCCGCATCGCGGACAAATCGAGCTTGCCCGGCGGGTTCGTGCCCTGGTGGCAGGTCGCACACTTGGCGGCGATCACCTTTCCAGCCCGCTGGGCGAAGAGCCGCTCCGACTCCTGCCTCGTCGGCTCCGTTCGGCGCCTAGGCTCGGAGGCGAGGCCTAGGACGAGCGTGCTTGCGCTCAGGAGGATCAGGGCATGGCGAAGGCACGGGCCCACTACGCCTAGTGTAGCCGCGCTAGGCCCGTCCCAGGATCGCGTCCATCGCGCGGGAGGCGTTCTCCACCCTCACCATCGGGTGGTGGCGGTAGCCAGGAATCATCTCCGCAACGGCCGGACCTTGATATCCGATCTCCTCCAAGGCGGCCGTCACCTCGGGCCAGTCCACGTCCCCTTCGAGCAGGTCCACAAAGCCGTCTGCGGTACCGACGGCACGCCGAAAGTCCTTGAAATGTACGCCCACGACCCTGGGCCCCAGGTGCCGCAGCCAGTCCTGCGGGTAGCCGAACGGAAGAATGTTGCCGACGTCCACATAGGCACCGATCCAAGGTGATTGGAAGGAGTCTACGAAGTCGGCTACCTCGGCAGGGCTGAGCAGGAACTTGTTCCACACGTTCTCGATCCCGAGGCGCACCTGATGGGCTGCAGCAACGGGCAGCACCTCGGCCAGGCCTTCCCGCGCATAGCGCAGAACCTCTGCATAGGGTTGGCGGGCGCGATCGGGGAGAAAGAACACGTCCACAGCCCCAGGGATCGTAAGGAGCGTCTTCGCCCCCAATCGGGACGCGATCCTGACCATGGACTTGAGGTCTGCGACGGCGGTGGCCCGGAGCTCCGGTTCCGCGCTCGCGAGGTTTCGCTCCCAATAGAGGCCGCTCGCCAAGCTGCCGAGACTGATCCCGAGCGTGCTCGCCGTGGTCTTGATCTCGTCGAGCCGCTCGTCGCCCGCGTCCACCCCGAGGGAGGTGCCAGCAGGGCCGACCGCGAGCTCCACCCCCTCATATCCAAGCGCCATCCCAAGGTGGATCGCCTCGATGGGGTCGAGTGTGCCTTCGAGGCCACCGGGGAACGACCAATAGTTGACCGACTTTACAACCATGTCACGCGGAGGATACTGAGTCAGCCCTTGAGCGCGCCCGCAGTCATGGCCTGCTGCACCCGGTCGCGGAACAAAGCGTAGACCAGGATCACGGGCGCCATCACGATCACCAAGGCGGCGAAGAGAGCGCCCCAGTCGGCCTCGTACTGCTGGGTCATCGTGAGATTGGCAAGCCCGACCGGTAGCGTGAAGCCCGCCTGCGAGGTGAGGAGCACCTTGGCCAAGGCATACTCGTTCCACAGTCCGATGCCGGCAAAGATCCCTACCACGGCCAGGCCGGGCTTGACCAGCGGAAGCATCACGCGCCAGAACGTGCTCGCGTGGGTGCAACCGTCCATCATGGACGCTTCGATCAACTCATCGGGAACGGAATCGAAGAAGCCGCCCAGCACGAACACCGTGAAGGGAAGGGAATAGGCGACGTAGACGAGGATCAGGCCCCAAAGGGTGTCCACGCCCTTGAGGTCGCGCAAGAGCATGAACAGGGGCACGATGACGAGCAGGTGCGGGAACATCATGCCGCCCATGAACCCGCCGAAGACCAGACCGTGCCCCCGGAACCGGTACTTCGAGAGAACGTACGCCGCCATCGCTCCGATCGGCAGGAGGATCGCAAGGGTCGCGAGGGAGGCAACGAGGCTGTTCACGAAGCCCGAGCCGATCCCGGTGGTCCCCCAGGCCTTGGCAAAGTTGCCCCACGCGGGTTGGGTCGGCAGGCTCCAGGGGGAGGCCGGGATCATGTAACCGGGCTTGATCGAAGAGACCACGACCCAGGCGATGGGCCCGGCCGTGCCCACGAAGAGCAGGAAACCGGCGAGGGCTCCGAGGATCCGACCGAAAGTCCTCATGCGCGGGCCGCCGTCGGATCGCGCCGGAACCAGAAGAGGACGGCAAGGCTGATCGCCATGACCACGAGGAAGTTGGCGACTGCGATGCTCGTCGCGTAGCCGAATCGGCTCACCTCGAACCCCTGCTCATAGAGATAGGTGAGCATGGTCTCGGTGGCCCGGTCCGGATCACCGCCCCTCGTCATCACGATCACCAAGGCGAAGGTGTTCACCACGTTCACGACCGTATAGACCACGGCCACTCGCTTGATGGGCCAGAGCATCGGCCAAGTGACGTGCCAGAACCGGTGGAGCCGTACAGAGCCGTCGAGCTCCGCCGCCTCGTTCACCTCGGCGGGAAGCGACTTGAGACCAGAAGCGAAGAGCAGGGAATAGAAGCCGAGCGCATACCAGACGAACGCAGCCGCGACCCCGCCCAGCGCGGTCTGGGGCTCGCCCAGCCATGCCCGCTCCCACGAACCCAGTCCGACCGCCCGAAGCAAGTTGTTCACGAGACCGATCTGGGGCGAGAGCAAGAAGTACCAGATGATGGCGACGACGACGAGAGAGACTGCCTGTGGGTAGAGATAGATCGAGCGAATCGCACGGGCCCAACGGGTCTCCTCGTTCACGACATGCCCGAGGCCCACACCCCCTGCGATGAGGGCGACGCCACAGACGACGATCAAGATCAAGGTGTTGCGAACCGAGGTCCAAAACACCGGATCGGCAGCCAGCCGCTGGAAGTTGTCGGCCCCGACGAACTTCTTGACCGGGGAGAGCCCCGACCATTGGAACGTGGAGAGATGGAGCGACTGGACCAAGGGCCAGAGCACGAAGACGAGGTAAAGCAAGCCCGCAGGGGCTAAGAACCCGAGCACGAATGGGCCCTGTCCCTTGCGTCGCATGGCTTACGAGGCGACCTTGTACTTGGTGACCGTGCTGTCGTTCCGTGTCTTGGTGGCGGCGGCCTCGCACCGCTCGACGAACTGCTCAGGAGTGAGCTGCCCGTTCAAGAGGGACGTGATCGCGCCCTCGATCTCCTCTTGCATCGCGGGATACCACGTGCGATACTGCACGGACCACACGGTCTTGCTGCCTGCCAGGGCCCGAGCCGGCGCCTCGAGCGAGGGGGGCATGTCGGTGTCGTCGCTCCCGACGATCGCCATGAGCGTCCCTTTCTCCCGTACGAACTTCTTCGCCTCGTCGAGAGACGTGAGGTAGCGGAAGAACTCGATCGCTTGCTTGGGGTGCTTGGCCGCAGTCGGCACCATCCACGGCTCGATACCGATGAGCAGGGCGGTGGGGTCGCCCTTGCCTCCGGCTACGTCCGGAACCGGCATGAACGCCACCTGCGCTCCGGGAGGCATCGTGCTCTTCATCTCGGATTCTAGCCAGGAGCCGCACGGAACCATGGCGGCCTTGCCGTTCAAGAACTGGGTCTGCGCCTCGGTGTGGCTCATCGCGACGGAGCCCTTGAGGAAGAAGCCCTTGTCGCGGAGCTCGGCGATCATCTGTGCGGCGCGCAACATCGCAGGCGAGGACCAAGCACCAGGCTCAAGGTTCTGGGCGGCGTTCACCGCTTCGATCCCCCCGACCGAGCAGGCCCACGGCAGCAGCATCCCCTCGATCATGTAGTACGGGTATTGGCCCTGGAAAGCGATGGGGGCCACGCCCTTCGCCTTGCACTTCTCCCCAAATGCGAGGAGCTCGTCCCAAGTCTGCGGCGGTGTCCATCCGTTCTTTGCGAAGACGCCGGGGTCGTACCACCAACCGTAGATCATGACGTAGAGCGGGAGCATGTACGTCTTCCCGTCCTTCTGGCAAAGTTCGAGAAGCCCTGGCCGGAACGTGCTCCTCCACGGTTCGTCGCTCTTGTACGCCTTCTCGTCCAAGGCGGAGTCCAACTCGAGCAGGGCGCCGTCGTTCACAAGGGCCCAATGATCCATTCCCCACCCAGGGAACATGAGGTCAGGCACATCGCCCGCGACGAGGCGGGGGCGAAGGGCCTCCCAAACGCGCGGGTCGCCCGCAACCGTGACCTGGACGTTCGGATTGAGCTTGCTGTACTCCTCGCCCGCCTGTTGGAAGAAGTCAATCCCGTAGCCGCCTTGGAAGGCCTGAACCTCGACTTTCACCTTGCCGCCGGGTGCGCCCGACCCCGAAGGGCCGCATCCGGCCACGATGAGTAGTGAGCTGAGGGCGAGCACGAGAGGGATGGGTCTCATCACTAGGGTGGAAGATACCCGCACTCGCAAAGATCAGAACTTTCCTAGAAAAATCAGAATCTCTTCAATATAATAGTGTCGAACGGCCCTATGAAGGGAGCTTCCACGAAGAAGATCAAGTCCAAGGGAGTTATGCACCCACAGCCGTGGCGTGTCGAGCTCCTGGGCGGAATCCTCGCGGAGCGAGGCACGAGGCGCACCACGAAGTTCTCGACACGCCAGACCGCGGGGCTCCTCGCGCTGCTCGCTCAGGCCGCACCGCTCGGAGTGCCGCGCGACGAGGTCACCGCGAGACTTTGGGGCGAAGGAGACCGCCAGACCCTCCGCAACCGGCTGAGCCAAGCCGTTTCGACGCTGCGCAAGCTCTTGGAGTCTGGGGAGGAGAGGGTCTTTTCGAGCACCCACTTTGCCTTGGCCTTCAAGCCTGGCACGGTGACCGTGGACGTCCACGAGTTCGAGGCAACCATGGAGCGCTTGGCTTCGGCAGAGGACGCGGACGAACGGCTGGAGCTCGCGGTACAAGCGGCAGCACTCTACAAGGGCGACTACCTCGCCGGCTACAGGTTCCCTTGGGCCGAAGCGGATCGTTCGCGCCTCAAGTCCATGCTCCTCATCGCGCTGGACGTCGCGATCCAAGGGCATGAGGAGGCAGGTCGCATCCAGCGCGCCGTGGACGTTGCCTTTCGCCGCTTGCACGCGGAGCCTGCCGACCCGGCGTCCTTGCTCAAGCTTTGCGGGCTACTCTTGAAGTTCGGGAGGCCGTCTCAGGTCGCCCAACTGATCCACGCCCACGAGGCCAGGCTCCCTGAAGGCACCCGGCTCGACCCGGCACTGGAGGCCGTTCGGGCCCAAGCCGTTGCCCTGCCTCGGTCCGGCACAAGAGAACTCGATCCGAGCGTGCAGGTCTCGCACTCGTTCCGTCCCAATCCTCTGCCAGCGTATCCCAAGCCGATCGTTGGGCGCGAGGTCGAGTTGTCGAGGCTGGGGGAGGTCCTGTCGGGCTCGGAGCGTCGCCTTGTTTCCGTCACCGGCATGGGTGGCTCGGGGAAGTCCAGGGTGGCGGTGGCGGCGGCGGAGGAACATATCGAGCGGAACGGCGGGTGGGTAGCGTATATGACCGTCGGGAGTGGTGCTCCGTTACTCTCCTCAATCGGGACTTCGCTCGGTCTCGGGAGTACTGACCGGATCGAGGGGATCGCAGACGCGGTCGGCGCAGGAACGAGCGGCCTCCTGGTCGTGGATGAGGCGGAGCACCTGGACAAGGCGGCCGTCAAGGCCGTTGACCAGTTGTTGACGGCACTGCCGAAGCTCAAGGTCTTGGCAACGAGTCGCGCCCCACTCGAGTTGCCCATGGAGGCGGTTTTCCCGCTCTCACCGCTGAGGGTCGCCAAACTGCCTGGAGAGGAGGCATCCCCGGCTGCCAGACTCTTCCTTGAGTGCTTGGATCGGCCCGAGTCCCTCAAGCCGAGCGACCTCGATGCGGTGCAGGAGTTCTGCGAAATGGTGGACGGCCTGCCCCTTTCCATCAAGCTTGCCGCAGGCTGGGTAAGGGTCCTTTCGGTCTCCGAGATCGTGGAACGCTTGCAGCACGAGCCCGCGATCCTGCGAGACGCCTCACTGCCCCCGACGTCGCGGCACGCCTCAGTCCAGCACGTCGTCTCCTCGACCCTCGACCTTATCAAGGAACCCACTCGATCCGTAATGTCTCGGATCGCCGCTTTCGAGGGCCCGTTCGCCCCAGCCATTCTCGACCGGGTGGCGGGGTCAGGCACTCTAACGAGCCTCTTGGAGCTGGAGGCGATCGGTGTCCTGCACCAGGCGGGCTCGGTCGCAGATCGGACGATGATGGCGATGCTGGGTACGGTTCGACGCGTCGTGAGGGAGAGATGGACCGACGAAGAGCGGGCCACCGCGTTGGAGAGCCATCGCTCCGTGATGCTCGCCGATGCCCTGATGCACGCTGGGGACACCGAGAAGGGACGCAACGATGGTGCGCTCGCCGCCCACTTTGCCGAGCACGTCGCCGCGATCCGCCGCTCGATCGAGCTGGGATGGGCTGACGATGCGGTCCGGCACGCGACCGTGGTCTCGCGGATCTGTGAGACCGGAGGGACGAGTCGCGGATGCACCGAGCTGCTCGAGGCAGCTTTGGGCATGGATGGGATCACGGACGCCTTCGCGCTTCGGGGCCGCGCTGTGCTCGCCCGCCTCTACTGGGTCGGTTCAGAGTACGCCAAGGCAAAGGAACTGGCTTCCCGACTGCTCCAGGAGGCCCACAAGGCGGGGAACTTCGAGGCCGAGACCGTGTCCACGTCCGTGTTGCAGATGGAAGCGCACCGGGTCGGCGACTATGCCACGAGCGAGTCGCTCCTCCAATCGAGTCTCGACGCCGCTCTCGGACGCAACGATCACGACGGGGCGGCCCGAAGTTGGCTCGGCCTCGGCAACCTCGCCATGGAACGCATGGAGTGGAGCGAGGCCGAAGAGGCATACTCGAACTCATTGGAGTCGGCTCGGAGGGCCCAAGCGACCGACCGCAGGATCGCGGCCCACGTGAACCTCGCACATCTCGCCATGGCCACCCAGCGCCACCTGGCTGCAGTCGAATTCGCGCGTCGGGCGTTGCGGTTGGTCGCTGAGTCTCCCGGCTTTGCGCGACTGGGCGCCGCAGCCAACGTGGTGGCGACCCAAGCCCATGCCGCGTTGGGCGATAGGAGCGAGGCCCTGGAGTCTCTCGAGCGGGCCCTCGAAACTCCGCCGGAGTCCGGTCGCGAGCTCGTCGCCCTTCTCACCGCCGCCGCCGATGCCTCGATCGTGGCCTCGCAGGCAAGGCTGGGGGCGCAGTTGCTCGGGTTCATAGACGGCTACGTCGCGAAGTGGGAGAACCCTGGAGGGCTCGAAGGGGCCAACCGAGCCGCGATCGCCGCCCGTTGCGAGGCGGAGATTGGCGAGAAGCCCTTTGAAAGCCTCTATATGGCAGGGAAGGTGATTGGGCGGGAGCAAGCTCTCGACCTGGCCAGGCAAGTTGCCCACAACGGGACCGCCTGCGTGGTGTAATCAGACGTGCTCAAGGTAGGGATCGTCGGTTGTGGATTCATGGGCGGGATGCACGCATCGGTCTATGGCTTGCTCCCCGGATGCGAGTTGGTCGGTGCCTACGACCACCGGGAGGAAAGGGCGACGAGGTTCGGCAAGGAGCGCGGTTGCAAGTTGTTCGAGTCTCGGGAAGCCCTGATCGAGGCAGTGGACGCGCTCGACGTGTGCCTCCCGACCGACCTCCACTGTGACGCATCGGTCGCCGGGCTGGGTGCCGGCAAGCATGTCTTCTGCGAAAAGCCGATGGCTCTTGACGTGCGCGAGGCCGATCGGATGATCGCTGCCGCGGAGGCATCCGGTAAGCAGTTGATGATCGGCCACTGTATCCGGTTTTGGCCAGAGTATGCGTATCTCAAGGAGGCCGTGGACGACGGGCGCCTAGGGCGTCTAGTCTCCTTGAACCTGACACGGTATGGGGCGTTCCCCAGTTGGTCGGCGGACAATTGGCTCGCCGACGAGTCGCGGGCCGGTGGCGGGGCGCTCGACATGCACATCCACGACACGGACTTTGCCCTTTTCCTCCTCGGCGAGCCCGACGCCATGTCTTCGCGAGGCTCGCTCGACGAGAGGGGCATGAGCCACATTTTCACCACGATGAGCTATGGGCCGACCGTGGTCCACCTGGAAGGCGGTTGGAACCTCCCCGCCGGCACGCCGTTCAAGATGGCGTTTCGAGCAATCTTCGAGCGCGGTGCCATGATCATGGACAACGGCCCGCTGACCGTGTACGAAGACGGAAAGGATCCCATGAGGCCTGAGTTTTCTGCGATGAAGGCGGAGGGGGGCGGGAACATCAGCGATCTTGGGGGCTACTATCATGAGCTTGCTTATTTTGTAGAGAAGGTTGTGACCGGGGCGCCGATCCAAACCGTTACGCCTCAAAGCTCGAGGCTCTCGCTCGCTACGGCGCTCGAAGAGATCCGCCAAGCGAAGGCGAACGCGTAGCGGCCGGGCCCGACTCGAACTCCAGCATCCGCTACCTGCGCACGACGCGGGCGAGCGTGGTATGGATCGAGGATCGGCTCTCCAGAGGCCGCAAGTGGGTCCAGCACACGGTGCCGCAAAGCGCGAGCCGTAGCCGCGCGGCTACTTGCTTCGAAAGCGCATAGGGATCCTCTCGCCCAGAAGAGCCTTCCAAGCTGTAAGCGGTGACCCTAGACGGAGGCGAGCGACCGACCGACCCGCTCCACGATCTCGTCCACCGTGGGCTCGTCAATGATGAGGGGGGGGGTCAACCGGAACGTGCGTTGCCGAGTTTCTTTCGTGAGGATCGCGTTCTCCAGAAAAGCCTTCGAGAGGGCCTTCGTATCGAGGCCGTCCGCGACCTCGATCCCAAAGAGCAGGCCGCGCCAACGAACCTCCTTGATCCGGTCGGATCCGAGCGATGCAAGGCCCTCTGCAAGCCTGCCGCCCATGTGCTGAGCGCGGTCGGACAGTCCTTCCCGCTCCATCTCCGCCATCGCGGTGAGTGCGACCGCAGCCCCCAGGGGATTGCCGCCAAAAGTGGATCCATGATCCCCAGGCACGAAGACCTCGACGACCTCGCGCGTGCCGACGGCGGCGGAGACGGGGAGGACACCGCCCCCCAGCGGCTTGCCCACCGACATCAGGTCAGGACGCGCCGTCTCCCACTGCCAAGCGAAGCGCTTGCCGGTGCGACAGAAGCCAGTCTGGACCTCGTCCCAGATTAGGAGCACCCGGTTTCGGTCACAGATCTCGCGCAGACCCGCCATGAAGCCTTCCTCCGGCACGATCACGCCTCCCTCCGCCTGAATCGGCTCGAGGAGGACGGCCGCGGTGTTGGGATGGATCGCTTCCTCGATCGCCGCCAGGCTGCCGAACGGCACGACCTTGAAGCCGGGTGTGAACGGCCCGAACCCATCCTTGTAGCCCGGCTCGGTACTAAAGCCAACGATGGTCGTCGTCCTACCGTGGAAGTTTCCCTCGCCGACGATGATCTCCGCCTTGTCCTGCTCCACCCCCTTGACCGTATAAGCCCATTTGCGCGCGAGCTTGATGCAGGTCTCCACCGCCTCCGCCCCGGTGTTCATCGGGCACACCATGTCGAGGCCCGCATACTCGGCTAGACCTTTCATGAAGAGGGCGACCTCCGGGGCATAAAAGGCTCGGCTCGGAACCGCCATCCGGTGCAACTGCTCCACGATCGCCGACACGATCGCCGGGTTCAAATGACCGTGGGCGACAGCGGAGTACGCACCGATGCAGTCAATGTACTCCTTGCCCGCGCCATCCCAGACCCGACAGCCGTCCCCGCGAACCAGGTTCACAGGGAGCGGCTTGTAGTTGTGAGCCCCATACTGCTCGGTCATAGAGATCGCTTCCGAGTCCGTGAGCTCGCTCGAAACCGCCGAAACCCCCTTGGCAGTGATCTCTTCCAGCAAGGTCGTTGTCGTCATATGCCCAGTGTGTAGGATCGGAAGCCCGCTTGTGAACCCCGTACCCAGTGACAGTGGGCAGTGGTGCCTAGGGCGGAAAACACGGAACAACAACCGAGGGGATTGCAATCCAAGATGTCTGACGCTGCCGAAGCACCGAAGAAGAAAGGCAAACTGCCAATGATCCTGGTCGTCGTCGCCTTGGTGGGCGGGGGCGGCTTCTTTGCCATGAAGGGCAAGGGCGATGCCAAGAAGGAGCCAGAAGTGGCCTTGGGCGAGGTCGTGCCGCTGGGCGAGTTCTTGGTGAACGTTCGCGGGGGGGCGTTCCTCAAGACGGACGTTAGCGTCCACTTGGCCAAGGAGGCCCTGCTCGATGAGCACGGAGGCGGGGGCGGGCACGGGGAGGCCGCGGAACCGCCCGCGTTCGTACGGGACGCGGTCATCGAGGTCTTGTCCGTCCAGTCCGTCGAGTCCATTTTGAGCGCGAAGGGCAAGGCAAGGCTGAAGGTCGAGATTGCGGAGGCGGTGAACAACGCCGTCCACGAGAACCACGCCGAAGAAGGCGAGGGAAAGGACAAAGAGGAGAAGGGTCACGCCAAGGGCAAGGAGAGCGAGGCCGACGTGCTCGACCCGACGTGGGACAGTCAGGAAGGGCCCGTGCTCAAGGTCTATTTCACGAACTTTGCCGTCCAACCCTGAGGGACTGGACTCCTGCCGCGATCATGAGCGCCTGGAAGGGCACGGTGACGAGCCCGAACCTTCCATTCCCGAAGAACACCCCGACGAGGGCTGCGGTGACTCCGAGCCAAGCAAGGCCCACCCCCACGGCCAAAGCCTTCTCCTTCCTCGCCAAGGAGACCGCAGCGCCCAGGAGTGCGAGCGCGAGCAGACCGTTCCCCCCGATTGTGCAGGTACGGCGAAACACCAGGTACCTCGCTTTGTCGGCCCCCATGCCTGGGACCATGAGCCGGTCGAACTCGGTCTGGAACGCCCAGTATGCCGCGTCGGTGTGCTTGAGGAACGTCTCGAAGAGCTTGGCGGGCCAGGCGCGGATCGCCCGCACAGGATCTTGTCGAACGTAGAAGAGCGCGATTCTTCCCGCCGCACGGTCTCGCTCGACTTCTCCCAGGCCGTTGATCCGTGGCTCGATAAGCCGGGGGTCGCGATACCCCCCGGTTCCGCCCGGTGCCTGCCCGATCAGCAGGTTGTCCCCCCCGTTCGTGCTCACGGGCACGAAGGCGCTCAGGGCGGCATAGTTTCGCGCCGTCCAAGGAGAGACCACGAGTGCGGCTCCGAGAAGGACCACAGCGACGCCGCGCGTCCTTGCCGGCCATTCACGGTATAGCACAAGGACCGCCATCGTGGCCAAGGAGTAAGCCAGTGCTTGAGGCCGCACGAGCATGCCCGCTCCACAGACCAAGCCTGCAACGATCAGACCGGTTTCCGACCGGGACGAAGTCAGCGCACAAACCCCCAGGAGCGCGAGCACGATGGCGAGCGACTCGGAAGCGAGGATGGAGCTATAGGCCACCATGGCCGGGCTCAGGGCGACCAGGGTGGCGGCCAGGTTGGATGGGAGTCTGCTCAGGCCGAGCCGACGCGCCGTCCAATAGGTGAGCCCGACTGCGAGCACGCCCAGCACGAGGGTCAAGAGTTTGGCGGCCAACACGCTGGGACCCGTCAACGCAAAGAATCCTCCGAGCAGTCCGGGCCAACCGACGGGCCAATAAGCGGTGGGCACGCCGTCCACAGAGTAGCCCGCCCCCCCCGCGATCCCCGCGGCTCGCTGGAAGTACCACGCGAAGTCGGTCACCGGCTGGGTGTCCACGAGCGTCATCCAGACGACTCGGACGAGCAAACCCAGCAGTACCGGCAATCGCCAACCCGCATCCCCGAGGAAGGATTGGCGCACGGGACCGGGCTCTGCCGTGTAGACTGGTTCAACTTGAGTACCGGTAGGCTTGTCGTCGGCGTCACGGGGGCCAGTGGGGCGATCTATGCTCAGCGGTTCCTCCGTGTCGCGGTCCGTCACTTCCGCGAGGTGTACCTGACAATGAGCGAACAAGCGATTCAGGTCGCCGAGACGGAGTTGGGCGCGAGGATCGGCCGTACCCCGTTGGATACCGGCGAATGGCTCGGCGAGACCCCCCCTGGGCTTCGATTGTTGGATTCCAAGGACTTCTTCACTCCGCCCGCGAGCGGGTCGTTCCGCCACGATGGGATGGTGATCGTGCCTTGTTCCATGGGCTCGGCGGGCCGGATCGCCCACGGGGTGAGCGACGATCTACTGACGAGGGCCGCCGACGTCTGCCTCAAGGAAGGACGCCCGCTCATCGTCG
The DNA here is from genome assembly GCA_020847855.1 of Fimbriimonadaceae bacterium. Taxonomy (GTDB): domain Bacteria; phylum Armatimonadota; class Fimbriimonadia; order Fimbriimonadales; family Fimbriimonadaceae; genus JADLBH01. Next base: position 88,124 of record JADLBH010000011.1, read on the forward strand.
TGCCTCGCGAAATGCCGATGAGCACTATAATGCTGCGCAACCTTACGACCTTGGCCGAGGCGGGTGTGCGAGTGATCCCAGCGTGCCCGGCGTGGTATTCCAGGCCTCGAACCCTGGAAGAGCTGGCGGACACGGTGGTCGCTCGGATCCTGCAGAGCCTGGGGATCGAGCACGGCCTCGTCCCCGAGTGGGGGGCGGACGACCCTGGGGATGGCACGGGATCGGTGGCCGGGAGCACAATGGTGCAAGAACCGTAATGGGCAAAATCGTAGTTTTCGGCGGTAGCGGCTATCTGGGTGGGGAGATCGTCCGCCGTGCGCGGCTGGAAGGGCACGAGGCGGTGATCGTGGGCCGCAGCTGTTCCGGTCCTGGCACGGTCACATGGGACGGGAAGTCGCTCGGCCCATGGGCTCAAGAACTGGAAGGTGCCCTCGGGGTGGTCAATCTTTGTGGCTCCACGCTCTTTCAGCGCTGGACCCCCCGCGCGAAGGAGGAGATGTTGCAGTCCCGAGCGGGCACGACGGCTTTGATTGGGCAGGCGATCGCAGATTGTCAGAGGCCCCCTGCCGCGTGGGTGAACGCGAGCGGGTGCGGTGGCTATGGCGACTGCGGAACGCGAGAAGTGAGCGAGGCGAGCGCGTTCTCCGACGGGTTCCTGGGCGAGCTTTGCCGAGATTGGGAGGGTGCGGTGTTGGCGGCCTCCACACCCAACACGGCAAGATGCCGGCTTCGGTTGGGCACCGTGCTCGGGCAAGGGAGCCAGTTCGACACGATCCTCTCGAAGCTGCCGGCGATCGGGCCCCTGGGAGAGGGCAGCCACTATCAACCCTGGATCCACGCTGAGGACGCGAGCGGCCTCGTCATGTTTGCACTCGAACGACGGCTGGAAGGCACACTCAACGCCACTGCGCCCTTTCCGGCCACGAACGCGGCACTGATGGCCGCGGTGCGCAAGGCCATGGTGCGCCTTCCCGCCCCGGCAGTGCCCAAACCGCTCGTCGCCCTTCTTTGCAAGCTCCAAGGATGGGACGAGGGCCTTCTCTTGGACTCGTGCCGGGCCGTGCCCCAGATCGCTGTCGCGAACGGCTACCGGTTTGCCTTTGAACGGGCCGAGGCAGCAGCCCAAGCGGCCTTCGGCCAAGTTCCCAAGGCTTGGCGGCACCAGATCGCCTAGGCCCTTGGTTCGTCCGTCCCCATCCGCGGCAACGACCGAAGGCTGCGAATCGTTGTAGGACTCAAGAGAATGAACACTTTGAAGGCTGGCCTGCTGATCGCCGTGCTCACGGGCCTGTTCGTCGCGATCGGTTACTTCGCGGGCGGGACGGGCGGCATGGTGATCGGGCTCGTCGTCGCCGCCGTGATGAACCTAGGCTCGTACTGGTTCAGCGACAAGATCGTGATCAAGATGACCCAAGCACAGCCGGTGGACGAGCGCCAGGCGCCGGAGCTGTACGAGATGGTAGGGCGGCTCAGCGACCGCGCCGGGATCCCCCGTCCACGAATCTACATTGTGCCCGACCCAAGTCCGAACGCCTTTGCGACGGGGCGGAACCCGGAACACGGCGTCGTCGCCGTGAACCAAGGTTTGCTTCACCTGCTCGACCGAAGGGAGATCGAAGGCGTCGTCGCCCACGAGCTGGCGCACATCAAGCATCGCGACACGCTCACCATGGCGATCGTCGCGACCCTGGCCGGGGCCATCGGCGTCCTCGGGATCATCCTTCGCTTCGGGGCCCTCTTCGCGGGCGGTCGTGACGGGGAGAACCCCCTCGGCGTACTCGCCGTTGCGATCCTCGCGCCCGTCATGGCGATGTTGGTCCAGATGGGGGTTTCGCGCATGCGCGAGTACGAGGCCGACCGGATGGCGGCGGAGATCACTGGGGACCCCGGTGGGCTCAGCAGTGCTTTGCTCAAACTTCACAATGGAGTCGTGCGCGAGCCAGGGAGCATCGCGCCGGAAGCAGCCCACATGTGTATCGTGAACCCGTTCGCAGGTCTGAAGGGGATTTCGAGCCTCTTCAGCACCCATCCTCCGGTGGAAGAGCGCGTCCGCCGACTCGAAGCGATCCGCTCGAAGGTGATAGCGTGAACTGCCCGCGAGGGTGTGACGCGGTCCTCGCGATCGCTGATCGCGGCGGAATCGAGGTGGACTATTGCCCGCTCTGCCGAGGCGTCTGGTTGGACCGCGGGGAGCTGGACAAGCTGATCGAGCGGCAGTCTGAGGTGATGAGGCAGGCCGTGCCCACGGAACTTCCGGGCTACAAGCAAGCCTGGGGAGAACCGGAGCGAACGTCCCCAAGCCAGTCCGAACCCCCGCGCGACCGTTACCACGGCCGGTCGAGGGACTCTTATGACGAGGACTTCCGTAAGGGCAAGAGAAAGAAGCGGGGCTTGGACTTCCTGGACGATATCTTCGATTTCTGAGTCCAAGAGGGTCATGTTGGGACGAAGTCGCTCGGCGGTAGAATCCCAGGTTCGAATCATGAGCGCTTCCGCCACTGAGATGTCCGTCAAGCGGACCGACTTGAACGCCTGCACGATCCAGCTCGACGTCGTATGCACGCAAGACCAGGTTCAAAAGGGCTTCGATCGCGCCGTTCGCGATTTTGCCAAGAAAGTCCGGGTTCCAGGGTTCCGACCTGGTGCCGCCCCCAAGGCGATGGTGGAGAAGATGATCCCCGAGGAGGATCTCGCGAACGCGGCGGTGGAGAACGCCGTCCGTTCCGCGCTTCGCCAGGCGTTGGAACAGTCGGACGTGACGCCGGAGGACGCTCCCGCGGTCACGGTCACGAAGTTCGAGCGAGCCTCGTCTGAGCTCGAGTTTATGGTGAAGGTCCCCCTGGGCGCGAAGGTGACCCTGGGCGACTACAAGGCGCTGACCGCGAAGAAGCCGACCGTCGAGGTCGAGCCGGGGGAGGTCGAGTACCAGATCGAGGAGCTCCGCCGACGGGCAGGCACCCAGCAGGCGGTGACAGGTCGCGGCATTCAGGAGGGCGACGTCGCCGTCGTCCACATTCGGGCCGAGGGCGTCGAGGGCGAGGGCAAGACGTTCATGACCAAGGCGGGCCAAACGTTCCCTGCGCTCGATGCCGCGATCCTCGGCATGGAGGCCGAGGCGATCAAGCACGCCAAACTCAGCTTCCCTGAGAACTTCCAAGACGCGGATTGGGCAGGGAAGGAGTACGAGTGTACGTTGACGATCCGGAGCGTCTCCTCCGTCCAGGTCCCCGATGTGGACGCCCTAGTCGCCTCGCTCAATGTCAAGGACACCGCCGAGCTGGAGACGCGGGTCGCCGAAGGAATCATCTCCGCCAAGCGGAAGATCGGCGAGGACATGGTGAGCGAGCAGCTCTTGAACGCCCTCATCCAATCGAGCCAGGTCGAAGTGGCGGACCCGACTTGGGAGCGGGTGGGCTCGCGCAGGCTCCAGGAGATCGCCTACCAACTTCGCGAGGAAGGCTCAAGTCTGGAGAAGTACGCCGAGCAGAACGGGATGACTGTGGACGAGTTGGTCGCAGCCCAGATGACCGAAGCCAAGCTCCACGTCCAACGGGCAACCTTGGTCCGCGAGGTCTTCGTCAAGGAGGAGATGCAGATCACGGACGAGGACGCGAACGCGACCTTCCAAGAGATTCTCCGAGAGAACAAGGTGGGGCAAGAGGACGTGCAGGCCTTCATGAAGGAGAACGGCCATCAGATTCGTGAGGAGGTCGTGTTCCGGTCCATGTTCCGAAAGGTTCTGGGGCTTTTGAGGCAGCACGCCAAGGTGGAAGAGGTCTCTCCCAGCGAGCTCGGCCTCGATCAGCCCGCCCCCACCAAGAAGCCCGCGGCCAAGAAGCCGGCGGCCAAGAAGCCCGCGGCCAAGCCGACGAAGGACTAACGCAGGGAAACGGCAAGGAGCCCTGCGAGACGG
>JADLBH010000012.1 GCA_020847855.1 Fimbriimonadaceae bacterium
ACAAGACGGCCCTCCGCTTTCGCGGAGGGCCGTCCGTCTTTTGGAGGCCGCCAAGTTTGGCTGCGTCGCCGCTAGTCTATTTGAACCGTGTCGTACGCTTCAACGAGGTCGCCTTCCTTGAAGTCTTCCCAGCCTTCGAACTTGATCCCGCAGTCCTGGCCCGCAACGATCTCGCGAACGTCTTCCTTCACGTTCCGCAACGAAGCGACCTTGCCTTCGTAGACAAGCTCCTCGGCCCGTCGCACCCGAACCGAACATCCTCGCACGATCTTGCCCTCGACGCAGTGGGAGCCCGCGACCTTCCCGGCCTTTGTAAGCTTGAAGGCGACCCGGATCTCCACCTTCCCGAGTTCGACCTCCTCGAACTTTGGCTCGAGCATCCCTTTCACGGCGGCCTCGATGTCCTCGATCAGCTCGTAGATCACATTGTAGGTTCGAATCTCGACCTTCTGGCGCACTGCTTCGTTTCGAGCCCCTGCCTCGGGCTTGACCCCGAAGCCGACGACGATGGCCCCGGCCGCGCTCGCGAGAAGGATATCGCTCTCGGTGACCGTGCCTACGCCGCCATGGATCACGCTAACGTTCACCTCGGGGTTGTCAATCTTCTCGATCAGGCCTCGCACCGCCTCCACGGAGCCCTGGACGTCTGCCTTCACGATCAAGTTGAGATCCTTCGCGCCCTCTTCGGCATTGTGCTGACGCAAATCCCGAAGGCTGACCCTTCGCTTGGGACCAGAGAGGGCTTGGTCACGAATTCGCGAGACCCGTTCCGAGGTCACGTCCCTGCCTTCCCTCTCGTCGGCGGCCGGTTCGAGCCGATCCCCGGCGAGGGGGACGCCATCGAGGCCCAAGATCTCTGCAGGCGTCGAGGGCCCTGCGGCCTTGAGAGGACTGCCGGAATAGTCGGTCATCGCCCTCACCTTGCCCCATTGTTGGCCGCAGATCACGACCTGGCCTGGCTGGAGCGTTCCCTGCTCCACGAGCACAGTGGCGACCGGCCCACGCCCCTTGTCGAGCTTCGCCTCGATCACGACGCCGTCCAACTCCGCCTTGGGGTCGGCCGTGAGCTCCAGCACGTCGGCCTGGAGCAAGATCATCTCGAGAAGGTTCTGGACCCCTTCGCCAGTGTGCGCGCTCACTGGGCACACGATCACGTCCCCGCCGAAGGCCTCCGGGATTAGGTCGTGCTGAGGCAGCTGTTGCACCACCTTGTCCACGTTCGCGTCGGGCTTGTCAATCTTGTTGACCGCGACGATGATCGGCACCTCTGCGTTCTTGGCGTGGCTGATCGCCTCGATCGTTTGCGGCATGATGCCATCGTCGGCGGCGACGACGAGCACGGCGATATCGGTGGCCTGTGCGCCTCGCGCACGCATCGCGGTGAAGGCAGCGTGGCCTGGGGTGTCTAAGAAGGTGATCAGTCCCTGTGGGAGCTCGACTTGATAGGCGCCGATGTGCTGGGTGATGCCTCCGTGCTCCTTAGCGACCACGTTGGCCTCGCGGATGTGGTCGAGCAACGAGGTCTTCCCGTGATCCACGTGGCCGAGGATCGTCACGACTGGCGGTCGCTTCTGCGCCCCCTTGGGTTGGGTAGGGGCGGCGGCTGCTTTCACCGGCTTGGCCGGGCTTGCCCAGTTCACGTGGTAGCCGAACTGCTCCGCGAGCTTCTCCACGACCTCGTCGTCGAGCGCGGTCGTCAGCGTAGCCATGACCTTCACTTTGGTCATGAGAGTCTTGAGGACCTCGTTCTGCGGCAGGTCGAGTGCGTTGGCGACGTCGCGCGGAGTCGTCTTGCCTGGGGTGCAAACGATCGTCTTGTCTCCCGCCGAGGCCTTGAGCTCCTCGACGATCAAGGATAGGACTTCATCATCGGCCTCGAACATCGCTCCTGTGTGGGAGACCCCCAAGCCATCTAGGGCGGCGACGACCTGGCCGCTGGCAACCCCGTGTTGCTTCGCGATCTCGTCAATCGCCCGTTCCATCGCGTTCTGTTTTACCTCTGGCATTGTTTCAACTCCCTTGCTAACCCTTCCAACTCCGCTTGCGTCACCTTGGACCTCCATGCCCGGCGCAGCCTACGCTCATCGGCCGCCTGCACGGAACACTCGACGGTAGGGCAGCAGTACGCCCCTCGCCCCGGCCCCTTCCCCCGCGAAACCGTGCCTTCGACCCCCCGAGCGAAGCGGATCAGCTCGCCCTGGGGCATCCGCCTCCGACACACGATGCAAGTCCGCTCCGGCGTCAGGTCGCCTCCGATCCGGCCGCTGGCGCCGGGTTCTCGCTCGCGACCTCCGGCGTCACCGCCGCCGTCGCGCTCGGCACCCCGTCCAACGTACTGCCCTCGGCCTCGGCCTTGGCCTGTGACTCCGAACGGATGTCTATCTTCCATTCTGTGAGCCTGGCGGCAAGCCGGACGTTCTGGCCGCCTCGCCCGATCGCCAAGGAAAGCTGAGTGTCCGGCACGATGACATAGGCACTGCGCTCTTCCTCGTCCAGCTTGATCGAGTTCACCTTGGCCGGGCTCAGCGCATTCATGATGTATTGCCGCTGATCCACGGTGTACGGCACTACGTCCACCTTCTCGGGCCGAAGCTCCTCCATGACGGCCTGGATTCTCGTGCCCCTGGGCCCGACGCAGGCCCCGATCGCGTCCACCCGCTCGTCGTGGCTCAAGACCGCGATCTTGGAACGCTGGCCCGGCTCGCGGGCGACCGCCATGATCTCGATGATTCCCTCGGTCGTCTCCGGCACCTCCAGTTCCACCAAGCGGCGGAGCAGGTTCGGGTGAGAACGGCTTACAAAGACTTTGAACCCTCGGTGCGTCTCGTCAATCTTCACGACATAGACCTTGATGCGCTCGTTCGGGCGATAGTCGTCGGTCGGGACCTGTTCGCGCTTGGGCAGCTCCACCTCGTGCCGCCCGACCTGGACCATGACCGCGAGCTCTTCGCGACGGGTGACGATCCCGCTCACGACCTCGTTGATGAGGTCGCTGAACTCGTCATGGATCTTCCGGAGTTCAGCCTCCCTGAGCTTCTGGGTCAAGACTTGCTTGAAGGTCTGTGCCGCGATCCTTCCGAAGGTGTTCGTGTCAATCTCCATCGGAACGAAGTCACCGATCTGCACGCCGGGGCTGTGCTTCTGAGCCGTCTCGTACTGGATTTGCACCGCGGGGTCGAGCAGCTCGCCCACGACCTCTTTGAGCACGACCGCCCCGCTCTTCTTGCTGGGGTCGAGCTTGACGACGACGTCGCCCTCGGTGCTCCGAAACTTCTTGTACGAAGCGGCAAGGGCGAGCTCGAGCTCCTGCCTTAGTTCGTCTATAGGGATCTCTCGCTCCACCGCGATCTGCTTGAGTTCGTGCAGAATGTCCATAGTTCTCTACCCCCAGAATCACAAACGGGATCGCAACACGCGACCCCGTCCCTTCCTACTGGTCTGACGTCTGTGTAGCGATTGTATCACACTGCGCACGGAACCACGGTCCGATGGTAGGCTAGGATGGACGTATGCATGCCGTCATCATGGAAGGTCTCCGGGTCCTAGCGCGGGTTGGCGTCCTCGAGGAGGAACGGAAACTTGGGACCTGGATCGAGGTGGACGCCACGGTCGAAATGGGCGGCACGAGCTTCGCGGGTGATTCCATCCATGAAACGGTGGACTACACTTGGGTGGCGCAGACCGCCACTCAGATCGCGATGGAGGAGAGCCGCACCCTCGAGCACTACTGCGACCTCGTCGCCCAAGAGCTGCTCTCGCACGACCTCGCCGTCGAAGTCGAGGTGACCGCCAGGAAGCGCACCGCGCCCTGTGCCTACGCCGTGGACGCTTTCGGGGTCACGGTCTCCCGGGCCAAACGGCAACGATAGCCCCATAATTGGGCCGTGGAACGCATAGTTCTCGCCTCCCCGCGAGGCTTCTGCGCCGGAGTCGCCTATGCGATCGAGGTGGTGGAGCTGACCTTGAGGATCCACGGACCTCCCATCTATGTCCGCCACGCGATCGTTCACAACGAGGCAGTGGTCCGTTCCTTCGAGGAGCGGGGCGTCGTGTTCGTCGAGGACGTGGCCGAGATTCCGCCGGGCGCCGTCGTCGTGTTCTCTGCCCACGGTGTCTCCCCGGCCCTCCGGGAGGGCGCATCGGGACGCGGGCTCCAGATCGTAGACGCTACATGCCCTCTAGTCACAAAGGTTCACAACGAGGCCAAGAGGTACGTCAAGGCCGGCTACTTCATCCTTTATATCGGTCACCGTGGCCATGTCGAGGCCGAGGGCACGATGGGGGAGGCGGTCGGTCGTTGCACCCTGGTGGACGGGCCGCAAGAGGCCGAGACCGTGCAGGTGCCTGCGGGCGAGCCGCTCGCAGTTCTCACGCAGACCACGCTGAGCGTGAGCGAGGTCGAGGAGACGATGGCGACGCTCAAGAGGCGCTTCCCTCACCTGGAGACCCCGGTGAAGGAGGACATCTGCTACGCGACGACGAACCGCCAGGGGGCGGTGATGGAGCTTGCCCGGATCTGCGATGGGGTCATCGTGGTGGGCTCGGAAACGTCTTCCAACTCCAACCGGCTTCGCGAGGTGGCCGAGCAATGCGACACTTCCGCGGTGTTGGTCATGCACCCGAGCGACCTCACCGAGGAATGGCTCGTCGCGAGGCGGGTCGTCGGGGTCACGAGCGGGGCTTCCACCCCTGAGTCACTCGTGGAGGCGATCCTGGGCGTCCTCTTGGAGCGCTCGCCCGGCGTCGAGGTCGAGATTCTGGAGACCGTGGCCGAGAACGTGGAGTTCCTCCCACCCAGGAACCTCGTGCAGCTCGCCCTGGCTAGCGACTCGTAAACTCGCGGACGCGATCGAGGTCCACACCCAGACGGGAGCGCAGCACGGCATCGAGCCCTGAGGGACCGAGCACGGCATGGGTCGTCGCATGGGTGTGTACGGCCGCTTCGCCTGGTGCGAGCGCGAGGGCCGGGGACGAGGTCTCGAGTTCGAAGAAGGCGCCCAAGGCCCCGTCGTCGTTGTAGCTGTTCACGACGTCGCCCGCGAAAGGATCGGCTTGATCTCCCCACAAAGAGTCCACATAGCCGTTCGGGGCGGGTGGGAAGGAGTAGTCCACCAGGGTGCACGCCCCCATCTCGAGGTGCACCGCACCGATGACCGGCACGGCCCTGGCCGCAGGGAGCCCGATCTTGGACCGGTGCCGCCCGTCCCCACGGAAGAGCAGAGCCGTCCCCGTGTCCGCTAGCCGGTCGGCGGGGACCTTGCCGAAGTAGTCGTCCTTCACGAGGGGTCCTGGTGCGTCGCGATACGGTAGCACCGCCACCGATCCCGGTGTGGCCCGCAGCATCCCCAACACCCAGATCGAGAGCAGGCCGGTCTCCGCCCGCCAGGGAACCTCCCCGACGTTCCGAGCCAGGTTCAAGGTCTCGTACGTGAAACCACCTTCTAACTCCGGCTCCCGAACCTGGACCGTGCGCTCGATCTCGACCTCGAAAGTTGTCCTTGCGGCATTCTCGAACCGAGCGCGGTGGCGCATGACGGCTTTCAGAGGCCCCTGGGACACGACTTCGAAGGCCTCGCTGTCTATGGCGGCGGGGGTCTGCCAGTGCTCGAAGACCTGATCCGTGCCCTGCGCGAAGAAGATCGAGAACGGCCCGCCTTCGGGCCCGAACCAAAGCCGGTCCTCCCCTCCGAACGGATTGATGTGCCGCCGGTTCGGGCCCGAGCGAATCAGCTCGTGGTTCAACCACCCGTAGCCGGGCCCGTCCTCGCCCGGCACGGTAGAGGTCATGACCCGACCCTGGAGCCCTGGCATGACCGCGGCCCGACCCGTGGCCTCGTCTCCCAGCACGATCACCTCGCCCTGGGATCGAAGGAAGGCCACCTGCTCTTCAAAGCCTTCCGTCAAGGGCTACCTCGCGCGAAACTAGAAGACTTGCAAAAGTTCGGTCGGATTGTGATATAGTCCAAAAGTCCCTGGAGGGATCATGCGTAATCATCGTGCCTTTACTCTCATCGAGCTCCTGGTAGTCATCGCGATCATCGCCATTCTAGCGGCGATCCTCTTCCCCGTGTTCGCTCAAGCCAAGGTCGCCGCCAAGGGCGCGGCCAGCATCAGCAACGACAAACAGATCGTCACCGCCTCCATGATCTACATGGGCGACTATGACGACATGCCGCCACCCGTGGGCATTATCGGCGAGCCTGACTCGCCCTTCCTGCTCAACAACACGCTCTACAAGCCGTGGTCCTGGCTCATGCTCCCCTACATGAAGGCGGGCATCGTCTACCAAGACCCCCTGCGCATGGTCGAGCCCCCGATCCCTGGCGCCCCGGACAACGCCCTCTGGTCGTATAGGACCCACTTCGGCTACGCCTTCACCGTCCACAGCCCGACCATCTCGTCCGGCGGTTGGAAGGTCTCCCCGACCGTCCACACCAGCCTCGGCGACCCGGCGAACACCGTCATGTTCCTGAGCAAGAAGGGCCGAGACGCCACGAGGGACTGGCTCTGGGTGGGCTCGCCCATCTGGATGGCCAACCTCGTCGCCCCGACCCACTGCGGAGCTACCTACACCGACCCGATGGTCAAGCCCCAGAGCATCTGCGCCCCGGCGGTCCGTTGGGGGAGCGATGGATACTCGCAAGGCGAGCAGCCTACCGAGATCGAAGGCGCCTTCACCGGCGGCATGGCGATCCGGAAAGCAGGGCGAGCCATCGTGGCGAGCGCGGACGGCCATGTGAAGACCATGGCGCCGGCCCAGGTCGCCAGTGGCACGAACTGGACCAAGACCACGCTCTCTTCCCAGATCCGGATCACCGATATCAAGCAGTATCGGTGGGACATGGAGTGAGGGGCGTCCTTCTCGGGTGCCTCGCCTTCCTCGTCGCTGGTTGCGGCTGCCAAGAGGCGGCCCCACCGGCGGCGGGGGCGGGCAAGCCAAGCCCGGTGAACCCACCTGCCGACGCCCAAGGCCAAGCGGGCCAAGCGGCGGGCGGGCCAGAGACCGGCTTGGCCGCGCCCTCCAAGAGCGGCGACTCCGAGCTCGAGATCAACCCGAACGCCAACTTCAACACCGGCAAATAGGGCAGGCGCGCCCGCCGTCGAGGGGAGCGGCGGGCGCCTAGGGCTGGGTGACCACCGCGATCACCTCGCTCACGTCGCCGACGCAGGCGTTCCCCTGGTAGCCCTGGATCCGTTGCTCGGGTTGCCAGGCCACGAGGGGGGCCCGCTGGTCCTCATAGCATTGCGCGTTCAGCACGGCAATCTCCTCCCAAACGGTGCCGCGCCGGCTGTCCAGAGCGACGGCCGCATAGCCGCCCCGCTTCACCCGGATGTCCACCCGGCTCAGCGGGCGAGCGATCGCGCGGACGCTCAGAGCCACCGCGCCCGCCGACGGGACGATCCCCTTGTCCACGCCCATCTGCTGCTTGTAGGCGGGGTTCAACTTGATCTGGGCGGCGAGGGCGCGGGTCCGGGCCTCGATGTTCGAGAGCCAGCCGACCCCCAGGCTCAGCGCGGCGGGGGCGTACGGCAGCGGCGGGTTCGGGGTGTTCAGGTCGCCACGGAGCACCTGGGTCTTGAAGGCGACGACCTCGCTCGCGAAGTTCCTCGCCTGCTCCAGGTAGTTCAGGGCGCTCGCGACGGGGGCGGCGTCGGTCTGGGCCTGGGTGACCGTGCCGGCCGCCAGGCCGAGCGCGGCCGCATAGGAACTGACGCCGGCGGCGAAGGCCGCGTGCCAGGCGATGAGCTCGTCTTCTCGGGTGGGGTACCAGGGGGTTCCCTGAACGGACCAGCGAGCCCTCTGGGGCCCTACATTCGGTAGAGCGCGAAGCCGGGATCGGGGACCGGGGCGCAGCGGGCCGCCTCGATCGCCAGGCCGAGCACCCGGCGCGTGTCCACGGGATCAATCACCCCGTCGTCCCAGAGCCGTGCACTGGAAAAGTACGCCGAGGATTCCGCCGCGTACTTCTCCAGCGTCGGCGCCTTGAACTCCTCCTGCTCCTGCGGCGTCATCGAGCCGCCCTGCGCCGCGATCTGATCCATCTTTACGGTCAAGAGCACGTTCGCCGCCTGCTCCCCCCCCATCACGCTGATCCGTGCGTTAGGCCACATGAAAAGGAACCGCGGCTGGTACGCCCTACCGCACATCCCATAGTTCCCTGCCCCGTAACTCCCACCGACGATCACCGTGAACTTTGGCACCTGCGCCGTGCTCACCGCCGTCACCAGTTTCGCGCCGTGCTTGGCGATCCCCTCGTTCTCATATTTCCTTCCGACCATGAATCCCGTGATGTTCTGGAAGAACACGATCGGCACCCTCCGCTGGCAGCACAATTCGATAAAGTGTGCCCCCTTCTGCGCGGACTCGCTGAAGAGGATGCCGTCGTTCGCGAGCACGCCGACCTGGTGGCCAAAGATCCGCGCGAAGCCGCAGATCAAGGTCGAGCCGAACCTCGGCTTGAACTCGTGCATCGCCGATCCGTCGAGCACGCGGGCCAGAACTTCCCGCATGGGCATGGGCCGGCGGGTGTCGCTGGGCACGAGCGAATAGAGGTCCTCGGCGGGAAAGAGAGGCTCCTCGGGCGCGGCGACCTCCGCCCATCCTCCCGGCGCGGGCATCGGGCCCAGGTTCGCCAGGATGTCCCGCACGAGCGAGAGCGCACCCGCATCGTCCTCGGCCATATGGTCGGCGACGCCGCTCAGGCGCGTGTGGACGTCCGCCCCCCCCAATTCCTCCGAAGTGACCTCCTCGCCGGTCGCCGCCTTCACGAGCGGAGGCCCGCCCAGGAAGATCGTACCGTTCCCCCGCACGATCACGCTTTCGTCGCACATTGCCGGCACATAGGCGCCGCCCGCGGTGCACGAGCCCATGACGCACGCGACCTGGGGGATCCCCGCCGCCGAGAGCCGCGCCTGGTTATAGAAGATGCGCCCGAAATGGTCGCGGTCAGGAAACACCTCGCTCTGGAGAGGCAGATAAGCCCCCCCCGAGTCTACGAGGTAGACACATGGCAGACGGTTCTCCGTGGCGATCTCTTGGAGCCGCAGGTGCTTCTTGACCGTCACCGGGAAGTAGGTCCCCCCCTTCACCGTGGCATCGTTGGCGACGATGGCGACGAGCCTCCCATGGACCTTCCCGACCCCGGTCACCACCCCCGCCGCCGGCGCCTCCCCTTCGTACATCCCCCATGCCGCGAAACTGCTCAGCTCGAGGAAGGGCGAGCCGGGGTCGAGCAGCGCCTCGATGCGGTCCCTTGCCAAGAGCTTTCCCCGCGAGCGGTGCCGGGCGACCGAGCCCTCGCCCCCGGCCTCCATCACCTGGGCCAGGTTCGAGCGATATTCAACCATCACGGCCTCCATTGCCGCTCGGTCTTGCTTCGCCTCCTCGGTTTCGGGCAGGCCGTGGGCGACGATGGCTTCCATGCTCCGCCCAGCATACCGGGAGACCGCCCCGGTCCGAGCCGCACGGACCCGAGTCGAAGCCGCACGGACCCGAGTCGCGAAGGCACGAACCCGAGTCGAAGCAGCGCGGACCCGAGTCGAAGCCGCGCCGACCCGAGTCGAAGCCGCGCCGACCCGAGTCGAAGCCGCGCCGACCCGAGTCGAAGCCGCGCCGATCCGAGTCGCGAAGGCGCGGACCCGAGTCGAAGCCGCGCGGACCCGAGTCGCAGCGGTCGCGTTCGACAACCGGAACCCTAAAAAGCCGCGAAACCATGCCGATCCTTCCCGCAGAGGCCCGCGAACCGGGCCGAAAGGAGAACCAGACATGGCTGCCTACTACAAACTTCGCGACGCCCAGCTTCGTATCTGGGCCGACAACTTCTACACCGTCTGCAGTGCGAACGCCGCGACCCTGGGCCTGGACCTGGCGGAGCTGACCTCGATTGACACCGCCCGCGACCAGTATGTCGCGGCGCTCGACAATGTCGCGGTGGCGCGGGCCATGGGCCTCGGCGCAACGGCGACGAAGAACACCGAAAAGGCCTCCCTGCTCGACACCATCGCGGTCTTCGCCAACCAGTTCCAGTCCAACCCCGGAGTCAGCCAGGAGCTGATCGCCGAGCTAGGGCTTACCGTTCGAGGAACGGGGGGCGGGTCGGTGCCGCTCTATCCCGCCAGCGGCCTCACCGCCGTGGGCTGCAGCGACGGCCTGAACCGGCTCAAGTGGGCCGCGAACGGGAACGAGAGCGGAACCACCTATGTGATCGAGGCCGCCTTCGACGGCTCGGTGAACTGGGAGTACGTGGACGTCTCCACCTCGACCCGCTTCGACCACACCGGCCAGACGCCCGGCCGCGCCGTGGTCTATCGGATCGTGGCGACGCGCTCGGGCTTCAAGGCTCCCCCCTCCAACGAGGCCGCGCTCTATACGGGCGGGTCCTCCTCGGCGAGCCAAGCGGCGTAGCGCACGGCGTGCGCCTTGGAAGGCTCCCTGGCCGCGAACGGGGCTCCGTTCGCGGCCAGGTTCGGCTAGCGCGGGCTCGCTTCGCGCTCGACCGTTTCATACCCGTGCCTCTCGATCTCCTTCCACCCCCCCCTCACAGCGGTGGCGTGGTGGAGGCCGAGGCGGCGCATCGCCCGCGCGACGCGGATCGCGGTGACATCGTCCAGGCACGAGCAAAAGACCGCTTGCCAGTCCGAAGGGGCCAGGCCCTCGCGCTTGATGCTCTTGGCGACGAAGTCGGGGTCAATGCGGACCGCCTGCGCCAAGTCGCGCTCCGCCCGCGAGTGCTCCAGGTGCGAGCGGGCGTCCACGAAGACGACGCTGCGCCCGATGTCGCTCCACTCCTGGATCACGGCCAACGGCTGGACGATCGGGTTCGGTTCGGCCTCGGCGGGCCGGGCCGCCGCCCTCCTCCCCGAAAGCATGGCGGTGCCGCCGTGCAGCAGGATGCTCACCACGACGACCAGCGCCGCATAGGGGAACACCGCCTCCGCGCCTTTCGTGCGCTCGAAGACGGGCACGAGGACGAGGAGAAGAGTGGAGAGCCCGCGGGGACCGAACCAAACGATGTGCCTGCGAGAGCGAATGTCGAGCTTGCTGCCCAGGAGCGCCAGCCCCATGACCAACGGCCGCGCACCGAGCGCGAGCACGACGAAGAGCACCACGCTGCGGTCGAGCACGCCGAACCCGCTCCACAAGAGCGACCCGCCCAGGAAGACGAAGGTGAGGAGGAGGAGCAGTTCCGCGATCGTTTGGCCGAACTCGTGGAAACAGTCGCACAGCTCCTCGTCAAAGAGAAGGATCGCGAGCCCGGCGCCGAAGCACGCAAGATAGCCGCTGGTGTGGGTGGCCTCCCCCGCGGCAAAGGCGGTGAGCGCGATGCCCAGGGAATAGAGGGCCTCATAATCTCGGCGGACGGTGAGCTTCTTGCGCACCCACACCATGGCCCGCACCGCGATCGCGCTCAAGACAAAGCCGACCAAGGGCCCGACCACGAGCATTCGCCCCAAGGTCTGACCCAGGAGGGCCAGGCCCCCGGCTTGCCCTTGCGACTGGATGCTGGCCATCGCGACCAGCACGATCGGCATGAGGACGATGTCGTTCAGGCCGGATTCGAGCCGGAGCGAGGTGCGCGTGGCCATGGGCAGGTCGGGGCGTCGCAGCAGGCCCCGCAAGAGCACGGGGTCCGTGGATCCCAGGCCCGCGGCGAGGATGAGGGCCAGCATCGGCTCCAAGCCGAGGTACGCCATGCCGCCAAAGGTCAGGATCGCCACGACTACGATCGTCCCTGGCCCCAGGATCAGGGCCGCGAGCCAGCCGCGCCTCCTCACCTCGACCAGGTCGAGCGACATCGCGTCGAGGAAGAGCACGCTGGCCAAGCTCAAGGTGGCGACGAACCGAAGCGAGTCGGAGGCGAGCCCGACATCGAAGAGCCCGGCCCCGTGGGGCCCCAAGGCAAGCCCCAAGAGCACGAACGCACCCACTTGAGGAAAGTTGCTCCGCTCGATAAGGCCCGAGAGAAGCGCCGCGGCCACGACGACCACTCCCACGAGGCCGAGCGCGGCCGTGAGGTTGTTCAGGGCGAGCTCTGGCACCGACCCGAGTCTACCAACGGCCGATGGCGAAAGATCAGGCGGGGCGAGCGCACCTGTGGGGCTCGCCGCCCTGTCTGGTACGTTGCCCGGTGCCTAGCCTTGGGCTTTCTTCCTGTGCTCTCGGAGGAAGGCGGGGATGTCAATCTCGCTCTCGTCGAAGACGTCCTCCGGGGCCGGGTTCTGCTCCCTCATGCCCGCTTGGGCCTTCTCCCAGATCTCCCGTGGGCGCACTCTCGGCTCGACGGTGGGCGTGGGGCGCATCTCCACCGCCGCCGTCCTCGGCGCCGTTGAGTCGGCGGCGGCGCCTCGGAGCATGTCTTGAACAGACTGCGCGGGCTGCTCGCTGGGTTCGAACCCGGTGGCGAGGACGGTGATCCTCACCTCTCCGTCCATCATGGGGTCCACGACGGTGCCGAAGAAGATGCTCGCCTCCTCCTCGTTGCAGAGGCTGTGGATGTAGGCCATGGCCTCGCTGACCTCGGCCAGCGTGAGTTCCTCGCTTCCCGTGACGTTGACGAGAAGGCCGCTCGCCCCGTGGATCGTTTGTTCGAGCAGGCGGCTGGAGGTGGCGGCTTGTGCGGCTTGGAGGGCGCGCTGGTCCCCGACGCCGTGACCGATGCCCATGAGGGCCGGTCCCGCATTCAGCATGACCGACCGGACGTCGGCGAAGTCCACGTTGATCTGGCCGGGGATGTTGATGATGTCGCTGATTCCCTGGACCCCTTGTCGCAGGACGTCGTCGGCGATGCGGAAGGCGTTGAGCAGGGTCGTTTTTCGCTCGGCGACGTCCATGAGGCGGTCGTTGGGAATGGTGATCAAGGTGTCCACCCTGCCTTGGAGCGAGGTCAGTCCCTGCTCTGCGAGCTTGCTGCGGCGCGGGCCCTCAAAGACGAAGGGCCGGGTCACGATGCCGACGGCGAGCGCACCGAGCTCTCGCGCGATCTCTGCGACCACCGGCGCGGCCCCGGTGCCGGTGCCCCCGCCCATCCCGGCGGTGACGAAGACCATGTCGCTACCCTCGATCGCCTTGCGGACCTCGCCCTTGCTCTCCTCGGCGGCAGCGGCGCCCACCTCGGGGTCCCCGCCCGCACCCAGCCCGCGCGTCAGGTTTGCGCCGAGCTGAACCTTCCGGTTCGCGAGCGAGCGATCCAGCGCTTGGACGTCGGTGTTCATCGCGACGAACTCGACTCCCTCGATCCCTGCCTCGACCATGCGGTTCACGGCGTTCGTGCCGCCCCCGCCCACACCGATTACCTTGATGACTGCGCCTGAGTGGTTCCCCATTTTGTTGAGTCCTTCCTATGTTGGTTGCAAGAGTGCCCGGAGCGACCGAACCTTGTCTCGCCAGCCGTGCGCGCCCGAGACTGGCGCTAGCTCGGTTTCGTCGCCCGCGAGGGCGTACTTTGCCAAGCCGATCACCACGCTCATTGCCGGAGACGGCCTACCGTCCTTTCCTGCGGCACGGCCGCCGGTTCCGGGCTGCGCGATCCCTATCTCTTCTTCGAACAGCTCTCCGAGTCCCGGCAACTGGCTCCCTGCCCCGGTCAGCCAAAGCCCTCCTGGAAGGGATCCTGGGCTCCTCGTGGGGCCCATGATTTGGCAGACCAGCTGCGCAATTTCCCGCAACCGGCTCTCGATGACCTCGCAGAGTACCCGTCTCTGCACGGGGCGTGAGTCGGAGGTGCCCGGTTGATGTACTTGGATCGCTTCCCTGCTCCCGACCGAGGCCGCCGTCGCGACCCCGTGCTCCAGCTTGAGCCGCTCCGCCTCGTCGCGGTCGAGCTTGAGGAGCGTTGCAATGTCGCTGGTCACGTGCTCGGAACCCACGGGAAGGCAGCCAACATAGCCGATGCTCCCTTCGCAGAAGACGGCCACCGAGGTCGTACCCGCGCCCAGGTCCACCACGATGCAGCCCTGCTCGATGGCGGAGCTCGGGACACAACCGAGGGCCGAGGCGAGCGGGACGGGAGCGACCTCGGCGACGCCCCTGCCGCCGATCCTCACCGCGTTCTCCGTTCGCTCCAAGACTTTCGACTCCGCGGTGACGAGCAGGGTCGCGACCTCGAGGCGGGTACACCGGAGGCCCAGGATCTCGGCGACCGGCTCGCCGCCGTCCACCCGAAACCAGCGAGGAGAGGCATGGAGCTGCTCCCGGCCTGGGGGCAGGATCGCTTGGCGGCTGTGCTGGACAACTGCCATCGCATCCTCGGCCCGCAATACACGGCCCGCCGGATAGATTGGCATGACGCCCCGCGACTCGGTACACCGCAGGTGGCTCCCCCCCACGGAGACGGAAAGCTCGCGGGCCGCGACCGAGGTCTTGGCCTCGAGCTCGGCGACCGCGGTGGAGACGGCCTTGGCAGCCTCGTCGGCGTCGGTGACCGCGCCGCGCGAGACCCCTTGGCTCGGCACGAAGGAGCCGGCGAGGACGCGCGTCCGCCCTTCGTCGGTACGCTCGACTGCGAGCCCGGCAATCTTGCTCGAACCTATATCTATGACAAATCTGGGGCTAGCACTCATCCCAGTGTTTCCGATTGTCGCACGGAATGCTCCTTTTCTGCCTGGCGTCGGGCGATCGCGTCCCCGATGCGGGTGATCGCGAACCTTCGGATCAAGCTGAGGTTCATGAAGACCCTCCAGCCCATCACGAGCACGGCCGCGAAATAGAGATTGAGCCCGATCATGTCGCCAAAGGCCGCCATAAAGAGAGCGATCACGATGTTCGAGAGAAAGCCGGTGATGAAGACGGCGGCCTGAAACTTGGCCTCCATCGCGCTTCGGAGGCCACCCAGCACGGAGTCGATCCCAGCCAAGACGGCCAGGCTGAGGTAGATGGAGAGAATCCCAGAGGTCTCGGGCCGGAGCAAGAACCCGAGCGCCACCCCCACGAACAGTGCGAGGATCGGGATCAGGATCATTCCGCCGCAGGCTCCGGTGGTACCGTTTTCGCGACCTTGAACGTCGTGACGCCCGAGAACGCGGGCAGGCGCATCTTGCGGACGACCGCGACCTCGGCCATATTGGGATCCACCGCCTTCAGCTCGCTCAGGATCCCTCCGGGGAGGTTGATGCCTCCGAACAGGGTGTCGGCCTCGCCGATGGCCCGGATCACGACCGGCGAGGCGATGCGCGACTCGTCCACCAAGATCGTCGTACCGACGCAACGCACGTTCGTGCCCAAGCCGACGCGGCGATTGTTGACGCTGATCGCCTCGGCGCCAGCGTTGCGAAGCTCATTGATGACCCGAAGGACGTCGGTGTCGTGGATGATTTGCCCGCTCACGTCCAGCGCCTCCGAGGGTGCCTGGGTGGAGTCGCGCAAGGTCACAGTGACTCCTGGGCCCTCGACCTCGGTGAGGCCCGCGGCCGCCTTGGTCGCCTTGAGGGACTCGTTGAGCTCGGCCGCAGAGTCGCTGTTGCTCGCCACGGCCTCTTCTAGCCTCGTGTTGTTCTCGCGCAGGACCTTGATCTCCGAGCGCAGCTTTTCATTGTCCGCGCTCAGATCCAGGGTGCCCAAGCTCAGCCGCGTCCTCGCGTCGTTGTCGAGCAGCGTGACCCGGTTGCTTCGGTTCGCCTGTCCCACGATCGCCATCGCCGTCATGAGGCCGACGACGAGTGAGAGAACGCTCACCGGCAGGATCCATCGGTTCTCGTTGGAAGTCGCGACAAACGGGTTCTTCATCTCTTACTCTGGTCTCTCGTCAGCACGGGGCTCTCGGGAACCGTGACGTTGAGTACGTCCGCCGCACCAGGCTTGGCTTCGGCCAGAATCCCAGTCGCCCTCCTCAACTTGTCTTCGAGCCGATCCCAGGAGCCGAACACGATCCTCGGGCCGCTTTTACTCTGTAAGGATAGAACGCCGGTGTCGCTCAATTCAACCTCCGCGAGACCCTCGAACGATTTTGTGACCCGAACTACCCAGCGGGCGAGGCGCGGGCCGTCGGAGAGGGAGGCGAGACCCGACGATGCCGAAAAGGACCCTTGGGGCACTTTGACCTTCGGCAGCCCTGCCGTCGGGCTGCCGGGTAGCCACATACCGTCCTCGGTGAGGAGGGTCTTCCCGTGCTCATTGCCCAAGACCGCGACGGGCCTGCGGATATAGACCTTGGCGACGGCATATCCGAACGGGTTGCTCTTCCACTCCACCCCCCTCACCCAGTGATCCTGAGCCACGAGCGAGCGCGGAAGATTCGCACCGACGAGCAACCAGGGGCGACCCCGCAAAGAGTCGAGCCGCTGGGCCATTCCCTGGGCGTCGGCGCCCGCGCCGTCCATCTCGAGCCTCACATGGCGGATCGCCGTGAGCGGGCTCACCGCGAGTCCGACCGTCAGGTGGAGCAAGGCGGCCACGGCCAGGAGCGGCGCCCATCGCAACCGTCGCCTTCGCTTACGAGCCAAGGGACGCCCTCACGATACGGTCGCACAGCTCGGGGAAGCTGATCCCTGCCGCCTCTGCGCTCCGCCTCACAAGGCTGGTTCTGGTCATCCCAGGCACCGTGTTCACTTCGAGCGCGACGAGGCGCCCTCCGTCCACGATCATGTCTGTCCGGGTGATCCCACGGCACCCAAGAGCACCGTGGGCACGCTCAGCGGTCTCCGCCGCCCAGCGCAAGACGTCCGTCGCGACCCGTGCCGGGCAGATCTCGTCGGTCGCACCCTCTCGATACTTGCTCTCGAAGTCATAACGGCCGCTCGCAGGCACGATCTCCACCGCAGGGAGGGCGGAACCGTTCAGGACAGGCACGCTGATCTCGGTGCCGACCACTCGCTCCTCGACGAGGGCCTCGCCACCAAGCGACCACGCCTTCTCCAGGGCCTGTGCAAGCCCCGCCTCCTGGTCCACGAAAGTAAGCCCCACCGTCGAGCCCTCGGTATTCGGCTTCACCACCCAACCGTGCTGGGAAGGCACCCGACCGGCAAGCCCGGAAGGGTCCTCTCCCTTGGCGACGATCACGCCGGCAGGAACCTCGATCCCATGGCTCGCCAAGACCGCCTTGGTACGGGCCTTGTCCATCGCGGTCGCGCTCGCGAGGATCCCGGAGCCCGTGTAGGGCAAGTGCAACATCTCCAGCAAGCCCTGAATGGCCCCGTCCTCCGCCCGGAGGCCGTGGACCGCGAGAAAGACGACGTCCGGCCGGGAGGTTCCGACCAAGCGGGAAAGGCTCTGGCCCAGGAGCAGGGCGTCGCTGAGGTCCAAGAGCTCGACCTCGTCCCCGAGGCTTCGTAGGGCCTCGGCCACCGCCCTGCCACTCAGGAGGCTGACTTCCCTCTCGCTCGAGTCTCCGCCATAGGCCACGGTGACCTTGCGGGGTCCAGACCGAGCAAGCTCCGCGACGAGCCCCGGAGCGAACTCCTCGATGTTTCCCGCCCCCATACCGACCACGACATCGCCCGGCTGTATGATCTTGGCCACCTCGCGAGGCAAGAGGTGACGGCTCGGTACATAGAGGCTCGGCTTCGTCAAGGCTTCCAAGATCCTCGCGCTGCTCACGCCTGGGATCGAGGGCTCACGCGCCGGATAGATGTCCGTGAGGACGACGAGGTCGGCAGAGTCGAGGGCTCGGGCAAACTCCTGGGTCAACGGAGCGGTGCGAGAGTAGAGGTGAGGCTGGAACACGACGACGATGCGTCGGGCCGGGTACGCCTCACGAAGCGCCTGGATCGAGGCGGCCACCTCGGTCGGGTGGTGGGCATAGTCGTCCACGACGGTCGGATCCCCGTCGTGGATCACATGGAGCCTGCGGGCCACGCCCTGGAAGGAAGCGATCCCTTGGGATGCCCTTTCGCCGTCCGCTCCCACCAGCCGAGCGGCGGTGAGGGCCGCGGCTGCGTTGGCGCGATTGTGCCTGCCCGGCGAGGCGAGCGGCCCGCTGCCCCAACCTTCCGCGCTGAAACCCACCCCGTCTTCCACCGCCTCTCGGCTGCCTGGATCGTCGGGGTCGTAGACGATCCTTCCTTCGCTCGGGACTTTGGCGAGGAATGTGCGCACGCTGGCGAGGAGGCCTGTCCAATCGCCATGAAAGTCCACGTGGTCGAGCTCGAGGTTCGTCAGGACCACGAGCTCGGGATCGAGGTCGTGGAAGCTGTCGTACGCTTCGCAGGCCTCGACGACCGCCCACTCTCCGTCACCTTCGAGGACCGCCCCCCCGAACTGAGGCACCTCGGCTCCGACCACGACCAGCGGGTCGAGTCCCGCCTCCACGAGGGCCGAGCCCAGCATCCCCGTCGTGGTGCTCTTGCCGTGAGTGCCCGTGACCGCGATGGTGCGACGATCACGGAGCAACCATCCCAGCACCTGGGAGCGACGGAAGATGGGCAGGCCAAGTTCCCTCCCCCGAGCGACGGCGCGAGACGTTGCGAGGTCAATCGCGTCGGTGACCACCAAGGCGTCTCCCTCCTTGAGCCCTGTGGCACCTTCGCCAACCTCGGCAACAACGCCGGCTTCTCGCAAAACCTGGAGGAGTGGGGAGTCGGTGCTATCGGCGCCCCCGACCTCGAACCCGCGATGCCGCAGCATCCGAGCGATCGCACTCATTCCCGCCCCGCCGATCCCCAAAAGCCAGAACCGCTGGGCCGAGTCCAGGCGGTCCGTTGGATCGAACGCTTCGGCGATCTCCTGCTTCGTCCTCAACGCGCGCCTCCGACCTTGGGCGCGTCCTGAAGCGCCACATCGAGGGTTCGCTCGATCGCGTCCGGCACGTCCCACTTTGCGAGCGCGGTCTCGGCGGCGCGAACCCTCAATCCATCGTCCAGCCATGCCTGGATCCGCGCTTCGAGCGTGGTCGCGCTCAACCCTTGCTGTGGCAAGAGGTCCGCGGCACCGATTTGCACGAACTCCTGGGCGTTCGCGGTCTGGTGGTCGCCGAAGGCCTTGGGATATGGAACGAGCACACTCGGTTTACGCAACGCCGCGAGCTCGGCGAGCGTTCCTGCCCCGGCCCGGCAGACCACTACGTGGGCCGAGAACATTGCCGCCGCCATGTCGCCCTCGTCCAAATAAGCCTTGATCTCATAAGGCCCGGTGTAGGCCATCCGCTCCAGCGAGGCCCGGCTCGACTCGAAGTGAGAGGTGCCGGTCAAGTGCAACCAATGCACAGGGGTCGTTGCCATCCGCACCGCGGTCGCCACCGCCACATCGTTCAATGCGACGCTTCCCTGGGAGCCGCCTACGATGAGAAGGATTGGCGAAGCAGACTCCAGCGAGTGGGCAGTGGGCAGGTGCCCTTGCCCGGAGGAGCGAAACGCTCCCCGAACCGGCATCCCGGTCCGAACGACCCGAGTGCGCGGGAAGTGCCGTGCCGCTGCCTCGAAGACGGTGCAGACCGCCTCGGCACCCGCAGAGAGCATTACATTCGTCCTCCCCGGTACCGAGTTCTGCTCGTGGAGCACGTAAGGGATGCCGAGCTTTCTCGCCGAGCTCACCACGGGCGCAGAAGCGTAGCCTCCCGAGGAAAAGACCCGCTCGATGCGCTCGTCTTGCAGGGCGCGGAGGGCGCGGGACATGGCCACGGCCATATGCACCGCCGACCGCAACCCCTTGGGCGTCGCGAGGCGATAGAGCGGCTCGGACGGAAAGCCGCGGAAGGGGACGCCTGCCTTGGCGGCTTGGGTGCCCTCGATCCCCCGCAAAGAGCCAAAGTAGGCCACTTCGCTCCCGCGTTCGCGGGCGGCAAGGGCGACCTCAATCGCGGGAAAGACGTGCCCGCCGGTTCCGCCACCGGTGACCGCTAGACGCATCGGCAACCTCCTTCCCATGTCCACGCAAGGCGGCTGTACACAGTCCCAGCCCGAGCCAGATGGCGACGAGGCTCGATCCCCCGTTGCTCACAAACGGCATTGGGATCCCGATCGGCGGGATCGTTCCGTTCACCATCATGACATTGACCGCCGACTGTACCGCAATCCAAGTCGCAATCCCGGCGCAGAGGCAAGTCGCAAAGCGGTCGCGCGACCGCATCCCCAAAAGAAAGAGGCGCGAGACGAGCCACCCGACGAGACCGAGCACGGTCAAGGCACCGACAAGACCCGTCTCTTCGGCCACGGTCGTCATGGCGAAGTCCGTGGTCGGGACGGGAAGCTCCTTCTTCGCCTGACCTTTGGTGATCCCGACTCCCAGGATTCCACCGCGCTGGAGCGCCTCCTGGGAGATCACGGGTTGGTAGCCCGTGCCAAGGCGGTAGGCCTCTGAGGCGCGGTCACCGTGGTTCAGTAACCGAGCAATCCGGAACGGCTCGGCGGCGATCATCCCAGCCAAGAGCAGGGCACCGGACGCCACGATCAGGGCAAGCGAGAGTCGGCTCACACCCCCTACCCAGACGACGGCAAAAGCCGACACGAGCAGCACCGCCGCGGTGCCTAGGTCGGGCTCCCGCTCGATGAGGGCCGCCGCGAGCACGATGGCCACGAGAGGCCACGACCGGCGGAGCCTGGGTAGCAGTTGTCCGCGCAAGTAACCGGCGCTTCGGGGAGCGGGCTTGCGGTCCGGTCGGCCCGAGATCGCAAACGAAAGAGCGACGAGGCCCGCGACCTTCGTAAACTCCGCAGGTTGCAAGAGGAACCCGCCAATGCTGAACCACCGGCGCGCCCCACCGATCTCCTGCGCAGCACCGGGGACGAAGAGCAGGGCCAGCAACGCCACGACGACCCCGAAGACCGGCCAAGCCAGCTTGCGCAGACGCCCGGTGCCGATCAGAGAGGACACGAAGCCCGCTATCAGAGCGGCGACGAGCGAGACCGATTGGTTGCGCAGCTCGCGAGGAAAGACGGCCCCATCTCGCACGGCACGCGCATATCCCGCGTCCCAAACGACAAAGATCCCGATGAGGGAAAGGAGAACGGCGAGCCCGAAGAGGACGGAGTCGAACTGAGACGTCGAAAGCCGTGGCTCGACTACCGCCCTTTGCGCGGTTCCCGTCGTGCGAACCGTGCTCATCCTTCGCCCCCCGTCACCGCCGCGACCAACTCCCGGAAGTGCTCGCCTCGCTCCCGGAAGCTCGGGTAGGGTTCGGCGCTGGCACCGCCAGGGCACAGGAACACGGCTTCGCCCGACCGTGCCGTTCGCACTGCGGCATCGAACGCAGACTCCATGGACTCGAATGATGGCGCCGGGCCGACCACCGCCTGCCATGACTGGGTGTCTGGGCCGAAAAGATAGACCTTGTGGCCGGACTCTCTCAGGTACTCGCCGACGGGACGGAAGTCGAGACCCTTGGTGATCCCGCCGAGCAGGATGTGCTGAGGCCGCGGAAGGCCACGGCTGCTCGCAAGGAAGGCGGCCGGGTTCGTACACATCGAGTTGTTCACAAAGAGGACACCCGAGTGCTCGCCGAGCCGCTCCATCCGGTGGGCCAGACCCGGAAAGTCGGCCAACGCCTGGACCCCTGCCTGGCCCGGGTCGCCGAGCACAGAGGCAAGCTCCCAAGCCACCATCGCGTTGGCGACGTTGTGCGCGGTTCCCAGGGAGACCGTCTGCATGGGGTCCAGCTCTCGCCCTGCCAGCAACATCCTGCCGTCCCGAAAGGCGGTGGCACCGTCGCTTGCTCGAGCTCCTGAAGGAGAGACGGTGCACACCCTCCCAGCGTGGCGCGCCCGCACGTCTTCGATCGTGGGCTTGGGCTCGTCCACGTTCACGACGGCGACATCCCCCTCTCGGGTGTTCTCGAACAGGCGCAGTTTGGCTTCACAGTAATGCTCGAAGCTGGGGTGTCGGTCGAAGTGGTCCGGCGTCACGTTCGTGACCGTGGATGCGAGGGCGCGAAACGTCGGGGCGAAGGCGAGCTGGAAGCTACTGATCTCCGCCACGAGCACCTCGTCTGCACTCGCGGTGAGGGCGGCGGTGCTGAGAGCCGCCTCCGGGTAGCCGGAACCGGAAATGTTGCCGCAAAGGTGGGCCTTGCGCCCTGCCGCCTCGGCCAACATCCACGCGAGCACGGTGGTCGTGCTCTTGCCGTTCGTGCCCGTGATCGCGAGGATCGGTGCCTTTGCGATGCGGTAGCCAAACTCGATCTCGCCCCAAATCGGCTTGCCCGCCGCGCTCATCGCGAGGATCGCCGGGTGATGTTCGGGAAAGCCAGGGCTCAGGATCAGGGCGTCGAAGTCGTCGGGATCCAGCTTGCCGTGCCACGCGGTGACCGCCTCGATTCCGAGCGCGGCAAGCCGGTCGGAGGCCCGAATCGCGGGAAGGGAGTCGTTCGGCCTCTCGTCGAAGACGATCAGATCGAGACCCAACGCTTTGGCGGCCTCAGCGACCGCGATGCCGCTGACCCCCATCCCCAAGACGGCGATCCTTCGCGGCAAGTCCATCTAGCCTCCCCTCGCGATGGAGGCCGCGGCAAGACAACACGCAAGCTGGACCCCGGCGAAGAGCGCCACGATCTTGGGCTCGGACCAACCCGCATGCTGGAAGGCGTGGTGGACAGGCGTGCGGAAAGGGAAGAGCCGCTTGCCCTTGCGAAGCTTGGCACTGGCGATTTGAAGTGGCACGGGGACGATCTCAACGATCAAGACGATCATGGCGACCGCAACGGCGGCTACCATCCCCAGGGAGGGCGCCTCGCTAGGGCGATAGGCCAGGCTCAAGGACGCCCATCCGAAGACGCTTCCGATAGGCAGCGAGCCGACATCGCCCATGAAGAGCCGGG
>JADLBH010000013.1 GCA_020847855.1 Fimbriimonadaceae bacterium
GGCCCTTCCCACGACGATCGTAATCCCTCCTTTCAAGTAGACCCCGACCTCGGAAGGTATCGGTGTTGGTCGTGCGGGGCCAAAGGGGACGCCTTCGATTGGGTCATGCACACCGAGTCGGTGGACTTCGGCGAGGCGCTGAGGCAACTCGCCAAGGACGTCGGGGTCGAGCTCAAGGGCCGTTCCGGCCCCCCCAAGGAACACGAGGCGATGGAAGCGGCCATGTCGCTTGCACAGTCGTTCTTTCGCTCGGAGCTCGAAGGGGCCCCGGAGGTTCAGGAGTACCTGCGAGGCCGGGGCATCGGAGACGATGTCAGTGAACAATGGGGGCTCGGCTACTCGCCACCTAGGGGAGACCGGCTCGCGCACGAGCTCCAGCGTGCAGGGCTCAAGCTTGGGCTGTGCGAGGAGCTATTCCTCGTGGGCCGGGACGGTTCCGGGGCGTACTTCGACCGGTTTCGCGGTCGGGTCATGTTCCCAATCCGTGACGAGCGGGGCAAGCTGGTCGCGTTCGGCGGTCGCGCCTTGGGCGACGGCCAGCCCAAGTATATCAACAGCGGAGACACCCCGCTCTTTCGCAAGGGCCGCGTGCTTTACGGGATGGACGTGGCTCGGCAAGCCATGGCTTCCGGCTCGCCCGCCTACCTCTGTGAAGGGTATCTCGACGTGATCGCGATGCACCGGGCTGGCGTGGCCTCGGCCGTCGCCCCCTTGGGGACCGCGCTCTCGAACGATCATGCCAAGTTGCTCAAACGATGGGCCGGGATGGTGGTGCTCGTCTTCGACGGGGACGACGCAGGGCTGAAGGCAAGCGAGCGATCCGTGCAGGTTCTGGAGGCAGAAGGCATCCATATTGCCGTCGCGCTGCTTCCCAAGGGGAGCGATCCGGACTCGATCCTTGCACAGGGGGGAGGGGCTGCGCTCCAAGCCTCGGTGGGTTCCCCTCTCTCCTTGTTGGCGTTCTCGATTTCCATGATCGAGCGCCGTTACGAGCCCATGGACCCTGCGTTTTGGAAGGAGGTCGTCAGCGCGATCGCCGCGAGCGGAGACCACTTGGAGTCGGCCGTTCAGGTTGACCGCCTGGCCCGTGTCTATCCAGGGACCCGTGATCTCGCCGCGGCACGGGCCGCGCTGGAGCGCACGATCGAGGAGGCGCGGCCCCGGTCGCGCCGTACCAAGAAGGCGCCCGTCCCCGTAGCCCCCCGTGCGACCGTGACGAACTTGGAGGCCTCCCTCTTTCGGGCGTTGCTCGTCCCCGAGCTTCGGGCGGTAGCTTGGGGCGCGATCCTTGCCGACGCGGCCGACTCGGGCCCCGCCCGCGCCCTATCGGCATCGCTCCGGGCGGCCTTTGGTGAGTCGGGCCCTTCGGGCGCTCCGCAGAACTGGCTTGCGAAGATCGAGGACAAGTCAGTGCTGGGCCTGCTGGAGGAACTCCTCCTCGGGCAGGGAGCGATCGTGATGGACGCCGGAACCCTCCAAGAGGCGATCACCCGCCTGGAGCGTCGTGCGGCCACCCGTCGCCGGGGCGAGCTTCGCGATCAGGCCCTCCTCGACGACGAAGCGTTGGAGCGGCTCTCACGGGAGTTGAAGTCCGCGGGCGGCCGAGGGGTCTAGCCAAGATTTCAAGTTTCTTCTAGGATTTTGGAACCGGGCTAGAGTGCCGCGCGTCCAAGACATATATCGGTGCCCAGAAGTCTGACGAGTTCGGCAGCGGTTCGCGCACCCGAGGCATTCGCCCCAGGAACCAGCCGTCGCGACGAGGACGACGCCGTCAAGTATTGGCTTGACCGTGTTGGGCGCGGCCCCCTGCTCACCTCCGAGCAAGAGCGGGAATTGAGTCGCAGGGCGGGGCAAGGTGACGGGGAGGCGCGATCGTGCTTGATTGAGTCGAACCTTAGACTGGTCATCAGCATCGCCAAGCGCTACCGGGGTCGTGGGATCACGTTTCAAGACCTTGTGCAAGAGGGCAATATCGGCCTGATCCGTGCGGTCCACAAGTTCGACCCCGAGCGCGGCTGCCGGTTCAGCACCTATGCGACCTGGTGGATTCGGCAAGCGGTAGCTCGTGCGGTCGCCGTGCAGGGGCGGACGATCCGTGTCCCAGCCCACGTCTGCGACCAGATGAGCCGTGTGCACCGAGTGACCTCGAACTTGATGGCAAGGCTCGGCAGGGAGCCGACCGTTGACGAAGTTGCTCGCACCATGGGTGTGGCCCCCGGCGTCGTGGAATCATTGCGGCAGGTGCACGAGAATTGCGCATCTCTCGACGTTCCCGTCGCGGGCGCGGAGGCTTCCTCGCTTCTCGAACTGATCGGGGGTGAAGAGGACTTTGCCGAGGGCCTCCTCGGTCGCTCGCAGTACATCGGGTTCCTGAAGGCATGGCTGTGCGGGTTCGATGCCCGGTCCCGCAAGGTGATCGCGATGCGTTTCGGCCTGCAAGGTAGCGTCTCGAGCGTTAGCGCGACTTGCGCGGCGACGGGTCTCACGCGCGATGCCGTCAAGTTGGTCGAGAAAAGTGCAAGAGCGAGGCTCAACCGTCCCGATATCCGTGCCAAGTTCCCGTTCGGTTCTCGCTGACTTCCAGGCTCGGTAGAATTTCGGGAATGCCGGTTGCCCTGGGCAGTTTGAAACTGATGGACGGGTCGCTGACCACCACGGCGGAACTGACCTCGCGCGGATCGCTCGCCTTGGTGTTTCTGCGGCACCTAGGTTGCGTTTTCTGTCGCCGCTTGATCGCACAGTTGAACCGGTACTCTGATTGGAACGTAGCCTTGGTCGTGCTCGCAGTACCAGAGGACGCCCGCGCGTACTTCGCGACCCACCCTACGTCGTTTCCGGTCGTTTGCGACCCTGAAGCCCGGCTGTACTCCACTTTGGGGCTGAGGCGGGGTGGGATGTCGGCGGTAGCCTCGCCTCGGGTGTTCGGCCGTGCGATCGCAGCTTTGGCTGGTGGCGCGGGGATGGGCCGGGTCACCGGCGACCCGATGCAACTGGGCGGGGCGTTTGTGCTCGACGCTGGACAAGAGCTCGTCTGGCATTACCGGTCCGTGGATGCGGCCGACAACCCTTCGGTGGAGGAGATCGGTCGCGCGCTAGGGCAGGTCGTCGCAGGAGGGTAGGACGATGAACGGCTCGATCGGGGTTGGCCGGAGCCACTCCGACTCGTCGAGGAGCCGGCCGTCCGCGTGCCTCGCCTCTGCTCCGAGACTCCGAAGGATCACGAGGCTCGCGGCAGCGTCGTAGAGCTTGCACCGCGACGAGGTGAAGGCCCGCAACATGCCGCGGGCCATGAACATCGCCTCGACGACGAACGAGCCGAGATGGCGGCTCTTGCCCATCGTGGGGAAAGGGTCGTCGTTCTCGCCGACGGGCTCGTGCTTCGCGATCGGGGTGGCGAGGAGGTCTGGCAATGGTTCGCCGTTGCAGGTCGGACGATGGCCGCGCTGCCCGCAGAGCAGCCACCCGAGCTCGGGTAGGGCCACGACTCCCAGTTCGAGCCTGTCCCGGCAATAGAGCCCGGCGCTCGTGCCCCACAAGGGTTGGCCGAAGGCAAAGTTTGTCGTGCCGTCAATAGGGTCCACGAGCCAGATCCCTTCTTCGCCTTGTTCGACGTACCCGCCCTCCTCACCCCAAAACGTGGTTCCCGGCGAAGCGTCCAGGAGCCCCTGGCGAAGGACTTCCTCGGCGGCGAGGTCGGCGCTCGTGACCAAGCTTCCATCCGGCTTTGTGTTCGTCTTCAGCTCGCTCCGGAGGGCCAGGGCCGTCGCGGCGGCGTTCTCGACGATCTTCGCGACGGTTGGGAGCAGGGCCGGGTTCACGAACGAAAGTATGGCCCTTGGGACCCGCGTACACCGGACCCGCGAGGCACGGGCGGGTATATTCCCACCGGAGCGGGCGGGAATAGCTCAGTGGTAGAGCATCTCGTTGCCAACGAGAGGGTCGAGAGTTCGAATCTCTTTTCCCGCTCCAAGCTTTGCTCCCTCCTGGCGGAGGTCGAGTCCCAGGGCTTGCGGAACGCGGGTACGCGAAGTGCGTTCCCCCGGTATTGGAGAACTACGATGAGACTCGCTCCTCTATGCACACTTCTCGCCCTCGCGCTCGGTGCCCACGCCGCCCTTGCCCAGAGCAAACCGTTCAAGATCGGTGCTGGAAGCCAGACGCAGCAGCTTGCCCAGATGGAAAGCTCGGCCGACTTTGAGACCTTCACCGGTCGGACGGACAAGGTCACGGGCGCGATCCAATTCGACCCTCAAGCTCACAAGGGAAGTGGCAAGATCGTGGTGGACGCTGCCTCGATTGATACCGGCATCTCCCTTCGCAACGAGCACATGCGCTCACCAGCTTGGCTCGACACCGCGCAGTACAAGACGATCACGTTCGAGACGTTGAACGTCCGCAAGACCGGCACGGACACTTACAAGGTCTATGGGAACTTCACGATGAAGGGGGTGACCAAGAAGATCACGACGACCGTGACCCTGAAGTATCGGCAGGAGAGCGAGGCCACCCGGAAGGCAGGTTTCAAGGGGGACGTCGTGCAGGTCAGAACGAGCTTCGAGATCAAGCTGGCGGACTATCTTATTGACGTTGCCAGGCTGGCCCATGGCAAGGTCTCGGACACCGTCACCATTTCGCTCGCGGTTTACGGTCAAACTGGCTAGACCGTGACACCCGGAAGATTGCTCGCTGCCACCTTCCTAGGGCTGCTCGCCCTGGGAGGATTGGTCGCCGTCCTCTTCGCCTTTCAGCGCGAGTCGCAACTTGCATCCAAGGCGGTCGTCGCCCAGCGGGTGCGCCCGAGCAGCGAGGCCGCCCTATTTGGGGATATCGGGGAGAACATCGGCAGCCCGACAGAGTATGTGATCGAGGACCCGCACGCCTTGCTCGACCACAAAGGCCCCAATGGCATGGCCCTCCTGGACGAGAGCTACCTGGAGAAATCTGGCAAGTACCCGTTACAAATGAAGACGGTCCGCTTCATGGCCTCGGTAACAAAAGCGGGCGGGGGCTTGATTTTCGTAGTCTCGGGCGGGATCTTGTTCCTCCTCTTGCGAAGCAAGCCGGCCCAGGAAGGGGAGGCTTCCCCATCGTGACGGGGGTTCATCTCGCGATCCTTGCTCTCGGTATGGGCCAGGCATCGCCCCAACGGGTTCCCTCGTTGAGTGGCGACATTCGGCCGCTCGGGCCCGTTCGCTCCGAGATCCTGGGGAACTCGAGGAGCGTGCTGGTCTATGTCCCGCCGGGCTACTCCGATGACAAGAACGAGGAGCGATACCCTGTGCTCTACCTGCAGGACGGTCAAAACGTCTTCGACGGCTTGACCAGCTTCATCCCGAACGAGGAGTGGGGCACAGACGAATCGGCGGACGCGATGATCCGGTCCGGGCTGTGCGCACCCGTGATCCTGGTTGCCGTCGCGAACGCAGGGGCTGAACGCTCGGACGAGTATCTTCCGACGAGGGCGAAGCTCGGGAAGTCGGAGGCAGGCGGAAAGGCCGACGACTATGGGCGTTTCTTGGCCGAAGAGCTCAAGCCAAGGATTGACAAGGAGTTCAGGACGCTCACCGGCCCCCAGGACACGGCACTCTGCGGGTCGTCCTTTGGGGGCATCCTGAGCCTGCACCTCGCGCTAAGCCGACCCGAGGTGTTCGGCAAGGCGATCGTCATGTCACCGAGCATTTGGTGGGACGACAAACTAATGATCCGGCGCGTCCAAGAGCGCGCCGAGAGGCCCCGTCCCAAGCTGTGGGTGGACATGGGCCACCTGGAAGACGCCTCGGCGATCCCCAATGCACGGGGCTTAGAGAAGGCTCTGATTGGGAAAGGATGGGTTCAGGGGAAGGACCTTCTCTATATCGAGGTTCTTGGGGCGCGGCACAACGAACGGGCATGGCGGGAGCGCTTCGACCTCGCACTCGGCTGGATGTTCCCTCCCAAAAAGTAAGGGTTAGCCGAAATAGGCGTCGGCCGCGTACACTGTGACTTGCCTCTGTCCGTCGTGCGCGTGGAGGGCACCGAACGGTCCGACTCCGATGGCGGTGACGACCTCACCGGTGGGAAGGCGATAGCGCTTTCCTGGAGTCGTGTCGAGCTCACGCCAAGAGGGATCGAGGTCCTCCCAGCGTAAGGGGTCGGGAAGCTTACCGGCTGCGGCGAGGATCGCCTGAGCGACTTCCAACGGTTCTATCGGGATCTCCGCCGCCTCTGCCTGGATGCTTTCGGGCCATGCCATCGGCCTCAAGTTTGCGCCGACACCGATCACGGCGCACCGTCGGCCCTCTGCATCGGGCCAGACCTCCGCGAGGATGCCAGCGAGCTTGCCGGACTTGCCGTAGACGTCGTTGGGCCATCGGACGTTCCCGCGGAGCACTTGCGCGGTGGCGACGGCGAGGGCCATGCCGAGGAGCCACGGATGCGGATGGTCAGGATAGTGGTGCATGAGCACGCTCATCGTGAGCGAGCTGCCTCGTTCGCTGTGCCACGGTCGCCCGAAGCGTCCTCGCCCCATGGTCTGATGTTCTGCAAGCAACACGTCGGGCCCAGAGCCCGTGCGTAGTAGCATGGCGGCCTCGGACTGGGTGGAGCCCACCGAAGGAACGACCATCCAGTTTTCGCCGAAGGTCACGAGACTTCCAAATGGAACGGTAGGGCCGGGGCAGAGTGGGTCAAGGCTCCCACCGAGACGAAGTCCACTCCGGTCTCGGCGATCTTGGCCACCGTTTCCAAGGAGACGCCACCGGATGCTTCGAGGGGGACCTTGCCCCCGAGCTCGATCACGACGGACTTGAGCTCCTCGCAGGACATGTTGTCCAGTAGCAGGACGTCGGCACCGGCCGCATGGGCGCGAAGGGCCATATCGAGGGAAGTGACCTCGACCTCAGTGCGTAGGAGGTATCGAGCTTCCTTGGCCCTCTTGATGGCGGCCTCCACGCTCCCTGCGGCCACGATGTGGTTGTCCTTGACCATGATGCCGTCGTAGAGCGCGAACCGGTGGTTCTTGGCGCCGCCACATCGGACGGCGTACTTCTGCAAGCGTCTCATTCCGGGGACGGTCTTCCGAGTGTCCAGGATCCTGCAGGAAGTGTGGGAGACCGCCTGTACATATTTTCGAGTCAAGGACGCCGTGCCACTGAGGAGCATGAGATAGTTCAGGGCCGTGCGCTCGCGGGAGAGGACTTCGCTCGCCCTCCCTTCCCCTTCGAGGACAATCGTTCCTGGGGAGAGGGCGTCGCCATCGTTCACGAGCGGCACTGCATCGTCCCCGATCAAGAGCCACGCGGCGATCCCGACCGCGGCAGCGATCCCTTCGGCTTGGGCCTCGATCCTCCATTCGCACCGGGTAGCTTCCAGCAAGGCGGCGCTCGGGTCGCCGGGACCGATGTCGTCTTCGAGCTCGGCCAAGGCGTGCTCCTTCCAGCCGGTGGGCTCTGGTTCGATGAAGCCTTTCACGCCGGTTCCACCTCGAGCCCGGATCGAGCCGCGATCTCGCCGGGGAGAGTCACGTAGGGCACTTCGACCCCGTTGCGCAGCCAACCGATGGGAGCGCGCTGCCTCCCCCGCACAAGGTGGGCCGCGGGTCGAATCACCATCTTGCCTTTGCCGTGCTCGAGAACGATGATCCCGTTCCCGCCATCCACGATTCTCTTGATTTCAGAGTAGTCCAGTCGGGTCCGGCCCGAGGCGCGGTGCCGTTCCAGGCCGGTGTCGGAGAGTACGTAGGAGTCTCCTGTGGCATTGCGGAGCGCGAGATCGGCGGCGGCGCCCCTTCCGAAGCTGAGAGCGGCAGACGCGGCGTCCTTGAGTTGGCCCGCGATGTCCTTCTTGCCGGGGGTCAGGGCGGCGTCCTTGAACTTTCTTGCGTCCTGCATTTGGAGCCGGGACTCGGTTCCGAACCAGTGCAGCACGGGCGGGGTTCGGTACGTGACAGGCTCCATGACTAGGATTATGGGTTTATGCCCTGCCGGGGTTGCGCAGACTCCGCCAGGAGTCGTGCAACCTTTGGCGCACGAATTCGGCGCGATGGCGGGCTGCGATCGCGGGGTCTTGGGTTCCAAAGACCTCCATCGTCGAGACCGACTCGTCCACCTCACGGGTGCGTTCGGGTGCGCCTTCCAGCCCGACCGAGCTTGCCCATCGGACCCAGGCGAATATCCTAAGCGCCTCGCGCAGGTCGAGCTCGGAGGAGGAAACGGCGGTCTCGACCGCTTGGCGAAACTTGTCACGCAGTTCGGTGCGTGGAACCTCGGCGCGGGCCTCGCGCTCCTGCCGAAGGAGCAGTTCGCACGCCCCGACAAACTCGGGAAGGCTCAGCCGGGTCGTGCTGACTTGAAAAAAGGCACCGACCGCTCGGCTCGACTCCCCGAAGAGGCCACGCGCCGTCACCCCGCCCGTTCCGAGGGCTCGGAGCAAGGATTGGAGGCGCCGCCGGTGCGCGAGACCGATGAAGTGGAACAGGGCCGACCACCGTCCCGCGCCTCCGCAGTTGAACTCGCTCGCGGTGAGATAGCCCCAAGGCTCGGCATAGGCGAAGTTGAGTCTGGCCTCGAAGACCCTTAGGCAGTCGCTGGCGGCGACGCGGGCGGTTTGCGGGCTCCAGCCCCCGACGAGGGCTTGTATCCTCAAGTGGTCCTCCTCGTTCACCATGACGCTCAACGTCCGGGACTTGTCCAAAAGGATCTCCCTTCCCGGATTGCGGTGCTCAAAGTCGGAGGAGATGAGCCGCGAGCCCAGGAGATAGTCCCTTTCCGCGTCCGTGAGACGGCCCTGCGAGACCAAGCCCGCAGACTTCCCTGACTCGGTCACGGCGTGGGCTACGAGATTCGCCTGCTCCACTGTGCAGTGGTGGGGAAACGGGATGCCACGAAGGTTACGGGCGTATCGGAACCGAGTAC
Source organism: Fimbriimonadaceae bacterium (assembly GCA_020847855.1). Taxonomy (GTDB): domain Bacteria; phylum Armatimonadota; class Fimbriimonadia; order Fimbriimonadales; family Fimbriimonadaceae; genus JADLBH01. The sequence goes on from JADLBH010000013.1 coordinate 8,892, forward strand.
TGACGACGACATCACCTTGAGGCGAGTCGGCGCCCAGCCACGCCGGGGCGGGCATGCTTCGCAGGACGCGCTTCTTCCAAGACTCCGAGCGTGTTCTCTCGGTGGGCACGGGGCCGAGTCTACTCGGCTACTGCTTGGCGCGCCGGAAGGTCTTGTAGACATAGGCGAGCAGCTCTGCGACGGGCAGGAAGAGGTCGCGCGGGATGGCATCCCCAGCCTCGCACCGTTCGAAAAGCGCGCGAGCGATGGCACGGTTCTCGACGATGGGAAGGTCAACGTCGTGGGCGATCTCGCGCATTTTGAGTGCGAGGTAGTCCTTGCCCTTCGCGAGGATCACCGGGGCGTGCATCGTGCTCCGGTCGTATTCCACGGCGATGGCGTAGTGGGTTGGGTTCGTGATGAGGACGTCGGCTTGCTTGAGCCGAGTGGCCATACCGCCCTTGGCGAGCTTTCTGCGTCGATGCATCTGGGCCGACTTTAGCTCGGGGGAGCCCTCCATCTCCCTCATCTCGCGCTTGAGCTCGTCCTTGGTCATCATCATCTGTTTCTCGACCTGATATCGCTGAAAGACATAGTCGAGGATTCCAATCGCGAGCCAGACGATCCCGAACCTGACGGTGAGGGTTTGGACGGCGTCTATCGTCGCGGAAGTGAGCGGGCCGGCGCCGAAGCCGCCCATGCCTGCGATTCGGGGCCACTCCGACTTGACGAGCGCAGAGGTCGTGGAGCCGAGGAGGGCGAGCTTGACCAGGGCCTTGAGGCCCTCCACCGCCGCATGCTTGCTGAAGAGCCGCTTGAAGCCTTGGAGAGGGTTCACCCGCTCCCACTTCGGTTTGAGTCCCTCGGAGTGGAAGTGGACCCCGACCTGGCCGGAGACCACGACGGTGGCGACGAGGGCGAGGACGGCGAGGGGCGCGAAGAGCCCGACGCTCGCGCGCATCGCCCACCATGAGAGCGTGGCTTGCAACCCCGCCTCTGGGGCGGATCCCGCACGGGCCGCACCTTCTGTCGCGGTCTCCAATAGGAACCGACACACCTGGGGGATCGCGAACGAGGAGGCCAGGACGAGGAGCGCGCCGGTCAGGTCGTTCGATCGGGCGACCTGGCCCCGCTTTCGCGCTTCTTGCCTGCGCTTGTGGGTCGGTTTCTCGGTTCGCTCACCGGCGGTGGAGGACATGCATTCACCAAATGGTCAGGTTGGTCGCGATCGCCTTGGCGGCCAAAGCGAGGGCGGGGAGTCCTACGGCCACGATGCCAAGACCGACGACCAGCTTGGCGGGCAAGGCGAGGAAGTAGGGCTGGGCTTGGGGCACCGCTCGGGCGACGAGGGCGGAGGCGATGTCAATGAGGATGGTCGCCGAGATCACCGGGGCCGCAATCTGCACGGCCGCGATGGTTGCGGTTTGAAGGGTGATCGCGACGATCTCCATGACGCCGTGGAGGCCCTCCACCGGAGGGTTGGAGGTGAGTCCGCGAATCACGAGGTGATGTCCGTCCGTGACGAAGACGAGGACCGAGGCGAGGATGGCGTGGAACTGACCGAGAGGGGCAGAGACCGAGCCCAGCGCAGGGTTCAAGAGTTGGGCCGAACCGGTGCCGATTTGAAGGTCCATCACGTTCCCAGCCGCTTGGAAGGCCCAGACCACTGCCTGGATGCTCAGCGCGGTGAGGAGTCCGAAGCCAATCGCCCCCAAAACCCCGAGGACCATCGAGGCCATTTCCAGCGGAACCTGCTTGGGGCCAGGCACGACGGGGAGCAGCGCCCACGTGAGGATCACGGCGGAGAAGACCCGGATCATGGGGGGCACGAGGTTTCCGAGCATGGGCAGTGCGAGCACGAGCGCCGATGTCTTTGCAAAGAGGAGCACGCCTGACCAAACGGTGAGACTATCGAGGCTCATTGCCCGATCTGTCCGGCGCTCTGGAAACAGAGCAGGGTGAACTTCACGAGGCTCTGGAGCATCCATGCACCCATCCCCAACACCACCCCGCAGACCGCGATGAGCTTCGGGACGTAGGTGACGGTGGGCTCCTGGATCTGGGTCACGGCCTGGAAGACGCTCACCACGATGCCGACGAGAAGGCTCACGCCGAGCAGGGGCAGGGAGACCATCATGCCCACCTGCAGCCCTTGCCGTGCCGCATCCATGACCAGGGACTCGTTCAAGGCGAGTACCCCGCGAGGATGGCTTGGACCAGGACGTGCCAGCCGTTGGCGAGCACGAAGACGAGCAGCTTGACGGGAAGCGAGACGACGGTAGGGGGCATCATCATCATGCCCATCCCCATCAGGACGCTCGCAACGATGAGATCAATCATCACGAAGGGCACAAAGATGAAGAACCCGACCACGAAGGCGGTTTTGAGCTCACTGATCACGAACGCAGGGACAAGACTGCCGAAGGCAACCTCCTCGCGCGATCGGGGCCGTTCCTTTCGGATGTCGGTGAAGAGCCGAAGATCGCTCTCGTAGGTGTTCTTGAGCATGAAGTCGCGAATGGGGACTTGGCCACGCTTCACGGCTTCGTCGAAGGTGATGGGGTTTTCCTTCCGCATGTAGGGCTGGAGCGCGGTCTCGTTCACCTGCTCGAACGTCGGGCCCATCACGAAGAACGTGAGGAAGAGGCTGAGGCCGACGATCACCTGGTTGGGCGGGATGGACTGCGTCCCCAGGGCGGAGCGGACAAGGCTCAACACGATGACGATTCGGGTGAATGCGGTGGTGAGGATCAGCAGCGCGGGTGCGAGGCTCAGCACGGTGAGAAGGGCAAGGATCTGGAGCGAGGCAGACACCTCGTTCTGACCCTGTGCCTGGCCCACGCCGAGTTGAATGCTGGGGACGTTCACGCCTTGCGGGACGGCGAGAGCGGCCGCGAGGAGTATCGCTAGCACGGAGGCGAGTCTGAGGCCGCGGTTCACTTCAGCTGGAGGCGCTCCCACCGTGCCTGGGCCACGGGATCGGCATGTACCGTCGGCTCGACTTGGTCGAGTACATCGAGGAAGGACTCGCTCTTGTGCTCGCTGGGAAGCTCGGTGAGGAACGTCAGGCTTTGGGCGGTCACGCCCACGAGGCAGGTCTTGCCTCGCGCCTCCACGATCGCGACCTGACCACCGCCGAGCAGCGCGGTCTCCTTGATGATGAGTTGGCTGCCCGGCTTTGCCGTGCCCACAATGCCTTTCCGCACGATCCACCTCGCGGCCAAGGCAAGGAGCGCGAGCACCACGATGACCGGGATCCATGCCGAACCCCCTTGGGCGGGCGACGCTGCTGGCATGTCGCTCTTTGTGCCCAGTGCTTGACCCAAGGTGGAGAGGAGGAGCATTAGGCCGCCTCGCTGCTCTTTCGGTCGGCGGGCTTCATGATCTCGGTGATGCGGACTCCGAAATTGTCGTCAATCACGACGACCTCGCCCTTCGCGACGAGGTGACCGTTCAGGAGCACCTCAACCGGTTCGCCCGCCGCCTTGTCAATCTCGACGATGGAGCCGGGCCCCAGATCCACCACGTCGCGGACCGGGATTTTGACCCGGCCGATCTCGACGCTGAGCTCCAGGGGTACGTCGAAGAGGAGTCCCAGGTCGCTGGTGACTCCCTCCATCGTCTTGCGGGCAGGAGGTTCGGCGTCCTCTCCGCAGATCGTTGCGCACGAGGCGGCATCCAGGATGAGGGACACCGTTCCGGAGCCGTTCTCACCCGTGGCTTTCGCGATCAACCGGATGGTGGGGCCATCGGCCCGGAACTCGTCCGGAAGCGAGCCGAGCGGGCCCGTGACTGTGACTTTGCCGAGCGAGGGCGAGTCGCCGGATGGATCGCTCAGGCCCGCGCACACTCCTTTCGCGATGGCTTCCAAGATCTCGCTCCATGCCTCTGGGGAGGGTGCTAGCGCAAAAGCGGCGCACGAAGCCTCGGGGATGCAGAAGATGCCGGTACCGAGACCGGTGAGCGAGATCGTCGCCACGACCGCTGACGAGGCCACTTCCTGGAGCAAGGAGTCCTGATCCGGTTCGAGCAGTTCCATGGGGGCCAAGCCAACCGTGGGGCCCCCGGCATCGGTCACAGCACGGGCGACAGAGGTCCATAGTGCGGATTGAAGTTGGGTGAATAGCTGCGTCATAGGGTTGTTTCGGTCGTGGCCCCGGTCTCGGGGGTCGTCGTCACGGTGAATGCGAGGTTGGAGCCGTCGAGGGCCATCTTGCCAAAGTGCAGGGGGATGCCCTGTACGAGGAGGATGAGGTCTTGATCCACCTTATGGTTGAGGGGTATTACCTGCCCGACCTGGATTTTGGTGAAGTCTTCAAAGCGGATCGGGGTGGGGGTCATGCGGATCGCACACGAGACGTCCACACCTCGAATCATGGAATCGAGCGCACTGTCCGCCTTGCGAGCTTGCTTGCGGTTTCCGGCGGCGATCCATCGGTTGCCGCTCAAGCGAGAGGTGACGCCCTTGAGCATCGTGTACGGGATGCAGAGGCTCAGTGCGCCCCGCGTGTCCTCCATCCTCACCTCGAACAGGCTGCTGATGACGATGTCGCTGGGCGGTGAGATCTGAACAAACTGGGAGCTCACCTCGATGCCGTCCACCTTGGGCTCGATGGCGGCAAGCCCTTCCCATGCGGCGACAAGGCACTGACAAAGGTGGCTGACGAGCTCGCGGACGAGCGGGGCCTCGATGTCGGTGAAGATTTGCCGTGCGAAGGGCCTTCCTGGCCCTCCGAGCAACCGGTCCACCATGGAAAACGCGACCGGGAACTCGATCTCCAGCACTGCTTGGCCTTGGAGTGGCGGCAAGGAGAGGAGGATGAACGCAGAACTGCTGATTCCACGAAGGTATTCCTCATAGGGGACTTGCTCCAGGGTGACGAGCTCGAACGAGACGGGCATGCGCAGGTTCGCGGCCAGGCTCGATCCTGCGAGGCGGCCAAAGCCCTCGTTGATCATTTGGAGCGTGCGCAACTGCTCCTTGCTGAACTTGTCCGGGCGACGGAAGTCGTAGACCTCGTAGGCGACCACCCCTCGTGTTCGCTGGGGCCTACTCTCGCTCTGGGTTGGGCGACGGACGGGGGTCCCCTCTGCCTCGGAGGAGAGGGTTCCGATCAGCGATTCGATCTCGGCCTTGGAAAGTACGTCGGACACAGCTTGCCTCGAACCCGCGCACCCGCAAGAGTGCGGGCACGAGCCGGTTCGACAGGTGGGTTATCGGGCTGGTTCCGGTTTCCTGGAGGTCTGAGCAGGCTAGTTGGTCACAACCGCCTCGTTTCGGAGTGTGACCTTCGCCCAGCCACCGGCTCTGGCGAGGATCGTTCCGCCTTCGAGCTTGCCCTTGCCCAAGGGGATCCAGATCGGCTTGCCCGCGAGCTCGGCGGGCACGGATGGCTTCCACTCGGCCACTTCGGCGGTCGCCGCTAGGATCGCGCGTTCGTACGCCGAAGGGGATTGGTCGTCCGGCAGCACGAGCGAGCGGGCGAACACCGATCTCGGAAGGATGCTCTCGGCGAGTAGCGCGAGGCCGAGGTAGGCGTCGAACCCCTCTTGTCCCCCGGCGGCGAGATCGGCGGATCTCGGCCCTTGGACTGCCGCGGCCAAGACGAGCGGGGTTACATTCTTGCCCACGTACTCTTGGAGTTGGTCGAGTGTTGCCCCCATCGTGTCGGAAGGGGTGGCCTTGCCCAGCGCTAGGGCTTGAGCCATGCGCCGGAGATAGATTCGCTCACCCAGGTCGCCGTTCGCCCACTCTTCAGGCCCCTTGGCGATCCTCACGGGTGGGAGCGTGGCGTGTCCATACTCGTGCGCGAGCTCACGGGCCCACTCGATGCGGCTGGAGAGGCCTTTCACGTCGTAGACGTGGATCGTGTTCACCTTGGCGGCACTGCCGCCGGGCAGGGAGTCGTCCTTGTCCACCGTGGCCCGCTGGAGCGCGCCAGGGTCGCCGCCGTCGCACAGGTACACGTCCACGGTTCGGGAAGGGAACTCGACACCGTGGTCCAATCGGAAGCTCGTTCGGTTGATCTCGACCAATCGAAGCAGGAAGCGGGTAACGCCGACGCTCACGTCCTCCTCCGGCTTCCCCTCCAAGGACTGCCTAAAAACTCGGAACCGAGGCGCGAACTCGCCGTTGCCCTCCACCATGCCGGTGACGGTTCTAGGGAATACCCACTCGTGGATGGGTGAGCGTTTTGGCCGTTCCAAGGGGGCCAGGGGCACCCGGATCGCCGACTTGGTGGGGGGTGTGAGAATCCCTTCCACTTCGAACCAGGCGAAGTCCGCCTGGGCTTGGAGGGCGAGTCCGGCGATGAGCGCGAAGGTCATGCGTGATCCAAGGCTTCCAAGTACCGCTCGGCCTCGATGGCGGCCATGCACCCCGTGCCGGCGGCGGTGACGGCTTGCCGATAGACTCGGTCGGTCACGTCACCACAAGCAAAGACGCCTGGGATCTTGGTCCGTGTCGAGCCAGGCTCGACGATCAAGTATCCGAGTGCGTCGGTTTCAAGGTACGGGGTGAAGACTTGCGAGTTCGGTTGGTGGCCTATCGCCACGAACACCCCCTCGATCGGCAGTTCCTCGTTGGGTCCTCCTGTAGTGTCTTCCAGGATCATCCCAGTGACCTTTCGCGGTGGCCCTTCCGTGCCCGTCACCTCGAGGAGAGCGCGGTTCCAAGCGAAGGAGATCTTGGGGTGGTCGAGGGCGCGTTGTTGCATGATCTTGCTTGCACGGAGGGTGTCTCGCCTGTGAACCACGGTTACGTGCTCGGCGTGGCGAGTGAGGTACACGGCCTCCTCCATAGCCGTGTCGCCGCCACCGATGACGGCGACCCTTTTTCCACGGAAAAAGAAGCCATCGCACGTTGCACAGGCGCTCACGCCATGCCCGCCGAACTCGACCTCGCCCTTGGCCCCCGTCCATTTGGCGCTCGCCCCGGTCGAGACGATCACGGATCGAGCGAGGTAGTGGTCCTCGCCGCACCAGACTTGGAACGGCGATCCTTCGAGTACGACCCGGTCCACGGTCTCGTGCTTGACGGTCGTGCCGAACCGCTCGGCCTGCTTCTGAAAGAGCTCCATGAGCTCGGGGCCGAGGATCCCGTCGGGGAATCCGGGGTAGTTCTCCACGTCGGTCGTGATCATCAGTTGCCCACCCGGCTCGGGCCCTGCGAGCATGAGGGGCGCGAGATTGGCGCGGGCGGCATAGACAGCGGCCGTATACCCAGCGGGTCCGGAACCGATGATCACGACGTCATGGGTCATCACTCCGACGGTACCGAAAAGAGGGCGGCCGCCCTAGGGCGGCCGCATGACGCAACGAATGTATTCTAAGAGTGGGCCGGCGACACCGCCAAGGGGAGAGCAAGAGCGGAGCACCGAGCCCAATCCTTAGATACCGAAACGCACCTCCATGTTCCGTGCCAATCTCGATGGTACCAAGGCGGGGGCAACTCCGGCATTTCCGTCGGGACGTCTCGTCCCCCGGTCTCCGAAGATGGACAGCGTGGACACTCCCTTTTTTCCGGACGATATAGACGGTCAAGTGGTTTGGCTCAACCAGTTTGCCAAGTCCGTGATGACCTATGGCCCAATCTTGGAGATCCCGGCGACCGTTGCGGCGGAAGCTCAGGACTTGGCTCGCGGTCTCCGGTTCATCAAGATGAACATCGAGTGTGCGCTTGGCGATGGCGAGATGCCGGGCCGGGAGACGGTGATGGCCTTCTCGAAGGTGCAACGCTGGGTTCGAGAGCAGTCGAAGTACCTCAAGGGTCACATGTGCTACACCCCCAGCCTCGGCCGGGTGTTCGGCGTGGAACGCAGGCTAGCTGCCTAGGCCCGGACCGGGCGGGGAAGACTAGGTAAAAGCATCGCCGTGAACATCGGCCTGCTCCAAGAACTCACAGAAGCCCACGGCATCCCTGGGAACGAAGGGATGATCCGTGCGATCGTCAAGCGCGAGCTCGGGGGGATCTGCGAACTCGAAGTGGACTCGATGGGAAGCGTGATCGCCCGGAAGGCCCCCACGAAACCTGGGTCCGGGCGTCGGGTCATGCTCGCCGCCCATATGGACGAGATCGGCTTCGTCGTGAAGCACATCAGCGACAAGGGCTTTCTTCGAGTCCAACCCTTGGGCGGTTGGGACCCAACGCAGATGGCGAGCCAGCGGGTCTTCGTCCATACCCAGTCGGGGAAGTTGAACGGGGTCCTCACCCAGAGCAAGAAGCCCAAGCACATGCAGACTCCGGGCGATGCGAACAAGGCCCCGACTACCGACGACTTCTTCCTGGACATTGGTTTGAGCGGGGAGGCGGCCCAAGCTCAGGTCCAACTCGGCGATATGGTGACCATGAACCGGACGTTCCAGACGATGGGAGATCTTTTCACCTGCAAGTCCATGGACGACCGTGCGGCGGTCTTCGTGATGATCGAAGCGCTGAAAGCGGCGGGCGAGCACTCTGCGGAGATCTTTGCGGTTGCGACAGTTCAAGAGGAGGTCGGCTTGCGGGGAGCGGCGGCATCGGGCAGCAGGATCGCCCCCGACGTGATGGTCGCGATTGACGTCACGCTCGCCAACGACATCCCCGGCCTACCGGACGAGCTCGCGGTCACAAAGCTGGGCAAGGGAACGGCGATCAAGTTTATGGACAGTTCGCTCATCTGCCATCCCAAGGTTTTCGGCCATTTCCGCTCCCTGGCCGAGAACCACAAGATCCCGTACCAAGTGGAGGTGCTCCCGGCTGGCGGGACCGATGCGGGGGCCGTGCAGCGCCTCCATGGAGGGGTGCCTTCGTTCACGCTCTCCATCCCTACGCGGTATATCCATACGGTGAACGAGACTGTGAACAAGGGCGATGTCCAGGCGTCTGTGGACCTCCTCGCCCGGTTCATCGAGACGGTAGGCGAGGCCGATTACTCGCTCGACTGACGTCCCAGGGAACTCTTCGGGCCGATGTTGCGCTAGTACAAGAGAGGATCGTTCGATCCATCCGGTTTACTGAAATGAACGTCAAGACATGGACGGCTTGGACGGCCGTCGGTATTTTCGCGGCGGTTTACGTGGTGGCATGCAGCCCCCCGGCAGAGCCGCAAAGCGCGCCAGCACCCGCGGCAGGTGAACCCGAGATCACGCGCCAAGAGGTCGTGCCTGGTTCCGATGCGTCCTCTCGGTCCGATACCAAGGCGACGGGGCCATCTACTTCCAGCAGCGAACAGGTCGTGGCCAAGGTCGCAACCCTGCACGTGCCGGGCATGACGTGAGCCACCTGCCCGGACACTGTCCGATCCATCTTGGTCAAGATGGAAGGTGTGAAGAAGGCCGTGACCGATGGCAAGTCGCTCACCGCGACCGTGGACTTCGACCCTTCGGTCGTTACGGCCGAAGAGATCGCGAAGGGGCTGGGCAAGGCGAACGCCCGTTACAAGGCGACAGTTCGAGAAGTGAGTCAGTAGGCATCTAAGTCGGATCGTACAGCCGTTGCTGAGCAGAGGTTCTTTGGCTCCGGCGGCGTGGCCGGGCGATCCACCCATGGGTTCCGCGTAGAATACAGCCATGCGCTCGCACCTCTTGCTGGCTCTTCTCGTCGTAAGCCTGGGTTGTGGCCCGCAGGGTGGCTCGAAGCCGACCTCGGGCGAGACGCCGCGAGAGAAGCCGTTCAAGGTCGCGTTGCTCACTCCCGGCCCCATCAGTGACGCAGGCTGGAGCGCCCTCGCTTATCGGGGCCTGGAGGCGGTCGAGAAGGAGCTGGGTGCGGAGGTCAACCAACAGCAAGCGACGGACGCCCAGATCAAGGATGCGATGCGGAGCTACGCCCAAGAGGGCTACGCGCTCGTCTTCGGCCATGGCTTCGAGTACAACGCGCCAGGGGTCGAGGTAGCGAAGGACTTTCCGGCGACAGTGTTCGTGAGCAGCTCGGGCGGCGAGTCCTCGGCCAACGCCGGGGCCTTTCGGTTCCTCCTTGAAGAAGGCTTCTATCTTGCAGGGATGACGGCGGGGAGCCTGACGAAGTCGGGGACGGTCGCGATGATCGGCGGGCCGGACGTGCCCAGCATCCGCTCGACGTTCAAGGCTTTCCGAGCTGGGGCTGAGGCGGGTCGCCCCGGAATCCGAGTCATCGAGACGTTTACGGGCTCGAACGACGATGTCGCCAAGGCGAAGCAGGCGACCGCGGCCGCGATCAGCCAAGGTGCCGACTATGTGATCCACCAGGCGAACGCGGCGGCGCAAGGCGTGTTCGATGCTTGCAAGGAGGGCGGCGCCAAAGCTTTCGGCTCCAACAGCGACCAGAATTCGAACCCAAGCGGGGTGGTGATCGCATCGGCGGTCATCGTAGCGGAGCCCGCGTTCGTGGCTCTGGCGAGGCGCGTGAAGGAAGGACAATATCACGGAGGAATCGAGACCATGCGCATGGCGGACGGGGCGATCTCTTTTGTCTGGGGGGACGCGATGGAGATCCCTGGCGCGGTGAAGGCCAAGATTGAGGCGGCCCAGAAGGACATCGAGTCTGGAAAGCTCTCAGTGCCCTACGATCGGTTCTGAGCGTGGCGGTTCTCGAAGTTCGCGGGGTCAGCAAGTCGTTCGGATCGGTGCAGGCGCTGGAGAACGTCTCGCTCGATCTCCGACCGGGCGAGGTTCACGCGATCCTCGGAGAGAACGGCGCGGGCAAGTCCACTTTGGTAGGAATCCTCGCAGGCTTCCTTGTGCCCGACTCGGGGACCGTGGAGTTCCAGGGCGTGGAAATTCGCTACGGCCACCCAACCGAGGTTCGTGAGGCGGGGCTGCGGATCGTCCACCAGCACTTTATGCTGGTGCCTCAGTTCACGATCGCGGAGAACATCGCGCTTGGCAATCTTCGTCGGTGGGAGAACCCTTATCAGTGCGCCGCGGTCTCGGAGGCGTCGGATCTGGCGGAGCGGCTTGGCTGGGGCCTGGATCTCGAAAGCAGGGTGGACCAGCTCTCCGTGGGATCCCTACAGCGCGTGGAGATTCTGCGCGCACTGATCGGAGGCGGGAGCGTTTTGGTGCTTGACGAGCCCACGGCCGTGCTCACGGCAGAAGAAGCGAGCGAGTTGCTTGCGTTCGTTCGTGCGCGTCGGGACGAAGGTATGACGGTGGTGCTCGTGACGCACAAGCTGCGGGAGGTTTTCGACGTAGCCGACCGGGCCACGGTGCTTCGACAGGGCAGGCTCGTGGCTACGTTCGATCTGTCCTGCACCGAACCCGATGTGCTTGCCGAGGCGATGGTGGGAGGGCCGGTACCCATGGCAAGCGGCACTTTGCGGGCGGCGGGGGAGGAGATTGTCCGGATCGAGGAACTAATCGTCGAGTCTGACCGTGGATCGCCCGCGGTGCGGGGCATCGGCCTTTCGCTTCGCTCCTGCGAGGTGCTCGCGATCGGTGGTGTGGACGGGAATGGTCAGGTCGAGCTCGCGGAGGCCTTGGTAGGTATTCGGCGAAGCTCCAGCGGATCTATCCAAGTGTCGGGCCGTTCGATTGCCTATATCCCGCAGGATCGGCAGACCGACGGCCTCGTCCTGGAGATGAGCATTGCCGAGAACATACTTCTGGGCCAAAGCCTGAGGGAATGGACCCGGTTCGGAATCTTACGCATGCGGCAGGTGCTGGAATGGGCCCAGAGCCTGATGCGCCGGTTCGACGTTCGGGCCGAGTCGGCAATCGTTCCGGCGGGCGCGCTCAGCGGGGGCAACCAACAGAAGGTGGTCGTCGCACGGAACCTTCACCGCGTGCCCGACCTGCTCGTGGCCGTGAACCCGACACGCGGATTGGACCTTCGGGCCGAGGCCGCGGTTCGGAAGGCGATTCTGGAGTGTGCGGCCCAAGGTGCCGCGGTGCTGCTCCTCTCGACGGACCATGACGAGATCGAGGCCCTGGGCGACCGGGTGATGTACATGGAGTCGGGTCGCCTGGTGGATCGGTTGGTTGGCTCGACGCTATGAGGGTTCACGTTCGGATTCTTGCGAGCTTTGCCCTACTTATCGGGGCACTGATCTTGACTCTCCTTGTGTTCCGTGTGCCGATCGGTGAAGGCTTGCGGCTGATCGGGCAAGGCGCCATCTTCACGGAGGCGGGATGGACCCGGTCAGCGGTACGTTCCACACCGCTCGTGTTCGTCGGGCTAGGCATGGCGGTGGCCTGGCGCGCGGGTATGTATAACATTGGCGGCGAAGGCCAGTATGTATTGGGTGGGTTGGCGGGGGCAGCGTCGGTGAGCGCCCTCGGCACGGCGGCCACGTGGTCGCCGGCTGTGCCGATCCTTGCGGCTTGCGCGGGCGGCGGGTTGCTGGCTGGCCTCGCGGGGGTGCTCCAGGTGTGGCGCGGCATCCCGGTGGTCATCTCCACGATCCTTCTGAACTTCATGGTGCTTCCGCTCCAGGAGTGGCTCTTGCAGGGCCCGCTCCAGGAGGCGAAAGGGCAGATCCCGCAGACGGATCGGTTGCCCGACTCTGCGATGCTTGCCCGGTTCGATCCCCGCTTCGACCTTCATGCCGGGGTGTTTATCGCGGTGGCGGCGGTCTTGGCGATGGCCGTGTTCCTCTATCGCACCCCTGCCGGGTTTCGGCTCCGGGTCGTAGGTTTGGGCCCTCGCGCCGCAAGGGCGCACGGGATCTCGGGAGACCGGGTCCGGGTCTGGGCGATGGTGCTTTCCGGCTCTCTGTGCGGCCTTGCCGGCGGGGTGGACCTGACCGGGCTCACCGGCTACTTGGGAACGGGCTTCGACCAGGGGTGGGGGTTCATGGGGATCCCGGTCGCGCTCCTCGGGGCGCTCGACCCGGTTGGAGTGTTCCTCGCGGCCGTCTACTTCGGGGTCTTGGTGGCAGGTTGCGAAAACCTGGCCCGGTTTGCGGACGTCGGGAGCCCGATCGTCTATGTGGTGCAGGCGGTGGCGGTGCTCGTGGCGGTCGGTCTCCAACATTGGCGGTTCGCACCGAAGGGGAGGGCCGAAGTTGAACTGGGCTGACATCCTGACCTATGCGGCCCCGGTGGGCCTCGCGGCGCAAGGCGAGACGATCGTGCAACGCGCTGGCTTGATCAATATCGGCTTGGAGGGGACCATGCTCATGGCCGCCTACGCCTCGATGAAGTTGACCGCGATTACGGGCTCCCCGTTCGCCGGGATGGCGGCGGGTTTGATCGTAGGTGTCGCCGTTTGTCTTCTCAGTGCCCTGTTTACGGTGCGCCTCGGTGCCGACCAGGTGGTCGTGGGTACGGCGCTGAACCTAGGCGCGCTGGGGGCGACGAGCACGATGTTCCAAGCGGAGTTTGGGCGCAGCGGCCAGCTTCTCTCGGTACCTGCCCTTCCCGACTGGCTGCCGGGGATTGACCTTGGGACGTCCTTGTTGTTGCTGTGGCCCTTTGTCGCGACTTGGTTTCTTTGGAGAACCGGGGCGGGCCTCGTGATGCGCGGCTCGGGCGAATATCCGGCGGCCGTGGAGGCGGCAGGTGCGTCCGCGATCCGTTCTAGGATCATCGCGGTGTCCGTGGGGGGGGCGCTTGCGGGCCTCGCGGGGGCCTATCTTGCCGTTGGTATTGCAGGAACCTTCGTAGAGAACATTACTGCGGGGCGCGGCTTCGTAGCGATCGCAATGGTGACCTTTGGACGTTTGAAGCCGTGGTGGGTGCTTGCGGCATCCTTGGTCGTCAGTGTCGCCGAGCAAGCACAGTTCACGATGCAAGGCTGGGGCCTTGGGGTGTCGCCGCAATTGTTCGTGGCCTTGCCGTACACGGTCGCGCTTCTTGTCCTCGTGTTTGCGGGCAAAGGAACCCGATTGCCGGAGTCCCTAGGGCGGCCTTTTAGGAGGGTTACATGAGGCGGGCGGTAGCCTTGACCCGGGTCGTCCGGTTCTCATCGGGCCACCGGTATTGGGAGGATGCGTGGCCCGAGGTGAAGAACCGCGAGGTCTTCGGTGAGTGGGCCTCCCCTCACTACCACGGCCACAACTATGTCATGGAGGTGACGGCGGAGGGCCCGACCGACCCTTCCACCGGCATGGTGGTAAACATCAAGGACATTGATACAGTGCTTCAGGAGCGTGTGGTGGCCCTCTTTCACCAGCGGAGCATCAACGAGGAGGTGCCTGGGATCAAGGCCCCCCCTACCCTCGAGACATTGTTGGCGTATTTCCAAGAGCGGCTGGCTCGTTTACCGGGCCAATCGAGGCTTGTACGTTTGAGGCTCGAAGAGTCTCCCGAACTATGGGGTACATGGACCGAAGAAATGGTAACAATTACAAGGAGTTATGAGTTTGCGACATCACACCGATTGTACGTGCCTAGCCTGAGCGAGGCAGAGAACGAGAGCCTCTTTGGTAAGTGTTGTCGCGCGAGCGGGCATGGCCACAACTATGTGGTCGAGGTGAGCGTCAGCGGCGAGGTGGATGCGCTTTCCGGCATGTCGGTGGATCTGGGTGAGTTGGACGCGGTCGTCGAGCGCGAGATCCTGGATCGCTATGACCACAGGAACCTCAACACGGACGTAGACGACCTTGCGGGCCTCAATCCTACGAGCGAGGTCGTGGCGCTCGCGATCTTCGACCGGTTGAAACCGGTGGTTCCGGGCCGCCTCGTCAAAGTAGTACTGTGGGAGACCTCGCGGAACGGGTTCGAGGTCTCGGCCTAGCAAGCGAAGGCCGACTGGCTACGGGCAAACTCCTCATAGACTGGCAGGTAGTCCGTCCAATCGTCCCTCTGGATCGCTCGCATATACTTCGGCAGGGAGAGGAAGGGCACGAAGTGGGGCCGTTTGGGCACCCTGGCGAGGCACATGTTGGCTTGGGCGGGCGTCTTGTCCCCCTTCTTGAGGTTGCACTTGCGGCAACAAGCGACCAAGTTCTCCCAGGTGTGCGGCCCGCCGCACCATCTCGGCGTGACGTGGTCAATCGTTAGATCCTTGCGAGATCCGCAGTATTGGCACGTGAAGTTGTCTCTGGCAAGGACGGACTGGCGCGAGAGCCGCAGCTGGTTGATCGGCCTACGAACGAAGTAGCGCATCTTGACGATAGAGGGAGCCGGGAGTTGGGTTTGGCCCGTGACGACGACAAGTTCCGTTCCTTGGATGACGTCTGCCTTGCCCAGGAGCACGAGCGAGAGCGCACGGGGCATCCTGCACAGGTTGAGCGGCTCAAAGTTCGCGTTCAGCAGCAGGACCTCGCTCACGACATGCCTCCTCTGACATAGTGAGGCCCGTCCCACAGAGTGGACGGGCCTTGTCGGGCGCGACCGGACACACCCCCACGTATGATGTCCACTCCCATTGGCGGCCAGCCGGCCCGGTGCGGCTTCCTCAACATGATCCTATTATTGTGAACGATCCGGCGCCCCGATTCGCCGCGCGGTGTTGAGAAACCCGCGCAACCTGACAAGATTGCCAGGGGACGGACAAGCCTGTCCGGATTTGGTATGATGCTGGCACTGTCCCACGGAGGGGACTGGAAATCCATGGAAGCCTTGCGAATCGAAGGTGGGCGTCGCCTATCCGGTGAGGTCATTGTACCGGGGAGCAAGAACACTGCCCTCGCGGTACTCTCGTGCGTCCCGCTCGCGACCGATCCGATCGTGCTGAGGAACGTCCCCTCGGTCTCGGACGTTCGCACGAAGCTTCAGCTCCTGGAGGAGTTCGGCTGTACGGTGGAATGGCGCGAGGAGACCCTGTTCTTGGATCCAAGTGGGATCCGCCAGCACGAGCCTACCGAGGAGAGCCTCCGGCAGATTCGTACCTCTTTCTATCTCTTGGGGCCAGTCTTGGCGCGACTGGGCCGAGCCGTGCTCCCTATGCCCGGCGGTTGTCGCATCGGTGCCCGGCCCGTGGACTACCACCTTAAGGGCCTGAGCGCGATGGGGGCGAAGATCGAGCTTACGGGAGGCCGGTATGTGGCTACCGCCGAAAGGTTGGTCGGTACCGAGATCTATCTCGACTATCCGAGTGCCGGGGCGACCCAGCACCTGATGGCGACCGCTTGCCTCGCCGAGGGCGTCACGACGATCCAGAATGCCGCGATGGAGCCCGAGATCGGTGCCTTGGCCGAGTTCTTGAACGGGATGGGGGCGCGGATCGAGGGAGCGGGATCGAGCATGGTGACGATCACGGGGGTTCGCGAGCTCGGCGGGACCGACTTCCGCATTCCGGAGGACCGGCTCCAAGCCGGTACCTACCTATTGGCGGGCGCGGTCACGGGAGGGGACGTGAGCGTCCGTGGAGTTTGGTCCGAGCCGCTCACTGCGCTCATCAACAAGCTCAGGGAGGCGCAAGTGGGGATCGAAGAGGGCACAGACGTGATACGCGCGACCTCGAACGGACGGCCGAAGGCGACGAACGTCCGCACGATGCCCTACCCGGGCTTTCCGACCGACCTTCAGCAACCCTTCGCGGTACTGCTCGCGATCGCCCAGGGGCGGAGCAGCATCGTTGAGACCATCTATGAGAGCCGCATCGGGCACGTGCAGGAGCTGCTCAGGATGGGGGCGGACATGCACATTCAGGGCCGGTCCACCGTGATTGACGGTGTACCGAAGCTACGCGGCGCGTCCGTGGAAGCGAGCGACCTTCGCGCCGGGGCTGCACTCGTGATCGCTGGCCTCGCCGCCGAGGGAACCACCGACGTTCGGAACGTCCACTTCATTGACCTAGGATATCAGAACTTCGAGGAGTGCCTCCGGGGGCTCGGTGCGAGTATCGAGCGGATCGAGACCGATACCCGGGAGGGCAGTGCCCACGGCTCGGGTGTGAAGTCGAGTTGAAGTTTCAGGTCGAGCTAGGGATTGACCTGGGAACGGCAAACATCCTCGTCTATCGTCGGGGCCGTGGCATCGTTCTGAACGAGCCGACGGTCGTCGCTGTCAACACTCACAACAAGAAGGTCTTGGCGGTCGGGCACGACGCTCGCGACATGATCGGGCGCACGCCCGGCAACATCCAGGCGATCCGCCCGCTACGAGACGGTGTCATCGCCGACTACACGGTGACGTTCGCGATGCTCGACTTTATCCGCCGGAAGACGGTGGGTCGAGGGCAGATCTTCAAACCGATCGCACTCATCTGCGTCCCGAGCGGGATCACGAACGTGGAGCAACGAGCGGTGATGAAGGCGGCGACCGCGGCGGGCTTCAGCAAGGCGATGACGATCGAGGAGCCGATGGCGGCGGCAATCGGGTGTGGGTTGCCGATTGATACCGCCGCAGGCAACATGGTCATTGACATCGGCGGCGGCACGACCGACATCGCGGTGATCAGTTTGGGGGGGATCGTGATCTCGCAGAGCTTGCGGGTAGGCGGGATCAAGCTTGATGAGGCGATTGTTCGGCACATTCGCAACGTCTACAACCTGATGGTGGGCGAGCAGACCGCCGAAGACGTGAAGCTGCAGATCGGGTCGGCGTATCCGCTGGGCCAGGAGACGACGATCGAGATCCGCGGTCGAGACCTCGTCGCCGGGCTCCCCAAGACCGTGGCGGTGACCTCGGAGGAGATTCGGGAGGCATTGGCCGAGCCTGTTCGACAGATTGCCGAGAAAGTGTGCGTGGTCTTGGAAGAGACGCCGCCGGAGCTTGCGAGCGACATCATCCAGCGCGGGATCGTCTTGACCGGTGGAGGGGCACTTTTGCGCGGGCTCGATCAGTTGTTAGAGAAGGTGACCGGAATCCCGATCCATGTTGCGGACAACGCTTTGCAGGCTGTGGCCATCGGCACGGGCCGTGCGCTGGAGCAGATTGACGAGATCGAGCGTGCCGGGGCGCTCACCCGAGTATGAAGTTCTTTGCGACGGCGCTCGCCCTGTTCTTCGCCGTTTGGGCACAGGCCCAGGCGGTCACCGAGAAGGAGTTCTTCACGGTGTGCGGCGAGTTCGAAGCGGCGCAGTACCGGGTGCTCAAGCTTGATCCGCCGAGCCCGCGCGAGCCGGGTAAGGACAAGGCGGTGACGAGGTCCCAAGTCGTCCGCGAGTTCACACGGATTTGGGAGAAGGTGAGGCCGAAGGTTCGGATCACGCCCAAGGAATATCGGTTCGACTTGGCCGCGCTGAAGCGGAGGAACGGGGCCGAGGACGCGGCCCTCCTCGCCCAACTCGCGGGCAAGGGCCTCATCGCCCCGGTCGGCCCTCTCGCGACCGGGCCGAAAGAGACCATGACCGCGCGGCAACTGGGGGACGCGATCGGATACTTCTTCTCCCAGGTCTCATACTTGACCCACAAGCCCTCGGCCAAGTGGACCCCGTCACTTATGCCGGTCGAGGGCGACGGTTAGCCATGCCGATAATCCTTCGTGGTGGCAAGCAGTTCGCTCCTCTGGGAAGAGTGCCCGTTCGAGCTCTTTGACCTGGGCGCGCTTCCGAGCCTCGGTCTAGAGGGTTGGTTGGCGGCGATCCTAGGGCCGACGCTGAGGCACTTCCACGCATCGAGCGGCTCGGTCTTCTTGCTCGATCACGAGGGAACGGGGCGGCTTGCCGCCCAATGCGGCACACTCCGGCCGATCCCTTCTGAGGCGAGCGTTCGAGTCGGGGAAGGCATCGGGGGCGCGGTGCTCGCCGACCGGCACGCTCGCATCGTGGGCGATCCCGGTTCGGACCCGTTCTTCGTGGGCCGAGAGGTACGTGCCGTTGCTTCGATCGGGAGCGCGCTTGTCGTTCCCCTGGTGGACTCGCAGCGCACGGTCGTGGGGCTTCTCAATGTCAGCCGAGGGGCGGGCAGCGAACCGTTCGCTGAAGGCGATCTGCGGAGGTCCGAGGTCTTTGGAGGGTTCATGGCGATGGCGATTTCCAACGCACGGTTGGTCGAGAGCGTCCGCTCGGCCCTGGATGCGGCGGAGCTTCGCGGCTCACAGCTCCAAGCTGTGCTGGCCAAGGTGCCAGGTAGGGTATGTGTGCTCGACTCCGACGGGCGGCCCAATCCGATCGGATCTCCCTTGCCGAGTGCTCCCGTCGTGCTCGCGGAGGCCGCCCGCGAGGTCGTCCGGAGCTTGACGACGAAGGGGAAAGGTGCGAGCCGCCGGGTGGACGACCCGGCCAGCGGTCGTAGCTGGACGCTGGAAGGCACCCGGCACCCTGGGACCGGTGGGGTGGTCTCCGTTCACGAGGTGACCAAGACGGTGGCTGCCCAAACCGAGTCTGCGCGGAACCGTCACTTGGCGGAGTTAGGCTTGACCGCGGCGGCGGTCGCCCACGAGATGCGAAACCCATTGACCGGCATCAGTGCGGCGGCCCAGATGATTGCTTCGTCCGACGGCGAGTCTGCCGAGTTTGCCGAGATCATTCGATCGGAGGCGCACCGATTGTCCGGCCTTTGCGAGTCGCTCTTGGAACACGCTCGGCCAGTTCGTGTGGAGAAGTCGCCTACCCAGCTTGGCCGTGAGGCGAGCGAGGTGGTGAGGCTCATGCAGTGCGAGGCGGAGGCAAAGGGGGTTCGTGTCCTCTCACACGTGAGCGGGCCTGACGCAGCCCGTTCCCTCGATGCGGGAAAAGTCCGGCAAGTTATTTTCAACCTTGTACGAAACGGCATCCAGGCTTGCTCGATTGGTGGAACTGTGACGGTGGCCGTGCGAGGTAGCGCGATCACGGTGGAGGACACGGGGCCTGGGATCGAGGGGGATCTTGTGGGCAAGCTCTTCCAGCCATTTGTCACGACCAAGGTGGATGGGACGGGGCTTGGCCTGTTGACCGTCAAGCGGATTGCCGAGGCTCATGGGGGGGACGTTCGCCTGGATACGAGCCCTGGGGTGGGGACGAGAGTAACCGTGGACTTCCAAAGGAGGATTGCATGAAGGAGAAGAAGAGGGTCTTGATCGTAGACGACGAACTGAACATTCGTCGGATACTCCAAGCAGCGTTCGACCGGAACGGGTGGCACTCCATGGCCGCGTCCGGACCCTTGGAGGCCCTCGATATCCTGAGCCAGGGCCCGGTGGACTGTGTCCTGACCGATGTGACGATGCCCGACGGTAGCGGTCACGATCTACGGCGGACGATCGCGGAGCGTTGGCCGGGGACACCGGTGGTCGTCATGACCGCTTTCGGTTCGATTCCGGATGCGGTGATCGCGATGAGGGAAGGGGCGTTCGAGTACGTTTCGAAGCCCTTTGACCTCGAAAGCCTGAAGAAGACGATCGTGGCCGCCATGGGCGGGTCCGCGAAGACCGGTTCGCGACACAAGAGGGCCACGCCGGGTCCATCTCGCACCTTCATCGCGGAAGCTCCCGCAATGAAATGCCTCATGGAGGAGATCGCGCAGATCGCAGACTCGAAGGCGACGGTACTCGTGACGGGGGAGAGCGGCACGGGCAAGGAGGTCGTTGCGCGGACGATCCACGATCTCTCGCCTCGCAACGGCGGGCCGTTCGTGGCGGTCTCGTGCGCCGCTTTGCCCGAGACGCTCCTGGAGAGCGAGCTGTTTGGCTACGAGAAGGGCGCGTTCACCGGGGCGAGCGGGGCGAAGGCAGGACGGTTCGAGCAAGCAGACGGTGGGACGCTGTTCCTTGACGAGATCGGGGAGATTCCGCTGCCGGTCCAAGTCAAACTTCTGCGGGTGCTCCAGGAGCGGGAGTTCGAACGCCTTGGTGCCACCCGGCCCACGCGCGTGGACGTGCGGCTCGTAACCGCCACGAACCAAGACCTGCAACGGGCGGTGGACGACGGGGCATTCCGCCTCGACCTGCTCTACCGGCTGCAAGTGGTCGAGGTGCACCTGCCCCCGCTCCGCGAACGGGTCGCGGACATCCGGCCTTTGGCCACGCACTTCCTCGAGAAGGCGAACGAGGAGAACGGGCGGCAGATCGGCGGTTTCGACGAGGAGGCGATGGCTCTTCTCGAGCGGCACGTGTGGCCTGGGAACGTGCGCGAGTTGGAGAACGTCGTGGAACGGGCCGTCGTGATGGCAGGCCGTGACGCGGTGACCCTAGAGACCCGCCACCTGCCGCCGGCACTGCGCTCTGCCGCGTAGACGTGGCCCCTCGTGCCGGGTCGAGACAAGGTTGGCGCAGGCGGTGGGATGAGACGAGGTATCGCGGTGGGACGTCTCAGGGTTGGAAGGAGCTCGCGGACCCAAGGATCAAGGCCTCGCTGGGGCGCACTCCGCTGAACCTAGCCCGACAAGAGGGGAATGCGACGATCACCCGTGCGCTGGGAGGCTAGCCGGGGTGTCAGAAGCGCTGGTTCGCGAAACAAAGGCTGACCCCGCTAGTCTGTAGCGTCGGACATAGGGGCGGTCCTCGCGGATCGGTCGTCCCGTTGGAGGTCGAGCTTCAGGTGCCCTTCTCGAATGTTCTCCTCCTCATACCAACGCATCCGCGCCTTCATGAGTTGGGTTCGGTCGAGATACCCCACGAGCCTGCCATTTTCCTGGCGCTCGACGACGGGTAGGCGCCCGATGTCGTTCGCAACCATCTTGATCACGGCGTCGCGCAAGACCTCGTCCGGATACGCGACAATCGGGTCGGCAGAGCACGCCTCCATGGCGGTGCGCGCACCGCTCGGATCCATCTCCATCGCCCGCATGAGATCCCCGACGGTCAGGACGCCGAGGAGCTTGCCGTCGGTGCCCACGACCGGTGCGCCCTGTTGACGGATGAAGGTCCGGCACGCCTTGGATCGTCGGTTTGCGAGTAGCCGAGCTGGCGTGTCCGCCCGGACGGTTTCAAAACTTTCGAGCATGACCTCCGAGACGCGGTGGATCTCCAGGGGGTCCACCGTGTACTCGCGGGTGAGGTGGTGTCCGCGGCGGGCGACCTTCTCTGTGAGGATCGAACGCTTCATGATGAGGACGGTCACGGCCTGCGAAGCGACCGCCGCGATCAGCAGGGCAGGCAGGGTGTGAATGTCATAGGTGAGCTCGAGCGCGAAAATGATCGCGGTGATCGGTGCTCTCATCGTCCCCCCCATCAGGGCGGTCATCGAGACGAGCGCCCAGAGGCCAGCGTCGCCGACGGGGATGACTCTGGCCCCTAGGGCCCCCAGGGCGCCACCGATCATCAGGAGGGGGGCGAGGACACCGCCCGAGGTTCCCGATCCGAGGGACAACGACCAGACCAGGGCCTTGACGACAAGGAGCGAGACGATGGCCGTACCCACGAGCTTGCCGTTCAGCAGGTCCCCAATGACGTCGTATCCAACACCGAGTGCGCGAGGCTCGATGAGGCCGCCGATCCCCACGAAGAGGCCCCCGATGGCAGGCCACCACATCCAGTGGAACTTGAGCCTGGAGAACAGGTCCTCGGCGGCATAGACCAGCGTGGTGAGGAGCCCGGAGCCGAAGCCTACGGCCAGGCCCGCCAAGAGACTGAAGCCCAGCACTTCGCCGGACAGCACGGGATGGCGCTCGAAGGGGAAGATCGGCCCGGCTCCCAGGATCGGTACCCGGACCGCCGATGCCGTCGCCGCCGCGAGCGCGACCGGGATGAAACTTCGGGGCTTCCACTCGAAGAGCAGCAGCTCGACTGCGAGGAGGGCGGCGGCGATCGGCGTGGAGAACACGGCCGACATGCCCGCGGCCGCACCCGCGACCAGGAGCGTCTTTCGCTCGGCGGACGAGAGGTGCATGACTTGCGCGATCAAGGAGCCGACGGCGCCCCCGGTCATGATGATCGGCCCCTCGGCACCAAACGGCCCGCCAGTCCCGATGGAGATCGCGCTGGATAGCGGTTTGAGGAGGGCAACCTTCGCCTCCATGCGGCTGCGGCCGATCAGGATCGCCTCGAGCGCCTCGGGAATGCCATGCCCGCGGATCTTCTCCGAGCCGTAGCGGGCCATCAGCCCGATGATGAGACCACCGATCACGGGCACGGCGATCACCCACGGGCCGAGGCTCGCAGCGGCGGGGGACGCTTCTTGCATCGAAAACCTGCCGAAGAAAGCGAGGTTTGTGAAGAGCGAGATCAGCCTAATGAGCACCCAGGCGACGAAGGCACCGATTCCACCGATCACGATCGCGATCGCAGAGATTAGGATGACACGGGAGTCGGTAGTGAAGTCGGCAAGTTCCTCGGTGTTCGGCTTCATCCATGCAACCTATCGCGATCTCATGATATCGTATTACGATATAATGAACTGGGACCAGAATGGTGGGCGATGTCGAACAGGCGGGTGCGATTGGACAAGAAGGAGTACGAGAGGCTGGCGGCCTTTCGAGCCACGCTTCGGCGTTTTGTGCGGCGGACCGAGGAGCGCGCGCGCGCCGTGGGGATCACTCCGCAGCAGCAACAAGCGCTGCTCGGAGTGATGGGGAGCCCAGGGAAGGATTGGGCTTCGGTCGCCGAACTGGCGGACTTTCTCCAGGTGCGGCACAACTCGGCAGTGGAACTCGTGGACCGTTGCGAGAAAGCAGGCCTGATGCGCCGGGTCCAGGACGAATCGGATCGGCGGCTTGTCCACGTGACGCTGACCCCGAAAGGGAAGAGCGTGCTCGATCAGTGTGCGGAGGTGAGTTGGGCGGAGCTCCACTCCTTGGGAAGGACGATCTCCTTTGCACCGGATGGAGAGGAGTAACGCGGGGTTTGCCTCGACCGAGACGGCCCTCCTGGCACGGATGTGGTTTACCGTCTTGAGGCGGCCGAGCCGCGATCCCTAATCGTGGATCGTGGCTGGAACCGCACTTGCTTCCAACGGTTCGAAAGCGGTATCGAGCGTCGGAGACCGGACGAACAAGGTTTCTCACCCTCCTTATTCGCTAGCGTCGTGCGAAACCGAAGCCTTGCGACGTCTGGACTCGCGCCGTTCAAGAGACGCCGTCCAGTAGTCGGCCATCGCCTCCCAAGGCACGGACCGATTCTGGGGGCCCACGGAGAGCAGGCTGGCGACCCCGTACCGCTGGAGGTCTGGAGCTTCCAACCTAACCGCGTGCACCGCCTCTGCGAAGTAGTCGAGGGAGCTATCACCACTGGACCGAGCATGCTTGAGAATCGCCGCACCAAGGGCGTAGTCGCCGAACAGATATCCCCTCGGGCCCTCTGGTGTTCGATGCAGCGTAATGGTGACAGGAACCTCGGTGCCAGTGCTGTTTGTAAAGAGCACGGTGTTGAGTAGGCCGTGTCGGTCGCCGTCCCATTCTTTCAGTGCTTCATGACGCTTGGCGGTGCGCAGCCTCGGTGCGACGTAGTCACGGATGAACACCCCATACTGGAGTTTGGTGAGATGGAGCATCTCCTTCTCGCGCCTGTGCGCATACCGGAACACTGTTGTCCCGTCGCCAGCGATCGCTGCCTCTACGATGGCATGGGCGGCGCGGCCGAGCGGTTCGTTTCGGAGCCGCAAGAGCAAGGCTTCCCAGCCGAAATATGTCAAGGCCCCGGTCGTACAGAGAAGGAGTAGCCGAGTCCTCGTGGGGATCGGCGTACTTGCAATCCCCCCCTCTCTTCCGTAAACTAGGACGAGGCCAGCATGGCCGAAGGTGCGACCCGGCATACGAATTACCGTCACTTGATCACACCATGGCTTTCCTGGATTTGCAAGACGAGGCATGAGAGGGGGTGCGCGGTGCCAGAGTGTTGCGTCACTCAAATCCCACTTGAGCTCCGACGAGCCTGATTCAATGGAGTGGCGACCAGGCGCCTGCTCTCCCCTCGGGGCGAGGGGTGGTCTTGCTGCACGGTCTCGATCCGAGGATTGGCCGGTAGGTGCGCATGGCGCTCCGTCGTGCGAGGTTGTCGGAGTGAATCCGCGCTCGACTTCGCCCGGCTACGTCTTCGGAGCGAATCTCGCTCGAACCGGTGACCAAGTCGGAGCCCCCCCCCTCTTGTGTCTTCAACCGATGCGGCTAGGGCGCTAGAGGACTCTGGCAGCGATTCCCGCTCGAATCTCGGCCACCACGCGCTCGACCTCCTCTTCCTCGACCCCGACGGAGGCAAGCGCGTACTGCCGCATTTCGAGAGCGAGGGAAGCTTCACCCATAAACGTACGGCTTACTCCGATTTCTCGGAAGTATGCGGTTTGCGAGAAGCTGTGGCTGCGGACGCACGTGTCTATGTCCGGGTTCACTTTCCAAGCGTGGTCCAGGATCTCCTTAGCATGGGACTTGTCCGGAGTCGCGATGATGAGCAGCCGCGCGTACTCGAGCGAAGACTGCGCGAGCACTCCGGCTCGGGCGGCGTCGCCGAAAATGGCGCGTTGCCCTTGCCGCCTGAGTTCTTCGACCACATTCCTGTCCTGTTCCACAACGACGTAAGCGACCTGGCACTGGTCGAGTGCTTCGCCGATCATCGCCCCGACGCGGCCGTAGCCGATCATGACCACATGGCCCTGGAGTAAGTCTGGGTTTGGGGAGAGATCCGATTGCGGGGCTTCCAGCTCGAACAGCGACAGGAGGCGTGGCCGGGCCCGAAGCCAACGGTCAATCGGCGCGATGGTCCGGAAGATCAACGGGTTGAGCGAGATCGAAAGGATGGCGACCGCCACGACGATGCTTTGAGCCGCCGCCGGCAAGATCTCGAGATGGGTGCCGAGCGCGACCAGGATGAACGAGAACTCCCCGATCTGGGCCAGGCTGGCCGAGATCGTGAGTGCCGTCGCGACCGGGTAGCGGAACAGCAGCACGATGAACGCGGAGGCGAGCGACTTGCCCACGATTACAACGAGGAGAGCGATCACGACGAACACGGGGTTCGACACCAGGACGGCCGGGTCGAACAACATCCCGACCGAGACGAAGAAGAGCACGGTGAAGGCTTCCTGGAGCGGCAGAGTTTCGGCTGCCGCCTGGTGCGACAGGTCGGACTCGCTGATCACGACTCCCGCGAAGAACGCCCCGAGCGCGGGAGAGACTCCGAACAACGCGGAGGCCCCGAACGCGATCCCGAGCGCTACCGCGAGCACCCCGAGCGTGAACAGCTCGCGCGAGCGCATCCTCGCGGCTCGGCCCAACACGCGCGGAATCAGCTTCTTCCCGATCACGAGCATCCCGGCGACGAACGCGGAGACTTTCAAGAGGGTGAACCCAAGGTCGAGGGCGACGTTGCCAGTGCCGCCCTCCGCGAGAGGCTTACCGCCGAGAGGGATGGCGAGCGCGGGCAGGGCGACGAGCGCGACGACGGTCGCCAGGTCTTCGACGATCAGCCAGCCGACAGCGACGCGGCCGTTGACCGTGTCGAGCTCTCGCCGCTCGCCCAGAGCGCGCAGCAGCACGACTGTGCTGGCGACCGACAGCGAGAGGCCGAAAACGATGCCAGCGCCCCAGCTCCAGCCCCAAACCCGGCAGACCAAGGCGCCCATCAGGGTAGCAGCAGCTAACTGGGCGACGGCGCCGGGGAGCGCGATTTTGCGGACGGCTAGGAGGTCTCGGATGGAGAAGTGGAGACCGACCCCGAACATGAGCAAGGTCACGCCGATTTCCGAAAGCTGATGGGCCATGTCGCCGTCCGCGACGTAGCCTGGGGTGAACGGGCCGATCGCGACCCCAGCAAGAAGGTAGCCTAACAACGGCGGCAGGTGGAAACGCGCCGCCAGTAGCCCGAAAACGAACCCGAGCCCGAGCCCTGCCGCAATCGTTGCGGTCAGCGAAGTGTCGTGTGGGATCGCTCCAGTATGGCACTTTGGGCGGGGCTTGCTGTAGCGTCCGGTTGCCACACCAGCCACCGATTCAGCCGCGGCCCGTGGGGGGACAACTCGGCAGCGAGATTCGCTTACGGGGCCCTAGATCGGGCTCGACGGTCGAGCTCGGCCTTCCAGTAGTCGGCCATCTGCACCCAAGGGATGGGTCTGGCGTTCGGGCCACCAGAGAGCAGACTGTGCACGCCTTGCTTTTGAAGCTCGGACGCCTCGATTCGGATGGCTTGTTCGGCCACTGCGAAATAGTCGAGCGGGCGGCTGCCGTCTGGCCTCGCATGCTTCGCGACTGCGGTCGCGAGAGCGATGTCCCCCGCCAAGTAGCCGCGCGGGCCGTTGGGCGTGCGGCTAATGCTGAGGGTAAACGGGACTTCTACGCCAGCCGCATTGGTCAGCATCAAAGTGTAGTGCAGAGCCCGCTTGCCGTCGTCCCACTCGACGAGTTCGACACCTCGCCTTGTGTTTGCCAGCACGGGCCTCGCATAGTCCCGAACGAACCTGCGATACTCGGCGGGCCCCAGGCCGAGTTGCTCTCTTTCGCGAAGGTGCGAATAGCTGTGCACCGGACCGCCGTCGCCCGCTAGGGCCGCGGCGACAATCTTCCGGGCAGCTTGATCAAGTGGCTCATTCCGGAGCCACCAGAGCCAGGCTTGCCACCCGAACCAAGCGAGCGACCCGGCTGCTCCCAACACGAGCAGCCGGGTCCGCACAGAGAGTGAACCCCTCTCTATCCGCCTCCCCCTCCTCCGGATGGAGGCACGCAATGGGCGTTGACCGTGCAGTCTTCCGAGCACGGTACGGCACCGCCAGTGCCGTTGAAGCGGAACTCCCAACCTTGGTAGTTTCCGCAGTCAATCATCCTTCGCTCGATGATTCGGCATCGGGCGCCTGCGCCCGCCACGTCGCAGCTGTATGGCACCCAGGCGCCGACGCTCTCCGGGTTCGTACAGGTCGGGTTCCAGCCACACGGTGGACCCTCTGCTAGGGCTGTGGTTACGATGGCGACTGTTGCGCCGAACGCGAGTATGCCTGCGGTCCGCATCTTCGATCCGGCAGTGATTGTTTTCAAGGGTTGCAGTCTGGTCATGGTCGTTTTTTCTAGGGTCAGATGCCCTTGCAGGCAGTTAAGAGTTACTGTGATGGCGGCCTAGTACCACCATGCGTCGAGGTCAGTGACCGAAGCGTCTCGGGTCCTGGTCTGGATTGAGCCGTCGAGCCGGAGGCCGGTGGCTCGCCTTGCCCGCCATTCGTTTGCTTCCGGGTCGTTTGGGCTCGCGTCGCACCAGGGCTCAGCAACGTAGACTGTCTGTGCCCCGTGGAGGATGCACATCGCCTCGAATGTCGAGTGCTCTCCTGGTAGTTCGTCCATGTAGACGAAGTAGTCGGTAAAGTAGGGCTTCCCCTCCCCGAACCGACGTACTCCGACGCCGGGTCGGCAGGGGCTCTGCCATGTGCGTGGCTCGGGAACCGCATCGCGCCATCCTCCGCTGCGGTTCCAGGCGATCGGGTTGGGCGGAAGGCCCATCTGGCTCGGACGACCGAACTCGATCTTGGGGTCGTTGGCCTCGCGGTACAGCATCATGCCGTGATGGATCTGGCGAAGGTTGTGGACGCTTGCCGACTGCTTGGCGGCTAGGACAGTGCCACTCAGCACAGGCGCAACGATTGCCGCCAGCGCTGCGATGATCGTCACGCTGCAGACCACTTCAAGAAACGTAAGTGCTCGCCGCTTCACCGTGACACTCTGTCCGAGCATGATACGACGATCCCATCTGCGTCGAGCCTCAAAACGTAGGGGGCCGTGAGCCACGCCTCGCGGGGCAGCGCGTTGCTCGCAAGCCGGACGACGTTGCCCGCGTATCTACTCGCTTGCTTGACCCCTGCTTCCTCCGAGCGCTCCGACACGATGAGTATTGGTTCGGAGTCCTTCATTTTGGCGACCAAGTCTGCTGCACTCCGAATCGAGCACCCGCTGCACGTCTCAGAAGCTACGACGGCCCACTGGGCCGTACCGCGAACCGTGAGCTGAAGTCCCGGCACTCTGTGACCCACCAGCGCAGAGCACACCGCCTCGCTCGATCCGTCTCCGCCCGCTGGCGAATCCGCTAGCAACAGTGAGTACGCCCAGTACCCCCCCCCTAATGCTAGGAGAGCGGCGGCCTGGCCGAGTTTTCGGCCTGCCATATGGATGCTCCAAGGTTGAATATACACGATTCGGCGAGCAATTGCAAGGGTTTGCAGAAAAATGCCAGGGTATTGTTTAGGGCCCCGACGTGGGCACAGCGATCCGCTAGTCTGCCAATCTTGTGCGTTCATGGGCCCGATTGCGCAGGCTCTAAGCGTCCGGGAGGTCCTGGTGCACGGTCTCGATCCTTCGGATCTGGCCCGTGGCCGAGCGCATCACGATGCTCTCGGTCTGAGCATAGCCCCGCTTGAACCGCACTCCCTTGAGGAGGTCGCCGCTTGTGATCCCTGTTGCAGAGAAGACTACGTTGCCCCTGGCGAGGTCGCTCGTCATCAGGACGCGCTCCGGGTCACCGTCCATCATGTGCACCGCCCGCTCCTTTTCCTCGTTGTTGCGGAACTTGAGCCGGGCTTGCATTCCCCCGCCCGTACACATGACGGCGACGGCGGTGAGAACCCCTTCGGGTGCGCCTCCGATGCCCATGAGGCCATCAATCCCTGCTTCGGGATCCAGGGCGGCGATCGCGACGGAGAGGTCGCCGTCGGGCACAAGGTGGACCCTGCACCCGGCCTCCCGGAGCTCGGCGATCAAAGAGTCGTGCCTGGGTCGGTCGAGCACGCCGATGATCATTTCGTCCACGTCCTTGCCCAATGCCTGGGCCATGAGGCGGACGTTCACTCGCGGAGGGAGGGTGATGTCTATGACCGACGCGCACTCGCGGCCGACGACTAGTTTGTCCATATACGTGTCGGGAGCGTGCATGAGCCACCCTTCGCCCTCGATGGCGGCGGCGAGGACGCTGATCGCGTTCGGGGCACCGTTGGCGCAGAGGTTCGTACCTTCCAGCGGGTCCACCGCGATCTGGACCTCGGGTCCCTCGCCGCTCCCGAGCGACTCCCCGATATAGAGCATGGGGGCTTCGTCGCGCTCGCCCTCGCCGATCACGATCGTTGCCTGCAAGTCCATGCTGTTGAGCGCGTTCCGCATGGCCTGGCACGCGGCATCGTCCGCCTCGTCCTTCTTGCCCTTGCCCACCCATTTGCTGGCGGAGAGGGCGGCCTGTTCGGTGACCCGGAGGAAGTCAATCTGTCCGTGCTTGTCAATGTTTGCCATGGCTTTGTCGTTCTAGTTTAGGCGATGACGGGCCTGGCACGTTTTGCGTCGCCTGTTCTGAGCAACGTAAGGTCAGTGTACGGGTGGTTCGGGCTCGCCCTTCCGCCCCGGCGCACAAAGGACTAGGGAGGGCCGCGGCGTACAGTGGCATCGGCTTTGCGGTCACGTTCGGCAGAAGGTCCTGGGACCTACTTGACAAATCATGCGCACAAATGCGCAAATGCGCAAATCGCATACACTTCTGTCTTCGCTGATGCTGACACTTGCCGCCGCCCCAGTTGGTGCGCTCGCGCAAGCCAGTTGGTTCCCCTACTCCTACCAGCCGACGATGGGATGCGGCGTTGACCCGGCGAGCAAGGAGGTGGTCTCCGAAACGATCTGGTCAGGGTCGGCCTTCGCCAGCGACTCGGACACTTGGAGCCGGGAGCTGCCCGGCGGCGGCTACGAGTACGGCGTCTTCG
Source organism: Fimbriimonadaceae bacterium (assembly GCA_020847855.1). GTDB lineage: Bacteria > Armatimonadota > Fimbriimonadia > Fimbriimonadales > Fimbriimonadaceae > JADLBH01. The sequence continues at coordinate 39,161 of JADLBH010000013.1, forward strand.
CGTCCAGTGATCACGGCGTGCTCATCCATCAAATGCGCTCTGGCACCACGCTGGCTTGGGTGATGAGCTCGTCCGTCAATGGTACGAAGACGTGGACGCACACGATCAAAGCGTTGACCGCAGGGCCGAACGAAGTCATCGTCACGGTGGACTACTATCTGGCGCGTGACAACGCGCCGGGAGTCTTGGACGACGCCGACATCATCGTTGGGCGGACAGTGACGATCACGGGCCCCACAGGCTCAGGCGGAGGCGGCTAGGAAATTGGTTGCCAGCCTCCTCCTCGCTGCGTTCAGCTTCGCTGGCGGCACCCCGGGCGAGCTTGCCAACCAGCTCGCGCTGGAGACCCGTCATGACTGGGTCTGCGGCGTCGGTCTGGAAGGCAAGGTCGAGAAGTTCACGATTCCCGAGCTCGATCCGGCGCTCGAGATCTCGGCACTTGCGGACAAGCTCGCCGAGGCGACGGGGCGGCTGCCCAGCTCCTTAGTCGGTGGTAGCCCGCCCCAGCTTATCGTGAGCCTGCCAGGACATGGGGTGTCGCGGGAGCAGGAGTACATCGAGGCCAACGTCCTTGACCCCGAGGCGATCCGGTGGAGCGACGACGGCACGATCCTCTTCGGCCCGACCGGGAAGAAGTGCGTGAGCTGGGAGCAGGTGGCGAGGGCGCTTCCGGACGAGAAGCTAGAGGTGCACTGGCTCTACACCCGGGTCTACATGGCGGGCGTCGCGAGCCATGTGGACGTGCCGGCGTTCCTCTCGCTCCTGGCGGCGTCGGTCGGGGCGAAGCACGTTGAGTCCGAAGGTGTCCACCGGATCGAGCCCTTTGCCCCGGCCGTCCGGGGCCAACTCGCCGCGATCCACCTGGCGCGTTCGAAACTGGACAAAGACCTTCTCCACAGCATTGGGAAGTTCTCACTCGCAGTACTCCGCGATATCCCAGACGCTGTGATCCTCCAGGCGGTCGAAACCCCGGATTCTCACGCCCGCATGGACGCGACCCTGGCACAAAGGGACGCGATCCTCGAATATGTCCTTGCCATGAAGAAGGTCGTGCCGGACATCGTCAAGCAGTTCGAGGACGCGGGGTGCTTCAGCCGGCCGTACCGGATCTCGTTGCAGGCGAATGGCTTGATCAGCGCGATGTTCGAGGGCCCGCCCGGCCCGAAGAAGATCTACTACTTCCTATAAGCGGAGTCCCGGCGTTCCCGCAAAAGTTCTTGCCGCGTTGCAGGTGCGGGTGCGGCTCGATCCGACCTCGCTCATCGCGTCGTCCGTCCGCCGTACGCAAGCTGGCCGGTTCCTCCATCCGCCAAGAGGGGCACTGGCGTCCATGCGTCAGCGACCTGCATCGTCGGTGCCCTCGTGGCGTCATTCTTTGAGACTCGGGCAGAATATGGGCGTGGAATGGCAGGCGACGGACCAGTTCGGGACCCTCTATGTAGGCGAGTCGGACGCTGCAGACTTGGATGGGTTGCGGGCGGACTTGGCGTCCTTGCTGACCGAGGTTCGCGATCGCGGTGGGGCCGATTGTCGCCTGACGGTTGACCTTGCCTACCAAGAGGTTAGCGGGCCTGACCCCGAGTCCGTGAGCCACATCTTGCGCGTGCCATGGTTCGCCGGGGCAGACCCAGGGGGAGTGTTGGAGTCGGTTCGGGCGCACGTGAATGCGATCTGTGAGGCGGAGGGGTGGCCCGTAGTGCCGGTCGGTTTGGCCTAGCCGTCGGACCCGTAGTGCTCCTGGAGGCGATAAGGGCGGTTTATCGTCCGCGGCGGTGAGTTACTGCGACGGCCATGGCGGCCAGTTCCCCAGGCTTTACGTCGCCGTGGCAATCTGCGCAGGACGCCTTTCGGAACCTCACCCCCCGCGCCCGGAACTCGACGGTGTCGAGCTTCTCCAAATAGACATCGTCCGGGGCAGAGCGGACGGCCGCCGCCGCTCGGTCGAAGACTCCCGCCTTGTCGAGTCCCGGCACCCAGACCCTGTCGTACTGCGGCTTGCCCCAAGGGGGGGCAGACTTCCAATTCTCCCAGAACGAGACGCGCCAGGGCGGCATGGGTTTGCGCGTGTTGGGCAATCTGGGAGGGCGCTTGTCGGTGCGGCTCAGCGAGACGTCGTAGGGCTCAGGGACGGTGTACTCCGGCCGCAAGGAGACGAGCCCCTCCTCGAAGTCTGCCCCTGCCAAAGCGAGCGAGCGACGGGAGGCCACGAGCGGGTTCGCGGTAGGGCCTGGAGATCCCAGGCCGAGGAATGGGTTGACGGCTGGGTGACCGGCGAAAGGGTAGCGGTAGTGCGCGAGTGGCGAGTAAGCGATCGTGGCGCGAGGGGCCTCGAACCCGGCCGTGTAGGCAGAGAGCAACCGGTCCACCTCAGTCGGCGAGTCGCTCGCGATCACTGCAAGAAGCAATGCGGCGATCATTCCGGATCCGGCTTGTGCTCCGCGATGACGGCGATGGTGGCGACGTCACCGACCTTCGCTCCCTCGTGGCACGAGAGGCATTCCATGGACCGAAACGGGATCCCGCGACCGGTGAGCGTCCAGTCGCCTTGCCGGAGCTTGAACTCCTTGGGCCCTGCTTCCTTTGCGGCGGCGGCGATCTTGGTGGCGATCTCGGTTTGTCCGGGCTTGTGGTCGTACACCCCGCGCGTCACGTTCCCCAAGAGCTTGAGTTCCGGGTTCCAAGCGAGCCAGAGCGCGATGGTGGGTTGGTCCGACCGGAACATCGAGTTCTGCTTCGTCGAAGTCGCCCCGCTGGGTGTGACGAAGCCCTCTTCCCATGTCGTGCCAGCCTCGGAGAGCTTGAGGCGCACCTGCTGGACCTTGCTGCGCGAGGACCCGGGTTTGCCGAGCGCGTCGCGGGAGCTGATCCCTTTGTGCGCGTTCGGAGGGTGGCTGGGGATCCGCAAGGTTCCGAAACTGCCTTCGGCGACCAGGGACATGTCGTTGAAGAGCTCGTCGTGGGCTTGCAAGAGGGTGCTCGCGCCGGGGGGATCTGGCTTCTTGGCCGGGGCGGGCCGGGCCGAGTCCTTGGCGGCGAGGACGGCGGCGAAGGCGGCACCGGCGGCGGCAGCGATGACGAGCAGCTTCATCGGGTTCACACTCAAGAGTTAGGACGCCTGGAGCCGGGCCGCCGGTTCCCGGTTCGGTCCCTCTGCGTGCCTAGGCCCCGCGATCCGAAGATACTCTGGAGGTATCCTCCCGAGTCCGGAACTGCCGCATAGCTCAGTTGGTAGAGCAGCTGACTGTTAATCAGCGGGTCGTTGGTTCGAGTCCAACTGCGGCAGCCATCTCCACCGCCGTGCGGCTTCACTCCCAATTAGGGCTGCCCGATGCACTGAGCAGGCGAACCTAACTGCACCTGAAGGGTAAGATTGGAGACGGAATGGCGGAGGGGGGCGGCTTTCGCAACTGGCTGAAGCGGCTCCTGGGCGGACGCGACCCACTCGGCGCTGCCCTCGACCTGGAAGACGCGCACAGCGTGGCGAAACTGGGGAGCGAGATCGCAAACGCCATTTCTGCGCTAGGCGCTTTTGGAGCGTTCTCCGGGCAGCTCGGGCCCCAACTGGCAAGTGCGGGGGTAGGGCCAAACCAACTCTGCGCCGTAGCTTGCGTCCCCCTCTTCTACCTTCTAAGAAAGAGGTCGGCGAAGAAGGACGCCGATAGCGATGACAAAGATAAGGCCCTGATGGAGCGGCTCGAGGAGATCAAGCAACTCGTTTCCGACCGGTCCCTCCCGGGCGACGAGCGGGTCCAGCGGCTCGAGGAGAAGGTCGGAACCCTCTACCGGATCATGGATCACCAAGCCACGAAAGAGTACGTGGACAACGAGATCCGGAACTTACAAGCCAATCTCGGTGCCCAAAACCTCACGATCCGCAAGGCGAGCCAGTTGCTCCGCTCCCTGGCGGAAAGGGATCTCGACCCTACCCAGGGCCCCACGGCCCAGAGCTTCTTCGCCAACCTCAACGAAGGCATCGCCGCGCTCCGCCAAGAAGTCGCGGGCTTCCGAGACGAACTGAGAGACACCGTCGCCCCCCCGATCTATGTCCCCACGCCTACCGACGAGCCGAACCGATATCGCTACAGGGACCAGGCGACTCCCCTCGTCGGGCGCAAAGCGGAGCAATCCACGATCCGAGAGTTCCTCAATTACAAGAAACCGGCGGCTTGGATGCTGGTCCGCGGGGGCGCCGGTTCGGGAAAGAGCCGGCTGGGGCTCTGGGCGCTGGAAGAGGCCCAGAGGTTGGGCTACCGCGCCGGCTTTCTTCACGATGGCGACCTCGACGATTGGCACAGATGGAGGGTGCACCAGGACACCCTGGTCGTCGTGGACTACGTCCAGCGCCGCACTGGCGATATCGGCGAAGCGATCCGCGCCGCGGCTCGGGCAAACCCAGCGCACAAACTTCGGTTTCTTCTCCTGGAGCGGGATGCCGTCGGTACCTGGTACTCCAATCTCGGCAAAGCCAACGAAGACAAGTACACGCCGGGAGGAGCAACTGCCTACTTCTGGATGGATCTGAGCAGGATGGATCGCCCCGGCGTGGTCGAAGTCTTCACAGAACTGCTGCGGTCGGACCCCATAGCGGGGCGGGACGCAGGCTCTCTCGCCGACCAGTTCCTGACGATCGAGCCCGACGGAAGGCCCCTCTTCGCCGCGTTCTACTTCGAAGCGGTTGCTAAGGGAGAGGAGGTGGACGGCTGGTCGAGGACCGATCTCGCCCGATGGGTCCTCACTCACGAACTCGACGAGCGCTGGCGCCCAGTTGGGATTGACGCGGAGTATGGGCACCTCGCCACCGTCGCTTCCGCGCTGCGAGGCGTCACCAAGGAGTTCTGCGACTCTGTCCCGTGCCTTGCCCCGTACCTACCGCGCTGGGAAAAGGACAAGTGCAACGTGATCGGCTCCCTCGGCGGCGGGTACGAGGACGCCCCAAAGCCCCGCGTGCCTGCCCTCGACCCCGACTCCATCGCCGAGCTCTATATCCTGGACCGCCTGGCCGGGGCGGCGGACCTGGGCCAGGGCGTCGGCCAGGCTGCCGAGACGAAGAAAGTGCTCGACTGCCTTTGGGGGGAAGCGGGTTCCCACGAAACGCTGGTCGAACTGGTCCGGCACTGTGCCCAAAGCTACGCCGGGCACGAAATGTTGGCGAAGATCCAAGACGCTCCGGACTCGGTCCCGGAGGCGGTGCGCGAAAGCCTGAAGATCCAAGTGGCCGCTGTGGCCGCGGCGTCGGGCGCCTCGCTGCAGGAGGTGGTGGGTGCGGCGGGTGCTACGCTGGCCGAAGCAGCTGAGGCTCTGCCCCAAGGCGGAACCATGCTGCTGGCCCAGGCCTACTTCCAGGAGGCTTTCGACCGGGAAGGGACCGTGGCGGGCCGGGTGGCGCTCGATGCGTTGCGCGCTCTCGCCGCCGCCAACCCGGACGAGCCGGAGGTGCGGCTGGCGCTCGCCCAGGCGCTGTTCAACGCGACGGTCGGCCGCGAGATGACGGAGGAGGGGCAGGCCGCCCTCGCCGACCTGCGCAAACTCGCCGAGGAGCACCCGGACGAGCCGGAAGTGCGGCTGGCGCTCGCCCAGGCGCTGACCAACGCCGTCGGCCACCTGGCGGAGGACGGGCCGCGGCAGGGCGCCCTCGCCGAGCTCCGCGCCCTCGCCGAGGAGCACCCGGACGAGCCGGAAGTGCGGCTGGCGCTCGCCAAGGCGCTGAACAACGCGGTCTTCAAGCTGAAGACGGACGTGCCGCGGCAGGCCGGCCTCGCCGAGCTCCGCACCCTCGCCGACGCCCACCCGGACGAGCCGAAGGTGCGGCTGGCGCTCGCCCAGGCGCTGACCAACGCCGTCCTCAAGCTGGGGGAGGACGGGCCGCGGCAGGCCGCCCTCGCCGACCTGCGCAAACTCGCCGAGGAGCACCCGGACGAGCCGGA
>JADLBH010000014.1 GCA_020847855.1 Fimbriimonadaceae bacterium
GCCGACGACGACAACTACCTCCGCCACTGCAAGTTCATCGTCCCGAACGCGCTGGTCGCCCCGGTGCGGGTCCGCGTGAACGGCACGACGACCAAGACCTCGACCACCGGCATCGCCGCTGCCTGTACGGGCAAGATGCAGTCGGGCGGCTCGTTCAGCCTTGGCGTCGAGCAGCGGAACTTCGTCTCGGGCGTGAACCAGGACCTGGCCACCGGCGCGGTCGGCACGAGCGAGGTCACCGTGACCTCGAACACGACCGGCACCCACAACGAGATGATCGGCACGGCGGGCGCCCTCCAGGCCGAGTACCTGGTCCGGCAGACCGGCCCGAGCGTCGTCTCGCTCTGGTGCTTCAACGCCGACCACTTCACCTGGACGGTCAACTAACCCCCGCCGCCTAGAGGACTATAGGGAGTAGGAGAGAGCGGGCTCCTAGTCACCCGCGCAAAAGAAGGCCCGGCCCAATCAAGGGGCCGGGCTGGAACATACGGCGCGGAGAACTACGCCGCGATCGAGAGCACCGAGCTTCCGCCCGTGCCCCAGACCGCCACGGAGTTCGAAGGCACCGAGGTCTGACCGTTGTTCGAGGCGGCGACTCGGAACCAGAACGTCTGGCCCGGCGTGAAGCCGTTCAGCGTGATCCGCTTGGTCTTCGTGGCCTTGAGGATGCTCCAGGCGTTGCCGTCGGCGCTGCCTTGGATCTCATAGACGGTGCCCGCGACGTTGGTCCCGCCGTTCCAGGTGAGCAGCACGCTGCCGCTGGAGTCGGGGTTGGCGACCAGCCCGGTAGGCTGGACCGGGTAGTGCTTGGTCGGGTTGGGGTCGGGGGCGGGGATCTCCATGGCGGTGTAGACGGCGCTCGGGTCGGTGGAACCCTTGGCGAAGGCCTTGATGTCTCCGATGGAGGTCGAGAGCAGGTCGCGCAGGGCGGCGATGCTGTCGTTCTGGGTAGTGGTCGCGGCCAGGCTCGTGCTCCGGGCGGCGTTGGCGGCGGCCCGGTCGGTCTGGGCGTTGGTGAGCGCGTTCTCGAGCGACGTGATGTCGGCGGGGGTGAGGCCGTTGGCGCCTCCGGGCCCTCCCGCGGTGACGACCGCGTCCCAAGTGGCGATGTGGTCGGCGGCCCAGTTCAGGACGCCGTCTATGGTCGGAGGAACGATTGCCATTCTGTTCTGCCTCGTCTTGCATCTTCGGGTCTCCCAAAGATTTCTGTAGGCGTTCAACGTCAAACTAGGTGCTGGCATAATCCCGTGAGATGTCGGTTGCAATGAGTGCGCCTGGCTCTCGCGCTAGGTTGATGCCCTCGATCGGCGCACGGTGCCCGCGGCTTCTTTCCGCAGGGGCCATGGGCCACGGGGCCGGCATCGAATGTGCCCGCCCGACGTCCCTACCTCTATGTAGCAGAGGCCTCTGAGGTTCGTGGACCTCTTCTGTGGGATCGGGGGTTTCCACATCGCCGCCGACCGCGTGTCCAGGTGACGCGGTTGCGGGATGTCGTGCGTGATGGCGTGCGACATTGACGAGCCCTGCCAGGTGGCCTACGAAGCGAACTTCGGTAGGAAGCCGGTTGGCGACATCCGTAAGGTCGAGTCTGCAAGTGTTCCGGACCACGACCTGCTCTTCGCGGGGTTTCCTTGCCAGCCGTTCAGCATCATTGGCGGGCTCCAAGGGTTCGAGGACACACGCGGGACGCTCTTCTTCGAGGTCGCCAGGATCCTCGAGTCCAAGCGTCCGAAGGCGTTCATCCTCGAGAACGTGAAGATGCTGGTGGGGCACCAGCAGGGAAGGACGCTCGGAAGGATCATGAAGGCCCTTCGCGACATCGGCTACTGTTCCACGTTCCGAGTGTTGAACGCTCTGGACTTCGGACTGCCTCAGAAGCGGGAGAGGGTTCTCATCGTAGGGTTTCAAGAACCTGTGAACTTTCTATGGCCGGAGGGCGGCGTACCTATGAAGCCTTTGAAGGAGGTGCTGGAGAAGGATGTGGATCGCAAGTACTATGCCTCGGAGCGGATTCGAGACTCTCGCTCGAAATGGCATTCGGCGGAGAAGGAGCCGACGATCTGGCACGAGAACAAGGCTGGGAACGTAAGCAAGTACCCATATTCTTGTGCCTTGAGAGCCGGTGCCTCCTACAACTATCTCTTGGTAGATGGCGAGAGGCGCCTGACGGAGAGGGAGATGCTGAGGCTCCAAGGATCTCCGGACTCGTACAAGATCGTCTGTAACCTAGGTCAGACGCGCAAGCAGGCCGGGAACTCCGTCCCAGTACCTGTCGTCGAGGCCGTGCTCGACCGTGTGCTGGACAGTCTTGCGTGCAGTTTCCCGGTGAGGTACCCCGCGCCGGGCTCCGGTCAACGTGAGCTGGTCATGGAACGGAGGCGGGTATCCGACCGCGCCGGGACCGATTCACGGCCTCCATGTGTCGCTTCACGGCCTCCATGTGTCGGTGCACGGCCTCCATGAATCGGTGCACGGCCTCCGTGAATCGGTGCACGGCCTCCATGGATCGGTGCACGCCCGTCCTGCGTTGATGCACGGCCTCCATGGATCGGTGCGCGGACACTTTATATAGGAGCGCGGCGGGCTGGTAGTTGTGCGGGTTCTTGGGCACGGGGCGGATTTCGGGGGCGGGGGCGGTTGTAGAATGACCTTTCGGGCCTCGAGGGTGCGTCTTGCCTTCGGGGAGAATGCCATGAGACTCATTCACTTATCCTTCGTCATCGGCGCCGCCATCCTTGGCGGCATGGGCGCGACCGCGCAGGACTCCAACCGCGAGCGTCTGCGCGAGGAGTGGAAGGGCGGTCACGAGGAGATGCGGGACCCGCCCGCGCCGCGCCGGATCCAGCGGGTGAGCCCGCGCCGGGAGGAGACGATCGCCGCCTTCACGAGCGTGCAGGTGAACGTGAACGGGCAGGGCCAGAACATCCTGGGCGACGCGGCGAACGAGCCCTCGATGACGGTGGACCCGACGAACCCGAACCGAATCGCGGTGGGCTGGCGGCAGTTCGACAGCGTCAGCTCGAACTTCCGGCAGGCGGGCAACGCCTTCTCGATGGACGGTGGCTCCTCGTGGACCATGCCGACCGTTCTGACTCCGGGGACGTTCCGCAGCGACCCGGTCCTCGCGACCACGAAGACCGGCGTCTTCCACTACAACAGCCTGCAGAACAGCTTCTTTACGGACGAGTTTCGTTCACTGAACCAAGGGCAAACCTATACACTTCTCGGCCCCGCGACCGGGGGCGACAAGCAGTGGATCACGATTGACACCACGAACAGCCAGGGCGCCGGGCACATCTATCAATGGTGGAGCACGGCGGGGAACAACTACGGCGGGAGGCAGTTCAGCCGGTCCACCGACGGCGGCTCGACCTGGATGAACCCGATCTTTCTACCCAGCTCCATCGTCTGGGGCACGCTCGACGTGAACTCGAACGGCGATCTCTTCCTGGGTGGGACGACCTTCAGCGACGTCTTTCGGTGCATCCGCTCGACGAACGCCAAGAACCCGGCGGTCACCCCGACCTTCGACCTGAACCGGTCCGTGAACATGGGGGGTGTGATCGCGTTTGGCCTTTCCGTGAACCCCGACGGGCTGGGGGGTCAGTGCAACACCGTGGTGGACCGCTCGAACGGCCCGACCGCGGGGAACGTGTACATGCTCTGCTCGATTGACCGGGGCGGGGCGAACCCGGCGGACGTGATGATGAACCGGAGCACGGACGGTGGGAACACCTGGGGCTCGCCGGTGCGGGTGAACAACGACGCGGCGGGCCAGGGCAAGCTGCACTGGTTCGGCTCGCTGGCCGTCGCGCCGAACGGGCGGCTCGACGCGGTGTGGTACGACACGCGCAACAGCGCGAACAACACTCTGAGCCAGCTCTACCACAGCTATTCGCTGGACGGCGGGGTCAGCTGGTCGGCGAACATCGCGATCTCGCCCGCGTTCAACACCCTGGTCGGTTTCCCGAACCAGAACAAGATCGGCGACTATATCGGGATCGTTTCGGACAACGTGGGCTGCCGGGTGATCTATGCGGCGACGTTCAACGGGGAGCAGGACGTCTACTTTGTCCGGATCGTGGCGGCGCCGCAGGATCTGCCGACGGGCTCGTTCACGATCGTGCGCGGTTTGTTGCTCTCTGGCGGCCTGGCGAGCCTCCAGCAGGTGGACAGCGACCGTCTCGTGGTGCAGCGCGGGTTCGTCCCGAACTCTTCGGACGCTCCGATCCAAGTGGCGGTGGAGGGGGTTTCCCCGGTGACGGCCCCAAGCCAGCTTCGCTTCGACCTCACGGCCCAGGCCAGTAGCGGCAGTCTCGCCCAGACGGTGGAGCTGTACAATTTCGCGAACAATGGCTATGACATATTGGACGTAAGGCAGGCGACGGTGACGGACTCGACGACGACGGTGACCGTGTCTGCGAACGCTTTCCAATATGTTGACCCCGGCACGGGGACGGTGCGGGCGAAGGTGAGCTACAAGCCGAACGCGCCGATTCAATCCTCGAACTACACGGCGTCGCTCAACAAGACGTCCTGGGTCGCGACGCCCTAGCCCTGCCATTCGGGGTGGGAGGTTCGGCCGAGTATCGCGGTCGCGAGCGCCTCGGCCGCCTCTCTTTCGCAGCCGCTCAGGCTGACGAGCATGGGTTGGCTCTTGCTGTGGACGGGTACACAGACGACCTGATCCTCGGCGGGCCAATGGCGGCAATGGATCGGGTCGGCTTTGGTCGTGACGGCGGTGAGCCCGGTACGGAGCGCGAGGCAGTCTAGTCGTCCGAAGGAGGCTAGCGGCGAGTCTCCCCAACTCGCGATGGGCACCCACTGCCCGCTGGTACCGGCTTGGATGCTCAAGGAACCGTTGAGCGCGATCCGCGGTCCTGCGGTCTCGAGCAGGCGGCGGAGCTCTTCCAGGGTGCAGGCGAGGGAGACCTCGGCAAGGGTCGCGCCAGGGGCGGACAGAGCATGGGCCGCTGGCTCCAACTCGATGACCGTTCCTCGGTCCGTGAGCGTGGCCTTGACCGCTCTTCCGCGCCATGTGGCCGTATCGCCAGCGCGGGCCGCGACCACCGCTTGGGCCAAGTCAGGTTCCACGACGGACTCGATGGGCTTGCCGAGCGCGCGCGAGGCAGGGACGGCGAGGCACAGGGCCGAGAGGTCGTCGAGCTCGATCAAGCGGCCCAGGCTGTCCACGACGAGGGTCTCGCCCTTGAGGTGCTGCCCGGAATCCACGCTCTATTGTGGGCCAAGGACGGCGCCAGGTGAGCACGCGGCGGCGCGGAACCCGTGAAACTACTTGGTCGGTGCCGCGATCGTAAACTGGAACGAGCGACTCGACCGACCATACGCCACGGTGAGCACGCCATGGCCTGGCTCGATCGCGATGAAGACACCGTCCCGGATGGCCGCCTTGCCGCCGCTGACCCAATAGGAGGGGGAAACAGAACCGCTCAGTGCCTGCGACGTTGAGAACTGGAGCTCGAGCTTCTGTCCTGGGACCATGATCGTCTGGTCACGGAAGTTGCCTTGGATGGTGTTCGGGTCAATGCTGACCTCCTTGTCAATCAGGTGGACGTGGAAGACGCCGATCTGGTTCGCGCCGGTGATCAGGCCGAAAGCGACGGTCTGCTTGGACTCATCGAGCGGGTAGACCGTAAACGAGGTGGGCCCTTGGGGAAGCTGGGGGACGTAGACCTGGCCAGTCGCATCGGAGTGCGCCTCGATGCGGCGCCGTGTGGAAGTCGTGATGACGATCCTCGCTGGGGCCGGTTCGGGATCCACGACCTTGCCGACCGGGATGTTGCCCTCGCCTCGTTCCTGGTCCATGGCACCGCCGGCACCGCCGCATCCGGCGATCGCCAGCACCAGGATCAAAGTTGGCCAAGTCAGGGATCTATAGGTCATCGCCATCCTGCTCCCCTGCTCTATGATACTCGAGATTGTCATCAAACCGACGATAGTATTTTTGCGATCGAGAGTGGCAGTTCGATCCTCGGGCCGCTCATGGCTGCGGCGTCCCTCGCGATCCCTTGGTCGGCAGATGCGCCCTCGGCGTCTCCGCAGAGGGTCTTACATACCGCTCTCACGGCAAAGTACCGTGCCTTGGGCCCTCCCAGGTTCTCGGTTTCCTGCTCGGCTTCGGTAAGGACCGCCAGGGCCTCCTGAGCGCGACCTTGGCCCGCGATGGCGAGTGCTCGGTGGGTTTTGGCGAGCAAGTCGGCCACTGGGTACGAGTGCCTCGCGGCTTGGCTCTGTGCCTGGGATGCGTGGACCTCGGCCTCTTCGAAGTGCGCTTGATCGAGGCAAGCCTCGGCGAGAACGAGCAGGCCCAGCGACTCTGTGCGGAGGTAGTGGCTCTGGACCGCTGCCCTGATCCCGGCCAGCGCATCGTCCTTTGCGCCCTTGGGATCGCCGATCCTGACTTTGAGCTGGGCCCAGGCGACGGAGTTGTAGGTGGCCCTGGCCAGGTCGCCGATGCTGGTCGCGACGTCGTGCGCCCTCACATGCATGCTCCACGCCTCCTCGAACTGGCCCAGGTGGGTATAGCACCTTGCGATCGAGACCATCATTTCGACCATTTGGTCAGGAAGGTTCGCCTCGGTCGCCGCGCTCAGGGCCGACTCGCTCTGGGACAGGCCCGAGCCCCAGAATCCCCGGACGCAGGTCATGGAGGCGAAGTTCGCGCGAATGTAGGCCATGGGAACGTCCCCGAGCGAGCGGTCCTCCAAGAGTTCGGAGAGGATCGTTTCGGAGGTCTCGTAGTCGCCCTTGCTTTCGGCGAGCGAGGCTAGCGAGCTTCGCCCCTTCCACTTTTCCTCGTCTGGTAGATCGCGCGCCGAGCGCTGGAAGCAGACCTCGGCGTCCTCGAGACGCCTCAAAGCAGTGAAGCAGAGGCCCAAGGTCTGCGAGCACCTTGCGGCGTCCTCGGTGTGCCCGGCGGCCTCGAACACGACGAGCGCGTCGTCCAAGTTTCTGAGCGCGCCCAAGTGATCACCGGAGAGGGCTCTTGCGTTCCCCGCGCGGCGGAGAAACTCCGCCCGAATGACGGGGTTCTTTGCCTCCGGGGCGGAGGTGGCGGCACCCAGGGCGACCTCGATCGCCTTTCCTGGGTTGGGCGGGGCCAAGAACGCCTCGATCAGATCGAGGGCCCGTCTCGCCTCAGTGCCGGAATCCAGATCGGAAGCCTTGCGCGGCCGGAAGTAGGACTCGGACTTTCCTAGGATGGCGGCGAGCTTGGGCAATCGCTTGTCCGGGACACGGAGCGTGCCCGAGGCATAGGCGTAGATCGTGGGCCGGGACACTCCGAGGCGCGACCCCAATTCCAGGAGGGTGACTCGCCGTTCTGCCGCAGCCTTGCGAATCTGGGCACCGGTCTCGTAATTGTCCACATCTCGCGATGTCTTGGCCATGTGACATTCTAGCGGGTGAAACCTGAAATCGTCACCCGTAATTGATACGGGTCTATCCAAATCGTCCAGAAACGTAGTCTTCCGTCGCTCGAACCTTCGGATTGAGGAAGAGGTCGGCGGTGTCGCTCACCTCGACCACCTCGCCTTGCATGAAGAACGCGGTCCGGTCGGAGGCTCGTTGAGCCTGTTGCATATTGTGGGTGACGATGACGATCGTGTAGGCGGCCTTGATCTCGAGCATGAGTTCCTCGATCTTGGCGGTCGCGACCGGGTCGAGCGCGCTGCACGGCTCGTCCATGAGGATGACCTCGGGCTCGATCGCGATGGTGCGGGCGATGCAAAGCCGCTGCTGCTGACCACCGGAGAGGCTCAGGGCGCTTTGGCGGAGCTTGTCCTTGACCTCGTTCCAGAGAAACGCCTTGCCCAGCGAGCGCTCGACGAGCTCGTCCAGGTCGGTCCGTTTCCCGATTCCATGGATTCGAGGGCCGTACGCGACGTTGTCATAGATGGACATCGGGAAGGGGTTCGGCTTTTGAAACACCATCCCGACGACTTTGCGCAGCTCCACTGGGTTCACGTTGGCGCCATAGATGTCCAGTCCATCGAGTTCGATCCGACCCTCGATCCGAACTCCCTCGATCAGGTCGTTCATGCGGTTGAGGCACCGGAGGAAGGTCGTCTTGCCACAGCCGCTGGGCCCGATCAGCGCCGTGACCTGGCAAGGCTCGATGGCCAGGCTGATCCCTTTTAGCGCCTGGAACGACCCGTAGAAGAGGTTGACGTCCTTGGCCGTGAAGCGACCCGTCGCCTGCGGGAGTTGCGGCGAGGTCTGTGCCATGTCCGCACCTATTGTAGCCGTCCTACCCTTGCCGGGGCCATCGTATGGTCTCTTGCCTCAGTGCATGGTCTGCGAGGATGATCGCGGCCATGGCTTCGACCATGGGCACGGCCCTGGGGAGAACGCAAGGATCGTGGCGCCCCCGACCTGAGATCGTGGTCTCCTCGTGCTCTGTGGTCACTGTGTCCTGAACCTGGGGGATCGTGGCAACGGGCTTGAATGCGACGCGCATGACCACGGGCATTCCGTTGGAGATCCCGCCCTGGACGCCTCCTGAGCGGTTGGTCGGTGTGAAGACCCGTTTCTCCTGGGTCGCCCGGAACGCGTCATTGTGCTCGCTGCCGCGGAGCAGGGTGCCCTCGAAGCCGCTCCCGATCTCGAACCCTTTGCTCGCAGGGAGGGACATCATCGCCTTGGCGAGGTCGGCCTCGAGCTTGTCGAAGACGGGCTCTCCCCATCCTGCCGGAACGCCTCGGGCGACGCACGCGACCACCCCGCCCACGGAGTCCCCCTGCTTGCGGACGGCTTCGATGAGCGTGATCATCTCCTTGGCCCGGATCGGATCCGGGCAACGGACGGGGCTGGCCTCGACCTGGTCAAGGGTGACGGACTCGGGGGAGGCTGCGGCGGTGATGTCCTGTACCGATTCGACCCATGCGACAACTTCGGTGCCATAGTGGACGGCGAGGAGCTTCTTGGCGAGCGCACCCGCGGCGACGCGCCCCACGGTTTCCCTGGCGCTGGCGCGTCCACCGCCTTCCCAGGCTCGGATGCCGTACTTTTGGTCGTAGGCAAAGTCCGCGTGGCTGGGGCGGTACTTGGTGCGAACCTCCTCGTAATCGCTGGATCGCGTGTCGGAATTTCGGACGAGCATCGCGATCGGGGTGCCGAGCGTGAGCCCATCGTGCAGGCCGGAGAGGATCTCCACCACGTCGGCCTCCTTTCTCTGGGTGGTGATCCGACTTTGCCCCGGACGGCGGCGGTCGAGTTCCGGTTGGACGTCTTGGGCACTGAAGGGGAGTCGGGGTGGACATCCCACGACGACCACGCCGACCGCGGGCCCGTGCGACTCGCCGAACGTGACCACTTGGAAGGCCTTGCCGATCACAGAGCCCATTCGCTTAGACCAGCCTCTGCACCCTTGTGGCGAGCTCGACGTCGTAACCGGTCAGCCCGTTTGCGTCATGGGTGACTGTGGTGACGCGAACCTGTCCGTAGCCAATATAGATGTCGGGATGGTGGTTGAGCGTCTCGGCGATGTGGGCGACCGCGTTCGCGAACAGGACGCCTTGGCTGTAGCTCTCGAACTGGAACACCTTGCCCAGCATGCCGGATTCGAGGCTCCAACCTGTCAAGTCCTGGAGGGCCACTTCGACCTGGGGATCGGACAGTCGTTCATAGCTCATCGGCATGGTTCCTAAGATTCTGGCTTGATCGGGAAGACCGCTGGGTATCGAGAGAGGCTTCGGTACACTCGGAGGCGCCCCTTGGTTCCCCTTCGGTCGCCAGGCGGCTTGGTGATTGCGATGAGTGTACAGAACGCCCCGAAGACGATCATAGACCTTGGCTTGGCCCAAGTCGTGCATCGCAACCTTGGCACCGCCGAGCTTGTCGAGGCCGCGATCTTGCGCGGAGAGGGGAGGCTCGCGGCAGGCGGGGTCCTCGTCGCGACCACAGGAAAGTATACGGGCCGAACCCCGAAGGACAAGTACGTGGTGAAGGACGCCTCGACCGCCGACACGGTGGACTGGTCGAGCAACCAGCCCATGGATCCAGGGACGTTCGCGATGCTCGCGGACAAGGTCTCCGTTGCGACCGCGGGCAAGACCCTTTTCATCGTTGACGCTTGGGCCGGGGCCGATCCTAAGTACCGGATCGCCGTGCGCATGATCGTGGAGAACGCCTACCACGCGCTCTTTATCAGCCAGTTGCTGATCAAGCCGACAGCCGAGGAGGCGGCAGACTTTTCCCCCGAATGGACGGTCGTGGACTATGGCACCGAGACCTGGGAGCGTGACGGCAGGGATGCCGCGATCGCGCTGAACCTGAGCGAGAAGACGGTGCTCATTCTGGGAACGCTCTATGCGGGCGAGATGAAGAAGAGCGTCTTCACGATCATGAACTACCTCCTCCCGTTGCAAGGGGTGATGAGCATGCACTGTTCGGCGAACTTGGGCTCGGGTGGGGACACCGCGCTCTATTTCGGCCTGAGCGGGACGGGCAAGACCACGCTTTCGGCCGATCCCGACCGGTTCCTGATCGGCGACGACGAGCACGGCTGGTCGGACGAGGGGGTCTTCAACATCGAAGGGGGCTGCTACGCCAAGTGCATCAAGCTGAGCCGGGAGGGCGAACCGACGATTTGGGACGCGATCCGATATGGCGCGGTGTTGGAGAACGTTGTGCTCAAAGACGGCAGGGTGCCGGACTATGACGACGTCTCACTCACCGAGAACACGCGGTGCGCTTACCCCCTCGATCACATCGAAGGCGCGGTTGCTCCCAGTGTCGGTGGCCACCCGAAGAACGTGTTCTTCTTGACTTGTGACGCGCTGGGCGTGCTGCCCCCGATCTCGCGACTCACTCCGGAGCAGGCAAAGTACCACTTTTTGAACGGCTACACGGCCAAGGTCGCAGGCACGGAGGCGGGTGTGACCGAGCCCCAACTCACGTTCAGCACGTGCTTTGGGGCACCGTTCCTGCCCTTGAGGCCCGGCACCTATGCCGATCTTTTGGAGCAGAAGCTCTCCCGGCACGGGAGCCAGGTTTGGCTTGTGAACACCGGGTGGACAGGAGGGCCGTATGGCGTGGGCAGCCGGATCAAGCTCCAGTACACGAGAGCGATGATCCGGGCTGCCCTGGAAGGGAGGCTCACCGACTTTTCGACGGATCCGATCTTTGGGCTCTCGGTGGTGGCCTCTTGCCCGGACGTTCCGTCCGAGGTTCTTGACCCGAGGAGCACGTGGGCTGACGCGGCCGCCTATGACGCCAAAGCCTCCGAGCTTCGGGAGAAGTTCGACAAGAACTTCGAGAAGTATCGGTAGCCGAAGGAACTTCCACGCTCGTCGTGCGTTTCGGGCCACGTAGCCTCGCGCCTTAGCGTGGCCACAGGAGAGAATCCATGATTAGCCGCAATATCCTTCCTCTCGTGCTGATGGCGCTGGGTGCGACCCAAGCGTCCGCCTTTGTCTGGACCATTGACGACCCGATGGACGGGCTCCAGGAGGTCCCGCCCAACGCTTCACCCGCTACCGGGACGATCGTGGGGACGTACGACGATGTGTCGAATCTACTGGACATCACCGTCACGTTCAGCGGACTGCTGGCGGCCCAGACCAACGCGCACATCCACCGCGGTGCCGTTGGGGTCGCCGGACCGGTCGTTTTCCCGCTTCCTTTGGGGTCGCCTTCCGTGTTCTCGACGACCCTGGACGCGACCCAGGAGTCGGATCTCTTGGCCGGGCTCTACTATGTGAACATCCACTCCCAGGCCTTCCCAGGCGGGGAAATCCGTGGTCAGATGAACCCGGTGCCGGAGCCTGCGACGATGCTGGCCCTGGGTGGCGGTCTCGCCGTGCTTCTCCGACGCCGAAAAAACTGAAGCCTTACCGATAGACCTTAGGGTCGGCCCACCAGGCGCCGGTGAGCGTGGGATAGAGAAAGTCCACCTCGTCGTCGCCTGGTGCGAGCTCTACTAGCTGTCCGGCCGCGGTCACGCCGTAGAGGCTTTTGCCAAACCGGGTGACGACCTTGCCGCCTTCCCGGAAGACGGCGAGCCGGGTGACACGTTTCGTCTCCGGTGTGTACTCTCGGTTCGAGTCGTCCCAGCCGAGCACGAATCCGTCGTGATCGGCTGGCTTTCCTTCCTCGTCGAGCAGCGGTGACGGGTCGAACGAGCCACGGGCACCCCGATTTGCCGAATCGGTGAGGAGGATGGACTCGTTCTCGGACGGGATATAGGTGGTCGGGACGCAGGAGAGGCCGCGGTACATGCCGTAGGTCACGGCCAGGCCCTTCTCGCTTTTCGTGGCGGGCACGACCCGTGCCACCTCGCTTTCTTGCGCTGCCCGGCTCATAAAGCTTGCTCGCGGGCCGAGGCCGCTGGCTACCAGGGTGGGCCAGGCCACGGGCAGCCCGTCCACGTGTGCGGCGACCCCGTCGCCCAGCTCGTAGTAGGTGGGAGGTAGCCGATCGTTGTTGTCCTGGCTATAGGTGCTGATCGCGTTCCAGATGGCGCGCAGGTTCTCCTTGTTCTCGACCTTTTGGCCCTCGCGAACCATGCCCTGGTAGGCAGGCAGGGCCACGGCGGCGAGCACGGCGAGGATGACGAGGATTGCGATGACGTCCTTTCGTGAGGTGTATCGAGAACGGCGTCCGGTCGGTTTATCCTCGACGTCCGTGTCGTCGCGCATCGTGTGGCTAGTCTATCCCCAGGTGGTGGTCCCGAGCCCAGCCTTCTCCAGAACCTCGGGGAGCTTCCTGCGGTCCAAGGCGAGGTTCGTAGTACCGCGCATTGCCTTGACGGGCACCATGGTGATCTCGATGTTCTCGGATCCGACCCGCTGGGCGAAGAGCATGAGGGCGGCGACTTCGCGGGCGTCGAACTCGTTCCCGAGGAGGCCGATGCCTTTGTCCACGAGCTTGGGGCTCATCTGCCACTTCTGGAGAACCTTCGCCTGGAGTGCGACGATCAGGTTCTTTTGCCGCTTCTGCCGTTCGAAGTCGCTGTCGGAGTGGCGGAAGCGTACGAAGCCCATCGCGTCCTCTCCGTTGAGGACCTGCTCCCCCTTCTTGAGGTCAATGTGCAGGTCGGCGGCATTGTCGTCGTACTTCATGTCCTTGTCCACATAGACCTTGACCCCTCCCATGAGGTCAACGATTTCCTGGAACACGGCGAAGTCGAGGACCACCGTTCGGTCAATCTTGGTGTCAATGACCTGTTCCACGGCCTCGGTGGCGAGTTCCTTGGCTCTCTCCGCTCCTCCTTCCCGGCCTCCGATCGCGTGGTAGGCGTTGACCTTCTGCGCCCGGTAGCCGTCCAGCCGGACTTCGAGGTCACGGGGGATGGACACTCCAGTAATGCGGTTGCGCCGAAAATCGAGCTTCGCGACCATGATCATGTCGCTCCTTGCGGCGGTATCGAGGACTTGGCCCGGCTTTCGGTTCGAGGCGGGTCCGCCGTAGTAGCGGTCCTCATCGCAGCCAAGGACGAGGAGCACGAGGCTATCACTCTCGACGCCACCGCGCGCGAATACGTCCTGCGGCTGGACGTTCATGGCCTTTTGGCGCATCGCCTCACCCAGCACGTCGCTGGAATTGAGCCAGCCGAGCGCGGTGCCGCTCAGGCCGACCGTCGTCATCACGGCGAGGTATCCGATCGTTCCGATGATTCGCTTCCAAGCTGGCGTTCGGCGAGGGACGGGCATAGTTTCTTGTTCGAGCAGTCTGGAAGGCCGTCCACGTTGTGGGACTTGTCAATAATGACACTCTAGGGATCGGAGTCGGTTCCACAATGGAACCATCGGCCCGTCGTGGTTGTAACTAGGAATAGTGCGAAAGGCCTTTACCCTCATCGAGGTCATCGTGGTCGTGACGATCATCGCCGTCCTCGCCGCGATTCTCTTCCCGGTCTTCGCGCGGGCCAAGGCCTCGGCCAAGCAGGCCACGTGCCTCTCGAACTTGAAGCAGGTTGGCGCCGCGATGACCATGTATATGGGCGACAGCGACGGGGTCTTTCCGCACGCCGTGGATCCTATTGACAAGACGCGGCCGGAGATTTGGGACCAGTTCCCGGAGTTCCGGGATAGGATCCCTTACATGCCCGATCTTGACGAGGTGCTCCAACCGTATGTGAAGAGCCACGATCTCTTTCACTGTCCTGCGGATGTCGGGACGGAGGTGATGGACGATCAGCCCGACATCGTGTTCCAGACCACCCCTTCGATGCACAAGGTTTTCAACACGAGCTACTTCTTCCGCACAGAGATCGCGTTTCGCGCTTTTACGGACTCGCGGTTCCAGTTGCCCGCCGAAACGAACGTCCTCATGGATGCGGCGGGGCACTGGCACGGGGGGGCGCCGAGGGTGGAGCAAGGCGAGTTCGGGCAACGCTACTTCGATAAGATCCGGCGATTCCGCTACAACACGCTCTTTGGCGATATGCACGTGAAGAACCTGAGCAACGATCAGCTTCAACAGGCCTGGGGAATGGATCTCGAGTGAGCACCCGCGAGCCGGAACACGTTCTTGCGCTCGAGGTCGTTGTGAGGGCGATCCCTTCGGGCCGTGTCCTCAGCTATGGCGGGGTTGCCGACCGCCTCCCCTTCCCCGCGCATGCGCGTCAGGTCGGGGTCTGGATGTCTTTCATCGAAGAAGGCGCACCTTGGTGGCGAGTGGTGTCTCACGACGGCTCCTTCCCCATTCACAAGCGTGACCCAAGGTTGGCCAAGACGCAGGAGGAGCTCTTACGCTGCGAGGGAGTGGAGTTCACTCCGAGCGGCAAGGTAGCTCAGTCTTGCTTCGCCCTGGACTAGGCAGCGCGGTAGCGCTCCCTCAGCTGGTGCCAGGCGCCTTCCTCGATGGCATCTCGGATCTCCTGCATTAGACGGGAATAGAACCACAGATTGTGAAGGGATGCGAGGCGAGCGCCGAGAAGCTCCTTGGCCCGGAGCAGGTGTCGGACGTAAGCCGCCGAGTACCGCTCCAACGTTGGGGCGACCGAACCCTCGTCCCACGGCCCGGCGTGGGTTGACCACTTGGCGTTCAGCGCATTCACCCGTCCTTCCAGGGTGTAGATCGCATTGTGTCTCGCCATCCGAGTCGGGAGCACGCAGTCGAACATGTCCACCCCTTCCTCGACCGCGTTCAGGATGTCGCTCGGGTGCCCCACGCCCATCAGATATCGAGGGCGATCCGAGGGAAGCAGCGGTGCGGCGCCTTGCACGACAGGGTGCTGGAGGGCCGTTGGCTCTCCCACAGAAACGCCTCCGATGGCGAAGCCCTCGAAGGGAAGGGCAGTGAGCTCGGTGATAGAGCGCTCGCGCAGGGCCGCATCCGTGCCGCCTTGAACGATGCCGAACACGGCCTGACCCGGTAGGCGGGCGGCAAGGTTTCTGGGTGCCCATGCTGAGGTGCGCTCGACCGACTCGACGAGCCTCTGCTGCGTACATGGATAGGCAGGGCAGTCGTCGAGGGACATGGAGACGTCCACCCCGAGCTTTCCTTGGGCCTCGATGCACGACTCCGGAGTCATGGAGAGCAGGGTTCCGTCCCAGTGGGAGCGAAACTCGACACCGTGGTCGTGGAGCTTCACCGATTCTGCGAGGGAGAACGCCTGGTAGCCGCCGGAGTCCGTGAGAACGGCACCCTTCCAGCCCATGAAGCTGTGAAGGCCCCCTAGCCCAGCGATCGTCTCGATCCCTGGCCGGAGGGTGAGGTGATACGTGTTGGAGAGCACGATCTCGAAGCCCAACGATTCGAGATCGCTACTGTCCAGCCCCTTAACAGAACCCTGCGTCCCCACCGGCATGAAGCAAGGGGTCTCGACGGTGCCGTGCGGAGTGTGGAGCCTTCCGCGCCTTGCTCGGGTGTATGGGCACTTCGACAGAAGCTCGTAGCGGACCGACATGAGAAGCTAGAGTCGGAACCCGAACCGGAACTGAATCTGATTCAGTCCCTGGTTGTTGCCGGAGAACCCGCCGTTGCTCATGTGGAAGGCAACAATGCTCGCCGATCCTTGGTCGAACTGCCATCCCAACCCTAGGAACGGCGTGGAATTGAGGTGCGAGTCCAGATCTCGCGTCCGGATCGAGTTGTACGAGAAGCCCCAGCCGAGGTCCAAGAAGAGCCTGCGGGATCGGACCCAGGGCAAGGGGTACCGCCCTGCAGCGGTGATGCCGTAGGTATGCATCTGGTTCACGGGAATGTCCTCAAACCCGCCGCCCTTCGTAAACATATAGTGAGCACCGAGCACAAGGGCCGCGTCCATGCTTTGAAAGCGGAGCCTGGGCTCTGGCTCGACCCAGGTGAGGCCGTACCATCCTCCGCGTCGAGTGTCCTCGCTGCCAAGTACGTCCTGACCGAACGCCGCACCGAGGACGGCCTCGAAGCCGGGTTTCAGGGGTGGTGGGGGGTCGCCGGGCAGAGCGACGAAGAGGGCAGGCATGTCGTTTGGAAATGTACCGGTTGGAGCCACGGGTACGCTGGGGGCTCCCATGTCGGAACGGCCGCCTACTCTCGTCATCGTTGGGCGGCCGAACGTTGGCAAGAGCACCCTATTCAACCGAGTGATCGGCAAGCGCGTGGCGGTCGTGGAAGACGAGCCTGGCGTGACGCGGGATCGGCTCTACTCCGAGTTTACGCACCGGGGCCGGCTACTTCGTCTCGTGGATACAGGCGGGATCGTCTTTGGCGACGAGGACGAGATCCTGGCCCAAATCCGCGTCCAGGCCGATGTGGCTCTCGCGGAGGCGGACGTGGTCGTCTTCTTGACCGATGCTGCGGAGGGGATCCACCCAGCGGACTGGGACATCGCAGAACGGCTGCGAGGCTTTCAGTGCCCGGTGCTCGTCGTACCGACGAAGGCCGACAACGCCCTGCGCGTTGGGGAGGCGAGCGAGTTCCATGCCCTCGGGTTTCCCGAGGTCTTGCCGGTGAGCGGTCTCCATGGGTCTGGGATTGAGGCCCTCCTTGACCGCGTCTGCGAGCTCGTGCCTACGGTGCGGCCGGGGGACGAGGTGGACGAGGTTCGGCTGGCGATCGTGGGACGCCCGAACGTGGGGAAGTCTTCGATGCTCAACGCACTATGTGGTGAGGAGAGGGTGATCGTGAGCGACATCGCAGGGACCACGCGCGATGCGGTGGACACGGTCGTCGCCTGGAAAGGCAAACCGGTGCGCCTCATTGATACTGCGGGGATTCGGAGGAGGGGAAAGATTCAGGGCTCTGTGGAGTACTACATGGTCCACCGGGCACTGGAAGCCATGCGGCGCGCTCACTGTGTCGTTCTCGTCGTGGACGCGACCGAGCCGATGACGGACGGGGACAAGCGCGTGGCAAAGGAGTGTCACGATATGGGCAAGCCTTTGGTGGTAGCCATCAAC
>JADLBH010000015.1 GCA_020847855.1 Fimbriimonadaceae bacterium
CTGACCTCGGTGGGGCTGGAAGGGATGTGGCTCGGCCCTCAGGACGGGTTCCTCACCTGGGACGAGCTCGAGGCGCGGTACGAGCGGCGGCTCGCGCCGAAGGGCGCCCCCCCGGTCGCCGCCCGATAACGGAGCCGCCCTTCGCACCCGTGCGGGCACCTTGAACCGGGATCGAAGCAGGCCAAGCACGATGCCGAAGGTGCAAAATGGGCCCCGTGGAGTGGCGAGTTGACTGGGGCCGTAGCCGTTGGGGGCAACGGGCGGTGGTGGCCCTGGCTGCACTCGCGGCAGGCGTGGCGGGCACCGTTCTCTTGCAGAGCCCGATCGTGGGGGCCCTTGCCGTGGCCGCGGTGATCGCAAGCACGGCCGAGTTGTTCTTGCCTGTTCGGTACCGCCTCACCGAGGCCGACGCGCGATCCACGTGCGGTTTCAACACGAGCGTGATCCGTTGGGCCGATGTCAAGCGTCTAGTCCCTATCGAGGGCGGAGTGCGGCTCTCGCCGTTGGCCGTCACGGGCCCGATGGAGACGTTCCGCGGGGTTGTGTTGCGGTACTGCGGCAATGAAAGGGAAGTATTGGGCAAAATAGGCGAACTTTGGGGCGGCGATGCAGAGCTACTGGCTGAACGAGACGGATCCGACGAGGGAGGAGGCGATGCTGGATCGGCTCGCCCTTGAGGTCACAAAGCGGGGGCTCCACGTTCCCGCCGTGATCTTCCTCGAGATGCACAAGCCCCTGGCGAACGTCGCCGGGCACATGATGCTCGCAGCCTCCCCATTCGTCAGCCCGTTCATCGGGTTCGATCGCTTCGATGGTTATAGCCGGCTTCTCTCGCGCCCAGAGAACGTCGAGCGGCTCATCCAGCGCATCGAGAACGACGCTAGCCTGAAGCAGGCAGAACCGGAGAAACCCAAGGACTAACCTATGCAGTGGCTCGATACCGGCAAGATCGGCATCTTCGTGACTTTGTTGATGGTGGCCTTCATCCTCTTCAACATTGCAAGGGCGAGGAAGGGCAAGAAGGAGCTCTTCATTCGGCGAATACCAGGGCTCAACGCGATTGACGACGCGATCGGGCGGGCCACGGAGATGGGCAGGCCGATCTTCATGGTGCCTGGCATCGGCACCCTCAACGCGATCTCGGTCCAGGCTGTGAACATCTTCGCCCAGGTCACAAAGACCGCTTCCCAATTCGCGACGCCGATCCGCATGTGCATCGCCGACGCGGCCGTCTACACCGTCGCACAAGAAGTGATTCGGGACGTATACCAGCGTCAAGGGATGCTGGAGCGGTTCGATGTGGACTCGGTACGGTTCATCTCGGACCGCCAGTTCGCCTTCGCTGCCGGTGTGAGCGGACTCCTGCACCGCGAGAAGGCGGCCGCAACCTTCCTGCTCGGCGAGTTTTATGCGGAGTCGCTCATCTTTGCGGAGACCGCGAACAGCATCGGTGCGATCCAGGTCGCAGGCTCGACCCAGACCTCCCAGACCCCGTTCTTCGTCGCCGCGTGCGACTACGTCCTGCTCGGGGACGAGTTCTACGCCGCGAGCGCTTACCTCACCCGCGAGCCGGTGCTCGTCGGTAGCCTGGTAGGGCAGGACTGGTGCAAGATCATGATCACGGCCGCGGTCTTCTTGGGCGCCCTTTTCCACGGGGTTGAGCGCAGCCAGGTCGCCGCCTTTGAGTGGGCTCCGTATGCCGAGGCGAACGAGGCCGCCTTCTCCGCTTTGAGCGACGATGCCAAGGAGAAGGTCGCAGACGTGCAGGTTCAAGTGCCGTCTTCGGCCGAGCGCCAAGGCATCCAGGCGCTGAAGAAGGGCAACGAGACGATGCTATACAGGATCTTCAACCCGAACCCGAGCGCCGAGGACCTCGTGATCGAGCGCGAGAAAAAGCCACCACCTCCGGCAGCCGAGGGTGAGGAGGGGGGCGAATGATCCTCGCTCAGCTCGATCCCCGGCTCAATTTCTTCGGCAAAGCCCCTTACTCCCTCGAGCTCTGGGGTTACGTGACAGCCGTGGTCGTCCTCGGGATCGCCTTGATCGTGGCGATGACCAAGCTGCCGACACGGGCGCGCAAGCCCCTGATCTGGACCAGCACCTTCTTGGCGGGCGGCTTCTATGTGCTCTATTGGCTCTGGCCCCAGCCCGTGGGGCGGGGGCCGCTCGACCTTCCGAGAAACTCGGTCGAGGCAATGTCCTTCTGGATGAGCGACGCACAGGTCAAGGTCGCGGACGTCGCCAATATCCTTACCGCCTTTCTGCTCTGTCTCGGGATCTACTCCCTGCTTCGTGTCCATACGAACCGCATCCTACGCAAGCACGAGGACCGGTTCTTCAGCTGGGTGCTCATTGCGAGCATGTTCGGCATGCTGGTCTTGGGCTACATAGACTGGAGGCAAAGAACCTTCTTGGACAAGGACGGGAAGCTCCTGGAAATGGCGAACTGGGGCTTCGCCCAGTTCGGCAAGGACCTGCTCTTTGATGGCCTCTTCCAACAGATGGACGCGGCGATGTTCAGCATGATCGCGTTCTTCATCTTGTCTGCGGCATACCGCGCCTTCCGGATCCGCTCCGTCGAGGCGACCGTGCTCATGATCAGCGCCCTCATTCTCATCATCAGCATCATGGGGGCGGTGGTGTATGGCTGGAACAACATGATCACAAGCATGCTCCCGGTGGACTCGGCGCCCGTGCTGAACAACTTCAAGATCAGTGAGATCGCGAACTGGGTGAGGAGCACGCTCCAGACTCCCGCGATCCGCGCGGTCGAGTTTGGCGTCGGGCTCGGGGCCCTTGCCATGGGACTGCGGCTCTGGCTCGGGCTGGAGAAAGGAGGCGTGACCGTATGAAGCAGAACCGCTCCGTTTGGGACAAGCTACAAGGCATTGACCGCAGGATCCTGTATTCGATCCTGATGGTTCTTACTTCCGTCCCGCTTTTCATCACCGTGGCGTTACCGGTCGATCCGGACCCTTCCAGCAAGGACTTTTACGCCACGCTCATGGCGGTGCCGCCGGATCAGACGGTCTTCCTCCAGTCCGATTGGACGAACTCGACGCGCGGGGAGAACGGTGGGCACATGGAGTCCATCTTCCGCATCCTTATGTCGAAGAAGCAGAAGTTCGTGATCTATAGCCTTGCCGATCCCCAGGCCCCGCAGGTTTTCCGGGACGTGATGCTCCGGATCAACCAGGAGCGGGAGTCCCAAGGCTTGCCGCGATACAAACCATGGGTGGACTACGTGGATCTCGGTTTCTTCGCGAACGCCGAAGGAACCACCGTGAGCATCGGCAACGACGTGAGGCAGACGTTCGGAAGCCGCCGGGCAAAGGACGAGACCGGAGTCGAGCGCAACGTGTTCGAGTCCCCGGTGCTCCAGCCGATCAGCAAGGTCGGCGATGCGGGGCTCTTCCTCATCGTGACGGCGAGCAACACCATTGACTATGCCGTCCAGCGCCTGAGCGGCAAGGTCAAGATGGCGTGCGCCTGCACCGGCGTCATCGGCCCCTCCGCGCTCGTCTACTACCAGTCGAAACAGCTCGAGGGCGTGGCCGTGGGCCTCAAGGGCGTCTACGACATCGAGTACATGATGAACTACGGGCTCAATGTCCAGGGCGCCGACGGAAAGACGATGGTCAGCTTCAGCGAGAAGCCGACGGTCACCGCGCCCCCTCTCACGGAAGGTACGAAGTTCGGCCGTGGCTCGAAGTACTTTGCCTCGCTTCACGCCGCGCTGGGGCTCGTGATCCTCGCCGTGGTGCTCGGAAACGTGGGGATGTTCGCTAGCCGCAAGAAGGAGAAGCAATCGTGACGATTGACCAGTACATCGCCTTCAAGCTGAGCCTGGGCGTACTCGCGACGCTGGGACTCTACAGCGTGCTTTTCAAGGAGACCCGGTTCTATCGGTTCTTCGAGCACATCTTCCTTGGGCTGGCCGCGGGCTACACCCTCGTCGCCACGTGGACCGACACCCTCTATCAGGTGTGGTGGCAAAGGATGATGGGGCAGTTCCAAGGCGAGGGGCCCAAGATGGCCGAACCAGGCTACTGGGCCTATGCCGCGCTTCTGCCGATCGGGCTAATGGGTTACACCGTGTTCAGCAAGAGGAACAACTGGATGAGCCGAATCCCGATCGGGATCATCCTCGGAATGTGGTCCGGGCAACAGATCCTTGTGTGGTGGAACACCTATGGCCCACAGCTCTACAGCACGATGCAGCCCATTTGGCCGACGAACTGGTCCTCGATGACCAAGCCACCGGCCGCCGGTCTCAGCCCGGAGCAGGCCGCCGAGGTCGCTGCCAGTCTTTACCCCAGCCAAGCCTTGACCAACGTCATCTTCGTGCTGACCTTCCTGGCCGCGTTCAGCTACTTCATCTTTAGTTTTGAGCTCAAGAGCAAGTTCTTGCTAGGATTCAACAAGCTCGGAAGGTGGTTGCTGATGATCGGCTTCGGCGCGATCTTCGGAAGCACGGTCATGGGCCGGTTCGCGCTGGAGATTGACCGAATGGCGTTCATCTGGATCGAGTGGATCCAGTCGCTTCAGAACCTCCGCCCCTAAGGTGGCTGACTCCGTAGCGGAAGCGGTCGTGCTCTTGCGCAGAGACGTTGGCGAGAACGACCGCCTGCTTCACCTCCTCACCCAGGAGGCGGGCATCGTGGTGGCTCTGGCGAAAGGCTCTCGGAAGCCAGGGTCGAGGCTCGCCGGGGCCTCCGAGCCGCTCTCAGCTTCCAAGTTTGACCTGGCGTCGGCGCGGCACCGATCCATTGTGCGGGCCGCCCATCAGACTCGCGCCTGGCCCGGACTCCGAAGAGACTTTGGCAAGCTATCCGCCGCACTCTCGCTCGTTGAGATTGTGGATCGCTCCATGCCGCACGGGTGCCCGGCACCGGACGTTTATGCCTGGCTCATGGGGTCGCTGGCCGCGCTCGATCATAGCGAGGATTGGCGAATCGGGTACGCATGGGCCGCCGCCAGGCTCCTGGAAGTCGAGGGGCAACGGCCAGCGTGGAGCCGATCCGCGGAAGCGGGGGGTCCGCTCGACGCCAACCCGGCATGGATCAGTGCGGCAGCAGGAGGGCACGTTCCTATGGGACGGCACAACCGATTCCCCGATGCCTTCCTCACTCGTGCCGAAGCACTGATCGCGCTGGACAAACTCACCGACCTGGGTGCCCCGCCGCCTCGTCTCAAGTTCGCAAACGAGACTGTCACGGCGGTAGCTCGCTACTGGCTGGCTGTGATCGGCGCCCGCCTTCCGGCGACCCATGCAGTCATGACCTACGTCACCCAGGCTGCCGATTCGTGAGCAGACCGCGCATCCTCAGGTTGCCGCGCAGGACTTCGTTCCACTCGACCTTGGCCTCGAGACTGGCGGCCGTGCCTTGTGCCCTAGACCGTAGGTCTTCCAGATGGTCGAAGTTGCCGCCGTTCTGAAGCACCGTCCTTTCGAAGGCGGCGTTCTCCGAGTCGAGTGCCTTGGCCAGGTCTGCTGCTCCTGTAGGGTCCGTTCGCGGCAGCTCGCTGGGCCCCTTCACAGTGGCATCCACTTGCCAATCGCCAGGAGGCAGGGAAGGGGTGGTGCCGTACTCGGGTGCGGTGGGGGCGGTCCCGTCCGGAACCACCGTCGTTGCGCCCCCCGGAAGGGGCGGGGCAGTGGCCGGGCCTAAGGATGTAAAGAAGAAACCGGCAAGCACGAACGAAAGAAGCACGAGGATCAAGGCAATCACGGTCCAAAGGGCCGGCCTTCGTGGTGCCTTCCGCTCCCTGACCGCCCGCAAGGCAGCCTCGGCGATCTCCGGTGGCGCACCCAAGGAGTGGGCCACATCGGACAATGTGCGGCTCTCGGCAGGGGCCGCGAGCATCCGCTTGCGGATCTCCTGGGCCACCTGCTTCGCCTCTCTCGGGTCCAGGGGTTCCTCCGATGATCGGTGTTCGTGGGTCACGGCTGCCCTTGCGGGGCTGCCTGAGCCTCCAGCATTCGCTCTTGGAAGTACTCGGCTGCCCAGATCGCCCGCGTCGAGAAGGTCACACAGAGCCCCTCCAGGGCGCCATCGGCGTGGAGGGCGTTCGGCAGGAACGTGCGATAAGCGAGGAGGCCGCCGTGCATGCACCACGAGCCGAGGGTGTGACAGCGCCGATATTCGTTGCGCTCGTAGCTATTGAGGTCGAGGACTAAGTGGCCGATCGCTTGTGGACTCAGCTGCAAGGGTAGGGTCAAAGTCGCGTGGAGACCGTTGCCGAGCGAGGCGTGCGGCTCGTCCGCGCATACCTCCAACCGAATCAAACCTTCGCCGCACGGCCAGTCGTAGTCGGCGTTCAATCGGCTCTGGCCGTCCGTTTCGAAAGAACGGGCCTCCCTTTCCATCACCCAACCCGCCCGCTGCCATGTAGGGTCGTCGAGCCATTTGCTCGGACCGTCGCCCGAGGGGTGAAAGAGGCACTCCGCGTGGGAGAGCATCGCGTCCGGTTGGGCGCGGAGCCCCGCACTAGGATGACCGGAGGTAGCGGCGATCGCCCTGAACTCCGATTGGAACCGCCGAGCCATGGCCATGGCCTCGGAGATCTGGACGGCCACGGCGGCTGCGAAAGTCCGCTTGAGCCAGTCCACGTCGTCCCCAGTCGCATAGACTGCGGCATAGAGTCGGAACGTGTCGTCGGTACCGTCGTAGACCGGGCCGCTGAAAGTACACTCGTCCATGGCGGACTCGAGCGCCATGGCAAGCTCCTTGAGATGGCCCCGGCCCTTGATCATGTCCGTCTCGGCCGTGACCTTGTAGACGCTCTGCGAGCCGCGGAACACCCCCATGTCGGTGTTGACCCGAGTCGCCAAGTCGCACGCCCAATAGGTGAATCCGCTCGGGGTCGCGACCATGTACTGGTCGTCAATACGGAGAAGGTCGTGCGCCTCGCAGACGATGTCCTCGCCGGGAGTCTCTCGGTGCTTCCAAGCCATTCGTCGGTCTCCTTCCCAAGACTATACGGCCCGCCAGCCCTTCGGGTTCGGGTGCGAGTCGAATCATGGTAGCCTTTTTTCCATGCCTATCCGCCGAGTGGCGACCCCGGTGATCGCATTGGCCGCGTGTGTGTTCCTGGTCTTCCTCGTGCTCCGCTCGAGTGCCCAGGATGCGAACCGCACGACCCTACGGGCCATGACCTACAACATCGAGTGGTTCTCGGAGGATGCGAACCCGGTCCGCGTGGCCAATCTCAAGGCCGTGCTCGCCGATGTGAAGCCCGACATCGTGGGGATGGAAGAGATCCAGAGCCGAAAGGCACTGGAGCAGGTGTTCGACACCAAGCAGTGGCAGCTCGGCCTGGACGACGACCCAAAGGAGGCCCAGGAGTTGGCGATCGCGGTCCGCAGGCCCTATGTGCTGATCGGCACCCAGATGGTGTTTCGGGGCCCTGCCCTGGATCGCGCCTACCCCAACGATCGGGACGCCCTTCGCGCCGTGGTCCAAACGCCCTCGGGAGGGCAGATCGTCGTCTACGTCCTCCACATGAAGAGCCGCAGCGGGGGCCGACGCACAACGGACGTCCAGCGGGAGATGGCGTGCTCGCTCCTTTCGGCCTACATCGCCCACCGACCCGAGGAGCCCAACGTCCTCGTCATGGGGGACATGAACGACGCCCCGAACGACCGGAGCGTGAACATGCTCGAGACCGGCGACGTGCTCGCCCCCGCTGGCAAGACGAAAGCTCGAGTGCTCTTCAACCTCACCGAAGGTCTGGCAGAGCGCGACCAGGTCACGTTTGGCCTCAGTGAGCTCTATGAGGATGGGAAGCCGTTGAGCCCGGTGGTCAAGGGGGCGTATGCCGAGAACGAGCGGCTTCGCGGCCAAGACTACCGATACCCTCAGGACGTGAAAGTGGTGCAAACGTTCATGGACCAGATCCTGGCCTCGCCGGGAATGGCTCGTGCGTGGAACGGCAACGTGAAGGTCTACACCGGGGCGGCTGCGATGAGGGGTACAGGAGGCCGGACCCAACTCTCCAACGGTGTGGCCAACTACACGCAGAAGGGCGATCTGGCAAGCGACCACGCTCCCGTCTATGCCGACTTCCGTGCGCCCTGAGACAGCTACCCGGTACTTATGCTGGAAAAGTCTCGAGGGGCTAGCATTTGTCTGGGAACTCGTTCAGAATGGAAGAAGCACCTGATTGGTCATGGGCGCTCGCGCTTAGGGTGTGCCGCGAAATGCGGGACTGGCCACGGATCCATCTTTTGGAGACAACAAAAATGAAGAAGCAGCTATTTGTTCTCGCTCTCGCCACCGTCGGGGCCCAGGCCTTCGGCCAAGCCGCCTTCTGGAGCGGCGACACCACGGGTGACCCGGTCTGGAACCGGCCCGTATCGTTCACCTCGCTCTCGGGCGTGGGCACCGCGACTCCCTACGAGGTTCAGCCGTTCTACGTCAAGCAGGACGACCAGTACGTCTTCGAGGTCAACGGCGTCAGCCACCCTGACACCTTTATCCTCGTCTACGGCCCGTCCTTCAACCCGGCAACCCCGCTCGTCGGCCTCATCAACGGCGACGACGACTTCAGCGGCACCTTCACCGTGCTCAGCGGCTCGGGTCAAGGCTTCGCCTCCTCGCGCATCGCGCTGGGTGAGACCTCCAACTTCGACGGCGGCAGCGGAGGACTCTTCCTCACCGCCGGCGTGCAGTACTACGCGGTCGTCACCGGCTTCGGCAACACTGACTTCGGTACCTACGACGCCGGTATCGGCGGCCCTGCGGGCACCCGAGTCAATCTCGGCATCGTTCCTGAGCCGGCCACGATGATCGCCCTCGGCGCAGGCCTCGCGGCGATCGCCGCCCGACGCCGCCGCAAGTAAGCTAGATCCCTAGCTTCGGCTACATGGGGCCCCGTAGGTGACTACGGGGCCCCTTTCTTCACGTAGCCTGGCCCCTACGGATCGTGCGCATCGAGGTCACCGCCTTCCGAACGATCAAGACGGCGAGGAGCACCATGACTGCGACGAAGCCGATCCCGACAGCGGGGATGAATGCGGCCGTGAAAAGTCCGACCCCGGCTGCAGCGTCCTCGCCAAGACTCAAGGCGACGTTGGAGAACGGCTCCGGGCTGAGGTTCGCGGCCAAGCGCGTTGCCGACTTGCCCGCATGGGCAAGGAACGAGAGCCCGCCGCCCAGGAGCACCGCGATGGCCTGCACCGCAGGATCGGTGTCGCTAAAGGCCGACCAAGCGAGCACCGCGCCCGCCGGGATACGAAGAAACCCGTGCACGGCGTCCCAGGCACTGTCCACCGCGGGTACCTTGTCGGCGACGAACTCGAGAAGGAACATCAGGCCCGCGATAGAGAGCACCCAGGGGTTCTCCACGATCGCCATGGAGCCAGGAAGCTTCACATATCCGAGCCTGCCTAGCAAACCGAGCGTAGCGACCGCGCCATAGAGGCGGATGCCGCTGGCCCAGCTTGCTCCCAGTGCGAGTGCGAAGGCGGTGATACCGTCCATTCCACTCCCTTTGACGACAAACGGGGCGCTTCGGCTGCGTTCGACCTAGGGGATCGAGCGCCAGTCTGCAAGACAGATATCCTTGTCCTCGCCCGTGAGGGCTTCGGCCAGGGTAAGTGCAGCCTCCTTCGCCTGGGTCGCTCGGGGGTCGGAAAGGAGGCTGAAGGCCCTCGCTCGCGCCGCAAGGAGGAAATAGGCGTCCCACGGCTCCCAATCGTCCGCCCCCTCGGCAAGGGCATAGAGCGAGGCGTGCTCCAGCGCCAGATCCGCCTTGCCCGCGAGGAGATAGGCCCTAGACACTGTGCCGTGGGCGCGGGCGACGTGGATTGGGCCTCCCGCCTCGCGCCAGTGGAAAAGGGACGCCCAAGCAAGCTCCAGCGCACGACCGGCATCGCCTGGAGGGTCAATCTCAGCCCAGGCGGCATTGTTCGCCTCCACGGCAAAGAAGCGATGGGTCTGCTTAAGCAGCTTCGCGGAGTCCATCAGACTAGTATGATCGTCCCAGCCGAGTTGAATCCAAGGCGGGTCATGTGTCAGTATCGCAGTTGCCTGGCATGAAGCCGGGAGGAAGCGTCATGAAAGCCGGTACCCACCCTGTCAACCATCCTGTCCTTTTCGTGGACGGCGAGCACGAGTGGCAGGGCGTGAGCACCGCGACCAGCAAGGAGACGAGGACGATTGACGGCATCGAGCACTATGTCCTCCACTTGGACATCAGTGCTTTCACCCACCCGTTCTATACGGGTCAGAAGAAGATCGTGGACACCGCCGGTCGAGTCGAGAAGTTCATGCGTCGCTACGGGAACCAAGCAAAGAAGTAACCTTCGCGCCTCGCCCATAATGGGGCATGCCGAACGACGGGAAGTATCGGGATCGTTCCGTCCTCATCCACGGGAAGTTCCACAGCGCGAAGTGGGACTTTGAGGATCACATCCTCCCTCCGATCACGACGGCGGTCAGCTTCCGCCTACGCTCGGCAGAGCGCGGTGCCGAGGGGTTCCGCCGGTTTGCCAACCCTGAGGTGAATCGGGACACCAGCGAGCCCATCTTCATCTATAACCGGTTGGACGAGCCATGCACCGGGCTCTTGGAGGAGACCCTCGCATTCAGCGAGAAGGCAGAGTGCGCGGTCTGCTTTGGAACTGGCATGGCCGCGATCAGCGCGGCCATCGGCATCCATGTCCGAGCGGGCGACCACGTGGTCTTCCATCCCGCGATCTATGGCTGCACGTTCTCGCACATCACGAACTGGCTCGCTCGCTTCGGGGTGAGCAGCTCGACCTCCCGGCTCGGATCGCCCGAGGCGATTCGCGAGGCGATCACCCCCCAGACCCGCGTGGTTTTCTTCGAGTCACCGAGCAACCCGACCATGGAGCTTGTGGACCTACAGGCCGTCGCAAGGACGCTGAGGGAGGTCAATGAGCAACGGCCGGAGGACAGGAAGGTGGTGAGCATCGTGGACAACACCTTCGCCTCCCCGTTCTGCCAGCGACCCCTGGGGGACGGCATTGACCTCGTCGTCCACTCGCTCACGAAGCACATCAGCGGGTTTGGCGCGACGATGGGCGGTGTCGTCCTTGGTTCCCGAAGCGTCGAGACCGACCTACTGCTCTACCGAAAGGACTACGGCGGCTCGATCGCCCCCGACGCCGCCTGGCACATTCTCGTTTATGGCGTGCCGACCTTGGCGGTCAGGATGGAGCGGCAACAGCAGTCGGCTTTGAAGGTGGCGGCCTTCTTGGAGGCTCACCCGAGTGTGGCGCGGGTCCACTATCCGGGCCTGGCCAGCTTTGCCCAGCGCGACCTAGCGGAGCGACAGATGGTGGACTTTGACGGCGGCTTCGCCCCTGGTTCGATGGTGTACTTCGAGCTCGCGGGCGATCCTGCGACTGCGCAGGCGAGGGCCGTCCAACTTTGCGACCAGATCGCCTCGAACGCCCTGTCGGTCACGCTCGCCGTCTCGCTGGGCCAGATCCGAACCCTGATCGAGCACCCCTCCTCGATGACCCATTCTTCCATTCCCCCCGAGGAGCAGGCCGCTGCCGGGATTTCACCGGGGGGCGTGAGGCTCTCGATCGGCCTCGAAGACTCGGACGACATCCTGCGCGATCTTGCCGCAGGCCTGTCCGCGGTACAGGACGGGTCAGCCCCGAGGGTCGCCCAGCCCCGGTGACTGACGGCGGGGCGTGTTCGCTACAGCCTCTGGGCGTCTTGTGCTATAGTACGTATATGAGGATGCTCAGCATCATCCTCGCGGCTCGCGGCTCGCGGCTCGGGGCTCGCGGTCGTAGTGGCGGTTCTCGCAACGTCGTCCGTGCCTAGCGAGGCAGGGTACTACTCGGTGTCCTTCACCAGCGGGAACGTCCACGTCACCGACGCCGACCCGCCTTGCGCGGAGGACTTTCCGTACCAGTCCTCCGGCAGCACCCGCAGCGGGGTGGGGATCACGGGAGTGTGCGGCACGCCGCCCGGACTGCCCGGGGCGGGGACGGTGGACTGCACGGGGACCTTGACCGCGACTTTCACGTTCGTGCCGGAGTGGGCGAACGAAGAACCGCCGCCCTATGCGGTGGTCTATGAGCTGAGCGAAGCCTCATGTGTCGGCGACTCGGGCGATTGTGCGAACGGCCTCGGGCACCCGGCGGTTCCTCCCATCGGGTTTGCGAAGACGAGCATGGGCGAGCGGTGGACTCTCCGCGCCAACCCGGGCTCGAGCTTCTCGATCACGGTCACGCCATCGGCCTCGTCGGTGTGGGCGACCGGGGTGTGCGGCGAGTCCGAGGGCGAGGCCTCGGTCTCGTACACGGCGGAGTGCTATCCCGTGTACGTGAAGCTGGAAGGGACGCTAAAGGTTTACGCAGGCTCCGTCCCCGGGCAGACCTCGTATGCGAAGCACGAGTGCATGATCGGGCAGCAGGTGATGGCGACGCTGGTGTGCCCGGGCTGGCCGGACAACACGAGGAGCTGGGCGGTGGAAGGGGGGAACCCCTTCGCCGATTACCAGGTGGCCCCTCCCGACGGGGACTCGGCGAGCCTGCTGCTCTACTCGCAGGGGCAGACGGGGCAGTACACGACTGCGATCTTCCGGGAGTCGGGGGCGGCGAAGTTTCAGTGCACGGCCTTCCTGGGAGGCCCGATCCAGCAACAGGTGACGGTGAAGGGGGACATGGTCACGGTCACTCCAGAGGATGCCGTCCTGGAATTCGAGCTGGGCGACGTGAAGCTTGGTTATCCAATGGGTGCCCTATGGTTTGGGCTACTGGACGCAGACCCATTGTTTGGCGAGTACCAAGACGAGCCCGCATTCGCAGGTATACGGTATCGGGGAAGGTTCGTGACTCCCGTGAGGCACCGGCTGGGGCCATACGTCGGTGGGTGGCATTTTGTCCAACTCGTCTCGCCAGGTCGGTTTCGACTCAATTGGGGCAATTGGCAGAACCTTCTGAACAACGGCATCCAGGGTTTGGACTTGAGATACCCTACCTTTCCAGAACCGCCAGGCTTCCCTCCGCCTAGGTATCCAGCTACGACGATCCGAGCCGTCGGCGGCGACGGGCCTGGCCAACCGCTCTTGAGCATCCAACCTAGCAGATATCGGACGGACGGCGAAACGATGAAGGTGTACGCAATGTACGAGCCTCCGGCCCGAGACGGTCTTGCCGTTCGGTGGGTGCCTTTGCAGGTGTTCTCCTGGGGGTGGGGAGGCGAGGTTTGGTGGGACGTCACCCACTGGGCGGGGCCATCGCCCAAAAACGCATGGGCGACTTTTAGCCAGGCTCACCCGCCTCATCCTCAGTGGAGCCTAAGACACCACGCTGGGAACCTCGTTTGGATCCCGTGATAAGGCATGCAGTGAACTCAAATGAAAAAGAAACGACGAAACGATCCGCAACGATGGTCGAGCCTGAGGGCCAAGCCGTCGCAAACTCGAGCGCCGCACTCTGCGGCTCTCGTCATCTCGGTTCTCATTCTGGTTGTAGGCTGCTCCTCAGGCGTAGGCGAGAAAGCCGCGCCGGGGTTCCAATCCCCGGCAAGGCAACCGATGACCGCCGAACGCTGGAACGAGGGAATCCGGCGAGGAACCGAGATGGAGCGCCACACCTCGGAGGCGAACTTGGCCGAGCTCGAGGGTCGGTTCGACGATGCGGAGCGGGTGTGGAAGTCGCTCGATCGTCCCAGCGTCTGGCGCAACCTGCTGATGCTCTACGTTCACGCCGAGAAATGGGAGGAGGCTCAGGAGGTGCTCGGTACGAAAGGGGGCGAGCCCGGCGTACAGTACGGCTTGGTGCCTTACGCGGCTTCGATCGTTCGGTACGGGCTCGGCGACCGGGCGGGCGGAGACGCCGTGGCACCCCACGAGACGGTGGACTGCGGAGTGTGGTACACGTGGGACCGGGACGCGCAGGAGGGAGACGAAGGGCCAAACAAGCCGGTGCTGGACTCGACCCGGAAGCGGGAGGCGGCGGCTTGGCACGGGTTGGCCGTCGAACAGTCAAAACTTGGTTCGGACCTTGCGAAGAAGCGCTGCCTCGTGTTCGCCGAGAAGGCGGCGAGGATGTTCCCGGACGAGCCCGCGTTCTCCTACGTCTACGCGAGGGCTCTGGACAGTAGCGGCTACGCCACCGGGGCGTTGGAGCAGTACGAGCGCTCGGTGAGGAACGGCCGCGGCTACTTCGTCGGTACGCTCGACGAGACGATTCGCGTTGCGAGGTTTCATGCCGGCAAGCCGTACGACCGCGGGCGGCGGCCCTAGTCGAACCCCGCGTGCCCAAGGAGGCCGGAAAGCACCCGGAGCGGAGCGGCGGGGTGGACGCCTGGCCCCCCGTCGGCTGGCGATGGTTCGCGTTTTGCAGTGACGCTGGGCGGACGCCCTGGCAACGGCGCGGGCTCATCGCGCTGGGCGTGGGTCGAGGCGTGCTCGGGACGGGTCACGGTGCGCCCAGTGCGCTCCCAAGACGGACCTTGGTGCCTCAAAAGTCCGCCACCGGGCACTCCGAGACGTCCACCGGGCACTCCAAGACCGCCCGCGGCGACCGCGATGGGAAGCGAGAGGCGGCGGAGAGCCCGTCGGTGGGTCGAGCTATGCCTGCCCTGCCCGGCAAGGCACGCCGATCCGAGGACCGGGAGCGTTGTATCATGGGGGAATGGCCAACGCGACCGGCGAGGTTCCCGGTGCATTTCCTCCAGGGATCGGCATGACCACGACGATGTCTCCCTTCATCGAGCGGGCCCAGGCGAAGGGCGAGGTCTATATCGAACAGCCCTACGACCTCTACTCGGAGGAGAACCACGAGACTTGGAGGCGGCTCTATGCCCGCATGCTCCCGAGATGGGAAAAGTATGGCAACGAACACTTCCTCCAAGGCATCGCGAACCTATGCCTCAACCCCGATCGCGTTCCGCGGCTCGAGGACGTG
Organism: Fimbriimonadaceae bacterium; assembly: GCA_020847855.1. Classification (GTDB taxonomy): domain Bacteria; phylum Armatimonadota; class Fimbriimonadia; order Fimbriimonadales; family Fimbriimonadaceae; genus JADLBH01. The sequence goes on from JADLBH010000015.1 coordinate 14,903, forward strand.
AACCAGTTTCTCAGCCCGCTCACCGGGTTCCGGGCCAAGGCCGTCAGCGGGTACGTCCCGGCCTTTCAGTTCTTTGACTGCCTGAGGAACCGCGACTTTCCGACGACGATCACCGTTCGCCACGGCGACAAGATTGACTACCTCCCCGAGCCTGACATCTTCCACGACATCGCGGGCCACGTGCCCATGCACACGGACAAAGCGTTCGCCGAGACGCTTGTGCGGTTTGGGGACTGTGCCCACACCGCCGCCGAGCTCGCCAAGGGGGTGACCGATCCCGAGGAGCGAATCCGCAGGCTCACCTCGGTGATCAAGGCGATGGCGCGCTTTTTCTGGTTCACGATCGAGTTCGGCCTCATGAAGGACCGCTCCGGGACCGGCTACAAGGCCTACGGAAGCGGGTTGCTCTCGAGCTTTGGCGAACTGGAGCACTGCATCGAGAGCCCGGAGGTGCAGCGATACCCGGTGCAGCTCGAATGGGTCGTCAACCAGTATTTCGAGATTGACCACTACCAGCCGTTGCTCTTCGTCGTGGACTCCTTCGACCACCTTTTCTCCCTGGTGGACGAGCTCGAAGGTTGGATGCGCAAAGGCAAGCTGGACAATGTGTCGCCCGGAGAGCCTGGGGTCGGCGAGGCGGACTTGCGGAGCTTCCTGCACGACTAGAGGGTTCGACGATCGAGCCAGGATCGGACCGATTCGGGCCTTCCAACCCACCTGAGCAACGGGCACTATTGGCCATAATTGGGCCTATGCCCGTCGAGATCTTGATGCCGGAACTGGGTGAGTCCGTCCACGAAGGCACCGTCAGCAAATGGCTCAAACAGGTGGGTGACTTCGTGAAGGAGGACGAGCCGGTCGTCGAGATCATGACGGACAAAGTGAACACCGAGCTGGGTGCGCCTGCGAGCGGATATCTCGTCCAGATCATCATCCCCGAGGGCTCGGACGTCGAGGTGTTCAACCCCATGGGTCTCATCGAGCCGGACGAGGCCGCGGCGAAGGCCGCACTCAAGGGTGGAACGCCACCCGCCGAGGCGACCCCGGCAGCCCCCACCCCCACCATGCCCGCAGCACCCACGGCACCGGCCCCGGTGGGCCAGCCCGTTCCCGCCGCAGAACGAAGAAGGCTTTCGCCGCTGGTCAGAACGATGGCGAAGGAGCACAGCGTGAGCGCAGAGGAGCTTGCCTCGATCCCTGGTTCGGGAGCAGGGGGACGAGTGAACCGACGCGACCTGGAGGGGTTCCTCGCCCGGCGAGGCGCACCTGGAACACAACCGACCGCCGCTCCCACCGTAGCCTCGGGACCGGACAAGGATACCTACGCGCTCACCGGAATGCGGAAGATGATCGCAGACCACATGGTGAGGAGCTCGCAAGTGCCGACGGTGAGCACGCTCACCGAAGTGGACGTGACCGCCCTCGTGCAGTTCCGCGCTGCGAACAAGGACTCCTTCCTAGCCCAGTACGGGGTGAAGTTTACGTACACACCCTTCTTTATGAAGGCGCTCGCGGAGTGCCTCACCGAGTTCCCGGCGCTGAACTCCTCGATTGACGGGTACCAGGTCACCGTCAACAAGAACGTCCACATGGGAGTCGCGGTCTCACTGGGAGAGAAAGGGGAGGGCGGCTTGATCGTGCCTGTCATCCGCGACTGCCAAGCCAAGACGGTAGTCGAGTTGGCCAAGGATCTCGAGGTCATCGCTGCCAAGGCCCGCACCAGCACCCTCGACGTCACGGACGTACAGGGGGCGACGTTCACCCTCACGAACCCCGGCTCGTACGGGGCGATCCTCGGCACCCCCATGATCAGCGCGCCCCAGGCGGGAATCTTGGGAACCTACGGCATCGTGAAGCGGCCCGTGATCGTGGAGGACATGATCGCGGTCCGATCCATCATGAACCTGGTGCTCACCTACGACCATCGGCTCGTGGACGGCTTGATGGCGGGCAGGTTCCTGCAGAGCCTCAAGGCCAAGCTCGAACAGTTCCTGTTCTTCCGCTAGTCGGGGAGACAATCCACGAGGTCGTCGTGGCCGCAATAGAAGTGTTGAGTGACCGTGCCTGGCCGAAACCAGACCAGTCCGGGCGGAACCCCAGGCAAGCTGAACTCGGCCACCGCCCTGCCCTCCTCCGGGGATAGCTCGCTTCCGTCCAATCGTGCAACGATGAGGTGCAAGAGGTCGTCCTCACCTTCGAACTGATAGCGGAAGTCCCCGATCCTCCCCCCGAAGTCGTTCTCCTCGATCCCGACGCTCGCAAGTGCGACGACTCCAGGCCGATCGTGGGCCGGGTCGAATGCGGGCAACCGAATCGTTTCCCCGGCCCGGGTGCAACGCGCGACCTGGGCGAGGACCGCATCTCGCCGTGCGAGTTCCTCGGGCGTGGGTGCCAACATTCTTGAGCCTGGCGGAGTGGGTGGGATTCGAACCCACGATACGGTTTTGCCGTATACGCGATTTCCAATCGCGCTCCTTCGACCACTCGGACACCACTCCGCGAGGCTCAGATTATGACCGGTCAGGCCAGCCCGTAGACGGCACGGTACTTCGAGGTGATCCCGGCAAGATAGTCCTCGGGCCCAAGAGGCTTGCCTGTGACCCGTTGGATCAGTTCGGTGGGTTTGTACTTGCTCCCGTGCCGGTAGACCTTCTCGACCAGCCACGCTAGGATCGGAGCGAAGTCGCCTCGGGTGAGCATTGCGTCGGTATCGCCAAGATCCCGCTGGAGGCAAGCCCAGATTTGATAGCTAAGCACATTGCCCATCGAGTACGTCGGGAAGTACCCAATCGAGCCGCTGCTCCAATGTACGTCCTGCATGCATCCCACGGCGTCGGTCTCCGGCACGATGCCGAGATACTGGCGGTACTTTTCGTTCCACGCCTCGGGAAGGTCCTTGACGTCGAGCTTTCCAGCGACCATGTCGCACTCGAGCTCGAAACGGACCATGATGTGCATGTTGTAGGTGACCTCGTCGGCCTCGACCCGGATCAAGGAGGGTTTCACCGTACAGTTCGCTTTGTAGACCGCCTCCGGCCCGACGTCCGGAAGGGCGGGGAAGGCCTCGCGTAGGGGCGCATAGCACCATTGCCAAAACGCCCGGCTCCTTCCGATGATGTTCTCCCAGGTGCGCGACTGGCTCTCGTGAATCCCCAAAGAGACGCCGCCGGCAAGCGGCGTTCTATCCCACGTCGCGGGGGAGTTCTGCTCGTAAAGCCCGTGGCCTGCCTCGTGCAGCCCGGAGTAGAGCGAGCTCGTCACGACCTCGTTGTAGCGGTTCGTGAGCCTCACGTCGTTCACCGAGAAATTGGTACAGAACGGATGGGGAGCGGCGTCTTGTCGGCCGCTCTCCCCACGGAAGCCCAACTTCTGGATCACGGCCCACGTGAAGCTTGCCTGCTTCTCGGCGGGCCATTGACCTACGAGGAAGCCATCCTCGATCGGGCTTGCCAGTTGCGTCTCCTCGATGAGCTCGACAAGTGGCTGGCGGATGCCATCGAACATTGCTTGCCAACCCGCCGCGGTCGCGCCTTCCTCGTACTGGTCCGTGAGCGCGTCATAGGGATGGTCGGTGAAACCGAGGTGGCCTGCCTCTTCCTTGCAGATCTCCACGAGCTCGCCCAGGATCGGACGGAACATCGCGTAATCGTTGGCTTTGCGCGCCTTCATCCAAAGCTCGTGGCCCTGGGTGGCGAGCAGAGCCTTGCGTCCCACCAGTTCGCTGGGGAGCTTGGTTGCAAGATCGAGCTCTCTCCTCACCACGCGGGCGAGGGCGCGATCGTCCTCAGACTCCGCCTCGGCCTCCGCTTGGCCGAGCGCAGCGCGAGTTTGGTCGCTGACCAGGGACTCGTGGAGCTTCGTGCTCAAGATCCCGACTTGCTCGGCCCTGGCCTCGGCGCCCCCGCTCGGCATGTTCGTTTGCTGGTCCCAGTCCATGAGGGCGAGGGCAACGCCCATCGCGTTTACCTCGTACATCCTATCCTTGAGCCTCTCGACGCCATACATTGCCTCAGGCTACCGCCTCGCGATCGCGGGCGCAGGACGTGGCTACCGCGTGAGCACGGGCTGAAGGATCGGCTGGACGGCCAAGAAGGCGTCCACGACCTCTGGCGCGAACTTGTGACCGCGATAGCTGGCGATGAGTCGAGTGGCCGCCGCTTCACCGTGCGCCGAGAGCCAGGGCGCCCCGAAGGCGTGAACGTCGAAGGCCTCGGCCAGGCCCACGCACTGCGCCAGGAAGGGAAGGCTCGCCCCTCGCAGCCCCTGAGGATAACCGCTCCCGTCCCATCGCTCGTGGTGGTTCCGCACGGCCTCTGCGACCTCGCCGCCAAACCCGGCTTCGAACAAGACATCACGGGCGAGTTCGGTGTGCTCACGCATTACAGCGAGTGACTCTGGGTCCACCGGGCCCCGCATGGTGAGGATGGATTCCTCGACCGCGAGCTTGCCCACATCGTGGAGCAGGGCCGCGCGGTGGAGCACGACCAATTCGTCGTCGCTGAACCCGTATCGCTCCCCCGTCGCGACCGCGTACACAGCCACCCGGTGAGCGTGCGCACGCTCTCCCCGAGAGTGAGCCTCGAGGCGCAGCAACAGGTCCCGAGCAAGGTTCATTTCCAAGGCTTCAGAAGGCAGGCTCACCCGCCGAGCACCCTACACGTGTACCGAACCTCGTCAGGGGTGGCCGTGCGAGGGTCGAGCCAAAAGTGCCCATCCTTGATGTAGCCGAGTACGGGCGGATCGGCCGCCCGGAGCCGCTGGGCAAGGGCGTCCGGCGACTCCGACCGAACCCGGCAAGCCCAGGACGCGACCCCGCTTCCGGGCAGGGAGCCCCCGCCCACGACCGTCACCGCCCTGACGGCATTTGCGGGCCCAGGGGAAGACTTCGCGAGCCGCTTCGCGTCGCGAAGGACCTGTTCCAGTGGCCTTTTCAACGAAGCCCATACCGGAATCTCGTCGTGACGACCCTCCAGGTAGAGCCGCAGGGTCGCGGCCAGGGCCGCGAGGGTCAGCTTGTCCACCCGGAACGCTCTCGCGAGCGGATGCTTTGCGATAGCGCGGACCGCCTGTGACGATCCCAAGATGAGTCCGGCCTGGGGACCCCCGAGCAGCTTGTCCCCGCTCGCGACGACCATATCCGGACCCGCAGCGATTGCCTCAGCGAGGGTTCGCTCCGAGGGCAAGCCATAGGCCGTGGTATCCACGAGGCATCCACTTCCCACGTCATCTATGAAGATCCCTGACCGTGCCCGGCACATCGCTGCCAAATCCTCCGGGGCGGGCGATTCGACGAATCCCACGATCTGAAAATTGGACGGATGGCAGCGGAGCACCGCTCCGGTTTGGTCGTGCCACGCCGCTTCATAGTCCGCCAACCGGGTCTTGTTCGTGCATCCCACCTCCCGGAGCACGGCTCCTGAGGCGGCGACGATCTCCGGGAGACGGAACGAGCCCCCGATCTCCACCATCTCGCCCCTAGAGAGCAATACCTCCCGGCCCTGGCAGTGCGCCGCAAGACACAGGACGATCGCGGCTGCGCAGTTGTTCACGACCAGGGCGTCCTCGGCACCGGTGAGCGCCACCAGGTACTCGCGAACACGCTCCTGCCGGTCGCCGCGTGCGCCGCTCGAGACGTCCAGTTCGACCACAGCGTGTCCGAGGCTCGCTTGTAGTATCGCCCCCACCGCTTCGCGGGCGAGGACGGCGCGGCCCAGACCCGTATGGAGGACGGTGCCGCTCATGTTCACCGCAGGGGCAGGGAACGCACCGCTCATGCGCGCGAGTTCTGCCAGGGCAAGTTCTTGGGCATCGCCGCCTGTCGAGCGCACTCGAGAGATCGCCGATCGTGCCGCCATGACTCGCAGGCGCACTGGCCCTTCGCCCAACGTTCGGGCCAAAGCGTCAACGCTCGGTGGTCGGTTCGTACCCCTCATCAGACCTCCAGTGGCAACCGATTGTAGCCAAGACGTGTACTATCGAGCAGCGATGAGCGTCACACCTCCTCCTTTTCAGGTGCAACAGGCCCCTCCGCGCTCCGGTGGCGGCAACAAGGCGTGCATTTGGGTCGCCGTGGGTCTTGTGGTGTGTTGCCTGGTCCTCATCGGGCTGGCCGCAATGTTCTTCAAGACGATGATGGGCACGGTATCGCCCTCGGTAGGTTGCATGGCGACCTTGGACGGCGCCGCCGATGCGCTCCATGCGTACGCGGCGGACCACAACGGCAAGTACCCGGCCGCGGAAACCTGGATGGACGATATTCAGCCCTACTACGAAAAGCAGGTCGAGGAGTTCAAGGACGCACCCGAGTTCGTTCGTGGCATGGCTCCTGCCGCCGCGGACAGCGAGCTGGGATGCGACTGGTCGAAGGGCGTTGTCACGGGCGTCTCCTACAATTCGAATCTCGCAGGAAAAGTCCGATCCGACATCCCGAATCCCACGACGACCCCGCTCGTCTACGAGGTTCCCACTGCTGCCCGGAACCAGCACGCGCCCTACACGGGCCCGCCCGCGACGGCCCCCCCAGGGGCGTTCGGGAACCCTCGAGACTGGGCGATCCACTACGTCGAAGGCGACAACGACTTTGGGATGGACTCGTCGGGCACGGGCTTTAACGTGAAGTCCGGGGGCCGAAAGATCGAGGTCAAAGGGGACCTTCACCAGGACGAAGGTGCCGGAAAGTGAACACCTCGGTCGAACCCTATCGTCTTTAATTATGGAACCGATACTATAATGGAAGCCATGTGGATCCTCCCGCTGTCGTTCATCCAAGGACAAGAGTGGCTGATCATACTGATCGCCATCCTCGTACTCTTCGGAGGGACGAAGATCCCTCAGCTGATGCGAGGGATCGGAAAAGGGGTCGGCGAGCTCCAAGAGGGCCTGAAGGAAGGGAAGCGAAAGTTCAGCGAGGAGTTGAACGACAATTCCCCCGAGCCCACCGAGAGCAAGTAGAGCCGAGGGCGGTGTAAGTGCAGTTTGCTGTACGATAGCAGCATGACCGCGATCTCCCCCGAGTCGCTGGTCGAGACCGTCCAACGTGCTCTCAGCCGGGTCGAGCCCTCTGCCGCGCTCCCCATCGGGCACCGGATCCCGTTCCACTGGCCCCCGCACTTGCTGAGCGGCGACTATCATATCGCCCCGCACGACTGGAGCGGGAACACTTCGTTCCAGGACATGGACGAGACGTTCGCGGTCGAGCTTGCGCACAACTCGGCCGGCGTGTTCGGCCGCACCGTGGACCTCTGGAACGAGGCCAAGGGCGCGAGCGCCGAGGAGGTCGTGGAGTTGCTCAAGCTCGGTGCCCAGCCGCTTCTGAACCGCCAACGCGCGGCCTCGGAGGCCCTGGGCCTTACTTCAAGGCTCACTGCGCCGATCCCCGAGCTCGAACCGCACCAATGGCTCTGCCTCCTGCTCTGCCGGGACCGTGACGTCGCGCACGACGCCATGACCCTCATCGAGGCCCATGCCAGCGAGGTTCCTTTCGGTCGCGCCCTGATCTTGTTGCTGCGAGATCGGCGGCACCCGTACCGGCGCGTGGCGCATTGGTGCGTGCTCGACATGTTCGAGGATCTTCCGTCGCTTTGCCCCAGTTCCACGCTCCAAACCGAGGCCGTGCGCGCGATCCGAGACCTCATTTGGGATGCTGAAGACGATTACGGAAGGGCGGTGTACAAGGCCGGGGTCGTGCTCGGGGGCCATATCTGCACCGCGGAATCGGCAGAAGTGTTGTTCGAGTGTGTGAAGGCACCGTCCAAAATCGGGCGGAGAAGCGCCCTTCACGCCCTCTTCCACGTCGCCGAGTGGATGCCAGAGCTGCGCGAGCGGGCCGTCGTAACCCTTCACCAGGCTGCGGAGGCCGACCCCGAACCCATGCTCCGCCAATACGCCGCTTGCATGGCGGCGGACGTCGAAGCGGGAGGGATTGACCACGTCGCTGAACCCATGTTCCCGGAGGAGCCGTGACGATCCTCGCCGCCTGGATCGCTGCCGCCCACACCGGACTCGCCGCCGACCTTGACCGAATCCTGGGTTCCTCTGTTTTCGAGGGTGCGACGCTAGGAGTTTGCGTGACAAGGATGGACGGCTCGGTCGTCTACGAACGGAACGGAGATCGGCCCTTGGTCCCCGCCTCTTGCCAGAAGGCGTACACCGCCGCGCTCTGCCTGTACCGGCTGGGTGCGGACTACCGGCCCGAGACCAAGATATGGCGCACGGAGTATGGTGCCTATGTCGAAGCCCCAGGCGACCCCGGACTGAGCGCGAGCCAGCTTCGCAAGGCCCGTGAGGAGCTCTCGATCCCCAAGGGGGCCACTGTGCGGGTTCGAGAGGCGTACCGACCGGGTCACGGCCCCGGATGGACTTGGGACGACCTGCCCTACGACTATGCCGCCCAAGTCTCGGCGTTCTCGGCGGACCACTGTTCGTTCGTGGCCCAGGCGACGGCAGGGAGGCTGCTCCCGCTCGATCCTGCTCTCAATATCCGCGTACGGCGGGTCGGCACGAGAGGCAAGTGGAAGGTGCAATACGACCCCACACGAGCTGCGATGACGGTCTCGGGTCGGCTTCCTCAAGCGGCGACCGACCTCGAAGAACTGGCCCAGCCCGACCCGAGTGCCTACGCGGCCCGTCTCCTGGGTGGCAGATACGAAGCGGCTCAGGAAGGGCCCCCCGATCGCCCGCCCGACCTTACTATCCAAGGAGCCCCGATCCACACCCTTCTCAAAGAATGTTGTGAAGAGAGCATGAACCCGTCCGCCGAGCACTTCCTTTTCCTCGGCTCGAAAGCACGGGATTATTCCGGCGCAGGACGGGAGATGCGCTCCTTCTTGGAGACCACCGTGGGCGTCGCCCCCGGTTCGGTGGAACCGGTGGACGGCTCTGGACTGAGTCGCCGCAACCGCACAAGCGCCGAGGCCATGTGCCAACTCTTCCGGTGGGCCGCTTCAGCGGGCCTGTCCGCCGAGCTCGAGGAAGTCTTGGCAGCGGGGGGCGAGGGCACGTTGGAGAAGCGGCTCACGGGGTCGTCGTTCGTAGGGAAGACAGGCACGATGACGGGGATCGTGGGCCTGTGCGGCGTTCTGACCGACGCCAGTGGCACAAAGCTTGCGATGACCTTCCTCGTCAATGGAAGCAGGGGGCCGGCAAGCAAGGTTCGGAGCGCTCAAGACGAGTTTGTCCGGACGCTGGAGGAGAGCACTGGAAGCGGAAGGGAAGTGGCGGACCTGGCTCCCTTCCCGGGCCCTGGGCCTGCTCGTAGCCGTCGCGACGATTGACCTCATCGCAACCGCGCTTCTTCATGCCAACGGCATGATTGTCGAGCAGAACCCGCTCATGCGCCCCTTGATCGAGCGAAGCGAGTGGCTCTTCGCCAGCGTGAAGTCCTTGACGATCCTAGGCGTGTACGTGGTGATGCGGGGGTACGGGCAGTCGAACCGGGACTTTGTCCGCAAGGCGGCGATGATCGGCGTGAGCGCCTATGTTGTCTTGTGGGCGGCTTGGTTCGCCGCGGGCACCGCGCACAACCTGAAGACCGAGGCCCACGTGCCCGAAGTCGTCCTGGTCGCTCCGGTCTCGCCTGCCGCGGCTAGGCACACGTTTTGACAGGTATCGGGCGGTATGGCTATAATCGCATTCGGATGATCCGGAAGCAACATAGAGGTGGCGACCGATAGCGCGCAAGTTCTACAGGCGTAGAGGGCCCGACGCTGGCCCGCCCATCAACGAACGCCTGCTCCGGATTCCCAAGCTTCGCGTGATCGGTGCGGACGGGCAGGCCCTCGGGGTGCTCGATTCACGGGACGCGCTGGAAGCAGCCAGGGACGCCAGCCTCGATCTGGTGCTCGTGGCCGACAAGGCAGACCCGCCGGTGGCGAAGATCACTGACTTTGGCAAGCACAAGTACGAACAGTCCAAGCTGAAAAAGGACAAGAAGCCCAAGGTCCAGAACGTCAAGGGTATAAAGATCAGTCCGAACATCGCAGTCCACGACGCAGCCGTGATGAGCCGCCGAGCGAGGGAGTTCCTCACTCAAGGCGACAAGGTCAGGTTGGTCTGTCGGTTCAGGCAGCGAGAATTGGCACACCAGGACGTGGGGCTCAAGAAGCTAGCGGCCATGATCGAGGAACTGGACGACGTCGGGAAACCCGACCGAGACCCGGTTCTGAACGGTCGGGAGATGGTCGTGGTGTTGAACCCGCGCCCGCCAGGAAAGACGAAGAATGCCCAAGCTGAAGACAAGCAAGACGGCGGCGAAGAGGTTTAAGATCTCAGGCTCCGGGAAGATCATGCGGCGCAAGTCGTACAACAACCACATGTTCTTCCACAAGTCGGGCTCGCAAAAGCGCCGCCTGGACAAGGACGCCGAGCTCTCAGGCACCGAGCTCAAGCGCGTGAAGCGCTTGCTCGGGCTCTAGGCTGGGCAAAGGGCCGTTCCTACCGCTACCTCCGGCAAGCACGGACGGGACACGGTCGGCCCGGAACGATGAAACCATAAAGAGAAAGGAACATGGCAAGAATCAAACGCGGCCTGATGCGCCACAAACGGCACAAGAAGGTCATCAAGAGCGCATCGGGGTACTTCCAGCGCAAGAAGAACGTCTTCAAGAACGCCCACGAACAGGTGATGAAGAGCGGTCAGTACGCTTTTCGCGACCGTCGTCGGCGCAAGCGCGACTTCCGTCGCCTCTGGATCGTGCGCCTGAGTGCTGCGTGCAAGCAGTGCGGGGTGCGGTACAGCGACTTCATCCATGGGCTGAACTCCAAAGGCATGCAAGTGGACCGCAAGATGCTCAGTGAGCTCGCGATCAGCGATATGAAGGCATTCGAGGCGGTCGTCAAGCAGGCAACGGCCTAAGGACGACCCTTCCGGAGCCCAACGACTGGGGTGCGAATCCTGTGACACTCGTGTGACGGTGGGTTCGGCATTCTCGGCTCATCGCGCACGTTTTCAGTCACGAGTCCGCAGATCGGCAAGTTCTGCGGGCTCAGATGCCGATCGTTATACTGGGCTCCAGGGCACCGGCTGAAAAGGCATGTATCAAGTTCGGCTTTTGGGGGGGTTCGCGCTTCAAGACGCAGCCGGGGCACCCTTGCGCTTCCGAACCCGGAAGACTGCCGCCCTCTTCGCCTTCCTCACTTACTTCACTGACCGGGCCCATCCCAGGGAGAGCCTGGCGGACTGGTTCTGGCCGGAAGCCGATGCCGAAGCCTCTCGTCAGAGCCTGCGAATGGCCCTTAGCGATATCCGCAAGGTGGTTTCGGAACCGGGCCTGGTTCGCGCAGACCGGGATACCGTGGAACTCGACACGACGGGCTTCAGCGTGGACATTGCCCGGTTTCGTGAACTTTCGCGAGACGGTACCAAGGAATCCCTCGCCGAGGCCGCTGAACTCTACACCGGGCCACTTTTGCACGGCATCGAGGAGGGGTGGGTGATGCCTCAGCGAAGCGTCCTCGAAGAAGAATACGCGCAGGCCGTGGTTCGCCTCATGCAGCTCTATGGCGCGTCCGGCGAGTTCTCCCAAGGGTTGGCGGTGGGGAAGCGGGCCCTCGCCCAGGTGGGGGATCGGGAAGACATTCACATCGGCCTGATCCGGCTCTATTCGCTGAGCGGGGCCCCTAGCTTGGCCATCGCCCAATACGAGGAGTTGGAGCGGCGCCTGGACGAAGAATGGGGCGAGCAGCCGAGCGAGGCTGCGCGCCATGCCCTGGAAGCGGTACCTCAAGCACACGCGCCCGCGGTCACCAAAAACCCCTCCGCACCCTCTGGCAGGATCTTTGGCAGGGACTCGGCCTTGGAAGCCATCGCCGGGCTCCTCCTCGATGACCAGGAGTCCAGGCTCGTCACGCTTCACGGTCCCGCAGGTTCGGGAAAGACCACGCTGGCGCAGCACGTTGCTGCCCGGATTGTCCGCTTCTTTCCGGGGAGGTGTTGGTTGGTGGACCTTACGACGTGCTCGTCCGTGGACTCTCTCCCAGGCTCGATCGCCAGTTGCCTGGGAATCATAGGCGTCGAGCCCAACTCACAGATCGCGGCGTGCGCCCACCATCTGAGCAACGCACCTTCTTTGCTCGTACTGGACAACCTGGAGCACCTGCTGCCCCATGCGGCGGGATTCGTCGAGAAGATCTTGGCCGGGGCCCCGTTGCTCCGAGTCCTCGCTACGACCCGGAGGATTCTCGAGATCGAAGGGGAGTTGGTCCAGACCGTCCCACCGCTAGCTCTGCCCGATCCGGAAGCGACCTTTGAGGAAGTGCAGGCCGCACCGGCCGTCCAAATGTTCGTTGCACGGGCTACGGCGGCGAACCCTTCGTTTCGGCTCACGCCGGACAATGCCCGCTCGGTCGTGGCCCTGTGCCAACACGTAGAGGGCCTCCCACTCTCAATTTCGCTTGCCGCTCGCCAAGCGAGCAGTAAGAGTCCGGCACAGATTCTCGCTTCTCTGAGTCTGCCAGGCGAGCACCTCCGCCATGCCGAGGGTCGGAGCGGGAGCTTGGCGGCTGCGCTGCGGTGGAGCCTCGACCTGGTCTCGCCCGAGGCTGCGGGGTGCTTCGTCGCTGTCTCCCAGTTCCGTACGCCGTTCACCGCGTTGGACGCGGAGGTGCTTACCGGCGGGGCTGAGGTCCATGAGACCTTGTCCGAGCTCGTGAAGTCGGGCCTCATCGAGTGCGATCCGGACGGCGAAGTTGCAGAGTTCCACCTCTTTGAGATGTTCAAGGAGGTGGGCAGAGCGCTTCAGGCGGATCGTGCCGAGGGAATCGCCGTGCTCCACTTTGACTGGGTTCGCGGCCTGGTCGCGAGGGCGGAGGTGCCGATGAACCGTGCGTTGGGCCCTCGGGAGGCAGACATCTTGGCCGCTCTCGATGCCCCCGTACCCGCCGGAACCTTGGGGGCCTTCCTCCTGGAGTTGGAACCTTGGCTTCAAGAAACAGACCGGCTCAAGCCGCTGACCGATGTCCTTCGCACCGCCTACGATCGGATGAGCGATGCCCGGTTGAAGGCGCGCATCGGGGTCATGTTCATCCTTGCCACCTCCAACGTCGGTTCCATTTCGGAAGCGATGGAGGCGGGCGAAGCGGTGGTCGCGCTCGCCCGGAACTCGGGGGACGAGGACGCGATCCTCCGTGCGCTCCTAGCCCACGGGAACATCCTCAAGGCAGCGGGAGACTATGCCTCCGCGGAAACGCTCTATAAGGAGTCCGTAGCAAGGAGCGAGGGGCTGAGGGACGTTGAACGGCTTGCCCAGTCCTACTACTCCTTGGGCCTGGTGCGCTACTGCGTTTCCGACAGCGTCGGATCCTTGGCCTATCACCTCAGGGCCCTGGAGGTCGCCAGGAAAGGGAGAGACTACCGCTCGCTGGTCAGGATCCTCTTCGACACGGGATCGGAGCTCGTCAAGCAGGGAGAGCCGGAGCGCGGCCTCGCCATGGTGGAGGAGAGCGTCGCCCTGGCCCAGGAACTCGGCATCGTGAGGCTCGAAGGGCTCGCACGCTGGCAGGAGGGAGAGGCCCGACGAACCTTGGGACAAGGCCGTGAAGCGGTGTGCGCACTTGTGGAATCCGCACGGCTCGTGAGGAAGGCTGGGTTCGAGGCGGGACTGAACTGGATCGCGCTCACGATCGCCGGGGCCCTTGTGACCGTGGAAGACTGGACCCTCGCCACCCGCTTCCTAGCACGGATGACGACCCAGCGAGAGGCCGACTCCAGGCCGCTTGCGGGCTATGAGGTGGACGACTCGAACGGGATCAGGGAGCGGATTCTCGCCGGCATAGGCCAGGCTCGGTTCGATCGAGCCTGGGGCGAGGGAGCGAGGTCGAACTGGGCAGTCCTTGTCTCGCACCTCGAAGACCTCGTGTCGTCCTGGGAGCCGATGCACGAGTGACCCCTGCCCTGCACGCATCGGCCTCTCCGAGTAGAATCCGCTCGGAGACCGAATGAGCTTGCAGACGTCCGCGAGTCCCGCACAGTACGAATCCGAGGCCGCATTCCTCGAAGGGGTCGAGCAGTTCGTTCAAGACTACGTATTGCCGAGCACACGGGCTTGGGAGGCCGACCGTCTGCCGGACGACGTCTTCCGGCGCTGCGCGGAAGTCGGGCTCATGGGAATGACCGTGCCGCGCGAGCACGGCGGCAACGAGGTTTCTTGCGTCGCTTATTGCGAGGCGTGTCGGCTGGTCGCCCAGGGCGACCCGGCCCTCAGCATGAACCTGGCCGCGATCAACGCGCTCTGTCTCGGCCACTTGGTGAAGCTCACGACCCCAGAGCAACGGGAGAAGTACCTCGGGCCCGCGGTGCGAGCCGAGATCGAGCTGGCATGGGGGCTCACCGAGCCGGATGCGGGCTCCGATGCGAGACGGGTTCAAACATGGGCGACCCCGATCCAGGGCAGGGAAGGCTACTACCATCTCAACGGTCAGAAGATGTTCATCACCAATGGCGGCCGGGCGGATCTTATCATCATGATCGCCAGGACGAGCGAGAAGGAACTGAGCGCCTTCCTCATGGAGACCGATCAGCCAGGCTTCCAGCTCGGGCCCCGGATTCCGACCATCGGCGTGCAAGCGAGTTGGACGAGCCAGTTCGAATTGAAGGACGCGGTGGCGTGGCACACCCCTTGTACCTTCGAGGAGGCGATCAGCTTCCTTGGGCGCGGCAGGCTGGGCATCGCGGCCATGGCCCTCGGCATCGCCGAGAAGGCCCACGAGCTTGCCGTTGCCTACAGCATGCAGCGACAGCAGTTCAAACGTAGGCTCTGCGACATGCAGAGCGTCCAGAACTTTATCGCGGACAGCGAGATGGAGATCGAGGCGGCGAGGCTGCTCGTGCGCAAGGGAGCCGAGATGTTCGACCGGGGCGAGGACGTCACCAAGGCGGCGAGCATGGCCAAGCTCTACGCGAGCGAGACCTCGAACCGGGTCACGAACCGAGCGATCCAGATCCACGGGGGACGAGGCATGACCTTCGAGCACCTTGTCGAGAAGCTATGGCGCGATGCGAAACTTACCGAGATCGGCGAGGGTTGTAGCGAGATTCAGCGAATGGTGATCGCAAAACAGGTCTGTAAGTAGTACCAACCTGCCGCCCCAAACGTAGAATACAGGTTCATGCTAGCAGTCTTGTTCGCCGCGGCCGTCCAAACGCCTCCTTCGACCCACATCGAACTGAGCCGAGCCTTTCGACCCGGCGACACCCTGAACTATGAGTTCAAGACACACCTGCTCTCCGAGCAAAAGCAGCTCGGTATGGCGTTCTATCTGCCGTCCGAGTTCTCCTTGGACTACAAGTTCTCGCTTGCCGTGCAGAAGGTCACGAACGAGGGGTTTGGTGAGATCGTCTACTCGCGGCCGGTGATGCGCTTTACGGAAGGGGAGACCGCCGATTCCCCACCCAAGACGAAGACGGAGAAAGTGGACTGGAAGGTCCTGCTGACCCTCTCGCCCGCCAATGAAGTCACTGCCACGAAGGACTTGAACCCGAAGAAGGAGAAAGGGAAGGACGGCGAAGGTTTGTACGCCACGACGTCAGGGGCGACGGGGTTGGCCCAAGACTTCGTGGGCGACCTGGTGCGCGAAGTACACGGGCTTGCCATGTTCGCAGGCGCGCTCGACTCCTCCCTCGACCTCAGCCCCAAGCTGCCCTTTGAGGAGGTCGAGCAAGGCGATACTTGGAAACGCACGGTCGGTTTCCAGCCCAGACAGCTCAAAGGAAGCGACGAGCACGCGATGCAGCGTCTGGACTACACGTACACCTACGGAGGAAAAGTGATGGGGGACACGACCTTGGTGGATCGGGTGGTCGCCACCCTCAGCCTTGAGACCGACGCCGCACCTTTCCTCCTTCAGAGCATGGGGGTCAAACCCGAGGACACTGGCTTGAAGAGCATCCATCTCAAGCTCCAGACCAAGATCGTGTACGACCTCGATTCCAAGACCTTTGCTACCCTGAAGGCCGACGCCGTTTCCACCGGGGTGTTCTCGATTACGGTGAAGAGCGAGAGCGAGGCCGTGGTCGAAGAGAAGTTCACGGGCACCGCGAGCCTCACCTTGCTCTCCAGGTCATGAGCGAGGCTCCGTCGTGGTTTCGCTGGTGCGGACCGAGCCTCTTCGCGATCGCATTTTTGATCCGTCTTTTGGGCATCGGATGGGGGCTTCCTACGGCGGAGCGGCACTGGAGCCTGCATCCTGACGAGCCCGTCGTGCTGGCCGCCGCCAACCGGCTCGAGCCCTGGGCTGCCAAGCTCGATCCAGGCTTTTACAACTACGGGACGTTCCCGCTGGCCCTGTTCCGGGTGGGGGGGGCGATCTGGCCGGGTGGAGGGGACGACTGGCAGGGGCGGGCCTCCGACCTCCTGGCAGGCAGGCTGGTCTCGGCCCTTGCGGGGGCCGGATGTGCGTGGGTGGTGTTCCTGGCACTGCGAGGTCGCACTGCGTGGCTGGGCACCGTTCTTGGCGGACTGGCGGTCGCCTTCGCGCCGGGCCTCGTCGTCCATTCCGACTTCATGACGGTGGACGCGCTCGCGTCGTTCTGGGTCGTGCTCGCGGTCTGGCTCTCGCTGGAGGCGGGATGGCCCTCCGTCGAGCGCGCGGAAGCCTCCCGATGCCGGTGGTTGCTTTACGCCGGGTTGGCGGTCGGGCTGGCAACGTCCACGAAGTATTCGGGGCTCGTGGCGATCTCGGCCCCGATCCTCGCGGGCGTGTGGCTCGCACCGGAGCGTCGGATCACATACATCGGGAGCACGTTCCTCACCGCGATCGTTGCCTTTGTCGCCACGACGCCGGGCCTTCTTCTCCAGCCCGAAGCGTTCAAGCGCGACTTTCTCTTCGAGATGCAGCACGTGGCGACTGGGCATGGGCTCGTCTTTGCTGGAACCTCGCCCGCCTGGCTCTTTCAGCTAGGGAACCTGGTGATCACGTTGGGGCCGTTCCTTGTCCTGCTGGGAGCGGTAGGGTGGGCGGTCGCGGCACGAACCAATGCGACATGGATGTGGCCGGTGCTCGCGGTGGCCCTTCTCTCGTACGTGCTGATCGGGCGGGCCGAGGTCAAGTTCCTTCGTTATGCGTTGCCGCTCGTGCCGTTGCTCGGTATAGGGCTCGGCTACTTGGTCGGGGAGGCGCACAAGCGCGGTACTTTGCTCGGGAAGCTGACGGTCGCAATGGCGATCCTGGGGATCGGGGGCATGCCCAGCGGCGGGGCGGCGGCCTCCCTCATCGCCCTCAAGGCGATGTCGGAGACAGACCCAAGGGACGCGGCCGGTGCCTACTTTCGATCCATGCCCGAGATGACCCGGGTCTATCTCCCCAACGACCCGTGGTTCTACAGCCCGACCCTTTCACCGGACCTCGGTGCTCCGCGTTGGGTTCCCGAGGAAGTTCGGCACTCCGAAGCCCTCGCACTCATGCGCCCCAAGGTATTGCTTGCCCGGCACCCGTGGGATCATGGGCCCTTGGACGAATCGCCCGACTACGTCGTATTCTCGAGCTTCGAAAACGAGGGTGAGGCACGGCTCCTCGAACAAGGGGTGAAGGACGAGCGCAACTCTGCGTACGTGGAGTTCCTGGATCGCTTGGAGCAAGGGTACGTGCGCGACCGGGCGTTCCCCGCGGGCGGATTCGTCCCGGCGGGCCTGACCGCGGTCCACGACATGATGTATGTCCGTCCTATCCTATGGGTTTGGAGACGCAAGACCGATTCGATGGCCCCATCGTCGAGTTCCTCGACTCCTTGAGGATCGAGAGAGGGGCCTCGCCGCATACCCTTGACGCCTACGGGAGGGATCTGCGGTTCGCCGCGGCCTACCTTGCGGGTCAAGGTTACACGGGTTGGAAGGAGGTGGACGATCACTCGATCGAAGGGTACGTCTCCGACCTTGCGCCCCGCGTCTCAGCGTCCACGCTCCGGCGGCGCCTTGCGAGCCTTCGAGGGCTTCTCGCCTTTCTTCAGCGGCAGGGTGCCGGTCCGTCCTGCCGTCCCCCCAGCTTGAGCGGTGCGCGGCTTCCCAAGCGGTTGCCCAAGGCCTTGAGCCAGGTCGAAGTGGAGCGGCTCCTTGCCTCCCCTGACGTGTCCACACCGATCGGGCTTCGCGATCGTGCGCTCCTGGAAGCGCTCTATGGGTGCGGTTTGCGTGCGAGCGAGGTCGCGGGGCTCACCTTCCAGTGCCTCAGCATGGACACGGCCTCTCTTCGCGCTGACGGCAAACGGGGCAAGACCCGGTGGGTTCCCATACCAGGGGGAACGATGGAATGGCTCGAGCGGTACCTTGCGGGCTCCAGGCCCGTGCTCCAGTCCAAACCTTCCTCCAACGTCTTCTTGGCGGACCGTGGGGGTGTGATGAGCCGGAGCCTGGTGTACCGCGTTCTGGAGCGGCACGCGAGGCGAACCGGGCTACGCGCACCGATCGGGCCGCATGTCCTGCGACACACCTATGCCGTACACCTGCTCCAGGGGGGCGCGGACCTGCGCGTCGTCCAAGAACTGCTAGGCCACGCCTCGCTCGATACGACCCAGGTCTATACCGAGCTCAAGACGGACCACTTGCGGAAGGCGTACGACCAGGCGCACCCGCGGAGCTAGTCAGGCAGCGTGACCCGGATCCAGCCCCAAGGGGTGCTGCCCGTCCCTTGGCGAAGTGGTGCCCAGTAGCCGTCGGGTCTCCGCGCCGGAGCGACGGGATCGGGCGGCGTCGCAGGAGGCTCGGTGGCCACCGTCGAGGCGAAAACCCTTCCTTGGGGGTCGAAAAAGGCAACGCTGCTATAACCTCCTTCTCGGACGAGCCACTCCGCCATGCCACGGAGCTTCTCGGTGTCTCCGGACGAGACGCTCACCGAAGCGGCGGCTGCCACCCCCTTCACGCCCTGGATCGTCGCCGCTTGGGCTCGTGCGCTCGCCTGGAGCCCCATCGCCCCGGCCACGAGGGCCAGTAGTCCGAGCACGATCACCGTGATCCCCAAGGATCTTCGAACGCTGTCCAAGTTGGAGGGAACCGGTGCGGGGGTGGTCGGCGACGGCACGGTCGGCACCGTTCCCTCAGACGGCGAGCTGACCGGGGTCTCGTCCATGGCTCGATTCTAGCCCAACGGCTCGCAGTCCGGGATCGGGGCTTGTGCGGATACGTCAAGCGCGGTTGACCGTTCGCCCCGCGCGAGGCGGATAGACCCAGCGATGGCGATCATGGCCCCATTGTCGGTGCTGAGGTCGGGTCGTGACGCGACGAAGCCCCTACCCCATCCGCGGGCCACGGACTCGACCGCAGTCCGAAGCGCCGAGTTGGCCGCGACCCCGCCGACGAGCGACACGGTGGCCGCATCGCTCACGCGCAGTGCGCGCTCTATCTTCTCGGTGAGGCTCGCGACGATCGCGCTTTGCACGGCGAGGGCCGCGGAAGCGGCGTCGAGGGATGCTCCTTCGGCCTCGACCAGTCGCATCGCCGCGGTCTTCAAGCCGCTGAAGCTGAAGTGGCGGGGGTCGTGACGGATCGCCACCGGTAATTTGTACTTGCCCGGCGTTCCCGCTCGGGCGAGGGCCTCCAGTGCCGCCCCGCCAGGATAGCCGAGGCCGAGCAGCCGTGCACACTTGTCGAACGCCTCCCCGGCTGCGTCATCGAGGGTCTCAGCCACGGTGCGGTACTTACAAGGTTCCAGCACCTCGATGAGCTCGGTATGTCCCCCCGAGACGACGAGGCAGAGGTGGGGCAACGGCGGCAGGTCACGGTTGGCAAGAACACTGAGGATGTGGCCCTCCAAGTGGTGTACGCCGATCAGGGGGACGTCCCAAGCGAGGGAGAGCGCCTCCGCTGCTGCAACCCCGACCGCCAGGGCCCCGACCAAGCCAGGCCGGTTTGTCACTGCAACCGCATCGGGAACGGCGCCCTCGACCGCAGCGGCGAGCACCGGTACGAGAGACTCGATATGGGCTCGGGCCGCGGCTTCCGGGACGATGCCGCCCCACTGCGAGTGCAGCTGAGCTTGGCTGGCGACGACGTTCGTCAGGACCTTTCCCTTGCGGACGACGGCCGCCGCCGTCTCATCGCAACTTGTGTCCATGCCCAAGACCGAGCCCTCGAACCAGAGACTCATGCTGGAATCTCGTGAAGCCACATGATCACGGCGTTGGCGATGCCTTCGTAGTACCGCTTGCGCAGACCGGCCTCCTCGAAGCCGAACGAGCGGTAGAGCCCAATCGCGGCCTCATTGCCTTCGCGCACCTCCAGGGTGGCGCAAGTCGCGCCCCGTTTGCGGGTCTCTTCCAGGAGCAGGGCCACCAAGGCTCGGCCCGTGCCTTCGCCCCGGTGCTCGGCCTCGACCGCCACGTTCACGATGTGAGCTTCGTCCACGATCACCCAGGCAAGCGCGTACCCGATCACCTTGCCTTCGTGGCACGCGACGAAGAAGAGCCCGTCCGGGTTGGTCAGCTCGCGTCGGAACGACTCGAGCCTCCATGGGGTCATATGCGCGTCCTTCTCGATGGCGGCCACCGCCTCGATGTGCTCCGCCGAGGCGGTGACGATCTTGGGCTTTGCCACGAGCCTAGCCGCCGAGGTAGGCCTCTTTTACCTTGGGATCCACCAAGAGCTCCTTGCCGGCTCCCTCCAGGACGACGTTCCCGGTCTCCAGCACATAGCCCCGGTTCGCGATTTCCAAGGCTCGATGCGCATTCTGTTCCACGAGCAATACGGTCACACCCTGCCCATTGAGCTCGATCACCATCTCGAATATCTCGGTCACAAGGTTGGGGGCGAGGCCCATCGAGGGTTCGTCGAGCAGGAGGAGTCGGGGACGGGACATGAGCGCGCGGGACATGGCCAACATCTGTTGCTCGCCGCCGCTCAGCGTCCCCGCGTTCTGATGGAACCTTTCTCGAAGTCGCGGAAACCTGTCTAGGCACTTCTCAATGTCTTTCCCGACCTCGCTGTCCTTGCGGGTGTAGGCTCCCAGCAAGAGGTTCTCCTTCACTGACATTTCGGTGAAGATACGCCTTCCCTCGGGCGATTGGCTGATCCCCATCTGGACGATCTTGTCCGGAGAAGCCCCATGGATCGGCGTCCCCATGAACTCGATAGAGCCCGAGCGTGGCTTGACGAGGCCGCTCACAGTTCGTAGAAGGGTGCTCTTCCCGGCACCGTTCGACCCGATGATGGAAACGATCTCGGCCTCCCCCACTTCGATCGTGACGTTATCCAGGGCTTGGATCGGCCCATAAAAGACCTGAAGGCCTTGGATGGAGAGCATCGGATCCCAGTGTAGCCGAACCGGGACAAGTGGGCCCTACAGCGAATCCTATGGGCTGGGCCGTCGGTATGGTGAGAGGGGTTCTATGAAGAGCGGGTACTGGGTCGGTATCGGGGCGCTGGTCGCCTTTTGCGCGTTTGGCGGGTTCGCGGTGCAGCAGTTCCAAAAGACGATGAACGCCAAGAAGGACAAGAAGCCCGAGGTCACGGTCCAGCGAGGCGAAGTGAGCGTCAGCGTCATCGAGAACGGCACCTTGAACGCGATCAAGTCGGTGGAGGTAAAGAGCCGGGTCTCGGGCCGCGTCGCCAAGCTCCTCGTGGACGAAGGGGACGAGGTCGAGGCGGGCCAACTGATCGCCGTGATTGACCCTCAAGAGACCCAGCTACAGGTTCAGCAGAACGCGGCCCAGGTGCGCGGGGCCCAGGCCGGGGTGGAGCGCGCCGGAATCGAGATCGAACAGCGAAGAGTAACCGCGCAGACCGCCCTGCAACGAGCCGAGGCGACCCTGCGCCAAGTCCAGCTCGAGCTCAAGGCCCAGCCGACTCTGACGAGTGCGGCAGTGCAAGCGGCCGAGTCCGCCTTGGTCCAAGCCGAGGAGTCGGAGCGGCAACTCATCTCCGTGACCCAGTCCAACGCCAGGGTGACCGCAACCACCTCCGTCCAGGACGCTCAAGCCAACCTGAAGAACGCCAGCGACGAGATGGATCGCCAGCGCCAACTTCTGGACAAGGGCTATGTCGCGCGACGGAGCGTGCAGGAAGCGGAAGTGCAGCTCCAACTCGCGCAGAGCCGACTCGCCAACGCGAAGGAGAGCCTCTCGACCCTCGAAGCCTCGCAAAATGTCGAGCGAAAGCTCGCCGCGGAGAGGGTCCGACAAGCCGAGGCCGACCTTGACCGCGCGAAGGCGAACTCGATCCAGGACGGGGTCAAGCGCGAGCAGTATCGCCAAGCCCAGGCCGCGGTGAGGGAAGCGAGGGCGCAGCTCAAGGACGTGGGGGCGCTCCAAGCATCCCGCAGGCAACAGGCAGCGACCGTCGAGCAACTGAGCACCGTCCTGCGTGACGGCCAACGGCAGTTGGGCGAGACACGCATCGTGGCCCCGATCTCAGGGGTCGTAACAAAGCGGTACATGCAGATCGGTGAGCTTGTGGCGAGCTTGAACAGCTTCTCGGCGGGCAGCCCCATCTTCCGGATCGAGGATCGCTCGAAAATGCTGGTAAAGCTCCAGGTCAACGAGATTGATGTGGCGAAGCTCCGGATCGGCATGCCCGCGAAGATCACGGTGGACGCTGCCGAGGGACAGACCTTGGCCGGGAAGGTGGCCAAGATCGCGCCGACCAGCATCGGGGCGATCCAGACTGCGCCGAGCGCAGACCCAGTGGTGAAGTATGAGGTCGAGGTCACGGTGCTCGATCCTGGCGCTGCGCTCAAGACCGGAATGTCCGCCAAGTGCGCGATGAAGGTGATTGAGCGGAAGAACGTGCTCCGCGTCCCTGTGGACTATCTCGGGCAAGACGGCGAAAAATACTTCCTAATGATCCGGGCCGAGGGCTCCAAGCCGGAGGACAAGGGCAAACGGACACCGGTCGAAATTGGAGAACGATCCCAGACCCATGTGGAGATCACGAAAGGGGCCGCTGAGGGTGCGATCCTTGCGCTCCCTGCGTTCAGCGGTCCCGAGCGCAAGGGAATGATGTCCTTCGGGCCCGAAGAAGGCGAGGAATAGGCGCAAGTGAGCGTTTGGGAATCCGCCAGGGTCGCCCTGGACATGCTCCGCCTGCACAAGCTGAGGGCGTTTCTCACGATGCTCGGCGTGATCATCGGCGTGATGAGCGTCACGATCATCGTGATGGCCTCCACTGGCTTCCAGTACTTTCTTACCTATCAGATCAAGAAGCTCGGGAGCGACACCCTCATCATTTTCTACGACCCCAGCCGAGTCCGCGAGGGCGACACGATGGGGGGCATCGAAGGGCTCACCACGCAGGACGTCCGCTTGATCGAGGAAAGGGTCCCCAGCGTGGATATCGCGAGCGGGATCCTCCAGGCACCTTCCTCTAAGGTCTCCTTCGGCGAGAAGAGCATGAAGGATCCGGAGGTGATGTGTACGGACGAGAAACAGCTCCTGCTCAGTCGGATCGGGATCGAGAAGGGAAGGGCGTTCTCCCGCGGCGATATGGACGCGCGGGCCAACGTTTGCATGATCGGTGTGGACGTCGCCTCCCGGCTCTTTGGGAAGGGCGACCCCATCGGTCAGCACATCACCTTCCAAGGACTGACGCTACAGGTGATCGGTGTGATGGAGAAGTTCGATATCCTCGGCCAGAGCAACGGGAAGAACATCTGGATCCCAATCACCACCGCCCACGACAAGTGGATGGGCGGCGACCAACTCAGCTACATCACGGCCAGGCCCAAGGAAGGATACGGCGTGGACCGGGCCATGGACGATATCTGGCGCCTCCTGATGCAGAAGTCTGGGAACAAGCCGATCTACCGCGTGGACTCGCGCGAGAGCATCATCCAGGTCTTCGGCGCGATCATCGGCTTTGCCCAAGTGGTCTTGGCCGCCATCGCCGCCCTGAGCCTGCTTGTGGGCGGGATCGGCATCATGAACATCATGCTCGTGAGCGTCACCGAGCGGACCCGCGAGATTGGGCTCCGCAAGGCGGTCGGGGCGAGGTACACCACCATCCTGGCGCAGTTCCTGGTGGAGAGCGCGGTGTTGTCCTTGGTCGGCGGGCTCATCGGGATGGGGATAGCCTTCGGGGTGGGTCAGGCGGTCCAGATCGGCACCGCCATCGCGCAAAAGCCGACGCCGGAGGGACTGCCCTTGCCGTTTCCGTGGGTTTTCGGTCTCATCGCGGCGGGCTTTTCCGCCCTCATCGGGGTGGTGTTCGGCATGTATCCCGCTGCGAGGGCGGCCGCCCTGAGCCCGATCGAAGCTCTGCGCACCGAGTAGGCCAGATTCGCCACCCTTCGTTGCCCCTTGGCCCTCACGAACAGACCTAGGGGATTGCATTTGTGGGCAGACGTATGTATACTATATGTTCAGCTTGGCTCGATCCAGGCGATGAGAGAAGCACATGTCACAGCAACTTGACGATAAGGAAATGCAGCACGTTGTCGCCCAGGGAAGCACTTTCACCTGGCACGAGGTCTACACGCCGGACGTTGCCGGGACGACCCAGTTCTATACGAACGTCCTGGGTTGGGAGACCGACAGCATGGATATGCCGGGAGGAGAAGGCACGTACCATCTGTTCAAGGCGAACGGGACGCCGGTCTGCGGCGTGTTCGACTCGGCCATGGCCGAGGGTGCGCCGCCTCACTGGGCAACCTACATCGCAGTGGACGACGTCGCAAAACGGCTCGACTTGGCAGTGACGGCCGGTGCCAAGGTGCTGGTGCCGATCATGTCCGTGCCTACCGTCGGCACTATGGGCTTGATCCAGGATCCGTTCGGCGCGACGGTTTGGTTCTTCACACCGAACCCAGGCGCGTAGGGGCCCTCGGCCCCCGGCGTGCCGGGGGCTAGTCCCGCACGAGGGAGAGCAGGGTCACCCGTCCGACCGGAACCCACTCGGCTACGAGGATGTCGCCGTTGCGGAGGAAGATGGCATCGTGCGGATGGATGAATCTTCCTGGAATGAACTCCTCCCTCGGCTTGCCGCGCAAGTCGCTGGGATCACCGTCGCCTAACTGTACGATGACCTCGTTGTCCTCGTCGAGCAACGTGACCACGCTTTGGAGATCGGGAACGAGCATCTCGCCGCCACGGGTGTCGAAATGGCAGGGCAGCCGCATGCCGCGCGACTCGAACCGGACGTGCCCGCCTGCCATGTCGAAGTATTGAATCCTGCGGTTCGCACGGTCCGCGACCGCGAGAAGAGGTTCGGGGCCACGGTCGGCCACCCAGAGTCCGTGAGGTTGCTGCACCTTCCCTGGCTCGCTTCCGGGCCCGCCGAACGTCTTCACGTAGTCGCCGTCCCGAGTGTACTTATGGATCCAGTGGGAGCCGTAGCCGTCGGCTACCCACAGCCCGCCGCTCGGAGAGAACGCCACGTTCGTGGGCACGTATGGCTGGCCCTCGGAGTACTTTCCTGACTCAACGGGGACTCCGCGCTCCCACACGACCTCCCCTTCGAGAGAGGTCTTCACCACGAGGCGCGCCTTCGTGTCGCAGTGGTAGAGATACTCGGTTTCTGCCTCTTCACGAAGGTCGAGACCGTGCGCTCCGCCCGCGAACCGCGAACCCCACGACCGCAGAAACCTCCCTTCGGGTGAAAAGACGCACACTGCGTCCTGAGATGTGCTCGAAGAGTGGACGGTGTGGGCGAGGTAGATGAGGCCGGCACGATCCTGGGCCAGGCCGTGGGTGTCGCCGAAAGCCATGCCAAGGGGAGGTGTCAACCAGTCGTGTCGGCAAGTGTAGCGGTGACTTCCGGAGCCGAGGAAGATAGGACGCCCGTCTTGGGCACGAAGCAACCGCCCGCCCAGCACCGCACCCACGCCCGCGGTGGTCGAATATCGGAGCAGTTCGCGGCGCGAGATCACGAGCTTCGGCTAGCCGCCTAGCTTCTGGGCCTTGAGGTAGGTCGAGAGCACGCCCCGGTCCGCCGCGGACATCTTCGTGCCTACTTTGAGCATGTGCTCGAACCAAGCGATCTCCTCAGGCTTGGCCGGATGGCCGATGTTGCCCTGCTTGGCGCCGGCGGCGTCCTCGCGGTCAGAAGTGACGAGCACCTTGCCATCGCCATCGAGAAACGCCGAATAGGGAATACCTTGGCCTTTGCCACCGAGCTTTTCGAGCCAGTTGTCGCCGCCTGGGTTCTCGAGGCTCTTGTGTGCGGGATCTTCCAGAACCGTGACATGGACGGTCACGACGGACTTCTCCCAGACTGGCTTCACAGCCTCGCTGGCAAGCATCTTGTCCATGACCTTGCACCATCCGCACCAGGATGCGTGGAAGACGAGGAACACGGTTTTGTTCTCCTTTTTGGCCTGCGCGCACGCGGCCGCGACGAGCGCATCGGCGCTCGGCGGCGCGGCAACGTCGGCGTCCTGAGCGGAGCCGAGGGCGGCGAGGAGAAGGGCGGGAAGGAGCAAGGCGCGCTTCATACCCTCTAGTCTACACGACTACCAAGAATCGGCGTACTTTGGAAGCTTGAATCCTGCTCGGTACTCGCGGTCATAGGCCATGGTCTCCCGCCCGGCCTTGCCCGCGATGTCCATCGCCTCCGGGTCCCACCGAACGGTCGCGCCGGAAAAGAGCGCGGCGTTCGCAAGGTGGCAGACCATGGTCGTACGTGCGACGGACGCCAGGTCGGCCCTGGGCTTGCCTCGCATCTTGACGCAGTCCACCCAGTCGCGCCAATGGCTCGTCGGGTATGCGTCGGACCCTTCCTTCGGGAGTTCCTTGCCCTCGGCGTCGAGGATCACCCAGCCCCCGCGCCAAACCCGAAGCGTCTTGCCATCGGCGGCAATGAACTCGGTTCCGTGCCCCGGCTTGCCGGGATGGTCGCGGTTCACCGTCCAGCTGATCGAGACCGGTGAATCGTCGAAGGCAAAGAGGGCGTCCACGGTGTCGGGAGCGTCGCGGTCGTCGTCGGTGATCGCCCACTGCCCGCCGATGCTGCTCGCGCTCGTGGGCATCTTGAAGTCTTGGTCGGGCGAAAGCCCAAGCAACGCGATATCAAGCATGTGTACGCCCCAGTCCGTCGTGAGGCCACCTCCGGTGTTCATCACCCAGCGCCAGTTCCAGTGAACCTTGTTCGATTGGTACGGGTGCATCGCGGCGGGCCCGATCCAAGCATTGTAGTCAAGGCTGGAGGGCGCATCCGAGGGCTTCACCTTGCCGATTCTCGTACCGTCTGAGATCCAGGCCCGGCAATGGACGACCTTCCCGAGCTTGCCGGAGCGAACGTATGCGAGGGCGTCCACGAACTCTTGGGAGCTTCGCTGCCAGGTTCCGACCTGGACCACGCGCCCAAACCGCTGCTGGGCGCCCACCATCGCCTTCGCCTCGCGTATGTTGTGGCTGATGGGTTTTTCGCAATAGGCGTCCTTGCCGGCTTCACAGGCGTGGACCAAGTTCAGAGCGTGCCAGTGGTCGGGCGTGCCGATGATGACGGCGTCAATGTCCTTCCGATCCAACATCTGGCGGTAGTCGCTGTAGACATCGGGTGCCTGGCCGACCTTGTCCTTGACGAACTTATAGTCGCCAGGGATCCGCGAGCTGTCCACGTCGCAGAGCGCAGCCACCGTCACGTCGGGGAACTCGAGGAGGCTCCTCATGTTCGATGCGCCCATGCCTCCGCACCCGATCAACCCCAGAACGAGCTTATCGTTGGCAGATTGCGGGGCTCGTGTCCCCCCCGCGCCGAGGGCTTGTGCGACCGGCGAGGCTGCGATCGCGGCGGCTCCGGTGCGACGTAGGAAGTCACGACGAGTGGGCTTATCCATGTTCGGAAGTTACCCCCGATAGTGGACGTTTGGCATAGAGACGCGACCCGACCTTGCGAGGCCGGGCCGCTGGAGGGCCCGTACGAGGGCCCGGACTTAGCCGCCGAAGCCGCCGCGCCCGATGTTGGGATCGGCCTTGAACGGAGCGCCACCCATCTTCTTGAGCGACTCGTTCTGCTCTGCGGTGAGAACCTTGGCGATCTCCTCGCCAAGAATCTTGTCGTTCTGGGCGCGAAGCTCGCCGAGCTGCTCTCGTTCGATCTCGCCGTCGCGCATCCGCTGCATCAGCTCTTGGTTGGCGGCCTGTTGCTTCTGCATGAGTGCATCGAGGCTGTTCTTTTGCTCTCCGGTTAGTTCGAGGGCCTTCTGAACCTCGGGCATCAGGGCAGCCCTGGGGCCTGCGAGCTGGATTTGGATCTCACCCAGTCGCTTCCACTGCTCCTCGGAGACGATGGACTTCATCTTCTCGTCCTGCTTCTTCTGGAAGGCCTCCATTTCGGCCCGCATGCCTTCGCGATCGAAGCCACCGCCGCCTCCGTTGTTGCGCATTTCCTCCATCCGGTTGCGCATCTCTTCCATGGCGGCCTCTTGCGCGGCCTTCACGTCGGTCTTTTGCTGTTCGGTCAGCTTGAGGTCGGCTTGGACGTCGGTGCGGTTGAGGAGCATGGAGCGGCTTTGGTTCCCGCGTCCGCCCATCATCATCATTCCACGGCCTTGTCCACCGCCGCCGCCTTGGGCAAAGGCGCTGGCGGAAAGGGCGAGCACGGCAAGGATGCCGAATAGGTTCTTTGTCAGTGTCATGGTTTCTCCTGCGTAGGGTTCTCTATTTTTTGACGGGCGGCTTCTTCTTGAGTTCACTGCCTTGCGGAAGGGCCTCCTGGACCTTCTTCTGGCTACTGGGCGAGAGCTTTGCGGCCTCGTCCTGCGCGACTTGGGAAGCCTGTTGCTGGTTGCGGACGACGCGGGGTGTCAAGAATACGAGCAACTCGGTCTTGACCTCTTGCTTGGAACGGGACTTGAAGAGTTCTCCCAGGATGGGGATGTCTCCGAGGATGGGGAGCTTCTTGACCTTACTGGTCACTTGCGACCGCATGATGCCACCGAGGACGACCGTCAGGCCGTCCTGGACGGACACCGTAGTGCTCGCTTGACGTTGGTTCACGATGGGGGCATTGAAGTCCGTGAAGCCCTGGAGGTCGTTCGCAGTCTGGAGGACATCGAGCGTCACCATCCCGTTGGCGGTGATCCTCGGGGTCACGTTCAGCACGATCCCGACATCTTGGAAGGAGTAGTTGAAGATGAAGTTGCCGTTCACGTCCTCGCGCTGGCTCACAATGAACGGAACGCTTTGGCTGATATTGATCTCGGCCTCGACGTTGTTCGACGTGAAGATCTTGGGAGTGGAGAGCACTTGGAAGCGGTCGTCGGTGTTCAGCGCATTGAGGAACCCGCCGATGTTTCCCCCGGTCACGCTGTATCGGAAGCCCTCGGGCAAGGGGTTGGTCTGGAGCCCGAAGTCGGTTCCTCCGCTCGCGTTCGTGCCCGAGCTCCCGAAGGCGGTGCCGTTGGAGAGGTTCCACTCGATGCCGAGCTTTTGGGACTTGTCCACCGTGGCCTCGACGATCACCGTCTCGATCACAACCTGCTCGGGGATCTTGTCGAGCTGTCCGAGCACGCTCTGAACGACGGCGGCGTTCTCCGGATCACCGACAACGATGATGCTGTTCGTATTGGGATCAGCAATGATCGTGACGTTGCCCGCGGTTTGGCGGGTGTTCACGATCCTGCCGTCCTGGGTTCGTCCGGTACCGCCTTGGTTCTGCTGCTGCTGGCCGCCGAAGTTCAGTCCACCCCGGAACTGAACCGAGGTGAGCAGCTCGCCATCGAGGCCAGTGTCGAGCGCGAGCTCTTCGGCTGTGTCGGGGATGCTGGCGCCCGCTTCGCGCCCACCCAGATTGCCGCCGCCCCCACCGCCTTGGTTGCCACCGCCTCCACCTCCCTGGTTGTTGCGCTGGTTCCGGTTGCGGTTCGCGTTGGTGTTCGAGCCGAAGTTGCCTTGGCGGTTTTGCCCGCCGTTCCTCGTGTTGCCAAAGGCTTGGTTGAGCAGGCTCGCCACGTCGTCCGCCCTTGCGTTTCCGAGGGGGATCACGGTCGCGGCGTTCACATACTCCACGTCGCGGTCAAGTTCCTTGATGACCTCGGCCACCACGGTCTGGTTCTCTTTGGTCGCGGTGACGATCAGGCTGTTCGTCCGGAGGTCGGACGCGACAGTGCCGAAGGCGGCCTGGGAGTTCCCAAACCGCGCAGCGGTCTGGAACCGCGAGAAGATGTCGTTGTTCCGGCCCGAGTTCGCGCCACGCCCAGTCGGTTGGGAAGAAGCAAGAACGTTTTGAACGGAGACCGCAACCTCGGTGGCGTCTGCGTAGACGAGCGGGTAGACCTGGGTCACTTGGGGTTGGTCGGTCTGCTGGTCAATCTCCTTGATCAGGTCCTCGACCTCTCGCTGCTTGGACTCGGCCGCGTTCACGATCACCGAGTTGCTGAAGTCGTCGCTGGAGGCCCGGACGTCCGGCCCTTGGCTGTCGCCACCAAAGTTGAAGCTCTGGCCGCCACCAAAGCCTCGCCCTCCTCGGCCTCGACCCCCGAACTGCATGAAGCTGAACGGGTTGTTGCTCTGCTGTTGGGCGGCGAAGACTTCGTTGACCACGCGAGCGACCTCGCTTGCGGCGGCGTACGTGACTTTGTAGACCCGCAGAACGGTGCGCGAGTTGCCCCCGCCCATCATCTGCTGCATCTGTTCGGGCGACATGTTCTCCATGCCGCCGCGCTCCCGTTTCTCCCGAACCACCATGAGGTTGCCCTCCTTGCGGAGTTCATAGTTGGCGAGCCCGATCGCGGCGCTAAAGATCTCGAACGCCTCCTTTAGGCTCACCGCCTTGGGGCTCGAAACGGTGAGCCGCTGGGTCATTTTGGGGTCCTTGACGATCGCGATCCCGGACTGCTTCGAGAGCAAATCAATGATCGGATCCACGCTCGCGTTGCGGAAGTTCAATTGGACGCGCTTGTTCGGATCCAGCTTGAACTGCTCCCAGGCTGGGCGGGAAGGGATGTCCTCTCCCCTGGTGAACTGGCCGTACGCGGGTGCGGACAGCGCCGCGAACAGCACCACGGCAGGAATGAGCTTACTGAGATGTGCGCGCATTGGGAGTCTCGCTTGTAATTCTAGTACCGGTCGTGCTCGGGGAAGAGTTCCCCGATCCTGGGTTTCTCGAACCTACGATGGGGCCGTTCAAAGTCGGGGTGACGGGGGCGAAGGAGCCGGGGATCGGGGCTGGCCCATCCGGTTCGTCCGGTGCGACGTCCGCCAAGAGCTCGAGGCGCACTCCCGGCCCCGACTTGCCCGATGCGACCAAGAAGCTCGGGCCCACTTGGACGATGCGAGCAAGGCCGACCGTGTCCCCGACACCGACGAAGATCGCTTCTCCCGTCGAGGTGTTTTCCACCAGGGCGCGGGGAACTTGGTTCACGATCGCCGTTCCCGTGAAGTACCAAGGGGTCGTCCCTCCGGTCAGCGAGAGGGGGAACTCATTCGGGCTTCGGTTCGCCTGGTTGCCAGTGGTCGCCTTGGACACCAAGGGCTGAAACACGTTGCGAGCGGGCGAGCTCACCCTCGCGAACTTCGCGGTGCGGTCCTCCTCTGTGATCCCTTCCGTCGTCGGGGTGCTCGAGTTACCTCGGGAGTTGCGCTTGGGCGCGCCTTTGCGCGTGACCGCCTCCGGTTGGGTCAGGAGAAAACCGCCGATCCCCAGAACGACGACCGCGCCATAGATCATCTGCCTGCTGGGCTTGAAATTAGCCACGCTCGACCCCCGTCGGTGCGTAAGCGACGACGCCGATGTTAGCGCGCACCCGGTCGCTCTCGCCATCAGCGCTCGAAAGCTGGAGCGTTCGGACGCTGAGGATGCTCTCCGGCGTTTCGAACTCAGCCAAGAACTTCACCATGTCGGGGAAGGGCCCCTCCATGGTGAGGAGATAGTTGTACTGGAGCGAGTTCTCGGTGCGTTCAGTCTTCTGTGGCCGGGCCGAGACCATTCCTACGCCGGTCTTGCCCGCCCATTGGCCGATCTGCCGCATGAGATAGGGCCCAAACTCGTCTGTGCTCTTGGCCCAGGTCGTGGCTTGAAGGTCCTCGTTGAACCTCTTCAGCTCGGCTCTGTCCTCTACGACATCGCGATTCCTTCGTTTCTCTTGCATCTTGAGCGTGGCAGGTCGCGCCTCGACCGGGCTCCGTGGGGTCAGCCCGTCATAGAGGGCGACGACGGTGAGGGCGACAAGGCCGGCGATCGCAGCCGGGCTCAGGATGCCGGGCAGCTTCACCGCTTCCTCCTGACCGGGGCCTTCTTCTCCACGAGCGGGAGGTTCCCGACCACGAAGGCACTGACCGAGAACTGGATCACGGCGGTGTCCTCGATCTTGGCGTCATTGGCGAAAACGATTGTGACGTCGCGGTAGCGGTCGGAGGCGGCGAGGTTCGCGGCGAACTTACTGATCGCCTCGCGGTCCATTGCGTTCCCGCGCATGACCAAGGGCCGGCCTCGCTCATACGTCAGGCCGGTGAACCATAGCCCGGAGGGGGCGGAATTGGTCACGTAGCGGATCACGTCGGTGGGGCGTTGTGCGGGATCGGAAGCTACCGTTACCAGTTTGCCGACTTCCTCGAACCGGTTCTTTTGCTCCGTGAGAAGACCGGCCACGGTGTCGAGGCGGTCCATGGTCGCCTTGTGTTTAGCGTTCCTCTCGCGAGCGAGCGCGGCAGCTTCGTCCCGGTCGAGCCATGCCAAGCTACCGAGGACCACTGCCGCGATCCAGAGCAAGCCTGCGAGTCGTTTGCGGCTGCCCTGGAGCGCCCTTTCCCGGCGGTTCTGAACCTCGGGGAGCTCGAGATCCAGGTCTGTGGCCGTATGACTCGCGAGGGCTTGCAGGGTGCCTGTGCCCAGCGGGCTTCCCACTCCCTCCGATGCGATTCCAGGGCAGACAAAGACCGGAAGGTCGGCGCACTCCAGGGCCGCGACCGTACGTTGGAGCTCGGCACGGAGCTCTTCCGCGGTGTCGCCGACCGGTACGGACCTGGAGTGTCGCAACCGACCCGTTCGGACGACGTCGAACGAGACTTCGGCCCCGTTTCGGTCGAGCACGAGGCCGTCCTGGTGGCCCGCCAAATCCAAGGCGTAAGCGGCACCAAGGCCCGCAGGTACGTACCATACTGCTCTGCACCCGTTCTGCGAGAGTTCTGCTGCTGCCTCTCGGATGGTGTCCGCACGGGCCGCGACGAGGGTGGTCGGTCTACCGTCGGCGGTGATCGTCTCTTCCGCCGCGAAGTCAAAGGCAAGCTCTTCCACCGGGACCGGGAACTGCTGCGCCATCTGAATGGCGAGCGCCTGCCGCACTGTTGCCGCATCTGCGGGCGGAGTGTGCGTCTCGCGCACGAAGGCAAGCCTCCGGTGCAGCGCGACGCCAGCCGTCGCTACCCCAGGGACTTGCGCGACCACCTCGCCGACTCCTCGCCCCTCGACGACGGGGCCGGTGGGCGTACATGCGCGAACGCGCCCAGGCGACCACTCGATCAGTCCGTTCGGAGCGACGCTCTTCCTCATGGTTCTGCCACCAATACTGTTTCTGTGGTCTGATCCGTCTCCCAACCCCATTGGACTGGGGCGTCTGGCAGGGGGTAAGGGAGGATTCTCAAGATTCGGGGACCGGTCTCTCCCATTTGGACGTACGCGAGGATCGCAACGCTCCTGGAACCGTACGAGCCTTGACACCGGATCAGGAACGTGTCGCTCCCCGTCGTGAGCCGACCCACGAACTGTCCTAGGTTCGCAATCGTGATCCCTGGGACGGCCACGAGGTCAGACAGCGAGGCGAACGTCCCTTGGCGGCTCAGGATCGCTTCCGACATGTCGGTCTCGATGCCGGGCAGTGTGGAGAGACTCTCGGGAAGCGCCGTGTTGACGTTGATCCGCCCGAGACCACGGTCGGTCTGATCCAAAGTGCAGGCGTCGAGCACTTGGCCCACGTTCTGCTGGTTGATCCCCTGGGTTTGCAGGAGCTGCGTCCACGATGTGAAGGTTCCCACCGTGTTTCGTTGTTGGACGATCGCGGTCGCAAGTTGGTTGGTCAAGCCTGCCTGCACCAACTGCTGGGTGGTCGCGACGTTGACGTTGGATTTCGGCGTCCCCGTCGGCGTCGTGTTCGGCGATCCGGGATTCACGGTAAAGACCTCATAGAGCGGCAGGAGCTCCTCGTCCTGAGTGGAGATCGAGAGGCCGCTCGTCTGGGTTTGGGGTTCGAAGAGGGTCGCCGGGAGCCATCCTTTCACGAGCAAGAGCTCGTCCACGGACTGGAAGCCCTGCAATCGCGCATTGTAGGGAGTGTCCAGGGCGTTGTAGAACTCGTCCTTCGCACCTTCGATCCTCGGTTGGAGGTCGGGCTCGCGCCAATCGAGGAGGCTCTCCACCTGTTCTGTGGTCAAGGGAAGTTGCTCGAGTTGCTCCTCGGGCACGGTGTTGAGGTCGAGCCGAGCCGAAGCGTCGGTGACTTCGACCCGGAAGCCCCCCCCGCCCACGCGAACGAACTGGTTGCCGCGATCCCCGATGGAGGCCCAAGCGTCGTCCAAGGTGACGGTCGCCGTGTTCACGTCGGTGAGTTGCGCAAGCGCATACTCGATTCCGGACCGTGCCATTCTTCTCGCCCGTTCCCCGTCGAGCTCGTGGAGCTGGGCGCGAGCGGCCGCGCTGGCATCCGCGGCGGCCGTCGCCAAGACGACGGTGAGCACCACAAGACCGGCGAGCGCGAGCATGAACGCGCTGCCTCGCTGCCTTCTCATGCCCCCCCCTCCTGAAGTACTGGGTTCTCGGGGGTCACGTCGCTGTTTTGGAGAGGGCAGGTGACCACGCGGTCAAAGTCCTCCTCGCCCCAGCGATAGGTGAGCCGAACCGCGGCGGGGAGCCTTCGGGACTGTGCGAGGGTGTCCCACTGCGTCTGCCAGACAGTGCCGTCCCAGAACTCCCAGGAGACCGGGGCGACCTCTGCCGCGAACGTGCTCTGCCTCCCTCCCTGGGTCGGGTCACCGTCCGACGGCTTCTGCACCCGCAGAAGCAGGCCGCCCTCCGTCCCTTCGCCAATGACGGCGGTGGAGAAGGCGATCTCGCTCGGCCCCCCTTGCGGACCTAGCTTCGCGATGCGGTCAGGGAGTTCGTCCTGGGAGGCGACGGCTGCGCCAGGGATCGGGTCGCCTAGGGTTGTGAAGGTCACGGTGTCCACAGTGGCGAGGTCGCCTCCGCTCGCGCTGGCTACAAAGTAGGACTGCTGGTCCGACGCGTCCGCCGTGAGGTATGCGGTCCGGAACCGGCCTTGTAGGTCGTTCTCGAAACGATGAATGAGTTGGAAACGGGAGACCGCGCCGAGGGTCCGCTCTTGGAACCGGACTCCAGCGTTGTGGGCGATCGTGAGGGAGAACACCAAGATTACGGTGATCGCGAGCGAGACCAAGAGTTCGACAAGGGTAAGGCCGCTCCTCATGGGACGTTGACGGCCTCCTGCGGCGGCCGGGCAAGGCCCGCGGCCCGTCCCTCGAGCCGACTGTCGCCCTCGTTAGGGCGGACGATCACCTCGAAGGACAGCACCCCATCGAGCGCCGTGGGCTCGAGGGACGCCGTCCAACCGAACCGGGAGTAGGATGGTTCCTCGAAGGTCCCGCTGGTCGCGATCTGCCACTCCCCGGTTGCGATCAGTTCGTCGTATTTGGCCTGTGCGAGCTCGGTGACCACGGCTCGGTCCTCCATCCGAGAATATGCCCGCGTCACAGACGCCAATCCGCTCACGGTCGCGGCGATCCCCACACCGAGGAGCGTGGCGGCGACCAAAGCTTCGATGACGGTGAAGCCCCTATGTGCCGCGTTGCTCAAGCGAGCCAGCCTCCCAGGATGTCATCGGGTTTTCCGCGAGCGCGCCTTGCGTGACCTCCGCATGGCCGTCGGCAGGGAAGACACGGACCGTGTAGGTGCCGCCCGGCTCTTCGATCTCCCAAGCCCCGGAAGAGGCGGAGCCGTCGGCATAGAACTCGATCCTCCAATCGGCCTCCTCTGAAGGCTGCCCGTCCGCCTCGAAGGCGGTCACGGACTCGTCCTGGCCCAACGGGACGGATCGTAGCTGGGTTGCCTCGTTCTCCTCACCTGCTTGCAGGACGAACGCGGAACTCTCGCCGTCGAACCGGAGGGCAACGGTCTCCCCTCGGTCAATCGCAAGGGCCCTCGCTTCCGAACCGAGGCGAACGATGTTGGCACGGGCGGCACGGGCGTTCGTCCCTCGCTGCATCGCAAGGATGCGGGGGGTGAGCACGCTGACGATGAGCACGAGCACCACGATCACCGTGCTCACCTCGATCAGCGTGAAGCCCGAACGCCTACTCGCCCGACTCAACGATGTCTTCGGCCTCTCCGGTACCTCCGTCCGCTCCGTCCGAGCCCAAGGAGAGGAGGACATAAGAGTCGTCCCCGTCCACACCAGGGAACTCGTAGACGTAGTCGTAACCCCACGGATCGGCAGGGATGGGCTTGGTGAGATAAGGCCCCCGCCAACCAGAAGTGTCGCCTGGCGAGGTTCGGAGCGCCTCGAGCCCTTCTTCTTGGGTCGGGTAACGACCCACGTCGAGGCGGAACTGCTCGATCGAGCGTCCGAGAGCGGCGAGGTCGGAGCGAGCGGCAGCGCGTTTTGCATCACTGGATCGGTTCACGACCCGCGGGACGATCAAGGCCGCGAGAACAGCGAGGATCA
Organism: Fimbriimonadaceae bacterium; assembly: GCA_020847855.1. GTDB lineage: Bacteria > Armatimonadota > Fimbriimonadia > Fimbriimonadales > Fimbriimonadaceae > JADLBH01. The sequence continues at coordinate 51,425 of JADLBH010000015.1, forward strand.
GAATGACGACAAGGAGCTCGATCAAAGTAAAGCCCTTGCGCCCTTGGGGTTGGTGGTGTCTTCTCATAACTATTTCACTAGCTCCTGCGCCTGGAAAATGGGGAGCATCACACTCAAGACGACGAAGGCGACAAACCCGCCCATCGCCAGGACGATGACCGGCTCCAGAAGGGAAGTGAGCCTTCGCAGGCCCTGCTCCACCTCAAAATCAAGACTGTCGGCGACCCGGCCCAGCATCTTGGGAAGGTCGCCCGTCTCCTCACCGATCGCGACCATGTGGGTGAGGACCGGGGGAAACTCTCCCGAGTCCCTCATGGCGCTCGCCACGGTCGCCCCGCTTCGGACATCGTCCTGGATCGCGACGTTGCGCTTGGCGAAGATGGCGTTGCCCGCGGCGAGTCCTGCGAGGTCGAGCGCGCGCAGGATCGGGACGCCGCCCTGCACCAGGGTGCCAAGCACCCTCGCATATCGGGAAACCACGGCCTTCGTTACGATTTTGCCGAAGCCGGGAAGCCGTAGCATCGCCGCGTCGCGCGCCTCCTTGCCCGCCGGGGTCGCCATCCAGCCCCGCGCAAGGACGTATGCCACCACGACGCCGATCCCGAGGTACACGCCGTTGGCGGTCAGGAAGCCGGTCGTGGCAAGCAGCACCTTGGTGGGCAAGGGGAGATCGTCGCCTAGCCCTTCGAAAACGCTCGACAGCCTGGGAACCACGAACGCCAGCAGGAAGATGACGACGAAGATCGCAGTGGCGGTGAGGACTCCTGGATAGATGAGAGCACTGACGATCTGACTGCGTCGTGCCACCTCGTTCTCGAGGAGGTCTGCCAGCTTCTCGGCGGCCTCGGGGAACTGTCCGCTCTCCTCGCCCGAGGCGAGGGTCTGGGTGTACATCTCGGGAAAGAACCGCGGGTGCTGCGAGAGGGCAGTGCTGACCGGGATGCCCTTCTTCACCTCGTCCAAGGCTTCGGACGCTGCCAGCGCGAGACCCGTGCTCTCGCTCTGCTCCGAGAGGATGGCGAGAACGCGATCCAGCGGCAGGCCCGCGGAGGAGAGGTCCGCCAAGCGGCGCATGAAAAGGGCGATGTCGGCCTTGCTCGTCCGCCCTCGCCGCACGGGTGCGGCTTGCTCCTTCCTCGCCGCCGCGCCCTCGGCCTTGGCCTCGATCTCGATGACGAAGCGCCCTTCCGCTGCGACCCTGGAGATCGCCGCCTTCTGGTCCGGTGCCTCGACGATGCCGGACTTCCGCTTCCCGGCGGCATCCACAGCGACATAGGCAAAGTTGGCCATGGCTTAGAGATCGTCCCTCTGACAGACGCGGAGGACTTCTCGCGGGGTGGTCAGGCCCTCGAGGACGGCGATGCGGCCGTCCCCCAGGAGGGTGCGCATGGAGAGGTGCTTCATGGCATGGTCGCGCATGAGGCTTGCCGAGACCCTGTCCACGGTCATTCTTCGGATCTCCTCGTCCACGCCCATGAGCTCATAGACCCCGCGTCGGCCCTTATAGCCAGTGCGGCCGCACCGTTCGCACCCTTTGCCTTGCATGAAGTTGCCCCCTCGCGCGGCCTCGGCGGAGATCCCCATGGCCTGGAGCGCCTCGTAGTCCGCCTCGACGGGCTCGCTACAGTTCGGGCAGTTCAGCCGAACCAAGCGCTGAGCGAGGACGCCGACGATTGAGCTTGCCGCAAGATAGGGCTCGACGCCCATGTCGAGAAGTCTGGTGATGGCCGAGGGGGCGTCGTTGGTGTGGAGGGTGCTGAAGACCAAGTGGCCGGTGAGCGCCGCGTGGATCGCGATCTCCGCCGTTTCATGGTCGCGGATCTCGCCCACCATGATCACGTCGGGGTCTTGACGGACGATCGAGCGGAGCCCGCTCGCGAAGGTCAGTCCTATGTTCGCCCGCACCTGGATCTGCCCGATCCCCGCCACCTGATACTCGACCGGATCCTCGATGGTAAGGATGTTCAAGGAAGGCGAATAGATCTCCTGGAGCGCGGCGTAGAGCGTTGTGGACTTGCCCGACCCGGTGGGCCCGGTGACGAGGACCATTCCATAGGGCACGTTGATGAGCTTTCGGAACCGCTCCAGGGCGTCGTCCCGCATGCCGAGCTGGGTGAGACCCAGCATCGCAGTCCCCTTGTCGAGGATGCGCATCACGCACCGCTCGCCCAGCACCGTCGGGATGATCGAGACGCGGACGTCCACGCTTCGACCGGCCACGGTCACCTTGATGCGTCCGTCCTGCGGCAGCCTGCGCTCCGCGATGTTCATCTCGCCAAGGATCTTGACCCTCGAGACGATCGCCGCGTGCTTGTGCTTGGGGGGCGACATCACGTCGGTCAAAATCCCGTCGGTACGGAACCGGACCTTCACTTCACGCTCGTAGGGTTCGATATGGATGTCGCTGACCCCGTCCCTCACCGCCTGGGCGAACATGAGGTTTACCATCTGGACGACGGCGGCCTCTCCTGCCATCCGCTCCAGATCGGCAAGGTCGGCCGAGTCGCCCGAGTCGAGGAGATCGTCCTCGGCGGGCATGTCCGCCATCATTCCGGCAAGGAAACGGTCCTCGATCTTGGCGCGGATCTGTCCCGCGTCCGCGAGCATCGCCCGTACCGGCATGTCGGTGAGCACGCTCAGTTCGTCGAGCGCGGCGAGTTGCTGGATCGAACTGATCGCGGCCACAAGTGTGCCGTGGTCCACCATCAAGGGGAAGACCTGCCGCCGGAGCGCAAACTCGCCAGGGACCAGGTCGAGGGCGGACGCCTGGGGCACGAACTCGGTCAGGTCTATGCGCTCGAGGCCATAGTCCGGGCCGAAGTCCTCCTGTATCGCAATGCTCTCGGCCATATCCTTTGGAACGAAGTGAAGGCACCGAGCGATTCCACCCTGGGCCCTCGTTCACTCGGCACTACTGCCTCCTCGCCAAGTTGGTTCCCCGTGCCTACTTCGGGCCGATCCTTCGCGGCACTGAACCCTGGCCCGTGCCCTGCGTCTCCACGTTGGCAGGGTCCCGTGAAACGGCCCTCAGGAAACAAGAATGCGAAAACTTTTGTGCTTGCTCGGCTTCGCGGTGCTCGCCACGGTCTCGATGGCCAACTTCGGAGTCTACGCCCGTGGGTCGAACTCCACGAACCTGCAAGGGTGCGAGATGCACGCCGCGAAGAACGGCAACGTCGTGCGGGGAGACTTCTTCGCGACCGTGACCATAGAGGGGAACGCCGTCAGGGTCCGGGCCGTGGTCGTAGACATGCAGATCGGCCCTGGTGATCACCCTCAAGTGACCTTCGTCGCCCGCGGTATGGCGGGGGATCGCCCGGTCATGGTTCGGGGCGTCGTCGAGGACAACGGCGCTTCCGAGCGCGACAAGGTCAACTTCGCTTTGAGCGGGCCGAACGGCCCGTTCTATCACACCCGCAGCGAGAGACAGTCGGTGAACATCCGACGGATCCGAGCCTAACGCGGGCCTGAGCCCTCACGGGCGTTGTTAGCATCGGCCACCGAGCGCAATGCATGGTGGCCTTTCCTTTGCCCGGTCTCTTACCCCTTGCGCCTCCTGCGCGCGAGGGCGGCCAGGCCCAGCGCGAGGGCGGCGAGCAGGCCGGGCTCGGGGACGGGGTTGAAGACGAAGCTCGTGTACTGCCCGTCCCACTTGCCCTCGCCCACGATTTGTCCGTGGTCGTTGATGTCCCACAGGATCAGGTCGGAGACGTGGGGGCGCTGGCTGGGCAGGAGCAGGTCCTCCATGTAGGCGGCCCCGACCCCGTCCCGGTAGTAGTAGCCGTAGCCGCGGGTCTCGTCCCTGGTCCGGCCCACGACCTCGAAGCGGTCGTTGATCGCCTCGGGCCCGCCCCCGAACTGGGGGAGCGCAGGGTGGGGGAGCTCCCTCATCTCCCCGGTGTGGGCGTTGTAGGCCCAGCCGTCGCTGCTGCCGCGGCCGACCACCCAGCCCAGGTCGTTGATGTCGGCCGAGAGCATGAAGAGCGTGCCGGGCATCGGTGGGATCTCGAAGACCGACCCGTCCTCGCGCCAGACCAGCGCACCGCTCGGGCGGGTCCACCCGCCGAACGACCCGGCGGCCCATCCCGAGGCGTTCACCGCGACCGGCGCCACGCCCCCCTGGTCCAGGTAGAGCCTGTCCAGCAGGTGCTGGGTGCCGTCCGGGTCTATGCGGAAGCCTAGCGAGAACCCGAGCTCGGGGATGTCCTGGATGCCGGTGATGTGCCCGGCGTCGCTGATGTCGGCGGCCTCGGCCCGTGCCTGGAACTCCCCGACCAGGCGGCTCGTGTCCGTGGCCGGGTCGTAGACGAAGGGATGGCGGCCGACGCGGTCTGCGCTCGCATACCCCGTGACCTGGCCCGAGGCGTTGATGCCGTAGCCATTGGCGTTCGTCCGGCCCGGCGGCAAGGGGAGGTCCCGCCGCCCCCGCACCGGGTCCCAGGTGATCGCGCGGTCGAAGCTCGACCCCGCGGCCACCCCCCCGTCCCCGATGGCATGGTAGCCCACGCCCGGGGTCTGGGTCAGGATGGTCGCCTCGTAGACCGGGAATCCCTGCCCCGCCCCCAGGGAGGGGAGCAGGACTAGGGCGAGCACGAGCCTCACAGCGACGGCCTCACGAGGATGCGGCACTGCTCGAAGGAGTTCGTCCAGAGCGGCTGCGACCCACCGGAGAGGAACCGCCGCACCTCGACCCGCGCCCGCACCCGTCCGTCCGAGTTCTGGACGAAGCGGCCGAAGTTCGTCTGCCCGGTGAGACTCTTGAGCGGTGTGCTCATATACCTTTGGAGCAGGTGCCCGTCGTTAGACGTGGTCCCTGGCTCGAGCTCGAACCAGACTTGGGCGTCCCAGTCCCAGAAGAGGGTCTTCATCCGGAACAGCCCGGAAGAGTCTGCTCGGGCCGTGGTCCTGAGCGCGATGTCCACCGGCACCGACACGGGGCAGGTGCCTTCGACCTCAAGGATGATCCCGGCCGCGCCGGAGTTCGGCTGGGGGCCCTTCTCGATCGTGGCGAACCTTCCTTCCACCTTGGCCAGGTCGTTCGTGGACCCGCCGAGCACGGTCCCGCGCACGAGGGTTTGCGTCGGGCTCGCGGCCAGCTCCCAGCCCGCGGTGTCGGCTGCCGTCGTCCGGAAGAGGGCCGGGGCCGTGGAAGCCTTCGGCGAGAAGCCCACCCCGCCTGCGACGAACGCCGACTCCAGCCCGGTGGCGTTCGCGGCTGTGAAGTCGTCGTCCCCTGGCTGGGGGACGTACGGGTGCAGGAAGGCCCAGAGGTCGCACTCGACCCCGTCGTTCGGCAGGGTGGGGTCGGGGGAGCCCACGTAGATGTAGGGGAGCGTTCCCCTCCCCACGAAGGAGACGACCGGGCTCGACGGTGTGTAGGCCCGGTTCGAGGCCTGGAGGGGCTCGAAGACGTAGGGGCTGCCGAACTTCACCCGGTTGGAGCCGAGCGACCAGACAAAGGGTCGGCCCGGATCGAAGCCCGAGGCCTCGACCCAACCGACCGCGTAGGGCCTTGCCGGATCGCCCGGCACGGTGTCATAGAGGCTGACCACCCTGGCGGAGCGGTCTGCGACCGGGGCCCAGTCCGCGGACGAGGAGACGAGCACCGGGTCGTAGTGCAGGCCGTTCCAAGTCCAGACGCAAGCCGTGTTCCCGGAGGTGCCGCCGAAGACCTGCCCGCCGATGAGGCCGATCACGGGGCCGTCGTCGTTGATCGCGTTCGCCTCGGAAGCGATGTAGCCCGCAGGGAGGTCGTCATCATCGAACACATACACGTCCGCAGCTGCGTTCGACGAGTTCCACACGATGCCTTGGTGGACACCGTCAAAAACTCCCATGCCGACGCAGTTCTCGGGCAACCGGCCGTCCACGTCGCGGAACTGGCCGGTGCTCGCCCCGGAAGGCTTCACTATCCTATAGGCGAGCGCGGCGTCCCACCGGGCGGGAAGCGGTTCCGGCACGATCGGGTCGTCGTCCGAGAACCCGGCCGTGACGCCGTCACGGTTCGCGGCCAAGGCGGCGGCCTCCGTCCAATCGGGCGGGTGCAGGTTCAGCCCGATCCCGTTGTTCGGTTCCAGGTTCCAGAACGCTCCCTTGTACTTGACCGGCGGGTCGCCGATGGGGTCGTAGGCCATCTGCATGGCGAGACGGGCCAGTCCGCCTCCTCCACGGGTCGCAAGCTTCGCGGCTCCGAGTGGACCGAGGTTGTGCTCAACCGGTGCCGTTATGTTGATCACTATGCCTTGGATCTGTGGCGGGTCATTGGCGAGGGCTACCCCCCCCCCCCGCAAATTGACGAGAGCGCGAGCCCGAGGGCAGCGCGGCGGATGTTTGTTCTCATCGTCGGGATTCCTCCATGCCAAGTATGGTAGGGACGTCAGGGCATTTGTGGTTCGCTCTTCGGCCCGATTGGAAAACCCGGTAGTTGTGCGGGGATGATCGTTCATGCTCTGCGGCTCCACCTTCGGCATGAAGACCTCGGGCCGAACCTTCGTCACGCCCCATCCATGCGAGAGACTGGGACCCTTGTGGCTCGGTGAGCCGCTGGTCTCTCCCAGAACGGGTATAAGAATCTGGCCCCCCAACGACGCGGTGCCCGCCCAACTCAACCTGAGGCACGCAACTTGGCAGAACTGAAATCAAAGCTCCCCTATACGACGGCTCAACTCGAAGACCTCTTCCGGCAGCTCGTCTTCATCCGGCACTTCGAGGAGAAGACGAACTTTGCCTATCGGCAGGGCAAGGTCGGCGGATACATGCACGTCTACATCGGCATGGAGGCCACGGCGATCGGCTGGAACGCCGCCCTTCGGCACGGCTATGACTACGTGATCACCGCCTATCGCGACCACCCCCAGCCCCTGCTTATGGGGACGGACCCTGTACACGTCATGGCCGAGATCATGGGCCGTAGTGGAGGTACGAGCAAAGGGAAGGGCGGCTCGATGCACATCTATGACATCGAAAAAGGCTTCTTCGGAGGCTGGGGCATCGTGGGCGGGCACACCGCCTTGGGCGCCGGGCTCGCCTTCGCTGCAAAGTACCGCGACGAGGACAGGGTCACGCTCTGCTACCTGGGCGACGGGGCGGCGAACGCCGGGGTCTTTTTCGAGTCGCTGAACATGGCCGCCCTGTGGGACCTGCCCGTGATCTTCATCATCGAGAACAACAAGTTCGCGATGGGGACGCGGTTGGAGTACCACGCCGCCGACACCGAGATGCACAAGCGGGGTTTCCCGTTCGGGATGAGGCACGAACGGCTGGACGGAATGGATCTCTTCCAGGTCTGTGATGACGCGAAACGGATCGTGGAGACCGTCCGCAAGGAAGGGAAGCCCTATCTGGTCGAGGCGATGAACTACCGGTTCGCGGGCCACGGGGCTGCCGACAACGACCGCCAGCTCTACCGGACCAAAGAGGAGGAGGACGAGGCGATGAAGCGCGACCCGATCGCCCTCTTCCAGGCGAAGGTCTTGGCCGAAGGCGCGCTCACCAAGGAAAGGATGGCCGAGATTGACGCCGAGCAAGCCGCGCGGGTCGAAGAGATCTACGCCCGAGCCGACCAGAGCCCGCACCCCGACCCGAGCGAGGTCTATGAGGACCTCTATACCGACATGGAACCGGAGAAAGGGCACTAGGATGGCGATCGAGACCACATACCGCGACGCACTTCGCACCGCGATCATCGAGGAGATGGAGCGGGACGAGGACGTCTTCGTCGTCGGGGAGGACATCGGCCGCTACGAGGGCACGTTCAAGGTCACGAAGGGGCTTTTCCCCAAGTTCGGCTCGGGCCGGGTCGTGGACACCCCCATCTGCGAGCCGGGCTTCACAGGGATCGCCATCGGTGCGGCCATGACCGGGCTCCGCCCGATCGTGGAGATGATGACGATGTCCTTCTCGATCCTCGCAATTGACCAGATCATCAACCACGCAGCGAAGATTCACTATATGACGGGCGGGCAAGCCAAGGTGCCGCTCGTGATCCGGGGCCCAGGAGGGGCGGCGCATCAGCTCTCCGCCCAACACTCCCACTCGCTGGAAGGTTGGTACGCCCACGTCCCTGGACTCAAGGTGGTCGCCCCGGCGACGGTCGAGGACGTGTACGGGATGTTCAAGCAGGCCGTGCGCGACGACAATCCTGTGATCTTCACGGAGAACCCTGGACTCTACGGGATCAAGGGCGCAATCCCTGAGGACAAGGACTTTACCGTGCCGTTCGGCCAAGCGAGGGTTGCGAGGGAAGGGAAGGACATCACGCTCGTCTCCTATTCGAGGATGGTACACGTCTGCCTCGGCGCGGCGGAGGCGCTGGAGAAGGAAGGCGTTTCGGCTGAGGTTGTGGACGTGCGGTCGCTCCTCCCGCTCGATACCGCGACGATCTATGGCTCGGTTCGGAAGACGCACCGAGCCATGGTGGTCTATGAGGACTGGCGGAGTGGCGGCTTTGGCGCCGAGATCGCGGCCAGGATCGGTGAGGACTGCTTCGACGACCTGGATGCTCCCGTGGGGAGGGTCGGCGGGCTCAATGTGCCCATGCCCTACTCGCGGATCCTCGAACTGGAATGCACGCCGAACGAGGACGACGTCCTCGCGGCGGTGCGAAAACTAGGCTAGAGCCTGCTGGTGACGCCGCCCCGTTCGGGATTGGCTCTGTGACGCAATAGGGAGCTCGAGGGTATCTTCCGCGACGATGGTTGCGAGCAGGACGGGGCTGTTTCGCCGCCGATCCCGGCAGTATGCAGGGTTGTTCCGGATCTATCTGAGCGACATGCTCGCTTACCCGGCCACGGTGACGATATGGGTCCTCACCGACGTGGTCGGCGCCTTCGTGATGCCCCTGGTGTGGCTCGCGGCGAAGGGGAGCGGCGAACTCGGTGGCTATACCCCGGAGGGCCTCGTGCTCTACTACGTCTCGATGCTGCTGGTGGCCGGTTTCGTCACGAGCCACTTCATGTGGGACATTGGTATGGAGATCAAAGAAGGGGTCTTCAGCGCCCATATCATCCGCCCGATCTCGTATTTGGAGTTCATTCTTTGCCGAAACGCGGCCTGGCGCTTGGGCCGGACCCTGGTGACGCTGCCGTGGTTCGTCCTCATCGCCGTGGCCTTCAGCGGCTCGTTGGGCGCAGCGAACGTCCACTTAGGTTGGGAGACTTTCGCCGCCCTGCTCCTCGGTCACTTGGTGAGCATCGCCACCGTGCTGGCCATGGCCATGCTCGCCCTCTTCTTCGAGCAGGCCCGCTCGATCTTCGAGATGTACTACGTCCCGATGCTCTTTTTGAGCGGTCAAATGTTCCCAGTGTCTATGTTGCCCGGCTGGACGGTGTGGCTTGCGAAGGGAACGCCGTTCTACTACACGACGGGCGTTCCCACGGAGATCCTCGTGGGCAGACTGGCCGGGGCGGACGCGCTCTGGGCGATGGCGGGCCAGATCGGATGGATCGCCTTTGGGCTCGTGGCGTACGGCATCCTGTTCCGACTCGGGATGCGCAGGTATACCGCGGTAGGACTCTAGGGACACTTGGTATGCCCGAACCGCGTCCTAGGATTGCACCATGATCGCCAGCATCGCAACTTTCGCCCTGCTTGCCGCGCCCTCGCAATCGTCGTCGTGGGACGTGCGCCGCCTCGGCAACGGGGGGGAGACCTTTGTCGCGACAGACGGGGCGGGTGCGGTCTATGCCACGAGCCATCTTCCCACCCAAGTCTTCTCCAGCCAGGACTGGGGCGCGAGCTTCGCCTCCCCCAAGGTCTTTGGCGACGCCTTGGGGGACATGATCGTCCTCGTGAGGGGGAAGGGGGAGGCTACCGTGTGCTACATGCCCAAGTCGCTCGACGGCATGGTGACCCATGCGACGAAGGACTTTGGAAAGACGTGGGAGCGAGGGGACGGCATCCGGGGCAGGCCGCTCGACCGCGAATGGCTCGCCTATGACCCCGCCACCAAGCGGACCTATCTGAACTACTCCGACGGTTACATCGGCGGGCCGAGGTCGAAAGGCGTCTTCGTGGCCGCTTCCACCGACGGCGGCCTCAGCTTCGGTACCGACGTCCGTGCCGACAACCTGACCGAGGGCAACTATGCTATTGATCCCGGTCTCTCGATCTCCTCGACCGGGACGCTCTACAACATGTACACGAGCTCGAGCGACTACAACACGGTGGACTCCTATCACTTCAGCTACTCCACCGACCAAGGCAAGACCTTTACGGGCCACCGAAAGATCGAGGGGGTGAACAAGGATCTCGGCGACACCCAAGAGCGGTGGATGCTGGGAGGCGTGACCGCCCACGGCGAGTCGCTGGTCACCGTCTTCTATGTGAACTACGTCTCGGTCACGATCGAAGGGAAGGAGTATCGGCCGCTCCTCGCAATGTATCGCACCAGCACGGACGGCGGGAAGACCTTCGAGCCTTCCAAGATCGCAAGCCCCCAAGGGGAACTGGAGAAGGCGGTCCTCGCTCACGCCAAGTCCCGAGGGGCAGACTCCGAGGCACCGTTCGTACAGTGCGTGCCTTGGGCCTGCTACGACGCCGCAGGGAGGCTGCACATGGTATGGCAGGACAACCGCGCCGGCTCCGCGGAGGCGGGACGGTCGAAGTGGACGGTGCGCCATGCCGTCGCGGGGGAGAAGGGCACCTTGGGAGCGAGCGAGCAAGTCAGCGCGCCCTACGAGGCGATCCGTCCCCCCATGGACTTCATGGCGTGCGCAGCCGATAGCAAGTACATCTACGTGACTTGGACCGAGAACCCAGGCTCGACGAACGCATGGGACTTCACGGGCACGTTCTACTTCGCCAAAAAGTCCCTAGGAGGACCGTAGTACGGCGAAACCCACGGGCCGGACGAACGTCCGACTATGGGACAATGGAATTGAGGCAGACATTGCGTCTCGATTTGCACCAGGCGGCAAGGATGCAGGTGGCGGATAAGGCGGTCGGTTATGAGACCGACGCCGACCTCGTAGTTCGTGCCCGAGGTGGGGACTTCTCGGCCTACGAGGTCCTCTTTGAGCGGCATCGCGCCCTGGTCTACCGGTTCGTGTACCAGATGTGCCGTAAGCAGGACGATTCCGAGGACTTGACCCAAGAAGTGTTCGTCCGGGCCCTGAGGAACTTGGACCGGTATCGAGATCAGGCGAAGTTCACGACCTGGTTGCTCCGAATCGCCTCGAACCTCGTCGCGGACCGGGCTCGGTCCCAGAACCGTCGCTCGGTGCTCGAGATCGAGCAGGCGAGCGACGGCTTGGCATGGATGACCCGGTCGAAGGCGACGGACCCGGTCGAGAACTTGGAGCACGAGCGGCTTCAAGAGGCCGTGGAACGCGCCCTGGCACAACTCAAACCCCAACAGCGGGAAATCATCGTGATGAGGGACGTGCAAGAGCTACCCTATCAGGATATCGCCGACGTTCTGGGCTGCACCGTCGGCGGGGCAAAGCTCCGGGCACTCCGGGCTCGCAAAGCCTTGCGAGACCTCACCCTCGCGCTCATGGGCGGGGAGATCAAACTATGAAGGAGTTTCGCGAGATCAACGACCACGTCTTCGAGGGCGAGCCCTTGAGTCCAGGCATCAGCCCGCGCGAGACACGACACGCCGAGGCGATCCGTGCGGCGCTTAGGTCGGTGAAGACGCCTGAGTGCAGGCTTCAAGTCGAGCACTTGCGGAACGCCGTGCTGGACACTTCCTCGCGCCGGCCCGCCCGGCCCGTCAAGTGGGGCTGGCTGGGTTCGGGGCTCGGCATCGCGGTGGCAGCCAGCATGCTCGCCGTACTCCAACCCAAGGCGGACGTGGAAGCACCCGTTCTGGGCCAGGCTGGCCAGCCTGGCATCGTGGCCCTTCAAACGGAGCCCGCCGAGGGCCAAGCTGTGCCCAAGGTAAAAGCCGAGGTCTCTGAGCCCCCTGCCGCCGCCAAGGCGACAAACGTCGCACCCGAGCCGATGCGAAGGCCCAGGTCGAGGATTCGCGTTCGGCCCAAGTCTGAGTCCAAGCCACCCTTGAACGAGGCGACCCTGCTAGCGAGACAAGAGCCGCAAGCGAAGCGCGACGCCCCAGCACAGAAAGCCGAGACACCCGCCGAGGCGGCCGTGGCGCCAGCCGCAGGCTCCACAGCGTCCGAGCAGGTCGTAGTCGTAGTGCAGCCCGGCACCGATCACGGGAAGGCTATCGAGGTGGGCCTTGGTCAAGACGTTCTGTTTGGCGGCTAGTCTCCTCGGAGCCTTCCTGCCACAGGAGCGAGCGGCCGTGGATGGCACCGCGTGGGAACGCGCGCAGGGCGGGATCCTTGTCCTAGAGCACCTGGGTGTGCCGACCGGGGTCGCGGCGGTGATTGACGAGCGCGGCCTCTTGCTCGCGCACAAGACCTCGTTGCGGACGGGCCCCATGGCGGTGCGAATGCGCGATGGGAGCATCCTTACCGCAACCGTCGTGGCGCAAGACGAGGTCACTCAGGCAACGCTTCTCCAGATCCCCCCGATCCGCACTGAACTGCGAGCCCTGAGCGTCGCGCTCACCGCACGGGCCGGTGAGCGGGTCCTTGCCGCCACTCCTGCGGGCCCGGTCTATGGGCAGATCGCAGGCACGGACAGGGTGGGCCAGATGCGACCCTCGCTCCGCTATCTCCCCTTGAGCGAAGTCTGGCTGGAGGCGAGCGCGGCCACGCAGTCGTCTTCCGTCCTGGTGAACGAGCGGGGCGAGATCGTCGGCCTGCTCGGTGCGAGCCTCGCCGAGGAGACCCGACCTGCTGCACAAAAGGAGAGCTTCGGTGGAGGGGCTGGTGTAGGTGCGAGCGCCGCGAGGGCGAACTATGGGCCAGGCTCGCTTCAAGTGAGCTATGCGATCGGGCCCAAGGTGATGAAACGGGTGGTGGACGGCTTTCGATCGCCGAGCCGAGAGGTGAAGCATCCGACGGTCGGCATCCTGTTCCGCATGTCCTCCGGCGCGGGGGGCGTAATCCTCGACACCGTGCTGGACGGTTCGACGGCACAGCTTGCCGGGCTTCGTGCAGGTGACCGCGTGCTCACGGTGGAAGGCAAGACGATCTCCGATTCGGTGCAGCTCGCCGTAGTCCTTTTCGAGGCCACCCCTGGTTCGACCATCACCATCGCGTACGAGCGGGACGGCCAGACCAAGACCGCGAAGGTCAGAGTGACGAGTCAGGATATGGTTCTGACGTCACGGACAATCCACTTGTAGTTCCGCGCGCCTCGGAACTCGTCCACGTCCAGCTCAATCGCAGCCTCCACGTCGCTACCGCTGGGGATCGCAGCAAGTCCAGCCGCCTTCCCGAAAGCGATGCCTTGGATCGTCTGGCGGCCCGCTTGGAACCGGGCCCAGGCGTGCTCAGGCTTGGAGGTCGGCTTCGCTCCCATGAGCTTGAGCCCGCGCACTCCAAAAATCGGCTTGGGGTTCCCTTGGCCGAAGGGTTCGAGGGCGAGCAGCGCTTCGCCATAAGCCGGACTCGCCTCTTCGGCGTCGAGCATCGCGGTGAGGCGTAGGCGAGGGGCATAGTCCTCCTCGGTCAGACTCTCGCTCGCGCGACGCTCAAGGCTCGCTCGAAGCTCTTCCAGGCGTTCGGTCTGGACGGTGAACCCTGCCGCGAGCTCGTGGCCCCCGCCGGAATCCAGGATGTCCGCCATCCCCCGGAGAGCCAAACCGACGTCGAAGCCGGGCAAGGATCGGGCCGACCCACGGGCGATCCCGTTGTGGATGCTTGCCGCAAAGGCCGGGCGACGGAACTGTTCGAGCAACCTTCCCGCCACGAGCCCTACAATCCCTTGGTGCCAGTCGGCGGAAGCGACGAAGATGATCGGCCGCTCCCCCTGACCATCGCTCACCGCGGCCTCGATCGCTTGCTGGACGGCGTCGCGTTGCTCGTCCTTGCGGCGCTCGTTCACCTCGTCCAAGTGTGCGGCGAGCATCGTACACTCTTCCGTACACTCCGAGGTCAATAGCTTGAGCGCTACGGTCGGGTCGTCAATCCGTCCCGCAGCATTGATCCGCGGCCCGAGCACAAAACCGACGTGTCGGGCGGTGACCGCCTCCTTGATGCCTAGGCGCGCGACCTCCTTGAGTGCGCGAAGCCCCGCCTTTTGTGGATCGAGCATCCTCGCAAGGCCGATCGAGGCGATGACGCGGTTCTCATCGGTGAGGGGCATAAGGTCGGCGATCGTGCCGAGGGCGGCGAAGTCCATGTAGGCGCGGTAGTACTTGTCCACGGGGGCACCGATCTCCTCCGCCAAGGCAGCCCCGACCTTGAGCGCGACCCCGACCCCTGCCAGCTCCTTCCATGGGTAGTTGTGGCCCTCGCGCTGTGGGTTCACCACTGCGTGAGCGTCGGGGAGCGAGTGGTCCACCTGGTGGTGGTCGGTCACGACCACCTTCATCCCAAGCTCCCTCGCGGCTCGGATCGGCTCGTAGGCTCCCGAGCCGCAGTCGCAGGTGAGCATGACCTGGGCGCCTGCGGCGTGGGCCGCCTTGATCGAGTCCATGTGGATGCCGTAGCCTTCCGTCACTCGGTGCGGGACGTGCGGGCGGACCTCACAGCCGATCTTCCGGAGGAAGCGCGTGAAGAGGGAAGTGCTCGTCACGCCGTCCACATCGTAGTCCCCGTGGACAAAGATCGGTGCCTTGTTCTCGCGCGCCCATGCCAGCACGGACACTGCCTCGCGAATGTCGGGAAGGAGCCACGGAGAGTGAAGCTGGTCGAGGCATGGGTGCAAGAACCGGTGGGCAGCTTCGGGTTCCGTGACCCCCCGGGTCACCAAGGTCGCGGCCACGATCGTGGGAATCCCGAGTTCGCGGCAAAGGACCGCCTCGGCCGAGGCGTCGCGGGGAAGGAACTCCCAACGAGCGGGAACGGCCTCGGCCTGTCCCATCGCCTACAGTTTCTCTACTGCTAAGAACTCGAGCTCGACCGGGGTATCGCGTCCAAAGATGGAGATGAGCACCTTGACCTTCTCGTGCTCAGGGTGGATCTCCTCGATCTTGCCGGTGTAGTCAATAAAGGGCCCTTCGATGACTCGGACCACGTCGTTCTTGCCGAACGCGACCTTGGGCGCCACTTGCGACTCCTCGATGTTCGACATGATCCGCTTGACCTCGTACTCTTCGAGGGGCACGGGTCGGTTGCCGCTCTGGACAAAGCCTGTGATGCCGGACGTGCCCTTGACGATCTTGTAGGTCTCGTCTGTCAGGTTCATCTGAACGAGGATGTAGCCAGGAAACACCTTGCGGTCCACGAGCACGCGCTTACCTGCCCGCGAGCTCATCTCCTGCTCGGTCGGGATAAGGATCTCAAAGATGTCCTCGCCCCATGCCCCCTCGATCTCGGCCCTTCGGGTGAGCAACGATCGAACCTTGTTCTCATGGCCCGACAGGGTGTGAACGGCGTACCAAGCCCTTGCCACGGCCTACGAACCCCCCGTGACAAAGATCTTCAGGACCTGCTCGAAGAAGAGGGAGAGCAAGTAGAGCAGGCCGGCTACCATGAGGCAGACCGCGAAGACCACGCCCGTCAGGCGCGTCGTGTCGCGGCTGGTGGGCCAGCTGACGTGCTTCATCTCCCGCACTACGTCGCGGTAGAAAGCCTTGGGCCCCCGTCCCAGCTTGGGTACCGGGATGGTGGCGGACTGATGCTTATCTGCCATGTGGTTCCTCGTGCCACCAGGACATACGGCTCCGCACCGCGCAGTCCATGGGGATGCCTGGATGGTACCGCAGACGGAGGGGTCGGTTCGACCCCTTTTGGGCCGGTTAGCGAGAGATCTTGATGATCTCGTAGTTCAACACGCCTGCGGGCGCCTCGAACCGAGCAACGTCCCCTTTCGCGTGGCCCACGAGGGCTTGGCCCATGGGCGACTCCTCGCTGATCAGGTCGTTGTCGGGGTCGGCCTCGACGCTTGCAACGATCCGCAAGTTGAACTGGACACCAGAAGCCACGTCCTTCACCGTCACCTTGCTGCCCAAGCCGACCTCCTTCGTCGAGATCTCGCTCGGATCCATGATCTCAGAGTTGGAAAGGATCGTCTTGAGGTCGCTGATGCGATTCTCGATGAAGGCCTGTTCCTGCTTGACCTCGTCCAGTTCACTGTTGTCCTCGCTGAACTCGCCGTGGTCAATGCTTTCACGAATGCGCTCGGCGATCTCGGCTCGCTTGACCTTGGTCAAGTGCTCCAGCTCGTCCTTCAGACGGGCATAGCCGTCTGGCGTCAATATGTATCCGCCACCGGACTCCAGTTCGAATTCCTGCATTCCGCTCCGAGCCGGCGATTGTAGCACCGCCGCCCATTAGAGTGTCAAGACGCGCTGAGTCCCGCAGACGTTACCGGAAAGGGGACTTTTGTGCTCGATCCTGCAGGTAACCTGCGTGGAGTGCGAGCGGCGGCCCTTGCGACTACGATCTTGATCCCTTGGCTGGCCTTCGGGATCGAGACCGACCCGGCCCTGGTCGCTCCCGACCTGATCCTCAACGTCCGGGAGCACCCGACGACCGCGGACATCATCGAGGCGAGGGCGCGAGACCCGCTCGTCGAGCCCGAGAGGCTCGCCGCGGCCGCCCGTGCCCTCGGCGAGCGGGTGGGATCGCCGCCGCGAGGGTTGGAGGCGGAGAGGATCGCCGTCCCCGGCCCTCGCGGCACCAAGATCGCCCGTGCCTACTTTGCGACCGACCACGTGGTGGACCGGGCCAAGGGGACCGTTGACCTCACGAGCCTGGTCCAAGCGTTCTGCGACCCGAAGGGCGAACCTCCGATCAAGAACCTGGCAATCGTCCTCGATGGCGAGAAGCCGGTCGCAGAGCTGTCGCTCAAGGAGTATAAGGACCGCAGGGTGTGGATGCGTGCCGCAGCGAGCGAGGATCCGCCTGGTGTCGAGATCAGGATCAGCCTCCAGACTGATTCTCTCGAAGGGGTCCGCGTCCCCTACCGCAACGATGAGAACTTGCCCGAGAACCCGGTCGCTCCCGTGGAGGTGGGAATCCCCACGCTCGTCTGGATACTTCTCGGTACCGCCGGACTTGCCGCCGGTGCCTTGGTATACTCCGTGCTCGCTCGCCGAACCCGGCGATAGAACCTCAAGGAAGACATGGCCGACCTCGCAACCCTGAAGATCACCGACCTCATTCAGCTCGGATACGACATCGTGGCCTCCGACGTGATGCTCAAG
The DNA here is from genome assembly GCA_020847855.1 of Fimbriimonadaceae bacterium. GTDB lineage: Bacteria > Armatimonadota > Fimbriimonadia > Fimbriimonadales > Fimbriimonadaceae > JADLBH01. The sequence goes on from JADLBH010000015.1 coordinate 68,592, forward strand.
GTCGGATCCAAGCCGAGGATGAAGAAGGACAGCTTCATCCAAGACCTCCCCGGAGAGTGGCCGGTGCTCAAGGAGGAGGACGTTGTGCGATTGCTCCACAGCGTCATGAGCGAGCGGCAGAAACGGGTCTTCGAAGAGACGAACGAGATGGACCTCGCCTTCGCCCTCGAGGACAAGTGCCGCGTCCGAACCAACGTCTATCGGCAGAGAGGCGGGCCCGCGGCCGTGATGAGGATCATCCCGTCCAGGATCCGCACCCTGGAAGAACTCGGCCTGCCCACCGTGCTCAGCGAGCAGACCCGGCACCGACAAGGACTCATCCTTTGCACGGGCCCCACCGGCTCCGGAAAGACGACGACCCTCGCCGCGCTCCTGGACATCATCAATGAGGAGCGACGGTGCCACATCGTCACCATCGAGGACCCGCTCGAGATCGAGCACTTCGACAAGAACAGTTATCTCAGCCAGCGAGAGGTCGGTCTCGACACCGAGGACTTCATGCCTGCGCTCCGTGCCGTGGTCCGTGAGGCGCCCGACGTGATCCTCATCGGCGACATGCGCGACACCATCACCAGGCACACCGCGCTCCAAGCGGGTGAGACGGGGCACCTCGTGTTCTCGACCGTCCACACCGCGTCCGCATACGAGACCCTGGACCGTATTATCAACATGTTCCCGCCGCACGAGAAGGTGCACCTCTGCCAACGTCTGGCGAACTCGCTACGGGCCGTCATCGCCCAGAAGCTCGTGCCACGTGCCGACGGAAAGGGCCGCGTCGTCGTCCCCGAGATCTTGATCTGTACCCCCACGGTGAGCAAGGCGATCGAGGACGGCCACTTCGGCGATATCTACCACCTGATGAACGAGGGCGGCTTCTGGGGCATGCAGACGATGAACCAGGGGCTCGTCCGGTACGTCAAGGCGGGCATCATCACGGAGGAGGTCGCCGTACAATACGCCGGCATCGTCTCCGAGCTGAAGCAGATGCTCCGCAGATAAGGGGCTCGGATCGGGACGGCATCCTGCGACCTGCGGTTCGTTCGCGGTTGCCGTTTCCGGTTCGTTCAGGGTGGGAACTGGCCGCATCGGATAGAATCCATGTGTGGAAGGGTTCCGGAAGCACACGGGCAGGATCGTGGTCTATGACGCCGACCAACTCGACACCGACCGGATCATCCCGGCCCGGTTTCTGAGCCGAGTGAGCCGCTCTGGATACGGAGAACTGCTCTTTCACGATGTGCGAGGCGAGGGCTTCCCGCTGGACGAGCCCTCGGCGCAGGGAGCGACCGTCCTTGTGACCGGCTCGAACTTTGGCTGCGGCTCCTCGCGAGAGCACGCGGTCTGGGCCATTCAGCAGGCCGGGTTCGTGGCCGTGATCGCGAAGAAAACGCCGGACGAGAGCGGCTTCTCCGATATTTTCCGCAGCAACTCGACCAACTGCGGCCTGCTTCTCATCGAGCTACCTAAGGCCAACCACGCCATGCTCGTTCGAGCAGGGAGCGGTGCAGAAGTCACCATTGACCTGCCCAACCAAACCGTCACCCTAGGAGACGGCCACATTCGTTTCGAAATCGCCGCCGCCACGAAGCGCCAATTGGAGTCTGGCTTGGACCTGATCGGGACCACGTTGGCCCTGGACGGCGAGATCTCGCAGTTCGAGGCCCAATGGGACTCCTTCGTCCCGCAGGAAGTACCCTAGGGGGGTCGTGATGCGTCTAAATCCAGTAGGCAAGATGCCGAGGTACGAAACGATGAATGCAATCCTCTTGATGATCGCTCTCGCAGGGTGCGGGCAGGGCAATGCCGCGACCGGAACCGCCCAGACGGACAAGCCGCGAGCCGACACCGGGCAGACGAGCTTGCAGGACTCGGGAGGTCAGGCAGGAGGTCAAACGACCGGCACCCAACAGCAGCCCAAGAACCAGCACCGAAAGATCGAGTACCGGTCATTTCAACTCGACGACCTGGAAGTGGCGGACGTCAAGTTCGACGAGACCGTGATCAAGATGTGGGTGATGGACACCGACGCCAAGCGGGCGGAAGGGATGATGTTCCTCCAAGACGGAGACTTCAAGCCTGAGGAGGGGATGATCTTCGTGTTCAAGGTCGCCCAGCCGCTCTCCTTCTGGATGAGGAACACCCTCGTGCCGCTCGATATCGCCTATTGTGACGCCAAAGGGGTCGTCTTGAACACCTACTCGATGCGGGCGCTCGATGAGACCAGCGACTACTCGAGCAAGGGCAAGGCGATGTACGCCATCGAGCTCAAGGCGGGCACGATCAAGAAGCTAGAGATCGCAGCAGGCGACAAGTTCGAGATTCCAGAGACCGTAGTCGCCAAAGACTAAAGCGGAACTGGTAAACATCGCGGATCGGTAGCTCGCGAACAACACGGCTGTACCAGGCCATGTCCTTTGTCCAGGGCGTGGCCTTTTCGATGTTCTGGACCCTCGCCCTCTACTTCCAGATCAAGGTTGCCGCGCTAAGCGGGGCCCAGCAAGTGCTCTTAGGCTCGGTGGGCGAGGCCGCGATATTCTTGTGCGAGATCCCGACCGGCGTGGTCGCCGACGTCTATTCGCGGAAGCTCTCCATCGTGATCGGGTACCTGATCCTCGGTTTGGCCTTTGCGGTTCAAGGATTGGTCCCAACGTGGCCAGTCATGATCCTCGGCATGGCCGCGTGGGGTCTGGGCGAGACGTTTCTCAGCGGTGCGAAGGAAGCCTGGGTCGCGGACGAGCTGGTACACGAAGGGCGCGAGCACGAGGTCCCTGCCACCTACGTCGCCGGGAGCCGGGCGAACCAGATTGGGGCGATCCTTGGCGCATGGGCGGGAGTCTTGGTCGGGCGGGCCGACCTTCGCCACGCGCCCATCGCGAGCGGGGCCTTGTTCTTGCTCTTGGGGATCTGGCTCGCACTCGTCTTACCGGAGACGGGCTTCGCTGCAGCCACCGGAGGGAGGGCGAAGGGGTGGCAGGGCATGATCAGTACTGCGGGGGACGGGTTGACCCTCGTGCGACGCTCCGCGCTCTTGCCGGGAATCTTGGTACTCATCTTTGTCTCCGGGGTGGCGAGCGAAGGTTTCGACCGCCTCTGGGTGAACCACTTGGAGACGATGTTCTCGATCCCGAGCCTTGGCGCGCTCGGTCCCGCAGGATGGTTCGCGCTTCTCGCCAGCCTGTCCATGGGTTTGACCTGGGTCGTGCTCTGGATCTTGGAGCGGCGCTTCGAACGACGAGGCGTGGCCTATGCCCCGGTGATGACGGTTCTGAACGCGATCGTCGGCGCCGGGATCGTCGCGTTCGTCTGGGTCGGCTCGTTCTGGGGGGCCGTGGTGCTCTATCTGCTGGCGAAGGCGGCGCGGCGTGCGATGGAGCCCGTCCGCGCCGCCTGGGTGAACGACCAATCCGAGCCGAGCGTGCGGGCGACGATGCTCTCCATGAGCGGTCAGGCACATGGGCTCGGCGAGATCGCTGGGGGCTTGGTGGCCGCCGCAATCGCCGCCGTCACGGGCGTACGGCTCGCGATCACGTTCTCGGGGTGTGTGGCGGGCCTGGTGTCGTCGCTCTGGGCGGCCCGCCTTGGGCGCATCGAAGCACGCCGAGATCCAGCGTGATGCTAGACTCGCGACATGGTCCTCTTCGCCGCAATCACCGCAATGCAGGTCGCCGCACTCCAGCCCGTGGATCGGAACTCGGAAGCATGGTGGGCGGAGCGCCACGCCGCCTGCGTCGAAACCACGAAAAAAGGTGGGTTCGACGTCGCGTTCTTGGGCGATTCCATCACTCAGGGCTGGGAAGGAGCGGGAAAGCAGGCTTGGGACAAATCTTTCGCCCCCCTGAAGTCGGCGAACTTCGGATTCAGCGGAGACCGGACCGAGCACGTCCTTTGGCGACTCGCGCACGGTGAGCTGATCGCGGCCAAGCCCAAGGTCGTCGTCCTGATGATCGGTACGAACAACCTGGGCCATGCTTCGAGCAACCCTGCGCAGACCGCCCAGGGCGTGCGAGCGGTGTGCGATGCCATCGTGAAGGGATCGCCGAGCACCCGCGTTCTGCTCTTGGGAATCCTCCCTCGAGGCGAGAGCGCGGACGATCAGCTGCGAGTGGCGGTCGCCCAGGCCACGGAATCCTTCCGAGCACGGGCCGACGGAACGGAAGTCTTCTTTGCTGACACGGGCTACCCGTTCGTTCGACCCGACGGCAAGCTCAAGGCGCTCCTCATGCCCGACCTCCTCCACCTCTCGGAGGGCGGCTACGAGGTCTGGGCCAAGGCGATCCTCCCCCAGCTGCAGTCGGTGCTTCGTCGAAACTAATTCTTAGAGCGGGAACCGTCCCAAGTATTTTTCGGGTACAAGGTTCCGAGTCTATGAGGACGTTCTTCGTATCGCTGGCCGCTGTGGCGGCCGTTTTTGCGTCGGCACAAGACAACTCCGGCCCGGTCGGGCAGATGCTCGGCAAGCTCGTACCCCGCGAGTTGGGGCCCTCGACCATGGGTGGCCGGATCATGGATCTCGCGGTCTATGAGAAGGAACCACGAATCTTCTATGTGGGTTTTGCCGGAGGCGGTGTCTACCGCACGGACAGTGGGGGCACCGTGATGACTCCCATTTTTGACAAGAACCCCTACATGAGCATTGGAGGCCTTGCGGTGAGCCAGTCGAACCCAGACGTGCTCTGGGTCGGCACCGGTGAGCCCAGCAGCCGTAACTCCACGCTTTGGGGCGGCGGGGTCTACATGACTGAGGACGCAGGGAAGACTTGGAAGTTCAAGGGCCTCGAGGAGTCGCGCCACATCTCCAAGGTCCTCATCAACCCGAAGAACGAGAAGATCGTCCTGGTCGGGGCGCTCGGTCCGCTCTGGGCGACCGGCGGGGAGCGGGGGCTCTTCCGGACCGAGGACGGCGGGGAGACGTGGACGAAGACGCTGGACACCGGCGACAACTCCGGAATCATTGACCTCGTGATGGACCCGAAGAACCCGAACGTCGTGCTCTGCTCCAGCTGGCAACGACAACGGTGGGCCTACGACTTCGTTTCGAGAGGGAAGGGGTCTGCCCTCTGGAAGAGCACCGACGCAGGCAAGACCTGGAAGAAGATCACCAAGGGACTGCCCGACATGGAGCTGGGCCGAATCGGCCTGGCCGTCCACGCGAAGAACCCCAAGATCTGGTACTCGATCGTTCAAGCCGACCAAGGGAAGAGCGGCGTCTACAAAAGCACGGACGGCGGCGAGTCGTGGGCACAAGTGAACACCCTCAACCCACGGCCGTTCTACTTCAGCTGCATTCGAGTGGATCCCAACGACCCCGACCGGGTCTATGTACTGGGGGTCGGCCTCCACTTGAGCACGGACGGAGGGAAGTCGTTCCGACAGATGAACATCCCCCTGCACAGCGACCACCACGCGGCCTGGATCGACCCCAAGGACAGCAACTACCTCTTGATCGGAAACGACGGCGCCCTCGGGCTCTCTCGGAACAAGGGTGTGACCTGGAACGTGATTGACAATATGGCGGTGGGGCAGTTCTATGGCGTCGCCTATGACTACCGCAAGCCCTATTGGGTCTATGGCGGGCTTCAGGACAACGGATCATGGGCCGGCCCAACCCAGACCCGGCAAGGCGCGACCGGTTCGATCCACTGGGAGTTCGTCTCCGGGGGGGACGGGTTCCACATGCAGGTTGACCCGACGGACTGGCGCACGGCCTACGCCGAGAGCCAAGGCGGTGCCGCCCAACGGGTGGACCAGGAAACAGGACAAGGGCGTTCGATTCGCCCCAACCCGCAACGGATCCCAGGCGAGCCGGAAGGCACCCGGTACCGGTTCAACTGGTCCACCCCGATCGTCCTCTCGCCGCACAACCCGCGAACGGTCTACATCGGGGGCAACAAGCTCTTCAAGTCGGTGGATCGCGGGGATACCTGGCGCGCGATCAGCCCTGACCTAACGACAGACAACCCGGACAAGCAGAAGCCGCCGCAAGGCGACCAGCAGACCGGAGCCGAGAACCACTGCACGATCATTACGATCGGGGAGTCGCCCATGAGGCCCGGCACGATCTGGGTCGGTACCGACGATGGCCTCGTTCACGTCACGCAGAACGACGGCGCCGGGTGGGACAACGTGACCTCGCACGTGCCTGATGTGCCTCGCTTCACCTGGGTGAGCCGTGTTCGACCCAGCAAGTACAGCCCAGGCAGGTGTTATGCGAGTTTTGACGGTCACCGGAACGGCGATCCCAAGCCGTATCTCTACGTAACGGAGGACTTCGGCCAGACCTGGAAGGCGATTACCAAGGGTCTGCCTCAGGCTTCCGTCTACGTGGTCACAGAAGGGACGGTGAACCCGGACTTCCTCATGGCGGGAACCGAGGTCGGGATGTTTGTTTCCCTCGACCGCGGCGAGAACTGGGTGAAGTTCGAGGCCGGGGCGTGGCCGAACGTTCGCACCGACGACATCGTGATCCATCCAAGGGAACTGGACGCGATCATCGGGACGCACGGGCGGAGCGTATGGACGATCAACGTCAGTGCCCTGGAAGCCCTCTCGGTGACCGAGCGGGAGAAGGACGTCGTCCTCCTAAGACCCCAGGACATCCTCGACCTCGGGCGCGTCCCAGGAAGGTGGTTCCCGAGCGGCGAGGAGTTCGGAGCGGAAAACACGCAGCCCGGAACGCAAATTTTCTACTGGCTCAAGAGCCAGACGAGCGAGGCGGTCAAGGTCTTGGTGAAGAACTCCGCGGGCCAAGTGATGGGAACGCTGAACGGAACCGGCGAGGCTGGCCTCAACCGAGTGGACTTCCGGCCGCCCCGCAACCGGATGTCGGGCACAGGGGACTACACCGTGGTGCTTCAGGTGGGGGAGAAGGAGTACACCGCTCCGCTCCGGATGGAGAAGGCCTACCTAACGCCGCAGTCCAACAACGGGAACGAATAATCACATAATAACGATTATCAGAAAGTGCGGTGGGCTAAGAGCCCGCCGTGCCCTCCCGGCATTAGAGACTATGCTGACTCGGCCAAGAGCGAGCGTTCGAGACGCTCGGCAGCGCGCTCGCAGGCCCCCACGACATCCTCGAAGACGCTCGTTCCGTCCTGCTTCCGGCGCGTGAGGAGGAAAATGCCGACGGTGGCGGCGATCGCCAACACGCCGAGCGTGATCCCCAAGCCTGGGCTCGTTTGCGCAGATGGATCCTGGTTCATAAAAGTCTTCCTACAGAGTTGGACGGCGTTGGCATTCTCGGCGTTTTTTGCGGGACTCATGAGGGGGCCGTTAGTACCGGTCGTCGGTAGACTGGGGGCCACGGATGCTCGATAGACTCACTCGGAGGCTGACTGGGGTCTTTTCGAGCCTTCGGCGGCAAGGGCGCCTCTCGGAAGACGACGTGAACAACGCCCTGCGGGAGGTTCGCGTTGCCGTCCTCGAGGCGGACGTGAACTACGGCGTCGCCAAGGACTTCTTGGCCCGGATCAAGGAGAAGGCGGTGGGCGAGAACCTCTTCGGGAGCCTCACGGCCGATCAGACCCTCGTCAGGATCGTTCGGGACGAAATCGTGGAGCTTCTCGGGGAGGACGTCCCGTTCCACTGGGCTCCCGCGCCCCCCACCGTGGTCCTCATGGCCGGGCTTCAGGGTTCGGGCAAGACGACCACCTGCGCCAAGCTGGCCCGGTGGCTGGTCAAGGACGGCAAGAAGCCCATGATGGCCGCATGCGACCTCCAGAGGCCCGCCGCCGTCCACCAGCTCCAGGTCTTGGGCGAGCAGGTGGGGGTGCCCGTCCACACGGGGCAAGGTTCGCCCGTGGACGTTGCAAAGGAGGCGATTCAGCGAGCCCGCCACCTCTTTTGCGACGTCTTGATCGTGGACACCGCGGGGCGACTGGCGATGGACGCCGAGCTGATGAACGAGCTCGCTGCGATCGAGAAGGCGGTCGGCTCCCACGAGCGACTTCTCGTTCTCGATGCCACGATCGGGCAGGAATCGGTGAACGTCGCCCAGGCCTTCCAAGACCGCTTGGGCCTCACCGGGGTCGTGATCACGAAGCTGGACGGGGACGCGCGAGGTGGCGCAGTCCTAAGCGTGCGCGCGGTGACCGGCGTTCCGGTTCGGTACGTGGGAACGGGGGAGGCGACCGACGCTCTGGAGCGGTTCTCTTCCGAGAGGATGGCGGGTCGAATCCTCGGAATGGGCGACGTGCTGGGCATCATCGAGAAGGCCGAGGAGGCTGCCGCCGACGCGGACACGGCCGCGATGGAGGCGAAGTTCAAGAGCGGCAAGCTGGACTTCAACGACTTCTTGGAGCAAATGCGGATGGTGCGCAAGATGGGCCCTCTCAAGAAGGTCATGGGGATGGTTCCGGGTCTGGCCGGGGCGATCCCGGAGGAGGCGATGGATCAGATTGACGACCGCAAGCTCGACCATCTTGCGGCGATGGTCCTCAGTATGACCCCCGAGGAGCGTGCGAACCCGGATATACTCAATGGCTCACGACGGAAGCGGATCGCACGCGGGTCTGGTAGGAGCCCTGAAGAGGTCAATCGGTTGGTCGAACAGCTCTACCAGATGCGCAAGACGATGAAGCAAATGTCCCTTTTGGGCAAGCGCACGAAGCGGTTCCGCCGCCGGTAAACCTAGAGAACAACCATGGTCAAGATTCGCCTGCGAAGGATGGGCAACCGACACCGCCCCTTCTATCGCATCGTCGTTGCCCGCAGCACCGCCTCCAGGGACGGTAGCTTCATCGAGCAGATCGGTACCTACAATCCGGTTACCCAACCCAAGCTCATCGAGCTCAAGGGCGAACGTGCCCTGCACTGGCTCTTGGAAGGCGCCCAGCCGACCGAGACCGTCGCCGTGATCATGAAGAAGGAGGGGGTTCTGGAGCAGTTCTTCGAGCAGCGGCCCAAGGCAAAGGCGAACTTCAAGTTCCTCGACAAGCGGACGTCGGCCATGAGCCGCAAGTCGGTCGTGACCGAGGTCGCGCCCGAGCCGAAGTCCGAAGCAGCCCCGGCGCCGCCGGCGGAAGCCCCTGTGGTAGAGGCCGCTGCCGAGCCCGTGGTGGAAGCAGCAGGGAGCGAGCCGGTGGAGGAAGTGGTCGCGGAGCCCGTCGTGGAAGAGGTGGTCGCGGCTTCGGAGCCTGACGAGGGTCAGTCGTGAGCTTGAAGCCCCTGGTACAGAAGCTCGTGGAGTCCGTTGTGGACAATCCCAAGGCGATCAAGGTCGAGGAAGAGGACGACCGTGGCGCGGCCGTCTTCCACGTCGAGTGCGACCCTGACGACGTAGGCCGGGTGATTGGAAAGAACGGTCGGGTCGTGAACTGCATCCGCCAGGTGGTCTCGGCCGCGGGCGCCAAAGCTAAGATCCGTACCTACGTCAAGATAGATTCCGACTAGGCTGATGACCCACGAGTCCGAGCTTCGGATCGGCCGGATCGTGGGGGCTCACGGGACTCGCGGCGCCGTCCGCGTCGAAACCATGACCGACTTCCCTTCCCGTTTTGCGGCTGGAAAGTCCGTGTTGCTTCGTGGAGCGCCCGTGACGATCGTTTCGGCGTCCTTTCACGCGGGGCAGGCGCGATTGGTCTTGGAAGGAGTGGACACACGGGAAGCTGCCGATGCCCTCAAATGGGAGTACGTCTGCGTGCCCGCAGGCGAGCGGCCCGAGACCGGCGAAGGCGAGTACTTGGAGCGCGAGTTGGTAGGGTGCACGGTCGTGGACCCCCAAGGTCGCCCCTTAGGCGAGTTTGAGCGGGTCTTTCACACTCCTGCCCACGACCTCTGGCAGGTGAGCGGGGTGCTCGTACCCGCGATCCGAGAGTTTGTCGAGAGCGTGTCCCTGGCAGATCGCCTCATCGTCGTACGACCGATCCCTGGAATGTTCCCGGAGGAGAGCCCACCATGAGTACGTTCATTGACGAGGTTACGCTGACGGTTCGGTCAGGCAGAGGGGGAAACGGCTCGGCCACGTTCCACCGTGAGAAGCACGTGCCTCGAGGTGGGCCGAACGGGGCCGATGGTGGCCGTGGTGGGGACGTGGTCCTCGTAGCAGCGAGAGGTCTGCGAACCCTGTTGGACTTTCGGTTCCGAAGGACCGTCTTCGCGGGGGACGGAGGAAACGCCAAGCAGAACAAGAGGGGGGCCGATGGCCATAGCGAACGGGTCGAGGTGCCGGTCGGCACCCTCGTGAAGACCATGGAGGGCGAATTGCTGGGAGACCTCGCCGAGGACGGATCCGCGCTGGTCGTGGCGAGGGGGGGAAGGGGCGGCCGCGGCAACCTCCACTTCACCACCAGTGTTCGACAGGCACCGACCTTCGCTGAGCAAGGTGAGCCCGGTGAAGAGCTCGAGATCCATCTAGAGCTTCAACTGATCGCTTCCGTCGGTTTGGTGGGGCTCCCCAACGCGGGCAAGAGCACTTTGCTGGCGGCGGTGAGCGCGGCCAAGCCCAAGATCGCCTCGTATCCCTTCACCACGATCACGCCGAACCTGGGTGTCGTGGCGGTGGACGACCAACGGTTCGTCATGGCCGATCTCCCTGGCTTGATCGAAGGAGCGAGCGAGGGTCACGGCCTCGGGCACCAGTTCCTCAAGCACGTCCAACGGACCCTTGTACTCGTCCACGTCGTGGACCTCTTCCCTGTGGACGAGTCCGAACCGATGGAGAACTTTCGAACGGTCGAGGCGGAGCTTCGCTCCTATTCGCCGGAGCTAGGTTCGAGAAGGCGGATCATAGCCCTCAACAAGGTGGATCTAGGCTCTGCCGAGGACGTGTCGGCTCGGGCCGCGCCCTTCGAACAGGAAGGACTTCCCTGCTTCCTCGTCTCCGGAGCTTCGGGTCAAGGACTCCCGCCCCTCCTTCGCGAAATCGCCTCCCAGCTGCAGGAAGCAGAGGCGGACACGGAAGAACAACCTCCGGTGCGGCTCGTCCAGACCCCGGTGCGCACGATGGACACTTGGGTCATCGAGCAGGACGAGGACGGCTTTGTCGTCCTGGGCAAAGGCGTGGAGCGGGCGGTCAAGATGACGAACCTAGCGAATATGGAAGCGGTGAGGTACCTCCACCGCAAACTAGAAAGAATGGGATTGATCTCGGCCCTCCGTGATGCAGGGGCCCAGCAAGACGATACGGTGAAAATCGGCGAGTTCGAGTTCGAGTTCGAGGACTGGGAACGATGAGAACGGGGATCCTGGGAGGCACGTTCGACCCCCCTCACAACGGTCACATCGCCCTCGCCCATGCTGCCCGAAGTGCCTTGTCGCTCGACGAGGTTTTGCTCGTCCCTGCGTCACGGAACCCGAACAAGGAGCATCCCCCTTGTGCCTCGGCTCGCGACCGGTTGCGAATGTGCTCGTTGGCGGCGGCGGGCGAGACGGGGATCGCGGTGTGCGACATCGAGGCGCAACGGAGCGGGTTCTCCTACACGGTGGACACCCTAGAGGACCTCTGCATGGTCCGGCCCGCGGACTATTGGCTGATCATGGGTGCGGACGCCCTGAGAGGCTTCATGGACTGGAGGGAGCCCCACCGCATCCTGCGATTGGCTCGCCTCGCGGTGGCGGTTCGGGACGGCCAGGACGTGAAGAGCCTAGTGGAGGACTGGGATCCCGCCGACCGGGCGAGGGTGGATCCGGTCCCAATGCCAGAGATGCCCGTTTCGTCGTCTAAGATTAGGGAGCAACTGGTTCGCGCGGCTCCCGGTACGATCTCCGTTGCGCCAACCGTGTTGGACTACATTCGTGAGCGAGGCCTCTATCAATAACCGCGAAAGCATGACGGCAGCCGAGAAGGCCGAACTGATCGCCGAGTTCGCCGACGATATGAAGGCGGAACGCATCGAGACCCTGGACGTGAGCAAGAAGACCTCGGTCATGGAGATCCTCGTTGTCTGCACCGGGACGAGCGACACCCATGTGACCTCTATCGCCGACCGAGTCGAGGAAAAGCTGCGCGAGCGCGGCGTGCGTGCGTTGCGCTCTCAGACCGGGCCCAGCGCGAACGGGTGGTGCCTGTACGACTTTGGGGACGTCGTATTCCATGTAATGCTCGAAGACAAGCGGCAGTTCTACGATCTGGAGACCCTATGGCGGACGATCCAAGACGACCCGAATCTGGTATAGGCAATGCGGCGCCAGCCGTGACCCCGGAGCAACTCGCCGAGGCCGACGACTTGCTTCGCCTCTCCCATCTCGCCCTCGTGCGGGGCGATACCAAAGAGTCGGACAGGATGCTCGAAAGGGCCTTGGAGGTTGCACCGGGCTCCGCGCAGGTGCTCGAGGAGATGGGAGATCGGCAAGTGAAGCAAAGGAAGCTTCAAGCCGCGAAGGAGAGCTACGCCGCCGCACTCGCCGCAGAGCCGAGCCGGGCAAGCGCGGAACGAAAATATGGCGAGACCGTGTTGGCGCTGCAAATGGTGCTCGATCCTTCCAAGATCCTCGGGGACGGCCTCGCTGAGGACGACTCCTTCGTGAGCGCACGCGCTCTCCCCGTCCTCTCGTTCCTCGTGCCTGGTCTGGGCCAGATCGTCAACGGCGAGGTACCCAAGGGGCTCACCATGCTCCTCGTCTGGGCGGGCTCGATCCTCCTGACCGGCATGCTCAGTGACCAGTTCCGGACGTTTGGCTCATTGCTCCAGTCCGGTAGCGACTTCAACGCCCTCGCACTCTTGCCGCTCTTTTCCGCGGTAATGGCCTTTGGGTGGTCGGTCGGGGATGCCGCGAGCACGGCCAAGCTCAAGGAAAAGCGGCAGATCGTCCGCCCGACCCCACCGGTGGACAAGGAGTTCTAGGCCAGGATTGGCGAGGGTCGCAGTCGTCGGAGGGGGATCGGTGGGCCTCTGGAGCGCGTACTCCCTTGCGTTGTGCGGGCACGAGGTCTCGGTTCTCGAGGCCGGCGCATTCCTCGTCGGGTGCTCGATGAAGAACTCGGGCCTGCTCGTGCCGAGCCACCTGACCCCACTCGCGGCACCAGGGATCGTAGCCAAGGGCCTCAAATGGCTTGCCGATGCCAAGAGCCCGTTCTACCTGCGGCCGAGCCTCGATCCCAGGATGGTTCGCTGGGCGGCGCTCTTCCGCCAGTGCGCCACGAAGACGAAAGCTGCCGAGGGGGCCGAGGTTCTCTCGCGGCTCTCCACCGAAAGCTTGAGCCTCTATCGCGCGCTAGCTTCGGACCTTGATCTCGGCTTGAGAGAGAGCGGGCTGCTGATGCTCGCCCGGACGCGAGCGGGCCTGGAAGAGGAGGTCCATGCCGCAGAACTGGCGAACAAGTTCGGTGTGGAAGCCCGAGTCCTTCGCGGCAACGAGCTGGGTGCGCACGAGCCCTTGGCCGAGTGTTTTGGCGGAGTCCTCTATCCTGGCGACGCCCAACTTGACCCCACTCGAATGATGTCAGCCATGCTAGACAGGCTCCGCGACATGGGAGCCTCCCTGCAGGAGAACCTGGGTCGGGTGAGCCTTCGCTTGGTCGGGGAGGAAGTGGCGGCCAAGATCGGCGGGGCTTCCTGGGACGCTGAGTTCGTTGTGCTCGCGTGTGGTGCCCGCTCCGGCGTGGAGATGCAGGAGCTGGGCCATCGCCTACCCATGGTGGGCGGGAAGGGGTACAGCTTCGATGTTCCCGCCTCTGGCCTCACGGTCGCGCGACCCACCATCCTCGTCGAGGACAGAGTGGCCATGAGCCCTTTAGGAGACCATGTGCGGCTTGGCGGAACGATGGAGATTGGGACCGACCCGGAGAAAGTGGCGGTGAGGCGCGTGCGGGGCATTGCCGACGCCGTCCCAAGGTATTTGGCAGCCGCCGCACCCGAACCGACCGCGGTATGGTCAGGGCTACGGCCCTGTTCCCCCGACGGCCTGCCCTACGTCGGTCGAACGGCCATAGCAAAGAACCTCATCGTGGCGACCGGGCACGCTATGCTCGGTATCACGCTCTCTCCAGTTACAGGGCGGCTGGTCGCAGACTCCTTAGAAGGTCGCAACGAACCGGAGCTCTCGCCCGACCGATTCCTCTAGTCTAGGATGCGCAGGGAGAGGGCCGGGGCTCGCACGGCACCGGTCTTCTCGATCTTGCTCAAGACCTGGGCGATCACGGGCTCGCTCGTAACGTGGGTCAGGATCGTGAGGTTCCCCGCCGCCCCTTCCGCGCCGACCAGACGTGCCTGGGCATGGGTGATCGAGACGCCGTGCTCACCCAAGGCCGTTGCCACCTTCCCGATGAGGCCAGGACGATCATGGACCGGGAAGCGAAGGTAGAACCGGCTCGTGCCCGGCACGTGCCGGACCTTCGTGCTCTTCGCAGGATCCCAAGGGATCCGCCAATCGGGGTGGCGGACAAGCTCCACGATGTCTCCGAGCACGGCGCTCGCGGTCGGGAGGGAGCCTGCGCCCCGTCCATAGAACAAGGTTTCCCCGGTGGCCTCGCCGCGCAGGAGCACCGCGTTGTACTCGTCGCTCACGGGGCCAAGGACATGGGTGTATGGCACGAGGGCGGGGTGGACGCGAAGATCAAGGGCGTCCTCGACTCGCTTTGCGACCGCTACCGGCTTGATCACGTACCCAAAGCTGTCGGCGGTCTGGATGTCAATGGGCTCGATTGCCTCGATCCCTTCCCTCTCGATCTGGTCGAGCCCGACCGCGGTCTGGAACATGATCTCGGCGAGCAATATGAGCTTGTGGGCGGCATCGGAGCCGTTGACGTCCAGGGTCGGGTCCGCTTCCGCCAGTCCGCGCTCCTGAGCAAGTGCGACGGCCGTCGCGTAGTCGAGCCCGTCCTGGTGCATCCTGCTCAGGACGAAGTTGGAAGTGCCGTTCAGGATCCCGACCATTTGATCCACCTCGTCCGCGATCAACCCCGTCGAGATCGCGCGGAGCAAAGGTATCCCCCCGCAGACGCTCGCTTCGAATCCGATCGGCCTCCCGGACGCATGGCTCGCGGCCAAGAGCTCGGCCCCGTGCCGGGCAAGCACCGCCTTGTTCGCGGTAACCACCGACTTCCCTGCTCCCAGGGCCCGGAGGATGTAGCTCCGGGCAGGCTCTATACCTCCCATCAGCTCGACGACCACGTCCACGTCGTCGGCCTCGATGACCTGCGCGGGGTCGGTCGTAACCATCGAGGAAGGAAGCCTGCGCTCGCGCGTATCGTCGCGGACGAGGGCGCGTGTGACACGAATCTCGTGGTCGAGTCGGTGCCTGAGGTTGGCACCGCCCTTCTCCAGTAGATCTACCAGCCCCGAGCCGACGGTGCCGAGTCCGAGAATCCCGAGCCGGGTCGCCTTCACGCGGGCGTGGCTTCTAGGGCTTGGTCAAGGTCGGCAAGAATGTCCTCAATGTTCTCGATCCCGATGGAGAGTCGCACGACGCCCATCGTGATCCCTACCTTCTCTCGAACCTCGGGATCCACGCTAGCGTGGGTCATGGTCGCGGGATGGTTGGCGAGTGAGGCCGTTCCGCCGAGCGACTCGGCGAGGGTGAACAGCTCCAAGGACGATAGGAACTTTCGAGCCGCGGCCTCGCCGCCCATGAGTTCGAGGGAGAGCATCGCTCCCGGACGCCTCATCTGCATGCACGCAACCTCGTGGTTGGGGTGCTCCTCTAGCCCTGGGAAATAGACGGACTTGACCTTGGGATGGGCCTGAAGGTGCCTCGCGACCGCCTCCGCGTTGTCACAGTGGCGCTGCATGCGGAGCTCAAGGGTCTTCAAACCTCGAAGGACGAGCCAGCAGTCCTGCGGGCCGGGCACGAGCCCGCACGCGTTCTGGATGAACTTCAAACGTGAGTGGAGCGCGTCGTCGTTCATCGTGAGCGCACCGCCGATCACGTCGGAGTGGCCGTTGAGGTACTTCGTCGTCGAATATAGGACCACATCGGCCCCGAGTTCCAAGGGCCGTTGGAGGATCGGGCTTGCGAACGTATTGTCCACGACCACCGTGGCACCGGCAGACTTGCCGATCTCGCAGGCCGACTTGAGGTCGGTGATGCGGATCAATGGGTTCGAGGGGGACTCGAGCCATACCATTCGGACGCCGGGCCGCATTGCAGCACGGAGCTGATCGAGATCCGTCGTATCCACGAAGGTGAACCGGATCCCCAGGTTCGCATAGACCTTGGTGAACATGCGGAAACACCCGCCGTACAGATCGCCGCAGGCCACGACCTCGTCGCCCGTGCTGAGCGAGTTCATCACGCACGCGACGGCAGCAAGGCCACTGGCATAGACAAGCGCGTACTTGCTGCCCTCGACCTCGGCCAGGGCTTCTTCGAGCACCGTGCGCGTCGGGTTCTCGCTTCGGGCGTAGCTCAGCTTTCTACCGAAGCTGTCGCGCGGGTTTCCGGGCTCGTCCTGGGAGAAGGTCGCGGTCTGATAGATCGGAAACGTGACCGATCCGACCGTCTTGTCCTTGGGGACCCGGCCGTGTACGGCGCGGGTGGATGTGCCCTTACTTCTTGACATACTTGGCCGGATCCTTCTTGAACGCGCCAGGACACCCGTCGCAGCAGAAGTAGTACCGCTTCCCCTCGTAGTCCTGGTACCCAACCGCTTTCTCGGGGGACTCGACCTTCGTGCCCATTACCGGGCACACGACATTGCCCTCGGCGTCCTTGCTGATCTCGATGTCCGTGGGCCAGGCCGCAGCCTGGAGCTTGGCATCTCCCGTGGCGGCGCCGGTGGACTTCACGGCATTGGCGTTCTCGCCGGAGGCAGCAGCCTCGGGCTCCGGGGCGCAGCCGATGAGGAACACGACGGCGAGAGCGGTGAGGGTGGCGGCGAAGGTTCGGAACATGTCTTCATTGTATCCAGTCCCTGGGCGATCCCATCGGGCCTTGTGTACACTGGCGCCATGCCGGTCGTCTCCCAGCGGGGCAGGAACATGCCACCTTCCCCGGTCCGCAAGCTTGCGCCCTTTGCCGACGCCGCCAAGGCGAGGGGGGTCGAAATCCTCCATCTCAACATAGGGCAGCCGGACCTGGAGAGCCCGCCCGCCTTCTGGGACGCGGTACGAGGCTCCACTCTCAAAACCTTGGAGTACGGCCATGCCAGCGGGCTTGCCGAGCTCCGCGAGGAAATGGCGGCGTACTACCGTTCCATCGGGATCAGTGTGGATGCCGCGCAAGTGTTGGTCTGCACCGCCGGCTCCGAAGCCTTGAACTTCGCCCTCTCCGCGTGCCTCGAACCGGGGAGCGAGGTGATCGTACCCGAGCCTTTCTATGCCAATTACATCGGATTTGCGACTTGGTTCGACGGTAAGGTCGTCCCAGTCCCCACGAGGATCGAGGACGATTTCGCCCTTCCCTCGACGCAGGAGTTCGAAGCTAGGATCACGCCGAGGACCAGGGCGATCTTGATCAACAATCCTGGGAATCCTACCGGCACGGTCTTTGCCGACCGCCAGCTCGAAGAACTCGCCGAGCTCTGTGCCTCGAAGGACCTGTGGCTTATCAGCGACGAGGTCTATCGCGACTTCAACTTTTCCGGACGGCCAATCCGATCCATCCTCCAGCTTGATGGTTTGGGAGACGCAGGGATCATGGTGGACTCGGTGAGCAAGCGATACTCTCTCTGCGGCGCCCGGGTCGGCTTCCTGGTGAGCCGCCATGCGGATTTCAACGATGCGACGGCCCGACTCGCGATGGCCCGGCTATCGCCCCCCACCCTTGAACAGCTCGGCGTGGTCGCGGCCCTGCGGGACACCAAGCCAGAGTATTTCGAAGGCCTCAGAGCCGAGTACCGCTCGCGGAAGGATCTGCTCGTCGAGAGACTAAGAGCGATCTCTGGCGCGGTGTGCCCGGAGATCGAAGGCGCGTTCTACGCCATGGTCCGATTACCCATTGACGACTCCGACCGGTTCTGCCAGTGGCTCTTGGAGGAGTTCGACCATGAGGGCGCCACGGTGATGCTCGCCCCAGGGACGGGCTTCTATGCGACTACAGGAAGCGGTCGGGACGAGGTGAGGATCGCCTATGTCCTGGGGAAGGACAGGCTGATACGGGCGATGGACGCCCTGGAAGCCGCCCTCGCGGTGTATCCTGGAGCCAAGGTACCGACGGCTTAGTAGGTCGGCTTGGTCAGCCAGTGCTTCGGGATAGGCTTGAGCCCGCTCAGTACGGCGGCCATCTCAGGGCTCTTGAGCACTGAGGTGGCCACGGTGAGCGAGACCTTACCGGTCGGGGTCAGGATCGTCACCTTCTGCAGGTTCGGGAGCTGGAGTCGGTTCTTCTTGGGCGCGCGGAACTTCCACTGCCCGGAGTGGCGGTGGCGAATGTGCTTCGCATTGTTGGCGCGCTTTCCGCTGACTTGACAGATCCTTGGCATCGAACGAGACTCCCGTGGAGGGCCCGCGAGGCGGGCGGAGACTATTATGCCGCGAATCCCAAGGCTCGGTAGGACTAGAACGTATCCAGCATGGAGACAGGCAGCGATCCGAAGAACCGAGCCGCCGCTTCGGCGTCTCTGCGGACCTTGATCTGGACGAAGCCGTCCGACACGAGTTGGGAGAAGGAGGGCGAACCCATGTACGCTTGGCTCAAGGTCGCGACCGAGAGGCTGAGGCCTGCGTCGTTCGAGGCTGCCACCTCGACCCGCCCGTTGTCCCAGCCAACCGTCCACGGGCCGCAGTTCCACCGGGCGTGGGCGTCGTCCACATGCAAGGTGAACGTTCCTTTCCCCTCCGGCTGGAGCAGTCGGAGCGCGGCGGGCACATCCACCAATCGGAACATCGTCATTCCGTGGCGGCGTGCCTCCATTCCTTGCTCCATAAAGTGCGAAAGGAACCGACTGTCTGGCGGTTCGTTCCACCGAATCGCCTCTTGATTGCTCACCATGGAGTGGAAGAGGTTGATTAGGGCGTCATGGCCTTCCGCGTCGGCATAGACCGCCTCGCTCGCCTCCGCCGTGCCCCAGAACCCGTCGAACTTGACGACCGCATAGGCGCGCACGGGGTTGCCCAACGCGTAGATCGCACCGTTGGCCGGGGCGAGGCGAAGAGCCCACTCCTCTGTGCGCCGTACGAGGTTCCCCGAGCGCGTCGCAGCAAACTCTGCATAGCAGCCCTGAAGCTTCTTCCAGTCTTTGGGATCGAGCCGAGCGACCTCCATGCCGCTCGCACGCCTCGGAAGCCGATGGGACGGGCTCTTGATCTGCCACTGGTACCCGCTCAGGCCGTATCCGAACCTCGCATAGTAGGCGTTCTTGAAGGCATAGAGGGCGCTCAAGGGTTGGCCGTTCTCCCTCATAGCGCCGAGGAGACCCGCCATCAAGTCCGCGCCGTGGCTCGATCTTCGATCCTCAATGAGGGTCGCGACGGCGGCAACGCCCCCACACCGCACCGGCACCGGGCCCCGAGCCACCGTATAGTCGCGCACTCGGCACGCGCTCACCACCCGGCCCCCCTCTCGCACGAGGAACCGCTTCTCCCCCTTGGACGGCGGTGCCGCGGGCTCCCTGGGTGCGGACTGGGTGTAGACCCAGTGGAGGACGCTGTTCCACTCCTCCACGGTCGAGGGCTTGACTTCTTCGAAACCCGCCATCGGTCACTTCAAGTTACCATGCCTTCACCGGGTTCGTCACCGTAGTGGCGTCGCACTTCCGGCCGGAACCACGCCAGGAGAAGCGGGAGGCAGATGGGCGTGAAGATCACGCTCCCCGCGCCCAGGACGATGTTCACCAAATGGACCTCCCACCTCCGACGGCCCGCGTAGCTAGGAAGGGTGAACGATATGGCGGCGAAAACGAGCGCAGCCACGGCGAACGTGACAGAGATCATCTGGATCGCCCATGCCGCCTCCTCGTAGTCTATCGAGTTCGGCACGAGGCTCCACCAGTGGGATCGAAAGTAGAAGCATCCCCAGGCCAGGGCGAGGTTCAGCAGTCCGTTGAGGCAGCAATAGACTGTGTACCATGCGACGGCCCTTGGCATCACCGTCATTCTAGCGGCCCACTGCGCCAAACTGGTCGAGTGCGCGCCCCGTTCGACGTACTCTCACTCGCAGCGGTCGCTGACGAAGCTCAAAGCTTGGTCGGTAGCGCGCTGGAGCGAGTTTGGGAGCCGGAGCCCCGAACCGTCGTCCTCGGACTTTATGCGGAGGCCGAGCGATGGTTCTTGCTCTGCGCGTCCCCAGGGAGGACTCGCGCCCATCTGATCTCCCGCAGGCCCTCCGGGCCCAAGCCAAGAGGGCCCCTCGCGAACGCAATCCTTTCGCACTTGGAGGGGGCGGTCCTCACGGGGCTCGCAATTCGTGGGGACGATCGTACGCTCGACCTGTGCTTTGACCAGGAAGGCCGCCGATACACGTTGGTGGCCGAGCTCCACGGGCGCATGCCCAATCTCATCCTCGTGGACCCGGCCGGGAACTGCTTGGGGGCCGACCGATGGTTGGGCCCAGGGAAATCGTCGCGACCGGTCGTGCCGAAGAAGCCCTACGTCCCGGTTCCAGGCTCGCTCCCGCTCCCGATCGAGCCCTTGCCGCGGCCCGACCTGGTTTGCCTCCCCCCCTTCGCGAAGAGGCTGGCGGAGGCAGGTACCGACGTCGCCGAGGTCTGGAGGGAGCGCGCCTGGTCGCCGGTCTTCTCGCCCGATCTGGGGGCCTATCCGCTCCCTGTCTCCGCGCTCGGGATCGAGGCGGTCTCGCGCGAGTCTTTCTCGCAGGCTCTGGAGCAGGCCTATGCGAGCGAGTGGGTCGAGGAGCAGGGTGACGCGATTCGCCGGCGGCTCTTGGCTCAAGTGACACGGGTCACTATGGCCCGTGAGGTCGCACTTCGGCAGATCGAGGACGCGGTGGCGGCGAGCGGGCGAGCCGGTGAGCACCAAGCCGCAGGCGAGCTACTCCTCGCCTATCAGCACGAGGTTCCTTCGGGCGCGAGCGAAGTCGCGCTCCCCGGATTCGACGGCTTGGAGATGCGAATCCGGCTCGACCCGGACTCCACAGTGGTCGAGAACGCGACCCTGCTCTTTGCCAAGGCGAAACGGGCTCGGGCGCGGGCAGCGGGGCTCGGGGAGCAGCGCGCTCGCTTCGAGAGCGAGATTCGTGAGACACGTGAGTTTCTCGTACGGATCCAAGGGGCAACGTCCGCAGACGAGCTGGAAGCTCTCGCGCTCGAGGCTGAGCAGCGGCGCTGGGTGAACGCGCCCGGCACTGCCAAGAAAAAGCAAGAGAGACCTTTCGAGGGGCACGCGGTCCGCGAGTCGCTCTCCCCTGGTGGATGGCGGGTCATGGTGGGAGAGAACGCCACGGCGAACGACTATCTGACCTCGAAGGTCGCACGCCCCCGAGACTTGTGGTTCCACGTCCGTGGGGCCCCCTCATCCCACGTCGTCTTGGCCACGAACAATCAACCCCAAAGGGTCCAGACCCCTGACATCCTCTTTGCGGCCACGCTCGCGGCCAAGCACAGCAACATGAAGCACTCGAGCTACGTCTCCGTGGACTACACCGAGAAGCGCTATGTGCGCAAACCGAAGGGGGCGGCTCCGGGACTGGCCGTGTACTCGAACGAGAAGACGGTACACATCGAGCCTTGATGCGAGATTTCTGGCAGCTCGACATCCGCGTGTTCCGAGTGCTGCACGAAGGATGGGGCCAGTCTTGGGCCGCCCCCCTCGCGAAGCTGCTGAGCGATAGCGGCCTGGGCCACATCGCGCTTGCGGGTCTGATCGCGGTCGTGGCGTGGCGTCGGTGGCCCCGGTGGGCGGCGGCTGCGTGGTCCCTGGTCTGGGTTCTTGCGGTCGCGCTGGTGGAGCGGGACATCATATCTGTGCTTGCGTGCGGCCTTGCTTTGGTCCTGTTCCGAAGCGTTCCGACCAGGACACTCCTGGAGGGTCTCGCCTCTGCGGTCGCCGCCAGCCTTGTCAGGCTCGCGGTGGAACCTGCATTTGATCGGATGCGCCCGAGTAACCTCGCGTTCGCGAGACCACTCGAAGACGTCTATGGCGCGAGCAGCTTCCCGAGTGGCCACTCCACGATGGTGTCCGCCTTGGTCGTCTCGGTGCTCCTTTCCGGGGTCGGCAAGCGAACTTCGATTGCCGGTTGGCTCGCGGCATGGGCCGTCCTCGTGGGGATCTCCCGAGTGGCGGTCGGTGTTCACTTCCCTAGCGACGTGGTGGGGGGGTTCGCCTTGGGATCAGCGGTGGCTGCGCTCTTGGTCATGGCGTGGCCGCTACCTCAGGAGGTTACGGACACAGCTGCGAGGTCTTGATGGCTAAAGCTGCCCAGCCTTCTGAACTTATCATATCGGTCGGCTTTGAGGCTCTCCGGGGACATCGCATCCAACTGGGACAAGTGCAGGGCGATCGCGTCCCGAACTCCGGCGGCGGCCTCGTCGTAGTCGCGGTGCGCCCCACCGAACGGCTCAGGGATGACTTGCTCGACGACGCCCAGTTCCAGGGCCGTTTGTGCCGTGAGTTGGAGCGCAGCGGCTGCCTGGGGTCCTTTCTCTGGGGCACGCCAGAGGATTGCGGCGCAGCCTTCGGGCGGGATTACGCTGTAAATCGAGTGCTCGAGCATCAAGACTCGGTTTGCGACCGCGATCCCTAAGGCACCCCCGCTCCCACCTTCCCCGATCACCACGCTCACCACCGGTACGGTCAAGCGGACCATCTCTAGCATCGAGGAGGCGATCGCCTCGCTGATCCCGCGCGACTCGCTCTCCACACCTGGATCGGCGGCCGGTGTGTCCACAAAGGTGAGTACCGGCATCCGAAACCGCTCCGCCATTCGGAACAGTCGGATCGCTTTCCGATAGCCCTCGGGCTTGGCCATCGCATAGTTTCTGTCCGTCCTTTCGGTTAAGTTCCGCCCCTTTTGGTGCCCGAGCGCGATCACGGGCCGTCCTTGGAAGAGTGCGGGGCCGCCGACGATCGCATGGTCGTCCGCCGCCGCCCGGTCTCCCGCGAGCTCCAAAAACTCGGAGAAGATGCGGGACACATAATCGAGCGTGTAGGGTCGTTGCTCGGCGCGAGCGAGGAGCACCCTCTCCCAAGGCCCTAACCTGCTGAAGAGGGTTTCGATGTAGTTGTCGCGCCTCTGGCGAAAGCGCCGGATCGTTTCTGCGATCTCCGCCGCCTTGTCTCCCGACTCGCCCGCGGCGAGCGATTCCAGGTTGGCGATTCCTTCCTCGAGCTCGCGAAGGGGCTGCATCCACTCCTTGTAGGTTTTAGCCATGCGCCGCCCCGTGGAGCAAGCGTCCGCCCAGAGTCCGGCACAGGGTGGCCAGCGTGGGCCTCAAATCCTTGCGGGGCACGATCCGATCTATCATTCCTGACCGCATGGCGAACTCTGCCGATTGAAAGTCCTTCGGTGCCTTGTGTACTCCGGCCTGCTTGGCGACTCGCTGCCCAGCGAAGCCGACCAGGGCCCTGGGCTCGCTCAGGATCACGTCGGCGACGCTGGCGTAGCTGGCAAGCACGCCTGCCATCGTCGGATCGGTAAAGACTGCGATGAAGGGGACCCCGGCTTCCTGGCACCGTTCCACGGCCGCGGTCGTCTTCGCCATCTGCATCAGGCTCAAGATGCCTTCCTGCATCCTCGCCCCGCCGCTCGCACAGAAGACGATCGCCGGGATCCGGGCGTTCGCTGCCTCCTCCAGGGCGAGGGTTACCTTCTCGCCTGCCACCGAGCCCATGGATCCCCCCATGAAGTGGAAGTCGGAGACGGCAACGCTCACGGGCAATCCTTCCAGGCGCGCCGTTCCGATGGTTACGCTGTCCATCGAGCCGGTCTTGGCTTGCGCCTGTCCGTATTTGGGCGCGTACTCGGGAAAATTGAGCGGATCGTGAGAGACCAAGGTGGAGGCGGACTCGCAGAAGGTGTCAGCGTCGAAGGTCGCGTCCACGCGCTCTCGCCAGGTGAGCCGATGGTGGTGGCCACACGTTCCGCAGACCTTGTGGCTCGCCAGAAACTCCGTGGCGAACAAAGTCTTGCGGCATCCTTGGCACTGCACGAACATTGCCGAGGAGCCCGATTCGGCCTTCATCGTGAGTCAGGATACCGTCCGTTCCTCAGGATTCGGGGGATTCGGGCATAATCCCCGCATGGCTTGGAAGGTGACCGTGCTACCTGGGGACGGGATAGGCCCTGAAGTCACGGACGAGGCCGTCAAGGTGCTCAAGGCGTCGGGTGCCGACATCGAGTTCGAGTTCGCCTTGGTCGGAGGCGCGGCGTACGACGCTTCCGGTCACCCGTTGCCCGAGGAGACGGTGGAGGCGTGCAAGCGTTGCGACGCTGTGCTCATGGGCGCAGTAGGCGGCCCGAGGTGGGACAAGCTCGAACCCGTAACCCTTCGCCCCGAGGTCGGCGCGCTCCTTCCACTCCGCCGCGAGCTCGGGCTGTTTGCAAACCTGCGACCGGCCAAGACCATGGAGGCCCTAGTGCATGCCAGCCCGCTCAAGGACGGGCGCAACCTCATTGACCTCGTCGTGGTCCGCGAACTCACAGGCGGGATCTATTTCGGCACACCTCGGGGCAGGCGGGACGATGGGAACACCGCCTTCGACACTTGCGTCTATTCACGGGACGAGGTTCGAAGGATCGCGGAGTGCGGTTTCCAGATCGCCCGTACACGGTCGAACCGGATTGTAAGCGTAGACAAGGCGAACGTCCTGGAGACCAGTCGGCTCTGGCGCGAGGTCGTGGAGGAGACGGCCGGGGTCTATCAGGACGTCAGCCTGAGCCACTTGCTCGTGGACAACTGCGCGATGCAGATCGTCCGCGACCCTTCCCAGTTCGACGTAATCCTCACCGAGAACATGTTCGGGGACATCCTAAGCGATATCGCGAGCATGGCGACCGGCTCGCTCGGTCTCCTACCCAGTGCGAGCCTCGGCTCCGCGGCCGGGACGCGAACCTTCGGTCTTTATGAGCCTGTCCATGGATCGGCTCCCGACATCGCGGGCCAGGGCCGAGCGAACCCCCTCGCGATGATTCTGAGCGCGGCGATGATGCTGAGGCACAGCTTGGACAGTGCCGATCACGCCGACCGGATCGAGAACGCGGTGGAATCAGCGTTGTGCGAGCGCCTTCGGACGGCGGACATCTTCGAGAACGACACGAAGCTCGTGACCACTTCCGAGATGGGCGACGCGGTGGTCGCCAAGCTTGTCTGAGCCCTGCGTCCACGTCATCGGCGCGGGCTTCGCCGGGGTCGAGTGTGCGTGGGCTTGCGCGAACCGCGGGGTGTCCGTGCGCCTCTTCGAGATGCGGCCCCAAGTCTCCACCCCCGCTCACCGCACGGCACATTTCGCCGAGCTCGTCTGTTCCAACAGCCTCAAATCAAAGGCGTTGGATTCCCCGGCAGGGATTCTCAAGGAGGAGATGGCGAGCCTTGGCTCGATCGTTTTAAGGAGCGCGGCCGCGTGCGAGGTGCCGGGGGGACAGGCCCTCGCGGTGGACCGTGAGGCCTTCGGTGAGTTGGTGACCCAAGAAGTCCGCCAACACCCAAGGATCGAGGTCGTAGCATGGGAGTGGCGTCCCGAGGATCGTGAGCCTGCGGGGATCACGGTCCTTGCCACCGGTCCCTTGAGTACGGATCCGGTGTCGCGGTGGCTTGCCGTAGCCACGGGTCGGGAGCACCTTCACTTCTACGACTCCGTCAGTCCGACCGTCCACGCGGATTCGATTGATACATCCATCGCGTTCGCCGCGAGCCGATACGACAAAGGAGGCGACGACTACCTCAACTGCCCGATGGACAAAGACGAGTACCTGGCGTTCGTTCGTGAGCTCGTGGCAGCCGAGCGGGTGCCCTTGAGATCCTTCGAGACGGGCGGTGTGCGCGTTCCGGACACGGGCCATGAGGATCCATCGAAGATCCCCTACTTTGCGGGTTGCATGCCGATCGAGGCTATTGCGGACCGCGGGGAGCGCTCGCTCGCTTTCGGCAACTTCAAGCCGGTGGGCCTGACCGATCCCCGAACGGGCCGCCGGCCCTATGCCGTGCTCCAACTTCGTCCGGAGAACCGTGAAAAGACGCTATTCAGCCTCGTCGCGTGCCAAAACCGGCTCAAGTGGGGCGAGCAGAAGAGGGTTTTCAGGATGGTTCCGGGACTCGCCGAGGCAGAATTCGCCCGGTTTGGCGTCATGCACCGGAACACGTACGTGGACGCACCCCGGGTTCTCGACCATGAACTGAGGGTCGCCGGGCTGGAGAACGTGTTCGTGACCGGTCAGCTCACCGGGGTGGAGGGCTATGTCGAGAGCGCGGCGATGGGTATCTGGTCGGGACTGGTGGCCTCCCACCAAGCCCAAGGCGGTTCCGTGGAGCCCCCGCCCCGCGCCTCTGCGTTGGGGAGTCTCCTCGCGCACCTATCCGACCCAACCGAGCGCGAGTTTGCCCCCATGAACATCAACTGGGGGCTGTTCCCGCTGCCTGAAGAACCCGTTCGGGACAAGGGCGTTCGGCGGGCAGCCCAACTTGCCCGTGCGCGGGAGGACTTTGCCGAGTGGCGGGCTCACGCAGCCGGGTCGGAGTAGATCCCCTTGGCCGACTCTGCACTGGCGTAGTCCCAATTGTCGCAGTCCAGCCGTTTGCAGTGCACCATACGTTGCACCGAACCGTCCTTCATTTCGACGCTCGCCATCTGAGCGAAGCGGCACTCCAGGCACATCTCCGGCTCGATGAGACGGACGACCTTTAGCTGTTTCTTGCGCATCTTGCACTCCTCAGGTGCCGCCCGAAGACACAGTCAATCATCGGGCCCACCCGGTGCGCGTCTCCTTGCGAAGTTGCTAGGTTTGAACGGGGCCCCAGCCCCATTCGGTAGAGACCGCGGCCGCCTTCCGCACAAGGTCGAGGTACTCCTCGTGCGAGACTTGGTACCCACCGAGCCATCTCAGGTGGGGGGTCATCGTCTGTACGTCCATCGTCAGGAAGCCTTGCCGCCCGCACTCCTCCACCAAGCGAGCGAGAGCGAGCTTGCCCGCCTCAGGCTCGGTGTGAAACATGGACTCGGCGCAGAAGAGCCCCCCGATCGCGGCTCCATAGACGCCGCCGACGAGCCGCTCCCCCAGCCAGACCTCGCTGCTGTGCGCCCATCCTTCGTCGTGAATCTCGCAATAGGTGGACAAGATCTCGCTCGTGATCCAGTTCTCGCTTGGTCGCTGGCAAGCCCTGACTACCTTCTCGAAGGCGCGATCGAAGGTGTGGACGTACTCGGACTCCCGCAGTGCGCGGGCAAGGGAGCGGTTCTTGCGAAGCCCCTGGATCGGCAGGAGCCCGCGCGGATCTGCGAAGTACCAGGCGTGCGCACCGTCCTCGCCACCCATAGGAAACATCCCCGCCAAAGCCGCCCGACGAACTGAGGTCGGTGAGAGCGTCAGGGCGAAGGGCTGAAGGAGCATCCGGGCCTTTGTGATTTTGGCCCTTTCCTGCCGACGGCTACGATCAGTCCGCTGCCCTCGGTACCGTTTTCGAACGGTTAAGGACGCAGCTTGGCCCAGCCTACAAGTGCCCGGAGCCCGCCGAGGCCCCTCCGCGCCTCCGCCGCGCGAGGGCGGCGAGCAGGCCGGGCTCTGGGACGGGGGTGAGGACCACGGTGAAGTACTGCCCCCCCCGGTACTGCGCGTTCGCGAGGACCTGGCCGCGGTCGTTGACGTCCCATCCCTTGGCGATCACCCAGTCCGCCTGCAGGCCGGGGAGCAGCAGGTCGTCCAGGTAGCGGCTCCCCGTCGCCTCGCTCCAGTACATCCCGACCTCGCGCCGCCCGTTGCCCGTGATGCCCACGGCCTCCAGGCGCTCGTTCAGCGCGAGGACCCCGGTCGAGTAGTCCTGGCGCTCGGGGTGGGGGATCACGAAGATGGAGCCGTCGGGCCGGCGGAGCCAGCTCGTCCAGGTGCCCCCTCCCACGGCGGTCCCCGCGACGAAGCCGGACTCGGTCACGTCCCGTGGGTCCAGCTGGTGGTTCGCGTCGTACCGGGGGACGACCACCAGGGTGCCGTCGGGCTGCCAGAGTACGGCCTGGTGGTCGTAGCCGCCGGTGAAGTCCACGCTGATCCCGGCGGTGAGGCCGGAGCTGTTCACGAAGTGGGCCTCGGTGCGGTCGCCGGGGCGGAGCTGCTCGAGCCACTCGAACTCCCCGCCGGGCCTCAGCCGCCAGGCCCGTGCCGGGTCGTTGCTGATGAAGGGGCTCTGGGTCCCGACCAGGGTCCCGTCGTCCGCCACCCCGGTTCCATAAGAGTTCTCGGTGAAGAACCCCTCGCCGTAGACCCGGCTCTCGCCGGTGGACGGGTCGAAGACGAAGGGCCGGTTCATTTGGCCGCGGATTTGTGCGACCCCGACCCCAAGCCCAGAAGGGCTTGCCCCCCTGATTACCGCAAACTCGTATCCTGAGGGAGGAGGCATCGGCCTGGCCCCGACCCCTGGAGTCCAGTACGTCCCGGTGAAACGGTCTCCTTGCAACACCCCGCTGTTGGAGATCTTGAAGTACCGGTAGGGCTGGGGGATCGCCTCGAGGGCGAAGAGCGGCTGCCCGGGGGCCGCCCCAGCCGCCGGGGCGGCGGCGAGGGCGAAAGCGGCCCGCCTCACAGCGGCGGCCTCACGAGGACCTAGCACTGCACGATGGACGCCCGCCAGAGCGCCCCGCCGCCCGGGCCGGACGACGGTTCCCCGGCGCGAGCGAGAGCCTCGCCCGTGCCACGCCTGACGAAGTCCGGTGCGTCCATGGCTCACGTCAGCGTCCGCGCCTCCGCCGCGCGAGGGCGGCCAGGCCCAGGGCGAGGGCGGCGAGCATCCCTGGCT
This sequence comes from Fimbriimonadaceae bacterium, assembly GCA_020847855.1. Lineage (GTDB taxonomy): Bacteria > Armatimonadota > Fimbriimonadia > Fimbriimonadales > Fimbriimonadaceae > JADLBH01. The sequence continues at coordinate 97,303 of JADLBH010000015.1, forward strand.
CGGGGACGGGGTTGAGGACCACGTTGCGGAGCTGGCCCGAGGGCAGATAGGCGTAGGCGAGGATCTGTCCCAGGTTGTTGACGTCGCCACCGGCGGTGACCCGGTAGCCGCCGTAGCCTGGGGCCAAGAGGTCGTCGAGGAGGCGCATCTGCCCGTCCGGTTCCCAGAGCACGCCTCGGAGCCGGGTACCGTCGCTTGCCTCGCCGACCAGCAAGCCTACGTCGTTCACTCCGTACACGTACGAGGTGTGCGTCGGGGCGATCGGGCTGATCCGCTTGCGCATCCCGTTCTGCTCGTCCCAGACAAAGCCCTGGGTAGCCCCCCATCCGGTGGAAGACCCGACCACGATCGAGGTGTTGGAAATGTCGGCCGTGCCATACTGCCAGTCCGTCCCTAGCGTCCCCATCGCCACCGGCGTGAGGTCGGGGCGCCAGAAGACGGCGTCTTCGCGGTTCAGCCCGCTGTTCATGCTCCGGCCTGCCGCCTCGCCCTTCTCGTTCACCTGGCTCGCCTCTACGGTGTCGCCGGGTCGCAGGGCAGGGAGCCGCTCGGGGCCCGCGCCTTCGGACCAGCGGAAGCTCCGCTCGCCAGGCTGGCCCGAGTACTCTCCGACCACGTAGCCGGAGTCCGAGGCGTCGTACAGCTCCGTGAGCTCGAGGCCGGGGATCGGCACCGTCCCCCGGTGCCGATCCCAAACGTACCCGGCCCGTCCCCCCGTGCCGAAGGCGTAGCCCGCGACGATGCCTCCGTCGCTCGCCCCCTTGACGAACGTCTGCGGCATGCCTGGCGGCAATTGAATCCTCTGGACGCCTAGATCCGGGTGCCAGACCTCGCCCTCAAAGCCTGTGGCCAGCCCGGTGTCCGAGATCGCTTGACCGCTGAAGGTGGTCGAGGGGATCACCGTCACCGTGTACTGGCGCTGGGCCGAGGCCAGGGCGGCGGCGCAGAGCGCCGCCGCGACCATCGTCAGCCTCACGGCAGCACCAGAACCCGGACGGATTCGAACGATGCCCGCCAGAGGGCAGTTCCGCCCGGGCCCGAGGCCCGAACCCCCGCCCGGGCGAGCACTTCGCCCGTCCCTGGCTTGACGTAGGACGACACACCGGTGGAAACAGTCCGCACGATCGTCCGCATGTGGACGTCGAGGTTCTGCGCCGTGCCGAGCGTGTCCCACAGCAGCGTCGTCCAGTTGAACATCTGGACCTCGACCGTGAACGCCCCTGCATGCTCGCGCCTTGCCGTCGCCCGCACTGCAATCTTGGCAGGCACCGCAGCCAAGAACTCTTGGGCCTGCACGAGGACACGGGGGAGAAGCGGGTTTGGCACCGCGCCGCGCTCGACCGAGTAGTACCGCCCGTCCATGAGCTTCATGTCCGTCGTAGCTCCGCCTACTCCGGCGCCGTAAACGAGCGAGTGCGTCGGTGAAGCGCTGCCCAAGGCCCAATCGGAGCCACCGGCCATCCAAAGGTCGGTGCTCGGCGGATCCGAGATCACGATGTGCCCGCCGGCCACGAACTCGCGCTGGATGCCGGTCAGCGAGATGCCGGTGACCGAGGAGTCTGCGTCCGGATCCAGGTACGACCACAGGTCGCTCGCCGCGCCGTCGTTGGCGGCGGCGGGGTCGGGAGAGCCGGTCCATACGTAGGGGAACGGCGAGTCCCTGGCGAAGGTGACGACAGGCCGCGACGTCGAGTAGGCGCGGTTGGTCGCCTGGCGGGGCTCGCCGAAGGCTGTGCCGACCCAGCGCACCCGTCCGTCCGGGTCGCCTGTGTAGCCGAGCGACCAGACGAACGCCTCGCCGGGAATCGGGAGGTCGGAAGCCGTCGTGGGCAGCATCCAGTCCACCGCGTAGGGGGAGTTGGGATCGCCCGCGACCGTGTCGGTCACCGCGACGACGTAGCTCGCGCGGTCCGATCGCCTGTCCCAGCCTTCGGCGTTGCTAGCGGTCTTGATGACTTGGTAGAGGCCCTGGGCGTCCTTCTGCCAGACGACCGCGACCGAGCCGGGCGCGCCGATCACCCAGCCGCCGACTAGCCCGTCCTTGTTGACGGCCCGTGCCCCGCTGCCCGCCCGTCCTGCCAAGTCGAAGGAGAAGTTCGTCGAAGGTACGGACCGATCATAGATGAACGCGCGGAGCTGGCCGCCGGTTGTCAGCTTGTACGACCCGACGGCGTTGTCCTCCTCGTCCACGTCCCAGAACGTGCCGGAAGTGTACGTCCCCGTCTGGTCGGCCAAGACGGCGAACGTGCTTGCGTCCGGCCAGTAGCAGGGGTAGGGCCGGCCGAGGTGGTCCGGGGCGTCGGACTCGCCCACGAACACCCCGGCGAAGTTGCCGGCCTTGCTGGTTGAGTCCCGGTCCGCGCCGCTGGTGTCGGGAACAGGCAACAGGGACGTGCCCCCCGTCGCGCTCCCCGACCAAAAGGCGGCTCGGTAGAACGGCGGGTCATTGGCGAGGGCTACCCCCCCCCCCCGCAAATTGACGAGAGCGCGAGCCCGAGGGCAGCGCGGCGGATGTTTGTTCTCTTCGTCGGGATTCCTCCATGCCGAGTGTAGTCTCCACCGTGCCTTCAGAAGGAGTGCGGCAATTCAATCCTCGTAGCATTACCGGGTAGAGAGGCGACCGGGGCGCGCTCGCCTGCGGAGCCGACCAAACCCCGCGGTTCGCCGTAGGCCATGGCCCGAGCCGCCCAGAGTGGCCAGGTATCCTGCCTTCCCGGCCCTCGGGCCGAGAACACACGGTCGTGGACGCCGCTGGGTCCGCCCCTGGGGGGTGGTCAGGTGGGCTCTCAGCCACGGCCGGAGGAAACAACCCAGGAAACAACTATGCCTCAGATCAGCATGAAAGAGCTGCTAGAGGCGGGCGTGCACTTCGGTCACCAGACTCGGCGCTGGAACCCGAAGATGAAGCGGTACATTTACGGCGCCCGCAACGGCATCTATATTCTCGACCTTCACCAGACGATCCGTCTCTTCGAGGACGCGCTCAACTTTGTCCAGCGCGTCGTCGAGGACGGCAAGAGCGTCCTCTTTGTCGGCACCAAGAAGCAGGCTCAAGCCGCGGTCAAGGAAGCGGCCCAGCGGTGCGGCCAGTACTATGTCGTGGAGCGTTGGCTCGGCGGAATGCTGACAAACTGGGAGACCATCCAGCAGCGCATCACGCGCCTCAAAGAGCTTGATCGAATGGAAGAGGAGGGCTATATGGCCCGCCTGCCCAAGAAGGAGCAGCTCAAGCGCCGCGAAGAGCGCGAGAAGCTCAATCGGTACCTCGAAGGGATCCGCAGCATGGAGGAAGCTCCCGGTCTCATGGTGGTTGTGGACCTGAACAAGGAGAACATCGCCGTGCTGGAAGCTCGCAAGCTCAAGATCCCGATCGTCGCCCTGGTGGACACGAACTGCGACCCGGAGATGGCGGACTACGTGATCCCTAGCAACGACGACGCCATCCGTGCGATCCGCCTCGTCGCGAGCAAGATCGCCGATGCGGTCCTCGAGGTTCGGCCCTATGAGGACGGTGGATTGGTCGAAACGTTCACGGAAACCGAGGACACCGCCGACGACGGGGCCGCGGTTCCGTTCGGCGAGGTGGAGGAAGAGTTCCTCCGAGCCTTCGACGAGAGCGCCCGCCAAGTCGCGGGTGCGGGCAGCACCGAACCGGTGATCGAGCCTGAACCGAAGTCCGAGCCCGTGCCGGAACCGCCCGCCGCTCCGGAAGCGGCGTCCGAGACAGCGGAGGAGCCGGGCACAGAACCGGAGGAGGCCAAGGCGGAATGACGATCAACGCGAGTGACGTCAAACGGCTGAGAGACGAGACCGACGCTCCGATGATGGAGTGCAAGAACGCGCTCGTCGAGGCCGGGGGCGATTTCGAAAAGGCGAAGCTGATCCTGCGGGAGAAGGGCCAGGCCGCCGCGACCAAGCGCGCAGGCCGGGACACCTCGGAAGGGATCGCGATGTTCGTGGCGGATCCGGGCAAGCAGGTCGCGGCCGGGATCGTCCTCGAGTGCGAGACCGACTTCGTGGCCAAGAACGAGATGTTCATCGCTCTGGCTGAGGCGGTCGCGAAAAACTTCCTCTCCCACCCGCCCGCCGCCGACCCCGCTGACACTCCCATGGACGGCTCGACGGTCGGGCAGAAGGTGCAGGACGCCGTCGCCGTCATCCGCGAGAACATCGTCCTCAAGCAGGCCGTGCGGATTGATGAGGGCAAGCCGGTCGCGATCTATAACCACCACGACAAGAAGAAGGCGAGTGCCGTCGTGCTCGAGGGCGCAGCTTCCAACCTCAAGGACGCCGGGTTCCAGGTCGCGATCCAGGTCGTGGCCTTCCCGCCCGCCGCGCTCCGCAAGGAGGACCTCTCGCAGGAGCTGCTGGACGAGGAGTACCGCACCCAGGTCCAGCGCGCGATCAACGAGGGCAAGTCCCCAGAGATCGCCGAGAAGATGGCCGCCGGGCGCGTGCAGAAGGAGTTCGTGCAGAGCAGCGTCCTGCTCGAGCAGCCCTTCTACCTTGACCCGAAGAAGACGGTCGCCCAATACCTCGCCGAAGAGGGCAAGGTCGGCGGCGGCCCGATCGAGCTTGCTGCCTACATCTACCTAGCCGTAGGCATGTAGCCGAGCGGGGTGCGGGAGACCGCACCCCGCGCCTCGGGGCGCTCAGCCGCCCGGGGCTTTATCCCAACTAAGTTTCCAGACCGTCTCGTCGGTCAGGCGGCGCAGGAGGAGGTGCTTCTCGTTCCGGCTCCCGCACATCCAGGTGTAGGGGCCGAGGAACGTCTTGCTCTTGCGGTCCTCGGAGAAGAGGTACAGGCCCTGCGAGCGGTACTGAGAGCGCAAGCCTCCCATGCTATCGTCCACCTTCTCCTGCTTGACCGGCTCGAGCAACAGGTGCCCTCGCCAGTACTTGTAGCGGTTGGTCTCCTCGACTTTCGGTAAGTCCGTCCAAGATTGTGACTTCTCGTCGAATTCGCGGGTTAGTTGTTCCAGGGAGTACCAGTAGAGGTGCTTGCCGCCTTCGGTCCAACTCGCGTACGGCGCGAGTTCCGTCCGATCCTTGCTGTTCGGCATTTGGTAGCTCACAAGCGGAAGGCTCTTCCTCCTCGACTTGTCCTCGCTGCCCCGCTTGGTCCCGAAGTCCACGAGGTACCAGCGGTGCCCGCAGGCCTTCGCCCCGGTCTTGACGAACAGCTCGACGACCGCGCGGCCGAGGTTGTCGAACCGGGCCCCCATCCGCAGCACCTTGAGCTTGGCGCCCAGCGGCACCGTCACCTCGACGTTCGGGTGCTCGCCCCGCTCGTCCGCCCTCACCAGCGCCATCAGCAGGCGGTCCGTGCCGCCCGCGTCCACATAGCGGCGATCCGTCTCGCGTTTCGGGTTTGGGTTCCGCTTCATCAGCGGGTACACGGTGCCCGCGATCCAACGTACATGGTGCTTGTAGTCGAACACACCAAGCAAATGGTCGTAGCGGCGGATACCGTCGGCGCTGCTTGCGGTGCTCTGAAACACCTTCATGTGCTTCTGCTGGCTCTCAGTCGCGGCGACCCAGGTCAGTGGCGATTGATTGGTGACCATGACGTAGATATCGCCTTGCAACGTTGGCAGTCCTTGCCTTAGGTTCCGAAGCACATTGCCCGAAGTGATCAGGTCGTAGCCGTCGTTCGTCAGCATGATGCAACCCGTGCCCATCTCTTGACCCTGTCCCAAGGTGACCCATTTTCTGCCATTGAGGTCGTCGAGATTCTCGAAGGTGGTCCGAGGCTTCGCGACCGTGATCAGCTGAATGTGGTCGTAGCTCAGCGCCTCAAGCCCGACCGACGGCGTTAAGGCTTGCGCAGAGAGCCCGATTGCGAGCAGACCGCACGTCACTTCGGATCCTCGCTCGGCGTCTTGCCGAGTGCATTCACCACGATAAGGTTGTCTGGCAACGTAGCCGAGCCACCATTGACGAGTGAAATCCTGAGGGTTGACTCCTGGCCCGGGTTAAGGACCACTGGTACCTCGCTCCCAGTTGTGTTCTCCGTCATCCGGTTCCACCTCTGGGCCGCAGTTGCGCTCGATATCGGTCGCACTTCCATCTCCGGATAGAAGCTAGGCGCCTCGATCCGGCCCGAGCCGACTGCTTCCGGATCACATTCTTTACCTTAACTGACCCTCCGCCTGGGATCGGGCCGTTCAGTCCGGCGAGCAATGAGAAGTGGAGCGTCTGCGCAGCCGTCTCGTTGATGTGCCGAAGGAAGAGACGAACCTTCTTCGTCTCGACCGCGATTTGAAGCAGACACTTGTAGAGCGTGTTGGTTTCAGTTCCGGGCTTTCCGGCCAGGGGCAGCGTTTCCCAGGGAATGGTGCCTCAGAGCTCGAAGGTGGACTTAGTCTGCAACTGCGGAATCCGCTCGGGCGCGTTGCTGCAGACCAGGACGCGGTCGTTGGCCCAGTTCCTTGGCGCGTGGGTAGGCGGGATCGCGTCCGGTGTCGAGGCATGTCGGACGAATGGGTCGCGGAAGCACGGCACATTTCACTAGACGTGCAGGCTGTCCGCATCATTACGCACTCCCTGGCGTTCCCTACGCGGTCTCGGTGGCCATATGCCGTGCGCAAAACCCAACTTCCGGCCACAATCTAGCCATCCATGTCCTACTCCCGCATCCTGCTCAAGCTGAGCGGCGAGGCACTCGCCGGGGCACCCGGCTTCGGCCTTGACACCGAGACGCTCGCCTACGTGGCCGCCGAGGTCGGCAAGGCGCACGCGGCCGGCGTCGAGGTCGGCATCGTCGTCGGCGGGGGGAACTTCCTGCGGGGCAAGGTTTTCTCGGACGCCGGGAACATTGACCGCACCACCGCCGACCAGATGGGGATGCTCGCCACCGTGATGAACGGCCTCGCGATCCAGGCCGCGCTGGAGCGGACCAACATCCCCACCCGCGTCCAGAGCGCCCTCGACGTCAGCGAGGTCTGCGAGCCGTTCATCCGCCGACGGGCCGTCCGGCACATGGAGAAGGGCCGCGTCGTCGTCTTCGTCGGAGGTACGGGCAACCCGTTCTTCACCACGGACACCGCCGCCGTGCTCCGCGCCCTGGAGATTGACGCGAAGTGCCTCGTCAAGGCCACCCGCGTGGACGGCGTCTACGACCGCGACCCGGAGAAGTTCGACGGCGCGGTCAAGTATACGAAGCTCGGCTTCGACGAAGCCGTCTCCAAGCGGCTCGGGGTCATGGACAGCACCGCCTTCACCATGTGCCGGGAACACCAACTGCCGGTGATCGTGTTAGACTTGCACGAGCCCTCGGGGATTGTCCGCGCCGTGCGCGGCGAGCCGGTGGGAACCCTTGTAGGAGTTGATTGATGCAGACACTTGCCGAGATGATGAAAGACGCCGAGCACCGGATGAAGAGCGCCATCGAAGTGACGGTGCACGACTTTGGGCGCTTCCGCACGGGCCGAGCCAACCCGCAGCTCTTGGAAGGCATCACCGTGGACTATTACGGCGTGGACAGCCCGCTCAACCAGGTCGCCAACATATCGGTGCCGGAGGCCCGGCAGATCCTGATTAGCCCGTTCGACAAGACCATGCTCAAGCCGATCGAGACCGCGATTACGAACAGCGACCTCGGAGTGAACCCCAACAACGACGGCCAGGTCATCCGCCTCAACTTCCCGCCCATGACGGAAGAACGGCGCAAGGACCTGGTCAAGCAGGTCCACCACCGTGCGGAAGAGGGCCGGGTCGCCATCCGCAACGTACGGCGAGACGCCTTGCACCACGCCCACGCGCTGCAAAAGGACCAGCACATCAGCGAGGACGATGTCAAGGGTTTCGAGAAGAAGCTCCAAGAGGTCACGGACCGCTATGTCCACGAGGTGGACGAGGCCCAGAAGAAGAAGGACGCCGAAGTCATGGAGGTCTAGGCCGAGAGTGACGGCCAGGCCCGCCGGGAACCCTGTCCAAGAGAGAGCGCTACAGCTGGGAATTGACCTAGCGCGGTTGCCCGTCCACGTGGCGCTCATCATGGATGGTAACGGTCGCTGGGCACAGGATCGGGGCCTTTCCCGGCTCGCAGGACACGCCGAAGGGCACCTTGCCTTGCGAGCGACCCTCGTCGCCGCATCAGAGCTTGGCATTCGATACTTGACGGCATACGGGTTCTCGGCTGAGAATTGGCGAAGGCCGGATCAGGAGGTGAGCGGCATCATGGAGGTGATCGCGAACGCTGCGAGCGAGGAGACACAGTCCCTCATCGAGAACAACGTTCGCGCTCGGCTCTCGGGAAGGATTCATGAGATGCCCGCCGAGGTTCAGGAGCGCCTTCGTTCCATGGAGGCACAAACCTCGAATTGTACGGGTACCCAACTCATCCTTGCTCTGAACTATGGAGGCCGGGCCGAAATCGTGGACGCGGTCCGTCTCGCAGTAGAGCGGGGCCTGTCGGTGGACGAGGACGACTTCCGCAGTCTCCTTTACCTCCCAGACGTCCCTGACCCCGAGCTCGTGGTGCGGACCTCGGGCGAAGTCAGGCTCAGCAATTTCCTCGTTTGGCAGTCCGCCTATTCCGAGCTTGTGATCAGGAAGGAGAACTGGCCCGAGTTCGGTGCGGACGGGCTGCTCGCCTCCGTGCTCGAGTACCAACAGCGGGATCGAAGGTTCGGCGGGCTCAGTGGTGAAGAGACCGAGCGTCCGGGACTGCTATAATAGGGCGCATTGGCCCGTGACGGGCCGGGAAAACACTATGTTCCTTTCCACTCTCGTTGCCACCCTGACCCTCGTCGCACCCGCGCCGCAGGGCGATCTCGTCTGCATCATGATGGGCTCACCGACGAACGAAAAGTCCAAGGCCCTCGAATACTCCGGCGCGCGCTATGCGTTCTGCTGCGGCGGGTGCGACACGACCTTCGCCAAGGATCCGGTGAAGGCGATCAAGGCTGCGACCGCCAAGGGGCAGACCTTTGCCCTGGGCCTCTTCGACCCGGTGAGTGGCAAGCGCGTGGACGCTGCGAAGTCCGAGTTCCACACCGACGCCGCCGGGGTCCGGTACTCCTTTGAGACCAAGTCGAACCTGGACACCTTCATGGGTGCCAAGGACAAATACACCAAGGCTCCCGCCAAGGACTCGCTCACTTGCCCTGTCACCGGGGAGAAGCTCGACTCCTACAGCCAGGCGGCTGGGTTCGTGGACTACAACGGTGCTCGATACTATGCCTGCTGCGCCGGTTGCCTCGCCCCGATGAAGGCAGACATGAAGGCGCTTCTCGCCAAGGGCAAGTCCGTGGCCGCCGCACCGAAGCCGGTGCCTGCCAAGGACGCGATGCCCATGGCTTCCGAGGCGGGCTGTTGCGCGACGGGCGGCTAACCGCTCCCTGAGCCGAGCCTGGAAGACCCTGGGGGGCGACTAGCCTTCCGGGGTCTTTTCGTCTCGCAAGGAGCGAGCGAACTCCGCCAGTGACTCCGCGAGCGACCTCATGGGCGCGATGCCCAATGCTTCGAGCTTCGCGGTGGAGAGCACGGTGGACGCGGGCCGTTTCGCTGCCGTCGGCCAGTCGTGGGTCGTGCAAGCTTCGACGTTCGGCGGATCCTTGCCTGCGAGGGAACACCAATGAGTCAGGGTCTCGGTGGCAAGCCCGTGCCAAGTTCTTGTTTCAGGACCGCAGGCATGGTACGTGCCGCCGGCAGGTCCCATGGCGATGACGTCCGCAATGACCCTGGCCAGGTCTCGTGTCGAAGTCGGGCACCCCGACTGATCGGAAACGACCTTGAGGGCCTTCCCTGCCTCGAACGCCTCAACCAAGGTGCGAGGAAAAGACCTTCCGTGAACTCCATAAAGCCAACTCGTCCGGATCACGACCGCTTCGGGCAAGGTGCCCAATACGTTCTGTGCCCCCATCATCTTCGATTTGCCATAGATGGAGAGGGGCGCCATGGGGTCGCTCTCTGTGTAAGGTGAACCTTTGGCACCGTCGTACACATAGTCGCTACACACGTGAAGGAACTTCCAGCCGGTCTGGGCACAGCTCGCGGCCAAGGCTCCTGGAAGGATGGCGTTCCCCGCCATGGCCTCGGTCACGTGGGACTCTGCACCGTCCACGTCGGTATAGGCTGCCGCATTGACCACCCAGTCGAACTCGCCCAAGGAGCGACGGGCCAAGCGGAGCCGATCCGCCTCGATCAGAGGGTCGAACTCGCCCCGCTTCGGCCCCGTGATGCTCCACTTTCTGCGGTCAAACTCGCTCCAGAGATCGGATCCCAACAGCCCGTGCCGGCCCAAGAGGAGCACACGGCGATATCCCGGTAGGTTTGCCTGTTCCACATTTTCACTACGAAAGTGAGAAACCTGAGGTGGCGATAGGCGTCAGAATTACTGTTATGGACACTCCCATGAAGTGGATCCGTATTCTTGCCCTTCTCGCCGCCGGGTCTCTGGTGGTGCCGAGCATCTCGTTTGCCCAAGACGGCCCCCTCGGAAAGAAGGGAGGGGGCAAGGGTGGCGGCCAGTCCGGGAACTCCGGCGGAGGCAAGTCCGGCGGTCAGTCCGGGAACTCCGGAGGAGGCAAGTCCGGCGGCCAGTCCGGGAACTCGGGCGGAGGCAGCACGAGCCCAGGCCGATCTGGAGGAGACTCCAGTGGCGGCGGTGGCAGCGTGGGCCTTCCGGGAACCCCTCCCAGGAACAACGGGGGAGGTCAAGCCAGCTCCGGGTCAGGGCGCCCGATCACAATCCCGAGAGACCAGTACGGCGGTCAAGTCATCAACAAGCGCGGGAACGGCGACTCGAAGAGCGGCGACGTTCATTATGGCTCCAACAACAACATTCGAGTGCAAGAGGGCCAGTACACCGGGTTCGGCGTGACCACGATCCCGCGGGTCTCGACGAGCAGGGGCATCGGGCTCGAGGCGAGGGGCGAGGCACGGCACGTCGAGATCGGGCGCGACAACGACAACTCGTACCGATACGGCTACTCGCACTACCGGAACGACTGGTGCGACGACGACTTCTACTACCCGTTCTATGCGTTCCGCTGGGATCCGTGGAAGACCGTGCCTTCCCCGTTCTACTGCTACACCCACCTGCCCGCCTACATCAACTGCGTCCGGATCTCCATCGGATCCTTCACCTGGTCGCAGTGCTCGACGAGCTACCCCTACCGCTACCGCGGCAACGACGATCCCTATGGCTGGTCATATGGGCGAGATAACCGTGGGGGCGACCTCGACTATGCCGTGGACGACATCTACGACGCTTTCCGCAGCGGAAGGATGAGGTCGCTCGGCTCCATGATCGGCCGGTCGGTTATCGTCGAATATGGATATGGCGAGCGGTACAGGATGAACGGTGACGACTTCTACGACCTCATGCGCGACGTGGTGGAAGGAACCCGGACCGAGAACTACCTGATCCAAGACGTTTATCGGGACGGCGACCAAGCGACCGTGATCGCCTATCACACCTTCTACACCCCGAACGGGATCCGTGAGTCCGTACGCCACGTCTACGGGCTCGATCGGGTTCGGCGGGGCTACGAGATCACCTACTTCCGAACCGAGCGGTTCTAGGACCTCCCACCGCGATTCCTGGTCAAGAAGGCCGCCTCCTAGCGAGGCGGCCTATGTTTTTTCCATGTTTCTTCCAATGATCCACACAAGGAACGTGCGGGGCCGCGAGGGCCTGCACGCTGCAAGGGAGAGCAAAACATGGGCTTTCGGGTCAATACTAACATCACTGCGCTGATGGCGAACCGCCAACTCAGCCGTACCGACCAGGCGATGGAAGCCTCCATCACGCGACTCAGCACTGGTCTGCGCATCAACAACGCTTCCGACGACCCGGCCGGGCTCGTCATCAGTGAGGGCCTCCGGGCCATCATCCGAGGCATCGAACAGGCGTCGAGGAACGCTCAGGACGCTGTCAACATGTCCCGGACGGCCGAGGCGTCGCTGGCGGAGGTCAGCGATCAGATCGTCTCGCTGAGGGCATTGGCGGTTCACTCTGCTAACACCGCGGTTGTGGACTCGGCTCAGCTGGAAGCGAACCAGAACCAGGTGAGGCAGATCCTCGCCTCCATCAACCGAATCGCGAGCCAGACCTCCTGGGGCGACAAGAAGCTCCTCAATGGCGCGAGCGGTACGACCACGACCGTCACAGAGCCTACGCTCGTGAGCAGCATGTACTTGACCGGTGAGATCGGCTCTAAGATCATCCGCAACGGCGAGGTAAGCATTCAGCGCACCACCGCTGCCACCCAAACGACGACCGGAGCTATGGCTACGAACTTCGCCAATGCCGCCGCGACGGTGGCCCAAGGCACGCTCGTCATCAATGGCCGTGGGTTCACCGTGGCGCCAGGGGCCACCTTGTCCGAGGTCGTCGCTATGATCAATCAGGCTGCGACCGAGACCGGAGTCTCAGCTTCGATCGTGGGAGGAGGGCCGGTTCAGGTTCAATTGACCTCCCTCAAGTACGGTAGCAAGTTCCCCATCAACTATGTGGAGACGAGCAACATTCTCAATGGCGGGAACAGCGTCACCCCCGCCGTGGGCGTGGATGCCGTCTTCGATGTGACGCTCCCTGTCGAGCCGAGCCCAGACACTGCGGTGGAGACCTTCACGGGGGGGATCGGACCTGGTACCGACGGACTCACGCTCACCTCGCCTTCGGGCAACCGACTCGTGGTCACACCGCAAGGCAACGCCACGGCGGGCGCACAGATCGTCGGGCAGGTGAACGTCGGCTCCCTTCGCTTCCAGTTGGGCGCGTTCGCGAACCAGTCGGCGAACTTCTCGATCCCGAGCGTCCTGCCGGACAAGCTGGGTACCGGAGCCTTCGCCGGAAAGTCCCTAGCTACACTCGACCTCTCGACCCGCCAAGGGGCGGAAGAGGCGATGAAGATCGTAGACGCGGCAATAGGCGAGCTCAACACCCTTCGCGGCAACATCGGCAGTTTCCAGAAGAACTTCCTGGAAAGCGCGGTCCGGTCGCTCGACGTCGCCTATGAGAACATTTCCGCGAGCGAGAGCAACATCCGCGACGTGGACATGGCCAAGGAGATGAGCGAGTTCACCCGAGTGCAGGTACTGCGCCAGAGCGGCATCGCCGTCCTCTCGCAGGCGAACCAGTTGCCGCAAGCCGTCCTCCAACTCCTGCAAGGCTAATCTCACCACTTTGGGCGGCCCCCCGGTAGTCGAGAGGCCGCCTTCGTCATACTGGTCCTAAGCCTACTAGGCCCACCCGAGAGGAACATGGTGTCCTCCCGTTGATCCCGGTGTGACGAAGGTCTTTCCTGCCGCTGAGCGCGGGCACACACAGATCGGCTGGCTCAACGCCCGCCACTCCTTTTCCTTTGGCGAGTACTTCGACCGGGAACGGATGGGTTTCGGCGACCTACGGGTCATCAACGACGACAGGGTCGCACCCGGCGGGGGCTTCCCTACCCATCCCCACCGCGACATGGAGATCGTCACGTTCGTGGTCTCGGGGAGACTAGCCCACCGGGACAGCATGGGAAGCGAGGGCAGCCTCGGTCGCTTTGAGGTGCAAGCAATGACCGCGGGCCGAGGGATCACCCACAGCGAGTTCAACCCGAGCCAAGAGGAAACCACGCGCCTTCTCCAGATCTGGATCTTCCCTCGGGAAAAATCACTGGAGCCCAAGTACGACCAACGCTCCTTCGCCCACGCGGCTGGGGCGGCTCGACTCATCGCGAGCCCCGATGGTGAGGGGGACAGTCTGCCCATCGAGCAAGAGGCCCGTGTCTATGCCGTGGAGTTGAAAGGTGGCGAAGAGGTGCGGCTCGATCTGCGCTCGGGCCGAAGGGCCTGGGTGCAGGTCGTCGAGGGCGAACCGACGGTACAGGGCGAAGCCTTATCGGAGGGTGACGGTATCGCAATGGAGGACGAGACCGAGGTCGTTCTTTCCGGCAGTTCCCCTTCCCTGGCCCTGGTCTTCGACCTGCGCTAGGCACTCGACTGCGGGCATACTGCAAAGGTGCCGGTATGGGGTGTCGTGAACCAAAAGGGGGGCGTCGGAAAGACGACCACCGCGGTCAATTTCGCCGCCGTGATGGCGAAGGAAGGCCGCAAGGTCCTCCTGATTGACGCCGACCCCCAAGGTAACGCGACCACGAGCTTCGGGTTGCTGAGGCAACGCTCGCGCGCTAGCCTCTTTGAAGTCCTCACCGCGGTCGCCGAGGCCGAGAACGGGGTACCCAGCCTTACGGACGCCGCTTGCGTCGTAGCTCCAGGTTTGTCGGTAGTCCCGGCAAGCATGGATCTGGCGGGACTGGAGGCGGCGCTGGGTACGGCGGTGGGCCGGGAGACCTTTCTACGAGAGGCCGTGGATCGGGTTCGCGACGAGTTCGACTGGATTGTCGTGGACTCGCCCCCCAGCCTAGGGCTGCTGACCGTGAACGTCCTCGCCGCGTGCGACGCGATCGTGGTGCCGATGCAGTGCGAGTACTTCGCGCTGGAAGGGGTCGCGCAACTGCTCCGAACCGTGGAGATCGTGAAGCGAAGGATCAACCCAAATCTCCGGGTCGCCAAGGTGGTGCTCACGATGTACGACACCCGCAACCGCCTCACCCAGCAAGTGGAGGACGAGGTCTTGGGCTTCTTTCAAGGTACGGTTTCCGGCGTGAGGATCCCGAGGAACGTCCGGCTCAGCGAAGCTCCGGGGCACGGGCGACCCGCCGTGGAGCTTTTCCCCTCCAGCAAGGGCAGCGAGGCCTATCGAGAACTCGTCAAGGAGGTGCTGGAAGAGTGCGCCGTTCACTAGGCAAGGGACTTGCCCAACTGATGGGTGAGGAGTCCGAAGGGACGGTTCACGAGCTCCCCATCTCTGCGATCACGCCGTCACCGACCCAGCCTCGGCAATCGTTCGACGAGTCCGAGCTCGAGGAGCTGGCCGCGTCCCTTCGGGAGCACGGAGTGCTTCAACCGATCCTCGTTCGGCCCGTGGGGCACGAACGTTATGAGATCATGGCGGGAGAGCGGAGGTTCCGAGCGGCACGGCTTGCCGGGTTGGCGTCGGTACCTGTCGTCGTCAAGCCCGCGGACGCCCGAACCGCGTTGGAATACGGGTTGATCGAGAATGTCCAGCGGGTGGACATCGCGCCGCTGGAGGCTGCCGCGGCCTTTCGCAGGCTCGTCACCGAGTTTGGCCTGAGTCAGGACGCGGTGGCGGACCGGGTCGGCAAGTCAAGGGTGGCGGTCGCGAACACGATCCGGCTTCTGGGCCTTCCTGCCGAGGTTCAAGACCTGCTCGCGACCGGTGCGATCACAGAAGGGCACGCCCGGGCCGTACTGGGCGCAAGGAGCGAAGCCCGAGCGGTTTGTGTCGCGCGGCGCGCTGCCGATCACGGCCTTAGCGTTCGCCAGACCGAGGCCCTGGCGCGGGGCGAGAGCCGGGCGATCCGGCTCCCAGTGGCAGCCCCCGACCCAGACTGGGAGCGGATCGCCGAGCGGCTCAGCGAGAGGCTGGGCACACGCGTGAGCTTGCGCCAAGGCAAGCACCGGGGCAAACTGGAGATCGAGTTCACGAGCGTCGAGGATTTGGAGCGCGTTTTGGAAGCCATAGGTATCCGCTTGGACCCGGTGCCATAATCCACTTCGTTCGGCGACGTAGCTCAGCTGGTTAGAGCGAACGGTTCATACCCGTTAGGTCCGCGGTTCGAGTCCGCGCGTCGCTACCATCCTTCCCTCTGGGCCGTCGGTCCCGATTGTTTCCCGGCAGGTCCCATCGTGAGGTTTTTGGGTCTTGTTCCCAGCAGCTGAGGCGTCCATAGAGCCACCGGAGGCAAGACAAGAATGCTAACACTTGGCGACGTTCTGGCCGTTGTGGCCCTCGTGTTCGGTACCGCGTTCGCTCTGAGCGCCCTGTCGTTTTCAGCGGGGTTCGCCTTCCCCATTGCGTCGGAGAGGGCGGCTCGGCGCGCCGAGGCCCGAACGCTGGGTTCGCTTCTCGCCGGTCTTGGGATCACGGTACCCGTGGTCTTTGTGGGAGTCGTACTGGCGAACCTTCCCAACCCCTTGGCGAAATCTCTGGGAGTGACGATGCTCGCGGCCTTCCTCTTGCTGCTCGCCTATGGCACCGGGGTCGTGTCATGGCTCATGGCGGGCCGAATCCAGGCCGCTTGCCCAGGCATGGGCCGTCACACGAGCCTGACTATGGCTTCCTTGGGTGTTGCGGTGGCGATGATCCTTCCGTTCGTAGGATGGTTCCTCATTGGCCCAATCGTGAGCCTTGTTGGCTTCGGCGCATGGGCGACCTCTCGCAGGGCGCGGGTCTCCGCTCCCCCCGTCGTCGAGGACACACTGGGGTGAAGCTCTCCCGGCGCGAGGCAATCGCCCTGGCGGGCACGGCACTCGTAGCGTCAGGGTGTGGAATCTCCGAGCAGCTTCAGACGCTGGTATCCCAGCCGCCTGAACCCCTCGATAGGAACGAAGAACCAGGTGCCCGGGCCCTGGCTCGGGCAGGCTTTGGTCACGACCCGGACTCGCTCGACCTAGTGCGGGAGATGGGCGTACCTGCCTGGCTGCGATCCCAGACCGAGGCACCCGAGACCGAGCCCGCCT
Organism: Fimbriimonadaceae bacterium; assembly: GCA_020847855.1. GTDB lineage: Bacteria > Armatimonadota > Fimbriimonadia > Fimbriimonadales > Fimbriimonadaceae > JADLBH01. Next base: position 113,848 of record JADLBH010000015.1, read on the forward strand.
GGCTTGCCCAGAGGATCAGCAGGCTCGACGTGGTCAACTTCAGCCCTTGGGAACTCCGCGACTGGCCCGAGAGCGCGGTCGTCGCGCAACTTCAGCAGCACAGCATCCTGCGTGCGCTGCACACCCCGTGGCAGCTTCGCGAGCGAATGGTGGACTTCTGGTCGAACCACTTCAACATCTACGCGAAGAAGGGGATGGGCGCGTACCGGAAGACGCTCGACGACCGGACGGTGGTCCGACCGCACGTCCTCGGGAAGTACACCGACATGCTCCAAGCCAGTGCGCGGAGCGCAGCGATGCTCGTGTACCTCGATCAACAGGCGAGCACTGCCTCGCACCCCAACGAGAACTACGCGCGGGAGCTCCTCGAACTGCACTCCTTGGGCGTGGACGGCGGTTACACTCAGGACGATGTCATGGAGGTCGCCCGATGTTTCACGGGGTGGACCGAGGAGCGCGGATTCCTTCGAGGAAAAGGCGGGTTTGCGTTCGACCCGCGCCTCCACGACGATGGCGAGAAGCGGGTGCTCGGTCACGTGATCCCCGCAGGGGGCGGAGTGGAGGATGGAAACCGCGTGCTCGCGATCGTTGCGAAGCACCCTTCGACCGCAAAGCACGTCTCCGGGAAGTTGGTCCGCCATTTCGTGGGCTCGGGCCATCCCGCGGCGGAGGAGGCAGTTCGTGAGGCGTTCGTTCGATCGGGGGGCCAGACCAAGGCGATGCTCCGCGCCCTTTTCGACCGCGACGAGTTCCTCCAAGGGCCGCCGATCCTGAAGAGGCCCTTCGACTTTGCCGTCTCCGCTACACGCGCCCTCGGCATCAAAGGGGACGGCGGCGGGGACTTCCAGCAGCACTTGGCAGCGATGGGGCAAGCGCCCTTCCAATGGCCGATGCCGGACGGCTACCCCGTAGAAGCCGAGGCTTGGACGGGCACGCTACTCGCCCGGTGGAACTTCGCTCAGAGCCTGGCCCACGGCCGCATTGGCGGGACTCCTGAGCCCAAGCTCACCGGCACTCCCGAGGAGGTGGTCTCGGCCGTTCTGGGCGCCCCGGTGGACGCCCCCTCCTGTGCTCGTGTCACCGCCTGTCTGGGCGGGATCACTGACCTGGCAGACGCGGCTGCGCTCGCGCTTTGCTCCCCGGAGTTTCAATACCGATGAGAGACTGGATCTATTGTGACGGCGATGGCGGCGATCGCGGCCTCGTGAACCGAAGAACCGCTTTGGCGGCCGGAATCGGCGCGGCGGTGTGGTGGATGGGGTCTCGGACGGCCTTCGCCCAAGCCGCACTGCGGCCCGACCGTTCGGATGGCCCGGTGATGGTCGTTGTCTTCTTACGGGGGGGCGCGGACGGCTTGAACATCGTCGCCCCCTATGAGGAGGAGAACTACTATCGCCTACGGCCCACGCTCGCCATTGCGCGACCCATGGATCGAGGGAAGCCCCAGGGCGAACGCTTGATTGACCTGGACGGGTTCTTCGGGCTCAACCCAAGCCTGGCGATGCTCGAGGCCCATTTCAAGGAGGGCCGCCTGGGGTTTGTTCACGCCTGCGGTTCCGCCGACGCCACTCGGTCTCACTTCGAGGCGATGGGCACCATGGAGCGCGGGGCTGAGAGCAAACCCAGCCAGCAACTGAGCGGCTGGATCGCCCGGCACCTGAACAGCACGCCAGACCGTCGCGACCCAATGCGGGCCGTGGCACTCAGCTCCGTCACGCCAGACTCGTTGCTCGGGAACACGTCCGCCCTCACGATCAACAACTTGGAGGACTACCGGCTCGGGATCGAGGGTGCTCACAGCATCCGTGCGCTTCAGGCCCTCTACGCTCCTGGGGACGATATTCTCTCGGTGGCGGGCCGGGACACAATCTCGGTGCTAGACACGCTGAAGCGGCTCGATCCGCGGAAGTACGTGCCGAGAGAGGGCGCGACCTACCCAGATACCGCGTTTGGCCGATCCATGAAGCAGGTCGCATTCTTGGTCAAGGGCGGCTTCGGCCTTGAAGTCGCAGCTCTAGATCTCGGCGGGTGGGACTCCCATGTCGCACAAGGAAACACCTCAGGCTGGCTCACCAACCTGCTCACGGAACTAGGTGGGGCCGTCCATGCGTTCCTCCACGACCTGGGCTCCGAGGCGAGGCGTGTGAGCCTAGTCGTGCAGACCGAGTTTGGACGGACGAACGAGGAGAACAGCGGCTTTGGGACCGACCACGGACGTGGTGGCGTGATGCTGCTCGCAGGGGCGGGAGTCGAAGGAGGCAAGGTGCACGGGAGGTGGCCCGGCCTTACTTCGGTGCGACGGGGAGGGCCCGGCGATCTGGATGTCACGACCGACTATCGGAGCGTCCTTGCGGGCCTGGTGAGGAACCACCTCGGTAACCACAATGTCGGCGACGTTTTCCCAGGGGCGAGGCTGGCCGGGTCTTCGGCCGTCAAGTCGGGCTAGCCGAACGCATTTCGAGGCAGCGCTCGGCGATCTGCACGGCATTGAGCGCTGCCCCTTTGCGAAGCTGATCGCCGCACGCGAAGAGACATAGGGCGTTCGGGGAGCTTGGATCGTGCCTGAGCCTTCCCACGAGGACTTCGTCGGCCCCGCTCGCCTCCGACGGCATGGGGAACCGGTTCGCGGACCTGAAGTCCACGACCTTGACCCCTTCCGCGCTCAAGAGCGCCTCCCGTGCGGTTTCCACGCTAGGGGCCGTGCCTTCGAACTCGACCGTCGCAGAGATGGAGTGGGCACGGAGCACCGGGACGCGGATGCAAGTCACGTTCACCCCAAGGTCGGGCCTGGCCATGATCTTCCGAGTCTCCTCCGCTACCTTCTGCTCTTCCTCGTTCGCCCCATCCTCGCCGATCGGCGTATTGTGACTGAAGAGATTGAAGGCATAGGTGTGAGGCGCGATCTGGGCCTCGTAGTGCGTCTCAGCCAGGTACGCGCTCGTCTCCTTGAGCAAGTCGTTCATCAGGGCGGCGCCGCCTCCGCTCGCGGATTGGTACGTGCTCAGGACAAGGCGACGGACGTGCCCGAGCTTCGCAAGGGGCGCAAGGGCCACCGTCAAGATGGCCGCGACGCAGTTGGGGTTTGCGACGAGGCGCGTGTCTGGCTTCAGGGCCCAGGGGTTCACCTCGGGAACGACGAGCGGGACCTCGGGATCCATACGAAACGCGCTGGAATTGTCCACCACGAGGGCGCCGTCCTCGACGCAGATCGGTGCCCATTGCCGGCTCCGCGGGGCTCCGGCGCAGAAGAAGACGACGTCGTGCTTGGCCAAGGACTCTGCGGTCACTTCTCGAACCGTGTGGCTCCTGCCATGGACCTCGATCTCCTGGCCGTGCGATGCTTGGCTGGCGAGGAGGCTGAGCCTGGCCGTGGGGTTTCGTTGGGCGATGATCTCGCACAGTTCCCTGCCTACCGCCCCGGTCGCGCCCACGATCGCGACCTTTCCTAGCTGAGCCATGGCCCATTATCCGCCCTTCGCGAGGGCGAGCTTAGTACCCGAGGAGCCGGGCTGCGGTCTCCATATCCTTATCGCCCCGGCCGCTGAGGTTCACCATCACCCGTGAGCCTGGGGCCGCGAAGCCGGGCTGGAGCACCGCGGCGAAGGCATGGGCCGTCTCCAAGGCGACCACGATCCCTTCGAGCCGGGCGACTTCGGTAAACGCCTCCAGGGCTTGGTCGTCAGTGACCGAGCAGTACTCGACTCGGTGCGTGTCCTTGAGGTGGCTGTGCTCAGGCCCCACGCTGGGGTAGTCCAACCCGGCCGATACCGAGTGGGTCTCCATGACTTGGCCCGCCTCGTCTTGCATGAGATAGCTCATGGCGCCATGCAGCACGCCGGGGCGGCCCGAGGTGAGTGGTGCCGCATGGCGTCCGGTCTCGATCCCTAGGCCCCCGGCCTCGACCCCGACGAGGCGCACCTGATCGTCGGCTAAGAACGCATCGAAGAAGCCCATTGCGTTCGAGCCTCCTCCCACACACGCCACGCCTACGTCCGGCAACTCGCCGTAACACTCGAGGCAGGTCGCCCTTGCCTCCCTGCCGATCACGGCTTGGAACTCGCGAACGATCATGGGGAAGGGGTGAGGCCCCGCTACGGAACCGATCACATAGTGCGTGTCCCGGACGTTGGTGACCCAGTCTCGCAAGGCTTCGTTGAGAGCGTCCTTGAGGGTCTTCGTGCCGCTCGTGACGGGGACGACCTTGGCCCCCAACATTCGCATCCGGACCACGTTGAGTCGCTGGCGCTCGCAGTCGGTCTCACCCATGTACACCGTGCAATCGAGACCCAACCGCGCGCAGGCGGTCGCGGTCGCGACCCCGTGTTGCCCTGCCCCGGTCTCCGCGATGATCCTCTGCTTTCCCATCCTCTGAGCCAGGAGGCACTGGCCGATCGCGTTGTTGATCTTGTGGGCCCCGGTGTGACAGAGGTCTTCCCTCTTCGCACTAACTCGGTAGCCCGTCTTTGCACTCAGTGCTGGCAGATCCGTGACCGGGGTAGGACGGCCCACGTACTCGGTGAGAAGGCCTTGCAACTCGCTATGAAACCCAGATTCTGCGGCGCAAGTTAGGAAGAGCGCCTCCAACTCGTCCAGCGCGGGCACGAGGGTCTCCGGGACGTACCGCCCGCCATAGGCGCCAAACCTACCGAGTTCCGGCCGCCGCACGCTCATCGCCTCATTTTCTCACGCCGAGGCTTCCGGCAGGTCCCTTTCGGCCGCGTTGACCGCGTATGTAGAAGCGACGATCAGCATGGGCAAGGCGAAGACGTTCACGATCGGGAAGATCGAGGCGAGCGCAGCGGTGACCAAGATTGCAAAGCTCCCTTTGGTTCGGAACGCCACCGAGACCGTCTTGGGAAAGAGGGTCCCGCGCCGGGAGAGCGGAGCGTCGAACGCCTCCACCAGCGCAGCGAAGCCCGCGATCGCCGCAGAGACGGGCCCGCATCCAAAGATGCCGAACACCGCCGCGACCACTCCAAGAAAGAGGGCGCAGAAGAGCCTGACCGCCATGACCGCGTTCGTCACCACAAACCCGCGCCGGTTCATCGCGACCGTCCCGTAGCGAGCACCTTCCGCGTAACGGCTGAGCCCGTCCCAGAAGAACCCACTCGCGGCGAGGGCGAGCGAATAGAAGACGGGGCCGGAGACGAAGAACCATGCGATGGAGAAGGCCAGCCGCCCCGCCAGGCCCACGAACTGCGGCTGCACCCCAAGGCCCGCTGCCTTGGCCTCTAAGATGGGCACAAGAAGTACGTTCCCCATGAGCAGGACACTGAGCCAAAGCCCGAACGCAATGAAGAGGGGCTGCCACACGTACTTGCGAGACGCTTTGTCCCTCCAGAGCAACAGAAACGCGTCTCTGACGTGCGACATCGCAACCAGAGACGCGCTCCGAGGGTAGGCAGTTGCGCCGGTCCTGCTCAGAACCTACGCTTCATGTTGTTGGGTACGGGGACGTGCTTGTTCGCATATTGGCGTGCGGCCAGAACGACCCCGATCCCGACCAGAGCGAACGCGGCCCCCCACCAGGGGAACCCGCCCTCGCGCTCTTCGTCCACCTTTCGGATCGCTGCCGAGTTCATGTCTCTTTTGGCGGCCGCCTGTTCGGCGACGGGTAGGTCGGCTGCCGACTCGCCGTCCGACCGCACCGTGTCGTCGGGCGTGCCGTCGGTGTCCTCGGGCACGACTCCGATCGCGCCATACTTGCCCCCGAAAGCCGCCGCATCGTCGGCGACCTGTCGCTCTGACTTGGGCGGCTGCGAAGGCAGCTTCCGCTTGTCTTCAGCGAACCCGTAGGCGCTCACCGTGGCGAGCAAGGCGACGAGCAAGATCCAGATCTTTCCTTTCATGGTGGTCTCCTAGCTGTTCCCCGGCGAGAAGCCGCGGTCTTGCCAAGTGGCTCGAACCAGCGTCGGCTGCCTCGGCAGGTGAAGGTCAATCAGCGGTGGCTGGTCCGGGCCCTTCTCGCGGATCCGGTTGTCGTAGTTCATCCGGAGCGGAAGGCTCCATGCGACCAAGGACTCGTCCTTGCAGATGATGGTGCCGTTGAAGGTCGTGCCGCCGCCGCCTTGGCCCAGGTTTCCGCCACCGACAAAGTTCGTGTAGAGAATCGCGTCAATGACGTTGACCCCTTCCGCAATGGAGTTCATAACGGTATCGGACACTACGGACTGGTACCGCTTCCTGCCCGTATAGTCCGTCTCCATCGCGTTGAACGGTGGGATGTAGTTCCCATCGTCGTCGTACCGGCCCTTGGTGAAGGGCGGCGTCATGTAGTAGAGCGGATAGGGGAAGGCGAAGGAAGTCGTCTTCCCTGTGATCACCGAACCTCTGGCCGCGAGGCCGAGCATGTCCTTCTTCTCGACGGACTTCTCCACCGCGTCGGGATCGCCGCCTCGGAAGTCGGGCGCGTTCTTATACATGACCGAGCCTACGATGTGGACGTTGCGTCCTGCATAGACCGTGCCTTGTCCTTGGACGTAGCCCTTGATGAGCACGTCGGTGTCCACGTTGACCGGCCCGTAGATCTTGATGGGCCTGGAACTGGTGCCGATGAGCACCGCCGAACCTGCGATCCTGCCGTTGGTATCGGTGATCCGTTGATAGACGTTCAATGTGGAGTTCCAGACCTCGATGTAAGGTGCCGAACCATAGTCCGGGTTCGGTGAACCGTCACCATAGGTCGCCTTTTGGTACTCGGCGGGGTTGTTCTTGAAGTCAATGCTGAGCTGCTGGTAGCGGCTCATGTCGCTGAGGTCGGGCATCGTCACCTCTTGGGTGGGCTTGGTATCGAGCAGGTTCATCGTGGGGGATGCGCCCGTGCTCGTTCGCTGCCAGCCGCTCGTGCCCGTGGCGTCTGCGATCACGGTGCCGAAGGCGGCCGGGCGGACATAGGTGCCTCCAACGTCGCCGCCCTGGATCCAGTCCGCGCTCGATTTGAAGACGGTGTCCCGCCAGCGCTCGAACTGGGTCGTGCCTGGGTTCCCGTGCTTGCCGCTGTTGTAGGCGTCTCGCCAGCGCTCCCCGTAGGGGCTGCCCGCTCGCTGGGACTCGTAGTTCACGTCCGTCCACTTCACGGGCGCGATGTTCACGAAGCCGTTCGCGGGCGGGACCAACTTGTCGTTCGCGGCTGCGATCACCGAGCCGTTCACGGTCGGCGAACCGTTCAAGAAGTTGAAGTTCCCGTTCGCGCGCATGTCTCCGTTCACGACCAGCTGAGTGTTGTTGAAACCGTCCATCCAGCCGTAGTTGTTTACAAAGTACGTATAGTCGAACACTTGACTTCTGGAAAGTTCGTAACGGGCCACGGCGTCCACTTGCTTGACCGGCTCAAAGGAGTCCAGTGAACCGTTCTGATTCGCGTCCAAGTAGCCTACGGCCCGGATCGTCACGATGGAGAGGTAGGAGTTCACTTGGGTATAGCCAATGACGCCCGCCGTGTACCTGCCATTGGCCGCGAGAGCACCGCTGCGGAGCACTCGCGGGTTCGAGATGCTCGCTCCCGCGCAGGCAGACTGCATCGTGGTGAATTTTTGGGTCGAGCGGAAGGGCCGCCAGACCTCACGCATGACGGACTGTAGCCCGGCCTCGCAGAGCTGGGTGGCCTGGCTTTCGCGCAGGCTCCTTTTCGCCGATCGGAGCGTTTGCGTGGACGAGTCCACATAGCTTGCCCCGGCGAGGGCCAGCAGGGTCATAAGGCCGAAAACCGCGACCAGGGCTGCGCCCCTTCGCTTCTTAGCCGGTCGAGATGAGTGGGTTTGCTTCATGGTGTTCACCAAACGGGTATCAACGGATCGAGTCGGGAATGTTGCGCAGGTAGACGTTCTCACGCTTTCGGCCGTAGAGCTTGTCGTTCCCTGGCATGTTCTGCTTGACGATGACCTTCACTGTCACCTCGCGGGTGTTCGCCCCAAGCCCAGGGGTGAAGATCTTGTAGGACGAGTTCGCCGGACTCCCTTCCGGGTCAGTCAGGATCACGTTCGAGGTGAGCTTCCAAGGTGTGCTCACGCCGTCCGACATGTAGATCGAGCCTGACTGGTAGTAGATCGTGCGGTCCTTCCCGTCCCAGACCGGCGCGCCGTGCACGTCCATTTGGAAGTTTCCATTGACGTCGTACTGCGGCTTCCGGAAATTCACGGTCTTGCCATCCACGGAGACAGAGACGAAGGTCGCCTCACGTAGGGCATCAATCACCATGGCGACCGTGTTGTCGGCCTCGACCTGGGCACTGATCGTGCGCGATCCGGTGGCCCAGCTGCCCATGCCGCTGAGAAAGACGGAGAAGGCCCCGACTAAGGCGAGGGTTGAGATGGTCGCGGCGACAGTGACTTCTACCACCGAGAGGCCGCGCAGAGAACGTCGCTTGTTTCGCATGGGGTTAGTTGTTGAGGTCGGCGACGAGGGTAGCAAGGGTGACGTTTCGATCCTGCCCTCGCTCCTTCCAGTCCACCGTTACTGTGACTCGCCTGAGCTCGATGTCCACGAGCTCGATCTTGATCTTCGCCACGCCATTGGTCAGTACCTTGGCCGCGTTGTCGTTGGAGGCGGCACCGACCTGGGTGAAGGCCCACGTGTCGGTCCCGACTTGGGTGACGGAATCAATGAGCCCCGCCGCGTACAACTGGTCCGGCTTGAGGCCCGGATCCACGCCCTTGAGGGCTTCGAGTTGGCGCTCGGCGATGGAGATTGCGGTGTTGTAGTGGTCCGCCTTGGTGCGGCTGGATGCCGCGGTCGGCATCGCCGCCGCGAAGATCATCGCACACACGAGGGCGAGGAACACGGCGAACATCACTTCGATGAGCGTGTTGCCCGCTTTACGGTTTCGAGCCGGGGTAGTCATCTTGTTTTGGAGTGCGATAGGCCCAAATGGGCGGGAGTCGCCGAAGCGACCTCCCACCCAGTGGTTCGGATAGTCCGAGGGCTTAGAGGCCGCTCTTGTCGGTGCGCCAGTCGTCGGCAGTCTTGCCGCGGAACGTGGGCGCGGTACCGATGACGTTCTCGGCGAAGACGCCGGTCACGGGCCAGGTCATCGTGGCGTAGTCCTTGATGTAGTTGCCCATGTTGCCGCAGGTGTCGCCCACGGTGAGGCCCTCATCCATCGCGCACTGCTCCTTGCCTGCATCCACCTGCTCGAGGTTCGCGATGATGGTCGAGGCTCGGCTGTTGCGCCGTGCGGTGATGAAGTTGGGTACCGCGATCGCCAGCAAGATGCCGATGATCAGGACGACGATCATAATCTCAACGAGGGTGAAACCCTTTCGCTTGTTTGTCCGCTTCATAGTGTGATCCTCCGAAGGCTTTCAGACTTTTCGCCCCGATGGGCCTTCGTCCATCCCTCTGGTTCCATCAATCAGTATCGGCAGTCCAGGTAGGAATACTGGAGTTGGATTCGAGCCTGGGTCCCTCTGGCATCGAAACAAGCCGATGGAGCGGCTCGTCTAATAGGGTTAGATGCTCCAGCGAACCTTGCTCCCGGCCCTGCTCGTCGTCGGCCTTACCACGGCGGCCGTCTCGGATCCCTTCCGACCCAGCATCAAAGATCAGATCGCTTTGGGCAAGCGCGGTGCCGAGCAGGTGCGGAAGGAGGGTAAGGTGATGCCCGAGAACGCCCCGCTCTCGATCGAGGTGCGCCGGATCGGCGAGAAGCTCGTTGCCCAGATCCCAGCCAAGGAGCGGAAGGACAAACCCTTCGAGTACAGCTTCTCCGTGATTGATGACAAAGACGTGAACGCCTTCGCGATGCCGGGAGGCCCGATCTTCGTCTACAAGGGCCTTCTCGACAAACTTGGCAGCGAGGACGCCGTTGCAGGCGTCCTGGGCCACGAGATCATCCATGTGCGGAACCAGCACTGGGCCAGTGCCTATGCCGACAACACGAAGCGGCGCCTTGGCATTGCGGTCGTCTTGATGCTGTTCAATGCGAGCGACATGATGTTCGACGTCGCGTCGGTGAGCGACGAGCTGCTCTTCGGCCTCCCCTATTCTCGGCGCCACGAGAGCGAGTCCGACAAGTATGGGTACGACCTGATGGCGGCCGCTGGATACAACCCCGCGGGAATGGTGGACGTCTTCAACGTCCTGGCCAAGCAGGGCAAGGCGGCGGCCGAGTTCCTGAGCACCCACCCAGACGCGGGAAAGCGCGGCGAGGCCGTCGCTAAGCGGCTCAAAGAGGACAAGCGAGAGTTTCCCCCTCTGAGGCCCCGGTAAAAAGGGGACGGGGCCGGTTCACCCCAGGAAGAGTGCCCGGCCCAAGCAACACGAAACGCGACCGCGCCGCTCAGAGTTCGGAATAGTCCGTGCGCCACTGCTGGGCCGACTTGCTGTTGAAGAGGGCCGGGTCGCGCAGAGGGTTGATCGCCAAAGTGCCCGCAATCGGGAACGACGGCGGCCATGAGTTGAAGAACTGCCCGACGTCCGAGCAAACGTCGCCGGGACTCAGGTTCTCGACCATCGCGCACTGCTCCTTCGCATCCTCGATCTTGGAGAGGTTCCCGACGATCGTGTTCCGGCGGCTGCTCTGCCTCGCCTTCATGAAGTTCGGGACGGCCACTGCCAAGAGGATGCCGATGATCAGGACTACGATCATGATCTCGACCAGTGTGAATGCGGATTGCTTTCGACTTCGTGCCATGCTCCACCTTTCGGCTTCTGCGGTGGGAATCCTCAGTTGTGAACCCCCACGCGATGCGTCAAGGAGCATGTTCCACCGTTCTAGACGACTACCACCAAGTAGAATTACCTGGATGCGTTCTCGACCGTGGCCCAGGTTGGCTCCTCGGCCTTCTTGCGGTGAGCTTGGATGCTGATCTGGGCCGCCAGCGCGCTCGCGACGTTCCGAAAAGCCGCGGCCGCGTGGGAGTTCGGCGCGCTCACGACGATGGGGCTTCCTACCTCGTCGCCCGCACCCGTCGCGGGGTCGAAGGGGATCGAGCCGAGATAAGGGACGCCCAAGGTCTGAGCCAGAGCCTCCCCTGGCATGCCGGCGAAGAGGCGCCCTCCCGTCCCGCAATGGGGGCACTTCCACTCGCCCATGTTTTCGATCACGCCCATGACCGGGGTATCGAGTCGCTCGAAGAGCCCCGTCGCCTTCCCGGCGATCGTTGCGGCGAGCGTGTGGGGCGTGCTCACCACGACGACCCCGGTAAGAGGCACAAGCTGGGCGAGGCTCATGGGTGCGTCGCCTGTTCCGGGCGGGAGATCCACGATCAGGTAGTCGAGGTCGCCCCAGAGGACGTCAGCGAGAAGCTGCCGAACTGTTCCAGCGACCATCGGCCCCCGCCAGAGGACCGCCTGGCCCTCCTCCAAGAGGAATCCGAGCGACATCGCCTTGATCCCGTAGCGTTCCAAGGGGATGATCTTGCCGGACGAAGTCATTGGGCGCTCGGTCGTGAGACCAAGCAGCTGGGGGGCGCTAGGGCCGTAGACATCGGCGTCGAGAAGCCCCACCCGACCCCCAGACTGAGCCAGCGCGATTGCGAGATTCACGGCCACTGTGCTCTTCCCTACGCCGCCCTTGCCGCTCGCGATCGCGATGCACTGGCGGACGCCGGGAATCAGATCCTCTGGCTTTGTCTCGCGCTGCCGGACTTGAGCCGTGACCTCGATCGCGACGCTCTCCACTCCAGGCAATCCCATGATCGCCTCCTTCGCCTGGAGCTCCAGATCCTCCCTCGCAGGGCACGCCGGGGTGGTAAGAACAAGCCGGAAGGAGACGTGTTGATCCTGGATGACGACGTCTTGGACGAACCCCAGCTTGACGATGTCTCGATGGAGGTCGGGATCTTGAACGACCTCGAGGGCCCGACGAACCTCCGCCTCGGTAACCGGCACGCGGCCAGCCTACCTAGTCCCGCCAGACGGGCTCAAACCATCGCAGGGCTGAGGTCCTTCTTGAGCAAGGCCCGCGCCCGGAAGAGCCAGGACTTCACGGTCCCCTCCGGTCGAGCGAGTCGGTTCGCGATCTCGTTGATTTCCATGGAGTGGACGTGGCGCATCGTCATGATCTCGCGGTATCGGCCAGGGAGCCGGTCAATCGCGGAGCTCAGCTCTTGATCGCGGAGCGAGTCCGCGACGGTGTCGTGAACCGTGGCCGACCGATCGTCGGCCCGGTTCTCCATGGCATCGTCGGCTTCGGGTCCTCGCTTCCGAGCGCGGACGGCGTCAATGCAACAGTTCCGGCAGATCTTGAGGATCCAAGGGAGCAAGGGTCGCTCCGAGTCGAAGCTGCGGAGGCCCGCGAACGCCTTGAGGAACGTCTCTTGACAGACGTCCTGCGCATCGTCCGGGTTGCGGAGCATCCGAATGGCGTGAGCATAGACCACGGGCCGAACCGCCTCCACGATGGCGGACATTGCGGCGGCATCCCCTCGCTGGGCACGAGCGACCAGGCCCGAGGCGACGCTTTGCGACGAGAATTCAGATTTGCGGTGTCCCACGAACCTACTATACGCATAGAATCTCATACGATAGGGCCAAATTACTACGAGATTCGTAATTTGGTTCTTGAAGTTCTGAAGATAGAACCCCCGAAAGGACGCTGCGCCGCAACCCGCAGTTCTACGGTGAAGCCAATGCGCCCTCGGCCCAACGATCTCTTCCATGTCCCCGAGGACTGTGGCGAAAGTGTATCTCGTGCTTCTGCCGCTGCACCTTTGTGTGGCCCTCTCCATCCGCGGTCGGACGCCCCAGGAGGAGCCCGTCTTTGCCGAGTACAGTGAAGCGGAGCAAGCGGCGATCCTGGGCTACGTGGAGCCGATGGCAGCAGCGGGCGATTTGCTTCGGAACCCGAGCACCGATGAGGAACTCAGGCAGGTCTACACCCTGTGGGTCGGTTCGTCAAAGGCTGGGCGCCTCAAGACGATCGCGCCTTTAGAGGTGGGTGCCCGGTCTCAGATCAGTGCCGTGGACGAGATCAACCAGACCCTAGGCCGACTCATGAGGGAGGCGGAGCTCGCCGCCGCACGTGCCGAGACCGAGCACGACTACTCAGGAGCGGCGAGGTGGGCCTTGACCGGGATGGAACTGAGCTATATCAACCGCGGCTCGTCCTACGTGACTCTCAGGAGGGGCTTTGAGTATGAGGCGAAGCTCGCACCCGTCATGGCTCGGGCGGCAAAGCACCTCGGCACGAAGGCCAGGCTCGAATATGCCAACGACACCGCGGCTCTGGCAGGTCGAAAGGTGAACCTCGGCTTCGTCGCGTTGAGGATGGGCTCCCGTCAATCCAAGCAGCTCTTGGCGGACGGCGACTCGACGGAGCGCCAAGAGATCGTCAGAAAGTATCGCGACCTCTCCCAGGCAACTGCGTCACACGATATGGAGAGTCTTCAAGCTCTCGCTCGGGGAGGCTCGATCTCGCAAGCTGCGTTAGAACTGCGCTTGGCGGCCAACACGGCGAAGGTTGCGCTGATCGCGAAGGCTCGACGGGATCGGATCGTGGAGGCGGTGCGGCTTCAGTTGATCGCGAGTTTGCCGTTGGCCAACTCTTGAACCGAGACCGGTGCGCCGCTCACCTTGACTTGGACAGGGCCCTTGCCCTTGAACTCCCACTCTGCCGGTTCGCCGAGTTCCGAGTACTGGACCTCCACGGGGGACTGGAACCGAGCCGCAACCGCAGCCGCAAGCTCCTCGACGCTTCCAGAGCCCGAGTCCGGGGTCTCCGAGCTCGTGCCGGGGAGCGCGATGTGAATCGTCTTCTCAGGAGTCACGATCCTGTAGACGTGGGATCGCACGTCCCGGTTGACGAGCGGGATCTCGATCTTGGACTGGCCGAGGGGAGCCTCGTACGCGGGAATCGCGGCATCGTCGGCGAAGACTTGCAGGCTTCCCTTGCCTGGGGTGTGGAAGATCCGTACGCCTTTGCCCTCGGCAGCCCAGGTGAGCTGGCTCTGCACGGGTGCCGGGACGATCTGAGCGGTGCTACTGGTGCCGCCTCGGTTGATGCTGAGCACGGCCGCCACGATCGCGGTCGCCCCTAGGGCACCGATCATCGCGGTCCTCCATCCGGAGAAGATAGGCGCCTGGCTCCGCTTGGAGTCGAGCACGGCCTTATCGAGGCGAGAGACGATTCTTTCGTGCAGTAGGTAGGGCTCGGGCACGGGGTCGTCCTTTTGGGCCTCATAGGCTTGGAGCACCTCCTCAAAGCGACGGTAATCCTCGCTCATGGCAGGTGACTCCCGGAACGCCCGTTCGAGGGCCTCCCGCGCGTGCTCGTCGAGGGAGCCTTCACGGTATTGGGAATACAGTTCCCTGGCGCGCAACAAGTTCATGTCCACTTTGACTTACCTAGACCTCGAAGAGTTCCATCGAGGCTCCGACCTCGTCCCGAAGAGCGAGCCGCGCCCGGTTCAGCCTGCTCTTCACAGTGCCCACGGGTAGGTCCAAGGCCTCGGCGATCTCGATGTACGAGAGCCCTTCAAGATGGAACATGACGAGCATCGCTCGATGGAGTTCGGGCAACGAGTCCAGCGCTTGCTGGAGCACGTCCTGGCGCGCGCCCTGCTCGACGAGCTGCTCGGGGCCGTCGCTCGCGTCGGGAAGATCCAGGGTGCGCGTCTCGTCCGCCCCGGAAGGCGAGTCGAGGCTCAGGTGGGAGTGCCTCCTCTCGCGTTTGCGGCGGTCAAAGTACACGTTCGAGACGATTCGGTAGAGCCAAGTGCTGAACGTGCTCTTTCCTTTGAAGTTCTTGAGAGCGGAGTAGACCCTCAAGAACGCGTCCGCAACGACGTCGCAAGCCTCGTCTTGATCCCGCGTGAGCCGGTAGGCGTATTGATAGGCCCGCTGTTCGTACTGGGAGACGAGGGAGTCGAAGGCGGCCCGGTCGCCTCTTTGACATCGCCGGATCAGGAGCAGGTCGGCTTCTGCTTGGCTCATAGGACGAC
>JADLBH010000016.1 GCA_020847855.1 Fimbriimonadaceae bacterium
CTTCAGGATGCGGTGGAGTTCCTCCATGGTGCGCACCATGTCCGGGAGGTGCTCCAGGACGTTGTCCATGTGGACCTCGTCGAACTCCCCGTCCGCCCATGGCCAGGGAAAGACGCGGAGGTCGTGGACCACGTCAATCCCCGGCAGGGCCACGAGGTCGTGGTTGACCCAACCGGGCTTGATCAGGTGGCCGGCGCCCAGGTGGAGACGGCGCGGGGAGGGGTTCATGGGAAAGAGAGGCGCTCAGGCGCGGACGAACCGCGCGTTCACGATGCCGTTGACGGGAACCGCCTGCGGGTTTTCCACGCACCGGAACCCGGCCGCCCCCAATAAACCGAGGATTTCCTTCTCGCTGTTGCGGGGATCCACCTCGACGAGAATGGAGCGGAGCTCCGGGCGGCGCAGGAGCGCCCCCATTCCCCGGAACACCGCAGCCTCATGCCCGTCGGTATCCACCTTCAACAGCGTGGGAGCCGGAATCCCGAACCATGCCGCCGCATCCTCACCCCGCACGGACACGAGCCTTTGCCGCAACCCGTCGGTTTCGTCGCCCAGCCGATGCTGCGAGGATCCGGCGCGGGGATCGTGGACGGCCAGCGCGCTGACCGCGCTCGCATCGCTCAGCCCCATCTCGAGGGGCAGGACCTGCGCCGCGCAGCCGTTGAGGGCAAGGTTCTCCCACAAGTGGGCGAAGGTCGGGATGAAGGGTTCCCAGGCCACGACGGTGGCGTCGGAGCAGAGTTTCGCCGCGAGCACCGTGTAGGCGCCCACGTTCGCACCGACGTCCCAGAACACATCCCCGGAACGGAGTTCCTGCTGCAACCAATCCACCAGGTCCGGCTCCCCCTCGTAGCTGCCCCGGGCGCGGTTGTGGTATTCCAGCCAGGTGTGGACCGCGAAACGGACCGACACTCCCGTGCCCGGCACGGGCGAGTCCATGGTGAGCGGAGGTCTCTCCAGGCGGGAATTCAGCCGGCGGGTATTGAGGAATCCTCGGAGAGATGAAAAGGCGCACTTCATTTCGGTCGCAGGAATGCGAGAAACCGATAAACACGACGGACGCTCGTTGTCGAATCTAAATTCGTAAGCAGAAGAAATCGTCTTGTGTTTCAACGGGCGAATGAAGAAGGTGCGCGCCTTATGCCTTCCCGTCGTCCTTCCAAGCGCGAGATATTGGAAAGCTTCAGTCTCGGCTCTTGGATCACGATTCCGCATCCCTCCGTGGCCGAAGTCCTGGGGCGCACGGGGTTCGATTGGTTGACGGTGGACCTCGAACACAGTCCGATCACCCTCGAAACCGCCGCCGAAATGATCCGGGTCACGGATCTGATGGGCCTGCGCGCTTTCGTCCGGGTGGGCAGCCACGACGCGAACGTGATCAAGCGCGTCATGGACGCGGGCGCCCACGGCATCATCGCTTCAACGGTCAACACGCCCCAGCAGGCGGCGGCCATCGTGTCCTCGGTAAAATATCCCCCCAAGGGCACGCGGGGGGTCGGCTTGTCGCGCGCCCAGGGTTACGCGGAGGAGTTCGACATCCACTATCGCTGGCTGAATGAGGAGAGCCTCGTCATCGTCCAGATCGAGCACATTGACGCGGTGAGGAACCTGGAACCGATCCTTGCCGTGCCGGGCGTGGACGGTTTTTTCATCGGCCCCTACGACCTGTCGGCTTCGCTCGGCGTCCCCGGGCAGTTTCAGCATCCGAAGATGCTCGAGGCCATCGCCGAGGTGGACCGCGTGCGGAAGAAGGTCCAGACGCTCGCGGGGATTCACGTCGTGCAAACGCACCCCGACGAGGTGCGCAAGCGCCTCGACGAGGGATACCGCTTCATCGCCTACGGCCTCGATTTCCTGTTCCTCGCCAACAAGGCGAGGGAAGGCCTCAAGATCATCCGCGAATCCGCTAAACCCCAGTAGCCCCTTCCCGCCATGAGCAAGAAATCCTCCGCCCCGAAGCAGACCAGGAAGAAGATTGTCGCGATCATCCCGGCACGGATGGAATCGTCGCGCTTCCCGGGCAAACCCCTCTGCAGGATCTGCGGCCATACCATGATCGAGCATGTCCTCAAGCGTGTTCAACTCGCCCAAAGCCTCGACGAGGTGGTCGTGGCCACCTGCAACGAGGAAATCGTTCGGGAGGTCGAGCGCGTGGGCGGGCGCGCCATCATGACGTCGAACCAGCACGTTCGATGCACCGACCGCATCGAGGAAGCCGCCGACAAGGTCGGGGGCGACATCGTCGTGAACGTCCAGGGAGACGAACCTTTCGTGACTCCCGAGATGATTGATGCCGCCGTCAAGCCGATGATCGAGGATCCCTCGCTGGTCTGCGCCAACCTCATGGCCCGCATCACCGACCGGGAAGCCCTGGAGGACCCGAACGAGGTCAAGGTGGTCTTCGACCAGAAGATGAACGCCCTGTATATGTCGCGGGAACCCATCCCCAGCCTCAAGAAGGGGGGGGCGTTCGATCACGCCTGGAAGCAGGTGTGCGTCATCCCCTTTACGATGGACTTTCTCCACACCTTCTCGCGGCTGACGCCCACTCCGCTGGAGATCCGCGAGTCGGTGGACATGATGCGCGCCATCGAGCACGGCTACACGGTCCGCATGGTGCCCTGCGAGGTGCGGGGAATCAGCGTGGACACCGAGGGCGATCGCC
>JADLBH010000017.1 GCA_020847855.1 Fimbriimonadaceae bacterium
ATACACTCTGCCCCGCGACCGAGTACGCGACCGCCGGCTGGGGATAGCGGGCAGGCTCCGATCAGATACACTATCTCCGAACTAGCCCCGGCTCCGGCCGGGGTTCCTTTTTTCGGGCGCCAGGATCAGAAAAACGAGAGCTGTTCCGGGGGCTTCTCGGGCGGCACGGTCAGTTTTCCATAGAAGACCTCCATCCGCTCGAACTGCTTGTCGGTGAACATGATGATCCTCACCTGCCCTTCCGAGGGCACCCGGTCCTCGATGCGCTTGCGGTGCACGGTGGCGTTCTCGTCGCTCGGGCAGGGCCGGGCATAGACGCTGTACTGCATCCGGTCAAACCCGTCCTTGAGCAGGTCCTTTCGGAACCTGGCATAGCGTCTCCGCTGCTCCGTAGTCTCCACCGGAAGGTCGAACATAACAAGTACCCACATGATTCGATAGCCTCCAAAGGTCACCGCGGTGCGTCCCGCAGGGTCGGGAACTCGACCTTGCGCCCCTCGCCGCAGATCGTCCGCTTAAGCGAGGCCGCGTAGTGGCCCAGGCACACCAGCAGGGGCATGCGCCGGGAGCCGAAGACGAGGTCTTTCTCGAGGAACCCCAGAAGGGCCCGTTTGACGGGCGGAGTCAGGGTCTCGACCTCGCCGAACTCGGCAAGGACCCGCAGGACGTGGAGGTCCACGACCGGGCGGAGCGGCTCGATCGCGTCATCGGCGAGGGCAAGGGGGTTGTACTGGTTGTCGTGGTGGACGCCGAGGCCGGGGTGGAGGCCGGTGCCGACCAGGGCCCGGGCGACGCAGGCGCGCATGACGGCGTAGCCGTAGTTCAGCATGGCGTTGAGGCCGGGCTCCTCGCGGTCGCGGACGAAGGCGGGGCCGAAAAGGGTCTCGAAGTAGAGCGTGGCGGCTTGGGCTTCGCGGTTGTCGGGGTCGCCGGAGCGGACATTTTGGGACAGCGCTTGGATGCGCTGGGCGGCCCCCTCCCCCTGCCCCCTCCCCAGACACCGGGGCGCGTCTAGGGCGGGGGTTCTGAGGGCGGCCGCTTGCTCGGAGAGCTTGGCCTGGACGATCTGCCGCCAGACCTGCTTCTTGAGGGGGAGGCTGGCTTGGAGCTGCTCGCGGAAGACCTTAGCGCTGAGGGTCTGGCCGGAGTAGGGAACGAGCTGGGCGGCGGGGAGGTGCTTGGCGTCGGTGACGACGAGGGCGATGTTGCGGGCGGCGCACTCGGCGAGCACTTCGCGGGTGAGGGAGATACCGGGGCCGTCGAGGAGGAGGAGGCCGATGTCGTCAAGCGGGACGCGGGGGTAGGCGGCGCCTTTGGCGGGCTCGCGTAGCCCGGGGGCTTGGGCGGGGGGCGCGAGGTCGGCTAGGGCGACGACGAGCTGGGCGTCCTCCACCCGGAGGAACGCCGGGTTCTCGACGACGACGGTGCGCGAGAGCAACTGGCTCCGGATTCATAGTAAGCCAGTAATGTGCCGCACGTAGCTAGCCAGTTTGCTAGCTTTTCGAATGTCGGCAGTTCAAAACCGGACCGATCCAGGGATGATTCGGCCCAACCTATCGACAAGGACGCGTCTTTCGATGGCCCGGAGATGGTCGGTGGAAGTCCAACGTACGTGGCCGTCGAGATTGTAGTCGAAAGAGCGAGCATCCGTCAACGGTTGTAGGGCAAGGTCAATCCTGGAGTGGCCGCGCTTGTCGGTTCCTGGAGTGCTGAACTTGACTACGCGGTAGTACCTTTCACTCCGTCCTTCGACCTCCACGATGTCGTTGGTGCACAGCGCCATGACCGGGGTGAGGCGTTCGCTGGTCAGGGTGGGGGCGAAGATGGGCTGGCCGCGGACGGCGCGGCGGGCGGCTTCGTGCATGGTGACGACCTCGACCTGGACGCGGCTGCTCAGCTGGTCGTAGTAGATCACGAAGTGGTGGTTGCTGCCGAACGGCAGAGACTTGGTCGCCCGAGGGTCCGGCTCGACCGGGATCTTCTCGGACGGCTTCATCTCCACCTTGAGCATCTTGGAGGGTTCGGTCAGCTTGGTGTTCACCTTGACTCTGCGGACGATCCGCTGCTTGCCGTGGCGGTCTTGGAACCATAGCTCGGGCTCGACGAACTTCTCGACCTTCTCGTTGGCCTCCTTCTTTTCTTTGTGCTCTGCCAGGAGCGCAGCGACTTCGGCCCGGTGCGCGATGACCCGCTCGCGGAGCTTGGCGTCGCGGATGCTTTGCACCTCGGGGTCGGAGAGCATGGACACTGGCTTGCGGACGGTGAACTTGCCCGCCTTGGGATCCCAGCCGTAGGCGGTCTCGTCATGGAGCGCCCCGCTCAGCCCGCGGGTGGCCTGGTGGCTGACGACTATACTTCGAACCGAGCTCGCCACGGCGTCTCGGAAGCCTTCCCAGGGCGGGGGGGCGTGCCACTTTGCGTCGCCGAGCTTTTGCCGCTTTCCGGTCGTCTCGTCTTCCTCGAGCTTCTTGTTGGCGTCGGAGAGCCGCTTGAGGTAGGCCCTGCTGGTGGCGGCGATGACGGCGGCGTCCACAGCGTGGTGGCGGTGATCCATCCGGTTCTTCTCTGCCCTTGCCTCGTCCTCTAGGTCGCCGGGCGCGAGGATGGTGTTGAGCCCCCAACGATGGCGGAGGGCGGCGGTCGCCTTGCCGTTCCCGACCTCGACCTCGACCCCCAGGAGCTTGAGGTAGTCCTTGGCGAGCACGGCGATATAGCGGGTGTCGTTCAGGTGCCGGCTTGCGAGGTCCTTGTAGAGCTCTTGGACCTCCTCAGGGGTGAGCCGGAAGAGCCGCTTCTTGTGGCGCCCGCACTTCATGGCGTCTACGCGCTGGAGGATCTGCTCGTACTGCTCGGTGCCGTTGTAGGCTTCATACGGGGTCCGGTTCTTCTTTCGTTCGCGGTTTTCTTTGGCGATGCAGAGGGTCTTGTTGGCGAAGGAGTCGTCCAGGCAGCGGGAGAACGGGATGATGTGTTCGACGTCCACGTCTCCGCCGTAAAGCCTTGCGAGGCCAATCCGTTCGCCTGTGTACGGGCAATTGGCTTCGTTCGAGTCTCCTACTAGCGACTCTTTCCATAGCCGGTACTTGATCCGGTCGGTGCGGGTGGCGACCCCGCCCTTGATCTCTTCGAACACCTTGTCGGCCACTTCGTTGAGCCTCGCGATCCTCTTGTTCTCGTCTTCGAGCTTCTTCTTATCCTTCTTATTCAATTTGAGGCTGCGGGCGAGCTCAATGCGGACGATCGCGGGCTTGCCGTGCTCGCGGATGATGGCGTTGACGAGCTTTCGGACTTCGTGGAGGCACTTGTCCACGACCGGGTTGCGGGCGGTGGGGAGGCGGTCGAGGGGGAGCGAGTCGAGGGTCTCGCTCTCCTTCTCGTAGGCGTGCAGGTAGAGGTCGGCCTTGTTGGGGCGGGGTTCTTTGTGGGGCCCTTTGCCTTCGCGGATTTCGAGGGCGGCTGCGCGCACGGCGTCGTGGTAGTTCTTGCCGGACTTGAGGTGGGGCAGGATGTTGCGGATCGCCTGGAGGCTGAGGTTGGCGACGCCGTCATCGAACTCGGTGACGGCAAGTTTGTAGGCTTGTTCGGTCGTCAGGCCCCACTTCGAGCCCAAGCGGCGGACGAGGGAGTCTTTGCGGTGGATGGTGAAGAGGGCTTCGATCAGGGCCTCGCGCCCCTCGAAGACCTCGTGCGGTTCGAGGGCCTTGCTCTTCTCTCTGGCGGGATGGTCCCAAAGGCCCGGTGCAGCCTTCTCGATGCGGATCAGCGTGGTGTTCCCGGCGACTCCCTTGTCGTGCCCCGGCTTTCCTTCATGGCTGAAGACTACGCCTTTCGGTAGATTGAGCTCCTTGCGGAAGCCAGCCCAGGTGACCATGGCGGTGGTGCTGAGGAGCTTGGCTAGCGCATCGCGCTGCGACTGGTCGAGCAGTCGCCATTCGAATTCTTCCACCGGGCGGTAGGAGAGGTGGGCGAGGAGCTGCCAGATCCGGAACTCCTGGGCGTCCGGGTGTGCTTTGTCGCACCTTGGGCGGGCCTTCTCGTATTGGCACTTGCCGACCAGCCCGCGCTGGATCTTGAGAGGCCGCTGGTGGAAGATCGCCTGGTGAACCCTCGCCTTGAGCCCGTCGGTGAGGACGTTCGGGTGGTGGGCGGCTTGGGCGGTCCAGAGCGCGTCGAACTCTTCTTCGTACATCGCACGCTCGGTATAGCGGCGGCGGACGGGCGTGAAGGCGAGGCACCGGTCCTCGTCGGTGGTTGCAAGGAGCTTCGCGAAATGCTCGCCGAGGGTGCGGCTTCCGGCCGCGCGCATCTCCCCGCGCAGGGCGGCGATCTCAGCGAGGACGACGCCTTCTTCTTTGTCCTCCTCCGGTTCGTCATCGCCGTTCTTCTTGCGCTTTTCCGCGGCGCGGGCTGCTTTCTCTTTCGCGTCGGCTGCGATGATGGCGGCGATTTCAGGGTCGTTGGCCAGGTCGCCGAGCCTGGTGCCGCGGTTGCTCTTGAACCCTCGGCGTCGGTTCAGGTGGTAGAGGGCGCGGCCGAGCTCGATGAGCGTGAGCTTCTCGTCGAGGCCCCGGGCGCGGAGGGCGTAGGGGTTCTGGGCGTGGTCGCTGAAAAGGGCGGCGAACTCCTGCGGGTCGGTGGGGAGCATGCCTTGCTCGCGCAGGATGCCGGCGAGGGCGTCGCGGCGCATCTGCCGGCGGCGGACGGTGCGCCGTGCCCCCCTCGCGGTGCGGCGCTTGACGTTTTTGGGCGTGCCGCCCTTTGGCTCGATCGCGAGTTCGAAGGCGCGGGCCCCCGAGGCGCACACGGCCTCGTTTTCCGGTTCGAGGAGGCACCATCCGACGGATGCGACGCCCAGGTCTAGCCCGAGGACTCGTTGCGTCATGCGTCTACTGTACCGGTAGCGGGCGGTTGTGGTATAGTAGCGAAGTATCTGATCGGAGCCTGCGCCCGCATCTTCACAAAGGACAAGCAGTCCGCAGGATATCTCGAAAGAGGACCTTAGGCCCCGCTACCGGCGGTCGCTGCGACCACCTCCCTCACCGGGGGGTGTCGTTGTTTTTGAGGGGCCTATGCTCTGGGAGTGTCGGCCACCGAACTCCGAGGATCGCGCACCCTCCTCCCTTGTGGGGCAGTCGAAAGGAGGAGGGCGTTGATCCACCTATGGGCGGACGAGCCAGACGGCTTGGTCTAGCTCGAAGCACCAATTGGCCGAGGCGGCGGGACCAGTCTGCCGGATGCGATATCGTGCCCGGACGCCGTTCGAACCGCTCACGAACCGCGCGACTGGGGCGTCTGCACCCACGGCGACCGCCCTGAAGGTGGCACCGATGTTGGTCGTGGAGGAAGCGGTCGGGCTGAAGTTGCCCAAGCTCCAGTCGTAGAGGTCGAGCGTCTGGGAGAAGAGCCCGGTCGTGTTCATCCTCCCGAAGGTACGGAACGCCATCTGCGTCGGGTTTGCGATCGGGCTCGTGCCGTCCACTTCGACGGTGATCGGGGCGACCGACTGGTTCGGGACGATGAATCTGCAGACCCGGAAGACTTGCCCGTCAATGTCGGAGATCTGGGCCACGCTGCCCGCATCCACCCGGCCGAGCCGGACGGTGACCGAGGTCGGGTTCACCTGGACGGTACCGGCGTCCCGCGAGACCCACTCGATAACGTTCCCGAGCAGGCGGAAGCCGAAGGGGTGGCCGACGAAGCGCTCGCTGACGGTCTCCGAGAACTGCGCGACGCGACCCTGGCCCGCATCCCAGCCTGAGAGCCCCACGAAGTTGCCATGCCGGATTGTCGCATAGAAGATTTTGGCTCCAGCCTTCACCGAAGGGGTGTTGGTCTCCCCGCCAGCGACGTTGTCACCGTCCACGTCGAACAACGCGGGTAGGCCGGAGTTGATCGTGGGGTCGGCGTCCACCTGTTGGAAGGTGTGGAGGGTGTCGCCATTGTAGCTACCGGTCGCGACCGAGGGGAAAACGGAGTTGAGGATTTGGAAGTGCCCCCCTCCAGAGGTGAGCCAGAGCACCCACTCCGAAGTGAGAAGCCCTCCTCCATTGTTGACGAAGTCCACCATCTGCGTCTGGCCCGCTGCATTCATCGCGCCCGCTGTCCAGTTGTAATTCGCCTGCAAGAAGACGGCGTCATATCCGGTAAGCGAGACGGTGCCATCGAACTCCCAGTACTCGACTCCGATAATGGCGCTGTTGCCGAGCGCGTTGATCGCGGAGACGACGGTAGCGTCGTGAACGGCGTTCCCGCTCGACATCACGTAGATGCTCGCGGCGGGTGAGGTGGCTGCGAGGGCCAGTATGGTCGCGGCAGCCAAGGTCTTGCAAAGAGTCATTTGAGTCCTGTCCTATGCCAAAGTCGGCACTGGAAGGATTATACATCCGAAGCTAAGCGAACCTTGAAAACCCGGTGTTTTTGCGAGGCAGGCGTTGGGGTATTGTCGCACGATGCAGCAACCCCCGCCCCCAGGCTTTGCCGAGTACCCCCGTGGGGGTTGGCAGCCCTCCTATCAGGAACTCAAGGATCTCTCCGACGGCTATTTTGGATTGAGCAGGGCCTTCATCATCAACGTCGTGCTTGCGCTCGCGGTTCGGCTCGCAGGCTCGGCGAACCCACGACTGGAGGAGGATCTTGGCCTGGTCTCCGTAACTGTGCTCGGGATCGCGCTGATCGTATTCTTTGCGACCTTGGGGCCCAACCGGAGGATCGGTGCTGGCCTGGGGTGGAAGCCGAGCGGGCCCATTCTCGCATCGGTCCTCATGGGTCTGAACTCGGCGCTGTGCTGCGGCATCGTCGGGTACCTCGTTGTTCAAGGCATGGCCATGAAGCGGATCAAGCAGTACGGCATCAAGACCGGCCTCTTTGGGTTGCGCAAGCAGGACATTCAGGCGCGACTGGAGGAGCTTCGGTCCGCCCACCCGTAGCCGCCCGAGCCTGCCGTCCCGTGTACATTGCTGGACTGAGATTGCTCGGTGACCATTGAGGCAGCATTCTTCGAAATGACGCGAGGGTTGTGGTGCGGGGCGGGGGATTGCGGCCGGACCCCTGGGGAAGTGGACGACTTTGTGGCGCGGGCGGCGGGCGCGGGGTTCAATCTGCTTTTGCCTGAACTCAAGGGGGGGCACGGGCTCCTGCGCTACCCGAGCCGAGAGTTCCCGCAGGCGGTCGAGCCAGGCTATTCGGACTTTGACCTACCATCGCTCTTGTTGGCATCGTGTAGGAAACGCGGCATCGAGTTGCACGCATGGTTCATTGACTTCTTCGAAGGGGAGGGGGGGCCAGCCTATGCGGCTCACCCTGAGTGGGCAGCGAGAAATGCCCAGGGAAGACCGACCAACGAAGAGACGCTGCGAGGAGAGCGGTTCACCGGGCTCTGGATGTGCCCGGCGCAGCGACCCGGCTACTCGGATCAGTGGCTCGTGCCGATTCTCCGGGAGTTCGCTGAGCGTTACGACTTTGACGCGCTTCACCACGACTATGTCCGGTATCCCGGCGACCTCGCGCCTGACCAATACTGCTTCTGCGACTCGTGCATCGAGAGTCTGCCGCAATGGGCGGGCTATGTGAACGAGGCTCGCCCTGACGAGGCTTTCGACCACGCGCTCTATGACCGGGAGTACCTGGAGGCTCACTGGGAGCAATCGCCCAGGGTGCTCCCGGCATATTGGGACCGGCTTCATCGCGCGGAACGGTCGAGGTTCCTTTTGGAGGGGGGGTACTTTCGCTACGGTCGGCAAGACCTGGACTACTTCTTCTACCGTTGGAGGACGGAAGCGATCGTGCGCTTCGTGCGCGAGGCGGCCGAGGCCGTGAGTGGGGCGCGACCTGGAATGGGACTGAGTGCCGCAGTGTTCAAGAACCCCGTGCAGAGCGGACGGTTTATTGGGCAGGATTGGCGCGAGTTTTCGCCCTGGGTTGACACTTTGATCCCGATGGATTATCGCGACCATTTCCCTGGATCGTTTGACGACTATCTTGCGTTGCTCGCTGAGGCGGTAGGACGTCAGAAGGTATGGGCGTCTGAGTTCAAGCGGTACCTGCCTGGCTTTGCGTTGTGGCCGTTGGTGCAGGGGGGCGAAAACGAGACCGAGCGAGGTGCCAGGATGCGAGCTACGATCGAGATTCTGCAGACGGAGTCGCCCCAGGGTTGGGTGATGTTCTGCGCCGGTGACCTCGAGAAGTATCGTCTATGGGAGGCGCTGGTCGAATAGGGATTCTGTTACCGTCTAGCGCAAACTCGCGCGGATCGGTGTGCAACATCGCTCGGTGAGAGCCGCCTTCGTAGCGGGTCGTACCCGTTCTCGCGCGGCTTTGGATAGAGTACTCCGTACGTGGTCGGTGAAAGAAGACGCCACACCCTCGGCGGGGTGTGGCGTCGTCAGTGCGGGAGCTAATCCCTTGTCGCTTACTGACGTCGTCGGCGGGCAGCGAGAGCTGCCAGTCCGGCGGCGAGGGCGATCATGGTCGCGGGCTCGGGCACGGCTTGGAAGCTCGGCCCATAGAAGCCGTTGACCGCGCTTGAGAAGTTGGTCGGCCTCTCGAAAATGCCGTTGATGCCCGAGAAGGTGGCGTCAATGAACGTGATGTTCGCGTTGACCGACTGGTTCACGTTGAATGCCAGACGATCGCTCTGGTTGGCTCCATTGAAGCCGCCAACGATGTACCCCGTGCCCACGGAAAGTACGGTGTCGGCTACGTCGAGCTGCCGCCAGATGCCATCGAGGTTCGCGCTCGTGCCCGCGGGCATGATTCCGCTTACGAGAAGGTTCCCGTTCGGATCCCAGATCCCGATCTCGTGCCGTGCGGACAGGCCGTCCAGATCCGCGTCGAACCATGTCAAGTGAGTAACCGTGATCGAGTTCACGACGTCGAACTGCCAGCCCACGGACTGGTCGTTATTGCCGCCCGTGTTCCCCGAGTTTGGATCGAAGTCCACTGCGTTGAAAGCTGAAGCCGTTCCCGCCAGTGAGGCCATTGCCAAGATGAGTGTGCGTTTCATGATTTGTTTCCTTCCGGTTCCAAAGTGGGACCCCTGATAGTGAGGTACCAAAGGAGACTATATCACATGTTTTTGGTTTCTTGCCAAGATTGCGGGCGAAGGAGCCTGGCCTAGCTCGGAGAACGTTGCGCCAAGCTCGCCCCAGGTGCCTCGTTCCGGCCGGATTAGTTATAGTTCTTGATCACAACATAGTACGGAACTCCGTTTACGTAGTAGACGATCACGCATGGGGACGGCGTCTCGTTGCCGTCTTGGGTGGTTGGCTCCGTGCCGCCGCCGCCTTGCCTTGTTTGCATTCCGAGGAAACTTGCGGGAGGATTGTCCGGGTCAGGTAGCACGGAATCGAGGATCACCACCGGGTCTATCCCGAGCGGCCAGGAAAACTGCGGCCGGATGCCGCTGCCGACGCCAGACTTCTGGTGAAGCGGGTTCCCCGAGGGCGTGAGCTGGTCGTTCATCACAAAGTAGGGGCTTGCAGAGGAGGTCGTGTCCACGTAGGCGGTGATGGCGTTGAGTGACAGGGGGTTCTTGATGAAGTCCATCGCCAGGCAAGCCCGGGCAGAAGCTACGGCTGCGTGAGTACGCGGGTTTTGCGCATCGAACGCGATGTCGAAGTGCATGAACGTAAAGTCGAAGAACTTGATCGGGTTGATCGTCATCGGTGTGATCTCTAACTGGGTGTTCAGATCGCTCTTGTCGGTCACTTGGGGATAGGAGGCGAGCTCAGGGATGTACTTGATCGTCAGAACGCGGGTGTCGAGCGCGAATTCGGCCACGTAGCTCAGTGGGAAGGTCGGCGCTGGGAGTGGAACGGTTTCGCCGAAGCTGACCGAGACATCCGTACCAGCACGTTCACGATCCGAACCGCCCCTTTCCGGGTTCCATTCGGAAACGTCCTTCACAGGGCCTTGTGTTCTCTTGGGGTCCAAGAACCGGGAGACTGTCATGGCGTTCGACTTGATGGCTCCCTCTAGTTGACTCGCGGTAGTTGGCACTTGAGCCGCTGCTATGACTTGGTTGCGGAAACCTATGAGTGCGTCCCGCACGGTCTCATAGGCCCCTGCTTGCTTGTCCAGCAAGCCTCGGAATCCCGGGTAGAGGAAGCTGAGAGCGTCCAAGGTGGCGATTGACTTAGGGGTGGGCGAGGTGAGCGGCTCGATATGGATCGTGATCGGGTCCGCGAAGGGCCAGTGGCTCACGTCAAGATCCACGAGGCCGGTGGCCGAGTTGTAGGCCTTGACGCCGGAGAACGACTGAAGTGCCCGCTTCATGAACGGACCTGGTGCCGTGAGCAGGTCCATCATGCTCGACCGGTCCGCGGGGATGATCACCACGGATTGCTCGAGGTGATGAGGGTCATAGCCGGTTCGGTAGTCCAGGAGCACGAAAGCGGCGAGTCCGGGTAGCCAGATCGGAGCCGGCAGATCGGGGTTCGTGTTGCCGCTCGTGCGAAAGGTGTCGAGAGGATCAGGAAATGGCATCGGTCGATGCTACCGCTTCCCCAATGGACGACTTGTGTGTTACATCACTTTCTTCAGAAGAGTTTTCCACGCCGGGGTTAGGCGGAGACGATCTCGGTGACGAGGGACAGGAACGTTTCCGCTCTCGCGCAGTGTACAGGCTGGACGCCAAGGCGGTTCGCTGCTTCACGCGCGAACGCAACGACACGGGGCGAGTGCCGTCGCGGAAGGGCGAGCATGGCAGCTACGGCTCGCCTGGCGAGATCGCGATCGCCGGATTCCTCGGCCGTGGTCGCCACTTCGATCAGCCCGACCCCGGCGCGGTGGAGCTGGCGTCCCTCGAGCGCGTGCCTCACCATCCGATTGGCCGCTCGAAGGCTCGCGCCGTAGTCCCCAGCTTCACGGGCGATCTTGGCGACCGTGCTGAGAACGTAAGGCGTGTGAGCTGGATCGGACTGCCGGCTCTGCGCCGCGATTGCCATGGCGAGTCCGTCGGACGGGTGACCTTCGATCACCAAGCACCGGGCCTCGAAGAGTTCCAGCCACACGCCCGCCTCTGGGTCCGTACTCTGGGGCACGACGTGCCGAAGGCGCTCGACGAGCTGCCTCGCGGCGTCCGGATCACCCTGCTCGATACTCAGGTCAATGAGGTCGCCGAGTGCGTCCGCCTCCGCGCTCGCATCGCCGATCTGGTGGGCCGCGTTGGCCCGTTCCTCCCAGTGGCCCGCCGCGACCTCCGGGAATCCGGAGCGCCTTGCCGCAATTCCTTGAAGCCCGAGGAGCTCGATGTAGAGCCCGTGGTCTCCTTCGGCAACCGCGGCCGCGGTGCTTTCGACCGCAAGGAACCCGAACTCGTGCAAGAGCCCGCTCTCGACGTAGATTCGGGCGAGGCCCCGTGCGTAGTCCAGGACGAGGCCCCGGTTCCCAGACTCCACGGCGTGCGCGAAGCCGGCCTTGAAGTTCCCTCCATCGGCTTGGATGGCCTCAGCGACGGTGACGGAGGCTGCGGCGAGCATCGCCTTACCCGTGGCGAGTGCTAGCTGGGCGAAGTGTCGGGCATGGGCGTCGCGCCAAGGGGCGAGCTCGTTGGCGGGAGTGGACTCGAGCAGGAACTCGCGCACCGAGTCGAGCTGACGATAACGAAGGGCCTGGTGCCGAATCTCGGTCGCGAGTAGCGAACTGTCCCTCAGCCGACTCAGCAGGTCTAGGGTCTCATCGGTGTCGCCGAGCACGCCCAGGGCATCCTCGAGCCGGAAGCCTCCTTGGAAGACGGTGAACCTTGCCGCAGCGGCTCGGTCTTCGGGGTCCAAGAGCGAGACCGTGCTCTCCACCACTTGGTGGAGGCTGGAGTGCCTCCCTTGCCCGGACGGGGACCGAAGAGCCCCGAGCTGACTGTTCCGGACGCGCGCTTCCACGTCCTCAAGGCTCACGTGCCGAAGCCGACTCGCCGCAAGAATGATCGCAAGGGGAATCCCTTCGAGGGCACGAACGATGCCCGTGACCGTTCGAAGCTGGGACTTCGTCGGAGCGAAGTCGGGGACGGCCAAATTGGCGGCTTCGAGGAAGAGCCTCTCTGCGGGGGAAGGCACCCCCCGGCTCGAGGTCTGATCCAGGCCCTTGAGTTCGAACGTCTGCTCGCCGGGCAGGCCGATCAATCTCCGGCTCGTGATGAGCACCCGCAGCCGGGCGCAAGAGCGCACGATTCGCGAAAGGAAGCCGAGTTCGGCGGCGATGCCCTCGCAACAGTCGAGGATCAAGAGCGTTTCGGTCTCGGCGGCTGCAGCCGCGATCGCCTCAGGCGTGAGATTGTCCACCGGTTGGTCGAGTCCGATCGCGATCGCGGCCAAAGCTTGCTCCCCCGTCCGGCACGACTCACAATCCAACCATCGCACCCCGCCAGGAAACCGATGGAGGCAGTCCCAAGCGACCGCGTTCGCCAGGGACGATTTGCCCACTCCCCCAAAACCGAGCACGGTGACGATGGGACTGATGCCCTCGAGCACAAAGGCCCGAAGGGCTGCTCGCTCGTGGTCGCGGCCGACGAAGCGGTGGTCAACAGGAACGAGGTCGGATTGTGTTCCTAGGGAGGCAAACGGTGCAACCTCGGACCCTTCACCATTGCGGAAAGCTTGCCAGAGGACTTCGCGTCTCGTATGCCCGCGCAGTACGACCTGACCCAGTTTCTTCCACTCGATGTTGGGGCTCAGAAGGTCAACGGCGAGGTCGTGGCAGGTGGACGAAACAAGGACTTGGCCTGGGCGAGCAAGCTCGACGATCCGAGCGACTCGGTTCACGGCCGCGCCCTGGAAGTCTCCCTCCATCGGCTCGGCGTAGCCCGAGTGGACCCCGATCCGAACCTCGGCGTCCTGGAGCGTGCGGACGCACTCCACGGCCGCGAAGACGGCATCATGAGGCAAGTCGAAGACCGCTGCAAGCCCGTCTCCGAGGCTCTTGAAGACCGTGCCACCGGACGCTTCGACCGCCCTTCGCACCTCGGCGTTGTGCCTCGATATGCGCTCTCCCATCGCGAGCCGGTCATGCTCCCATCCCGCCGAACTCTGTGCGAGGTCGGTGAAAAGGAACGTATACGTCCGGCCCTCGGAGGCCATGGCAGGGAATTGTAGCCGAGCCGGGGGCCGCTACTGCTTGCCGGCCGGCCAGGGCCAAGTGGCGCGCGCCCGCGACCAGGCCCCATGCGAGCATAATC
Organism: Fimbriimonadaceae bacterium; assembly: GCA_020847855.1. Taxonomy (GTDB): domain Bacteria; phylum Armatimonadota; class Fimbriimonadia; order Fimbriimonadales; family Fimbriimonadaceae; genus JADLBH01. The sequence continues at coordinate 13,169 of JADLBH010000017.1, forward strand.
CCCAGACCGAAGATGGACTCGCGATTCTTGGCAGAAGAGCTTCGACAGCTGGAAGAAGAACGGTTCTGCACCAGCCTCGAACTCAAGACCATGGCTGGACTCGTGCTCCAAGGCAGGTTGGAGCGATGGATGCCGGGATTCAACTCTGAGGGCATCGAGATGGAGCACGCAAGGCGCTACGAGTGGGTCTCCGATCGCGTGCTTGGCAAGCGCGTCCTCGATGTAGCGTGCGGGGCTGGGCGTGGTTCCCAGATGATGGCGGAAGCGGGGGCGGCGAGTGTGGTCGGACTCGACATTGACCCGGAGATCGTGCGGTATGCGTCCCATCGGCACGCCACGCCGGGGGTGGACTTTCGAACAGGGGACGCGGCTACATTTTGCTCTGAAGAGCCGTTTGACGCGATCGTGAGCTTCGAGACCATCGAGCACGTCCCGGAGGTCGAGCGCTTTCTTGCCAGCCTTGCCGGGCTTCTCGCCCCCGACGGAGCGCTTTTCGTCTCGACCCCGATCTCGTCCCTATCCCACGACCCGAAGCCGACAAACCGATACCACGTGCAGGAGTGGGGCTACCCTCGTTTCGCCAGCGTCTTGGCGGCATGTTTCCGCGTGGACGAGACGCATTTGCAACTCACCAAGGAGCCGAGGAACTATGCGCGTCGCATGCTGAACTCGCTGGGGTTGGCTCGCAGGAGCTTCGAGCCCTGCCAGGTGCGACAGAACACCGATTTCGAACCACTGGGTCGGCCCGGTGTGAAGTACCGCGGGTTCCAGATCCTGGTCTGCTCGAAGAAGGAAGGTGGGCCTGCGGCGCAGGCCCACCCACCCAAGGGACAGTGAAGAAGAGCCCTGAGGGCTACTCCTTCACGCAGAGTCCGATGACTCGGTTGGTCGGGCTTGTGCCTCCGATCACGCCCACTGGAGTCGCGGTGCCAGTGACCAGGCTCACCTTGTAGAGCTTGGGCTGCGGGTCCGCAAGGGCCGCGTAGGCATCGTTGGTCTGGCCGTCAATGTCAAATCCCGCGACCGGGTCGAGAGTGGCGGCAATCCCCAAGGGCCCTATGATGGACCCTGTCCCGGCATCCGCCGGACCGTTCGAGTTCGGCGCGCCCAGCTGAACCAGCTGTTTCACGGCCGTGTCAATCCCATAGGCACTACACGGAGTCATGGCTCCGGGCATCTGGTTGGTGTGCGCGATCTCTGCGATCCCGCTCGCGGCTCCCGTCAGGGCCGACTTTGCAACGAGGGTGCCGGTAGCCGTTCCCACTACTTGGTTGTCGTTCGACGAACCCTTCTGGATCGCGAAGAGCTGGGTGCTCGGGTCATAGCTCAAGCCCCATTGCCCGGTCGAGCCGAAGGAGCCCGAAGTGACCGCCAGCAATTGGCCGTTCGACGTGTTCACCCGGTACCACTTCATGCTTGTACCGTCATGGACGCAGCCGTAGAGCGAGTTTGTGGCGGAGTGATAGTCAATCGCGCTCAGCGGCGTCGGTGTAGATCCGAGCTTCGTGGTGAACGCATAGGTGGCCGCCGCAGGATTGGAAGCCGGGACGAGTAGGACGTCACCCGCCTCGGTGAGGGCGTAGAGGAAGGTCCCAGCAGGAGTGCTCCCGCCGCCCCCGCCGCAGCCGGTGATCAGGGCGAGCGCAGCCGCGATCGCGGCTACGGTGGTGAGTTGGTTCGCTTTCATCGTCGTGTTCCTGCTGCCGCGTGGGCAGCACGGAACGATGATCGCGCACCTTCATTCAAAAAGATGTGATAAAACTCACAGATTCATGATCAGGTTTCGAGACTTCTGTCATGGCTCCAAGAGCAGCGGCAGGAAGACGCCACCGACCACGGAGCGCGCCCGAAAACCGACCACCCTTCCCGTCTTCGTGTCGTACCAATCGCTCAAGGGCACCCGATCCGGCCCTTGGTCCAGCCAGTCATAGACCGGGGCAAGGATTCGGTCCCGCTCGGCCCGCGAAGGTGCCATGCAGGCGGTCCACACGATCCAATCGAGCTTCGTGTAGTCCGCCCGACCATCGAGGGGAGTGCCAAAACGCTCGGCATGGCGAAGGGCGGTAGCTGTTTCCTTGGCATAGGCAGCGGGAGGGAAGAGGCCTAGGCCGAGCAGCTTGTCCCAGAGCATGTTGTACTTCTGGCTCCATGTTCCGGGCCGGTCGAAGGCAAGCACCGTGTCCTGGCCGTCGCCTGCCATGTTGCGCCACTTTGCGGCCCATTCCTTCGCCATGTTTCCGAACCGTTCCGCCTCGCGTTGGTGCCCCAGCCGATCGGCCAACCGCGCGTAGCAGGCCAGTCCGACGATCGCTTTCACCGAAAGGTTAGCGTTACTGGCCAGGTGGCCGGCGAAGTCGTCGGTGCAGAGCTGCTCGCCGGGGTCGAGGCCGTTTTGTTCGAGATATCGCGCCCACTCTGAGACGACGGGCCAGTACTCTTGGGCTAGGCTCGCGTCGTCGTGCAGGGTCGCCAAGGCTCCCAAGAGGATCAACATGTTGCCGCACTCCTCCACCGGCATTTGATTTTCCGCGGTGCGTTCTCCGCCGCCATAGACTTGGCCGTTTGCCAAGGGGTATGTGCCGAGATCGTGAGGTGCGAACGGCCACCGCCACCGCGGCATCGAGGCGTATTCGAGCACCGGGCGCAGTTGGCTCGCGAGAAGATCGGGTTGGTAAACCAAGAAGAAGGGCGCGGCGGGGTACATCACGTCCACGGTTCCGATGCAACCGTTGCTGAAGTTCTCTTTACTGAAGGTACGAAGCTTGCCATCGTCGTCGAGCACGGTCTTGTGCGCGCCCCAGCACTGCCGAAAGGCCAATGAGCAGAGCCTGGCGAATCCTTCGCCGCCGATGCGCTCCCACCGGGCCCACTCCTGTTCGTCGAACCTACGAGCTGCCTCGGCGGGGCCGAGTGGGGCCGTCACGAGGTCGGAGACGTCCTCTCCCGACGCTCGCCAAGGCGCGGCGAGCTTCTTACCGAAGTACTCGATGCTCTGCACGTCGTCGTAGGCAAGTACGAACCGTAAAACGGCGGCCTCCCCGCCCTCCTTAATGGTGACCGGGTGGGTTGCGCAAGCCGCAACGGGCCATGCGTCCGAGGCCTTGCGCGGGAAGCGCAGGTCGTCGGATTCTGGCAGCGAGCCGGATCGCGCGTACGTGGTTCTGGCGATGTCGTGCGCACCTAAGTAGTCACGCCCTGGTGACACAGGGGCCAGCAACGCGCGTCCCCAGTCTATGCGGAGGTCGTCTCCGGAGCGCTCGAGCGGCCTGCCGCCCTCGTGGGACAAGGCGAGGACGTTTCCGGTCTCGACGCGCAGCCGAGCGGCGTCCACGAGTTGATCCGGGCTGTCCACGGCAAGCTCGCCCGAGATATCGAGGTACGCCGAGACCTCGACGGGAGCGCTGCCCGTGTTCACAACTTCCAGTTCGACGAGGGTGCTCGTGCGAGAGGCGGCGACGGGATTTCCCGGCATCACTGGGCTCACGAACCGTGCGGTGAAGCGCACGTCCCCGGCGCGGAAGTCGTACTCAGTGGTCGTTGCGCGTACCCGAGTCTCGAGCAGCTCGGCCCGCTCGACGTCCCTCACCCCTGGGCTCAGCCAGCGGTAGGGCTTGCCTCCGACCCGGACCATGCCGCAGACCGCTTGGTTCTTGCCGGTCCAGTGCTTGGTCCAATCGTCGGCTGGATGGTCGGCGAACGACCAGATCGAGAAGTAAGGATCGTGGACGACGAGCGGGACGGCGGGCGGGCGATGGGCTGGCGCAAACATGGCGAGGGCGGCGAGAGTGCCGGTCACAGACGCTATTGTGACGCCGGGAAGGGCATGTCAGCACACCCGAGGGCATGCGGATGACCAGCGGTCTCAGGTCACGGCTTCCAAGCCATGACGCGCATGTCCATGCTCGAGGAGTAGACCGTCTTCCCATCGGTGGACCAAGCGACGCCCGTCACGGGTCGCTCGTGCTTGTTGTGCTTTCCTTTGACCGCGCCGGTGGCGACGTCAATGACGACCACAAGGTTGTCGAAGGTTCCCAGCGCGAGGGACTTGCCATCGGGAGAGAACGCCGCTCCGAGAGCGTCGAAGGCGGGGCCGTCCTTGATCGCCTCGATCCCGGAGGATGTGGCCTTCCAAAACTTGATCGGGCCGTCTCCCCCTGCCGAGACGACGGTGGAACCATCGGGGGAGAACGCTATGCACCTCGCCATGGATCCGTGCGAGACGGTTCCCTTGGGCGCCAGGTCGCTCCCGAAGAGATACACGGTTCCGGCGTCATCGCACCCCACGACGAGGCTTCCGTCCGCGCCCGCGGCGACGCCGACCGGCTGGTAGCTGCCTTGTGCGGTCGCGAGCGTCTTACCGTCCGCTGTCGAGTTCTTATGGAACTTGTAGTCTCCGCAAGCCGAAAAGACGGCCTTGCCGTCCGGGCTGAACGCAACGGAGTTGAGCCGCCCTTCGAACTCTGTGAACGTCTTGGCCACTGCTCCCGTGGCAGCGTCCAGGAGGAAGAGCTGGTTGTACATCTCCCCGGCGGCAAGCCACTTTCCATCGCGGGAGAAGGCGACCGAAACAACGTCGCCCTTGAATCCGGAGACCGCCTTGGATGCGCTTCCGGACCACAACCGAACGGTACCGTCTGTGCTCCCTGAGGCAACCGTCTTTCCATCCGGGGAGGTTGCGATGCAATTCACCTCCCGGGTGTGCCCCGACATCGCGTTTTGGGGGGCGAGCAGGCAGAGGCCGGTGAGCAGGGCGGTAGTCATCGGGCCTTTTATGGCACAGCTATCGCAAAGTCACCGTGAAATCCATGCCAGGAAGCGTGGCCAGGTACGGTCATGTCGGCAAGAGCTGTCCGAAGATCGCGTCTATAGTCGTGAACGCCAAGCAGACCACGGTGTCGGCACCGCCGTAGTAGACCGCGATTCGGCCGGTTCCTGCGTCGCACACCGCCGCACAGGGGAAGACGACGTTCGGCACGTCCCCTGCTAGTTCGTAGGGTGCCTGGGGAGACATGAGATATCCCGGTGTGCGAGCCCGAACACGCCACGGCTCTTCGAGGTCGAGCAGCGCGGCGCCCCAGTGATAGACGAACCCGTTGCAGCTCGTCAGTACCCCGTGGTAGATCATGAGCCAGCCCTCCGTGGTCTCGATCGGCACGGGGCCTGGACCGATCTTCGTACTCTCCCACGGCTGTTCGCCCTTCATGACCCATCGGTGCCTCCCCCAATGGACCAGGTCGCGACTCTGGCTGAGAAAGACCTCCCCGAACGGGGTATGGCCGTTGTCGCTGGGTCGGCTCAAGAGCATGTAGCGCCCCCCGATCTTGCGTGGGAAGAGGACGCCGTTGCGGTTGTGGGGAAGCAGGGCGTTCTCCACCATCACGAAGTCGCGGAAGTCGGTGGTGTGGCCCAACCCTATGGTGGGACCGTGTCACCCGTTGCACCAGGTCACGAAGAACTTTCCATCGAGCTCGACCACCCTGGGATCGTATCCATAGGCTGGAGCTTCCACGCCCTCGGGCACCTGCCACTCGATCGGCTCGGGGGCGATCTCCCACGCCAGGCCATCGAAACTCAATCCTGAGTGCAAGCGCATCTCGCGCCGAGTGTCGTCCACTCGGAACACTCCGGCGAAGCCTCCGTTGAACGGGACGACCGCGCTGTTCAGGACGGAGTTCGAGGTCGGCGTCACACTCCGTCGGATCACGGGGTTCGCGCTGAAACGCCAAACCGGGGAACGGTCGCTTTCGCTTCGATCCTCCCAGGGCAGGTGAGGGACTGCTGGTCCAAGGAGACGAGCCGATTCCATGCTGGATGTGTACCTGGCCGCGACTGTGGAAAACCTTGCGGTGCCCTTGAGGGCGACGGATCGTCCCTTGTCGTGGGAAAGGATGGCGGTCGCGACACTGGCTCGGCACGACGGAGGGGAGGCGCTGGGGCTCATCGCCCCGCCCGACCTGCAAATCGAGTCCGATGGATTCACGGGTTCGCTCGGTACTCTCTTCAAGCTGGCGCGCGAACATCGGATTGATCTGGCCGAAGTCGCGATCTCACCGATTTGCACGAGCTATTGGGTCTACGTCCTCGAGTGTAGGGATCACGACCTCGAGCCTGCGGCGGTCGCGCTGGTCGCCCTCGCATACCTTGTCGAGCGTAAGGCGTGGGGGCTTCTCCCGTCCAACGCCCCCGAGCCGGAGGAGGCGGAGGAACTCGCTCCCCTCGAGCCTTGGGTGGCCGAGTTCACCGACGCCATCCTCGCCCTGAGCGAGAAGGCGGACGAGCGGGACGCCCTTTACTTTCGAGCGTCCGATCCGCGCGACCAGTACGAGCTACCGATGGACTTCGAGTCGGTGGACGCGACGGCGCTCGCCCTCGCGCTTCAGCGACTCTTGGAGCGAGCAGCCCCCGATCCGCCTGGCCACACCCAGAAGCCCTCCCGTTCCTTGAGCGATGTCATCCTGGTCGTCATGGGCGAGTTGACCCCGTCGTTCCGCGAGCTCGGCACGATGCTGCCGGACGGTTACACGCGCACGGACTGTGTTTGGTGGTTCCTGGCCCTGCTGGAATTGATGCGGCTGGGCCAGGCGCGCGCCAAAGTGGAGGACGGGCTGGCAATGTTCTGCAGGGCGGGCAAGGAGTGAGCATGGACGGGTACCCGCTGAACGCGGAGAAGGCGGTGGAGGCCCTTCTCTTTGTGTGCGACTCCCCGGTAGGGGTGGAGGAGCTTGCCGCGGCTACTGGCCTCGCCCCCTACGCCGTGGAGGAGGCACTGGAGCGTCTGGGAGGAAGGATGCACCATGAAGGGGGCCTGCAATTGGTCCGTATCGCGGGGGGCTACCAGATTTGTACCAAGCCGGAGTACGCAGCACCGGTTGCGCGCCTGCTCCGTCCTCGCAAGGTGCGGTTCACGCGAAGTCAGCTCGAGGTTCTCGCGATCGTTGCGTACCAGCAACCGGTGACCGTCTCCGAGGTGGACCAGGTTCGGGGCGTGGACAGTTCGCACACCATGAGGCTATTGGTCGAGCGCAGGCTGCTCACCGAGGTGGGACGGAAGCACTCCCCAGGGAGGCCGCACCTCTATGGCACTACGCAACAGTTTCTCCACACTTTCAACCTCGAGGACTTGCGCTCACTCCCCGAGGTGCAGGCGGCGATTCCGTCCACCGTCGGAGAAGAGCGCGAGCCGAGCCAGGCCTCGTTGCTCTGAGCGTGTAGGATGTCTTCGGTGTCCCGCTTCGCACTGGTCGTTTTGGGATGCGCGGTGGTCGCGTTCGCGACCGCACAGCCGCAACTTCACGCCGGCTCGGCGGTCGTTCTCGACGCAAGGACCGGCCGCGTGCTCTTCGAGCTGAACGCCGACGAACCCCTGCCTCCCGCGAGCACGACCAAGATCCTCACCGCGCTCGTGGTGGCCGCTCACACGAAGATGGACGAGACCGTCTTCGTCCCGCCGGACGCAGTCGGGATCGAGGGCAGCAGCTTCCACCTTCGGCCCGCCGAAGCCATCTCCGTTCGTGATCTTCTCTACGCGCTCCTCCTGCGTAGCGGGAACGATGTCGCACACACGCTGGCGGTTCACGTTGCCGGGTCGGACGGTGCTTTCGCGGGCCTCATGAACAAGGAGGCGGCCATGCTTGGGTGTACAAGCTCGCGGTTTATGAACCCGCACGGCTTGCCTGCGCCAGGGCACTTGACGAGTGCTCGCGACCTCGCCACGATCGCGCGAACCCTCCTTGAAAACCCCGACCTTGCCGAGATCGTCCGCAGCCAGCGCCACCAGGTGAATCGCGGCAAGGCGAGCAAGGACACGTTGCTCGTGAATCGGAACGTCTGGCTCGCACGGGATCGAAGCGCAGTCGGGGTGAAGACCGGCCATACGCAGGAAGCGGGAGAGTGCTTCGTGGGTGCAGCCGACCGCCCGCAAGGCCAGATCGTGACCGCGCTCCTGGGATCCACCGATTGGTTGAGAGACCAAGAGGCTCTCGTCGCCTACGCCTACGGCACCTTTCACGAGGCAGCTGTGGCGTCGCCTGGCAAGGAGCTGGCGCAAATCAGAGTGGAGAACGGGGCTTCGAACTTGGTCCCTGTGGGCGTTGCGAGCGAGTATCGGGCCATGGTCGCCGAGGGGGAGCGGTGGACCCTAGAACCCCGTCGGAGCAGCGTGCGAGCACCCGTCCGGCAGGGGGACCACCTAGGCATCGGCGTCCTGCGCTCGCCCGAGGGGTTCGAAGTGAAGCTCCCCGTGGTGGCCTTGGGAACGGTGGAGGAGTCGTTTCTTGCGCGTTACGGTTCTTTACTCGCCGGCGCCTTGGCCGGCGCGGCCGTTGGACTGGGCCTGCTCGCCCGCCGCGCGCGGCGTGCTGCATGATGGTGCCATGAGACTGCACAGGTACATCGGTCAGTGCGGGGTGACCAGCCGCAGGAAGGCCGAGGAGATGATCGCCGAAGGGAGGGTGAGCGTGAACGGCGAACGGATCACGACCCCAGGGACGAGCGTGGAGGAGGGCGATGCGGTCTGCGTGGACGGACGTCCGATCGAACTGCCCAGGAAGGCGTACTATGCCTTGAACAAGCCGACCGGCTACGTGACGACCCTCTCCGACCCGGCCCGTCGCAGGACCGTCTCCGAACTGTTCCCACCGAGCGTGGTCGGCCTCAAGCCCATTGGCAGGCTGGACGTGATGACGAGCGGGCTCTTGCTCGTGACAAACGATGGCGAATTCGCCTCGAAGGTGGGCCACCCGAGCGGCATGGTGGAGAAGGAGTATGTGGCGAAGGTCCGTCGCGAGCCGAGCGACCGGGACCTCGCCCGGCTGGAGCGTGGGGTCTTCGAAGGGGGAGAGCGCCTTGTGGCGGTGAGCGCGAGGCTGACGGGCAGGGCCACCCCCCAGCGTCCTGCAACGGTACGCATCGTTCTCCACGAAGGGAAGAACCGCCAAGTGCGCCGGATGCTTTCGGTGATCGGTTGCCCCGCCCTCCAGTTGGAAAGAGTGCGATACGGCCCCATCGTGCTGAAAGGGATGCGGCCTGGCGAGTGCCGAAAGCTGGGAATGGAGGAAGTGGGCAAGATCCTCAAGTCCTTGGGAAGTGCCCAGTGAACCGTCTCGGCAAGTCCCGGTCGCCCTATCTCCGCCAACACGCAGAGAACCCGGTCGCGTGGCAGGAGTGGGGTGACGAGGCTTGGAGCGAGGCGAAGCGCCTCGACCGGCCGGTTTTCCTCAGTATCGGATATAGCTCGTGCCACTGGTGTCACGTGATGGCTCACGAGTCCTTCGAGGACCGGGAAGTGGCGGATGCGCTCAATCGAGCGTTCGTCTGTATCAAGTTGGATCGGGAGGAGCGGCCCGATGTGGACGAGCTGTACATGACGGCGGTGCAAGTCTCTTCCGGGCACGGGGGTTGGCCCATGAGCGTCTTCTTGACCCCCGACGCCGAACCATTCTTCGCAGGCACCTATTTTCCCAAGAACGGCTCTGCGGGCCGTCCGGGGTTTCTTCAGATCGTTCACGCCCTCGCCTCGGCATGGGAGACCCAGGGGGCCGAAGTGTGCGAGCAGGCCGGGAAGTTCGCGGCCGCGGTGCGTGGCGCCTTGGACCGGGCCTTTCCGAGCTTCGAGGGCTCCGATCCTGGGGCATTGGCCGCCGCCGCAGTGCGCCATGCCGAGTCACGGTTCGATTCTGCCTACGGCGGCTTTGAGGGTGCCCCGAAGTTTCCGCCCCACTCTCTCCTCCATTTCCTTCAGGACTATGCGGCCTGGCCGCGGGCCGAGCCTGGTCTTGCAAGGTCAGCCGGGCGTATGGCTTCCGAGACTTTGAGCGCCATCGTTCGAGGTGGGATCCACGACCACGTGGGCGGTGGCTTTCACCGTTACGCGACGGATGAGCGATGGCACTTGCCCCACTTCGAGAAGATGCTCTCGGACAACGGCTTGCTCCTGGAAGCCCTGTCCCGCGACGGTGGACACCCTGGCGCTGTTTCTCGCCTGGTCGCGTGGCTGGGGCGGGAGATGACGGCTCCCGAAGGTTGGTTCTACTCCGCGTTGGACGCGGATATCGAGGGCGAAGAGGGGATTACGTATACATGGACCCTCGCCGAACTGCAGGCAGTGCTGGGAGCGCAGGCAAAGGACGTGGCCCACGCCTTCCAAGTCTCGGAGGCCGGCAACTATCTCGACGAGGCGAGCCGGGTTCGGACGGGCCGGAACGTCCTTCACCTCCTGCCTGGCGCACAGGTCGAGAAAGAGGTGTTGGACGAGTTGCTCGCAACCCGCAACGCTCGGCCGCATCCGGGCTTGGACGACAAGGGTGTCGCGGCCTGGAACGCCTTTGCGATTCGTGGCTTGGTCGCCGCGGGTGCGACAGCCGCCGCGGTGAGATGTGGTGAAAACTGGATGGCAGACGAGCCCATGAGAGTGCTCGGTGGTGACGTCCCCGGCTTCCTGGAGGACTACGCGGCCCTGGCGGACGCGATGCTCGACCTGGCTGACGTAACGGGCGGTGAACGTTGGCGGGAAAGCGCGGAACGGATCGCCCACCATATGGTAGAGCGGTTTGGCCCTGCGTCGGGGTTGCTGCGGTTCAGTTCGGAGGGCCATGGTCCGCTGCTGGGAGTGTCCCGTCCGATCCTCGATGGCTCCACGCCGGCACCGAACGCCCTGGCCGTACGGGCGTTGCGCCGGGTGGGTCGGCACGACGACGCGCGGGCGATCGCCGAGGCGGGCTTAGGCTGGGTCGAGCGGGCACCGGGTGCGTGCTCGGGCCTGCTTCGTGAGCTTATAGCCTTGGAAATGGCACCTGCCTTGCGCCCGACACGCAAGCCGCTGGGAACCATCGAAGCGCGCCTCGAACCGGTGGAGTGCCCTCTGGATTCCAGCGGTTCGGCGTCATCGGAACTCGTGCTCAACGTCCCCCCGGGCTACTTCCTGACTTCGCATGACCCCATCGCACGGTGGATGGAGCCCCTCGAGGTGCGCGTCGAGGGCGTACACGCCGAAGCAGGTTTCCCAGAAGCCCCGGAAGGTAGCTACGCGGGTGAGGTTCGGATCCCGTTGCGACTCCAAGCGACGAAAGGGCGGGAGTTTGCGGTCACGGTTCGAGCCCAGCTCTGCTCGGAGAGCGAGTGCCTCTTGCCCCAGGAGCTCGAACTCACGGGCAAGCTTGTGTAGAATCGGGGCCGTGAACGTACTCGTCGCGGACAAGTTTGAGCGAAGTGGGATCGAGGGCCTGGAGTCCCTGGGTTGTCAAGTGACGGTGGAGCCTTCCCTGAAGGACGATTCCCTGATCGAGGCGATCCGTGAGCAGTCTCCGGAGGTGTTGATCGTCCGCTCGACCAAGGTGCCCGCCGCCGCGTTCAATCTCGGTGTGCTCAAGCTTGCGGTTCGCGCTGGTGCCGGATACAACAACCTCGATACCGAATCAGCGAAAGCCGCAGGGGTTCCCGTGTGCAATTGTCCAGGCAAGAACGCGGCTGCCGTCGCCGAGCTGGCGTTTGGATTGATCCTCTCTTTGGATCGGCGCATCCCGGACAACGTGACCGCGTTCCGGGCTGGCGTCTGGGACAAAGCTGGATTTGGCAAGGCCAAGGGCATCGCGGGCTCCACCCTCGGCCTCGTGGGCTTCGGTCAGATCGGTAAGGAGATGGTCCCTCGGGCGAAGGCGTTCCAGATGGAGGTTTTGATCCACAGTCAATGGCTCGACCCCGGCACGGCGGCCTCGCTCGGGGTGGAGCGTGCATCCACTCTGGAAGAACTCGCAAGGAGGAGCGACATCGTGAGCGTCCACTGCTCGCTTCGCCCGGAAACCAAGGGGATGCTGGGGAGGGCCTTCTTTGACGCGATGAAGCCCGGTGCGAGCTTCATCAACACGAGCCGGGCCGAGGTCGTGGACGAGGCCTCGCTCCTCGAAGCGGCGCGGACTGGTGCCGTGCGGGCCGGTCTCGATGTCTTCGACGGCGAGCCCTCCGTGTCCCAGGGAGAGCAGGACAGTCCTTGGAGGACTGTGGAAGGTGCCTATGTCACGCACCATATCGGGGCGAGCACGGACCAGGCCCAGGAGGCGGTCGCCGCAGAGACGGTGCGGATCGTTCGGGAGTTTATGGCTACCGGAAAGGCGCCGAACGTCGTGAACGGAGTCTAGTAGCGGTACTTTCGAGGCACTCGCGACATGAGTCGGGTCACGATCTCGTGGGAGTTGGTGCCCGCCGCCTCGGCGAGGGCGGAAGCTTGCACCTTGCCGCCGATCACGCTCACTTGGTCACCGACGGCGACGGGCGGGCACTCGGTGACGTCGAGGATCGTCTGATCCATGCACACGAGGCCCACCACGGGTGCGAAGCAACCATGTACGTCCATCATGGCCTTGTTGCTCAGTGCCCTGGGATAGCCGTCCCCATATCCGACTCCGACCGTTGCGAGCCGGGTCGCGCGCTTGGTCCGGAACGTGCTGCTGTAGCCGATCGTGGCACCTTGGGGAACTTCCCTCACGCTCGTTACGCGCGAGTACCACGCCATCACTGGCCTCGCCTCGCCTTGGAGGAGGAGGAAAGGGTCAACCCCGTAGCCAATCAGGCCCACACGAACCATCGAGTAGCGGCTCTCCCCATAGGCCACCGTGCCTGCGCTGTTGGCGGCGTGGATCGTCTCGGGCACGATCCCTGCTGCCGCCAAGGTGCGGCGCACCGAGTCGAACTGGGCGATCTGGGCAAGGGTGGATTCCCGATCCCGCGAGCTGTCAATGAAGTGTTGAGCGAGGCCGACTAACTGGATTCCTGGGGTGGACCTCGCCCGTTGGGCAAGAGCCAGGGCTGTCGAAGGGTCGCAACCGAACCTGTGGATTCCGGTGTCCACCTTGAGGTGGACTCGGGCTACCTTTCCGATGCTTGTGGCGGCCTTTCCCAGGGCCTCCAGGATCATCGGTTCCTCGACCATGGTGTCGAGGTCGTAGAAGACGGCCTGTTCGACCTCAACCGGCAAGATCGGCGAGAGCACGACCACGCGGTTGTCTATCCCCACGTCGCGCAGGCTGATCCCTTCTTGGATCGTTGCGACGGCAGCCCAAGCCGCGCCATTGCGCACCGCGTGGCGAGAGATGGGGACGAGCCCGTGCCCATAGGCATCGGCCTTGACCACCAATGCGATCTCGGGACCCTCCGGGCCGAGGCGCCTTCGCACACACCTCAAGTTGTGGGAGAGTGCGGCAAGGTCGATCTCGGCCCAGCTCCGAGGATGGGGGTTCACGCCAAGATTGTGCCCCATTTCCAGGTTCGCGGACGGGATTCCACCGTAAGGTTGACAGCAGACTCATAAATCGGGCACAATGGACGCATGAAGGAGACGCGATCCTCCATCCTCGCCGCGGCGTACGACATGATGGGCAACAACGGGCTGGAGGACGTCCATGCTCGCACGGTGGCGGCGGCGATCAAGATCAACCACGCCACGGTCCACTATTACTTCCCGAAGCGCGAGGATCTCTTGGTCGGAGTCGCCGACTATGCGCTCGAGACTTTGCGGGAGGATCGCAAGCGGTTCCAAGCGGGGTCTGCGGACTCGAAGGCTAAGGTAGGGGCAGAGATGTCCTTGGCTGAGGCCTACGCGAAGAAAGGGAGCCGCTTCGCCAAGGTCCTCGCCGGTCTCGTTGTGGCGGGCGCAGGTTCGGCGAAGGTGAAAAAGAAGGTGAAGGAGCTCTTCGTGGAGTGGGGCTCAGTCTGCAAGTCGGATTTGGCGGGGGCAAAGCCGAAGAAGGGTGCGGTCTTCGCCGACCCTGACTTGATGCTAGCGACGTTCTTCGGCCTTGCGCTCACCAATCTCGGGATCGAGGGTGGAATGGACGTCGGGGCCAAGCTCGACGCCGTTTACGACTCGATCTTCGCGTAGTCGGCAACTTTCCAGCACGCGCAAGCTCGGCCGCTCCCGATAGGAAGCGCGTCGGGCTCCTCGACGCACCGCTCGAAGCGATCTGGGCACCGAGGTGCGAAGGCACAGCCCGCAGGGAGGTTTCGAAAGTCTGGAGGTGAGCCAGGGATGGTGGCTAGTCGCTCCACACCCGGTTGGGGCAAAGCTTTGAGCAACATCCTGGTGTAAGGGTGGCTGGGCTCGTGGAGAACCTGCGCCGCACTCCCGGTCTCGATGACCCTTCCCGCATAGAAGACGGCGACGCGGTCGCTCACGCTCCCGATGACCCCGATGTCGTGGGAGACCAAGAGGATTGCGGTGCCCACGCTCCGCTGCAGGTCTTGGATCAGTCGCAGGATCTGGGCCTGGAGGGTGACGTCGAGCGCGGTGGTCGGCTCGTCAGCGATGAGGAGCTTCGGCTTGGCGGCATAGGAGATCGCGATCACGACGCGTTGTCGTTGCCCGCCGCTGAGTTGGTGAGGGAACCTTTGGGCCGAGGCTTCCGGGTTGGGTACGCCGACTTTTGCGAGCATTTCCACCGCCTTGGCGTTGGCCTCCCTTGCGCTCATGCCTTGGTGATAGACCATCACCTCTGCGATCTGGGGCCCGATTCGCATCATGGGGTTGAGGGACGTGAACGGGTCTTGCATCACCATCGAGACCGTCGTCCCACGGATGCCGCGCCACTCCTTTTTGCTGAGCCGGGTCAAATCGTGGCCGTCGAGCAGGGCCTGCCCGGCGGTGATCCGGCCGTGGGTCGGCAGCATGCCCATGATCGTGAGGGCGGTCAGGCTCTTGCCGCATCCGGACTCTCCCACGACCCCAACGGTCTCGCCCTCGTTCACTTCGAGGTCCACACCGCGAAGGATCTCCGTGCCGCCGATCTGCACTCGGACCCCCTGAAGCGAAAGCAACGCCATCACGGTGATGATAGTCGGGCGGCAGGCTTCGTTGCAGGTTCCTGAGTATAATCCCGGATCCATGTCAACCACGATCAGGGTCGTTATCGCAGACGACGAGAGCGGGTACAGGAACGCGATCCAACGGACGCTGACCCTCATGCCCGAATGCCAAGTGCTGGCGGTCTGCAAGGATGGGCAAGAAGCACTGGACGAGTGTCTGAACGAGCCGCCTGACGTGCTCCTCACCGACATCAACATGCCCAGGATGGACGGTCTTGAGCTCATGCGCAGGTTGCTCCGCAAGGAGCGCGAGATCCAGGTCGTGGTCTTGACCGTGAACGAGGACGACGATGTGGTCTTTGACGCCTTTCGCGCGGGGGCCCTCGGATACCTGCTGAAGACCTCCACTCCCCAAGAGGTGATCGAGGCGATCCGGCTCGCACACCGAGGCGAGGCCAAGATCACCCCCAAGATCGCGACAAAGGTCATCGAGGACTTTCGACGGGTCAAGGACGATGACGAGAACGACGACTCGGAGCTTTATGTCCTGAGCGACCGCGAGACCGAGATCCTCGAGCTCATCGCCAAGGGTATGCGCAACAAGGAGATCGCCTTGCACCTCTCCATCGCGGAGAAGACGGTCAAGAACCACGTGAGCAACATTCTTAAGGCGCTCCAAGTGAACTCGCGCACCGAAGCGGCCATGAAGGCCGTGCGCGCGAAGCTGGTCCAAGGCTCCTAAGCGGCAGATCGGGGCGTCCTAGCGTTCTTTGCAAAGAGGAGCACGGTCGCCCCAAGCACTGCAGCCGTGGCGGAGGCGAACAGAACCCCGATCTTGGCACTCTCGATCCCCGAGCCCCCTGGAAGAGCAAGGCCGGCGATGAACAGCGACATCGTGAAGCCGATGCCTGCGAGCATCCCCAGCCCGGCGATGTGAGCCCAGCCAAGGCCGCTCGGCCGCTCCCCGATCTTGAGCCTGACCGCCAGCCAAGTGAACAAGACGACCCCGATGGGCTTGCCCAGAAGTAGCCCCACCGCTACCCCATAGGCAACGGGGGCTTCGATCCCTGCGCCTCCGAGCGGAACCCCTGCATTGAAGAACGCGAAGACCGGGACGATCCCGAACGCGACCCAGGGGTGAAGCGCATGGAGCAACGATTGGAGCGGGGTTCCCACGGCCTCGGTAGCCCGTTCGATCTCTTCGACGAACGCCTGTTGGTCCTCGGTGAGAACTGCCACGTCTCGGCCTGCAGGGCAATCGCGAAAGGACTGCACAAGGCCCTGGATCCGGGCGAGGAACTCGGGGACGTTGATCCTCGATTGGGCAGGGATCGTCAGGGCCGCTAATACTCCTGCGATCGTGGGATGAAGGCCCGAGCGATAGATGAACGCCCAGAGGACCATCGCACCCAGGGCGTACGGGGTCGCCCGCCGCACCCCGATGGCGTTGAATGCGAGCATCACGAGCAAGGTGCCGCCCCCAAGGGCGAGCATCTCCGGCTGGATCCCTTTGCCATAGAAAAAGGCGATGAGGAGGACGGCCCCGATGTCGTCCATGATCGCGAGAGCGGCTAAGAAGATTCGTGCGGAAGCGGGCACTCTGGGGCCCAGGAGGGCGAGGACGCCGAGTGCGAACGCGATGTCGGTCGCGGTTGGGACTCCCCAGCCGTGGGTGAAGCCCGTGCCCCGAGTTATCCCGAGGTAGATCAGCACGGGGACGCCCATCCCCCCGATCGCAGCGAGGACGGGAAGGCTCGCCTTCTCCCAGGTTCGCAGTTCACCGACCAGGATCTCCCGCTTGATCTCCAGGCCGACGACGAAGAAGAACGTCGCCATGAGGAGGTCGTTCACCACATGGATGAGTTCCTCACGGAAGTCGAGCGGGCCCAGGGCGAGCGTGACGGGTAGCTCCTTCCACGCAAAGTACGCAGGCCCGAGCGGAGAGTTCGCAACGAGGAGCGCAGCGAGGGCCGCGACGATCAGGAGGACGCCCCCAGAGGCTTCGCGAGCGAAGAACTCTTGGAACGGCCTGACGATCCTCCTCAATCGCCTTCCCCGCATCCGAAGATTCAATCTACCCCTGCGGGAAGGAATTGTGCCCTCGAGGGATCCGGCCCGTCAGCGCGATCCCATCAGACGTTCGCGGACGCGAACAAAGGCCTCCAGGGCTGCCTCCAGGTCCGCTTGCGTATGCGCCGCACTGGGCATGGTCCGGATCCTCGCCTTCCCGCGCGCGACGGTGGGGAAGACGATACTCAGAGCATAGACCCCCTCGTCCCAGAGCGCCCTTTCGGTCCGCTGGGCTTCCCCTTCGTCACCGACGTAGACCGGGGTGATCGGGGTTTCGCTGCCCATTGTGTCGAAGCCCGCCTCTTGGAGCATGCCCTTCCACGCCGCAGTGTTCTCCCAGAGCCTTTGCATCGGCTTTGGGTCGTTCTCCATGACATCGAGGGCGGCGATGAGGGCGGCCGCAACCATAGGGGGAAGGGCGGTGGAGAAGAGGTAGGGCCTGCCCCTTTGGACCAGCCAGTCCTTCAGAGGTGCCGAGCCCGCGATGTATCCGCCGACGACGCCCAGTGCCTTGCTCAAGGTACCGAGCTGGATGTCCACCCGGCCGTACAGGTCAAAGTGGCTGGTCGTCCCTGCGCCGTTCTTGCCGAGCACGCCGCTCGCGTGGGCATCGTCCACCATGACGAAGGCGCCGTACTTCTCGGCCAAGGCCACGATGTCGGGCAATGGCGCGATGTCCCCGTCCATGGAAAAGACCCCGTCGGTAATGATCATCCGCTTCTCGAACCCACCCGCGCGGCGGAGACAGTCCTCGAGGCCGTCCATGTCCTTGTGGGCGTAGACCCAGCCCTCCGACTTCCGGTAGGACGCGGGCGAGAGGCGAACCCCGTCAATGATCGAGGCGTGGTTGAGCTCGTCGCTGATCACGACGTCCTTGTCGGTGAGCACGGCGGGGATGCAGCCGCTGTTCGCGGTGAAGCCGCTGGTGAAGGCAAGGACAGCCTCGACGTTCTTGAACCGGGCGAGCCTTTGTTCGAGTTCGTCGTGTACCTTCATCGTGCCCCCAATCCATCGGACGGCCCCGGCCCCGACGCCCCACTTCTCGATCGCGTCGAGCGCGGCTTGCCGCACCTGGGGGTGGTTTGCCAGCCCGAGGTAGTTGTTGCTGGACATGTTCACCACCTCCTTGCCGTCCATGCGGACTCGGCCCCCGGCGGGCGTCTCTAGGATCTTGGGAACCTTGTAGAGGTTCTGGTCGCGCAGGGCCTGGCTCTGGTTCGTGAGCCAGTCTTGGAGTCCGGGGTTCATGCCCTTGGAGTTTGGCAGACTCGGGCCTTTGGGAGCCGGCGACGGTCAGCGGGCCGCGGTCGTGAAGGTCCAGCGTTTCGTCTTCGTTCCTTCGCCAGAAAGGACGGAGACGGTGGCGGCGTAGGTCGTGTTTGGGCGGAGCGGCTGGGCGGGGACGAGGATCACTGCCCGCGCCGCGAAGGGATCGTTCCCTCGGTGCCGTAGGACCGTCTTGACGGGCTTGCCGTCAGCCCCCGTGAGCTCGGCTTTGAGCAAGGACCACTCGTTCGTCCCGAAGAGTGCGGCCACGCCAGGGTAGCCGTACGGGGCCCCGAGCCCGCTGTCCCGCATGGGTGAAGGGGTCTCGACCCCGTCCCAGTCGGTCGGCACATCGGCCTCTTTGTGGGCTGGGGAGACGGACATGCCGCTCTCGGCTTCGGAGACGAGGAGGGCGGTGTAGTCCCCTTGAACCGATGCGCCGAGGTCTGGCCTGCCCGGAACTAGCAAGGGGATCCTGTGGTAGGGCGCGTCAAAGAGCGATCGCACGGCGAGCGAAGGGCTAGCAATCCCCGAGGAGAGGAGTTCGCTCACCGCTCCGCCATACCCAAAGAGCATGGCACGGTCGCCCGGCGTGGCTCCGGTAGGAACGTTCTGTACGTGGTCGAAGCTCCCCGTGCGTTGGATCGTTCGAGTCTGGAACGCAGAGGCGGCGGTGAGACCCAGGTCGGTTTTCACGGGATCGAGGCCGAGCCTCGCCCGAATCCTGTTCAAGGCTTGGGTCGCCTCGACCGCGCTCGGGGTCGGCTCGGCGAGGGTCATGGTGGCATCGGGCAAAACTCGGACCGTCCAGTCCTGATGCGCTGTGTGCCGGCGGTTGAGGGTGACCGTGCACTCGAACTTGTGCGTGCCGACCGCAAGAGGGTCCGCGGGAGTGTGGACGACAGCTCGGAGCCCCTCGTCGTATCTCGCGGTCACCTCCTTGCCGTCACGAACCAGGCGGACTTCGGTGATCTTGAGACCGTCGTCGCTCCAGATCTTCCAACGAACCTGGGGTCGCGCATAGAGAAGGTCGCCCATCGGTGAAGGAAGCTGGTAGTGGTAGGTTCCGCCTGCGGGCGCGCCGCGCGCCAGGCAGGGGAGAAGCAGAACCGGGATCCAGGCACGCACCACTGCCATAGAAGATGTGTTCCGCGTCCTTCCTGATACGTCTTGCGGGTTCTGCGGAAGTCCGGTACTCCTCCTTGGATCGGGCCCTGGTACACAGCGGCTGGTACGATGGACCTCCATGTCCTCTTCCCTCGTTGCTCGCGCTCAAGCCTGGCTGGAAGCCCATGCGAGCGAGCTTCAGCAAGAATACCAGGCTCTGCTCCGGATCGCGAGCGTCGAGTCCGACCCTGAGCCCGGTGCGCCGTTTGGCAGGGCGAATCGAGAGGCCCTGGACTTCATGCTTGGGCTCGGCAGCAAATGGGGGATGGCGGTCAAAGACGTCGAGGGCTACTGCGGATTTGCGGAGTTCGGTACAGGTGAGCGGATGGTGATGTCCATGGGGCACCTCGACGTCGTGCCGGTGGGTCCGGGATGGAAGTATCCACCCTTTGGTGCAGAGGAGCACGACGGGTATGTCTACGCCCGCGGGGCGGTGGACGACAAGGGGCCGACGATCGCCTCCTTCTTCGCGATGCGGGCGCTCCAAGAGTGCGGCGGGGTGGAGGGGGTCCGGTTTCGAAGCTTCTTCGGCTGCAACGAAGAGTCGGGCTTCCATTGCGTCCATCGGTACAACGAGACGGAGGAGCCGCCGACCTTCGGGGTGGCGCCGGACTCGGGATGGCCCTTGATCCATGGCGAGAAGGGGATCGCGAACCTATATTTGGAAGCGCCCTTGCCCACCGGGTCCACAGAACTGCTCGAAGTGAGCGGCGGGCAACGGCCCAACATCGTGATTGACTCATGTCGCGCCCGATTGCGCGTTTCGCCGGAGGCAAAGGGAGAGGTCGAGGAGGCTCTGACCAAAAGGTGGGATAGGAACGTGACGACGGAGTGGTCCGGGGACGTTCTCGAGATCGAGGCCGTCGGAAAAGCCGCGCACGGAGCCTGGCCCTTCGGTGGCGACAATGCGGCGACCCGACTATTCCGGTTCCTGCGCGAGATCGTTCCCCTGGACCAGAAGCCTGCCTTCGAGGCCCTCTTCTTCGCGGGGCACCCAGGCGGCGATGGCCTCGGAATTGCCGGCTCCGACGAGCCCAGCGGGGCACTCACGGCGAACCTTGGCATCGTGGAAACGGTGGCGGGCAAGATTCGACTCACGGTGAACGTCCGATATCCGGTGACCTGGGCCGGGGATCAGGTCAGTGATCGCTGCGTGGCCTTTTTGACCAAGAAGGCACCAAGCTTGACCCTCGCGGGCTTTGACGACTCCAAGCCGCTCTACTTCCCGCTCGACCATCCGATGGTGACGGCGATTTGCGAGGCCTATCGGGCCGAGACCGGCGACATGCGGGAACCTACGACCATGGGGGGCGGTACCTATGCGAGAGCCATGCCGCGAACGGTCAGTATTGGGACGGGTTGGGACGGGGACGGGGACGCACACGAGACCGACGAGAGGCTGGCCCTGGCAAGCCTGCACAAGATGGCGCGGATCTACGCCCATATCTTCGTTCGACTCGCGAGCATCTAGGAGCTCCTCATGTTTCGCAACCTTAGGACGATCCATCGCTGGGTTGGGCTCGCCGGTTCGTTGTGCATGCTCGTGCTCGCGGTTTCTGGCTTCTTCCTGGCCCTCAAGTCGGAGTTCGGCTGGATGAGGCCGCCCACTCGGGAAGCGGGGGAAGTCCACTCGCTGGAATCCTCGCTCCATCCCACCCAGGTCCTGGACGCGGCGTTCGCGGTCGGGTTGCCCCAGCTTGCGGACCTCGACGACGTGGATCGGTTCGAGTATCACCAAAAGGGGCACCTGTACAAGGTGTTGAGCAAGGATGGGTACCACGAGGTCCAGGTGGACGCGGCGGAAGGCACCGTGCTCTCCGTGGGCAAGCGGAACGACCAGTTCACCGAGGACATCCATGACCTCAGCATCCTTCATCCCGAACTGAGGAAGTTCCTCCTGCCCGTCGTGGCCGCCTGCCTCTTTACGCTCGGGGTGACGGGGGTTGTGATGTACTTTGTGCCGGTCGTGCGGCGATGGCGCTTCCGCCACCGAAACGCGACCTAGACCGGGAGCCGGTACTTCTCCACGATCTCGATCGCCGCCTCTGGCCCCTGCATGCCCTTCACGTTCACCTGCTTCTCCTCCAGGAGCTTGTAGATCTCAAAGAAGTGGTGGATCTCCTTGACGGTGTGAGGGTTCAGTTCGGAGAGAGAGCTTCGCTGGCCGAACCTTGGATCCTTGAGGGCGACACAGATGAGCTTTTCGTCCGGCTTGCCACCGTCGTCCATCTCGAGCACGCCGATCGGCTTGCTCTCGATCACGCAGCCGGGGAAGGTCGGGTGCGAGACGAGGACGAGGGCGTCTATCGGGTCCCCGTCGAGATAGTTGGTCTGAGGAAGGAACCCATAGTCCCAGGGATAGAAGAGGGGGGAAAAGAGCACACGGTCGAGCCTGAGAGCCCCGAGATCTGGGTCGAACTCGTACTTGTTCGAACTGAAACGCGGGATCTCGATCACTACGTTGAACTCGCTGGGAGCTCGGCGCCCGAGCGGGATGTTCATCAACGACATGGCTGAGACTCTACCGGCCAGGTCGCAGGTTGCGGTAGCGTTGGACCCGGATGCACGTTTTTGTCCCCAAGTCGCCTCCCGAGGAGGTCGTGGCGCGGCTGGAGAGGATTCTCGGCAAAGAGAACTTGACCATAGAAGGTGGGCCGCCCCCGGAGACGACCGTGCTCGTGGACGGGCGGCCGAGCCGGGAAACGCTCGCCTCGCTGCCGCAGATCGAGGCCGTGATCGTCCCCTTCGCCGGGGTCCCGGTCGAGACCTTGGAGACGGTTCGTGCCCAGGGAGGGATCGCGCTCTATAACCTGCACCACAACGCCGCGGCCACGGCGGAGAAGGCGATCGAGCTTCTCTTGGCGGTCGCGAAAGGCACGGTCAAGAACGACGCGCGGTTGCGCCAGAACGACTGGGGCGGGCGCTACGAGTCCGCGACCGGGGTCTCGATCTCGGGCCGTTCTGCACTCATCCTCGGCTACGGACGGATCGGGGCTCGGGTGGCGGCGGTGCTGGCTGCGATGGGCGCCACGGTGAGGGCGACGAAGCGAATCGCCCGGAGCGCCTTCGACGGCGAGGTCGAGATTTACTCCCCCACCGCGCTCGCGAACCTTCTCCCGAAGAGTCAGATCGTCATCGTGTGCGCGCCGCTGACGGCGGCGACCGAAGGCTTGCTCGGTCCGCGCGAGATCGGGATGCTTCCTGGTGACGCGATTCTCGTGAACGTGGCCCGCGGCAAGATCGTGGACGAGGAGGCTGTCTTCCACGCGCTTCGAGACGGGAAGATTCGGGGTGCCGGGCTGGATGTCTGGTGGCAATACGGGCGCAGCGGGGAGGACAGGACGCCGCCCAGCCGCTTCGACTTCGCCTCGCTCGAGAACGTGGTCATGAGCCCGCACTGCGGCGGGTCTACCATGGACTCAGAGGCCCTGCGGTGGCAGGCCCTTGCCGACTTGTTGGAGCGGATCGCGGCTGGGAAAGCCGACCCGATTGATCTAGAAGCGGGGTACTAGCCGCTAGGCAAGCTCGGCGACGAGGCCCCATCGGCGAGCCCTGGTAGCCCGGACGTGAACCGTCTTCCCTTTGAGGTCGCGACCTGCGGGGAAATGCACCATGCGAAAACAGCGGGTGTAGCCTTGCCACATCGCGGGGTCCTTGGGCGAAGGCCCTTCCGCCAGCACCTCGAACTCCCTGCCGACGAGGCCCGCGTTGATCTCGTCGGTGATCCCGTTCTGTAGGGCGATCAGGCGGTTCAGGCGATCCATCGCGACCTGCGGGTCCACCTGGGGCAATTCGGCGGCTGGGGTTCCGGGACGGGGCGAGTACCGGAACATATAAGCGCCATCGAACCGGAACCGGCGCATCGCCTCCATGGTCGCCTCGAACTCTTCGTCCGTCTCGCCAGGGAAACCGACGATGACGTCCGTGGTCAACCCGACTTCAGGCATTGCGGTGCGAAGGCTCTCGACGATCGTCGCGAAGGACTCCAAGGTGTAGACCCTTCGCATGCGGGCGAGCAAGGCATCGTGCCCGGCCTGGAGCGGGATGTGGCAATGCTCCATGACCTCGGGCACCTCGCGGATGGTTTGGATGAGGTCGGCCCTGAAGTCTCGCGGGTAAGGGGACGTGAAGCGAACCCTCTCGATCCCTTCGATCCCAGCGACCTCGCGGAGGAGGTCGGCGAACGGAACCCTTCCATCGAGGAGGTTCTTGCCATAGGAGTTCACGGTCTGGCCCAGGAGCGTCACTTCCTTCGTACCCTTCGCAGCGAGTGCGGCCACCTCATCGAGGATGTCCTGGGTCGGTCTTGAACGCTCGCGGCCACGGGTGGTCGGCACGATGCAAAACGTGCAGAACTTGTCACACCCATATTGGATGGGCACAAACGCCTTGAGCTTGGCTTCGCGACCCAGGTGCCGCTGCGGGACATCGGTGACGACGGCCCCTTTCCGATCCGGGAGGTCGAGCCGCAAGGAGAAGCGCTTACCTTGGAGAGCTTCCTCCACGAGGCCCGGTACCTCGGCGATGTGGGCGGTCCCCACGACGAAGTCCACGTGCGGGTTGCGCCGACGAATCTCCTTCGCCCGCGCCTGGGCCATACACCCCGCCACCCCGATCACCATGTCAGGGCGATCCTTCTTCCTCTCGCGCAGCTCCCCGAGGAAGGAGAACGCCTTTTGCTCGGGAAGGGCCCTCACCGAGCAAGTATTGAGCACGACGACTTGGGCCTCGGCCCAGGAGCGGGCAGGCTTGAGACCGAGATCGCGAAGATAGAGCCCGATCTGTTCACTGTCCTCGACGTTCATCTGGCACCCCCATGTCTGGACGAAGAACGTCCCGGCGCGGGATTTCGGACGCGGTGAGGCGGTGAGAGAGGAAGGGCTGAGGAGCCCGTTAGGAGTCATCGAACCGGGACGGCAGGATACCCGCGGCTCTCGTGCCCGTATAATCCTGATGTGACCACCAAGGTCTTGAACCGAGTCTCGGGCTTCCTCGCCTGGGGCGGGGTATTCGTCGCAGGCGTCCTTACCTACGCACACTATACGAACGGTGTCCCGCCGTGCGGTACGGGTGGTGGGTGCGCCAAGGTCGCCGCCGACGAGTCATCCAGGTGGTTCGGCCAACCGGTCGCGCTCTATGGCCTTGTCGCCTATCTCTTGTTGGCCGTGCTCGCGCTGCTCCGCGAAGGGGCGGTCGGCGAGACTTGGAAGCGACTTGCCAAGGTGAGCCTATGGATGGTGGTCGGAGGCTTCGCGCTGAGCATGATGCTCATGTACACCAGCTTGGCGAAGATCAGGGCCGAGTGCCATTGGTGCATTGCCTCAGCGGCGATCATGACCGTCCTCCTCATGGTTCACGTTGCGCTCAAGGAGAAGGAGCCTCCCCAGGCGAAGGAGAGCGGGTTTGGCATCATTGCCCCCACGTTTGTCGGCGTCGTCCTGGCGGCGGCGCTGTTCGGGTTCACGGAGCCTCGGATTCGCGGTTCGGCCCAGGCGGTGAACCTTGGGCCCTATTCGGCCGAGGACCTGATCCCGCCTGCAAACCGCTTGGTCGGTTCGCCCGACGCCCCCATCACCGTGATCGAGTTTGCCGACATCAACTGCCCTGCGTGCCGTTCGTCTTTCTTGGACGCCAAGGTGATCGTGACGAACGGCAAGGGGAAGGTACGCATGGGATTCCGGCACTATCCGCTCTACACCTTGGAAGGGCACGAGTCCAGCATCCAGGCCGCCGTGGTCTCACAGTTCGCGGCCAAGGAAGGGAAGTTCTGGGCGTTCTTGGAGAAGGCGTACGACCCTGCGAACACGGAGCGGGTGAAGACGGTCGACGGCCTGGTCTCGGTCGCCCTCGAGGTCGGGCTGGACGAGGCGGGAGTGAAGAAGGCTCTTCAGGAGGACTCTCCCGAGACCGACCAAGTGGTCGCGGACTTTGTGATGACCCAAACCCTGGGGATCAAACTGACCCCCAGCTTCATCGTGATCGCTCCCGGCACCACCCCCAAGATCGGGAACCCGGTCCAGCTTGCACGCCTCCTCGCCGAGTCGCCCTATCGGGAGATCATCAACGGGCGGTGAGGAGCAAGGGCACGGTTTGCGTCGCGATGTCAGGCGGCGTGGATAGCAGCGTGGCCGCGGCCATGCTCCTGCGGCGCGGCTACGACGTGATCGGTGTCACCTTGCAGATTTGGCAAGAGAGCCAGACGGACCCGCGCCATTCCGGATGCTGCTCCCTGGGCGCGGTCGAGGACGCCAAAGCGGTTGCCCGCGCTCTCTCGATCCCGCACTATACTTTCAACTATCAGGACTCGTTCCGCAGGGCCGTGATCCACGAGTTCGTAGAGGAGTACGCCGCGGGCCGTACGCCGAACCCTTGCGTGACGTGCAACCGTTCGGTGAAGTTTCACGAGTTGCTCGATCAAGCTCGCGAACTAGGGTGCGACCGATTGGCCACGGGACACTATGCGAGGGTTCGGCGCTATGCCGGGCGGCACCGGCTGTTGCGGGCCCGGAACCTAGAGAAGGATCAGAGCTACGTCCTATACATGCTCGGCGAGGAGCAACTTTCCCGAGTTATGTTCCCGCTCGGGGAGTTGGAGAGCAAGGCTTCTACCCGGCGAATGGCGCACGAGCTTGGTTTGATTGTGGCCGAGAAGCCAGACTCGCAGGAGATTTGCTTCGTGGGACCGGAAGGCTATCGAGGGTTCCTTCGTGCCGAGCGTCCGGGGTTGGCGCTCCCTGGTGAGATCATGGGTCCGGATGGCAAGGCGATGGGGTTGCACGGCGGGGTCGCCGATTTCACGGTCGGCCAGCGCCGGGGTCTTGGCGTTGCGACGGGCGAGCCGCTCTATGTGACGAAGATCGAGCCCGAGACGCGCAGAGTCTACGTGGGGCGCGCGGACGCCCTCTTTCAGCGCGAGGTCGTCCTCGATGACGTTGTCTGGAACTCGGATCTGCGAGACGGGTCCAGGGTGACGGCGAAGATCCGCTCCACGATGCCCGCGCAGCCGGCGCGGATTCGGCGGGGCGATCGAGTCGAGCTTCGGTTCGACCAACCTGTCCGCGCCGTGGCTCCCGGTCAGATTGCGGTAGCCTATCGCGGCGCTTCCGTGGTCGCCGGCGGACGCATCGTCTCAAGTTGAAATGGAGATCCTGCTCGTTCTGCTCGGCGTGATGACTGCGGGGATGCTCTTCCTCGGCTTCGCCGCACTTCGGGCGGCGAGCAGCGTGAGGAAGGAGCTCTCGTCCCTGGACAAGCGGATCACCGACCTCTCCACGCAGGTGCAACAGCAGTCGGAACGCATCCATGCGGTGTCCGCGAGCTTGGACCGTCGCAAGCAAGAGCCGGTCTTCCTCGTCGCGGACGCCTTGCAGAGTTGGAAGAGCCGCGGCGTCTTGGGCACGGCGATGCTTCTCGGTGTCCGACTTTTTCGGTCATACTTGGGCAGTAGGTCGCCGCGCAAGGCATTGCCGCCCCCGAAGCGACCTTGAGAGAGTAGACGATGAATGGAAACGACGACAAGAACGCTTTGGTGTACCTACTGGCCGGCTTTGGGCTTGGGTGCTTGATCGGCGCGATCGCAGGCCTCCTATTCGCTCCGAAGACGGGAACTGAGACTCGCGAGTTGGTCGGCTCGAGGATGAAGGACCTGAAGTCGAAGACGGAAGACTGGATCAACGAGCAGCGGGCCAAGCGAGCACCTGCCAAGAATCCAGAAGAAGTCGGCGCCTAGTTCCCGCGGGCGGCCATGGACGGCTGGAGGGCCTGGAACACCGCTTGGCGGATCCTGCTGTGGATCTCGCTGGTCATCGGTGCGCTCTGGTTCCTTTGGGCCGTCCGTGCCGTGCTGCTTCCTTTCGTGCTCGCTTTTCTTTCGGCCGTGATTGTCGAGCCGGCGGTCGAGGGGCTTACGCGTCGTCGGGTAAAGCGACCCTTCGCGGTCGTCGCGGTGACGGTTGCCTTCTTCGGCGTGTTGGGGTTGGTGGCGGCATGGCTCGCAACGCCCGTGAGCCAGCAAGTCCAGGTGGCGCAGTCCGCGATCCAACAGGCCGCGGACTCCTTCGCTTCGGGGTCTGCTGATGACTCCATGGGGCAAGTGGATGCCGTGCTGGCTCGGCTGTCGGGCTTCACGGAGCAGTTTGGGTTCGTGCTGGACCGCGAGACCATCGTGACCAAGTTCATCGAGCCCCGCCAGGAGAAGATCGGCGCTTGGCTCGAGTCTTTTGCAAACGGCCTGTTCAACGCGGTCACGACGATGCTCTCCCAGGCTTTCGGATTGGTCTTCGTGCCGATCTTCGTCGTGATGCTCCTGATGGACCTTCACCTCTTCCGCAAACGGCTCCGGGATTGGTTCCCGCCTTCGATCCGCGAGTCTGGCATGGCCCTGATCGCGGAGGTCGGCGACGTGTTCAAGGCCTACCTTCGGGGCATCTCGATCTCGGTCACGCTCTATGTGCTCATGATGATGCTGGTGCTCGCACTCATGGGGGCGCCCTACTTCGTGCTTCTCTCGATCATCGCGGGCATCCTGTATCTCATCCCGGTGATCGGCGGGATGATCACTTCGATCCTTGTCTTTACCGTGATCGCCTTGAGCGGGCAGACCGGTTCCAGCTGGTTCGACGTGGGTTCGCCCGTGGCCTATGGCGCGTGCGTGGTCGGTGCGCTCTTCGTGCTGGGCACTTCGTACGATATGCTCGTGAACCCGAGGATCGTGGGCAAAGCGGTGAGCCTGCACCCCTTCTTCGCGGTGTTCGTGGTCTTCTGTGGTGGTGCCCTCTTCGGTGTGCCAGGGATGATCCTGGCCGTGCCGGTGGCCGGTGCCACCAAGGTCGTGCTGGAAAAGCTCCTTCGACTCTCGACCAGCTCACAAGACCTGGTGAACCTTCCCGCGGTTCCGGGACGGCACCGGATCGCGATCTAGGCCCTCAAGGAGTAGGGAGACCCGCGAGTTCGTCTAATCTCATTGTATGAGCTTTGCGACCCTTGCCGCGCTTTGGACGACTGCCTATGCGTTCGCCCCCGGTGTGGCGCACCAATATGACGTCAAGGTCACGTTCGACGGATTCTTGCCGGTCTTGGGAGGGAACGAAGGCAAGGCAGAGATCAAACTTGGGGTCCGCGTGGAGGGGCTCAAGGGCATCGAAGGGACCACCGCCGCCATCAACGAGATCACGGCGTTCGAGATCTCGTTCAATGGTGCCAAGCTCCCTTTGACCGTGGACAACGTGACCGATTACTTCCCGCGCTCCACGCTCATCATTGAACCGACGGGGAAGCTCGTGAAGAACGACGCCCCGGACAAGAAGCTCCCTGTCCGCTTGCCTGGGCTGGACGTTCGCAGGCTCCCGGACATCACTTATGTCCCGATCGAGTTCGCTCGGATCAACACGAGCCCCGGCGAGTCCTGGACCTTCGAGCGGGACTTCGGCGGTACACCCATGAAGTACGACTGCAAAGCCACGGGGGAAGAGGACGGCTTGGTCAGGATCGAAGTAGCCGTTCGGCAGGAGTACACCGTCTTGGAGAATGACTCCCTGGAAGTGGTCACCGACCGTTCCAGTGCCGTACGCGAGGTGAAGACGGTGCTGATGGGGACAGGGTTCGTCCTTTTCGACCAAGAGTTGGGGATGGCTCGAAAGGCGGTGATGTCGAACGTTGCGACGAGCGAGGCGAAAGATCTGAAGGACGGGGCCGTCACCGTTCGAAAACTCAAGACGGACTACGAGGTCGCACTGGGCTCGCCGCGCACCAAGGCGAAGACCCCTTGGTGGATCCAAGTGCGAGACACGGCGGTGCTCGCCCGAAAGAACCCGAGCACCGTCGTTGGGATGATCCAGATGGCTGCGCTTCTCGGTATGGAACGTTTGCCCAAGACCTGGGCTGCCGCGCTACGTCCCATCGAGAGCCATATCCGACAGTGGCTGCCTAGGCTCCTTTGGCAAAGGTAGATTCTTGGCGTGAAGGACGCAGCAGAGCGGGCCGCATGGCTTCGGGACGAACTAGCCCGGCACAACCGGCTGTACTACGTCCATGAGCGACCCGAGATCAGCGATTCGGAGTACGACCTTCTCTTTCGTGAGCTGGTCGAGATCGAGTCTGACCACCCCGAGTTGCAGACGCTGGACAGCCCGACGCTCCGGGTCGGTTCCGCGCCTTCGGAATCGTTCGCCCAACATCGGCACATCGTGCCCATGCTGTCGCTGGACAATGCTTTCAGCACAGAGGAACTTCGCGCCTTTGACACCCGGATCCATCGTACGCTTGGCACCGAAGAGCCGATAGCCTATTCGTGCGAGCACAAGCTGGACGGTCTCTCGCTCTCCCTAACCTACCTTGACGGCGTACTGGCGACCGCGGCGACGCGCGGGGACGGTACTACGGGCGAAGTGGTGACTGCGAACGCCAGGACGGTCGGCGGGGTGCCGCTCCGGCTTGCGGAGGGTGCGCCGGCTGGTTCGAGGATCGAAGTGCGAGGCGAAGTCTTGATGACCAAGCGGGCCTTCGCCGAAGTGAACGCGAGCCGGCTCGCACGAGGGGAGGAGGCTTTCGTGAACCCTCGGAACGCGGCGAGCGGAGGGATGCGCCAGCTGGACAGCAGGCTCACCGCGGAGCGCCGCTTGCGGTTCTATGCCTACGGCATCGGCGATGTGACCGGTATGTCCGAACTCGCTCCGACCTTGACAGAGAGGCTGGCCTGGTTGCGAGACTTGGGCTTCCCCACGAGTCCGGGCGCGAAGCGGGTGGTGGGTATCGAGGGTGCGGCAAAGTTCGCCGAGGGAGTTCTCGCGATGCGGGACTCACTCCCCTATGGGATTGACGGTGTGGTAGTCAAGGTGGACGGGATCGCGCTCCAAGCGGAGTTGGGAAGCACCGCCAGGGGGCCGCGATGGGCGATCGCGCTCAAGTTTCCCGCCGAGCAAGCCTTCACCCGGCTGCTGGGGGTGTCGGACCAGGTGGGCAGGACCGGCGTGGTGACTCCGGTCGCGGAACTGGATCCCGTCTTCGTAGGTGGGGTGACGGTGAGCCGGGCAACGCTCCACAACTACTCCGAGGTAGCCCGCAAGGGGCTGAGGATCGGCGATACGGTCATCGTCCAGCGGGCTGGAGACGTGATCCCGGAGGTGTTAGGGCCCGTGCTGGAGAAGCGGCCCGCAGGGGCGCAGGCACCGGTGCCCCCGGCAGAGTGCCCTGACTGTGGCGCCGTGCTGATCGTTTCGGAGGGGCTGGTCTCGCTCCGTTGTCCGAACACCCACGGCTGCCCTTCCCAGATCGAGTCCAAGATCGTTCACTTTGCATCGAGGACGGCGATGGACATCGAAGGTCTGGGAGAGAAGCAGGTCGCCCGATTCGCAGAACTCGGTTGGCTCTCGGACGTCGCAGGGATCTATGGCCTCGCCTCCCGACGAGCGGAACTGGTCGGGCTGGAACGCATGGGCGAGCTCAGCGTCGAGCGGCTGCTGAGCGCGATTGAGGCGTCCAAGCAGCCTCCCTTAGGTCGGTTCATCTTTGCCCTGGGAATCCCCTTGGTGGGGAGCAGGACGGCGGCGGACCTCGCCCGGAGCCTGGGCTCGGTGAACCGCCTCTTGGCGACGACAGAGGCGGAGCTCGCCGAGATCGAGGGGATCGGCCAAACGACCGCCGCTCAGATCGTGGAGTGGCTCTCGGAGCCGGGGAACCGGGCTCTCGTGTCGGCGCTCCTCGAGGCCGGGGTGGAGCCCCGAGGCCAGGAGCCCCTAGGCGATCACTTCGCGGGCAAGACCGTGGTCTTCACGGGAAAGCTCGAGCACATGACCAGAGAGGACGCCGAGGCTTTGGTCGCCTCGTTGGGTGGAAAGGCTTCGGGATCGGTGAGCAAGGGCACCTCGCTTGTCGTCGCAGGGCCTGGGGCGGGCTCAAAGTTGAGCAAGGCGGAGTCACTTGGTATCCCAGTCGTGAGCGAGGAGGAGTTCCTAGCCAGTCTTCCGGACGGTCGAGGGTGAGCGTACCGGTCTTAGGGCCGGGCCAGTTCGACCTCGCGCGAAGTCTGGGTGGGGGGCAAGTCTTTGGCTGGCGGGCCGATTCCCATGGGGTTTGGAGCGGGGTGGACGGCGACCGTGCGTACTCGGTCCATCAGACGAGCCTCGGCACGCACCTCGATGCAGGAAACGCCGCCGAGTTCCGCCGGTTCTGCCAGGCGCACATCAGCCTGGAGGATGTCAGGCGAGAACTGGTCATGCGCTGTCCGAGCATCCTTTCGGCCGTCGAGTCCGCACAGGGGGTTCGGCTGCTCCGACCGTCTTGTGCCTCCCAGGTCTTGCTCTCCTTCGCGTGTACTTCGAACAACCAGCTTCCACGGATTGACCAAATGGTGGAGACGCTTCGTTCTATCGGGCCCACGGTCGGGGCTGGTGGTGGTGGACCGATCCAAGGGTTCCCCAGCTTGGAGCACGTGGCCGGGCTGGGCGAGGACTGGCTGCGCGAGCGGGGGTTCGGCTACCGTGCTTCGAGCTTGCCCAAGGCGTGTAGGCAAGTCGTCGAGCGAGGCGGCGAAGAGTGGCTCCAGAGCCTCAAGGACTGCCCCTATGAACAGGCTCGGCTCCAGCTGTGCCAGTTGGCGGGGATCGGCCCGAAACTGGCGGACTGTATCGCGCTCTACGGTCTGTGGCACGGTGAGGCGGTACCGGTGGACACCCACCTGTGGCAGGCGGCGGTGCCGATCTTCGCCTCACATTGGGCGGGCACCCCGTTCGGACCCATGAAAGGGGCCGCGCTGGCCAAGGAGATGCGTTCCGTCTTTGGGGAACTGGCAGGCTGGGCCCAGCTCTTCCTCTTCTCAGCGCGACTCTTCGACCACGGCTCGCGCAGACGGGTACAACCCAAGCGATGACCGGTATCACGCTGGCCGCGGCCCTGCTTGCCTGGACCCCGTTCTCGCTCATGTGCGAGCTGGACAATGTCGCCGTGAACGAGAGTTCAGGGCTCGCAGCGAGCAACCACGCCCCTGGGGTCTTCTACACGCACAACGACAGCGGGGACGGCCCGAGGTTCTTCCGGTTCCGCAAGGACGGGACCGTGGATGCGACGTTCAACCTCTCCGCCACCGCCGTAGACTGGGAAGACATGGAGTCCGCCGTTGTCGGCGGTACTCGGTTCCTGTACTTTGGAGACATCGGCGACAACGCGAGGGCGAGGGCGAAGGTCACGGTCTACCGGTGCGAGGAACCCGCGCTCACGGCGGGGTCGAGCGTGGTGGCAACGACGAAGTTCGACTTCCGGTACCCGGACGCACCTCACAACTGTGAGGCGATGTTCGTCGCCCCGGATGGAGCGGTGTGGTTCGTCACAAAAGAGTCTGGCCCGGCCAAGGTGTTTCGGGGAACGCCCTCGACGAGCGGCACTGCGACCCTGGAACCGAAGGGCACCCTCACGATCAATACCGGCGGTCTAGGGGGCCAGCTGGTCACGAGCGCAACGATCTCTCACGATGCGAGGCTGGTCGTCGTGCGGACCTACACTGGGGTGCGGTCCTACCGGGCTGGAGCAGGCCTGGAAGGGTGGTGGAACTCGCCGGAAGAATCACTGGGAAACCTGATCGAGATCCAAGGGGAGGCGGTGTGCTTCTCCCTGGACGATGGCGCCGTCCTTACCTCCAGCGAAGGCGTTCCATGCCCAATTCTCATCAGTTTGCGAAAGAATCCACGTGCGACCGGTGGTTTGAACCTAAGACCGCCCCTTTGACATGGGGATAAGTGGCCTTTCGACCCAGGCCTTTGGTCAGGATTCCTGCGGTTTTTTGCCGACCCTTGAACCGCCGAGCCGGTATACAAGCGTTCGCGGCACCCGCCGTAGCAATGCGCAACGGTTACTAGCCTTATGCGAAAGTCGTCCCTTTTGGCGACGCTCACACTCCTTCTGACTTCGGTCACGGGCGTGTCAGCGAGCCCTTCAGTCATCAACATCAATATGAAGCTCGCCGAGCGGCTCGAGATCGAGAAGAAGCCGCTCGAGGTCAAGTACGTTTTCGATCGGACCCTGGGGAGGGGTCGAACCATGAAGATCGAGGAAGGGGTCGAGGGCCGGGTCTATACTCGGTTCGCCCAGGTCTTCGTTCACGGCAAGCTCGTCGCCGAGAAGCCGGTGAAGCAGACGATTCGCGAGTCGCAGCCTGCGGTGTACGCCATGGGGCCTTCCGGTTTCTCCACGAGTCGTGGCAGCTTCACGCGGGCCCAGGTTCGCGAGATGGAGTCCACCGCCTACACCCCGGACGCGGGCCGTGGGGCACGCGCTACGTTCCGCACTCGCACCGGGCGCCGCGCCGCCTATGGGGTGGTCGCCGTGGACCCGCGCGTCATTCCGTTGAACACCCTCCTGTTCGTAGAGGGCTATGGCTTCGCGGTGGCGGCGGACACCGGAGGTGCGATCAAGGGCAATATCATTGACGTTTGTCTTCCGACGAACGCAGAATGCATGCAATGGGGCC
The DNA here is from genome assembly GCA_020847855.1 of Fimbriimonadaceae bacterium. Lineage (GTDB taxonomy): Bacteria > Armatimonadota > Fimbriimonadia > Fimbriimonadales > Fimbriimonadaceae > JADLBH01. The sequence goes on from JADLBH010000017.1 coordinate 46,920, forward strand.
GCAGGGACGTAACGGTCCACATCTTCCGGGAAAAAGTCCAACCGGGCGAGTAGCCGAGGTCGTCGCCAGGGCCAAGCGGCACGGCCTCGATCCGAGGAAGTCCCTTGGCCAGCACTTCCTGGTCTCGCCTGGGCACGTCTCCCGCATCGTGGACGAGGCCCGTGGCTTGGCTTCGGTCGTCGAGGTCGGCCCTGGGCCCGCGACCCTGACCCCCGGCCTGGTCGAAGCGGTGGGCACCGTGGTGGCGGTGGACATTGACCCTCGGGTAGGGCCGATTCTGGCGGAGGCGGCACCGGAGGCTCGGTTCATCCTTGCCGACATCCTTGAGTTCAACCTGGCGGCGTGCATTGGTACCCTGCCCCGTCCTTGCGGCATCGTCTCGAACATGCCCTATAACATCACGGGGCCGTTGCTGGACCGGGTAGCCCGGGTGGCGGACTCGGTTGACCGTGCCATCCTCATGATGCAGACGGAAGTGGCGCGGAAGGTCATGGCGCTCGCCGGGAACTCGGCGCGAGGCGCCCTCTCCGTTCTCATGCAGTGGGACTTCGAGATCGCGCTGGTTTCTCGGGTGCCGGCGGGGGCGTTCTATCCTCCGCCCAAGGTGGAGAGCACGGTGCTGCGGCTCACCCCTCGGGCGGCGCGGCCCGATCCACGGACCCGAGCCATCGTCCGGTCGGGCTTTGCTCACCCCAGGAAGACCTTGGCCCACAACCTCGGTTGGCCGCGGGCGGATATCCTCGGGCTTCTCGAGGAGCTCGACCACCCACCGTTGGTCCGTGCGCACCAACTCTCACAGGAGGACTGGCAGTTTCTGGCATCGAAGTCACCGACGCCTTGAAGGCGCAAGCCCGCTTGGCAGGTTTTTCCTTGGTCGGCGTCGCCAGGGCCAAAGAGCCGACCGGTCACTCCTTCTATCGAGCCTGGATCGAGAAGGGCTACCACGGCACGATGGAGTACCTTTCCAACTCGATCGCGCAACGAGGCGACCTCGATTCGGTCCTTCCTGGTGTGCGCAGCGTGCTGGCCTGCGCGATGTTCTATTCGCGCCCAGCCCGGCAAGAGTCCCCGCGCATCGCTCAATATGCCCTGGGGCGGGACTATCACAAGGTGTTGCGCGGCAAGCTCCGCAAACTGGGGCTTTGGCTCGAATCCCAAGTACCCGGCTGCGTGACCCGGCCCTGTGTGGACTCGGCGCCCATTCTCGAGCGAGAACTTGCCCAGAACGCTGGTCTAGGCTGGTTCGGTAAGAACACTTGTTTGATCAATAGCGAGCGCGGCAGTTGGTTCGTGCTCGGCATGCTGCTCACGACCGCGGAGCTCTGGCCCGATGCTCCGGCGGTCGGCGGGTGTGGCAGCTGCCAGCGATGTGTGGAGGCATGCCCGACCGGGGCGATCGTCCACGAGGAGGGCCGCTGGCAAGTGGACGCGCGAAGGTGTGTGAGCTACCTGACCATCGAGCACCGCGGCGGTTTCAGCCGGGAACAAGCGGCGTGGGTCGGGGACTGGACGTTCGGTTGCGACGTCTGCCAGGAGGTGTGCCCGTTCAACGAGCCTCGTGCGAGCCAGCCGATGCGATCACCTCGGGTCGAGGAGGAAGGGCTTGCATCGAGCCGGGAATGGCCCTCGGTGGGGCACATTGCGACGATCGAGGAGGGGGAATGGGACCTCCTCACGCGCGGGTCGGCAGTGCGCCGAGCCGGTTGGTCGGGCTTGCAACGGAACGCGCGCGCCAACCTGGAGAACGCTCAGCAGACGAAGGGCTGACCCAGCGGCCGGGCACCGAGGGCGATCAAGGCGGCGGCGCACTCGGCACCGGGGTTGACTCGGACAGGCCTACCCGCCCTCAAAGCTGCCTTGGCGAGCTGTTCCATGTTTCCCGAGGCGCGCCCATGAACCAGGTCGAGTTGTCGCGAGAGCCCGACGACCAGACGGTCTCGCACCCGGTTGCTGTTCCGATGGTAGTCCCGGTCGGGCGTCACGGCACTCACCACGAGGTCCGTCCTTGGGTCGAAGGCGAACCGCCACAATCGGGCGGCGGCGAACGCCTCTTGGTCGAGTTGGGGGCCGAGCACCACATAGTGACCCCGATCGAGAACAAGGATCCGTGGGGCACCGAAGCGCAGGGGGACTACTGCGGCTCGCTGGTACGCGGGAGTGTCGTGCCCGCTCACCAGGGCGCGCCCTTCGAGAACGTGCTCCTCGCTCAGCTGCTCGACCATCTCGAGCGCTGGCCTGTCCGGCTCCCGCGAAGCGAGCACGGTGGCGGTGTCTGCTCCCAGGAGTTTTTCGTTGCCGAAGAGGAACAAGACTCCAGGGGGATCGGGAGTGATCTCTTCGATCCCGGATGGGTAGTGGGCATCGGCCAGAGTCAACCATTGAATCTTGGAAGCACTGAGGCGCTTCTCCAACTCCGCCGCGTGTTGCACCCACAGCTTCCGGCCGGTCACCCACGCCGCGGCTGCGTGGGGCGGGATTCTGTACTCTTCGGTCATCGCCTCCTCGCCGAGCTTGAGGAACTCGTCCGGCGATCGCCCCCACAAGTCGTTCCGCGTGTGGATCCTGGCGATGGACTTGCCGCCGATGCCAGGGCAACCGACAAGGGCGAGAGTGAGGCGACGCCGGTTCATTCTTTGCCTGCGAGTTCCAAGGCCCGTTGAAGGAGGCGGGTGAGATCAGCGGAGCGCGCGTTCATTGCATGGACGACATCTTCGTGGTCGAGCGTTGTGGCCTCCATGCCTGCGGCAAGGTTGCTCACGACCGCGATACACCCGTACTCGACGCGGGCTTCCGAGAGGAGGATGGCCTCGGTGCCCGCCGTCATCCCTACGATTCCGGCCCCCAGGCTCGCGAGCATGGCGATTTCAGCCTTGGTCTCGTACCGAGGGCCGTCCAAGTTGGCATAGACGCCGCCATCGGCGACCTCGATGCCGGTCAGTCGCGCTGCGTCTAAGAGGTAGTGCGCTGCGGGCGCGGGCTCGGTCACGTCGGTGTGGACGACTTCGCGATCGTAGAGGGTAGACCTTCTGAAGCTGAGGTCCAAGAAGTCACGAACAATGACGATCGTGCCGGTCGGCCAATCCCGGCGCAGCGACCCCACCGCCGCGGTGGCGCGGCAGACCTTGACCCCGGATCGCCGAAGCCCATCGGCGATCGCTCGAAACTCGATTCGGTGCGGTGGCACGCTGTGACCCTCGCGGTGCCGCTTGACGAGCATGGTCGCCGAGTCGGTGAGCGCCGCGTGGAAAGTTCCGAAGGGTGTGGGCACGCGCACGGGCCGGGAAGACATGCTCGCGAGCAAGGGCCCGGTTCCGGTTCCTCCGATCAGCGCGACTCGGGCTAGCGACACACGGGGAGCCTACCCGCGCCATACTGGAAGCGATGCCGCCCTCCATCACGTTCCTCGGTGCCGCCCAGACCGTGACGGGGTCCCGACACCTACTCGATATCGAGGGTCGGAAGGTGCTGGTGGACTGTGGCCTCTTCCAAGGCCCTCGTGAGCTGCGTGAGCGCAACCGGCACGACACAGGTCTCGAAGCGAGGGAGGTGGACTCCGTCGTGCTCACCCATGCCCACATGGATCACATTGGCTACCTGCCCGTGCTCGTGAAGCAAGGCTTCAAGGGCCCGGTCTACGCGAGCCCTGCGACGATCGCCCTCGCAAGGATCAGCCTTCCTGACAGTGGGCGAATTCAAGAAGAGGACTATCGGTACGATCTCAAGAAGGGGAGGGAGACCGAGGGACCTCTCTACACCGAGGCCGAAGCCTACGCGGCACTGAAGCTGTTGCGCCCGGTGCACTATTTCCAGGACGTCGAGCTGGGGAACGGGGCACAGTTCCGATTCCTGCCTGCCGGTCACATTCTGGGCTCTGCCTTCGCCGAGATCTACTTTGCGAGCGGCGAGCGCATCCTGATGAGTGGTGACCTTGGTCGGCCGAACCGGCCCATCCTCAAGGATCCGACGCCCGTGGACTATGCCGAGTACCTCGTCTTGGAGAGCACTTATGGTGACCGCTTGCACGACAAGTCTGACCCTGCCGACACTCTCGCGGAGGTGCTGGAGAGCACGGTTCGGAACCGTGGCTGCGTGATCGTGCCGAGCTTCGCCATCGGTCGCACCCAAGAGTTGCTTTGGTACATCCATCAGCTCCACGAGGAACGGCGCATTCCCCGAGTACCCATCTATGTGGACAGCCCGATGGCGACCTCCGTGACCGATGTCTACTCGAAAGGAACGGAGGACCACGATGCCGAGATGCGGGAGAGCCTTCGCCAGGGCACGAACCCTCTCGAAGAAGGCACGGTGCGACTCGTCAGGGACCGGGCAATGAGCAAGGCCCTCAACGACATGCGGGGGCCGATGATGGTGATCAGTGGGAGCGGGATGCTCACTGGCGGTCGCGTGCTCCACCATCTCCGAAACCGGATCAGCGATCCTACGACCACAGTGCTCTTCACGGGATATCAAGCCGAGGGGTCACCGGGCCGTCGGCTCAAGGACGGAGCGGAGACGATGAGGTTCTTTGGCGAGGAGGTCGAGGTGCGGGCTGAGATCCGCTCTCTCGAGGGCCTCTCCGCGCACGCCGACCAGGGTGAGATCCTTTCCTGGCTCCGCGGCTTCCGCGAAGCACCTCGGCAGACGTTCTTGGTTCATGGCGAGCCGGGCCCGCAGGAGGTGCTCTCGAGCCTGATCAAGCAGGAGTTGGGCTGGGAAGTGGCGATCCCGTCTTGGAAGGAGCAACGGGATCTCTAGGGAGGATCCTCTTGGTGCTCCTGGAGCTGAGCCAGCATGGCGACGTGTCGGGCCGCGGCCTCGTCCGCTTCTTGCTCCAAGGGCGCGCCGCGGTGGGAGCGATACTTGATGTATTGCCAGGCAAAGGCCAGGAGATATCGGGGTGTGCTCCGAAACACCTCGGCCTCTTGCCAGACGTGATGGTGCTCGTGAGCTCGCCAGAAATCTTGGCGCAGGTAGATCCTCCAAGCGAGCGGTTGGCCGAGCCAGACCTTGCCTGCGAGAGTGATCGCCCAATATCTCGGCACTAGCAGCCTGGTCCACAAAGCACCGATGCGGCAGGGATATCCTTCGGGGTCGGTGCGCGGGATCCCGCCCCACCATTTGGAGAGTTTGCTCTGAGGTTCGGGCATGGCTATAGACCGAGCGACCGTTGCGAGGTCTCGTGACCCAAGAGCCATTTTTTCCTCCAAGCACCGCCCGCGTAGCCTGAAAGTTCTCCGGTTGCGCTCACGACCCGGTGACACGGAACGACGATCGCGACCGGGTTTCTCGCATTCGCTTGTCCGACCGCCCTTGCCCCTCCTGGCGTCCCGAGTCGGGCCGCGATCTCGCGATAGGAGACGGTGGTGCCGAAGGGCACCTTGAGAAGCTCGCGCCAGTGGCCCAAGTCGTGCGACGTACCTTGTAGGTCCAGTGGGAGGTCGAACACCTCCGCCTCGTGTGCGAAGTATGCGTCCAGCTGCCCTTGTGCGTCACGCAGTCCCGAAGGCACGTCCGTCGGCTCCTCCTCGGTAAAGGTCAGGTGGGTCAAGCCAAGCGCCGACGCCTTGAGGAGGAGGTTGCCGATGGGCGAGGGCACCACTGCATACACGGAATCATTGTAACGAATCCGGGAATAATCGGAGGATGCCTCGCTCCATTGTCCTTTCCAATGGACGTCTGTTCGTGGGATATGACGGGGCGGGCCAAGTCAAGGACCTCACCTGGCCCAGGGTGGGAATGCCGAACCATGTGGTGGATCGCCGAATTACGTGGGGAGTTTGGGCCGATGGGAAGGTGCGCTGGCTAGGCGATCCGGGCTGGGACGTTTCCGCGCGGTACGAAGTGGGCTCCTTGATCGCAGAGTGGCGGGCCGTGGACAACGAGCGCGGGTTGGAACTCGTGACGCGAGACGCAGTTTCGCCACAAACTGACCATTGGGTGAAGGAGATGGCCATTCGAGATACGACGGGCCGAAATCGAACCGTGGTCCTACTCGCGACCCACGACCTTGCCCTGGGGCAGAGCGATATCGAGAACACCGCGTACTGGTCGCTGGCGACGGGTTGGCTCGTCCACTACCGGTGGGAATGGGCGGTCGGGTTTCGATTGGACGGGGACGGAGAACTCTCGTCGGCTTGTGGGATCGCAGGTTTCGAGGGGTTGGAAGGCACGTGGCGGGACGCCGATGACGGCAAGCTATCCGGCATCCCGATCGCGCAAGGCTCCGTGGACTCCACGCTCGCCCTTCGGGTGGCAACGGCCGCGAATGGAGAGGCTCGGGCGGTGTGGCAGGCCGCGTGGGCGGAGAGCGCCGAGAAGGCTGCGGCCTTGGTGCCGGCCGATCCTGCGTCGCTCTTTGCGGCAAGGCGGGAGGTGGACGCGGCCGATTTCGACGTCTTGATCGCAAAGTCCCTGCAGGACGAGGGCGGTGCCTGGATGGCGGCGAATGACTCCGACATCTTGGAGACCAACCGCGCGACGTATTCGAACTGTTGGCCGAGGGACGGGGCCATCGCCGCCCACCTTATGGTGGACATGGGTCGCCAGGAGGAGGCGCGAAGGTTTCTCGAGTTCTGTGAGCGGATCCAGCGCCCCGAGGGCCCGCCGTTCCTGCAAAAGTACACGGCAGAAGGGAAGTTAGGGTCGAGTTGGCACCCTTGGACGAAGGACGGCGTCGCGATCGTCCCCTGGCAGCAGGACGAGACTGCCTTGGTGCTCCTGGCGGCGGCGGCCTACAGTGCCAGGTTTGGGGGCTTCGAAGGCCTGATCGAGCGCTGTGCCGATTTCCTTGCGAGCTCGGTGGACGCCTGGGGGTTGCCCCTGCCTTCCTGGGACATGTGGGAAGAGCGGTACGGGGTACACACCTCCACCGCGTGCGTGACGGCACGTGCCCTCCGCGAGGCAGGCACGGGGTTCGAGGGACGTTGGGACTCAGTCTCCGAGCAGATGCTCTTGGCCGTGCAGGAGCGGCTCTTCCTTGCGGAGGAGGGAAGGTATGCGAGGAGCCTAGGCGACTCGACGCCGGACAGCGCGCTCCTCTTCGGCTTGCGCTACGTGCCTGATCTGCCGCATGCCGAGGAGACGGTTCGTCACTTGGGGTCAGTGCTCCAGGTGGGGACCGGTGTGGGCGGTGTGGCCCGATACCCTGGCGACTACTACTTCAGACTGACGGAGGAGGCGCCAGGAAACCCCTGGGTGATATGCACCATTTGGTGGGAGACTTGGAACGCTCGTCTCGGTGACGCATCGGCAGAGGCCAGGCTCGAGGCTTGGCTTCGCCAGGTGGGGGGGCCAACCGGGATCCTTCCCGAGCAGCTGCATGCGATGGAGGGCACTCCGCTGAGTGTGAGCCCCCTCGCTTGGTCGCATGTCGAGGCGGCCCGGTTCCGCGCCCGGCTCTGGAAGTAGTCTCGCAAGAATGAAGGTCGTCCTCACCGATCCGTTTTGGAGCGAGATCAGGGGCCAGATGGCCACTGTGGGCCTCGCCCATCAGTTTGAGCAGATCGTGTCCACGGGAAGGTTGGAGAACTTCCGCTTGACCGCATCGGGCGGTGGCGGTGGCCACAGCGGACGGTGCTACGACGATAGCGACGTATACAAGTGGCTGGAGGCCGCGAGTTACGCGACCGGCCTCGGCCAGGAGCCCGAGGGGATGGCGCCAACGATCAACGCGATCTCCGAGGCGCAAGCTGGCGACGGCTACCTTCATACTTGGAGCCAGTTGGGCCACGGATCGGGTCGGTGGTCCAGCCTTTGCGCCGACCACGAGGCCTATTGCATGGGGCACTTGATCGAGGCCGGCGTCGCCCACTTCGGCGCGACCGGCTCGCGCGCCCTGCTCGAAACTGCGGAGCGGGCTGCAGGGTGCTTGGAAGCGCAGTTTGGTTAAAGCGGCCTCCATGCCGCGTGCGGTCACCAAGAGGCCGAGGTCGCACTCGCTCGCTTGGCGCAAGTCACCGGGAACGAAGGCTACCGTGCGCTCGGCGACAGGATGATTGCCGCCCGTGGCTTGCCCGCTAGTGCATTCAAGGCAGAGTGCCAGATCGAGGACGGCCCGTCGGCGAGGTACCGGCCCTTGGTGGTCAGGGACGGGCAGTACGAAGGATCCTATTTCCAGGATCACGCCCCGCTCGAAGAGTGCAGTGAGGTGGTGGGCCACGCTGTTCGGGCGATGTATTACTTCTGCGGAGCGATGGACTGCGCCGCCAACGGCCGTTACGATGACGCGCTAGGGCGCCTTTGGGCGAACCTCGTGGGTCGCCGCATGTACATCACCGGCGGTATTGGGTCGGCGGGGGCGAACGAGGGCTTCACTGCGGACTACGACCTCCCGAACCGGCACGCCTATGCCGAAACGTGCGCGGCCATCGGGCTCGTGATGTGGGCATCCCGGATGGCCCGGCGGTTTCAAAGCGTGGAGGCGGTCGGCGTTTTGTTGCGGGCCCTCTACAATGCAGTGCTCTCGGGTGCTTCCCAGGACGCGCGCGGCTACTTCTATGCCAATCCCCTGGAGAGTCAAGGCGAGCATGCCCGACGGCCATGGTTCGAGTGCGCGTGCTGTCCGCCCAACATTGCGCGGATGGTGCTTTCGGTGGAGAGGTACTTGGCTTGGGAGGACGACGCGGGATTGGTCCTGGCCGCTCCCGTCGCAGGAAGATACGAGGTGGGCGGGCACGTCGTGAACGTGGAGTCGGACTACCCTTGGGGGAACGATTTCACGCTTGCCACCGAGACCCAAGGAACGATCGCCGTACGGGTCGCCGATCCGTTCGGGGGTCAAGGCACGCTCTCTTGGGATGGTGGCGAGGCACGGAGCGAGGACGGTTGGCTCGTTGCGCACGCCCTGGGTGGAGGCGTTGTGCGAGGAAGGTTAGGCCATGTGCCGGAGTTTGTGAGGTCGCACCCGCTCGTGCCTGAGAACGCGGGCCGGTTGGCGGCTGTGGACGGTCCGATCGTTTACTGTGCGGAAGCGGTCGCGAGCGAGCCGAGTCCGAACGCCTTCCGCGTCCGTGCTTCGGCGAAGCCGAAGCGAAGCTCGGGCGGCCTGAGGGTGGAAGGAACCGATCTGTCTTATGCAGCCTCGCTCTATTCGGGCTCTGCGGAGCTGGTCGGGACTCCGCGATCGCTCGATCTCATTCCGTACTCCACTTGGTCGAACCGTGGCCCTTCGGTCATGCGGGTGTGGCTTGCCGAGGCATAAGAAGAGCCCCAGTCCCGTGATTGGGACTGGGGCTCGAGTCGTCGGTCGCTTCGCCTCCTTAGCGGAGGGTTCGAACGACGAGCTGGTCTATCGAGGTCTCCCACTGGGAGATCGTCGTCGGGCCGGCCTGGTAGACGGCGACCCTGGCGTTGACCTTGCCTGCGTTGACATAGTTCGCCGCGGAGGCACCGGAGACGGTCGCCTCGAGCTTGGACATGGTCGTTGTGGCAGTTCCAGAGCCGATGACGTCATAGTTTCCGGTCGTGTGGTTCAACAGTTCGATCCGCCGGCTCAGCCCGCCGGTGTTGACGCTGCACGTCAGCTGGACGTTGACCTCGTTCGGCGTCGCGAACGCGGCGTTGTGCTCTGAGCCGACCTGGATCGGGGCTTCGCCCGCGTTCACCACCAGGCCTCTCTTGACCCGAAGGACGTTGCCCTCAACACGATAGGTGTCGGGCACGCCACCCGCCTGCAGGAAGCCGCGGACGATCGTGAAGCTGTTCATGACCTTGCCCATGGCGTTGGAGACGTTGACCCGTCCCCAGCCGTAGTTGGTCACGTTGCCCATGTCAATGCACGACTTATAGAGCACGTCCTCCATCTGCTGGGCAGAATACGTCGGGTTTTGAGAAAGGATCAACCCAGCGAGCCCGGCGGCGAACGGGCAAGCCATGCTCGTGCCGCTCAAGTTCGCATAGGTGTTCGTGGCGGATCCGGTCCAATAGGTGGAGCGGATGTTATCGCCGGGTGCGAAGAGGTCGGTGTCGGTGCCGTAGTTGCTGAAGCCTGCTCGGGCGTTCGCCGAGTTGGTCGCACCCACGATCACGACGTTCACGTGGTCGGCGCCGCTGATGAACGCACCGCTGTTTCCTGCCGCCCAGAGCGAGAGGGCGTTGTAGGTGTTCTTCAGTGTCGTTCCCGTGGTGCCCACGGATGCGGAGTTGTAGCCGGAGTAGCTCGTGCTGGTCACCCGTGCTCCGTTCTGCGCAGCCCAGAGGATGCCGCCGGTGAGCCAGGAGATGGAGGACCCGCCGCCCGACGAGTTCGTGACGCGCACGGGCATGATCTTGGTACCGGTCAAGCTGACGCCCGCGACGCCACGGGAGTTGTCTCCGATCGCGGCCGCGATGCCGGCGCAGTGGGTGCCGTGGCCGTTGATGTCCTGGACCTGGCCGCCGTTCGCCTGGGACTGGCCGCTGGCCGAGTTATAGCCAGAGACAAGGTTCGAGGCCGGGTTGTTGAAGTCCTCGTGCGTGAGGTGGACCCCGGTGTCGGTGATCGCGACGATGACAGCAGAGCTACCGCGCTGGACGTCCCATCCGGCTCGGCTCTCCGAGTTTGTGTGCGACCACTGCGAGCCGAGCTGCGGGTCGTTCGGGGTGTAAACCGGGAACACCATCCAGTCCGGTTCGATGTACTGGTAGCGTCCGGTGGCGAGGTACCGATGGGCAAACGACGTCTCGTTCTCACCTTCGGGGAGCTGGATGATGTACTCGTCGTTCGGGCCGCGGTACTCGATCATGAACTGGGACATCTCCAGCTCGACCTGCTGGCGCATGAGGCGTGCGGAGAGGTCGCTGACCCCGGCTCGTGCGAGCTGGTCGGCCTGCTTGGGTCGGACGATCATCCTCCCGGTGAACTCCATGACGTTCGGGACTTCGACGAACCGAATCTGGGTGTTGGCGCCAACGCGGGGGATGCGAGCATTCTGAGCGAACGTGATCGAGCAGATGGACGCTAGGGCAAGTGCGGTTAAGGTTCTATGCATCAGGATTGTCTCCAATGGGCGCGACACGAATACCTGTCCGTACTCGCGCGGCAATACCCACTATGGCCTAAAACCACCGCTACCAGGTTGGTGCCATGCGTGGTCAGCCCCGATAATCCAGCATTTATGCTGGGAATCCGGTGGTTCGGTAGAGTTCTGTCTCGACCCCGTAGAACCTTTCGGTGGGACCTAGGTGCTCCATGCCGAGCCTCTTAGCGACCGATGCCGAGCGCCGATTGGCCCGATACAGGACGGCGAAGACCTCCTGGAGCCGTAGAGTGTGGAACCCGTGGCACAGCAGGGCGGCACCCGCTTCGGTCGCCAGGCCCTGTCCCCAGTAGGTCCGCGCCAAGTGCCAACCGACCTCGATCTCGTGGATCTCGGGTGGCGGCCCCCCGTCCCGGAACGCTCGCCATGCGTCCAGATCTTCCGATCGGGGTAGGGGTTTGAGGAGCCCGCACCCGACCACGGTGCCGGTCTCCTTGAGCTCGATCGCGTAGGGTCCGTAGCCTCCCTCCAACTGGGAATAGGCACGGACGCTTGCTTGAAGTTTTTCGAGCTGCTCATCGAGCGACTCTTCGACGCTCCCGCTCAAGAACTCGGCGACCAGGGGATCAGAATAGATGGCAAATGCATCCTCGGCATCACGCTCCGGCTCCCAGGGGCGAAGGGTCGTTCGGGCGGTCTCGATCCTGGTCTCCAGGTATCGGGGTCGGTCTTCAGGAACTTCCATGGCCGGAAGGGGTATACGTAAATTGGGCCCGTCCATCGTTGGATGCAGGCCGAAAGGATCTTGAATCGAGGCTAAGAACCATGCGAACCGTTGTCCTTCTTACCGTCTTCTCCACCGTGGCGGCCAGTGCCTGGCTTGCCCCGCCGGCCTGGCAGTTGCCCAATTCGTTGAAAGGATACTGCGACACGCTGGCCGCAGCAAAAGCGGTTCAAGTACACGTGACAGTGCAAGAGGTGCCCGGCGCGACGGAGGAACTTTCCATCGTCCTCGCTCGCGAAGGGAAGTACTTTGTGGACTCGCCATCCCATTTGACCTTGAGCGACGGCAAGACCGTGACCTTTCTGGACAAGAAGGCGAACACGTACACCCAGCGGCCCGTCGGTGAGACGGTGCTCGCCGATTTGAACTCCGAGGTCTCGACTTGGGTGCTCATGCCGTTCTTTGAGAAGGAGAGTGCCAAGCTGTTTACGAGCGGAACGAAGAAGGGGAGTCGAAAGGTCGCTGGCACGGATTCGGACGAGGTCGCGGTCGTGACGCCAGAGGGCGATCAAGGCTCGATCTACATTGCGAAGGCGTCCGGCATCGCAACCGGCTTCCAGCTCACGCGCGAGGGCAAATCATACGTGGTGCTGTTCAAGGAGGCGAAGCTGGATGGCGAGGACGTCGCGGACTCACAGTTTGCGTTTGTCGCCCCGGAAGGCGCCACGAAAGAAGCCGAGGCGACGGAGGAGATGGGCGCACCAGGGTGGGCGACCGTCTCCCCGATCTTTAAGAAGTCTTGCATGCCGTGCCACGGCGAGCAGAAGGCGGATGGGATTGACTTGCGAACTTATAGCTCCACCTTAGCGAGCAAGTCGGTCGTGCCGGGCAACGCAGCATCAAGCCGCCTCGTGAAGTCGCTCCGGGGCACGATCCAACCCAGGATGCCGCAGGGCCGTCCTCCCCTCCCCGAAGCCACGATCAAGGTCGTGGAGAAGTGGATCTCGGCCGGCGCAAAGCAGTAGAGGGCCGGGCCTGTGCGGGTGCGGCTAGACTAGCTGCACCCGCTGGTGGCCCCGCACGAGTCGCACTTGAGGCAGACGCCGTTGCGCACCAGGGTGAACGCGCCACACGCCGTACACGGGTCGCCTTCGTAGCCCTTCATCCTGGCCTCGCGGATTCGTGCCACGGTGGCTCGGCCATCTTCTGTGAGCGCCGCTCCCACGAGGGCAGCCTCCATCCGGGGTGTTCCGCTTCCATGGGAGCCGTTCGTGCCTAGCCCCTTGTGAAACCCGCGAGAGTCGGCCTTTCTCGTGTCCTGGCTTGCGCCTTCGGCGATATCGCCCGCTTCGACCTCGTCATCGAAGTCGAAGCCCTCCTGCGTGGGCGAGCCCAGGGTGTCGTGTCGCACATCGTCGGGCGAGACTTGGACCAGGTCGTGCCTGCCGAGGTAGCTCATCCCCAGCTCGCGGAAGATGTAGTCAATGACCGAGGTGGACATCTTGATGTTGTCGTGGCCCTGGACCGGCCCGTTCGGTTCGAACCTCGTGAAAACGAAGGCCTCGACGAACTCCTCGAGCGGGACCCCGTACTGCAGCCCGAGGGACACTGCGATGGCGAAGCAGTTCATGAGGGAGCGGAAGGCGGCCCCTTCGCGGTGCATGTCCACGAAGATCTCTCCCAGGGCGCCGTCATCGTACTCGCCGGTGCGGAGGTACACCTTGTGCCCCGCCACCCTTGCCTTCTGGGTGTAGCCGCGGCGGCGGGCCGGCATGAGCCTCCTTTTCGCGATATACCGGTACACGAGCTTCTGCGCGGCTTCGGCGGCGAGCGGTTGATCCTCCTCGGTTCCTATCGTCGCCTCGAGGATCGCGGCGGCCGCGTCGTCCGAGCTCGCATTGAGGGGCTGGCTCAGCTTGCTGCCATCGCGATAAAGGGCGTTCGCCTTGAGTCCGAGTTTCCAACTGAGGAGATAGGCGTCGCCGACGTCCTCCAGCGTTGCCTCACTGGGAAGGTTGATCGTCTTGCTGATCGCGCCGCTGAGGAAGGGTTGGGCGGCCGCCATCATTCGGATGTGGCCCTCGGCTCGAATGAACCTCTTGCCGATGCGACCGCACCGGTTTGCGCAGTCGAAGACCGGGAGGTGCTCGTCGCGCAGGAACGGGGCGCCCTCCACGGTCATCCGACCGCAGACGTGGTCGTTCGCCTCCGCGATTTGCTCCTTCGTGAAGCCGAGTTCTGTGAGCATGTCGAACTCCCAGTCGTCAAGTTGCTCCTTGGTGAATCCGAGCTTCTGGATGCAGAGTTCCTCGCCGAGGTTGAACTGGTTGAAGACGAAGCGAAGCTCGAAGGCGCCTTCGAGTGCGGCCTCGACTTTCTCGAGGTCGGCATCCCGGAACCCTTTCGCCCGCAGCGATTCGGGGTTGATGTGGGGTGCGCCGCCCATGGTTCGAGCACCGACGGCATATTCCACGATCGCTTCGATTTGATCCTGCCCGTAGCCGAGCCTCTTGAGCGCCGCGGGCACCGACCGGTTCACGATCTTGAAGTACCCGCCACCGGCCAGCTTCTTGAACTTGACGAGGGCGAAGTCTGGCTCGACCCCGGTCGTGTCGCAGTCCATGATGAGGCCGATCGTGCCCGTGGGGGCGAGGACGGTCGTCTGAGCGTTCCGGTACCCGTGCTCTTGCCCTAGTGCGAGCGCCTTGTCCCATGCTGCCTTCGCGGCATCGCCGAGGTATTTCGGGCAAAGGTCTTTCGAGATTCCGACGGGCGGAACGGAGAGGCCCTCGTACTCGGTGTCGGCGGCGTCATAGGCGGCCCGCCGGTGGTTGCGAACGACCCGGAGCATGTCCTCCTTGTTCTGGGCGAAGCCAGCAAACGGACCGAGCTCCCCGGCGATCTCTGCGCTTGTAGCATAGGACTCGCCGCCCATGATCGCGGTCACCGCGCCTGCGATGGCAAAGCCTTCCTCGCTGTCATAGGGAACCCCCATCTTCATCAAAAGTGTGCCGAGGTTGGCATAGCCGAGTCCCAGGGTTCGGAACTCGTAGCTCTTCTCTGCGATGGAGCGCGATGGGAACTGTGCCATGAGCACGCTGATCTCGAGGACGATGGTCCAGAGCCGGACCGCGTGGGTGTACGCCTGGACGTCGAACTCACCGGACCCCTCGTGATAGAACTGGCAAAGGTTGAGGCTGGCGAGATTGCAGGCCGTGTCATCGAGGAACATGTACTCGCTGCACGGGTTGCTGGCGTTGATCCTGCCGCTCTTTGGGCAGGTGTGCCAGTCGTTGATCGTCGTGTCATATTGGACCCCAGGGTCGGCGCAGTTCCAGGCCGCGTTGCAGATCTGATCCCAGAGTTCGGCGGCAGCGACCGTCTTGATCGTCTCCCCCGTCGTGCGGCTCGTCAGGTTCCAGGCCTTGTCGTCCACGACCGCGTTGAGGAAATCTTGGCTCACTCGGACGGAATTGTTAGAGTTCTGGCCAGAAACCGTAACATATGCTTCGCTCTCATAGCCGGTATCGAAGACAGGGAACTCGATGTGGGTAACGCCTTGGCCTGCAAGCTGGATCACCCGTTGGATGTAGTTCAGGCTGATCCCGTCCGCCTTGGCTTCGGCGATCGCGGCGGCAAGGTGCTTGTTCTTGCGCGGGTCGTTGGCTCCTTCGCCCTCGTGCGCCGCGCGAATGATCGCGTTGAGGTGTCGGTTGTTGAGTTGCGAGCCGGTGACCAGGGCGGCGACCTTTTGCTCCTCCTTGACCTTCCAGTTGACAAACCCCTCGATGTCGGGGTGATCCACATCGAGGCAGACCATCTTTGCCGCTCGCCGCGTGGTGCCACCGCTCTTGATCGCCCCCGCGCTCCGGTCGCCCACTCGCAGGAAGCTCATGAGGCCGCTGGACCTGCCGCCTCCGCTCAGGCGCTCGTTCTCACCGCGGAGCCTGCTGAAGTTCGTGCCGACCCCGCTCCCATATTTGAAGATCCTCGCTTCCCGCGTCCAAAGGTCCATGATCCCGCCATCGTTGACGAGGTCGTCGTCCACGCTCAGGATGAAGCAGGCGTGAGGCTGCGGCCGCTCGTAGGCGTTCTCGCTTCGCAAGGTCTCCCCAGACTTGGGTTCGACGAAAAAGTGGCCTTGCGGGGTGCCAGTGATGCCGTAGGCGAAATAGAGTCCGGTATTGAACCATTGTGGGCTGTTGGGAGCCGCGATCTGTCGCGCGAGCATGTGGCAGAGCTCGTCATAGAAGGCCTGCCCGTCGGCCTCGCTGTCGAAATATCCGTGCTTCTGGCCCCAGTGCCGCCAGCAACCGGCCAGCCGGTGGAAGACCTGCCGGGAGTCGGTTTCGTGATCGGTCTCCGGCACGCCTGCCTTCCGGAAGTACTTTTGGGCAAGGATGTCGGTCGCGACCTGCGACCACGCCTTGGGAACCATGACGTCGTTCATCTCGAAGACGAGGGAACCGTCCGGGTTCCGGATCTCACTCCTTCTCGCTTCGAACTCGATACCGCTGTAGGGGCCGCTCTCGGCCGTCGTGAAATGTCTCTTGATCTTCATGGGTGTACGGTGCTTCCTTGACCTATACTTGTGTCTACTATACTATAAGCGCGTGGAATGAGGGTCCCCCGAAAAGAGCCCTTCCGGCACGGAGTCGCGCTTCTTGGGTCTCATCCGTCGGATGAAGTCCTCGAACTCGTCCACGCTCTCAAACTCGCGATAGACGCTCGCAAATCGAACGAACGCGACAGGATCGAGTTCGAAGAGGGTCCGCATCGCCTTTTCGCCCACCATCCGGCTCTCGACCTCCGCTAGGCAGAGGTCATAGAGGGCCTTCTCGATCGCGTCCGCCGCCTCTTCCAGACAGCGGACGCGCACCGGGCGCTTCCGGCAGGCAAGGATCATCCCTTGCAGCAGCTTGTCACGGTCGAACCCCTCGCGCGCGCCGTTGCGCTTGAGCACTAGGAGTCGCGGCTTTTCTGGTGCTTCGAACGTCGTGTACCTTCGGCGGCACGCTTCGCACTCGCGTCGCCTTCGGACAGCCTCGCCGTCCCTCGCCGGGCGGGTCTCCAAGACCCTTTGCCCCTCGTGCCCGCATACTGGGCACTTCATCGGTCGCTCTCCAACATCTAGTGTCAGAAGGCACTGTACCACCCTATATATGTGGTGTCAAGGGCCTGTGAGAAGATTTTTCTTCGGCCCCTGCCACTGGGACTGGACCCTCGCGTTCTGGGGGAACAGCGCCGGCAGCCTGCCGTTCACTCTCGGTCTTGAACTCGGCGGTGAGGTGTTTGCGGGCCCTCGGGACGTTGACGGACGCTTCGCAAGGGCAGCTAGGAGGGCACCCCGCCGTCTCTTGGCGACCGCTGGGAGGAGGTTTCGTGGAACCGAAGCCTTGTGCGATCCCTCCGGGCTTTCCGGACATGGGCTTCATCAAGGGGTGTCGAATGGTACGCTCCGCTTCCTAGTCAGCAACGACGGCCGGTTGCGCCTATTCGAAGTGATCTGCTTCGAGAGGTCGGGCAAGAGCTTGTTCTAGCGGACGCTGGACATGGAGTCGTCTCCCATCTCCATGAGCACGGCTAGCCTCCTCGTTTGCACAGGGGCGGCATCCTCCACCGGCAGATGGTGACGGCAAGGGGAGGGTTGAGTACGGGCAGGCTTTGTGCGCCTACTCGACGGGAACGGTTCGGCGGGAGCGGCGGTAGAGCTCGACGTACTCTTGCGCGCGGGCGTCCCACGAGAAGTCCTTTGTCATCGCGGCTTGGATCATCCTCTGGCGCTCGGGCGTATCGTACACCGCCAGTGCCCGGCCCACGGCTTGGGAGAAGGCTTCCTGGCTTCTTCCTTCGAACACAAACCCGTCTACTCCATCCGTTACGCTATCGGCTAAACCACCGGTGTTTCGCACCACTGGCAGAGTACCGTACCGCATTGCGAACATCTGGCCGAGGCCGCACGGTTCATACGCGCTGGGCATGAGAAACCCATCGCTCGATGCATAGATCCGCTGTCCGAGCTCGGCGTCGTACCGATTCACAAATCGAACTTGCTTGGGAGCCGCCGCTTCCGCCTTGCGCAATGACGACGCGATCTCTGGGCTACCTACGCCGAGCACCACAAGACTCCCCCCCGCCGCCACGATCTGTGGTATCACCGAGAGCAATAGATCAAACCCCTTCTGTTCGCTCAAGCGGCTTACCACTGAGAGGAGGGGGCCGTCGGCCATGCCTTGCTCGGCAAGGAGGCAGATCTTGCCTCTTGCCTTACCTGCTAAGTCGCCGACCGAGAAGTTTGCGTCGAGCACTGGGTCGGTGGCCGGGTCGTGTGTTTCGGTGTCAATGCCATTGAGGATCCCCGAGAGACGGCCGTGCTCGGCGAGATGGCGCATATGGCCGTCAAGACCGAACCCGAACTCAGGGGTTTGAATCTCTCGAGCGTAGGTCGGGCTCACCGTGTTGGTTCGGTCGCTGAACGCGACGCCCGCCTTAAGGAAGTTCACGCACCCCCATGCCTCGACCTGGTGGAAGTTGAAGAGGGAGTAGGGCAGGCCGACCGACTCCAGCGTGTCGGGGCCGAAGGCACCTTGGTAGCCGAGGTTGTGGATTGTGAAAACCGTCGCGACGTCACTCCAGTCCTCACCCCCCTCCCGCAAGACGACCGGCACGAAGCCAGTGTGCCAATCGTTGGCGTGGATCACGTCAGGCCGCCAGTGGAGAGCGTGACATGCTTGAGGCAGGGCGCGAGCAAGGAAGAGATAGGCGTCGCGGCCCGGCGAATAGAGTTCCTCGGGTGAGCTCACCGCAGCGTACAAGCCGTCGCCCGCGATCGTATAGGTGGGGACGGGGCAACCTTCGACCTCCCTCAGATTGGCAATTGTGCGATGGTGGGGGTTGACCGAGACCTCGAACTCGGCGGTGGGCTTGGAGATGGACTCGATGTACTCATAGCCTGGAAGAATGACCCGGACGTCCACCCCGTGGGCGGCGAGTGCCTTGGGGAGGCCGTGGGCAACGTCGGCCAGCCCTCCCACTTTGGCGAAGGGGGCGAGCTCGGCGGTGACGAAGAGGACGCGCATCGTTCGGACGTATTATCGGCATTTTGCCGGGTGATTGCTGGCTGGGGTTGGGTTCGAGACTAGGGCCGGAGCATGCGGATCCTGCCCTCTTGCCGCGTCCTCGGGCATGCCTGACACCTTGGGATTCGGCAGTGTCTGGCCATGCGTCTTACGAGCTCATGGGAACCTAGGTGGCTGAGTTCCGCGCAGTCCTTCGGTCGCGACTCGGTTGGCCCATCCCTCATTGCGCACCGGCGTCTTCCTAACTTTCCTCAAGATCGGCTACACGGCCTCGATCAGTACCGCGGTCGCCTCGCCGCCGCCGATGCAGGGCGTGCAGATCGCGTACTTGCCGCCCCTTCTGCGTAGTTCGTAGGCTGCGGTGAGAACGAGCCGGGTGCCGGTCGCCCCGATGGGGTGGCCCAGTGCCACCGCGCCGCCGTTCACATTGAGCCTTTCCGCGGGAAGTCCCGCCTCGCGGGCCGCGTGCATCGCGACGACGGCGAAGGCCTCGTTTACCTCAAAGAGGTCCACATCGCCCACCGTACGCCCGGCCTTCGCGAGGAGCTTCTTGATGGCCTCCGCCGGGGCGGTGGTGAACCACTTCGGCTCCTGGGCGTGCTGGACGTATGCAACGACCTTTGCGAGCGGCTTCCAGCCCTCCTTCGCGGCGCGGTCTGCCGATGCTAGGACCACGGCAGCCCCACCGTCGTCAATCGAGCTGGCGTTCCCGGCGGTCGTCACGCCATCCTTTCCGAAGGCGGCGCGGAGCCCGCCGAGCTTCTCGGGCTTGCCGCGCCCTGGCTCCTCGTCTTGCGAGACCACGACGGCGTCGCCCTTGCGCTGGGGGATCTCCACGGGGACGATCTCTTCCGCGAGCCTGCCTTCCGCTTGTGCGGCGAGGGCCCGCCTATAGCTCTCGGCTGCGTAAGCGTCGAGCTCCTCGCGGCTGAACCCCTCGGTGCTCGCGCATAGGTCGCCGCAACTGCCCATGTGGACGTTGTCATAGGGGTCCCATAGTCCGTCGTGGATCATCGAGTCGAGCACTTGGCCGTGGCCCATGCGGTAGCCCGCGCGGCCGTTCGGTAGGACGTAAGGCGCGTTCGTCATGGACTCCATGCCACCAGCGACCACGACCTCGGCGTCGCCGCAGCGGATCGCTTGTGTAGAGAGCATGATCGTCTTCATTCCTGAGCCGCAGACTTTGTTCACCGTCGTGCAGGGGACGCTGTCGGGCAATCCCGCCCCGCGGGCGGCTTGGCGTGCGGGCGCTTGGCCCTGGCCTCCAGTGAGGACGCAACCCATGAGGCACTCGTCCACCTGGCCCGGCTCGACCCCGCCCCGCCCAAGGGCGGCTCGGATCGCGGCGGCACCGAGCTGGCTGGCGGTGAGGGGGGCGAGCGCCCCCTGGAAGGCACCGATGGGGGTCCTCGCCCCTGAGACGATCACGACGTCGGGCATAGGGCCGAGCGTACCTGCCGGGCCCGCGCCGTCCTAGCCGTTTCCATCACGCCCGGACGCGCTATCGTGCCAGGTCGTCCAGCGTAGCTGGCACGAGCCAGCGGCCTTCCTTCTCGGCGACCACGTCGCCCAGTTCGCGCCACTCGCCGTCCACCTTCGCCTGCATCGCCGCGAGGGGGAGGAGGACCGTCCTTCCGTCTTTGGTGAGCGTCACGCTCGGCACGGCGTCGGGCCCCGAGACAGCCCACCCCCTCGCTGCAGCCCATTCGTCGAGGTCGAGGAACTCGCGCTCTGAAAACTTGCTGGTATGTCTCGGCACTCGATTGCTGCCGATCCCTAGGTCGTCGCTGGCTTCTAATCGGCTGGCGACAACCCGCGCAAGCAACGTCCGCGTGCTCGGTTCAACGAGCCGTGAAGAGCGGCTCATGAGGTCGCGCTCCACGGCATCTGGATCAGGGCCGAACTGTGAGACTAGCTTTATCTGGGCAAACTCGTACGGTCCATCTAATATGAGAACTGCCTCCGTTGCTGTGAACAGGGAGAATTCAGCGGCGCCCGCCGGGAGCGAGGATGGAGCAAACCTCTGGCCCAAGCCGCTGGCCGTCGCATACCGCGCTGCGCGCTGGAGCGAGACACCGTGGAGGTGATCCAGATCAGTGTCCACCCCTTGCCAAGATTCTGCGTTGAGGGAGAGTGAACATTCCGGATGCGTTGCCCTGAAACGATAGTACGCCTCGTACCGCCGCTCGGAACTGCGATTGCTTCCCCTTAGCACCCGCCCTAGATCTTGATCTATGGATATAACATAACCAAGTGCGGAGGCCCTTTCCGAAGGGAAGCGCCTGCTTCCGGAATGAACACGGAATGAGTCAGGTGCCAAAAGAGCGGCTAGGGTGAGAAAAACGGTTGTCGTCATTATGGGTTTGGATTGAGCAAGTGCGGAACAAAGATCGGGCGCGGTGTCCAAGGAGTCTCGGTGGAGGCGCAGAGCCCGTAGTTCGTTCCGCCGACCGGCTTCTGCCAGTGGTCGTCCTCGTTCCAGCCCCATGCGGGGTTCTTGTGAACGTTCCCGGAAGGTAGTTAGAAGCAGGATACCGTAGCGTCCTGTGTCGTGCCGCCCGCCTTGCACACTACGTGGAAGTTGAAGCTCCTTTGCGAGTAGAGCGTGGGGTCGTTACTGTCCATGTTAGCGTTGCACAGGAGCGTCGTCGTGAAGTTGTTTGCCGGATTGTTATCGGCGGGAGTGTTCTCCATCCATAGGCATTGGGAAGAAGTGCCATTTGCCAAGAGAGCTAGTGTCAAGGTACCCGCAAAATCGCGACAATCCATGTTTGTAGTAAACGTTACCTCTGAATTGTATGTCAAGGATCCAAGTAAGTACTCTCCCAACGAGTTTTGTCCTGAAGTGTTTCGGTCGCAACCGTAGAAATTGACTACATTTGTACTGTACTCCAACCGCCGAGTCGCGCTGCGGTTGCTGTAGTGCATCCCGCGGGTCATCTTCTCCTTGAGGTCGGTCGGGCCGAAGGCCCCCCAGGCCCAGCGACAGGTGTACTCCAAGAAGTCGGCCCATGGCACGCTCTGGAGCCCTGTGGGCTGGGCGTCCACGACGTAGAGCCGTGTGAACTTCTCGTAGCCGCCGTTGCCTCCGTTCTCGCCTTGGGCCCCGTCGCTGGGCCGCACGAGCGGCATGGTGAAGTTCACCTCCAGGTTGCCAAGGCACACATGGTTCGGCACCCCGAGGAAGGTGAGGGTGACGTTCTGCGAGCCGCCGTCGGCGGCCAATGTCAGCGAGGTGGTCGCGGGCGAGCGTGCGGAACTCGTCGGGGTTCGACCAGTTGCCCGAGCCGGGAGGGCTCTCGGTGTTCGGGCCCGGGCTTCGCAGCCTCGCCCCGAGGATGTTCAGTGCGCCCTGGAGCAGGAAGGGGTGGTCGTTCCGGATCGTCCAGACCACGGTGACCGTGACCCCGCGGCGATAGGCGACCCCTCGGATCGGCGGCGCGGCGGGGTATTCGAGCGCCGGGTACTGCGCGAGCTCGGCGGCCTCGTAGTCGCGGTCCGTGATCGTCAGGTCGCCGGTGAGGTCCTTCTTCTGCTTGTCAATGTCGGTCCAGGGCGTCCCGCCCTGGGAGAAGGCTAGTCAGGGAAGAAGGAGCAGGACGCAAAGGAACGCCCGGTGCCCGGTGCCCGGTGCCCGATGGTGAGCAAAGTACTCCTAGTATGCGCCTGTGTATCGCAACAGGTTCGCTTCTTGTCATGATCAAGTGCGATAAAGACTGACCCCTAGCCTCCGGTGCTAACGCCGTGCCAGTCTTTTCAGCCCGCGGCGGACGACTTCGGCCTCTTCCATCCGGAGCAGGAGCGACGCCCCGACATAGACCCATGCGGCGAGGAGCAACAAGAGCGCGGCGAGGGCGATCCAGACCGCAGTCGGCATCGAACGGGATTGGAGCCACCACTCGGCTCCCCACGCGAACGCGCCAGCGGGGATCGCCGAAAGCAGTGCCAGTCCCAGGGTTCGCAGCACCGGTACGATCTCGAGCCCTCCGATCTCCTTGCGTACGTCCGCCACGAGCATTGCGACAAGGACAGTGGCCGCGACGGAGCCCGACAGCGCGAGCCAAGGGAAGTCGAGCCGAAAGGCGCGGATCGTGAGGCACAGGCCTAGGAACACCCCCGTGGCCACGGTGCCCAGGACGATGGGCTTGACGTTCTTCTGCACCGCGAAGTAGGCTCGCATCAGCAGCGGGTGGAGGCACCACGCGACGATTCCCACCGCGAACAACTGGAGGATCGTAGCGGTTCGCGCGGTCGCCTCGGCGTCGAACTTTCCATGCTGGAACAGCATCCTGACCACAACTTGGGGAGCGGCGAAGAGGATCGTCGCGGCGGGCACGGCGAGGTAGGTTGTCTGGCGCATGGAGCGCGAGAGCTGGTTCCGGAAGGCGTCCATCTGGCCGAGCGCTCGGAACTGGCTCAAGGCTGGGAACGCGGCCAGGGCGAGGCTTTGACCGAAGATTCCGAGGGGTGCGAACATGAGCCGGTTCGCTTGGTCGAAGGCGGTGTTCACCCCGGCAGGGTAGAAGGTCGCAAAGTACTGTAGGACGATGCCATAGACGCCGGGGAGGGAGAGGCCCAGCACCACGGGCAGCATGAGGACGAAGACCTTGCGGACTCCAGGGTGGGCGAAGTCGAAGGAGACCCGGAACGGCACCTTGATCTTGGCCAGCACGATGCCTGGCACGACCAGGTTCCCGACCACCGCACCGATCAGGGCTCCCCAAGAAGCCCCCACGATGCCGGGGCTCACGAAGTGGCCCAGCACCGCTGCGCCCAGAATGATGCCGAGGTTGTAGATGTTCGGCCCGAGCCCAGGGACGGTGAAGACCTGCCGCGCGTACATCGTGCCCATCATGAGGCCACCAAGGAAGAAGGCGATCTGTCCTGGGAGAATGATCCGGCTCATGTGGGTCACGAGCGGGACGACCTCCTGTCGCCCTCCTGAGACGATGCTGGAGAGCCACGGGGCGACGATCCAGGCGGCGAGGATCAAGCCACCGATCACCACGGACATGATCGTCGTGACGGCGCCAAAGACGTGCCAAGCCTCCTTCTCTCGCCCGGTGTGGTAGTACTCGCTGAAGACGGGAATGAACGCGGAACTGAGGGCACCGCCCGCGACCAGGAAGAAAAGTAGGTCAGGGACCTGAAAGGCGATCCGGTAAGCGTCGGTCGTGAGGTTTTGGCCGAACATGGCCGCGATCACGATGTCCCGAACCGTGCCGAGTACCCTGCTCAAGAGCAGGCTGACGACCATGATGAGCCCTGCCTTGCCTACGTCGGGCTTGGCAGGGTTCGGGGGCGGGGTGGGGTCGGTATCTTGCCCGGGAGCGGTGTCACCGGGCAGGTCGGTCAAAGATGGCGCTCCACGAAGGCGGAGATCTGGTCTGCCGACCCTGGGCCCATCCGGTCTACTTCCTGCCCTCCCTTGAAGAGGAGCAGGGCCGGAATGCTCAGAATCCCGAACCGCTCGGCGAGCTCGCCCTCGGAGTCCACGTCCACCTTGTAAACCTTGGCCCGTCTTGCGAACTTTTCGGAGACGGCGTCCACGAACGGTGCGATCGCGCGGCACGGCTGGCACCAAGTCGCCCAGAAGTCAACGAGCACGGGAATGTCGGAGTTCACGACTTCCTGCTCGAACTGCGAGGTGGTAAGGGTGTCGGCCATGTTGGTTGTGATCCTCGGGGCACGGGGCCCCGGTGCCAAAGGGTATACCCTAGGTCAAATCTGCCGATAGGAAGTGTAACCGTTCCGCACATGAGGAACGTCCTAGCATGCAGGTACCTGTACCATAGAGTGAGGAATCCAGATTGAAGACGAAGACGACCATCATTACCCTGGCTATCGCCGCGACGGCCGCTGTGACCGTCGCCCAGGTGAACTCGCGGACGACCCCGCAAGCCTATTCGGGCCGAGCCGAGACGAGCTTGGTCGGCATCAGTTTGTTCGATAGCGGTCAGCGGGTGATCGCGAAGTACGGCTCGCCGTTCGAGGTACAAGCCTTGACGGTCGGGGGTTCGAGCGTAGGTTCGACCGCGGGAGCTTCCGGAGGAGGCCGAGGTGGCCCTGGCGGGGCCGGCGTGGCTCCAGCGGGCGGAGGGGCCGGCGGTGCTGCCGCCTCGGCCCTGGGTAACAGCCCGTACCTTCCGAGCCTCATCGGTGACCCGTTCGACACCGGGGTGCTGAACCAGAACCGGGCCGCGGGCGAGTTTGGCGTGGACGGTGGCGGGAACACCCCGACCGCGGCGGGCGCCGCGGGTGGCGGTGCGCCGAGCGCGGCCGGTGCGGCAGGCGGCGGCTCGCCCGCCAGCTCGGGCAGCGGCGCGGGCGGAGGCTCGCTGGTCACCTATACGCGCTGGGTCTATAAGCGGAAGTCGAGCCGGTATGCCTTCGTCCTGGACAAGTTCAACCGTGTCGTACAGATCGAAGCCGTGGGCGCAGGCGACAAGTATGTCAAGACGCGGCGCGGAATCGGCTTTGGAAACACTTTCGGCACGATCATCGGGCGGTACAACGCGCCGGACGGGTACGAGATCAACGGCGACAACATGATCGTCCGGTACCTCCAGCGCGACCGCGTGGCGTTCCGCCTGCAGCGCATCAACCCTAAGGCCCCGCAAGTGGTCACCGGGGTCGTGGTCGCTGCGGGTAAATAGCCCAATGTGAGCGACGAAGTCGAGCTCGTACGGTCTCGCGTTGACCTCGTCGCGCTCGTCGGGCAGAGCGTCCGGCTTCGGCGCACCGGAAAGTCGTGGAAAGGGCTCTGCCCTTTCCACG
>JADLBH010000018.1 GCA_020847855.1 Fimbriimonadaceae bacterium
CCCTCGAACTCTACGACTTCGTCTCCGGCGGCTGGGTGCAGCCGCAATCGGCCGCAGGGACGATGACAGATTCCACGGTCACGGTCACGGGCACGACGGTAGATCGCTTCATCGAGGCGGGCACCAAGAAGATGAAAGCGCGGGTCTCGGTCCGAGCCAACGGCCCCACGGCTCTCAGCCAGTGGCAGATCGCGATGGACAACGCCGAGTGGGCAGTCAACCCTTAAGGGCCCAGGGCTAAGGGGCTGCGGGGCAGCCGGTCACGGTTGCCCCGCTTTTGTTTCCGCGCTCACTCCGAACCGTCAGGAATGCCGCACCCGATCGCGGGGGTTCGCGGCACCGAGACCGCCTTGCCAGCGAGGATCTCTCCGAGAGCGACCCGAAGATCCTGGCGGGGCTTCTCCAGCCGCACCCGGCCGTGCTCCAGGTAGGAGTCGTCAATTCGGCCGCGATATAGCAACGTGCCGGTTGGGCCGACGACCGCCGCCTCCGGGGTTACGGTGACTCCCAGCATCTTGACGAGCTCGAGCTTTGAATCGAGATATGCAGGCATGTTCAAAGCAAACTCCTCACCGTGCTTTTTGAGGTCGTCCGCGCCGAACGAAGCATCCACATAGACTCGAAGGAACGAGAACCCCTTCGGCTCGAGCTCCTTCTGAATCCTGGAGAGCTCCGGCGCATAGCGGTTGGCGATGGGGCAATCCACTGCGATGAAGAGCACGACCGTCGCCTTCGAATCCGGGGCGGGTAGCGCGATCCTCTCACCGCTCGCCGACTCGCCCGACCAGTGGATCGGGGGTGCCGCCTGCTGAGGGGCAAAGCACACAAATGCCATAGCGGCGAGGGCGGTCATATGTGTTTCGACGAATCGGGAGCGAAAGTGGTTCGCACGGGGCACGAGGTACCTTTGCAGAGTGCAGGCAAGAACTTGGATCGGGTTCGCGACAGCCCTCTCCTTGTTCCTTTGTTGTGCATTCGTGTCGCCAAAGGACGGGGAACCGACTTACGCGGCAGACATCCGCCCTTTGATCGCCGAGAAGTGCCTCTCGTGCCACGTCGAGGGTGGCATGGCCCCCTTCCCGCTCCAATCGTTCGAGCAGGTGAAGAAGCGCGCGAGATTGGTCTGGACCATGGCACTGTCCTTGAAGATGCCGGTCTGCAATGCCAGCTCGGACGCCGGGGAGTTCTGCATCGGCGGGCCCTTCACCGACGAGCAACTCGTCCTGTTCCAGCGATGGCTGGCGGCCGGTGCCCCAGAAGGAGTAGCGACCGAGCCCCTCCCATCGCCCGGCAAGGAGTGGCGGCTCGGAGCACCGGACGCGGTGCTCAGGCCGGTCGAGGCGGCCCCGATCGAGCCCGAGGGTCGGCCCTTCTGGCGCACGTTCGTTCTGGACCTCAAGCCCTACAAGGGAAAGCGGATTCGGGCTTTCGATGTGCGAGTCGAGTCCCCGCAAGTGCTCCGTCAAGCGACCCTCGGCTTCGCACCGGACGGGCTTGCAGGCGCTAACCGTGGGCGCGCGGGCTTCCCGACCTATGGCACCCTCTCGCACTACACGTCCAGGGTTTTCGGCTCCTGGGCGCCGGGATATCCAGTTTGGCAGTTTCCACGGGGCGCCTCGCTCCCTATCGCTGCCGACGGCCTCGCCGTCCAAGCCTTCTATCTGCAGCGGGGCCGCACGGAGCCAGGTGGCTTCGAGGTCGCCCTCTACTTCTCACGCGATGAGGGGGACCGCGAGGTCAAGACTGTCCAAACCGGCAGCATGGACATCCAGGTATCGGCTGGCAGTACGGTGGAGCTTAGCTACCAACACCAGTTCCCTGGCACTGTGGACTTGATCGCAATCGTGCCGGAGGCGAGGTTCTACTGCTCGGACATCCTAGTGACCGCCCCTGGTTTTCGGCTCCTCGATACTCGCAAGTGGGAGCCGTATTGGGTAGGGGTGTTTCGATATCGAGAGCCGATTCGCTTGGCTGCAGGTTCAGAGGTTTCTGCTCGATTCACGATCGAGAACGACATCCACGCAAGTCGAAACGAGGTGACCGTGCCGAGGCCCGTATCCGGCGGGTATCGCGAGGCGCAAGAGGCGAACTACGTCAACCTCGTCTATTGCGACGCCAGATAGGGTGTGCCCTCGATCACCGTACCGGAGCAGAGGTTGATACCGAAGTACGTTGCGATCTCCCTGTAGTCGCTGGCGGACCACAAGGCGAGATCGGCCCTCATGCCAGGCTTGAGCGAGCCTCGATCCCCGAGTCTTAGGGCTCGCGCTGCGTTCGCCGTGGTCGCGCACAGGGCCTCGGCCGGGGTCATGCTCATGTACCTGCACGCGAGAGCCATCACCAAGGGGAGCGAGAGCGTCGGTGACGAGCCGGGATTAAAGTCGGTGGCGAGCGCGACGGGCAGGCCCGCGCGGAGCATGGCATGGGCATCCGGGAAGCGATGGAGCCCGAGACCTACCACGCTCCCCGGCACGAGGACGGGGACGACTTCGGACTCGGCCATCGCCTCGATCCCGGCGGCCCCGGTGTGTTCGAGGTGGTCGGCGGAAGTCGCTCCAAGGACCCTGGCGAGGGCCGCTCCTCCAGCGTCGTGGAACTGGTCCACGTGGAGGTGGAGAGCGAGCCGGTATTGCTCCGCAGCGGTGGCCAGCCGCTTCGCGTCGGCCTCGTCGAAGTATCCGACCTCGACGAATGCGTCCACTGCGTCCACGAGGCCGCGGTTCGCAAGTTCGGGAAGGATCCGGTCGCAGGCTTCTGCGACGTACTCGGCCTTGCCTATGCCTTCGGGCACGGCGTGCAAGCCAAGGTACGTGGCACGGATCTCCACCGGCCCTTCGGCAGACAGTGCGCGGTACGCCTGGAGGGTGCGAGCCTCCGTTTCCAGGTCGAGTCCATACCCAGATTTGGCTTCCATCGTGGTCGTTCCCATCGCCATGGCCACACGGACCCTGGTGCGCCCGATTTGAACCATATGGTCAAGAGTGAGGCCCCGTGTGCTCGCCACTGTGCTCTTGATGCCTCCCCCGGCGGCTGCGACGTCTTGGTAGGTCGCGCCTTGGGCCCGCAGCTCCAGCTCGTTGGCCCGGTTACCGCCAAAGATCAGATGCGTGTGGGAATCCACCAGTCCCGGAGTCGCCACACCTCCATGGATTGAGATCGTCTCGCCCTTGTGACCGGCAAATCGGCCCGGCTCGCCCACGGCGGCGATGCGACCGTCCTCGCACAGGATCGCAGCATCTTCATGCACGAGCACCTTGCCTGCCCCGTCCGGCGTTACGATTTGTGCGCAGTCGCGAACGAGCAGGCCACTCATCGGAGTTGGATCCCGGTCGCGAAGGTACACAAGAACATCGCAGCTGCGAGCATGGTTCTCGAGCCGGAGTCCATGGTCGGATCTATCTCCATGATGGACATGCTCTCGACCTTGGGTTCCCGTGCTGCCAAGCGAATCGCTTCCCGCACCTGACCGATACTGAGGCCCATGGGCCGGGCACCGGGGCAGGCGGGTGCGAAAGCTCGATCCAGCACGTCCACATCGAGGTCCAGATGGATCGCCTTTACGCGAGGTGCGAGGTTTTCGAGTGCAGCGCTCATAGCGGTTCCCGCACCCTCTCGATGCACGGTCTCGAGCGTGACCACCGTGGTGCCCGCGCGCCTTCCCGCCTCGACATATTCCCGTGAGTTGGCAAAGGGGGCGATGCCGATCTGGAAGACGTTCGTGCCAGGGAGCCCGTCTTCCAGCAGGGCGGTCAATACGTTCCCGTTGTGTAGGCCCGGTGCGGTACTTCGAAGGTCGAGGTGGGCGTCCAGGGTCACAACTCCGATCGCGTCCAACCCCACGCCCTTGTGTCTGGCGAGGGCATGAACAGTGGGCCGGGTCACAGAGTTGTCGCCACCCAGCACAATCCCTGCGACGGTGCCTTCGAGGGCCCCGGCCCATCGGGTCGCGATCTCTTCGAGCCCCTCGACCGGGCCCAACTTGCCGGGGTCGAGGTCGCCAGTGTCGCGCCCCTGGGTTCCCGACAGGTCCAGTCCAGTCTCGATGTCGAAGGTCGAGAGCCGTGCCAAGGCCTCTCGGATCGCTAGCGGAGCCGCGTCGGTCCGCCCCGGGGTGATCGAGAGGTTTGCCCCGAGGTCACCAATTGCGACGATCGGGCCGGAGGTGGGCGGGCTCGCAAGCCACTCGCTGGCTCGGGGCCAGTCAGGATCGTGGAAGAGCTTCATGGGGTTCCCATGGGCACGTGGATCCCGTGCCGTTGGGCGCACTCGATCGCCTCGGGGTATCCGGCGTCCACGTGGCGGATCACGCCCATCATGGGGTCGGTCCGAAGGACTCGCTCCAGGCGCTTTCGACCCAGGTCGCTGCCGTCTGCGACCACGACCATCCCCGCGTGGAGGGAGTACCCGATCCCGACGCCGCCGCCGTTGTGGACGGAGACCCAGCTCGCTCCCGCCGCAGTGTTCACCAGGGCGTTGAGGATGGGCCAGTCCGCCACGGCGTCCGTACCGTCCCTCATCGCCTCGGTCTCGCGGTTGGGGGAGGCGACACTGCCACAGTCGAGGTGGTCCCGGCCGATCACGAAGGGCGCCTTGGCCGCACCGGTCTCCACCAGATGGTTCATAGCGAGCCCCATTTCGTCGCGCTCGCCGTACCCGAGCCAGCAGATGCGGCACGGCAACCCTTGGAACTGAATCTTTTGGGGGGCCAGGGTGAGCCAGCGCACGAGCCCTTCGTTGTCCCGAAACATCTGCAGCGCGAGTTGGTCGGTCTTGTGGATGTCTTCTGCGTCACCGGAGAGCGCGGCCCACCGGAAGGGGCCGCGGCCCTCACAAAAGAGCGGCCGGATGTACTCGGGCACGAAGCCAGGGATGTCGAAGGCGTTGCCTACGCCTGCCTCGACGGCGTACGCCCGGATGTTGTTTCCGTAGTCGAACGTGACCGCCCCTTGGGCGGCCAGGTCGAGCATGGCCTGCACGTGGGTGCCCATGGACTCGACCGACCGGCGGACGTAGTCTTGCGGATCCTCCATTCGCAATGCGTACGCCTCGGCGAGGCTGAGACCCGCCGGGACGTATCCGTGGAGAGGGTCGTGGGCGCTGGTCTGGTCCGTGAGCACGTCAGGCACCGCGCCCCGGCGAGCCATCTCGGGGAGCACCTCGGCGGCGTTACCCACGAGGCCCACGCTCCGATTGGGCCGGTGCGCGAGGATCGCCAGGGCCTCGTCCAGATTGTCCACCATTTGGTCACAATAGCCTGAAGCGATTCGCTTTTCGATCCTGGCCGGGTCCACGTCTATCCCCAGGAACGCAGCCCCGGCCAGGGTTGCGGCGAGGGGTTGTGCGCCGCCCATCCCTCCCATCCCCGCGCTCACCACGAGCCTTCCTGCGAGGGTTCCGCCAAAGTGGCGGTTGGCACAGGCCTGAAACGTCTCGTAGGTTCCTTGGACGATGCCCTGGGAGCCAATATAGATCCAGGATCCGGCGGTCATTTGACCGTACATCATGAGACCGCGGCGCTCGAGTTCGCGGAAGTGCTCCCAATCCGACCACTTGCCCACAAGGTTCGAGTTCGCAAGGAGGACGCGCGGCGCGAGATCGTGGGTCTGCATCACTGCGACGGGCTTTCCCGACTGCACGAGCAGGGTCTCTTCGTTTCCCAACTCACGCAGGCATCGAACGATCGCATCGAAGGCTTCCCATGACCGCGCCGCCTTACCGGTGCCACCGTAGACCACGAGGTCGTCTGGCCGTTCCGCCACCTCGGGATCGAGGTTGTTCATGAGCATGCGCAGGGCGGCTTCTTGGGGCCAGCCCTTGCACTGGAGTTCGTTGCCCCTCGGGGCCCGGATGGCCGTCCTGGTCGGCATGAGGCGATTGTACAGGTTCCTGCGTGCTAGGGAGCCTGGGCGGCGACGATATACCGGCCCTCTTGCCGCACCATCGCCGAGACGGTGCTTGCGGCGACGTCCACCGTGGATCCAGGGACGGGCACAGACGTTTCGCCGTCCATCCGGTAGAGCCGAAGCTCTGTGGCCTGAACGCCTGGGGGCAATTTGGCCGGGTCGTACTTTGCTTCGAGGGACAGGTCCTTGGTCGGGTTCTGCCCGTCAATCTGGAAGTCGAACGCATTGGCGACGAGCAGCCCAGCGAGCCCCTGGAGCCCAAGGACGTCCGCGAGGAGGAAGGTCACCGCCCTGTCAAAGGTTTGGTCGGCGATGTCGAACTTGAGGCGGTCACCGAGGGCGCGAACGACTCGCGTGCTGGGCGAGACGAAGACTCGCTGGAAGAAGTCGCCGATCGAGCCGCCGCAACCTGAGGCCAACACCAGCGCAAGGAGGAGAGTATGGTCGGGGCGGCCGGACTTGAACCGGCGGCCTCTTCCCCCCCAGAGAAGCGCGCTACCATGCTGCGCCACGCCCCGACAGTCGCGTGAGAATACCCCCACGGTCCAACTAGCCCCGTGGACGGGCCACGAGCGGCAGTCTCCCGATACCGGCGAAGTACCGCCATGCGTCCAGCACCTTCGGGATCGGCCGTCCGGCCAGTCCTCGGGCGTCGGCGGTCTCGGCTGCCTTGAGCGCGTTCTTCGCCTCGGTGTTTTGGTTGAGGTCGAAGAGCACGGCCGCGAGCGTGTATTGCGCCGCGGCATAGTTCGGGCCAGCCTTCGCGGCGGAGGACGCCGATTTCAGCGCCTCAGCCGAATCCTTGAGCAGCGCGAGCACGAGCGCCTTTCCGGTCAGTGCCTGGAAGGAGTCCGGTTTTGCGGCCAGCGCGGCGTCGAAGTAGGCGTCGGCGAGCCGGAACTGGTAGGTCTGGTCCTCGCCGGACACGTCGCTGCGAAGTCCGAACTCGATGACCTGGTTCGCCTTCTCGATATAGAGGTCCACATTGGCGGGTTCTGCCAGGATCGCGGTTTCGAATGCAGCACGGCTCTTCTCATATTCGCCCGTGCGCCAGAAAAGGGTGCAAAGCGCACTGTTCACGATAGGATCCTGGCCCTGCGAGGCAGAGAGGCCGGTTGCCAGGCTCCGGGCAGAGGCGAGGTCGTTGCGCCGTAACGACATCCATGTGCGGCTCGTGGCGACGACGAGCGAGTCCGGGGCATCGAGCAGCGCGTCCTTCTCGGCCTCGGCAGCGGCTTCTTCGTCACCGGTGAAGAGAAGGAGCAGGGCGCGCAGGGCTTGTCCCTCACCGTCGAACTCACCAAACCGCTGAACGTCCTTCATGGTCTGCGCCGCTTCTTGGAGCCTTCCCGAACGGATCTGAGCGAACATCAACCGGTCGGCTAGCTGGTTGTTCGTCGGTTCGTTCCGAAATCGGGGTTTCAGCTCGTTGATGGCGAGCGAGTAGCGTCCGGCGTCAAGCAGGGCATCCACGAAGGCGATGCGGTTGCCGTCGGTAACGGTGCCAAAGCTGTCCACGTTCGCCTGGAGGCTCTCGATGCGGGATTTCGCCGCGGCAGAGAAGGCGCTCCGGATCGTGGCTGCCGTCTCGGCTCGGTCGCCGTGATCGAGCGTAGCGAAGGCGCGTTTGAGGTGGATCGCGCTCAGAAGGTCGAGCACCCTCCGATTTGACGGATCCAGCTTGCTGGCGTCCTCGGCGTGCTGTTGGGCTCGGTCGAACTGACCCGCGCCCAAGTAGGCGCGAGCGAGGGCAAGTTTCGCGGCGGTGCTTCCTTCGTCGGCCTTGACCGCGGCCCTGCCAAAGCGGATCGCGTCCCCCCATTTCGAGACGTCTGAAGCTGCGTTCGACTGTCCGGCCAGGTAGGCGGCTCCTTTGGCGATCTCGTTGTTCACGGAAACGCTGAGCGTGGTCTTCGCCGACTCGCCCTTCTCGTTATAGGCCGCGATCGTGAACTTCAGACCCCCGTCGTCCACGCTCAGCGTGTCGAACGTAAACTCATAGGGCGTACTGTTGTCGGTGCTTTGCAGGTCGTCTCCAACATAGAACTCCACGCTGGTGACCAGCGAGTCGGAATCCACGCCGACCGAGACCTTCATTTCGCCAGACACGGTTTGGCCGTTCTTGATGTTGGGCGTCATCGTGATGCTGGCCGAGGCGGGCGCTGAGCAGACGAGGGCGAGGACGCTGAGGAGGGTCGCAGGGTTGGGCATAAGGTTCCCCGTAGGTATACCGATCATTATGACGCTTCGAGAGAACCATTGGATCGGTCGGGGCTAGATCGCCGCAGGACCGCGTTCTTCGGTTCGGACGCGGAGGGCGTCCACTAGGGCCTCCATGAAGACCATGCCGTCGCCGCTCTGTCCCGTCCTGGCTGCCGTGACGATGGCGCTCGCGACGTCCTCGGCCAGGGCGTGCGAGACCGCGACCTCGATCTGGCTATAAAGGTGGAAGGCGACCACAGGGTCCCCAGCGAACGGCGAGGCGGCGCCTGGGCCGTGCCCACGACCCCGGACGTCGGTCACCGTCAACCCACCCACTCCCAGCTTCGCCACCGCGGTCTTTACCGCCTCGAGCCGGTAGGGCCTCACAATCGCCGTGACCTTCACAAGGCCGCTCATAGGAACCGGTACCGCTTCCAGTGGAGCCAAACGCGACCTGGGTAAAGGGCAACGTTGAGCAAGTCGCGATAGAGGTCCGCCACCGCTGGGCCCACCTCGTCGGTACGCCTCCGTTTCACCACCATGCTCAAGTCGTAACCGACGTAGAAGGTCCATATTGCGGAGATCACGGCCGCGCTGGCGAGCCAACCCCCTTCGCGATCCCTGCCCAAGAAGAGCAGGCCAACGAAGCTGGAGACGAACGAAAGGAACCCGAGACCGAGATAGCTGAACGCCTTACCGCACAGCGAGACATAGACGAGAGTCGCCACGGACACCAGAGCGATACCCTCGAGAGGGATGCCCCCCGCCTGGATCGGCGCGACCATCCCGGCCAGGCCGTACAGTCCGATCACGAGCAAGGTCGGGGACAACATTTGCGCGAGGGCCGAGTTGCCGAAGACCCTTCGCTCCGCGCTCATCGCGACCAGAGAACCCAGAAAGATGCCAAGGCTCCAGGGCCACGCTGGGACGGACCCCCAGATCGCCATCCCCACCGTGGCGACGATCGTGAGGGCGTGCAGGGCTACGACCGACCTGACGAAACGGACTCGGGGCAGGTAGGGACCTTGGGCCGCGTGGTTTGGTACCTCGATGGGCTCCGGGAAGTAGGAAGGCGGATAGGTGCGAGTGGGTTCCATACGACCCTGGTTTCCGGAGTTTGGTCGGGATGACTGGATTCGAACCAGCGACCTCTGCGTCCCGAACGCAGCGCTCTACCAAGCTGAGCCACATCCCGACGGGCGTGCCAAAGTATACCGTCAGGCCGGGGGTTCGTCTCGTAGGGCCGAAGGCGCGCTCGAAGCGTAGAGCTTGATCCCACGATTCGCGATGGCAGAACCGATCCCTGCCATGACGACCAGCATCAGGCTCTTGGCCACGAGTTGGAAGAGCGACTGGGCGACCTTCCCAAAGTCGAGCGCCTCACCGGTCTTCAGGTTCAAGGAGATCTCGGGCGGTTGGGTGAAGATCTGCGCGGCCAGCCAGAACGCCCATAAGACCAGCCCGATCCCGCCCAAGAAGGCCAGGATCCCGAGCACGCTACCGGTCAGGCGCGGGCGTCTTCCGCTCATCGCCCACCGCCCGTTCCGTTAGGCAGACTCACCTTGGGCGATCATACCGCCGTCGGCCTCTTTGAACCTGAAGGCCAGAGCCAAGGGCATGAGCATCAGGAAACCGGCCAGGGCATAGGGCAGCCAGGGCGCCACGTCAAAGAGCGAGTTGCCGATGACCGGGGCCAGCACCCTGGATAGCGCCCCCAAGGACTGGGTGACACCGAAGATGCCGCCCGCCATTCCCTTGGGAGCACTCCGCGAGATCAGGCTCGTCAAGCTTGGGCTCGAGATCCCGGATCCGCAGCCCAAGATCACCGAACCCAGCAGAAAGGGGATCCAGAACGGGACGAAGGGGATCACGGCCAGTGCGGGAGACTGGATCATGTACCCGACTCGGAGAAGTCGAAGCTCGCCAAACCTCGCGACGAGCTTGCCGATCGCTCCTCCCTGCACGGCGGCCGCGACCAACCCGACGAAGACAAGGATCGCCGCTCCAGGGATAGCGACCGAGGTGTGATCCAAGTTCAGGCGCATCATGAGAAGCCGGAAGAACGTGGACTCGAGGTTCGCGAAGGCAAAATTGGCGACGAAGAACAGCACGAGGAGGGTGCCCAGGCCAGGAGTGCGTAGGGCCCTCACCAACTTTCTTACTGGGCCGAGGCCCGCGGTCTCGGAGGATTCTGGCACCGGAGGGACGTCCGGCAAGAACATCGCGACGAATACGAAGTTCACCAACGCCATGAGCGACGATCCTGCCGCCAGGAGAACGGGCGACCCCCCGCCTGCCTTGACCAGGATCGCACCGATCATAGGGCCAAACATGAACCCGATCCCGAACGCCATGCCGAGCTTGCCCATGGCGGCGGCGCGTCGTGACGGCTCGGAGACATCGGAGACGTAGGCGTAGGCGATGCCGAGGTTGGCGCCCGCGATGCCTAAGAGGACCCGCGAGCCGATCATCCAAGCGAGGTTGTCGCTCAGCGCGTAGAGCGAGGCGGCAAGGACGGAGAACCCGGTCGTGATCAAGAGTGCCTTGCGCCGACCGACCCGATCGCTCCACCGTCCCAAGGGTGCGCCGAAGACCAGTTGGGCGATGCTATAGGCCGCGATGCTGATCCCGATCAGGGCGCCGGGATATCCCTTGGACTCCAGCCTGGGCTGGATGTCCGGAATCATGAGGGAGAACGAGAGGAGGTCGAAGAGAACCGTAAGGAACGCTGCCGTCATCGGCCGCGGTTGTCGCACGGTGCTAGTCTACGCGAGGAAGAAGGAACAGGGAGCGGACGGAGCCCCACACCTGTGTGAGGTCCCGTCCACGACCCGAGCTCTGGCTAGTCACGTTTCGAGCGGGTCCCGTGGTGAGCAGGGCCGCTGCCGGTGGTTCCAGAGTCGAAGAAGGCAACGCCCTGAAAGCGGGTGCGCCGCGCGAAGATCGCGATCAACGCGGTTCCCAAGGGCTTCCTTCTGAGGACAGGCGAGACGCAACGGTGCATGGCCTTTCGACCGTAGTCCGCTCGTCCAGTTCGCTGTCCACTCAAGTCAAACTCCCGCTCCAGGCTCTCGCCTGGTCCTTGCATTGGCCTACGAGGTTAGCTGCCGGGTTGGGGCCAAGAACCACCCCCCGCCCTTTCGAGCGGTTCACCCCGATGTTGGTTCCCCCGCCACCGGCGTACCGGTGTTAGGCCACGGGTCGAACCCGAAGGTTCGTAAAACCATTATACGCTCGGGCCGTCGAAGATTGCACCCAAACTCGCGAGATTCCTTGCACAATGGGGCGATGAGGGCTGGAACGTGGGTCGCTTGTACCACCGCCCTCGTGATTCTCGGCTTCGGCTCGGCCTGCACGCCCGCTTCCCATAAGACCACGGTCGTCGTCTGGGGGATGGCCCTCACTCCAGCGGACAAGGGCACAATTGACGCGATCCGAGCCTTCGAGCACGCAAACCCCGATGTGGAGGTCCGCATGCTAGGCCTTTCCGCCGGGAGGAACAACCCCCAGAAGCTCGCGACGGCGGTGGCGGCGGGCGTCCCGCCGGACGTGGTGTACCAGGATCGGTTTGCTCTGGCGGACTGGGCTTCGCGGGGCGCGTTCGAGTCCCTTTCGCCCTTGATCGAGCGCGATCGGGCTCGAGATCCGCTCTGCCCGACCCCGGAGCAGTACTATCCGGCGACGTGGCGAGAGTCCCAGTACGGGGGGGACGTTTACGGCATTCCCTGGATGGCGGACAACCGGGCTCTCTACTGGAACCGGACCGTGTTTCGTGAAGAGGCGTCTGGGCTCCGTGCAGCGGGGCTCGATCCAGAAAGGCCCCCGCGAACCTGGTCCGAGCTCTTGGCCTATAGCAAGGTGCTCACCAAGTTCGCACCGGGCGGCACCTTGGCTCGGGCGGGGTTCATCCCAAACTTCGGGAACACCTACCTCTACCTCTACGCGTTCCAGAACAACGCCGAGTTCATGAGTCCGGACGGGACTCGCTGCACACTCGGGTCGCCCGAGGCCGTCGAGTCGCTCGACTTCATGCGGCAGGGCTATAGGATCGTCGGAGGGATTGACGAGGCGAACCGGTTCCAGGCGACCTTTCGAGGGGAAGGCGAGAGCGCTTTCTTCGTTGGCCAGGTCGCCATGGTCGTGGACGGGGACTGGACCATCCCAGGGATCGCTCGGTTCGCACCCCGGCTCGACTTCGGAACGGCACCCGCACCCGTCCCGGACGATCGCTTCTACCACCGGGGCCGGTTTCGCAACGAGCGCGACCGTTTCGTGACCTGGACGGGAGGGTTCGCCTGGTGCATCCCACGGGGTGCGAGAAACCGTGAGGCCGCTTGGCGGTTCATCAAGTTCGTCACGAGCGGACACGGCAGGGAGATCCGGCTCGAAAAGCAAGCCGAGCTGAACGCCGCCCGTGGGGTACCCACCTTGCCGAGCATCTCGGCGCACATCGCGACCAACCGGCTCGCCCTCGAGCGGTATGTCCCTGCGGAGGGCAACCTCGGGGACGCGGTCCGGACGCACGTGAGCCTGATGAGCGTGGCCCGGACGCGGCCCGTGACCTATGCGGGCCAACTGCTCTGGGACGAGCAAGTGAGGGCCACCGAGGAGGCGATCCGCGGTGGGGTCACTCCGCAGGAGGCGCTCGATGCGGCCCAAGCTAGGGTCCAACGCCGTCTGAACGAGTTCCGCGACCAGTCCAAGTTTCCGCTCGTGGACCTCCGTCTACCCCTCGCCCTGGGCGGGTTGGGACTGGCGATGGGGGTGGCCTTGGTATGGGGCTGGGTTCGGCGCCAAGGGTTGGGCAAGCTCTCGGGCCACGAGGCGAGGTGGGGGTGGCTCATGGTCGCTCCTTGGCTTCTTGGCTTTGTCGCGTTCACGGCTGGGCCGATGCTTGCGTCGCTCGGCCTCTCGTTTTGCCAGTACGACGTTCTCAACCCGCCTCGGTGGGTTGGGTTTGCGAACTTCGCCGAGGTTCTCACCCAGGACAACGCCCTATTGCTCAAGGCATTCGCGAACGTGGCATACCTAGGAGGGATCGGCGTGCCGCTCGGCCTGGTCACGGGCCTTGGGCTTGCGCTGCTGCTCAACGCAGGGGTCAAGGGCGAAGGCACGTACCGCTCGCTCTTCTACTTGCCGAGCATCGTTCCCGCCGTCGCGAGCGCTGTGCTGTGGATGTGGGTCTTGAACCCTGACCCGAGGCGCGGGCTGGCGAACGGGCTCTGGGTGGACACGATTGGCGCGTGGTTCTCGATTCCGCCGCCCGGATGGCTCGTGGTCGAGGCCTGGGCAAAGCCATCCTTGATCGCGATGGGGGTCTGGGGGGCCGGGACGGGGATCATCGTCTGGCTCGCCGCCCTGAAAGGGGTTCCGCGGGAGCTATACCAGTCCTCGAGCTTGGACGGTGCCGGACCCTGGGCCACCTTTTGGAACATCACCCTTCCGATGATCAGCCCTCTCGTCTTCTTCAGTTCGGTCACCGGCCTGATCGGTACGTTGCAACTTTTCGACAGTGTGTACGTCGTGACCGAAGGGTTGAGCACAGGGCCTAACGACAGCCTCGCGGTTCCCGTGTACCTGCTCTTCCGCGAAGCGTTCCACTACTTCAGGATCGGGCCCGCGAGCGCCATGGCGTGGATCGTGTTCCTGGCCGCACTGTTGTTGACAGGAGCCCAGTTCCTCATCGGTCGGCCTTGGGTCGAGTTCGAGGTGGACTCGTGATCGCGGCCTTGCTCCAAGGAGCTGGAATCATCGCCTTGTTCGCGAGCATCGCCGCGGCGCACCGGCGACGTTGGCCCCAGTTCTGGGTCACCTTGGTCTGCGGCGGCCTGCTGGTCTGGATCCCGGCCACGACGGCCAGCCACGGCTCAGCAACGGGATGGTCCTTGTCGTTGGTTGTCCCGGTCCTTCCTTTCCCAGCCCTCGTGCTTTCTGTTTGCATCGCAGGGCTCTTAGGCTCGGTTCGGTCCCTCTGGGCGAGAAGCCTCGGGCCCGACCTGACCCTTCGGCGCAAGACCGTCGGCATGTGGGCACTTGCCGTCGTGGTTTGCGCGATCTGGTGGAGAGCGACCGGTGAAGAGGTCAAGATCCTGCACGGACGGATCGAGTTTGGGCCGCGCCAGGTCGGGTTGGCGGCGATTACGTACGGAGCGGTACTTGCCCTTATCGTTTGGGTCTCGCTTGCGGCCTGGCGCGGAACCTTGTTGCGCGGTGTGGCACTTCACACTGCGCTCGTGCTGGGGAGCGCGGTGTTCTGCCTTCCGCTCTATTGGCTCGTGCTCACCAGTCTGCGGGACAACACCCTGAACACGGCGGCCGACAGCTTGGTCTTCGCCCCCAAGGTCGCCGTGACGCACCCTTACCGTGATCCTGAGCAGCCGCTCGTCAGGGCGCGGTTCAACGGGGAGCCCGTCCTTGCCCGAGTCGTGCGGCCGCTGGGTGACCGGTTCGAGCTTGAGGTCGAGCGACCGTACCGTCTCCGCGGGTTCCTGTTCGAGGAGGATCGGGCTCGGACCCAGGAAGTAAGCCGAGACGGAGAGGTCGTCCGGCTCGCTGACGGTCGCGAAGGCTACGTTCGAAAGTCCCTGGCGAAGGGCAATGTTCAGGTCGTGGTCTTGCGTCCGTCCGAAGCCGCGGGGCAGGCCCTGATTGTTGCCCGGGACGAGACGACACCCGTTTACCGCTTCGGATTCCGATGGGCTAATTTTGGGGAGACCTTGGAGTGGCTCCCCGCTGAAACCCTGAACGGTTTGACGTACCTCGTCAACTCGGTCTGGTTGGCGGTCATGAACGTGGTTGGGACCCTGGTCAGTTGCTCGATGGCGGGCTTCGCCTTCAGCCGTATGCGTTTTCCTGGCAAGAACGGCCTGTTCTGGCTGCTGCTTGCCAGCATGATGCTGCCTGTCGCCGTCACGATGGTCCCCAAGTTCCTGCTCTGGCGGGCATTGGGAGCGGTGGACACCCTAGTGCCCTTGTGGTTGCCCAGCTTCTTCGCGAGCGCGTTCTATGTCTTTCTGTTGCGGCAGTTCTATAAGACCTTGCCCAAGGAGCTTGAGGATGCGGCCCGGATTGACGGTTGCGGCTATTGGCGGATCTGTTGGCAGGTGATGACCCCGCAGGTAAAGCCTGCCCTCATCGTCATCGGTTTGTGGACGTTCTTTGGCGCATGGAACGACTTCATGGGCCCGCTTACCTACCTTTCCACTCCAGAGAGGATGCCCGTTGCTTACGCAGTCCAGTTGTTCCGTTCGGACCGTGGGGGTGAGATCGGCTTGATGATGGCCTTCGCGGCGATGGCGACGCTGCCGCTGCTCATCATTTTCCTCTTTGCCCAGCGAAAGCTGGTCGAGGGAGTTCAGCTCAGCGGGCTCGGCGGACGCTGACGAAACGGCGAGTCCACAGACCAACGAGCCCGAAGGTTGCTAGCAAGGTGCTGGGCTCGGGCACCGGGTCGGGGACGGGGTCGTCCGGGCTCCCGAGGGCGATCACCCCGACCGCGGCGAGGGGCAGGAGAGACGTCGGAGTCAGGTCTGAGCTGCGGCCGAGGAGAGTTACTCGAACGAGGCTGCCATCGAACGGCCCGGAAAGTTGGAACGGGGACGCTTGCCCTGTGAGGTAACGGGTACCGCTCGCCCCCGCTTCCAGTGGGACAGGCTCGCCGTCCAGCGTAATGGGGCGGTCGTTCCCTCGGTCCTCCAGCCAGACCGCGGTCGGCATTCGACCCACGAAGGGTCCGAGCTGATCGAATTGGGCGAACTGGATGACCCGGCCCCGACCGTCCAGCAACGTCCACTCCGAGACTCCGTTCGGGTTGTAGCGCAGCCTCCAGCGGGTAGCTCGGCCCTTGATCGCGAGTTCTCCTCGGCGTGCCACCTCGCCGCGCGAGAACTCATACCATCGAGTCGTTGATCCTTCGGCCTCCACCTGGAAGGCAGGCTTGACAACGATGCCGGGGTAAGGGGGCATCGAGCTCAGGCCGATCGAGCCCGAGGCGTGGCATGCGACGGTAGCCAAGATCGCGGCCAGAGTTGCGGGACTTCGCATCGTGCTGTGCGGAAGACACCCTCGCGATCAGCTGGTTCTGGACTGGGGAGCTGCCCGCAAAGGCTCTCCCTTCCTCAACCTCAAGGATCGGAGGGCGCGAGTTGCCAGCATTATTTCCAGGACAATGGATAGGACTAAAGTCCTGCAAGAGTTCCTTCAGGGACTTCGGTATCGAACCATCGCGACCAAGTACGAATTCAACGGTTCGCAGAGAACGAGGACGTGGGTCCGTCATAATGGGTACGTCCTTCGGTCACCCTTTGGGGAGCCGTAGAACATTAGGGGGGAAACATTGAAAGAAAACGTAGGTGCACATGGGATTCGCACCTTATCAGAACGCGAGTCCGAAATTGTCGGCAAGGCAGCGGAGGGATACAGTGACAAGCAGATCTGTGCCGCCCTCTCGATTTCTCAAGGCACCTTAGGAACCTATTGGGCACGCATTCGGCAGAAGTGCGGGTTGCGCTGGCGCACCGAGATCGTCGCGGTGTGGGTTCGTGACCAGATGAGGCAGGAGTCTGTGGAGGGCCCGGCGGAGGTGAGCCTTGAGAGTGTGTTGAACTCGATCTCCGTACTACTGAGCGTCATGGATGGCCGCGGGGTGGTCAGTTATGGCAACGCAGCCTTCTTTGAATCACTGTCCGAACTCGAAGTGGCCGAGGGCGGGTCACTCACCACGGACGATGTCGTGCGTTTCGAGGATGGGACGAGCCTCGTGGACAGGCTCAAGTCGCTCCCGGAGTCCAGGGCGGTAGCCCGAATCGGACGGGGTGATCGCTCGGGTCGCCGATACCTGATGCGCGTTTGGCCGGTTCGCGGCCAGGCAGACCAGTTCGTCGCGCTTTGGGAACCCGTCGCCTCGCGGGCTGCGATCGAGGTCTAGGGCCAGAGGTAGTCGGGCCGGTCACCGTTCCCGGTGCCGGCCCACGACTGCTCTCCCCAAAGCAGTGTCGCTTGTCAATCTTCGGGCTGGGAGCCTGGTAGTTTTGTCGGCAGTTTGCCTGTCATCGGATTCTAGGACACGGTTTAGCGTTCCGCCACGCCCTCCGGGAACCAGAGCGCGATCTCGCGCAGGGCCGCCTCGGGGTCGCTGCTGCTGTGAGTCAGGTTGTCGTCAATCGTGAGGCCGAAGTCGCCTCGGATGGTCCCTGGGGTGGCTTCGATGGGGTTCGTCGCGCCCATCATGGCCCGCACTGCCTTGACGGCATTGTCCCCGGTGATGACCGCAGCCACGATCGGCCCGGTGCAAAGGTAGTCGCAGACGTCCTGGAAGAAGGCGCGCTCCCGGTGTTCGTCGTAGTGTGCTTCCACCGTTGCGCGGTCGGCAAGGAGCCGCTTGAGAGCGACGATGCGAAGGCCCCTTTGTTCAAAACGGGACAAGACAGTGCCGATCAGGTTCCTTTGAACTCCGCCGGGTTTGATCAGGATCAGGGTTGATTCCGACATGGCCCGTCAGGATACCGACGAGCTAGGGTCGTCCCGGCTGATAGGCTGGTCCGGGTACCACTCATTGGGGTCGCGGCCCTCGTCGAGGAGCTGGGTCTTCTGGAACGCGATTCGCTCTCCGGCCGTGTGCCGCGCATCGTGCAAGCTCGCAGGATAGACCGAGTCCTTGCCGAAGCGCGCGTTGAGCCGATCCATGGCCTCGCTCAAGTGTTCCCATTGTGCGGTCTCCTCGAAGAGGCTCGCGGTGTGGCCTTGGGAAGGGTTCAGCTCGGTGAAACAGACTCCGACCTTCACGGGTCCTTCGAAGCTCCGCTGCGACCAGAGGCGCTCGACGGCGCGGAGGATAGAGACCGAGTCCATGGCCCCGTCGAGTCTTGTGGTCGCGTCCCAGTCCTTCCTTCCGGAAACGAAGACCCTCAAGGTTCCAGCCCTGAGCCCGCCTTGCCTGAGACGTACGGCGGCCTTGCTCGCAAGCCGGAGGAGCACGGCGCGCGCACCCGCGTCGGTCCGCAGCCGCGGGGGCATGACGTGGGAGTTGCTCAAACTTTGGCCCACCCGGTTCTCCGGCTCGACCTCTCGTCCCCGGAGCAGCCAATACCACCTCGCACCCCCTACGTTGCGGAAGGCGAGCCTCAGGTCGGCCTCGCTTGCGCTCAACATTTGATCGGTCGTGAAGATTCCGGCCGCTTGGAGCCTTGCGGCCATCTTTCGGTTGATCCCAGGGAATGCCATGAGCGGAAGGTTGACCAAACGGTGGAAAACGTCATCGGGTTCAAGGACGGTGAGTCCGTCGGGCTTCTCCATTTCCGAAGCGACCTTCGCGAGGAACGTGTTTTGAGCGATTCCGATCGAGCAGGTGAGGCAGTCTGAGACTTGGTCCGCGATCCTCTGCTTGAGCTCTTGGGCCAGGGCAGTGGCTTGGGCGACCGAGCGCTCTGCGCCCAGGAGACGGAACGAGACCTCGTCAATGCTGTGCACCCTTTCGACGGGAAGCACCGAGCCCACGCTTTCCAGAAGCCGTTCGTGATAGTGCGAATAGAGGCGGGGCCGGGCTGGGACGACCAAGAGCTCCGGGCACAGCCGCCTTGCCTCCCCGATCCTGGTTCCCGTATGGATGCCCAACCTCTTCGCGGGATAGCTCGCGGCGATCGCGAAGGTGGTGTCCGAGTCCACCGGGGCGACCACGACCGGCTTGTTCCGCAACGCCGGGTCCTCGGCCTGCTCCACGGATGCGAAATAGGAGTTGAAGTCAAGGAATAGGATCCTGAGCCTTTCC
Source organism: Fimbriimonadaceae bacterium (assembly GCA_020847855.1). Classification (GTDB taxonomy): domain Bacteria; phylum Armatimonadota; class Fimbriimonadia; order Fimbriimonadales; family Fimbriimonadaceae; genus JADLBH01. The sequence goes on from JADLBH010000018.1 coordinate 18,871, forward strand.
TCCGGTGCCGGAGAATCTGGTAGACTCATGTCTAGATTCTACCCGAGCAAGCGCCGATATCCATTTGCCAGGGTCGGCTTCGACCGCGCTGGTAGACTCAAACCCGTGCAGATCGCCGTACTACCGCTCAATGCGGGGCCTGAGAGCAGGGCCACGTTGGCAAGGCAGCTCTCCCACTTCGCCTCCGAGCTTGCGCGAGGGATCACGGGCAACGAGATCCATGCTGTCAACCTCATGGCGCAGTACCAGGACGGAGGGGTCACCCGGTTCGCCCAAGCCAACCCTTCCGAGACCTTGAACGAGACCGAGCTGATCTCACAGTTCTTTGCGAACTCGCCGATGGAGGCCATCGTGGACGGGCTCTTGGTGGAGAGCAGCGAAGGGGGCGGGTCCCTGAGTGTGCGCAGCTGGGAGAAGGGGTCGAGCGAACCCGTGGGCTCGACCGAGTTCACCTACCTTCCCGGTGGGTTCTTCTCCGCCGCCAGGGGCATGGTGGAGTTCCTGGCGAAGGTCTCAGGCGGCTCGGTCCCGCAAGAAGGGACCGATGACGTCACCCTTTTCGGGACCGAGAATCCAGCAGCGTTCGTGGAGTTCCTCGTCGGGTTTGATGCGGTGCAATATGTCGAGCGTTCGCAAGGCGCGGTGGCCAGCGAGTTCGATCCGATGCCCGCGCTCGCATCCCTCATGAGCGCCTACGAGAAGGATCCGGACTGGGAGGCGCCGTACATGGGTGCCGTTCGGCTCTGCCGGGTCTGCATCCAGCACCGCCTTGGGGACGCCAACGTGGTTCGCGAGAACTTACAAAAGCTGGCTGAGAACGAGCCGGACGATCCCCGTGCACCCTTCGCACTGGGGGAGCTTGCGAGCGTCGTGGGCGACCTGAACCAAGCGGTGGACCAGTTCGAAAAGTCCGCCACCGCCCTGGGCAAGAGGATCCAGTCTCAAGAGCAGGAGCTTGAAAGCCTGAGCGGGGCAGAACGAGCGGAGGCCGAGGATGCCCTCCGAGCCATGCGCGCCGACCAGTCCCCGATCTTGGCTCGGCTCGGCATGACCCAGGCCCAGATGGGCATGCCCGCGAACGCCGAGCGGAACCTAGCCAAGGCGATCGAGATCGAGCCAGAGCCGAAGCCCAGTACCGAGCTGCTCGCGACTCTGCTCGAATCCTCGGGACGGGCGCACGAGGTTCCACCGCTCTGGAAGGCCCGAGTGGACGCGAACCCTGGCGCAGGCGGCGTTCACGCGCGCTACGCGCTGTCCCTCGTTGCGGCAGGCAAGGACGCGGAGGGGCTCCGCGAGTTCGACCTTGCGCTGGAGAGGGCGGAAGACCCCCTCGAGGTCAAGCGGGCCTATGCGAGCGTCCTTGCGCGCAAGGGCGAGTTCGACCGTGCGATGGACATGTTCGAGGATTGCATTGACGCCAACCCGGCCGATCCCAACCTGCTGCTGGAGTATGCGAACACACTCCAGGCGGCCGAGCGTCAGTTCGAGGTACCCAAGGTCTTGCGTGACGTGCTTGCATGCAACATTGATCCCAACACTCGGGCCCAGACCCAGGCATGGCTCCTGGAAATCGAGCAGCCCAAGCGGGTCGAAGCGGTGAAGAACGCCGCGGACAAGGCCCAGGCCGGGGATGCGCAAGCCGCGGTCACTGAGCTACGCGGATTGAAGAACTGGCTCGCAGACTACTGGAAGTTCTGGGCGGTCTTTGCCAACGCCCTGAACCAGATAGGTGCCCATGACGAGGCCGAGGATGCCGGGGTTCGGCTCCTCAATATGTTCCCGAACTGTGAGCCTGCCTTTGGCGAGCTAGCGACCGCGCTTTCCGGCCAGGATCGGCACGAGGAAGCCTACAACCTGTTGCGCAACGCGATGTCCACGATGCCAGGCTCGTTGCCTGTCGCGGTGAACTTTGCGCTCGCGGCGAAGCGCACCGGGAGGTTGGAAGAGGCTCAGAACATTGGCCGACAGATCAAGCAGGCGACCGAGGATGCCGAGGGCTTGAGAGCGGTCTTCCAGGAACTCGGGGTTTAGATCGCACAAGGTTTGGAAAACAATCAGGCCCGGCGGAGATCTCCGCCGGGCCTGACCATGGGTCGAGGCCTGCGACCTGGGTTACTTTCTTCGGCGGCGGGTGGCAAGTGCCGCGATGCCGGCGCCCAGCGCGATGATCGTGCCCGGCTCGGGAACCGCGCAGAAGTTCGCACCCTCCAAGCACCCTTGGTCCTTGTACTGCCAGTCACACAGATAGCCGTCGCTATAGGCGCTGGAGATACCGACGACCGGCTGCATCCAGAGCCCGAGGCGGGGGCCGAAAGAGGAGCCGGTCCAAGGATCGGATCCCGGATAGGCCGGGACATGGTTGCGGATGGCGGTGGCGTCAATGTCCATGGTGAACGTGCGGGAGCCGTTCGCCTCCGTGACGACGTTGAGTGCGTTGATCCAGTTCTGCGTGAGCTTGGAAGAGAGGATCCTGTCCGGGGCTTGCGTTCCCGAGGCGTTAGAGCCATCCTTCCAGCTGTCGTCGTTGTTCTTGCCGTTGTAGGCATAGACCGTCAGGGCCGGATTGTTGCCGCTGCCGCCGCCCGACCGGTCGAAGTAGAAGGCGGCATATTGGCCACGATCGCCCCGAGGCTTGGGCCCAGGGGTCACGATGAGCGAGAAGCCGTCCGTCCTCTTGCCGTCCGGGTTCTTGCCAAAGTTGGTCTTCCAAACCATTCGGTTCGTGGCGTCGTTGTACTCTGCGTGGATCGAGTTGATCCGTCCGCCCATGTTGTTGTAGGCGGTTCCACCGTCCCAATCCCAAACCCAGTTCGTAGCAAGGGCCGACGAGGCGGCGAGCGCCGCAACGACCCCAGTCAGGAAGCGATTTGTATTCATAGATTGCACCTAAATGTATTCGCACCGGGAGAAGGGTCTCCCGATAGCCCTACGATTATGGCTTCACCCGGCGTGCCATGAGCCAAAGTCACCAAGAAACCTAGTACTTCTCTTGTGCTCGGGCACAAGGGCCGGGCGTCGAGCGGGCCCTCTGGCGAATCGGTCGTTTCCACGGTGAGGAAGCGGGGTCGGTCCTTCCGACAATCGGTCTAGGAGCGATCGCACCACGGAGGGCGCAACGTTCCTGAGGCCTAGATCATGCCAACTTTCGCGTATACGGCCCTGGACGGTGAGGGCCGAACCGTCAAATCCACGCTCGAGGGCGAGAACGAGGCGCTTGTACTCTCCAAGCTCCGCGAATTGAACCTACAGGTCGTCGAGCTCAAGCAAGCCCGAGCCAAGTCCTCGCTTTCCTTCGGAAAGGCGAAGATGAAGCCGAAGGCTCTCGTCGTCTTCTCACGCCAGTTCGCGACCATGATTGATGCTGGCATCCCGATCCTTCGATGCCTCGAGATCCTGGGGAACCAGACCAAGGATCTTGCCTTGAAGCCGGCGATCCTCACAGTGACAACGGACGTCAAAGGAGGTCTCAGCCTGAACGAGGCGATGGCAAAGCACCCTGGCGTCTTCAACAACCTCTATGTGAACATGATTCGAGCTGCCGAGCTGGGCGGCATCCTGGACGTGATCCTGGACCGCCTCTCCGGCTTCCTTGAATACGAGGCAGAGATCCGCTCCAAGATCAAGGGCGCGATGATGTACCCCGTCCTCGTCCTCTGCTTCTCGGTGCTCATGCTCTTTGCCCTGTTCACGTTCGTTCTGCCCAAGTTCAAGGACATCTTCAAGGGCATGAACGTGGAGCTTCCGGCTCTCACCAAGATGCTCTTTGGCATCGGCGACTTCATGCAGGCCTATTGGTGGACGATCATCCTTGCCGGCATCGGCGGGTTCATCGGCTTCAAGATGTGGGGCAAGACCCCGAAAGGCCGCTACCAGCTCGATTTCTTCAAGCTCAAGATGCCGATCATCGGCGAGCTTTCCTTGAAGCTGAGCGTGGCCCGGTTCTGTCGTACCTTTGGAACCTTGATCAACGCAGGTGTACCGATGATGCGGAGCCTCGAGATCGTCGGGGAGACGCTGAACAACGGCCTTCTCATCCATGCGATTGACGAGACGCGGATGAGTATCCGCGACGGTAACCGATTGAGCGCACCGCTCACCGAATCCGGACTCTTCCCCAGCATGGTCACGCAAATGATTGACGTGGGCGAGGAGTCGGGTCGGCTTTCGGAGATGTTGGTGAAGGTCGGTGACTTCTACGATAGCGAGGTGGAATCCACGGTCAAAGGACTGACCTCGATGATCGAACCCATGCTCATCATCTTCCTCGGTTGCGTCGTAGGCTTCATCGCCGTCTCGGTCATGACCCCGATCTTCTCCATCGTCAACAGCGTGGACAAGTAGCGGGGTTGACCGCACGCCTCGGCGGCGAGCCGCCGAGGCACCGGCCCCCCTGCGGCCGAAATCGCAGGGACATTGGAACAACGGATTGAACCATGTCGGAAGAAGTATCTAACTCCAGGGATGCCGAGGCGATCGTCGCGCAGTATGTCCGCGACCCGCGGCCGGATCTCAAGGACCTCATCATCGTTCACTATGCGGGCACGGTCGAGCGGATCGCACGCCGGTTCGCTGGCATCGAGCCCTTGGAGGATCTCGTCCAGGTCGGGTACATCGGGTTGCTGAACGCCCTCTCGAAGTTCGACCCCGGCGCGAGCGTCAAGTTCGGAACCTACGCGACCCACCTCATCGCTGGGGAGATCAAGCACTATCTGCGCGATCGAACTCAGACGATCCGTCAGCCAGCCTGGCTTCAAGAACTGCGGCAGAAGGTGCAAAAGACGGCATCGCAGCTCCACGCCGAGTTGGGCCGACCTCCGACGAGCGAAGAGATCGCGCAGCGCTGCGGAGTGACCGAGGACGCAGTCCACGATGCGTTTGCGACCCAAGAACTGATCCGCGTGGCCTCACTCGACTCCTCGGGGCCCGAGACCGAGGACGGGGAAGGGGATCGGCTGGACGCCTTGGAATCCGACAGTCCCCACATCAGCGTAGAGGACAGGGTCGTGCTCTTGGACGCAGTGGTCGGCCTGCGCGAACTGGAGAAGAACGTCGTGACCCTGTTCCACTTCGAGTCTTTGAGTCAGGCCGAGATCGCGTCGCGGCTCTCGATCTCGTGCAACTATGTCTCCCACATTCTCCGGCAGTCCCATTCCAAGCTGAGGCAAGCACTCGGCCCGCAAAGGGCCAGCCAGCTCGCGCCTCTCGATGCGGCATCGGACATGGACTCGACGGTGGACGAGGCGACTGGGAGCTATACCGAGGCGTACTTGATCGCGAGGCTGACCGAGGAGCTGCACCGATTGTCGAGCCAAGGCGCAACCCTCTCCTTGATCACGATCGAGATCAAGGGACTGGAGAACTACGGCAGGTTCTATGGCCCAGGCGGGATCCAGCAGTTGATGGCGGATGCCGCCTCGCACATCCGTTCTGCGAGCCGGAGCCTGGACATCCAGTGCCGGCTCGGGAAGTGGGGGTTTGCCGTGATCCTGCCGGGGACGGGGGCAGCTTCCAGCGTCGTGCGGAGCCGCATCGCTGAGCGCTTCGCGGCATGGGCGAGCCACTCGCCGGACGGATCGGTGGCAGTCTCGGTGGACGTGGGGGTCGTCGTCGCGAACCGGCGGATCAAGACGGCGGCAGAGCTCATCGAATTGGCGAGGGGATCGGGCGGGAACCAGAGCGCTGCCTAATGGGCGGCCCTGCCCCATGCCACCTAGAACCGGCCGTCGTGCATCAGCTCGCCGTTCGAGGCGCGGAGGAACACATAGTCGAATTCGTCTTGGCCCGGCCAGAACGGGTTGGAGAAACTCACCTTGTACGCTTGTAAAATCGCACCGATCTCAGGTTCTCGGCCGTGCGCCGAGCGATACTGCTCGACCCACTGGGGGCCGGCGATGCACCAGCCCTTTTGCACGCTCGAGACCCTGCGCCACTCGGCCGGGTATTGCGTAGGGTCGTCGGCGTCTATCGCCGCCCAGAGGTGCTCCGTAGCCCGCCGCGCACCGGCCTCGCCAATGTCCCCGGGCTCATTGATGAACCGGAGAGAGTCAACCAAGCCGTAGAAGAGGACGGCCCCGTCCCATCGGTCGTACGCGACTGTCCAACGGTTGCGGCCCTTCATGCTCATAGGGTCGCCGATCCGCCGGCCCTGGACGTGGGCCGTGCCAAACGACCTCATACGACTGGGCTCTCTCGAGCTGATCTCCTCAGGATCGAGCCGGATCTCCTCGATCTCGAACTCGCCGTCCAGCCCGAGCGCGACGAGGAGGCGCTGGGCCTTGGCTCGAACTTCAGGCTCGGTGTTGAGCAAAAGCTCTACGTCGCGGCGACGACCGAAAGATCGCTCTGCCTGATTGTCGCTGGAGTACCGCAACACGCGCCCGTCCTTGACTCGGTATACGATGGAACTGGCAAGGCCGAATGTTTGCGAACGTTCGCCTGCGTTGACTGCACGAACGTCTCGAAGCGCGAGCCCTGTCACATCACGACCGATGGCCTGAAGGAACTGCAAGCTTGGATCGGTGCCGGTGTTGAGCTCTCCAGCAGGATTCAAGGTAACGGCGAACCGCATGGCGAGAATCAAGGTTGCATTCATTGGTTATCCTTCCAGGTAGTGTGAACTGCGTTCGAACCGTCGTAGAGCCACCGCGGCCGCGCGAGACTGTCTCCAAATAGCAGGACATTCGCAGCGAAGCCACCGTACTTGCTGGCGAGTGAGGTTGTTCCTCCAGCGCTCCACTCGTCTTCGGCCGCCTTCAAGACTGTACAGCCGTCGGCCACGCGGTCGGCGATGCCGTAGAACATCTGCAACATCTCTACGTTTTCCATCGTGATCTTGAACGCGACGACGCAGCGGTTCGTAGTGCTTCCCGCCTCGCTCAAGTATGCGTTCGGTACGGCGTCGTTGTCGTTCTCCGCGACGCGGCACGAGGCGAGGAACGCGAAGTAGAGCGGGAACAGCCCTCCCGGGACCGCGCCCTGCACCACAGCATCGTTGACCGCCGTCGGCGCGGCAGGCGCCCAAATCACGCCGGGTGTGCCGTGGGCGAGGATGAAGTGGCTCGTCGCGGGCGGAAGCTCCGCGGTAACTGTGTTAGCCGACCAAGCGTTGTTGAAGACGTTCTTGACGACCTTGTGGTTCCAAGCCTGGAAGCCCGTGCCGACCCCCGAGCCGCTCGAGGACAGGGCCAGTGCCTTGTGCTGGATGAGGACAGCCCCGTTGTAGACTTGCCGTGTGGTGATCAACTTCGGCTCGACGCTAGTCGTCTGGCCGTTGTGCCAGACCGTGGCGTGGAGCCAGAACTCGACGGTCTCGCCGTGGATCCAGTGGGTCGAGTCGAACTTGCAGAAAAGCTCGGCTTCGGGCACGACCGCATACGGCGGCGGTTCCATGGGAGGCAGGAACTCCTCGATGTCCAGCTCGTCCGAGGGCTGGCTCGGCGACCGGCTCTCTAGCCAGGTAGAGACGATGCTCGTCTCCCCGGCCTCGATCTCGACGTGGACGCGGATCTCGTGGTACGTGCCGCTCAGGGGGGTGCTGGGGGCCGTCACCAACGTTCCATCTACTGCGCTAGCGGTTCCACCAACGAGGACGGATAGCGCCACCGCACCGCACCGCACCGCTTCATGTGGCCAATCATATCGGTGCAGCCGCAGGTTTGTCAAGCCTCTCTCCGCGCTTTCCTCGCGGAACTCGAGAGGCGGACTGGACGCTCGTGCGCAGCCGCAGGCGGGGCGCCTGCGGGTCGGGGCGCCCGGCCTCCCTAGGGCCGTGCCGACGACCGCCGGGCTGCGCCGGTAGTATCCGAGCGATGGTCGTCAAGATCGCCCACGACTTCACTTGCCCTTGGTGCTGGATCGGGCTCAGCCAGGCCAACCGGCTGCGCGAGGAGTTCGGAACCGAGATCGTTTGGGCAGGATACGAACTCTGGCCCGAAAACCTCGATCGGCCCTCCGTCAAGCCGCCTGCGCTGAAGGACGAACGACGTCCCGCCACCCCGAGCCGGCTCGAACTCGCCTATGCTGCAGAAGGCATGGCCCCCCCCACCGCCGAGCGGCCCAAGCTGATGCGCACCCACAACGCCCTCCAAGCCGCGGAGTTCGCCCGCGAAGCAGGAGCCCAGCATCAAGCCGTCGAAGCCATCTACCGCGCCCTCTGGGAGGAAGGTGACCGGATCGGAGACTTGGACGTCCTGCGCAGGGTCCTAGCGGGCATTTTGGACGTGGACGCCATGGCCGCCGCCGTCGAAACCCGGCGATTCGCGGCCAGGATCGTCGCCTTTGACAACGACGCCTACTCCGTCGGGGTGTTCAATGTCCCAACCTTCTTCATCGGGGGCGAGAGGTACGCCGAACAGCCCTACGTCGTCCTCCATAGAGCCGTCAGGCAGGTTCTGGCCCCGGTGTGACAGAACCGGTCTACGGTCACCTGGAGTTTCCTGCCGCCCCCGCTGAACGGCCCTACGCCTACATCAACATGGTGACGACCATAGACGGCAAGTCGGTCACCGGTATGAGGACTGAGGACGTTCAGGATTTGGGAAGCAGCCTCGACCACGCCACGATGCGCACCATCGAGGCCACAGCGGACGCGGTGCTGATCGGAGCGGGCTCCCTCCGAGCGACCGCGAAGCTACAGTACGCCCCCCGTCTCGCCAGGTTCGTCGTGAGTCGGAGCGGAGATCTGGACCTATCCTCCCCGTTCTTCGTCAAGTCCCCTGAGAACGCCTGGGTGGTAACGGCCCGCGCGGGCGCGAAGAGGCTCGAGGGACGGGCGCACTGCCTGGTCGCTGGGGAAGCCGACGTGGACTTGACAGAGGCCTTGCGCAGGATGCGAGTGGAGATGGGGATCGGCAGGCTCCTCATCGAAGGCGGAAGCGAGCTCAATGCATCCTTGCTTGCCCTGGACGTCGTGGATGAGTTGTTCCTCACCCTTGCGCCCCTAGTGAAGCTGGGCAGAACCACCCCGACCTATGCCGACGGCGAAGCCCTGAGCCGGGGTGCCCTCTTGGGGTTTGGCTTGCTCAGCTCGATCTCGGTCGGAGACGAGGTCTTCCTTCGGTATAAGAGGCTGCGTTGACCCGATACCCTCTGGCACCGGTCACGTTCCTGACTAGGAACATGACCAAGATCATGCCCATGGTCGGGGTCATCGTGTTGGCGACCTTGCTCGTTGCCGGGATTGTCGCGATCATGGACTCCATCCCTCTCTCGATCCGTACGACGTACGGGTACTCCAAGAACTACCTCGGAGTGAGCCCACGGGGCGACAACGATCTCACCCCCAAGCTTCGGCGGATTCTCGAAGAGGAGTCTCCAGTACCGATTGGCGACCTGATGACCTGTCGGGCCTCGAACTTTGAGGTCCGGTCCATCGTAGGGCCTTGGCAGTTCGTGATCATCGGCCTTCACGACGAGGATGTGAAGCCATACCTTGACCGCATGGGTGGGGGCAAGCTCGTGGGACGGCTGCCGAAGGCGGGACTTCCCGAGGCACTGGTGAGCGCACCCTTGGCGCGGAACCTTGGCCTTGGGATCGGCGACCAGTTGTTGGGCCCGAACACTCAAGACTCTTACTCCGCCTTGCCCGTCAAGGTCGTGGGAATCGTCGAAAACCCGCTTTGGCTCGCCCTCACGTCCTTCGAATACCTTGCGCTGTACCATCTTCCTCCCATTGACCTCCTTATCGCCATGTCCAAGGATCCCGCCCGGCAGGCCGAGATGGACTCGTGGACGGTCGCGCGGTTCGAGAAGGAGCGGGCGAGGGTATTCACCTTTGCGGAATTGGAAAAGCAGACCGACAAGATGTTCGAGATCCTCTACATGATCCTGAACGTGGTGATCGGGCTCCTGGTCGTGGTGATCACGGTGATGATGTCGCTCTTGATGGGGATCTACGTCGGCCAGCGGATGAACGAGTTCGGCCTCCTCCAGGCACTGGGCTTCACGCGAGAGCGCCTGGTCCGGCGGAGCTTGGCCGAGGCCTTGATCGTGGTGGGGCTTGGCTGGGCGTCGGGAGTGCTGGTCTCCTTTGGGTTCCTGTCCCTGATCAAAGCCGTCCTCTTCGAGCCGAACGCCTTCATGCTCGACCCGCTCGCTCCCCGAGCCTATGCCTATACGCTTCCGATCCCGGTGGCCATTGCGTTGGCGGTCTCTTGGAACGTGGTGAACCGGTTTCGTCGGTTCGATCCGATCGCCGTGATCGAGAGGAGGTCCGCGTGATCCAGGCGTGCGGAGTAGGACTGGAGTACGCCGACCATGGTAAGTCGGTCTGTGCCTGCGCGGAGATTGACCTGGAAGTCAAGCCTGCCGAGTTCCTCGGGGTACTAGGGCCCTCCGGCTCCGGCAAGTCGTCCTTGCTCTACTTGCTCTCGGGGTTGAAGCGACCCACTTCCGGACGGGTGGAGTATCGCGGCACGAGCCTGTCCACGATGCAGGACGCCGAGCGAGCGGCTTTGCGCTGGAGCAAGTTCGGCTTTGTCTTCCAACAGCCGTACCTGTTAGGCTATCTAACGGCGGTCGAGAACGTCACGACGGGATGTCCTGGAACCACGATGGAGGAAGCGATGGAGCGGCTCTCCATCCTTGGACTGGCCGAGAAGGCCCACCGGCTGCCGCACGAGCTGAGCGGGGGCGAGCGACAGCGGGTGTGCGTCGCTCGCGCCCTTGCCGGTTCCCCCGAGGTTGTTTTCGCGGACGAGCCTACGGCAAACCTCGATCACACCAAGGGGTTTGAGGTGGTGGCGGCCCTTCTGCAGAACCGTGGCGAGGGTGCCTTGGTCTTGGTCACCCACGACCCGGCGATCCTCAAGGACGCGAACCGAACGGTGACGATGAACGACGGAAGGCTCAGTTGCGGCATGGCTCCCACACGTGACTGAGGCATCGGGCCCGATGCTTGCAACCTTGTTCGCGCTTGGGTACTCTATAGGTTCGCGCCAAAAGCCTCCGGATTGTCCGGTAGCCAGGCGCCAATAGTGGAAAACCTCCTCTCTAGAACAAGGTGAGAGGGCGGGGGAGACGGCAGGTGCGTAAAGTACGGCGGCCGTGTCCCACGGCAGGCCCCCCAAGGGCAGGCAGGGTTTCCATGTCGTCGTTCGGTCGTGCAGGGGCCGAGCCGAGGATCCTCGGTTCGGGTTCTCACACCAGAAAACTGGAACCAGAGGAAATCTTGATTGGCATACCTTCCGTTCATACTTAGCGCACTCGCCCTTGCCACCGCCGTACCGCTCGCAGGTTCGGGGTGGTTCTCCCGCCTCCGCTCGCGGATCTTCAAGCGACGACCCGATCTCACGATCGCCGAGCCGCCGCGCATCCCGAACGACGCAGGTTGGGAACTCATTCACAGCGAGAACGCCGATCGGTTCTCGGCCTGGCTCGGCAGCGATAGCGACGGGTTGCCCATGCTCGGAGACGAGGAGTGCTCCCTAGGTTCGCACCTCTTGATCGAGTTGTTCGACTGTGATGGGACCGCGCTCGAGCAGGAGGCATCGGTCGGCACCGCGATGCGCGAAGCAGCGGTGGAGAGCAACGCGACCGTGGTCGCAGAGTCGTTTCACGAGTTCAAGCCGTGGGGCGTCTCCGGTGCGGTCATCATCCAAGAGTCGCACTACACGATCCACACTTGGCCGGAGCACGGCTATGCTGCGATTGACCTCTTCTATTGCGGCGGGACGGTGAACGTGCGTCGCGCGGTCGAGGTGCTCAGGGTCCGGTTCCGACCGAAAAGGATCAAGTTCCTCCTCGTTCGGCGCGGGATCCAGAGCGAGGTCGAGCCGGGCTAGTCCCGCCAGTCCGCAACGAACAAGTTCGTCTCGCCGTGAACCGAGCCATACCGGTTGCTCGCCCACACGAGCCTCCTCCCATCGCGCGAGAACATAGGAAATCCGTCGAACTCCCCGGTGAAGGTGACTTGCTCGAGCCCCCGCCCATCCTTGCCAATGAGGAAGAGGTCGAACTCGCGTCCTTTCGGGTCATGGTGATTGCTGGAGAAGACGATCCTCTTTCCATCGGGGTGGAGGAACGGGGCGAAGGCTGCGCCGCCCAGATGGGTCACTGGCCTGGCATAGCGCCCTTGAGCGTCCATCACCCAGATATCGAGGTTCTTCGGCCGGACAAGGTTCTCCCCCAGGAGGTTCGTGTACTCGCGCATGGCCTCGGGGGTGAGGGTCGGGGCACGCCGGTACACGATGACCTTGCTGTCCCAGCTCACGAAGGGCCCGCCGTCGTAGCCGATCTGGTCGGTGAGCCGCCGGATCCCCGTGCCGTCCAAGTTCGCGCGGTAGATATCCAGGTCGCCGTCCCAGTTCGCCGTAAACGTCATGAAGGTGCCGTCCGGTGCGATCGTGGTCTCGGCGACGTAGCCTTCTCTTCCGATCACTTGGCTGAGTTTGCCGGTCTTGAGATCCTTGCGGAAGAGGGAGAACTGCGGGTTGACCATCCAGACATAGCCTTTGCTCATGTCCACCGGCGGCTGCGCTCCTTCGTTCACCATGTGGGTGCTGCTGAAATAGAGGTATCGGCCGTCCGGTGAGAAGAAGCTGCACGTGCATCGTCCCAGTCCGGTGCTTTGAAGCTTGCGCTGGGTACCGTCGGCGTTCATGGTGAAGATCTGTTCGTCGGGGAGGCCGGGCTGCCGGGACTGGAACGTGAGCCGTTTGCCGCTCGCGTCCCAGTAGGCTTCGGCGTTCTGGCCTCCGAACGTGAGTTGACGGATGTTGTGGAGGTGCCGCTCGCGCGGTTCTGCCTTGCGCGGCGCAGAGGGGCTCCAGTCGCTCATGGGCTTGGCTTGGGCAGGCATAGGGGACGGGACCGTGTGCTCCGGGCACCGAGGAGAGTTTGCGGCGAACAGGCACAGTAGGGCGAAGTTCACGCCTCAGTCTGTGCCTCGTCAAACCATGGCGTGGTGTCCGTAATGACGGAGCCATGTCCGTTCTGCTGGGCCGTGCTCCCTCACCAAGGCAAGTCCGTCATGGTCCCCTTGTTCGCCGAGGGGTAAGTTCGCGGCCTCGGATGTCTGACCGCCTCTTTTCCCAATCCACGGGCATGTTCATTGCCGAAACGCACACGGATGCCGTGACTTGGCTCTTCTCGGTGGACAAGTTCCTCGTCGAGGGCAGGACGAAGTATCAGCAGTACCAAATCGTTGAGATGCCGACCTTTGGCAAGACCCTCTTCTTGGACTACAAGATCCAATCGAGCTTGCTCGACGAGTATGTCTATCACGAGTCCATGGTGCAGCCTGCGATGGTGACGCACCCGAACCCGCGACGGGTCTTGGTGTGCGGCGGCGGCGAAGGGGCGACCTTGTGGCAGGCACTGCGGCACGGAACGGTCCAGGAGGCCCACATGGTGGACTTGGACGAGGAGCTTATCCAAATGGTGAAGGTCCACATGAAGGAATGGCACCACGACTGCTTTGACGACCCTCGGGCGACGCTGGTCCACCAAGACGCCCGAAAGTGGGTGGAGGACGCTGCTCCCGGAACCTATGACGTGGTCCTGAGCGACCTCCCAGGCCCGATCGAGGGCGGACCCGCCCTCTACCTCTATACCAAGGAGTACTTCGAGCACGTCGGCCGTTGCCTCTCCGATGACGGCGTGTTCGTCCTCCAAGCAGGCGCTTGCAACGAGACCTATCCCTATTGCTTTGCCTGCATCCACAAGACGCTCGATACTTTGCGTGAGACCTTCCCCGTAGTGCGAGGGTACTACGGGCTCGTCACGACCTTCCAGATGCCCTGGGGGTTCATTCTCGCGAGCAAGGGCCCAGACCCGCTGTCGCTCGATCCCCAAGAAATCGCAAGCCGCCTTACGGCCCGAGGGCTCGAAAACCGGTACTGCACGCCACGGTTCATGCCCTCGATGTTCACGTTGCCCGAGTACATGCTCCGAGAGATCGAAAAAGGGAGGGTCTTGACGGACGAAGAGCCTTTCCTTTGGACTGCATAGGTGGGTACGATCCAGCCTCTGGCCTCACCGGGGCCTCACAAAAAGGGACCATGAAGTTTCGCAAGATCTACTGGGTTACTGAGCAGCTGGACGAAGCCGGGAACGGCAGGGTCAGCGGTGTCTATACGTCCGTAGCCGACCTCATTGGACGGGGCATGGCGATGAAGGAAGGAGTGCCGGGCGCGCAGGGCTTTCGCTTGAGCCTGGTGCAGCTCGACAGTACGCGCCCCCCGCTCGGGGTTTGGTCCTCGCCCGGCTTTGATGGAATCGAGCACGGACTGCAGGAGTATGTCGGCACCGGTGAGCTCACGGGCACCGAGATCGAGAACCTGTGCGAGGCGCTCTCTAGCAAGGTCTAGCACAAACTCGGACGCCTGCCCCAAGCTTGGGGCAGGCGTCTCCTTGAGTATCTGGGCTCTTAGTTCCCTTCGGGCGTTGCCTTTTCTGTACCGGGGGCCGTGTCGCCTTTCGTGCCGCCAGGAAGACCGAGCCCACTGCCTGCGTTCTCTGCAGCGGCCTGGGCGTTCAGCATCTCGATGAACCGCTTCCACGCCGTGTTGTAGGCGTCGGAGCCGACGATCTCGATGTCCGTCTCCCGGATTCGCTTCAGGAGCCGCGGGCGGAGGTCGTTGGCAAGCTTGCCCTTTTCGATGGCAAGCGAGCGCTTCACGTTCGCCAGCCTCTCGGGCGTCTTCTCCAGCTCGATATCGTCGGTCTTGCTGTCCACATAGAACTTGGCAAAGCCTTCTGGGAGCTTGACCCATCCGGTCGTTTGCCTCGGCTGGACCTTGGCGACAGCGTCGCGAACCGCGGGGGCCAGGCTGCGAATCGGGATCGGCCTTCCGTTGTTGAACTTGCCTTGGTTCACCTTGGCGTCGCGCATTTGACTGTTGTCCACAGCGACCTCGCGGAACGGCCTGCCATTCTCAAGGGACTTGTCCACCTTCGCCTGCTGGGCGGCATCCTTGACGAGCACGACGCTGAGTGTCACCTTGGCAGGGTCAACGAACGCTTGCGGGTTCTCCTTGATCCACTTTTGAACCTCGTCCTCGCTCACGGAGATCCCCTTGGTGAAGAGCCTCTCCTGGGTGAGGTTGAACCGGATCTCGTCCCGAATCTGTGGGTTGCCCATCCCGCGTGCCTGGTACTGCTGCACGAACTCTGGGTTGAGCTTCTTCTGGAAGGCGACCTCGTCGTCCACCTCTTTGTCCGTGGGCATGACGCCTTCATCCTTCGCCATCTGGAAGAGGGCCTTCCTGCTGACGAGGTCTTGAAGGGCTTGGAACGCGATCGTTTCTGCGACCGGGAGCTCGACGATCTCGCCCTGCACCACGACGCGGATCGTGGGCTTCGAGGCCATGTACTTGTTGAACTCGTCCAGGGTGATCTTGTCGGTGCCGACCACGGCGATGGACTTGTCCGCCTTGCTCCGGTTGCAGCCGACCATCGAGACGGCACACAACGCGGCAAGGGCGAGCAGGGAAGTTTGAAGGATTCTCATTGTTGGCTCGATGCTGTGGATTATGGGCAGGTTGCGACGAGAGCCGTTAGGCAATCTTTGCCACAGTGTTAGAACACCGGTCTGGTCACGGAACGTGCCACTTCGGACCTATGGGCCCGGCTCTTGCTCCTCGACCTTGGGTTCGTCGGTACTGAGCTCGACGGTGTCTTCCGGCTCGCGCGGGTCACGGTGCCGCTGGCGTCGGTGCCTTTCCTCGCCTGTCGGAGGCGGGGCCTTCCAGGGTTGGATCGCTTGCACCTGGCCGAGCTCTTCCATCGAGTTATGCGACCGTGACGCCGTTGGCGTCCCGCAGCGATTTGCGCAACCGGCCCACGGCTTGGTTATGAAGTTGATAGACCCGGCTCTCGCTCACGCCCAGGACGCGGCCGATCTCTTTGAACGTCAAACCCTCGAAATAGTACAGGGCGATGACGAGCCTCTCGCGGTCGGGCAGGATGTCCACTCCGTCGGCGAGCAGCTTCCGCATCTCTCTGCCCTCGATTTCCTCGCCGGGTGAGGCGTCCGTGTCCACGATCATCTCGATGAACTGGACGTGGTCCTCCCCATCGCTGCGTGCGCCGCCCACCATGTCGTCCAAGCTGAGGACGGTGGTCCGGGTCACGCGCACTCTGAGTTCCTCGACCTCTTGCACCGTGAGGGCCATGTATTCCGCAACCTCGCGCGTGTTCGGGGTTTGCCCCGTCTTGTGTTCGAGGGCCTGGGTCGCGCGCTCCATCGCCTTGAGCTTTTCTCGGATGGACCGGGGAACCCAGTCCTCTTCTCGAAGCGACTCGAGGATCGCTCCCCGAATCAGGGCGATCGCGTACGTCTCAAACTTGACGTCCCGGCTTGGGTCGTATTGGTCCACGCTCTTGATCAGACCGACCACGCCCGAGCCCACGAGGTCTTCGCGGTCCAGACCGTTCGGGATGTTGGCCACGAGTCGGCCCGCGGTGATCTTGACGAGGTAGGAGTAGTGGTTGATGATCTCGTCGCGGGCTCGTCCGTCCTTATAGACCTTGAACTCGATCCAACTCTTCTTCAATTGCTCGGGCGACATTGGCATGGCTTCCTTTCCATTCAGTTCGGGTCAGTCGAGGACTCGGGCACCCGAATTGAGGGCTCCCTTGAACCCTCCTTGACTCCAGAGACGTGCGCGACCTCGCTTACGGCGCAGTAGAGCTTGCCGACGACCCCGCCGATCACGAGTGCGATTGCGGAGCGGAGCATGACCGTGACCGGCTCGACGTTCGCGAGCACGCCGACCGCGAGCGAGCAGGTGGCAAGTCCGAGCGCGAAGACGGACGGAAGAGCCGGTTTGGCCTTCTTGCCAGGCGCGGGGTCTGCCACGGATCGCATTCTTGGTCTATTCCGCGTTTTCTGGAGGGATCACCGCAATCCTTCCAGATTGTGTGGGCCTAGATCGGGATGGTGAGGCCATCGTAGGCGAGTCGGATGCCTTTGGGCAGTTTCATTTCCGCCGGACCATGGTCGTACTCGTCGCACAGATGGGTGAAGTAGGTCGTACGAGGAGCCAGGGCCTGGGCGACTTCGATCGCCCGATCGAGGTGGAAGTGGTTTGGGTGCGGCCGGTGCCGGACCGCGTCGAGGACAAGGGTGTCGAGTCCGCGGAGCCTCTCCCATGCCTTGGGAGGGATCTCGCTCACGTCGGTGACGTAGGCAAAGCCCCCTGTGCGCACTGCGGCAACGTCCCACGGCCCGTGACGAACCCAGAGGACCTCGATATCGAGTCCGGCGAGGTCGAGCCGCTCGGGCAGGTCTCTCAAGTCCAGCTTGGGAACGAAGATGTCGGGTGGAAACTCGGCGAAGGCATAGGGGAAGAGACGACGGATGTCCTCTTGGTATTGGGGCGAGGTGTAGACCGGGACCGCCTCCCCCGTGGCGAGGGAGAAGGAACGGAGGTCGTCCATTCCCATCACGTGGTCGGCGTGGGTGTGGGAGATGATGACGGCCTCGATCTCGGTGACCCCGGTCCTCAGGACTTGAAGACGCATCTCTGGCGAACAGTCCACGAGGACGTTGCCGGTGGGCCCTTGGAGCATCAACGAGCACCGGGTGCGGTGGTTCCTGGGGTCGGCGAGGAACTCGGGCGGATAGGTTCGGCCGAGCGATGGGACTCCGTTGCTCGTCCCTGAGCCCATCACGATGGCCCGCGGCTTCACCCTTGGAAGCTCTTTTCGAGCACGGCGACCGCGACCATGGTGCTCGGGATCTCGGCATATTGCGCGATGCGTTCGAGACATCGGGCAAAGTTGCGCTCGGCAAGCTCGTCGGTAACGGGGGTTTCTTGAAGGGCGCTCGCGACGACCTCTATGGCCCAAAGTAGGAAACGCGCACGGTTCTGCGGGAGCGAGCGGGCCGGCGTCTCGGCATATTTGCGGCTGAGCTGATCATAGATCGCGTCCCAGCTGCTCGAAGCCTTCACCTTGGTGCGCGCGCGCTCGAGGGCTTGTTCTTCCAGCTTTCGCCGCTCGGAGTCGCGCCGCTTCTCGGTCGCCCAGTCGTCTGAGGACGTGCCATCAATCACGCGGAGCGTCAGCTTCTGCTCCAGGGCCTCGCTCAAGGTGTCCTCGATGAGCTTCCGGGTGAGCGGGAGCCGAAGGTGGCCTGCGAGTTCGGCAGACTCGAAGGGAAGGCCGAGGACGAGCATTCCGTCTTCGACCGTGACGGGCCTGCTTGCGTTCAGCGCGGACCAAACGCCCACGCCGGTCACACCCCGACGAATGTCCGGGAGGACTTCGCTCCACACGGTATCGAGGTCTGGCATCGCGAAGATTATGGGCGATTGTGCGGGCTAGGGTCGGCCATATCGGGCCGATCCTGCGAGAAGCGGACGACCCGGTCGCCCAACACGCCCACCGTGCCCGTCATTCCCTCCCCGAGCCCATCCAGCACAGTCGGGGCGACCTTGAACTCGTCCACGTGGCCCTCGGGGAACCGGACTCGGGCGTAGTACCGAAGT
The DNA here is from genome assembly GCA_020847855.1 of Fimbriimonadaceae bacterium. GTDB lineage: Bacteria > Armatimonadota > Fimbriimonadia > Fimbriimonadales > Fimbriimonadaceae > JADLBH01. The sequence goes on from JADLBH010000018.1 coordinate 37,302, forward strand.
TCGTGCGCGTCGTGGAGAGATGGATCGGAAACGAGCTGCCCGCGCGAGTCCTCGCACGTGACACTCACGATGTAAGCGCCCGGCACGAACCTCTCGCTTCCGACGTGCTTCTTCGTCACCCTGCGCACACCGATCGCAATCCCGATCCCCATCAGGACGAACCCGGCAACAATCCCGAGGAACGCAATCACCCCGATGGCCATCAGGGTCGGAGGCCCACCAAGTTCGCGTAGCAGCGCACCGCCCCCGAGCCCAGGCAGCATTACGATCAAGGAGACCAGGCTCAGCATCGCGCCGCCTACCACGAACTTGGCAACCCGATCCTGTAGATCGCGATCCGGCACAAGGCGATTGTGCCCCATTCTCGGGCCGTCCTCGATGCTCGGCGTAGAATAGGTAGAGCAATGCCCCGATATCACCGCCTAGGAGACATCCCCGCCAAGAAGCACGTTCAGTTTCGACAGCCCGACGGCACCCTCTACGCTGAGGAGCTTTTTAGCACCCACGGCTTCAGCGATATGATGTCCACGATGTATCACATCAACCTCCCGACGGCCGTGTGCGGGTGGGAGGATCTGGGGCCCGTCGCACCGAAATACCTCAAGGAAGAGGCCTTGCGCCACCGCCACTTGCGGACCGACAACCTGAAGCCCAAGGGCGACGCGATCTCAGGTCGCCTTCCGCTCATGGGGAACAACGACGTCGTTTGGAACCAGGTCCTCGTCGCGGAGCCGATGCAGGGCTTCTATAAAAACGCCGAGGCCGACGAGGTTCTGTTCGTTCACGACGGCAGCGGCACCCTTCGCTCGAACTACGGGAAGGTGCCGTTCGGGCCGGGGGACTACCTCGTGATCCCGCGGGGAACGATTTGGCAGATCGAGTTCGACTCCTTTCCGGTTCGAATGCTGGCAATCGAAAGCCATGGGCCCGTGGAGATCCCACGGCGATACCGGAACCAATACGGGCAATTGTTGGAAGAGGCGCCCTACACGGAACGAGACATCCATCCGCCCGCCGAGCTCGAGACGGTGGACGAGAAGGGCGAGCACACGGTCGTCGTCAAGGCGCGTGGGCGGCACACCGCGTTCCGCTACCCGTTCCACCCGTTCGACATCGTGGGCTGGGACGGATATGTCTACCCTTGGCGCTTCAACATCATGGACTTCCAACCGATCACCGGGAAGCTCCATATGCCTCCCCCGATCCATCAGACCTTCCAGGGTCACAACTTCGTCGTCTGCTCCTTCTGCCCGCGGATGCTCGACTTTCACCCGGACGCGATCGTGATCCCTTACAACCACTCGAACGTTGACTCGGACGAGGTGCTGTACTACTGCAATGACAAGTTCGGCTCGCGGAAAGGGATCGTGGAAGGCTCGATCACCCTCCATCCGCTGGGAATCCCGCACGGGCCTCAGCCGGGTGCGGTCGAACGCTCTTTGGGCCACACCAAGACCGAAGAGCTCGCGGTCATGCTGGACACTTTCTATCCGCTCTATCTCACCGAGCACGCGCTGGCGATCGAGGACCCGTCTTACTGGGAGAGCTGGAAGGTCTAAGGCGCGTCGAAGTACGTGGCGACCCGGGTCGCGATCCGCTCGCTAGCGCCCCTGTGCCTCTCGACCAAGGCGCGGCCCGCCGAGCCGATCTGCGCCCTCCGAGACGGATCTGTGAGCAAGTCCGCTAGGAGCTGTGCAAGCTCCGAAGGGTTGGGCTCGCAGGTGACCGCGGCCCCAGCCTCCTGGGCGAGTCGGGCGATGTCGCGAAAGTTGCTCATGTTCGGGCCGTGGACCACCGGTTTCCCGTGGGCCATTGGCTGGAGGATGTCTTGCCCGCCGAGGGTGTCGAACCCCCCTCCCACCACCACGACGTCAGCGATGGTGTACACCTGGGCGAGTTCGCCATAGGTGTCGAGTACCACCGTCCTGCCTTTGCCGCCCTGACTCCGAAGAGTTGGCTCGCGACCGATCCTTTCGAGCTGACGAGCAACCTCCGGGGCGCGCTCAATGTGCCGAGGAGCCCAGACGACAGCGCAACCCTCGATCCTGGGATCTGCCAGCGCATCCGCGACAAGTGCCTCCTCTGCCTCGCTTCGTGTGGATCCTACGACGATGACGGGGCAGCCCTCGGGGGTTCCGAGCTCGCAGAGCCAGTCTCTTGAGGTCGCCCGCATGCCACCGAGAGCCTGGTCGAACTTGGTATTCCCCACCGACTCTGCCTGCCTCGCCCCTAGGGCTAGGAACCGGTCGCGGTCAGTGTCCGATTGAGCTAGGACGGCGTCCACGGTTCTGAGCACAGGCCGGTACACCCACCGCGCTATCCATCCTCTCGAGTGGGTCTTGTCGCTGATGCGCCCGTTCGCCACGAGTGCCGGGATTCCCATCTGGTGGGCGGTCCACAGGAAGTTCGGCCAAATCTCGGTCTCCATCATCACGATGACGGTCGGTTTGACCGAGAGCAGCGCCTTCAGGCAGAACCGAGGGACGTCAATCGGGAAGTACACCAAACGGTCGAACAACTTGCCCTTGTGCTTCTCGGCCTCGCCGTGCCCACTCGAGGTGGTCGTGCTCACGACCACCTCGGGGTTCGGCTCGATCTCCCGAAGGGCGTGGAGAAGCGGTTGGCACGCCATGAACTCCCCTACCGAAACGGCGTGGACCCAAACCCTTCGCTTCGACCGCCCGAGCACGAAGGGATAGGAGCCTTGCCGCTCGGCCCACTCCACGGGCTCCTTGCGGCGTCTTGCTCGGACGGCCATCCAAGTCGCCCAGACGGGGAGCGTGAGGACGAGGAGCAAGTTATAGAGGATGATCATCCTGAAGCGGGCACTGCACCCAACAATCGGTCCCGGCACTCCATATACTTGGCCTGGGTGGCGAGCACGACGTTCTCCGGCAATCTTGGGCCGGGGGGTCGCTTGTCCCAGCCGCTGGCCGCGAGCCAATCGCGAAGGAACTGCTTGTCGAAGCTGGGCTGCGCCCCTCCTGGCCTCCACAGGTCGGCCTCCCAGTAGCGCGAGGAGTCCGGAGTCAGGGCCTCGTCAATCCAGACCAGCTCGCCATCTCGCAATCCAAACTCTAGCTTTGTGTCTGCCAGAATCAGCCCAGCAGCGTCAGCGTGAAGGCCCGCTTCGCGATAGATTCCCAGGGTCAACGCCCGGAGCCGCTCGGCGAGGTCTCCGCCAACGAGTTCCACCATTTGGTCGAAAGAGATGTTCTCATCGTGGCCCGAGGTCGCCTTCGTGGCGGGCGAGAAGACAGGCTCGCGGAACCGGTCTCCGTCGTTCAGGCCGTCGGGGAGGCCGAGCCCGAGCCGAGACGCGGTTCCTTCCGTGTACTCCTTATAGAGGGAGCCGCAGATATAGCCTCGGGCGACGCACTCTATCATGACCGGGTTCGTCCTTCTCGCCACGGTCGTGCGGGCGCGATACGCTTCGGGCAGGCGGGCGAGCGCATCGGCTTCGTCGGCGGGATCGAGGAGCTGGGTCTGCACGAGTTCCGCGAGCCTTCGAAACCAGAACTTGGAGATCTCCGTGAGGACCTCGCCCTTACCGGGAATCCCGTTCTCCATCACGACGTCGAACGCGGACACCCGGTCCGTCGCGACAAGCAGGAGATTGCCATCGCACTCGAAGACGTCACGCACCTTCCCTTGGGAGACCAGAGGCAGGTCGAGCTCGGCCTTCAGGAGCGCACTCATCACTTTGCATTCTGGCCCCTTCCGCGGTAAGCGAAGTCAAGAAGGCCTGGACAGCTGCGCGGTACATCTCTGGTTCGCGAAGCCGCCCATCGCCGTGACTGCCCTGGGGGATGGTCACAGAAACTGCGCGGTCGCCTGCAGCATGGAGCATCTCCGTGCGAGAACTGGGAGGGATGAGCGGATCGTCCTCACCAAAGATCAGGAGCACGGGCTTGCCGCTGAGGGCTCGGAGGCCCTCGAGTGTGCTGACCGCGTATGGTCGCAGGCCGGTAAGCCGTGCGCCGATCCAGTTCGCGGGCCGCATGAAGGGGGCCAGGCGACCCTGGAGAAAGAAGGACCACCAGCCCTCGGACGCCTCGCTCAGGCGTGCGTACATCGAGTCTGCGATCAGGGCCTCGGCAAGGTCCGGATCGTCGGCGAGCGCGAGACAGGCCGCCGCTGCCCCCATGCTGCTCCCGAAGACCACGATCCTTGCCGAGGGCAACCTTCGCCGGGCCTCGGCGAGGCACGCGCGGATCTCAGCCTGCTCCCGCACGCCGAAGGTGACGGGGCCTCGGTCGCTTCCCCCATGGCCACGCAGGTCCGGTAGGATCGTGCTGGCACCGAGTGCGTGGAAGAGCGGCACCAACGGCACGAACTCGGCCCGGTTCATCAAGTATCCGTGGAAGCACGCGACCACGAGCCGGTCGCCCCCCTCCACCCACCAAGCCTTGACCTTTCTCCCATCGCTGGTAGCGAGCTCGATCGTCTCACTCCCGTGGCCGAGCAGGCCGGGACTGAGGACGACCGGAAGCTTGGGAGGTCGGACGCTCAAGACCGCGACCAAGAGCATCGTTGCTCCGTAGAGCAGGGCGAGCGAGGCGAGAAAAATTAGGGCACCCCAGATCATGGTTGCGGGCTAGAATGGACGCGGGCACCCATGTTCGCTCTGAACTTCTACTCCGACCTGTATGAAGAGTTTCTCAGGTCGAACCGAAAGACGGTAACGGTTCGATTGGGGGACAAGTCTGCCAAATACTCAGACGGCATGGTGGTTTGGATCACGGTCGGCCCACGGTTTGGGCGTCGCACCAAGCTATACAGCGCGATCCTCGATCGGGTTGAGGTGAAACCGGTCTCGGAGCTTTCTCCTCGCGATATTGAACGTGAGAACCCTGAGATGCGGCTTCACGACGACGTGATCGCCCTCCTCACCCGCATCTATGGCGAGTTCGTCACTCCCGCCCACCTCGTGACTGTGATCTACTTCTCTAGAATAGACGAATAGAGGGAACGCCCGAACAGATTCTCCGTAGTAGACCTCGTAGAGTGTGGATTGCAGACTCGGCCTGGGCTAAGGAGGTAGACCGTCGTTCCAGCGAGGAATACGGCGTGCCTGCCATCGTGCTCATGGAGCGAGCGGGCCTCGCTGTCTTCGGGGCAGTCAAAGAGCTCTTGCCCGAAGGGGGAAAGGTGTCGGTCGTCTGTGGGCCTGGAAACAACGGTGGTGACGGGCATGTGGTCGCTCGCCTGTGTCACGAATCTGGGTACCAGGTGGAGTGCATCTCGACGGCGTCGGCCGGGGGCATGTCCCCGGAGTGCAGCCAGCAGATGCTTCAAGCGGAGGCCCAAGGGGTTCGCCCGATCTTTCACGGGGATCCGCGTTGGTCTCGTCGCCTCCAGTGCCTCCTTCAATCCGATCTGATCGTGGACGCTGTGCTCGGTATCGGCGCGAAAGGCGAGGTGCGCGGCCCAGCTCGCGAAGCGATCGAGGCCATGAACCGGAGCGGGGTCCCGGTGCTCTCCGTGGACGTGCCGAGCGGGATTGATGCCGACACTGGCCAAGAGCTTGGGGAATCGGTCTGGGCTGTGTCCACGGTGACTTTCGGCATGCCGAAGCCCTTTCTCTTTCAAGGGACGGGCCTGGAGCACGCTGGACATTGGACGGTCGCGGACATCGGCATTCCTTCCGACCTCTTGGCGACTCCAACCACTGCCAAGCTCATTTGCCCCATGCGAACCCTGGGGAGCATCCCGGAGCGGCTGCAATCCAGCCACAAGGGCTCGAACGGACATGTGCTCGTTGTGGCAGGGAGCGATGCGATGCGAGGCGCGGCGGTGCTTTGCGCCAAAGCTGCGTTCCGCTCGGGTGCGGGCATGGTCACGGTCGCGAGCATCGCGCCGGTTCTGGACGCGGTGATGTCTCAGGTGCCTGAGGCTTGCTTGCTTCCACTGGAAGCGACCGAGGGTGCAATGTCCAGATCTTCGGTAGAGCGGATCGTTGCCGACCAGCACCGATATTCGGCTGCCGTCTTTGGTCCGGGCCTTACTCACGGCGAGGCCGTTCGCGAGACGCTCGCGAGCATCTGGAGCCGATGGGAGACTCCTTCGTGCATAGATGCCGACGCGTTGAACGCCCTTGCGTGCGGCGTTCCGTTGCCACCCTGCGCCTGCATCCTCACCCCGCACCCAGGAGAGATGTCCAGGATCGTCGGAACCAGCGTGGACGAGATTCAGTCCGACCGTTTTGCGGCTGTGACTTCCGCGGTCCGTCAGACTGGCATGACGGTGTTGCTCAAGGGTGCCTATAGCATCCTGGGTAGCCCACACGAGCCCTTGTCCGTGAACACGACCGGGAACCCAGGCATGGCCTCGGCAGGGATGGGGGATGTGCTCTCGGGAGTGACCGCCGCTTTGCTGGGTCAAGGTCTCGCCCCGGTGGACGCGGGACTGTGCGCGATGTACTGGCACGGGTATGCCGGTGACATCTGCGCCGAGCGGTTGGCACCCATCGGCTTCACCGCAAGCGACGTAGCGGACGCCCTGCCCCTCGCACGGGCTAAACTGACCTCGTGCGCAGGGTCCTCGCCCCGCTCCTACTCTTGACCGCAGCTCGATATGCAGTCGGCCAAGGCACGAGCGTCAAGCTCGACTTCGGATCCGAGTCCCCTCGCGAGGTCTATGTGGCCAAGGTCGGGGAACTGGACTCGGCCACGCTCGAACTTGCCACGACGTCGAAGGCTGCAGAAATCGAGATCGCCGATCCAAAGGACAAGCTTGTGGTCGTCCTCGATACCGGATCGGGTGACTGTTTTGCCAAGCCCGCGCCCCTCGTGCAGAAGGAAAAGGGTTGGAAGCTCGGCCCGAAGGATCAACGAAGGGCGGGCACCGTCGAGGTGATCGTGAACCGAGGCGACGATCCCCTCGAAGAGGGGTTCGTGCGGCTCTCCGTTCTCGGTGAGGTTCGTGAGCGGCTCCTCTCCGTAGGAGACAAGGGCAAGGCGACGTTTCGGTTTGTACCTGCTGGGCCCGGCGAGGTGACGGTCCGTTACCGTGGGGCCGATGGAAACGACGTCGCGGAGTCGAAGAAGATCTCGGTCGTATCGGGAGCGGACGCCGCCGCCTTCACGGTCTCGCTCACCAAGCCACCGGCGAGCTCGCCCGAGGATCCCTCGCAACCTCCGCCGCGCGCTCCAACCCCTTCGATTTGGGGACGGGTGGTCGGGATCGTGATCGGGCTCGCCGTGATCGCAGGGGCCCTCTGGGGGATCGTCTACTTCCTTAAGAAGAACCGCGAGCAGGTGGAGAAGTCGCTCACGTCCGCCGGGATCATCCCGACCGACACGGAGCCTACCGACGCCGGATCGGGCCCCTCGATCCCAGAGCAACGTCAGAAGATTCAGATCGTCATGGACGATGAGGGGCCTGTCTCAGCACCGGGGCCGGTCGGACAGGGTCACGTCCCCAATCCCCGGCTTGTCGCTGCGGACGGCTCCGTGTTCCTTTTGGCGGGCGAGTCGAAGACCGTGGGTCGCGATGCTGGCGCGGAGATCGCACTTGCGGCGGAGTCGTCGGTCTCACGGAGCCACGCGAGGCTGGTGCCCGAAGGGGACGGCTACACCGTCGAGGATTTGGGAAGCTCGAACGGTACGTTCGTGAACGGTGTGCGACTCATCGCCCCGACTCGGCTCCAGCGGGGAGACACCGTCCAATTCGCAGGCGTGCGTTTCACCTACGAGGAGTGACTTGGGTTCGGTCTTAGCGCGCTCGTTCGTTTGTGGCCTCGCAGGCGCGTTGGCATGGCTTGTCACGGAACCGGGGTTCGGGGACAGCCTGGGTTCCGCGGATTGGGCGCGCCAGGAGCTTTGGATGTTGCTTGCGCTGGGCAGCCTCGTAGGCGCGGCGAGCGGGCTCCTCGCCGGGCTCCGTCGGGGCGGCAAGTACAACGTCATGGTCTCGGTCGCGCTGGGGCTCGTGCTGGGGGCCATTGGGGCGACGTTTGCCCACGGCCCGGCCTCCGCCTTGTTCTCAGCTCTGGGGGGTAACGCAATGGGGAACCCGGTGCAGAACATTCTTCCTCGCACGGCGGCGTTCCTCCCCTTAGGCGGATTGCTCGGTCTAGCGGTGGGGGCCTCGCAGCGCGCCCTTCGTCCTGCAGTGGCGGGCTTGGTGGGAGGCTTGATCGCCGCCTTTGCCACCGGTGCCGTGTTCGATCTCCTGAGCGCGGCTTTGGCTTCCGCCAAGGTCCTTTCCTCCTCGCCTGGGACGACGGTGGAGACGGGATCGCCGGGCCGGGCGCTCATGTGCCTAGGGTTGGGCATGGGCGTTGGATTGTTCACGGGCATCGCGGATCGGGTCTCCCGTCGAGCGTGGATACGTCTAGTGCTCGGGCGCAACGAGGGCAGGGACTGGCCCCTGGACTCGGCAACTACCCTGATTGGCCGGGACGAACGAGCGCACGTGCCCGTCTTCTCCGACCCGAACCTTTCGCCGTTGGCCGCGGTCATCGAGCGACGGTCGGGACGATACATCTTGGTGGACCCTGGAACGCCGATCGGCGTGGGCCACAACGGGGTGCGCGTACCCTCGGCGGAGCTTCGGTCCGGCGACACGATCCAGATCGGGAGTCTCCAGTTCGAGTTTCAGACCCGCAACCAGAAACCAGTGCGCAGCCCAGTGCCGCCCTGCCCGAATGCACCGATCCCGACCCAGACACCAGGGGTTCCCGCCAGCGTGGGAGATCCGACCGTCGTCGTCCCGCCGAGGCCCACGGTCGGGGCGGGCCCGGTTCTGGTCGTCGCGTCCGGCCCTATGGCGGGAACTCGGTTGCCGGTAGATCGGCTCATCGAGATCGGCCGTGAGGGCTCGGGCTTCGCCTTGCCCCTCGACCCTCAGGCTTCGCGCAAGCACTGCACCGTCGAGCCTTCTCCGGCCGGGATCGCCTTCACCGACCTCGGGAGCACGAACGGAACGTTGGTGAACGGGCAGCGACGCGAGCGCGGTGTACTTCGTGCCGGGGACACGCTGCAAGTGGGCGCAACGACGTTTCGGGTTGACCAGGGGTCACAATAGAGGAATGGATCGGACGCAGGCCGTTGGCCAGCAGCGGACCGAGGCATGGACGCCGGGAGCGAGCCAGGGCCTCACCGTGGAGATTGTGGCCTCGCGCTTGGCGACGATGGCGAACGGCCCGGCACGGGAACGGTTCCTCATTGAGATCGTGGCTCCGAGCGAGGCGTCGCTCCCTGGGCTCGCGGCAAGTGGCCCGCGCACTCCGCTCAACTTGTGTCTTCTGATTGACCGTTCGGGCTCCATGGAGGGAGCGCCACTGGACTTCGCGAAGCAGGCCTGCTCCCATGTCGTGGACCTCCTCGGCCCCGAGGACGTGTTGAGCATCGTGGCCTTCGACGAGACGGTCGAGGTTATCATGGCCCCGCAACGGCTCACGGACCGCCAACGGGTCAAGGACGGGATCGCGCTCCTCGCGCCAGGGTACACGACGAACCTTTCCGACGGGATCGTTGTCGCCCGCCAGGAGCTTTCTCAGTTCATCGAGCAGCGCAGGGCGACGCGCATGGTCGTGCTGAGCGACGGCGAGCCGACCGCGGGTGTGCAGGAGTTCGGCCCGTTAGTAGACTTGGCCGGGCAGACCAAGGCGGCGGGGATCACGATGACGTTCTTAGGCTTCGGCCCGGACTACAACGAGGAGCTCCTCGCGGGAATGGCGAAGCGAGCGGGAGGGAACTACTACTACATCTCGGAGCCGCACTTGATCCCCGAGGTGTTCCGAGCCGAGTTGCAGAAGCTCGTCTCGGTCTCGGCCACACAGCTCAAGCTGACCATGCGGTTGAGCCGTTGGGTCGAGTTGAAAGGGTTGAGTGGAGAGGCCACTGTGCCCGATGGCCGCGAGTTCTCGTTGGATCTGCCTGACCTGGAAAGGGGCGCCACGATGCAGCAGGTCGTGGACTTGGAGTTTCCTAACCATCCGGTGGGTCACTATCGAGTGGCGGGTGGGCGGCTCGAGTATGGCGACGTGACCGGAGGGGACGAGTCGGTGGCCCTCGACTTCGTGATCGAGTTCACTTCGGACGCCTCTCGATATTCGGTGCCGGCGGATCCGAGGGTCGAGCAGGCTCACGAGGTCTCGGCGGTCTCGCGGGCGATCGAGCGAACCGTGATGGGGCTCAAAAGCAACCAGGTCACCCAAGCAATCGCACTCGCTGACCTTCAGAAGACGCAAGCGATGCTAACGTCGCAGGGTCGGTTGCAGGAGGCTGCCGAAGTCACGCAGGCGATCCGCGCCATCCAAGGTGGCAATGTGGGCGTTGCCGAGAAGACCCTCATGGGCACCGTGGTGAACCTGGACCAGGGAAAGCAATCGAATTGAGCAGCTAAGATTCTCCGAGAGAATCTGCAAGATTATTGAGTCCTCGATACTGGACAAAGCGTATATTGCGGTATGCGACGTCTCCTCGCACTTCTGCCGATCGTTCTCTTCGTCGTCGGTTGCCCGGCCCCGTCACCGGAAGATGACGATCATAGGAGCCAGGACGGATCAACGACGTTCTCCTGGTTGACGGACGCAGAGAACCAGAAGTTTCAGGAGGTCAATATCGGCCACGGTCAGTCAATTCGGCTCCTCGGCCGCGGCGACATCGCCGACCTTACGAAGCTGATTGAAGCCCGGCTCAAGCAGCGGAGAGTAAATGCCAGGGTCAGATATGTCAGCAGCGGTACGGCGGGCGAGTTCCGATGGTATGAAGTCCAGGGTACGGACACCTTGATCATCGAGTACACGCCATCGCCTCGGCCATCGTCCACCTTCAATGTGGAACCGGTTGAGCGCGTGGTCGCCCACCGTGACTTGCGGACCAACGTGTACCACAAGCAACTTTCGGGCAAGCAGAACGCATCTCGTCTGGCCGCGATCTTTGTGAAGGCGATCGAGAATCCCGAAGGGCTCCTCTCCACGCACGCGACGGCGATGAACGCCGAGTTCGATGACCTGGGCACGACCAAGAATGTGCGGGGCCTCACAGCGAAACCACTCCCGTCCTCGACCTTGACGCTCACCGGTGGACCATGCCCGGCGAGCGGATGCGTCGTTTGCGTCGTCTCGCTCGGGGCCGCAAAGGTGACGCCTGTGCCGAACTCGAACGATGTGAACGTTGACTTTACTGCCGACGAGATCATCCTCAAGATGTACTAGTCCACTTGCACACGACACCTGAGCCGGGGTTGGTGCGTCCAAATCGTGATGGCTCGACGATTGTCTCTCAGCGTTCTCGGTCTCCTTCCGCTCGCTTCCTTCGGAGCGGCCGAGCACAAGATTGTAGGCGTCTCCCTCTTCAAGAACGGCTACGCCGTGATCACCCGCACTTCGGACGTCTCTGGTACCGCGGAGACCGAGATCGAAGCCCCAGAAGCTGTCCTGGGGACATTTTGGTTCGGAACCAGCGCCGGAACGACCCTCACTGAGGCTCGCGTCTTCACGCGGACCGTGGAGACGAACGTGCCGTTCGGTTCGCTCGATGCGATCCTCAGTGCCAACGTTGGCAAGGTGGTCACCATCGAAACGGGCCAGTCCCGGCCTAACCAAGTCACCGAGATCAAAGGCACGATCAAGGCTGTTCAAGGCACGGTACTGGTGCTTACGCTCGAGCGCGGCGAGGACGTCGTGTTGCACAAGGACGCCGTGATCCGGATCGTCTCAGGCAGTGAGCTCCAATACTCGGCAAAGTCGCCGAGCCCTCGGCGGGTCTTGACGGTCGGCACGCGAGGCACGGGGAAGGTCTTTACGCTCGCCCTCCAGCGCGGCATGACATGGTCGCCCGCCTATCAAGTGGACATCAGTGCCGAGACCAAGCTCCAACTCAGGTCGAGGGCCGTGATCCTCAATGACCTTGGCGATTACACGAACGTGGACGTTCGCCTGATCACCGGGTTCCCCAGCGTCAAGTTCTTCGGCTCGCTGGATCCGTTCACGGCGGCGGTCTATGGTGCGATATATGCAGGCGTGGCGCCCGGTTCCGCCATGGGTGGAGGGGGCTCGGCGGACGCTCTGATGAACCAAGCCGCCGGTAGAGTCGCCGGCGAGGAGGTGACGTTCGGCAACTTCAGCCCAGGGGGCACAGGCCAACAGCTCGAAGACATGTTCTACTACACCCTCCCCGGCGTGAGCCTGAAGCGTGGGGAGAGGCTCTATCGCCCCTTGTTCCAGAGCGAGGCCGACTACAAGCACCTGTACCGAATTGACCTGCAAGACCGCTCTGCGCGGTACATGGGCGGTTTCGGCCAGCCTGGCGGGGGCAACGATCCGAGTCTGGAGACCCGGCACGTGATCGAGTTCAGGAACACTTCGGGCCAGCCTCTGACGACCGCTCCCGCGATGTTGATGAAGGCGGGCGAAGTGATCGGCCAAGACCAGATCAACTACACGGCCACGGGCGGGACGGTCGAGCTCTTCGTCGGCAAAGCGCTCGATATCCAGTCTGAGGAGGTCGAGGAGCAACTGGAGCGCGAACGGGGTGTGATCAAGGATCGTCACGGAAACGACAGGATGGATCGAATCACGATCAAGTCCACGGTGACGATCCTCAACCAAAAGGACAAGGCAGTGCACGCCCGCGTGACAAAGCGAACGATCGGTGAACTCGTGAGCGCCGACAACGGCGGGAAGTCCAAGACGACGCCCTCGGTCATGGGTTCGGAAAACCCTGGTTTGAACGTTGAGTGGGAGTTCGACCTCAAGGCTGGTGAGCGAAGGGTCGTCACCTACACCTACACGATCCTCGTCCCACCGATTGGTTAAGGAGTGATCACGGGAAGGGGGCGTGCGATCCGCGCGGTGGTCGCGGCCCCCATTGCCGCATAGCCCGCATCTCGGCAGTGGATATCGTCCTCGCCGATCCATGTGTAGGCGAGTTCGTTGCCGACGAAGGCATCGAAGCAGTGGGCATACGCCGCCCTGGCCCTCTTCGCCTCGATGAGCAGCATAGAGTTGAGCCTAGGGATGGAGTAGGCCGCGATGAGGTCTTCCGCAGAGCCGGGGAACGCGGCAAAGGGATTGTAATATCCGACGACGATGAGCTTGGCTAGGGGGAGCCGGGTTCGGACGGAGGCGAGGGCTTGCCTCGCGTTCAGTCTTGCTCCCTCGATCGCAGCGTCGGCGAGGGCCTGCTGCTCGACAAAGGGCCGGGCGAGGAACGTCGCGTCCAGTAGGTCGAGGAGGTCGTTCCCGCCGAGGTCTAGCGTGACGGTCTCGGTGGCCCGGCCCGCGGCCTGGTTCGAGGCGACCCGGTCCAGAAACGTCTGGGACTGGCTCTTGCGGAAGAAGAGCGGATAGTTCGTGTTCAGGATCGATCCAATCTCGCTCGTATTAAAGAAGCTCGCACTGGTCTCGCCAGGTATCGAGAGGTTCGTCAAGACCGGCCGCGTGCCCTGCTGGGAAGCGAGCCAGTCTGCCGTGAACCGAACGTACCCCTTGTCCCCCGCGCTCGGGTTGACGTTGTCGGGCTGATATCCCCAGCCCAAAGAGTCCCCCAGGGCGATGTATGCCTTGGATTGTGCGCAGGCCAGGCTGGCAACGAGGAGCGCGACCAGCGAGGCAAGGGGTCTGCGAAACATCTTTCCATTGTAGCTAAGCTGTGCGCAGGCTGTGCCTCGGTGAACCCTGGATCCCCGCGATCTCGCGGGGATCCTGCGCTCAGGAGCCGCCTATCGCAGGTCTGCCGGACGCAGCCCCTTCCTAAACTTCCCGAAGCCAAACGGGCTGGGCTGGTAATTGCCCACTAGGTCTGCGTTTCCGTTCTCCACGACGGGAATCCTGCAAGCCCAATAGGTGGCGTTCACGAGGAGCCTACGAAGGTCCGCATCGAGCAGGTCGGTCGCCGAGCCCATGGTCGTCGTGAAGACCCTCTGACCCGGCGTGGGCTCTCGGATCCACGCGATGGGCATGGCTGGCTCGTTCAAGGGACGCACGTGGCCGAGGACGTCCTGCTTCGAACCTATCGCGGGGGCCCCTGGCTCGCTCATGCCGTCAACGACCTCGCCCAGTAAGAGCGCTGTGGCATCCCCCGGGGGGTGGGCCTCGTAGACGTCGGTCGTGACAAACACCTCTCCCACGTCGCGCAGGATCGAATGGTTACGGATAGCACGGCTGCGGGTGGCTTGGGAACCATGGGCACCCCAATGGGAAACCCAAGTCTCACCGAGGTACTGCCGCCCGAAGCCTCCTGGCCACTCTTTGCTGTCCCAGTTGAACCGTTCGAACCTGCCTTGGAGTCCGGCAAAGGCGTGGGTAGAGGTGCGGATCCCAATCAGGGGGCGGCCACGGGAGAGGTAGTCGGCGAAGTGAACCATTTGGTGGTCGGGCCACTTCCTGAACCGTAGCATCAGGATGCACAGGTCGGCCTCCTTCAGTTCGTCGAGCCCTGGCTGGTAGTCCTGACGTTCGGGATTGATAGTGCCGTCCCCATCCAAGGAGAAGAGCACGGTGCACGTGAAGCCGTGACGGAAGGCGAGGATTTTGGCCAGTTGCGGCAGTGCCTCCTCCGAGCGGTACTCCTCGTCTCCTGCGAGCAACACGACCCTTTTCCCCTTTCCTGCCCCGGTATCGCCATGGAAGACGAGGCGATCCTCTTGCTCGGGCAGGCACGAGAGGGCAAGTGCCAAGGCCAGGAGCCCAGGGGTCACTTCTCGCAGACGAGCCGGAACCCTACGAACCAGCCGTCCGAGAGCCACCAACGCGACTTGGGCAGCTGAGGGTCGGTCTCCTGCCAAGACTTGTCGTAGTAACGGTGCTTGGTGGGTGAGAGATCCTTCGCCTCGGTGAGGATGTCGCCCCCGCAGAGCACCGGCTTGCGTTCCGGATCGGTGGCCCACTCGCCAGTGTTCGCGAGCATGTCATAGAGGCCGAGCGGGTTGGGCTCGAGCTTCCCGACCGGGTGGGTGACGTAGTCGCTGTTCGCAGAGAACCACTCGAACTTCTTGGCAGTTTCCTCGTCCATCGGGCCGTTCCATCCTGCGCTCGCGGCGAGCTGCCACTCGGCCATCGTCGGGATCCGGTACTTCTTGCCCGTGGCGGCGCTGAGCCATCGGCAGAACATCTCGACGTTGGTGTGGGAAACGTTGATGACCGGATAGCCGTTGTGCCCCCATCCCAGATCGGGCAGGATATAGCTGCGCGAGGGCCTTGCGACCGCGTCGGGCTCAAACTTGGTCTGGTCGTAGGGCGGGCTGGGCGCACCGCTGAGCAGGAAGGTGTCAAAGAGCTCCCAGGTGACCTCGGTGGTTGCGATTTCGACCTCCTCGGTCTCGATCTCCTTTCCGAGGACCGTTACCTTTCCTGCAGGGAGGGTCACCATGTTGAACTGCACCGTGGTTCCAGGGACCTTGTGCACCGTGGGGTCTTGTTGCGAGGCGAGCATGAGCGCGAGTAGGTTGATCAATATTCTCTGTCCGTGACCCGCCCAGGCGAGGGCTGCGGGTACCTTCCGTCGTCGCCCGGCAGCACCGGTGCAGGGCCGTCATAGTCCATGTCGGCCAGGTTCGGAGCAAACTCCTGGTCGCTCCCGAGCATGGCGTCGAAGGTGACGAGTTGGCCTGTATGGGCGGCCATTCGGCCCATGTTCGTCACGACGCAGGTGTGGACGCTCCGAACGACCTCGTTGTGCGGTTTACCGTCCCGGACCGCCTCCACGAGGACCTCCCATTCGTTTTGGTAAGGGTTCGACTTGTCGGTGCTTTGCCAGACCAGGGTGGAGGGGTCAATGTTCTGGCCGGAGTGGATCGCCTGAGGCCCGCCGAAGTCGCCTGACCTCGCGGCGACGCCGAGACCTTTCGTGCCGTGAACATAGCTGGCGTATGCACCGAACGCCCCGTCCATGCACCTACCGTCGAAGAAGAACTTGGTCCCGTCCGCAAACGTGTATTCGACTGCGTAGGAGTCAAAGTTCTGATCCACGAACTCCTTGCCTTCCGCGTTGGCCCGATACTGGCGGCCTCCCAGGGCTTGGGCATGGACCGGAAGGGCGCCCTTCATCCAGCAAAGGTGGTCAATGTGATGGATGTAGAAGTCGGCGAACATGCCCCCGCTGGCCCAAAGGAAGCTGTGGAACCGTCGGATTTGGAACTCCACTTCACCCATTCCGTTCTCCTTGGCGACGGATTGGGACGCAGCGGCGGGGCCGTGCATCCGGTAGCCCCTCATGAAGAGGATGTCTCCCAAGACCCCGTCCTCGATGCGCTTGGCGAGTTCTTGCAGGCCGACCGTGTGGCGCGACATGAGCCCGACGCCAACCTTGAGCCCTGCAGCTTCCGCCTTCTTCGAGAGCTCGATCATCCGTCGGCTGGTCGGACCATCTGCGGTCAGCGGCTTCTCCATGAAGACGTGCAGACGCTTCTCGATCGCGTAGGAGAAGTGGATCCAGCGGAACGCGGGAGGAGTCGTGAGGATCACGATGTCGCCCGGTCGCAGGGCGTCCATCGCCTTTCGATAGGCGTCGAACCCAACGAACTTGCGCTCCGTGGGCACGTCCATGCGCTCGGCATGGGAGCCCGAGAGGTTCTCATAGCTCGAATCGAGACGGTCTGTGAAGACGTCGGCCATGGCGACGAGCTTCATCGGCCCGCGTTGGACGCTGAGCGCGTTCGCCGCCGCCCCGCTCCCTCGCCCGCCGCAGCCGACGAGTGCGACTTGGATCGTCTCGTCCACCCCCGTGTGGACCGAAGCAAGACCCACCTTTGGGAGCACCGAGGCCAGAGCGACCCCGCCGGTTGCCTTCAGCACCTCTCTACGCGACTTGTTCCCGGGACTGCCCATCTTGACGCCTTGTTTCGGCATTATGACGTGCAATCCCTTCTCGCGGCACGTCGCAAACGGGCTTAGAGCCCCAGTCGGGGCCAGATCGAGTCAATCTTTGCGCGGATGTCCGGTGCCATCTCGATGAGCTTGGGAAAGTCCCTGGCAAACCCGGACTCGCCGGGCCACTTGTGGGTGCAGTCGAAGCCGATCTTGCCACCGAAGCCTTCGACCTGCGAGGCATGGTCGAGTTGGTCCACCGGTCCTCGGGAGTGCAGCGCGTCGCGACCGGGGTCACAGTTTGCCCCGATCCGGAAGAGCACCTCGCCAATGTCTTGGACGTCGGTCCCTTCGTCAAAGACGAACACGAACTTGGTGAAGGCGAGGCCGCCCAGGCCCCAGATCGCGTTCATGACCTTGTAGGCATGGCCGGGAAAGCGCTTCCGCACCGACACGAACGCGACGTTGTGGAAGCACGCCTCGACCGGGAGGTTCATGTCCACGATCTCCGGCACGGTGAGTTGGATGAGGGGGAGGAAGATGCGCTCGACCGCCTTGCCCATCCAGCCGTCCTCCATGGGCGGTTGGCCCACAATGGTCGCGGGCCAGACGGGCCTCTCCCTCATCGTCACGCACTGGACTCGAAACACGGGGAAGTCCGCCGCCAGCGAGTAGTAGCCTGTGTGGTCGCCGAAGGGGCCCTCCAGCCGCTTCTCCGCCGGGTCCACCGTGCCTTCCAAGACGATCTCGCAGTCGGCAGGCACCTCGATGTCGAGGGTCTTGCACCGAATGGTGGAGACCCGTTCCCGGCGGAGGAAGCCGCAGAACAAGAGCTCGTCAATACCGGGCGGGAGTGGCGAGATCGCGCCGAAGGCGAGGGCGGGATCGCCCCCCAGGCACACGGCGACCTCCATGGGGCGGGTGGCGCCTTCCATGTGCCGTTGGCCGGTCTTGTGCATCTGCCAGTGCATCCCGCACTCGTCCTTGCCTTGGATCTGGACCCGGTACATGCCGACGTTGCGCTTGCCGGTCGCAGGGTCGTGGGTGAAGACCAGCGGGAGGGTGACGTAGGGCCCGCCATCCTCGGGCCAGCAGGTCAGTGCCGGAAGGTCGGTGAGGTCGAAGTCGCCGCGGTGCATCACCTGCTCCTGGCACTGGGCACGGCTCACGCTACGCGGAGGTGTGCTCGCGACCTCTCTCAGGATCCCAGGGAGCATCTTGAGGGCCTCGAGGGGGTTGCGAGGTAGCTCGGGCTTGAGGAGCGAACGCAGACGGTCGGCGTGCTCTTCGTAGTCCGAGACCCCGAGGGCCATGGACATTCGTTTGCGCGAGCCGTACGCGTTGATCGCGACCGGCATCCCAAACTCGCGACTCGGCGAGGGCGCGGGTGGGTGGATGCTGGGATGGCCCATGACCGCGCTCGAGGGATCGGGGGTGCCGGTTCGAGGAGATGGCCCGACAGGCCGCTCGATCAGAAGCGCGGGCCCGCCCGCCTTCATCACGCGGTCCGCCACCTCGGAGATCTCCAGGTATGGGCTGAGCGGCTCGCCGATCCGTTTCAACTCCCCGGCTGCTTGGAGCGCATCGAGAAAGTCTTGGTAATCACGGTACGCCATGTTCGTCCATCCCCGCTCCTTTGCCTCTCATGCGCTCTCGCGGTGCCAGACGTTACCGCCCCTGGCGGTTCAATGTCGTGCCTCCGGCCGGCACCTACGGCGGAACCCTAAGATTGTCCGAGGCAACTGAATCGGCAATCCTCGGCTCTCGATCGGTTCAGGAACACGTGAACGGGCCTAACCCGCAAGAGCCGCTTCGCCGGCCGCTACAGTGTTTGCGAGCAGGGAGGCCACGGTCATCGGGCCGACGCCTCCTGGGACGGGGCTGATCCAGGATGCTGCCTCGGAGCACGAGGGCCAGTGGCAGTCGCCCACGTCCTTTTCCCGTCCTGGAACCTTGTTGAAGCCGGCATCGAGGACCACGGCCCCTGGTTTCAACCATTCGCCGCGAACGAGCTCCGGGCGGCCGCACGCGGCCACGACGATGTCTGCTGCGGAGACGAGGCCAGGGAGGTCGTCCGTCTTGGAATGGGCGATGGAGACGGTCGCATCGAGTTCCAGGAGCATATGGGCCATAGGCTTGCCGAGGATCACGCTGCGACCGATCACGACCGCCTTCTTGCTGCGGACCTCGATCCCATAGTGCTGGAGCAACGTGACCATCCCCAAGGGGGTGGCGGGTCGGAAGCCCGGTGCGCCCGAGACCAAGAGTCCGAGCGAGGCCGGGGTGATCCCGTCCACGTCCTTCCCGGCGGAGAGCGCGAGCAGAACCCTTCCTTCGTCCACTTGGCTGGGCAACGGGTGTTGGACAAGAACGCCGTGAACGTTGTCGTCCCGGTTCAGCCGAGCGATCTCCGCGAGCACCTCGCCGGTCGAGGAGGTCTCGTCCACCTCGAAGGTGCCCGATTCGATGCCCGCCTCCTCGGCCCATCTTCGCTTCATGCGGACATAGGCGAGGCTAGCTGGGTCTTGTGCCGCCACGATGGCTGCGAGCCGCGGGACCAGTCCGCTCCTGCGCAGCTGTGCCGTTCTAGCGGCGACCTCGTCGCGCACGATCCGGGAGAGAGCCTTGCCGTCCAGGATCTTTGCCGCCATGCGTTTACGATGGTAGCACCGGCTCCAAGGGCTCGAAGGACGCTAGTCGCTTCGAAGCCTGGTATCGGCTTCCTCGACCTTGGCGGAAGCCTGCCGTGCGAGCTCTTCGAGGCGTCCGGACAGGCCCTGGTCCTCGATGGCAAGGATCCGTGCGGCGAGGAGACCTGCGTTCCGGGCATTCCCGATTGCGACGGTGGCAACGGGCACGCCAGCGGGCATCTGCACGATGGAGTAGAGGGCGTCCACACCTTTCAGCTCGGTGATGGGTACGGGGACGCCGATGACGGGCAGCGTGGTGAGCGAGGCGATCATTCCTGGAAGGTGCGCGGCCCCGCCCGCCCCTGCGATCAGGACCTTCAGCCCTCTGCCTTGAGCGGTCTGGGCGTACTCGAACATTTTCGCAGGAGTTCGGTGGGCACTGACGATCCGTGTCTCTGAGCTGACACCCAACTCCTCGAGCACCTCGCGAGCGGCTTGCATCACGGGTAGGTCGCTCTCTGACCCCATGGCGATCCCCACCAATGGGTGAGACATGGCCGAATCTTACCCGCCCGGCGACGTCCCGAGGGTGGAAAACTTCAGCGGCTTTTCCTTACCGAGCTTCGTCTCTAAGGGAACTAAAGTGGAGGATCAAGACCTGGAAGTGAGCCCGAAGAACCTGTTTGAGACGCTGGCCGTCATCAAGGTCGTCGGTGTAGGTGGCGCGGGCAGCAATGCGGTCAACCGTATGGTCGAGGCCGGGATCGAGGGTGTCGAGTTTGTCGCCATGAACACGGACCGGCAGGCTTTAGACGGATCGCGGGCGGCGGTCCGCTTGCCGTTGGGGGTTCATGTGACCCGCGGATTGGGCGCGGGCGGCGACCCTGAGGTCGGCAAAGTCGCGGCCAAGGAAAGCGAGCGCGAGATCCAGACCCTCTTCGAGGGCACGGACATGGTGTTCATCGCGGCGGGGATGGGCGGTGGCACGGGGAGCGGTGCGGCTGCCTTGGTCGCCCGTGCCGCCAAGCAGCTCGGCTGCCTCACGGTGGCGGTGGTGACGAAGCCGTTCGGTTTCGAAGGGGCCAAGCGCAAGGGGATCGCAGAGCGGAGCTTGAAGGAGTTGCAGGAGGTTGCGGACACGACCATCGTCGTCCCGAACGAGAACCTCCTACGAGAGTCCAGCTCGAGCACCACGCTACAGGGCGCCTTTGCCAAGGCGGACGATGTCCTGCGACAAGGAGTCCAGGGTATCGCCGATATCGTCACCCGGCCCGGGATGATCAACGTAGATTTTGCCGACGTGATGTCGGTGATGAGCAACGCGGGCATTGCTATGATGGGCGTCGGTTCGGCCTCGGGCGAGGATCGAGCCCGTGCCGCCGCCGCGGCTGCCTCTTCCTCACCGATGCTGGACGGCTCGATCCAGGGGGCCAAGCGCATGCTGGTGAACTTCACCACGGGCGAGGACTTCAGCCTGGGAGAGATCCACGACGCCATGGACTATCTGGCCCAGTTCGCCGACGCCGAGGACGCGGCGATCACCATGGGACAGGTCTTTGACCCGAGGATGGGTGACGAAGTCGTGGTGACCTTGCTCGCCACCGGCTTCGCGGAGCAGTCGCGAGCCTTCACCGAAGACGCTTTCTATGGTGCGGAAGAGGTCGAGCCGCGCAGGATCGAGACGACTCCTGACCATGGAAGGGCGAACCCCATGCCGGCCGCGGTCGAAGAGCTGGATCTCGACATCCCTGCCTTTCTACGGAAGCAACGGTCTCGAACCTAAGGCTCCTCATCGCCGGTGCAGAATCCGCGCTCGCGCAGAATCGCGCCCCATGCGTGGCGAGAGCCTACACCTCGGTGTTGCGTGCGACGACCGGAGCGGCGAGACCATGGGATGCTCGCGTCCATCCCTTGTGATTCGTAGAAGGCCGCCATCCGCTCGTCATACTCCGCGACCGATCCGGTCCTATACGTCTCGCGGTGCCACACCTCGTCAGGCAAGAGCCGCGGTTTGATCTCCGCGGGCTTGGTCTCGTCGGGCCATCCGAGGCACAGGCCGAAGAGACCGATCGTGCCGTGAGGAAGGCCCAGTAGCTCGGCCACCCCGACCGGATCGTTCCGCATGGCCCCGATGTAGCAGATGCCAAGCCCGACGGACTCTGCCGCGCACACTAGCCGCTCTGCCGCGAGGGCGGCGTCGATCGCAGAGACCGTGAACATCTCCGTCGTGCCCAGGGCGTCGGGCTCGTCCTGCGTACCCGCGAGGGCGTGGCGGAGACGATAGTGGTCGGCGACAAAGGCAAGGAACCACGCTGCCCCTTCCACGTGGCCCTGACCTGCGCAGAGCTCGGCCATCCGCTTCCTGCGGGAAGCCTCTTGCACGGTAACGACAGACCAGAGCTGAAGGTTGCTGCTCGTGGCTGCGCTCTGCGCTGCGCCGATCAACGCTCGGACAAGAGCCTCCGGCACGGGATCTGGGGTGAACCGTCGAACGCTTCGGTGGGCGAAGAAGCGGCCGAGGCGGTCTGCCTCGGCCGGTGCTCCGTCGCCAAATCGAATCGCCCACGCGTCGCTCGGCGCTTCGTCAAACATTCAGCGGTTGGCTAGTGCCCGATCCAGATGAACCTTGAAAGTCTCCACGGTGTCGTACCCCATCACATTGCCGAAGGCTTTGCCCGTGGAGTCGGCGAAGACGAGCCTAGGGATGTTCGCGACCTCGTATTTTTGCTGGAGGCCCATGGTCTCCTGCTTGTCAATGTCCACAGAGACGATCACGGCGTCCTTGAGCTTCGCCACGACGTCGGGATCGTTGAAGGCTTCCTTCTTCATGAGTTGACACGGCCCGCACCACTCGGCCTCGAACTTCATCACGACGTACTTGCCGTCCCTCGCGGCGATCTTCTCGGCCTCGGGGACAGATTTCGCCCAAACGAGCTTGGTCCCGGCCGGCTTGGGAGGCTCGCTCTTGGTCTCGCTCGTCGCGACGGGTTGACCCTCCGGTGCCTTGATGGGAGTGTTTGTCATCGGC
Source organism: Fimbriimonadaceae bacterium (assembly GCA_020847855.1). GTDB lineage: Bacteria > Armatimonadota > Fimbriimonadia > Fimbriimonadales > Fimbriimonadaceae > JADLBH01. Next base: position 59,719 of record JADLBH010000018.1, read on the forward strand.
TCGTCCGGGGCCGTTGCCACGGGCTCGTTCGGCACGGAACCGCAACCGGCCAGGAGGGCTAGAGCGAAGAAAAGGGATGCGGGCTTCCACATAACACTCATGATAACGCCTTGTGAGGCCCTACGACTTCCTACTCATCTCTACCAGTAGGTCGTATGCCATAGGGTCGAGCAGCACGATTCGTACCCAACCTCGGATTCTTTCCTCCTCCGTGACGTCTTCCGGCTTCTTTTCGGGGGCGATCTCTGCCGCGGTGATCGCGTTCGCGATCGCCTTCATCTGGCCCGCGTCGAGGTTCTTCCTGAGCAGGGAGACGATCTCGTCCGTGCTCTCGATCGTGAGGGCGAGGCGGCGCATCCTGAAGTCTCGGAACAGCTTGTGGATGTCTTGCTGGAGCTCGCGCGAGGGCACCTCGCCTTTTTCCGCTGCAGCCAGCGCCTTGTCGAGGCGGTCCTCCATCGCCTTCATCTCGTCGGCTTCCTGCTTGACGAGCCGTCGCTCCTTCTCTTGGGCCTGCTCGATCGAAGGGAGGAGGGCCTTGATCTGGTCCGTAGTCATGACCACTGGGAGCACTTGGTTGTAGATATCGAGCCGCTTGATCTTTTCGACCGGGGTGAACTTCTTTTGTGCGCCCGTCTCGATGGGGGCCGAATACGTCAGTGCGGCAAAGGCCAGCAAGATCGAGAGGGCGAGGAAAGGTCGGGTCATGGTTGCACCTAGGATTCTGACGTCCCAGAGGGGTCGGTTGTACGCTTGGTGACGGTTCCTGCGAGGATCATCACCGCGGCCACGGTCTGGCTATGTACGAAGACGAGCCCGGCGATCACTGACACGAGCATCCCCCAGGGCGCGAGACGTCCGTCGCGAACCCCGCCCCCCGCTCCGACGGCTGCAAGCAGTCCCAAAGCGATGCCCGAGCCTCCCAAGAGCCAGCCGAGCGACCGTGACCACACCTCCCTTGGCCTCAGGCCCTGGGCCGAGGCCACCCACCTCCCCTGCTTCCGTCGCAACAGGAAACCGTATGCGACCCAGATCGCGAAAGCGGCCAAGGCTTGACCCCACACGGCCGGAGTATTCCCTAGTCACGCCGGTGCAGAATGCCGGTGTGGTTGTGGTCTTTGGGACCGTCTGCCTCGACCGGACACGAAGGGTCGAGCGCTTGCCCTCGCCGGGGCAGTACGTCGAGGTCGAGTCAGAGTCCACGCGGGTAGGGGGAGAAGCAGCGAACACTGCGATCGCGCTGCGACGCTGGGGAGCGGAGCCGCTCTTTGCGGGGAACGCGGTGGGCTCTGCCCTGGAGCGAAGGTTCTTCGAAGAGCACGGCCTCGACCTTGGGCACACTCCTGTGGACGATGAAGCGACCCCGGTCTGCGACATCTATGTGACCCCCGAGGGCGAGAGGACGATGTTCGGCCATCGCTTTCGGGGCCTCTTCCAAAGGGCGCCCAAGGTGCCAAAGCTCGGGCCTGGCGATTGGCTCACCACGGATGCCAACTTGGGGCTTGCCAGCCTCCAAGCGCTTGCCGAGGCGAGGAGCCAGGGGGCAGGCACCTACGCGCTGGACGCGGAGATTGGGAAAGGGCTCCTCGCGACGGTGTGGCAAAGCAGTACCGACAACGTTGGGTATCGAGGCGATATCCAGCGGAACCTGGAACTCCTCGGCTCGTTGCTCGGGAGCTTTGGGGGCCTCGCAATCCTCAGCGACGCCGCGAACGGCCTTGTGGCAGGCGGGACGATGCCCGGTGGCGGGCGGCTCGACCCGCGGCACTTCGCCCCGTTCCCGTGTCCTACGGTCGTAGACTCCACGGGAGCAGGCGACACTTTCCGGGCCGGGATGTTGCTGGGCCTCGAAGAGGGATGGCCCTTGGCCGATGCGCTGCGGTTCGCTTCGGCGGCGGGCTGCCTGAACTGCACTCGGGATGGCGCGAGCGAGGACGTCCCGTCGAGAGATGAGGTTCTGGACCATATCGCAGCCAGTCCAGGGATCGCCCGAAGCTACGAGGTCTAAGTGGCGGAATGGGCGGTCCATTGACCGAGGAACACGATGCTGGCCGCGCTGGCCGCTTGGATCGTGCTCCCGTTGTCCGCATACCGCAACGTGCCTCCGGGATTGTGTACAAGGATCTCCGCGGGTGCGCCATGAAGCCGCCTTGCGACTGCGGCGACGGCAATGCTCCCTGTGCCACACCCAAGGGTCTCGCCGGCGCCTCTCTCCCAAATACGAACCCGATAGACACCCTCAGCCTCGCGCACGGCCCACATGACCGAGGTTCTCTGGGGGAAGGCCTCGGCGGCCTCGATCCTCGGGCTGACCGAGAAGAACTCTTGGTCCTCCGGGAGACTGTCCCGGAAGACGACGAAGTGTGTGCTGCCTGTGCTCACGGCCGTGCCCGTGACTCCTTCGACCTCCTGCTCGATCCACGGCTCAGTGGAACGGATCGGTACGTCTTCGGGCGCGAACGAGGCGGGAGGCAGCTCAATGGTCACATCCCTTTGGGTTACAACGGTAGGCACAGCAATCCCGCCGTGTTGCACTGTGGCGCGTGGGCCGATCCAGCCCCGCGTGTAGGCGAACCAAGCGGCCGCGCGCAGTCCGTTCCCGCAGAAATCGGGCGTGCCGTCGGGGTTGTACATCCTCATGTCGAGACCTTCTTCTCGACGCCCTAGAACCAGGAGACCGTCCGTTCCCACCCCGAACCCCTTCCGCGCCATGGCGACGGCGAGGCCCGGCTCGCCTTCCAGTGGGATCGCCCCAGTCTCGACCAGGGCGAACGTGTTTCGGAGCGCCTGTACCTTGGCGAAGGGGATCGGCCTCAATCCAACTCCTCAAGGCAGTAGGTGGCCCGGCTCGCCGTCTCTTCGAACCACTTGCCGTCGGGACTCACGATCGGGAACCACCACGCGCACGGCCGGAGCCCCGCCCGATCCAATCCATCGCTCGCGAAGACGGCAGCCTTCACGAGCTCGGCGCGAGCAAAGCCCGCTTCCACCGAGATCACGCGCCGCCGCTCCTTAGCGGCCACGACCTCCTCGGCACGGACAGCCTGATGCTGGGCCTTGTCCAAGGCGTTCCATTCCGACTTGAGGCGCTCGATCTCGAGCAGGACGCCTCGGAGCCGACCGGAGAGCGACTCGCGATGCGCCAGTTCGGTGGGCTCGGGCTCGTGGTTCCAGACCTTGGCCCGCCAGTGCTCGCCCAATTCGCGCTCGGTCGCTGCTCGCCGAGCGGTCGCCTCGCGGAGATGGGCGACGATCCTTGCCTTCTGCTCCTTGTAGCCCGCTACGACCTCCTTCAACCCTACGACAACACGGGTCATGTCTTCAAACTTGGCCGCAAGCGGTGCCCAAGTCTCTCCCAATCGTAGGGAAAGGAGTCGAATCAGCCCGATAGGGCTTCGCTCGACCGCTAACTCCTCCAAGAGCGCGCGTTGTTCCTGGGCGACGAGCTTTCGGCGGGCTGCCATGCCGCACGCCGAGACCGTCCTTGTGCCGAAGGGTCCCTGGAGCGGCTCGGGCAAGTGAAGCCAAGCGTTCACACCGTCCAAGGCTTCCCACGTCGAGTATTGGATGCGAAGGATGGGGTTTGCAGCGGGAAGGGCGATTCCGGCCTCTCGCATAGACCGGAGCAACTTTGCCGTCCGGTGGACGTACTCGCTCGCTCGAGCGTGCATGACGAAGACGTACTCGCTGGAGAGCATGGCGACGAAGGCGATCGCCTTGCCGACGAGTACGATCCCAGGCCCAAACCGTGCTTCGAGGACTGCGGCGAGCTCTTGTGGGGTTTCGGGCCGTTGGGCGTACCGGAACCCAACGGGGTGCGAGGTTTGGACCACGCCGCCTCGGTTCCCTAGCCTGAGCGTGCCCCGGCCTATGCCAGGAATCAAGAGGTCGAAGGGCAGTGCGCCCGTCCCAAACTGGGCCAATCCATAGATCTCGGAGTGAGCCACCGCCGCGTCGTACGCCTCGGCAGCCTGTCTCCTCGTCCGAGGGTCGAGGAACGCCGCGAGGAGCTGAAATCTAGGAAGGTTCGCAGAGACCTCGTTGAAGGCCAGCAGCCGGGTCGTGCGAGTGGTCTCCACGGGTACGCTTGCGCCCGCGACGAAGTCGAGCATCTGGGGCATGAGCCTCTCGTAAAAGTCGGCCAGAGACCCACCTGGGAAACTCGCATCGCACACTAACGCTTTGAGGCGCTCCACTTCCTCTCGCTGCGGTCCGTTCGGGCCGACCGCCGCAGAATCGGACGTCTGATCCACCATCTGGTTGAAAACGCTCCAGAGCGTGGGCCAGACCAAGTCGAGGCGTGTCTCCGCCGCGGTTTCCGCCTTGGAGGTGCGGCCCACCACCCCTCTCCAGCCCCACGCCTCGGTCAAGGCGTCCATCGAGCCAGGGTGCTCTGCCTCCAGGAGCGAAAGTTGGACCCCATAATGGGCGAGCCGCTCGCGGGTCACGACGGTTTCGCTGCCGAAGAGGGTGGAGAACTCCCCTGAAGCGCTCCAGAGCCCCTTGGTCGAAGAATCGTTGTGGGGCAGGGCCTCGTATCGAGGTCCCTCCGAGGCCTGTCCCGGCGCCTTGGCGAAGTAGTCCGTATCGTGGATGCCCGCGATAAACCTCCGATCGTGCCCGAGTTCCTTGGCTCGAAGTGCGAGGCCTGCCTTCATGGGCTCGTCCCAAAAGACGGTCTGGCCCAGGGCCAGGAAAGGTGCCTCGCCTGACCTGGCGATCAGGGTTGAGAGCATCTCCGATTGGCTGGGGCACGCAGGTTCCATGTCGCGCAAGTTGATTCTACGCACGTCTCGGGGGGTCGTTGCGGCGAAGTGTCCCGCTCGGGCCTCGTTTCGCCCGGCGATGTGCCGATAACACTACCAGGAGCCTGCCCACCTCTGGGCAAAGGGAACGGACTTAGGATGGCGGGGAAGAGACAACGGTCGAACGTGGAGGTTTCGGTGAGCATCGGCGCGGCGAGCAAGATTACGGGCGTGGAAGTACACACCCTGCGATACTGGGAGCAGGAGTTCCCAGGGTTCTTGACCCCCGATCGCACACCGGGGGGGCAACGGCGGTACAGACCCGCGGACATTCAGGCCGTCCTGGTCCTCAATCGGTTGCTTCGCGAAGAGATGTACTCGATCGCCGGTGCACGTAAGCACCTGCGAGCCTCGCAAGCACGCGCTGCCTAGGTGCCCGGCACCGGAGGGTCGAGGGTCGCTTCGACCGCGGTCGCCGCACTCACCTTCTCCAGCTTCGCCTCAAAGAGCGCGAGAGCGCGGCCGCTCAGGCCCGTGTCCTCCCCTCGCATCGCCTTCGAGAGCGCGAGCGCTTCGCTCTTGGAGAAGGTCACCGAGCCGAGCTTGTGCTCGGTGAACGCCTCATAGGCAATGGGCGCGACGGCTTGGGCGCACTTCGCCATCGCTTCGGCATAGACTCGGATCTCGTATTGTGCGTGGGGGTCGAGCCGGAGTCGCAGGAAGTGCAAGAGGTTGTGCAAGTCGCACTGCCAATACCATTCGGTGTACAGGCTGAGGGGGAGGTTGGAGCGTGCTAGCTCGCGTGCGACACCCTTCTCCAAGAGGTCGGTGTACTGGGCGTAGGCGGTCGCCTGCTCGTTTCGCATCCGCTGGGCGATGGCCTCTGCCCCCTCGATCACCTCGTCGCTCCGTGCCTGTTTGTTGTCCTTGGATTGGCCTCGGATTTGCTGGGGCTTGGGGACGTAGAACTCGTCCTTCATCACCGAGTAGCGTCCGCTCACTTCGTTAAGCCTTGCCGTCCGGTGCCTCACCCACTGCCTTGCCACGAAGATCGGCATCTTCGCGTGGAACGTCAAGACCACTTGCTCGAACGGGGAGGTGTGGTCGTTGCGCAGCAGGTAGTGGATCAGGCCTCGGTCCTCACGGTACGACTTGGTCCCTGCCCCATAGCTGACCCTCGCGGCCTGGACGATCCGGTCGTCCCCGCCCATATAGTCCACCAGGCGTACGAAGCCCTTGTCGAGGACCTTGATCTCCTGGTCGAGGAGTGCCTCTGCCTCAGGGATCGTGCTACGGGCCATCGCCCTCCATTCTGGCATTGCGGACCTGCTCCACGAAGTTCCCGATGATCGTCAGTCCCGATTCCGAGACGATGGACTCAGGATGGAACTGGACGCCCTCCAGCGGGAGCGACTTGTGGCGGATCGCCATGAGCTCGCCATCGTCCAGCGCGACCGCCGTCCTTTCGAACTGCGGGTCGAGACCGTCACCGATGGAGAGAGAGTGATACCGGGTCGCGGTGAGCGGGTTCGGACAGTCTCGGAAGACTCCTTTCCCATCGTGCTCGACCGGTGAGGTCTTGCCGTGCCGAAGCGTGGCAGCGCGCTGGATCGTGGCACCGCTCACCAGCCCCATCGCTTGATAGCCCAGACAAACGCCGAAGATCGGCACCCCCGACAACCGCCCGGAAGGACGGAGCGCCTCGGTCAGGATTTCGAGGCAAACGCCCGAAGACTCTGGCGAGCACGGCCCTGGCGAGAGCAGGATTCCGCTCGGACGGGCGGCAAGAACCCCTTCCAAACTGATCGCATCGTTCCGAACGACCTCCGCGACCGCCCCGCACTGCCCGAGGTACTGAACCAGATTGTACGTGAAGCTGTCGTAGTTGTCTATGACCAGGATCAAGGCCACAATTTGAGATAGGCATCGAGAGCCTGCGGGCCCTTTGGTACCCTCGGGAGCGTCTGCAAGGAGTCGAATGCGGATTTGGGATTGGGTTTCGGCTTTGGCAGCGTTCGCGTGCCTGTTTGCCGTGCTCTCGCTGGTCTGGCCCTCAGGCACGCCTCCGCTCGTGGACTACCCGACCCACGCCGCACGATCCTTCGTCCTCTCGCTCCCCGAGGGATCGAGCGGCCTGCTCGACTATTACCGGGCGAACTGGATTCCCGTGCCGAACCTCGGCATTGACCTCCTTCTCTCCTCAATGATGTCGAGCCTGCCCCCCATGCTTGCCTCGCAGATATTCCTGACCCTGAGCGTGGTCCTCGTACTGGGCGGCTCTATGCTGTGGGTACGGCTTCGCCAAGGGGCATGGGGGGCGGAGGCGCTGCTGCCTGCGTTCGCATTGGGCGACACCTGGTACCGCATGGGCTTTGCGAACTATGTCTTCGGCATCGGGATCGCGACGCTGGCGATGTGCGTGTGGACGGCGCTCTCCCAGCGCTCCCTCGGAAGGCGCCTTGTCGGGGTCGCCCCCTTGGTCGCGTGCCTTGCCGTGATACACCTCATGGCACTCCTTGTCTTCGCGCTTTGGATCGTGATCGAGCGGGTTCGGGAGTCGAAGGGTGAACGGACGGCTTCCTGGCTGTTCTTGGGAGCCTTTCCTGCTGGCCTGCTCGCCGTCCTCGTCGCTCTTACGGCATTGGGGAAGACGGCAGTGAACCCGGCAGCCAAGGAGATGGCTCTGCAAGGGCTCCTCAGGATGTTCAGCGAACCGGGAAGCCTTACCGAGCCGATCCTTGCCGGGCTCGCACTCGCGCTACTCGCGGCGTGCAACTTTCGTTCGAGGGCGTGGCTTTTGCCGGTAGCGGCGCTGGCTGCGGTCGCGATCCTTGGGCCCTCGTTCTTCGGGGGAACCGCCTTCAGTTCCGAGCGTGCCACCTTGCCCCTCCTCGTCTCCGCTGCCGTCTATTCGAGACCCCTCGAAGAGGCAAAGACGGCCGCGATCCTGGCGTTAGCCGGTGCGGTCGCGATCTTGAACCTGCGCTCCGACCTGGTGCTCTCGGCTCACTTGCGCGAGGCACTGAACTTGACCGAGTCGAACGTCCGCCGCGGGGACACGCTCTTCACCTTCGAGTCGGGTCGGCCCGTCCGTCCCACTCATCGCCGCTGGCACCTCCACGCCGCGGACTGGCTCGTCATCAAGAAGGGTGTCTTTGTCCCGCAACTCTTTGCGAAGCCGTTGCAGCAGCCCATGGTGTTCACGGAGCTTGCCGAGCCGTTCAAGCGATTCCAAGGGCAAGAGCCGATCGAGCGGGTTCCGACGCCCCAAGACGTCGAGACGATACGCAGCCTCCAATCGAAGATCGGGGTTCGTCGCCGACGTGCCTTCATCCTTTGGTTTGGCCCGCCTGCGAGCGAGGCGATCCCCGTCCCCGGTGCGGAGCTGATCGGAGCCAATCCGGACGGCACCGCGCTCTACAGGGTTCCGCGCTAGACCGCGGCCTTGCGTTCCGAAACTTTGCGCTCGCTGTGGTCGAGGATCCGCTTGCGGAAGCGCAGGCTCTTGGGGGTGGCTTCGAGCAGCTCGTCCTCACGGAGCCAAGCCAGCGCCTGTTCCAGCGACATGTCCCGGTGTTGGTCGAGGACCGTCGTCGCCTCCGAGTTCGAGGAGCGCATGTTGGTAGCAGCCTTCGTCTTCGTGATGTTCACGACCATGTCTTCGTCGCGGGCGCAGGCACCGACGATCATGCCCCCGTACGTCTCGGTACCGACGGGATAGAAGAGCGTCCCCCGCTCTTGGATGTCCTCATAGGCATAGCGGGTGACAGGCCCTGGATCCTTCGCGATGAGCGCGCCCTGGGAACGCCCGTTGATCTCGCCTCGGTGGGGGCCATACCCTTGGAGGGTCGAGGACATCAGGCCCTCGCCCCGAGTCATGGTCAGGAAGTTGGTTCGGAAACCGATCAGGCCCCTGGTCGGGATGATCGCGAGGATTCGGGTTCGACCGTTGCCCAGGCTCGTCATGTCTTGGATCTCACCCTTTCGGCGTGCGAGTTCCTCCATCACGGAGCCCATCGTGTCGTCCGGCGTTTCCAGCGTGAGGTCTTCCAGCGGCTCTGTGACTACTCCCGCCTCGTCTCTGCCGAGGATCACCTCGGGTCGCCCGATCGCCATCTCGAAGCCTTCACGCCGCATCGTCTCGATGAGCACGCTGAGTTGCATCTCTCCGCGGGCGGCAAGCTTGACGACGTCTGCCGGGCTACGACGGTCAATCTCCAGCGAGACCGAGACGTTCGCCTCCCGCTCCAGGCGATCCCGAATCTTGTGAATCGTAAGGGCCTTGCCGCCATCCTTGCCCGCCAGGGGTGAGGAGTTGGCGTAGAACGCCATGGTCATCGTCGGGGGCTCGAAGGCGATCCGAGGGATCGGCTCGACATAGGCTGGGTCGCACACGGTGTCCCCGACGATGGCGTCCTCCAGGCCGGAGACCATGGCGATCTCTCCCGCCTCGACCTGCTCGACCTCTCGGGTCTGAAGCCCTTCGAAGACCCAGACCTTCGTGACTTGGAACGGGGTCTCCAGGGTTTCGCCCACGTGGATGAGGCGGTCTCCCACACGCACACGGCCCCGTCGAATCTTTCCGCCAAACATGCGGCCCAAGTACGTGCTGTAGTCCAGAGCTGAGACCTGGAACTGGACTGGCCCCTCCGGATCCACGGTCGGGGGAGGAATCGTGGAAACGATCGCGTCGAACAGGCCCCTCATGTCGGTTTCCGTGCCGTCAGGGGTCGTCCTGGCATAGCCGCCCGAACCACTGGCATAGACCACCGGAAAGTCGAGGTCGTCCTCCGTACACCCGAGATCAATGAAGAGGTCCACGGTCTTGTCATAGACGTAGAGAGGCGCTGCCCCCTCGCGGTCAATCTTGTTGATGCAGACGACGACCTTGAGCTTGTGCTGGAACGCCTTTCTTAAGACGAAGCGGCTCTGCGGCATCGGGCCCTCGCACGCGTCCACCACGAGCACAACGCCGTCCACCATGCTGAGAACTCGCTCCACCTCGCCTCCAAAGTCGGCGTGGCCCGGCGTGTCCACGATGTTCACCTTGGTGCCTTGGTAGGTGCAGCTTGCAACCTTGCTGAGGATCGTGATTCCTCGTTCACGCTCGAGGTCGTTGGAGTCCATCACCCGGTCACGGACGGCCTCGTTCTCACGGAAAAGCCCAGCTTGGCGGAAAAGTGCATCCACCAGCGTGGTCTTGCCATGATCAACGTGCGCGACGATGCCGACATTCCGAACGTCCATGGGGGTGCTTGCGAGGGTACCTGCGGGGCTAGGCACGACCTAACCGATCGCCGATCGCTCACAATCGGGTCATGGGGCGTTCGGGCCAATTCACAGGGCGGGATACCTGGCCGGAGGGCTTTTTCCTTCCACCCACTGGGCCCGATCTCGCCGAGTTCTATCGCGAGCACGGGTACGCAGTGGTCACGGGTGCGTTTGGGGCCGAGGCGGTCGCGGCCCTCAACGCTGAGACCTTGGCCGTGTGCCGGGGGGAGCGAGGGGCCGTAGCAGGTCTGGGAGACCCGACCCAAGGCGAATCGGACTCGGACGTGCTTGCGCGGACGCTCTGCATCCACTTTCCTCACAAGATCTCGCGTCTCATGTTCGACCAGTTGAGCGATCCCGCGATCGTCGAGGTGCTTCGACAGGTGATCGGGCCGAACGTGAAATGCATGCAGTCCATGCTGTTCGTCAAAGCAGCGGGGAAGCCGGGCCAGGCGTGGCACCAGGACGAGGACTATATCCCGACTCGCGACCGCTCCCTCACCGGGGTTTGGCTCGCGCTCGATGACGCGACGGTCGAGAACGGTTGTCTGTGGGTGATCCCAGGCTCACACCGTCCCGGTGTGCTTTGGCCCATGCATTGGCACGGGGATGCGCGGTTCGACTGTGCGTGGGAGTCGGTCGGGTTTCCGTTCCGTGAGGAGGACGCGGTTCCCGTGGAAGTGCCCGCTGGCTCGATCGTCGTCTTTCACGGCTACCTCCTTCACCGCTCGCTGCCAAACCGGTCGAAGTCAGGTTTTCGTAGGGCCTTGGTGAACCACTATATGTCTGCCGAGTCGCTCTTGCCTTGGATCTGGCCCTCGCAGCCTACGGGGATGGCGCAGCTCGACCACCGGGACATCGTGCTCGTGTGCGGGAGCGACCCCTATGCCGCCCAGGGGACTGCCGACGTGATGTCCGCCCATATCCGTCCCGACGGCGAAGGGGGCTGTGGGGATGGCTTGCCTTACGACCGCGATAGGGGATACGGCTAGCGCGGGAGGGCGGGATACATTTCGCGGCTGAGCCCGAGGACGTCCACCTTCCATCGGCCGCCGTCCTTCACGAGATCGAGGCTGAAGTTCTCCTCATACGCCCATTTCGTGCCTGCGTCTCGTACGAAATCCATGCTGACGGTCGCTCGATCGTTGGGCAGGACCGTGAAACCTTTGAACCTCCAGACGAACCGGAAGTACTCGGCGCGATCGAGGGTCTTCTTCCAGGACTCGATCTTCGAGGCCCGTTCGCGCGGAGGCTTGAAGTAGCTTCGATCCGCAAGGGTCGTAGCATCGCCCTTCGCGAGAGCGACCATGAATTCTTGGGCCGCGCCTTCCGGTGATTCGGCCGAGAGGGCCGCGAGTACCGCCAAGACGACGATGGCCGCGCCCGTGGCGAGGAGCAGCCAATGAACCCGGCCTCTTCGGTGCATGCACTCGAATTAAACCCGAGGCGCCTACATTTGCCTCAGGATCGAGACGGTTGCGACCGCGTCCACCCTCCAGGCCCCGCCCACTTTGACTAGGCTGAAGGGGATGAACGCCAGGGGCCTCCCGGTCGGGGCCGTGTACAGAGCGACGATCTGGCCTTGCCGGCCCCGTTTCTCCTCATTCACAAACCTTACCGAAGGGTTGAGCTGCTGGAGCCGGGAGACGTATTGGGTCAGCGCCTGGCAAGCCGGGTGGTCAGGTGGTTGCAAGAGCGAGGCCTCAAGCATTTCGCCGTCTTTCCGAGCGATGGCCTCGTGGTACCGGGTGATCGCGCTCACTGGTCCCCGGTTCTGGGAGACCGCAAAAACGCTCACGGTCAGCCCCGCCAGGAGCACGGAGGCGAGGATCGAGCCGATCTGACCAGGCTTCCGCGGCACGCCCTATTTTGCACCAAAGGTGAACCGAAACCTATGGCGGACGTCTTGAACTATGATTGTATTGTCGGAGAAGCACGATGTCGAACCCCGTAAGCCGTAGAGACCTCTTCAAGACCGGAGGCGTGATCGCCGTGGGGCTCGTTGCGCCCCCTTGGCTGGCGCGGGTCGCTCGGGCCGACATGCTCCGCTCGGCCGCCGGCGGGACCGCTCCGGACAGTGTCCTTGTCGTCTGTCAACTCTCCGGCGGCAACGACGGCTTGAACACCTTGATCCCTTATGCAGATGCCAAGTATCGCGAGCTCCGGCCCCAGCTCGGGATCGCGGAGGATCGGGTGATCAAGGCGACCGACAGTTTGGGCTTCCACCCTTCGATGGCGGGGATCGCGGAGCTGTATCGCGAGGGCAAAGTCGCCTTCGTGCAAGGTGTGGGGTATCCAAACCCTGACCGGTCGCACTTCAAGAGCATGGAGATCTGGCAGACCGGCTCGCCCGATGGCTCCCTCAAGTACGGTTGGCTCGGGAGGCACTTCGACAACTTGATGGACCAAGGGCCGGTGAGCCCGGTCGTCGGGATGGGTCTTTCCGTGGAGAAGCCCCGCTCCCTGGTCGCAGGGAAGGCCGCGATTCCTTGTTTCGCGAGCCTTGCGGACATTCAGAACATGGTCGGAGACCCCGATGCAGAGCGGAGACTGCGCGAGATCCAAGGCTCCGAGAAGGGCCCGGACGATCCGCTCAGGGTCGTTCAACTTGCGAACCAGTCCGCCCTCGATGCGATGACTGAGTTGAAGTCCAAGCTCGCAACGAAGTCACCGGCCCAGACCTACGGCGAAGATTCGTTCGGCAAGGGATTCCGGCAAATCGCCCATATCCTCATGTGCTCGCCGGCGACACGGGTCGTCTATTTCAGCGCAGGAGGGTTCGACACCCACAGTCGGCAACCTGACCAGCACGCCAAGTTGCTCCAAGGGCTGAGCGACGCCCTGCTTGCCTTCCAGCGCGAGATGGAGGCGGCGGGCCGGGCCGACAAGGTCACCGTGATGTGCTTCAGCGAGTTCGGCCGCCGTGCCTATGAGAACGGGAGCCAAGGAACCGATCACGGGCAAGCAGGCCCGATGGTGCTCGTGGGCAAGCCGGTGAAGGGTGGGATGTATGGTCAGACTCCGAGCCTCACCGACCTCTCGCGGGGCGACCTCAAGTGGTCCACCGACTTCCGACAGGTCTATGCGACCGCGCTGGACGACTGGATGGCGTCCGACTCGGGGGCAGTCTTGGGGAAGGAGTTCGGCTCGCTCGGTCTGTTCGCCTAGCTAGGAAACGTCGTCTCGAGTGCCTCAGCCAATGCTTTACGCAAAGCGGCGGGGTCGGCCGCGACATGGTCGGCGAGCCGGGTGACGGGCCGGGCATGAATGCCACAGGGAACGATGAGTCCGAACGGGGAGAGATCGTTGACGCAATTTACGGCGATCCCATGAATGGAGACCCAGCGCTTTACCTTGACGCCGATCGCGGCGATCTTGGCAGGCTCGTCTCGTGGGCCGGTCCAGACCCCGGTGTGCGGCGGAAACGGGAACGCGGTCAATCCTAGCTTCCCTAAGGCGAGAATGACCGCGTCTTCGAGGCCCCGCATCCACTTGTGCAGGTCGCTGCCATGGCGACGCAGATCGAACACGGGATAGGCGACGACCTGGCCAGGCCCATGGTAGGTGACGTCGCCGCCACGGTCGGTCTCGACGACTGCGATGCCGCGCGCCTCATACTCCGACTGGGGCAAGAGAAGGTTCTCGGGATGAAACGAGGCACCGAGGGTCAAGACAGGGTCGTGCTCGACGAAGAGGAGCGTGTCTTCCGCACCGCCCTGTACGTCTTGCCAGACTTCGAGTTGCCGAACCCAGGCCGCCCGATATTCGAGCCGACCGAGGTCGAATTGGCGCATGGTGCGGCTACTCGGCGGGCTTGTCTTTGCTGGCTGCGGGCTTTTTCACCGTCGTCTTCTTGGCGGCGGGTTTCTTGGCGGCGGCTGGCTTGGCCTCCGCAGCGGGCTTCGCGGCGGGCTTCGCGGTGGGTTTCTTTGCCGGTTCCTTCTTCACGGTCTCCGCTGTGGCGGGCTTGGCCGCCGACTTCGCGGACTTGCTGCCAGCCTTCTTCTCAGCGATCGCCTCTTGGACCAGTTCCTTGATCCGCTTCTCTTTCCGGCGTCGCCTCGCGCGCAGTTCCTTGTTTCGAACTCTCATGGGACGTTCGATCTTACCTGGACGGGCCTTCGGGCACGACGGGCCTCACCGTGGTCGGTTTGGGGCTGGGCATGGACTTGGGGATCGTTGTCACGGCCCCAGGCATCGCCGCAAGCTGGCTCATGGTCACAAAGTAGTAGCCCTTAGCGCGCAGTCTCCGGATGATGTTGGGTAGAGCCTCCAGCGTGGGTTCCATCGGGTCGTGGAGGATCATGATCGCACCCGGCTTCGCGGCGGCGACCGCGCGGTCGGCAACTTGCTCTGCTGTCGGCTCGTTGCCTTGCGAGGTGAAGTCGCCCGCACTGACCGTCCACAGGGCGACGGTCTGGCCTAGCGCATTGGAGACCTCCACCAGGCTCGGGTCCACCGTGCCACCGGGTGGACGGAAGAACGCTGCGCGAACCTTGGTCGCCGACTCGATCGCATCGTTGGCACGGGCGATCTCCCAAGTGAGTTGCTTGGCTGTGAGCTTGTCGGAGCGGATGTGGTTCATGCCGTGGTTTGCGACCTCGTGTCCGTCCAGAGCGATTCTGCGGGCAAGCTCCGGGTGCTTTCGGACGTTTCGGCCGATGAGGAAATGGGTCGCGACGACGTGGTTCGCCTTGAGAGTGTCGAGCAGTCGGTTGGTGAAGCCCTCGTGGGGCCCGTCGTCGAAGGTCAGCGCGATCGCATAGACGTTCGGGTTCCCTTGGGAGATCTGCTTCACCAAGGGTTTGACCGGACGGTAGGCCTTGGGTCGTTCGGGCTCCGCTATGTCCTCCTTGGAGAAGCCGCTCACACCTTGGGGCAGGTAAGCGACCGTGAGTAGCGCGAGGAGCGAGACCAAGATCCTTCCCATCCGCATGGCAACGTCTTGCGCCAGCCGCTGGCTATGAATTCAGCAACTGGCGCAGAACGTACTGTAGCACCCCACCGTGCCGGTAATACTCCCGCTCGATGGGGACGTCAATTCGCACATGGGTGGAAAACTCCGTGACCTTCTCGGGCTTCGATGCCACTACGCGCACCGTGCCTTCGGGAAAGCCCGTGGAAAAGTTCTCCGGGAAGCTGACGACCTCGTAGGTCTCTGAGCCGTCGAGGCCCAAGGAAGCGGCACTCTCGCCGCGCATGAACTCGAGCGGGAGCACGGCCATGTCCACAAGGTTCGAGCGATGGATCCGCTCGAAAGACTCGGCGATGACCACCCGCACACCGAGCAGATAGGTGCCCTTGGCCGCCCAGTCCCGGCTCGACCCCGTACCGTACTCCTTCCCTGCGATCACCACGAGGGGGATCCCGGCTTTCCGCGCGTTCACCGCGGCTTCGTAGATGGTCGTGGTCTCCCCCGTCACGGGGTCGGTCGTGAATCCACCTTCAAGGACTGGGGCGAGAGCGTTTCGAAGGCGAACGTTGGCGAAAGTGCCGCGGACCATGACCTCGTGGTTGCCTCGTCGGGAGCCATAACTGTTGAACATCCGCGGGTCAACACCGTTCTCGACCAAGTACTTCCCAGCGGGCGAATCCAGCTTGATCGCACCGGCCGGTGAAATGTGGTCGGTCGTGATGCTGTCGCCAAGCAGAGCGAGCGCGCGCAAGCCGGTGAGCGGGGCAACTTCCGCCTCGGACTCGACGGGCATGTCATCAAAGTAAGGAGCCTTTCGGATATAGGTGGACGAGGGCTCCCAGGAATAGTGTTCGCCAGCCTCGGGTTGGATCTCCTTCCATCGTTCGTCGCCTTCGAAGAGGTGGCTGTAGGTCTCGACGAACATGGAGCGGTTCACGTGTTGGGCGATCACCGCGTCAATTTCTTGTGACGTGGGCCAGACATCGCGCAAGAACACCTCGCGGCCCTCGGGAGTGGTCCCCAAGGGGATCTGCGCGATATTGACCTCGATGCTTCCCACCAGTGCGTAGGCGACGACGAGGGGCGGCGACATGAGGTAGTTCGCCTTGACGTCGGGGTTGATTCGACCTTCAAAGTTGCGGTTGCCACTGAGCACGGACGCGACGGCGAGGTTCTGATCGCGAACCGCGGCCAGCGTCTCCTCTGGCAAAGGTCCAGAGTTCCCGATGCAGGTCGTACACCCGTAGCCGACGACCCCGAACCCCAGTCCTTCCAGGTCGGCAAGGAGGCCGGAGCGCGAGAGATACTCCGTCACGACGCGAGAACCTGGTGCCAACGACGTCTTGACCCAGGGCTTGGGCTTCAAGCCGAGCTCGCGCGCTTTGCGGGCGAGCAGCCCCGCCGCGACCATCACGTTCGGGTTGCTCGTGTTCGTACACGAGGTGATCGCGGCGATCACGATGCTCCCGTCCGTGAGGTACTGGGTGGAGTCCGTGGCCACGGTACCGTCCCGCTTGGGGAAGGCGGCGGCGAACGAGTCCTTGGCGCGGCTCAAGGGCGAGCGGTCCTGGGGTCGTTTCGGGCCCGCGACCGAAGGCTCGACGGTACTGAGGTCGAGGGTGAGGGTGGAGGAGTACGTGGCCTCGGGTGCGGACGGATCCCACCAGAGCATGTTCGCCTTGGCATAGTCTTCGACGAAGCGTACGTGCTCCTCGCTCCGCCCACTCATTCGGAGGTAGCGCAGGGTCTCGCCGTCCACGGCGAAGAACCCGCAGGTCGCCCCGTACTCGGGCGCCATGTTCGCGATCGTTGCTCGGTCTGCCAGCGTCATGCTCGCGGCACCGGGGCCATAGAAATCGACGAACTTTCCGACCACGCCCTCCTTTCGCAGGAGCTCTGTGACGACCAGGACCAGGTCGGTGGCGGTCGTGCCTTCGGGGAGCCGTCCGGTCAGCTTGAACCCAACGACCTGGGGAACGAGCATCGTATACGGCTGGCCGAGCATCGCCGCCTCCGCCTCGATGCCTCCCACACCCCATCCCAGCACACCGAGGGCGTTGACCATTGTGGTGTGGGAGTCTGTGCCGACCAGGGTGTCGGGGAAGGCGACCTTCCCTTCAGGGGTCTCTGTGTCGAACACGACCCTGGAGAGCCGTTCCAGATTGACTTGGTGGCAGATGCCCGTGTTGGGAGGCACGACGGCGAAGTTGCCCAGGTTTTGTTGGCCCCACTTGAGAAACTCGTAGCGCTCGGCGTTGCGCTCGAACTCCATCGAAAGGTTGAAGTCCAGGGCCCCAGGAATACCGAACCGGTCAACCTGTACGCTGTGATCAATCACGAGCTCGACCGGGGCGAGAGGGTTGATCTTGTTCGGGTCCCCGCCCAGGTTTCGGATCGCGTCCCGCATGCTCGCCAGGTCCACGACGCACGGGACCCCGGTGAAGTCTTGCAACAAAACGCGGGACGGCGTGAACGCGATCTCGTGGCTGGGCTCGCTCCCGGGCTCCCACTCGAGGAGAGCGTCCACGTCGGCCTTTCTCACCTTGACCCCGTCCTCGTTGCGAAGGACGTTTTCGAGCAGAACCCTCAAGGAGTAGGGCAACCGTTCGATGCTGTGTCCCTGCTCGACGAGCGCTTCGAGGCTAAAGTACGCGGCTTCTCGCCCATCGAAAACACCTGTGCGCCTTGTTTGGTAACTGTCGCTGTTCGCCATGGTCCCTCGTATTCATCCTACCTATCAGGCGAGGGAGGAACTAGTTCGGCTAACGGCCATAGAGGAAGAGTTCTTCGTAGCTTCCACCCACGCCACAAGCCCTGGGGCTTGGCAGCGGCACGGGCTTCATGGAGCCGTCCATCTTGATCCGGACGAGGACTCCTTGGTTCCTGACAGGGCCATGCTCGCTAGTCGCACCTTGATAGGAGCAGCCCTCGCTCCGCGAGTTCCAGACGGAGCAAAGCAAGCCTACCGAAGGCACCGAACGCAACGACTGCCACGTGTGCCCGGTGAAGCGGCCCTCGAACGCGCGAAGGTAGGCGAAGCTGATCCGGAAGGGGCTGCGCCGAGGGCTCTCCTGCACGAACAGGTCCGCCGGGAAGTCACCCGCAGGGGTTGAACGGAACGGGTCTCGGTGGGCGCGCCAGAGCTCTATGGGCACCGAAGAGACAGGGATGTCTCCGAGGCTCCTGGGCGCGTCGCCGACCGTGTCCTCGTACATTTGCCAGGCAAGGTAGATCTGCCGCATCGCGGAGATCTCCTCAGTTCGATACGAAGAGTCCTTGGCCTGGGCATAGACCGGGAAGAGCAGGGCCGCCAAGATCGCCAGGATCGCCGTGACGACCAACACCTCGATGAGGGTGAACGCCCGGCTCACGGCTTCGCTCGCTTTTGGGTCCTCAGCGCGACGAGCGTTGGGCCTGTCCCCATTGCCAGTGCGAGGATCGCCGCGAGCGCGGCGTGCGGGCCCGACCAACGCGCGAAGGTCGCCCATCACACAGACGCTTGCGACGGAGAGCCCGAGCGCAACCCACCTCACCGTGCTTCGTCGCAAGACGGCAGCGAGTTGCAGGACGATGGACAAGACGGCCCAGACCAACCAACTCGCGTCCGGCATGAGCTCGGCTGGGTTCCATATTGTCCCCAAGCTGGGTGCCCAGGGAACCTCGATTCCCTGTGCGATCGCAGGTCCGACGATCAGGCAAAGATTGTAGAGCGCCAGGGCCGTGAAAAAGCCTAGGGCCACGGTCACGACCGGGAGCCAAGCGCGGTTTGCCCCGCTCAAAGCACTCCCCGGCGACCTTGCTTGGTCCATGCCCACGCGCCTAGTTCGCGTTGCAGAGGAAGTTCGGGGTCGTCGCACCGCCACCCGCGGTGCAACACTTGCCCGTGTTGTAGGTTCCTACGCACGTGGCCGGGTCATATTGGCCCTGTCCGTTCGGGCAGCACCAGGTCGTGCAGATTTGGCTGTAGGTGTAGCCCTTGGACTGATTGCCTCCACAACCGGTGTAGTTGCAGGTGTGAACCGTTCGGTTGGCGACCTGCGTCCGGCCTTCGCAAGCATCTTGGAGCTGGGCGTGGACCATGGTCAGGGCACACGCCAAGGCGCAGAACGTTAGGACGACTCTACGTTGCGTACTTTGGAAATACCTCCAGCTATGTTCTACCGAATGGGTTCAGTCCTTTGTTCTTTTTTTTGACTTTTTCTAGCCGTGGCTGGTCAGTCCGTTGAACCTAGGTCGTGCAGCAAGGTCTTCACGAACTGATCTTCCCAACCCTCGTCGAACGCCCAACCTTTGTATTCGCTCATGACGGTCCCTCGCTCGTCCACGACGAAGAATGCAGGGGTTTGATCCAGCATCCCGCGAAGCTGGACGCTTTTCTCCCCCCTTGCTAGAACGGACCCGCCTGGGGGCAGCCCCAAGTAGGGGTCTGGACTGAGTTCAGGCTCGAGAGCCAGCCGCTCCAGAGCCTCCGCACAAGGTCGGCACCCGCGAGACCAAACGATGACGAGCCTGCGGCCCTTCTTCGGGATCTCGAAATCCCCTAGCTCGCGCAAGTCCTTTCCTAACCAACTGGTTGAAGACCTAAGCAGGTCCGCGGTCGCAGGCGCCGGGGTTCGAGGTGTGAGAAGCCAGGCTGCGGCGACGACGAGCGGCGACAGGACGACGGTCCAAGGCCTGCGGCTCAAGGGGGTTGCTTCTCGGGAAGCGAAAGCGAAAGAGACGAGCGAACATCCCCCCGCGACCACAGAGCATGCGACACAGTCCGTTCCCGCCGCAAGAGTGGCTGCAACCTGCCCGAGTATGGTGAGCGACGTGAGCAGGGCGAGAATCACCGGTGTGACGAACCCCGCGCCCAGGGCCATCGCTGCTGCGGTGAGGACGCCCGCCCCCAAGGCTTCGACCCGAACTCCCATGTAAGAGGATGGCTCACAGGTCGGACACCCAGCCACCAACTTTTGGACTGCCGCGCCAGCGGCGACGGTCAGCCCTGCGGGGAAAACCCAGAGCGAGGGGCCGAGCAGCATTCCGAGCGCTGCACCCGCGACCGTACCCAAGTACACGGCGGGAAGCCGTTGCGACTCGACGGACCGGGTACCGGCTTCCGTGGCCCTGGCGATGTCGGCAATGGACGTGCTGACCGAGACCGTCCTACCTCCACGCTCCGTGTAGACGGCGAGGCGGCCCTGGAACGGCATTTGGCGTCGAAGCTCCGTCGCAAGGGCGGAACCGGCGCGGGTGTATCGGAAGACCGCGGTCTGGGTAGCCAACTCTCGGAAGAAGAGGTCGTCGCCGGGGCTCCTACTGGAGACCACCATGTACCTTTCTCCCTTTCGACCGACGTCCCACTTGGTCCACACGGAGGTGCCGATCCCAAACAGGGCCAGCGCGAGGGCCACATATGCAAAGAACTTGGCCAAGGCCACCAAGGGGTCCGGGCCGCGAGAACCGACCTTTCGGACATGGATGTGCACGATTCCAGTAGTGAAGTTACCCTCTACTCGATAGCAAGGAACTCGTGGATCACTTCGGCTTGTCGGCGAGTGAGGGTTGGCACCGCCGCGATCTGCTCGACCGTGGCATGGCGGATCGCGGCGATCGAGCCGAAGGACCGGAGCAGCATCCGCCTACGTCGCGGGCCGATCCCTGGGATCTCGTCGAGCACACTCCCGTGCATCCTCTTGTCCCGGAGCTTACGGTGGTAGGTGAGGGCGAATCGGTGCGCCTCGTCCCGGAGCCGGGTGAGCAGGACCAGGGCAGGTGAGCCGATCGGGAGGATGATCTCCTTGTACCCGTCCCCGACCCTCACGTAGAGGATCTCCTGCTTCTTCGCCAGGCCCGCCATCGGGAGTTCCAGCCCCAGCGAAGCACTGGCCGCGAGTGCGGCTCCGAGTTGGCCCTTTCCCCCGTCAATGACGATCAGATCGGGAAGGACGGAGAACTTGGGGTCGCCGTCGAGGTAGGCGCGAAGGCGCCGCGTCACGGCTTCTCCCATCATCGCGAAGTCGTCTGGGCTCTCGGGGTGCCACTTGATTTTGAACCGTCGGTACTCGGACTTTGCGGCGGCCCCGTCCTGGGCGACGACCATCGAGGCGGTGGGCGCCGTGCCCTGCACGTTACTGATGTCGAAGGCTTCGATGCGCCGGGGGGGCGAGGGGAGCCCCAGCTCCTGCGCGAGCACGGCGGCCGCCTCTTCCCCCCACGCCTCTCGGCTGGCGAGCTCGGTCGCATAGACCTTGAGGGACTCGGCCGCATTCTCGGCGGCCATGTCCACGAGCCCAAGGCCCTCGCCGCCCTGGGGCACCTCGAGCGTCACTGCGGAGCCCCGCTTTTGTCGTAGCCATTGCTGGACGATCTTGCGTTCCTCGAACTCGGCAGGCAGGAGGATTTCGCGAGGGACCTCCGGAGCGTCGGCGTAGTACTGCTTTACGAACTCTTGGACCAGCTCTCCAGGGGGGCGGTCGGCGGTGCCGTCCAAGACGAACTGCTGCTGACCGACCAGCTTGCCGTTCCTCACATAGAGGACCTGCACGGCGGCCATCCTTTCGTCCTTGACGACCGCTACCACGTCGCGGTCCACCTCGTCGGAGCTGAGCACTTTCTGCCGCTCCAGCACGTGGCGGACGGCTGCGGCCCGGTCTCGGAGCTCGGCCGCCTTCTCAAACTGCTCCGCATCTGCGGCGAGCGTCATCTCCTGCTCCATCTCGGCCACGAGGGACTCGCCGTCGCCTTTCAGGAAGCGCTCGACCTGACCGATCACGCAGAGGTATTGCTCCCTATCGGCGATTCCCGCGCAGGGTGCAAGGCACTGACCCAGATGGAAGTAGAGGCATGGCCTTTGTTCTTCGCGGCCGCTCCAACTCTTGCCGCACGGGATGAGGGGAAAGACCTTGTGAAGGAGCTTGAGCGTGTCCCGAACGGCATACGCGCTAGAGTAGGGCCCGAACGTCTTGCCCTGTCCCCGCTTCGGGTTTCGAGTGAAGAGGACGCGGGGGAACGCCTCCTTCGTGACGACGATGAACGGGTAGCTCTTGTCGTCACGGAGGCGCACGTTGAAGGGTGGCCGGTGTTTCTTGATGAGGTTGCACTCAAGAACCAGGGCCTCGAGTTCCGTTTCGACAACGATCCACTCGATGTCCCGTGTCCGCTTCACGAGCCTTTGGATTCGTGGCCCGTGCTTTGCGCTGGCTTGGAAGTAGCTCCTCACCCGGTTGCGAAGGTTGATGGCCTTCCCTACATAGAGGACAGCGTCGCTCTCGTCTCGATAAAGGTAGCAGCCTGGCGAGGTAGGGAGCTGCTTCAGCCTCTCGGTCACAGTCACTGGCAACCCGCGTCCGTTCATGGGGCTGCTTCTGGGATACCTATTTTCCGAGGGCCTCGTCTATGGCGGATTCGAAGCGACCGAATTCGGCCGGGGCTAGGTTCACAAAATTCGACTGGACTACCGCCTCCCGGTACACAAGGGTGGTCGTCCGAACGGACTTGCCGAGGTTGATTTCGAACGAGGTGACGGCCGGTGAGCTCGGCGAGATGAGCGCGAGCGAGACCGAGTGAAGGCCGGCTTCCGAAGCGAGCCGGGTGAGCCTGGCCTGGTCGTTCTCTGGCGACTCGAGGAAGACGAGAAAGGCGACGAGGCGGTCCGTCCCTTGAAGTCTGCGATTCGAGGTCTCGACTCTATGCTCGAGGGTCTCCGCGAGGGCCCGGAGGTTACGGTCGCTCTCGTCCCGCACCCATACCATCACGGCTGGGTTGGAGGGGAAGGTGCAGACCGGGCAGGTCTCGGTTCCCGCGAAGGGGCCAGTCACGTGGTGCGGCTCGAAGGCGACTACATACTCGCCACGTTCCAACCCCGAGGTTGGGTTTAGAACCGCGAGAGCGGCGAGGAAGGCGAGGGTAGGCAAAGTTTAGAACAGTGCCGGACCAACCCCTTGGCTTCGAGGTTGGCCCGGCGAGGTTTGCACGCGCTACTTCGTGAGCTTGGCGATCGTGTCGCAGATCATCCCACAGCCCTTCTCGTCGGCGGGGACGTTGACCAGGTTCGCCTGGACCTTCCAGTCCTTGTAGGCGATGAGGGTGCTCTTGACCTCCTTGTCGAGGTTGATCTTGTACTTCGCGACGCTCGGGTCGTCCTTACCGATCACGGCGAACGCGACGTCCTTCACTCCGCTCTTCTCGGCGATCTTCGTGAGGTGGCCGTTGCAGGCGGTGCAGTCCGTGCTCATCCCGACCATCACGATCATCGCCTTGAACTCGGCGTCCTTGTGCGAGTCAATGTTCATCTGGAGGCTCTTGGCCAGCGCGATGATATTCTCATCGGTCTCGCCATTGACCCAGATTTGAACGGCGGGTCGGGCCTGGAAGGTGCAAGGGAAGCAGTTCTTGGTGCCGGCGAGCGGCCCCGCGACGTGGCTGGGGTGGAACGGTGTGACCGACTCGCCTGCTTTGAGGCCGGACTCGACCGTGCGCATGGCGATGACGGGGACGGCGAAGGCAGCGAGAGCCGCGGCAGCAATGAGAAGCTTGTACATGGTTGTCTCCTTAACGTCGGCGAATGCGCGGAACGCATCCCCTTGCGTATGTATAGTACGACGACCGCCGAAAGTTCCCTATGTGCTCGGCGAAAGGGCCTAGGACTGGCCTTGCTGCAGCCTCTTTTCCAACTCGTCCAGCTCGGCGTCGGCGGCCGAGTCGGCGGTCGCGTCCACTTGGGGCGCGGCTTCCGCCGTCGCCTCGGCACCGAGCCCGAGCCGCTCCTCGAGCTTCTTGAGCTCTTCGTCGGCGGCAGCGTCCATGGCTGCGTCCTCCATGGACATGATCTTGCCCTGCACGGAGCCGGAGAACATCTCCTGGCGCGCCGCTGCCTCCGCTTGCTTGTCGGCGATCTTCTCCCTGGCGGCGGCAAAGCTGCCTTCGAACTCGTTCTCGAAGGTCAGCCCTTCGAGGGCTTTGGTGATGGAGGATTGAATCTGCGACTGCTTCCACTGGGCCTTGAGCGCAAGCGCCTCGGCCGTCTTGCGTCGGACCTCCTCCTCTTGGCGCTTGATCGCGACCTTCACTTGCTCGACGGTCTCCACCGCGCCTTGATAGGTGCTTTTCAGCGTTGTGATCGTAGCGTCGGTCGTCGCCTTTTCGCGCAGGAAGTTCTTGGCGAGCTCTCGGTCGCCCTTCTTGAGCGCGGTCGTGGCCTGGGCCTCCATCTGGGCGGACTTCCGCTCGGCCTCTTCGAGCATGCCTTGGAGCCGGTTCTTCTGCGTGATCGCTTGGACAGCCTTCTCTCGGTTCGCGATGAGGGCCTGCTGCATGTCCCTTCTGGCTTGGTCCAGCATGATTTCCGGATCTTCCAAGCTATCCATTCCGCGGTTGAAAACCGCCTTGAGCCAAGCAAAAAACCTCTTGAACATCGTTGGTGTGTCCCTGTGTGCGCTACTGCCCGGATCACCAGAGCGCGATCCAGAGGCGCAAAGTATACATGGCGAAGCGACCTCGGGTTGCCGACCTGTGACCAGGGCTAGGTCACAGCGGCCGAATTTCGATGGACTTGAAGTCGGTCGGATGACTTTCGGCCTGGATCGCAATGTGCCCGCTGTCCAAGAGCTTCCACCCCCCGATGAGGAAGGGCTTCGCGGTCTCGTCGCGCTCGTCGAGTTGTGGCTCGGTGTATTCGAGAACGAGCTCCCCGTCCAGGTAGTGGCGGATTCGCGCGCTACCGTCCACTTCGACCTCGGCCGTGTGCCACTCGTCCCCGTGGCACGTCTTCGAGCTTGAGTCCATGCAGTGCGCGAGGAAGAGCTTGCCCTGGTAGACGACGTTGGTGCCCGGAGTGCAGAGGTTGACGTTGTGCCGTTCGTTCTTGCCGTCACCGCCGAGCAGCTGCACTTCGATGGAGACCGGGAACTCCTGGTCCAAGGTCAGGGACCACGGGGCTTGGCTGTGGATCATGAGCCCGTTGTTGCGCCAGGCCCACGCTGGCCCGCCAAGGCACTGCTCGCCCACGAAGCGGTACACGGCCCGGAGGCGGTATCGCGAGTAGGTTCGGTTGGTGTACAAGTGGCCGAACCTGCCGTTGAACTCCCCCTTATATTGGTCGTATCGGACCTTGAGGAGGCCGTCCTCGACGCGAAAGGTGTCCGCGTAGTTCTCTCCCACCGGAAAGCCCTTGATCTTTGCCGTCCAACCGGTAAGGTCCTTGCCGTTGAAGAGTTGGGTCCACGGGGCCGTCTGTGCGTGGATCGCAAGCGAGCCGAGGAGAGCCGCCAACATACTCCCGATAGTACCGTCCACAGGTCGGTTGTGCGTCCTAGGCGAGGATGTCGTGAACGACGTGGCCGTGGACGTCGGTCAGGCGGAAGTCCCTGCCTTGATACTTGTACGTGAGCTGAGTGTGGTCAACGCCCAAGAGGTGGAGCAGGGTCGCGTTGAGGTCGTGTACGTGCACCGTCCCTGGCACCCACTCGTCCACGGAGGGAGTGACCACGTTCCCGCTCCCGTCCACGATGTTGTAGCCGTAGTCGTCGGTGTGGCCGTAGACGGTGCCGGCCTTCACGCCTGCGCCGGCCAACCACATGGTGAAACAGCGCGGGTGGTGGTCTCGGCCATAGTTCTCCCGGCTCAGCGCGCCCTGGCAGTAGACGGTCCGGCCAAACTCGCCCCCCCACACGACCAGCGTGTCCTCGAGCAGCCCGGTCCGTTTGAGGTCCTTCACCAGGGCGGCGCAGGCTTGGTCCACGTCCTTGCACTGCGAGGGAAGGTCACCGGTGAGATTGGAGTGTTGATCCCAACCACGGTGGAAGATTTGGATGAAGCGCACGTCGCGCTCGGCAAGCCGCCTCGCAAGGAGGCAGTTCGCGGCGAAGGTGCCGGGCTCCTTGCTCGCCTCGCCGTAGAGCTCGAAGACCTCGTTCGGTTCCTTGGAAAGGTCCATGAGCTCCGGCACACTGGTCTGGAGCTTGTAGGCCATCTCGTACTGCTCGATCCTCGCGGTCACCTCGGGGTCTGCGATCTCGCGGAAGTACCCTTGGTTGAGGACGGAGATATCGTCGAGCATCTCCCGGCGCGACTTGCGATCCATCCCATCGGGATCACGTAGGTAAAGCACGGGATCGCCGGTGTGACGCAGCGCGACGCCTTGGTGCTCGCTGGGCAGAAACCCGCTGCCCCAGAGGCGGGTGAAGAGCGC
The DNA here is from genome assembly GCA_020847855.1 of Fimbriimonadaceae bacterium. Lineage (GTDB taxonomy): Bacteria > Armatimonadota > Fimbriimonadia > Fimbriimonadales > Fimbriimonadaceae > JADLBH01. Next base: position 85,823 of record JADLBH010000018.1, read on the forward strand.
TTGGTCCACCTTGCCGTTCGAGACCTTGCTGTGGAGCACGACATAGGTAGGGAGGTCCTCGTTCATCGAGCCGAGGCCATAGCTGACCCAGGAGCCGAAGCTCGGTCGGCCGGGGAGCTGGCTGCCAGTCTGGATGAAGGTCACGGCCGGGTCGTGGTTGATCGCGTCCGTCCACATGGATCTTACGACACAGAGGTCCCCGACCACGCTCGCCGTGTGCGGCAGGAGTTCGCTCACCCACACCCCGTCGGCTTGGTTGTCGTGCTTGTTGAACTTGTAGATCGAGGGTGCGACGGGAAACCTTTGCTGGCCGCTCGTCATCGTGGTCAGGCGCTGGCCCATCCGGATCTCCTCCGGGAAGTCGGTGTCGAACTTTTCGGCGAGCTTCGGCTTGTAGTCCCACAGGTCCATCTGGCTTGGCCCGCCGTTCATGAAGAGGACGATGATGCGCTTTGCCTTGGGGGCGAGGCCCGTGAGGAAGCCCTCGGCGGGATGGCGCTGAGCGCCAGGCGTCGCGGGGAGCCCACTCGCGAGGAGCAGCCTGCCGAGGGCGGCGGTTCCCACACCCAGGGCCGCGCGGCCGAAGAGCTGCCTGCGGGTGAGCGCCAGTTCGAATTCACGGATAGGGTTCATGGGGTGCTCTCAGGGGAGGTTGAGGAACTCGTGCAGGTTCATGACCGTGCTACTGACGAGCATCCATGCGGCGGACTCGGCGGCCACGTCTTCAGCGGGAGGGGGGTAATCGCCGACCTTCAGCAGTGCTTCAGCTTGGTCGGGCGCGGCTGAGAACCGGGCCCGATAACGCTCGATCGCGCCAAGAAGTAGCTCCATCTCGTCGGGCTTGGGTTCCCGGCAGAGCGTGGCCTCGAACAACCTGCAAAGACGATCGTGGTCGCTCGTTCTCTCTTGGGCGAGCCGCTGTCCGAGCACCCTTGCCGATTCGAGGTAGGCATCCTCGTTGAGCGTGAGGAGGGCTTGCATCGGGGTGTTGGTCCTGGAGCGCCGCACGGTGCACGTCTCGCGCATCGGGGCGTCGAACGTGAGCATGGTAGGGTGCGGGCTCGTGCGCTTCCAGAACAAATAGAGACTTCGCCGATAGATCTCAGGCCCAGTGTCCTTGGTGTACTTCGAGGTCGTGCTCTCGAGGAACGCGATCGCCTCCCAGAGCCCTTCGGGCTGGTATGGCTTGAAACCCTGCCCCCCCTCTGACGTGACGAGCAACCCGCTTGCTTTCAGGGCTTGGTCGCGAATGACCTCCGCATCGAGCCTGAAGGACGGGCCCCGCGAGAGGAGCCGGTTCTCTGGGTCGGTCAACAGGGCCGCAGGCGAGATCTTGGAGGACTGTCGGAACGCTGCGCTCGTCACCATCAGGCGGTGGAGGGCCTTGACGTTCCAGCCCGACTTGACGAAACGGACGGCGAGCCAATCCAAGAGGGGTTTGTCCACGGGCCACTCCCCTTGGCTGCCAAAGTCCTCCGACGTCTTGACGATCCCCGTTCCAAAGTGCTGTTGCCAGATTCGGTTCACGAAGACCCTGGCTGTGAGAGGGTTCTGCTTCGAGACGAGCCAATGAGCGAGGCCGAGCCGGTTGTTCGGTTCGCTCGCGGGGAGTTCGCCCAAGAACGTGGGCAGTCCGCGCTTTACCTCTTGTTGAGGTTGGTCGTACTCGCCCCGTCTTAGAAGATAAGCGGGGACGGTCGGCCCTTCCTCGGCGACAAGCGACCGAGGCACCATGGCGTCAATCTTTCCCTCCTCGGTGACGAGGGCGCGGTAGCGCACCGCGGCCGGTGTGTCTGGGCCGGACCCGAGGTAGAGCTTGGTGAGCGCATGGCCGCTAGGATCCTTGGCTTGCTCTTTGGCCGCGTCGCGGGCCTTGGCCGGTAAGGGGTCTTCGAAGAGGACATAGATACCGTCGGGCCCGCCGCTGTTCACGATCTCGATCAGAAGCTCGTTGGCACCCAGTTTGAGGCTAGTCTCGACCGTATCAGGGGGGGCGGTTGCCCCACGAAGCACCTTGTTCTCGTGGACTTTAGCACCGTTGACCCAAACTCTCACACCATCGTCCGAGCTGAGCAGGAAGGTCTGTTTGCCTTCCTTCTTCGCGGTGAGCACGGTCCGCAAGAAGACGGCGGCGTTCTCTCGCCCCCCAATCCCTTCTTTGACTCTGCCGAGCGGGACTTCAATCGGCTTCCACGTCGCATTGGATTCCGCCCCGCCCGGTTCAGGCCCGAGCTCGGAGGCAAAGGCAGTGTCGAAATCCTTAGCCGGGTAGCTCTGCGAGACTTCCCATGGCCCCGGCGAGGGCGGGTCGCTCTGGAGCGTCTCGGACCAACGTGAAAGGTCAGAAGCCCGGACTGCTTTCAGCAGGGAGATCTGCTCGTTACGGATCCTTGTGAGCTGTGCGGCTTGCTCCGGCGAGGGCACGGGGAGGACAGGCTCAGGGGTGAGGAGGTTGCCGTCCAGCGGCTTGTCCTTCGTGCTATTGAAATATGCGTACAGCCGGAAGTAGTCCTCCTGCGTGATGGGGTCGAACTTGTGGCTGTGGCAACGGGCACAACCCACAGTGAGCCCGAGGAACACCGTGCTCGTGGTGTCTACCCGGTCGAAGGTGTTTCGGGCAAACACCTCGGCCTCGATCGCCCCCCCCTCGTTCGTCGTGGGGTTCATTCGGACATAGCCGGTGGCGAGGCGACTCGCGGTCGTGGGTTTGGGCACGAGGTCTCCCGCGAGTTGCCAGACTGTGAACTTGTCGAAAGGTAGGTTCTCGTTGAAAGCATCCACCACCCAGTCGCGGTAAGGCCAGACCAAGCGTTCGTTGTCAAGGTGCAGGCCGTGGGTGTCGCCATACCGTACGGCGTCGAGCCAGTACCTCGCAACGTGCTCGCCATAACGCGGGCTCGCGAGCAGTTGGTCTACGTATCGCTCGTATGCGTCCTTTCGCGTGTCCTGAAGGAAAGTGCGGAGCAACGTTTCGTCGGGTTGAAGCCCGGTGAGCGAGAGGGCGGCTCGCCGCGCGAGGGTGTGCCGGTCCGCCTCGGGCACGGGTTCAAGGCCGTGCTCGCGCAAACCGGCGAGGACGAAGGCGTCCACGGGGTTCCTACCCCACTTCGGCCCTTCGTTCTTCGGCACCTTCGGCTCGACCGGCGGCACGAACGACCAGTGCGGCTTGACTTCGGCACCTTGCTCGATCCACGCTCGTAAGACTGCGATCTCCTCCTCGCTCAGCCCCTTCTTCGAGTCGCTCGCGGGGGGCATGCGCGTGGCTTCGTCAGCCGTGACCCTGGCGATCAACCAAGACTCGTCCGGCTTGCCTGGGACGACCACCGAATAGCCGCCGCGGTCGCGCGTGAGGTCCTCGGCGAGGTCGAGCCGAAGACCGTTCGTCTTGGCGATCGCGGCGTCGGGGCCATGGCACTTGAAGCACCGTTGGCTCAGGATCGGCCGAACGTCGCGCCCGTATTCGATCTTTCTCGAAGACTTTTGCGGTGCGGGAGCGGGCGGGGCCGCGACCGCAACCACGAGAACCGTCCCTCCAAGAACGGCGAGCAGCGTCCTGGCACGGCCGAGCATCGAGCTAAAGACTACCCGAAACGGCATCCCGGACGACCTCGCAACGATTCCGGGACTCCCATTCCTCGGACTGTCCAGGTGACCCATTACGACTCCCGCCTCCTCGCAAGGAAAGGGTCGGGGCGACCGTCCCTGCCCATTCCGATCCCTACCTCGGTGCTCGACTTTGCTGCGGCGGAGCTTTGCAACGCGCAGAACGATCTGACGACATGAGGATGGGCGGGTCCGTTGCGCGCTGTTGACAAGGAAGGCGGCGCGTTGAAGTCGCGCTCCGGAACCCCCTCCCGGTTCGCTCCGCTCACCGACCTCCCCCATCGCGCAGGGAGGCGCCACGAGGGAGGTGGCGAGATAGCACCGGAGAGGGGTACTTGGTATGGCTTGGAGATTAGGGCCGCGCGCGAAAGGAGCGCGGGTGCGTCGTTGTATCCGTCTTGACGAGAGGCTGACCACCGCCTAGCCCCCTGCGCGAGACCGGGGACCGAAACCTCGCGATCCTGGCGAGTGTCCCAACTGCGGCCAGGCACCGGTGTACACTCTGCGCGTCGCCCCAGAGGGGACGCGCCTTTGCACGCCCATGTCGAACACCGGTACCGTCGTCCAAGTCACAGGCCCCGTTGTAGACTGCAGGTTCCCGACCAGCAGTCTCCCGGAGATCTACAACGCCATCAAGATCGCCGATGAGAAGCGGAACATCAATCTGACCGTCGAGGTCGCCCAGCACTTGGGCGACGACATGGTTCGGTGCGTCGCGCTCAGCAGTACCGACGGCTTGAAGCGCGGGCTCTCCGCCGTAGACTCGGGAAGCCCGATCACGGTCCCGGTCGGCGAGGCGACGCTCGGTCGGGTGTTCAACCTGCTGGGCGATCCGATTGACAATGGCGGACCGGTAGAGGCCTCTGCTCGCTTACCGATCCACCGTGACCCGCCGGGATTCGCCGAGCAGAGCGTGAAGGTCGAGTTGCTCCAAACCGGCCTCAAGGTCGTGGACCTCCTCGTCCCCTTCAACAAGGGAGGCAAGGTCGGTCTCTTCGGAGGTGCGGGTCTGGGCAAGACGGTTCTCATCCAAGAGCTCATCCGGAACATCGCGGTCGAGGCCTCGGGTGTCTCGATGTTCGCCGGCGTAGGGGAGCGGACTCGCGAAGGCAACGACCTCTGGCTCGAGATGAAGGAAGCCACCTTCCAAGACACGGACGGTACCACCAAGGCGGTCATTGACAAGACGGCCATGGTGTTCGGACAGATGAATGAGCCGCCCGGAGCCCGACTCCGCGTCGCGCTCACCGCCCTCACGATGGCCGAGTACTTCCGGGACGAGGTCGGCAGCGACGTCCTGATCTTCGTGGACAACATCTTCCGGTTCGTCCAGGCGGGATCCGAAGTCTCGGCGCTTCTTGGGCGAATGCCGAGCGCGGTCGGCTACCAGCCGACGCTCGCGACCGAGATGGGTTTCCTCCAGGAGCGAATCACTTCGACGAACAAGGGCTCGATCACGTCGGTCCAGGCCGTGTATGTCCCGGCTGACGACCCGACCGACCCGGCCCCTGCCACGACCTTCAGCCACTTGGACGCTTACGTCTATCTCGAGCGCGCCATTGCTTCGAAGGGACTCTACCCGGCGGTGGACCCGCTCGCCTCGACCTCGAAGAACCTGGACCCGCGCATCGTCGGGGCTGAGCACTATGACGTGGCTCGGCAGGTTCAGCAAATCCTTCAGCGGTACCGTGAGCTCCAAGACATCATCGCGATCCTCGGCATTGACGAGCTATCGGACGATGACAAGCAAATCGTCGCCCGAGCCCGCAAGATCGAGCGGTTCCTCTCGCAACCGAACTTCGTCGCCGAGCAGTTCACCGGGAACCCCGGCCGCTACGTGACGATTGACGAGACAGTCTCGGCCTTCGGCGAGCTGATCAAGGGCAATTTGGACGACATCCCTGAGCAGGCCTTCCTCTATTGCGGTGGGCTGGACGACGTGCGCGAGAAAGCGAAGAAGCTCGCCGCGGTCTAGTTCCGTCCGCCGTACTTCCCGGGCCCGCAAGGCACGCGCCTTGCGGGCCTCTTTCGTTTCGCGGTACTACAATCTCCTCAACGATGGAAGGGCTGGCTGGCAAGCGAGTGCTGGAGGCGGTCGAGGCGATGGTCGCTAAGTACCCGCAAGTCGTCGTGAGCCGCAACGAGCGGGGTCTCACCCTTACTGGCTCGCCCGGTGGCTTCGACATCAAAGTGACCGACGACGGGCACGAAGGGACGGTTTGGACGGGGATCTGGCACGACCACTTGGACGACCCCGAACAAGCGGCCCATCTTGTCGCTTGGCTCCTCTCGCCACGGGCGCGGGTGACCGAGAAGTGCAGAGCGGGCAAGGTCACGTTCACATCGCTCCACCTCATGGGGAATGACGGGACATGGAACCTCTACTCTCATGTGGGGAGGCTTACACTCGCGTTCGGTCAAAAGACGACGCGGGTGACTTCGAACTCGGTGATCGCACCGGAGGACGTACCGCAAACGAACCGCCCCGACGCGCCCTAGCAAGGTGGTTAGCCTGCCAGCTTAGTTGCGCTCGAAGCCAATTTGGTTGTACTCGGCGCGGAACCCGAGTTCCACGTTGAGCCCGAACATCGGATTGTTCTCCTCGTTGTCGGTGCCAAGTCTCCGAACCCCGGACCGTTGCGCGTTTCCGATGCTATGCACTTTGAGCGCGGCCGCGATGCCTCTCCGGCGATGGGTGCGCACGACCCCGGTGAGCCCGGTGGTCGCGAGCGAGGGGTTCACCTCGTTGCGGAAGAACATCGTCTCCCCGACCGGCTCGCCGCCCTCGAGCGCCACCATGGTTGTCGGCCAGTGCCTCTCCTCGGTGAGGATCATCTTGATCCACTTCGGCAGCGGGATGCCCTTCCAGTCATAGGGCAAGGGGACGTCCTTCATGATCGTCTCGTCGAGTTTCCAGAGGGGCTCGTACGCGGCCTCGCCGCGCTCGGCAATCAATTCGGCGTAGGACTTGAACTCGATTCCCGAACCAAGGCACTTGTCCACGGTCGGTTGCCACTTTTCCATAGGGAAGCCGGCCACGTCGAGAAAGCTCACAGGGTTTCGCTGCGTCTCTTGAAATCCTTGGGAGAGGAGCCATGCGATCCGTTCGGGGTAGCGCTCGTCCGACCAGGTACTCAAGGTTTTGGCACCGTCTGCGGTCGCGAGTTCGATCGCCCTGCTCATTCCCAGGGGAAAGCAGTCCGGTGACATGCGTGGGGCCTTGCACCGAACGTCGAACAAATCGGGCGAGTCGCTCCAGAACATCTGGATCGCTCGAATGTGGGCAACGGGTCGGCCGTCCACTTCCATGATCTCCCGGTGGCGCGGGGTGCCTTCCGGCACGACGACTTCGCTGTCTCGGATTTCCCTGCTCGTGGTGGGCTGGTCTGGGTCGTAGAGGCTGCTGAGGGAAGCGCAGACGTCATAGTCTGCGTCCGTCACAGCCGGACGGAAGCTCGGTGGAATCATCGCGCGATCGTACCTGCGGAACCTTTTGGGCCCATCGCGGCGTATGCGGTGCATGGGCAACCACAAGGGAGTTTCTCGAAGGCGACTGTTGAAGGCTGCGGCCGGTGCGCCTTTCGTTGCCTCGCTCGCGCCGTTGGCGGCGATGGCGGGCACGCTGGAGCCGACCCCGGAGATCCCGGACAACGACGACCCGACCCCATCGCAGACTGAAGGGCCGTACTATAAGCGAAACTCGCCGGAGAAGGCTAACCTTATGGTTGAGGGCGTGTCGGGCACCGGCCTGATCGTATCGGGCAAGGTGGTGGACACCCAAGGCAAGCCGATCGCCAAGGCGCTCGTGGACGTGTGGCACTGCGACCCCAAGGGCGACTACGACAACAAGGGCTTCAAGTTCCGGGGGCACGTCTTTGCGGACGAGGAAGGCAAGTACCAGTTCGAGACCGTGGTGCCGGGGCTGTACCCTGGCCGCACCCGTCACATCCACGTCCGAGTACAGGCGCCGAACGGCAAGCCCCTCACGACGCAGCTGTACTTCCCGAACGATCCCGGCAACGCACGAGACGGCATCTATGACAAGCGGCTCCTGATGACGATGGGGACGGAAGGCGAGAAGAAGACCGGGACGTTCGACTTCGTCCTGCGAGCCTAGCGTCGGCTTACGGCCCAGCACCGCACGCCGAACTGGTCTGCGATGCGCTCGCACGAGTCTGGCCCAAGGATGCAGATGGCGGTCGCGAGCGGGTCGCTCAGTTCCCCGTGCCTTGCGATGACCGTTGCCTGCACCCTGGTCGTACACCCGAGGCCGGTCCGCGGGTCCACGATGTGACTGTACCGAACGCCACCGATCTCGACGAACTGCTCGGTGTCTCCCGAAGTGGAGACGGCGCAGTTCGAGACCTCGATCGTGCCCTGGCCGACGTGTTCCAGGGAGACCGTCCAGCCTGAACGGCCAGGAGGCGGCTCGGAGACGGTGATGTCGCCCCCCGCCTCGACGAGAGTACTGAACACTCCCCGGGCCTGGATCGCAAGGAGGGCCTGGTCGCACGCATAGCCTTTGGCAATCCCTCCCAGGTCTACTCGGGTGCCGGGCACGATGGTCACGGTTTGCGCGGTTCGATCCGCAAAGACCCTTCGGTATCCAACCAAGCTGCGCGCCCCCTCGATCTCTTCTCTAGGCGCGAGCGCGGAGGTTCGCCGAGACTCCCGCCACAACCGGACGAGCGGGCCAGCCGTCACGTCGAACGTGCCCTCCGTGAGGACAGAGACGCGCCGAGCGATCGCCAGTACTTCCACCATCTCCGGTGGCGCGGGTTGCGGTGTTCCGTCCGCTGCCGCGAGAATCTTGTTCAAGGTGCTGTCCGCACGGTAGTCGCTGAACATCGTATCGAGCTCGGCGAACCGGGCGAAGCCTGCGCGGGCTGCGTCCTCGGCCTGCTCTGGCGAGCTAGAGAAGAGCACGATGCGTACCGCCATCCCCATGTGGGCTTGCGTGAACTCGTATCGTTCCATGGCGGGTTGGGTCAGGGCCAGCGCGAGCGCCAGGGTCACCGGGCCATTCTACGCCTTGCGGGTAACTTTCCCTCGCCCCATACCTCTACAAAGGGACCCGGCGATGATCACGAGCATTCTCCTTTGGACGGCGATGAGCCAAGACGGCGGGTACACCGAGAAGCTCCCCAAGAACCTAGTCGAGTTCGAAATGGTCAGACTTCCGGACAGTGCCGCCCTGGGAGTCGAGGGGTTGTGGGCGATGAAGACCGAGGTCACGTTCGATCTCTTCGAGATCTGGTTTCTACGTTCCGACCTGACCGAGCACGAGGAGGTCACGGGTGTGGACGCATCGAGCCGCCCTTCCAAGCCCTACGGTGCGATCTTCATCGGTCACGCCATGAAGGGCACGCCTGCGATCTGCGTGACCCACGAGTCGGCAGTTCTCTTCGCCGCATGGCTTTCTCAAAAGACGGGCAAGCACTACCGACTGCCGACGGTTGCGGAATGGGACTACCTCGCTCGGGCCGGCGCCGAAAAGGACCCGTCCCCGATCGAGGACTACGCTTGGATCTGGGCGAACGCGGACGACGCGATCCAGCGGGTGGGCAAGCTCGAACCGAACGCATGGGGGATCCATGACTGCTTGGGCAACGTCGCCGAATGGGCCGAGTCGCCTGACGGCCCGGTGGTGTGCGGGGGCTCGTTCCGCGACAAGGCAGTCTCCTTCCAATCGCGCGAGAAACAGACTCCGGCATGGAGCGAGGCCGACCCGCAGGACCCGAAGAGCCGATGGTGGCTTTCGAACGGACAGCACGTCGGATTCCGTCTCGTCCGCTCGCAGAAGTAGCCGCGAAAGTGCCAGACTAGGACGGAGGTATCGGAAATGGTATCCAGACGAGGGTTTATGGCGACGGTGGCAGGCACAGGGGCGGCGGTGGCCGCGAAGGGTGCATTCGGTTTCTTTGAGGGCCAAGACACCCTCAAGGTGGGTTTGATCGGTTGCGGCGGGCGCGGGAGCGGTGCCGCGAGGGACTCGTTCGAGTCCGCACCAGGGATGGTGCTATGGTCCATGGGCGATGTTTTCGCGGATCGCCTCGAAGGCTCCAAGAAGGCCCTGAAGGACGCCCTGGGCGGTTCGTACCAGGTCACGGACGATCGCTCCTTCACAGGGTTTGACGCCTACAAGGCGGTGATCGCGAGTGGGGTGGACATCGTGATCCTCACGACCCCTCCGGGGTTCCGGCCCCTGCATTTGGAGGCCGCGGTGGATGCTGGAAAGCACGTTTTCATGGAGAAGCCGGTCGCCGTGGACGCTCCGGGCATTCGCTCGGTGATCGCTTCCGGGGCAAAGGCCGAAGAGAAGGGTCTGTGCATCGTTGCGGGCACGCAGCGCCGCGACGACCCCGCCTATATGGAGTGCGTGAAGCGGATCCACGACGGTCAGATCGGCGACGTGACCGCGATGTACTGCTATTGGAACCAGGGCGGGCTTTGGATGCATCCACGCCAGGAGGGATGGAGCGACGTGGAGTGGCAGCTTCGAAACTGGCTCTACTTTACTGCCCTCTCGGGAGATCACATTTGCGAGCAGCACATCCACAACATTGACGTGTGCAACTGGGTTCAGCAGGCTCACCCTGTCAAGGCGATGGGCGTGGGCGGGAGACAGGTGCGCACGGACCCTGCCTACGGGCACATCTTCGACCACTTCGCCATCGAGTTCGAGTATGAGAACGGGGTTCGGCTCCTCTCCATGTGTCGGCAGATTGACGGGACTGCCGGCCGCGTGAACGAGCACGTGGTCGGCACTCGGGGCACCTCGAACTGCGCCACTGCCATCAAGGGTGCGTCGGCTTGGCGTTGGGAGGGCGAGCGGCCCAGCCCGTATGTGCAGGAGCACAAGCGCTTGGTGACGGCGATCCGCGGAGGGAAGAAGGTGAACGACGCGAAGCGAGTGGCCGAGTCCACGATGTCTGCGATCATGGGGCGGATGGCCGCCTACACGGGCCTCGAGGTCGAATGGGACGAGGCCATGAGCTCGGACATCTCCCTCCTCGGCGACGTTCACGGGTTTGGCACGATGGCGGTACCTGCCGTGGCGATGCCGGGCACGACGAAGGCTTGGTGAGATGGCAGGAGTGAGCAGAAGGGACGTCTTGGTCGGTGCGGCGGCAGCCGGGATCGGGCTTCCGGGGATGGCCGTGGCGAAGGATCGTTCCGGCGAAAAGTTCGGAATGCACTTTGCCCCTCACTTTGGGATGTTCCAGAACTTGGGCGGCAATAGCGTCGTCACCCAGCTCGAGTTCATGGCCGCAGAGGGCTTCACCGCGCTCGAGGACAACGGGATGAAGGGTCGAAGCGTACAAGAGCAGGATCAGATCGCAAGCACGATGGAAAGGCTCGGGATGCGCATGGGGGTCTTCGTCGCGAACGACATTGATTGGCAGAACCCGACCCTGACGACGGGGGATCGCGGCAAGGCGGACGCTTTCGTGGACCAGTGCAAGGCGTCCGTGGAGGTCGCCAAGCGCGTGAACGCAAAGTGGATGACCGTGGTGCCGGGCACTCTCGATGAGCGACAGCACCACGGGTACCAGACGGCGAACGTCATCGAGGCCCTTCGGCGAGGGGCCGAGGTCTTCGAGCCTCACGGCCTCGTCATGGTGCTCGAACCGCTGAACTTCCGAGACCATCCTCGACTGTTCCTCACCGACATTGGCCAAGCCTATGATATCTGCAGTGCCGTGGACTCGCCCAGCTGCAAGATCCTCTACGACCTCTATCACACGCAGATCCAAGAAGGGAACCTGATTCCGAACATTGACCGCGCATGGGACGAAACGGCCTACTTTCAGATCGGCGACAACCCTGGGAGAAAGGAACCGTTGACCGGGGAGATCAACTACAAGAACGTTTTCGAGCACATTCACAAGAAGGGGTTCACGGGGATCTTGGGGATGGAGCACGGGAACTCGGAGGCCGGGGAAGCCGGGGAAAGGAAGCTGATCGCGGCATACCGTGCCTGCGACGTGGAATAGTCCCTGGAGCGGCGGCGCCGAAACTGCATAATGCTTGCGTTGTGGCCAATACGTTCCGACTCACCGTAGTCGCCCCTGACCGGACCGTGTTCGACGAGCCTGCGGCTTCGTGGGTGGCACCGTCCGCAGCGGGCTATCTCGGGGTGTGGTCAGGACACGAGCCATCGCTGATCGCGCTCAAACCGGGCGTGATCGAAGTGACGGACGCGGACGACCAAATCCATCACGTCGCGGTGGGCGGCGGCTTCGCCGAGATCAGGCCCGACGCCGTCGTCGTGCTCGCGCAAGACGCGAAGCTGGCGGCCGAGGTTGACGTTGCGGACGAGGAGCGAAGGGTCGAAGAGGCCCGCAAGGCGCTTCGAGGCGAGGAGTCCATCTTCACCCAGCCCGAAGCCCGTCACGAGCTAGATCGGGCCATGGGCCGGATCCGCGCATCCAAGAAGAAATAAGAGGCGGGGCGTCCCGCCCTAAGGAAACAGATTTGACCGAACTTAGTATTACGCCGCTCGGTGGAGCGGGCGAGATCGGGAAGAACTGCACCGTGGTCCAGCAAGGCGACGAATGGATCGTCGTGGACTGCGGGCTGAGCTTTCCGCACGAAGAGCACTATGGTGTGGACATCGTAGTGCCAGATTTTGACCATCTGGTGCAGAACCGGGAGAAGGTGAAGGGGGTGTTCCTCACCCACGCCCACGAGGATCACGTGGGCGCATTGGGCTACCTCCTCTCCAGACTTGACTGCCCGATCTACGCCACGCGGCTCACGAGCGCCATGGTCCGTTCCAAGCTCGCGGAGCGGGCAAACCTGACCGACCCCGATATCCGAGAGGTCGCGAGCGGGGAGACCGTGAAGCTGGACAAGCTCTCGGTGGAGTTCGTCCGGGTGACCCACTCGATCCCGGAGAGCAACGCGCTCGCGGTGCGAACCGAGCACGGGATCGTGCTCTTCACCGGGGACTTCCGTTTCGACTTCACCCCCGTGGACGGGTTCCAGACCGATGTCGGTCGCTTGGCGAAGCTCGCGGACGAGGGGGTGGTCCTACTCCTGAGCGATTCTACGAACGTGGAGCGGCCAGGGTGGGGCCCGAGCGAGTCCACGGTCACCGACGGGCTCCGTCACGCCTTCCGCAAGGCGAAGGGGAGGGTGCTCACGACGATGTTCGCGAGCAACATCCACCGGATGCAGCAGATCTTCGACGTTGCCCACGAGACCGGGCGGGTCGTCGCGGTGACCGGCCGCCGCATGGAGGCGACGATCGCCCTTTGCCGCACGTTGGGCTACCTCAACGTGCCGCCGAAGACCCACGTTCGCTTGGAAGAGCTGCGGGAGTACCGGCCTGAGGAGATCTGTGTCATCGCGACCGGGAGTCAAGGCGAGCCCATGGCCGCGCTCACCCAGATGTCGCGTGGGGAGTATTCCAAGCTGCAGATCCGTCCCGGCGACACGGTCCTCTACTCGGCTCGCCCCATACCTGGGAACGAGGCCGGGATATGGCGCACCGTGAACCGGCTTTTCAACTTGGGTGCGGTGGTCTTGGTGGATCCCGACCCCCCGATCCACGTCAGCGGCCACGCATACCGCGAGGAGCTGATGGCGATGATCAACCTCACGAAGCCGTTCTATCTCGCTCCGGTCCACGGTGAGGCGCGGCACCAGTTCCTCTATTGCGAGATGGCGGAGGGCATGGGCCATGCCCGTCACCGAATGTTCACACTGGCAAACGGGGACTCCTTGGTCATCAGTGAGAAGAGCGCGGACGTGGCCCGTGGCAGCGTCCCGGCCAGCGACGTCCTGATTGACCAGAACACGAACATGGCGGTGGACTCCAAGACGATTCAGGAGCGCCAAGCCTTGGGTCACGATGGTGTAGCCATAGCCTCGGTCAGCATTGACTTCAAGAGGCGGGAAGTGGTCTCGCGGCCCCGGCTCGAGGTACGGGGTCTGGCGGTGCCGGAGTCGGTCGTGGATCGGGCCCAGTCCGACCTGTGTGACGCCCTAGAGGACCTGAGCCCGGCCGAGCTCGGGGACAAGGCGACCGTCGAGAAGGAAATGGCGGAAGCGGTCCGAGTCTCGATCAAGAAGACGAGCCGCCAGCAACCCCTCGTGGTCGCCATCGCGGGCGAGGCGTGAGCGGGGTGCCACGGGCGGTCGTCCTTCTGAGCGGGGGACTGGACTCGGCGGTGACGCTGGCCCTCGCGGAGGAAGCCGGGTTCGAGTGCCACGCCCTTACGGTGGACTATGGCCAGCGTCACGCCATCGAGATCGAGGCCGCAAGGAGATTGGCACAAGGCTGTGCTTCCCACTGTGTGGTGGGGTGCGACCTCAAGGCGATCGGCGGCTCCGCGCTCACCGGGGACGCGGAGGTGCCGAAGGACGAATACCCTTCTCCAGGGATACCGGTCACCTATGTACCGGCACGGAACACGATCTTCCTCTCCTTGGCCCTCGGCCTTGCCGAGGTTCTCGGCGCGGAGGCGATCTTCCTCGGGGCGAACGTAGTGGACTACAGCGGCTACCCGGACTGTCGGCCCGAGTATCTGCGCTCGTTCGAGTCACTGGCCAGGCTCGCCACGAAGGCTGGCGTCGAAGGTCGGAACCTCAAGGTCGTGGCACCGTTGCTCCTCTTGGACAAGGCGACCATCGTGAGGGAAGCGTTTCGGTTGAGAGTGGATGTTGCCGGGACGCATTCGTGCTACGACCCTGGGGCGCACGGAGAGCCCTGCGGGGCCTGTGACGCCTGCACGATCCGCGCTCGGGCCTTTGCCGATCTAGGGATGTCCGATCCTGCAAGAGGAGAGACTCGGAGCGAGGGTTGAGCACGCTACGGGTCGCCGAGGTTTTCGCGAGCATCCAAGGCGAAGGAATCTGGGCAGGCATCCCCAGCGCGTTCGTCCGGGTCTCGGGGTGCAATCTGCGGTGTTCGTGGTGCGACACGCCCTATGCGAGTTGGCGGCCCGAAGGGCCCGTGCGAGCCGTCGAGGACATTGTCACGGAGATCGTGGGCCTCAAAATGCGGCACGTCGTTCTCACTGGGGGCGAGCCCATGCTCTTTCCCTCCACGGTTTTGCTTGCCCGTGAATTGGCGGACCGTGGTCACGTCATCACGGTCGAGACGGCGGGGACGGTGTTCCAAGACCTCCCCTGCGACCTGATGTCGGTGAGCCCGAAGCTCGGAAACTCCACGCCGGCGGGCGCCGAAGCGAACCGGCACGAGACGATTCGCACCGAACTTTCCCCGCTGATCAAGCTCACCGCGCGCTACGATTGTCAGTTGAAGTTCGTGGTTCAGACGTCCACGGCCGAGGCTGACGTGGCCGAGATCGAGGGGCTCGTGGAAGCGATCGGCTGGGCGAGGCCAGACCGGGTCCTCTTGATGCCGGAGGGCACGACGCGCCAGGCCGTCCGCGATGGGCTACCGATCCTAGCGCCCTTTGCCCTCGCCAGGGGATGGCGGCTTTGTCCCCGGCTGCACATCGAACTGTATGGAGATACCAGGGGAACGTAGTCCCGCGTTCTGCTATGATGCGGATATGGACTCGGCCTCTCGGGGCGGGCTCTGGAAGGTGAGCCTGATGGTGGACGCCACGACGGGCGTGGAGGTCGAACCGTTTCGCTCGGCGCTATCGGGGAGCTCTGTCCCGTCCACGTTCTGGGTGGATCCCAGACGGCTCGTCGAGCGCGCCGACTTCTGGCGGGCTTGTGCCGCGGAGGGTCACGAGATCGGGAACGGTACTTTCCTCGATGCCGCGTCCCTGGACGGGACCCTGAGCCGCTGGACGCTCTCCATGGTGGAGACGGAGGTCAAGGAGTCAGCAAAGCTATGGTCCGAGGTTCTCGGGAGCGACGCGGCACCCTCGATCGGGATTCCGTTCGGGAATCGTTCCGCGCACGATGGGGACTATCTCAACCTTTTGGTGGAGATGGGTGCCGCAGTGTGCGCCAGCGACGTGGCCAAGGGCGTGGCGGTATGGCCCGCCGAGACCACTCGGCCGCAAGACTTGACCGGGGGCATGGTTCACGCTGTCCACCTCGCGCGGAGCAAGGACAACCGCTCCTTCCAGAACGAGGCGTCCTTGGCCGAATGGGTCGGCTGGGCGGGCGGGCTACCGCGGGGCACGATGGCGACGGTCGCGCAGGCGCTCGGACCGCCGACACCTTCGCCGATCTCAGGCGCGTGACCCCTGGCAATTCTTCCCCGTTGCGGCCAAACTACCCGGTGTGACGCCGACGCGCACGGAGTTCCTCCACATGGAGGGCACTGCCGCCAAGCCGGTCTTCTACCTGTTGACCTTGCTCTGCCTTTCTGTGATGGCGTGGCAGCTCTATCGTAGGGCGGTGCATTGGCTCAAGGGGAAACCGATCGGGTGGAAACCCGACCCTTGGGGCTCGGTGATCCGCTACGTCCTGGGTCAGAAGAAAGTTCAAGGGAGCCGGCCGCAGTCAGGCGCACCGATGCACCTTGCGATCTTCTATGGCTTCCTTTCCTTGTTCCTCGCGACCACACTCCTGGCCATAGCCACCTACGCGCCGGTTGTCGGTCTCAGGAACTTCCACGAAGGGACGTACTACCTTGTCTACGAAACGACGTTCGACCTTCTCGGACTGCTCTTCGTGCTCGGTGTCGCCTGGGCCCTTGGGCGAAGGTCACTGCACGACGTCCAGGTGTCGCGCGGGATTGCGCACCGAGTTATCACGAGCGACTGGCGCGACTATGCGACGCTTGGCATCCTCCTGATGCTCGGCTTGACCGGGTATGGGCTCGAAGCCGCGAGGATCGCGAACCAGCCGCAGACGTGGGACACGGTCTCCGTAGTGGGATTCTGGCTCGCCGGTTTCATGCCGCCCGTGAGTGATTCAGCCTACGTTGTCACGTGGTGGTTCCACTACGCCTGGTTCTTTGCCTTCGTGGTCTTCCTCCCTCAGATGCGGATTCGGCACTCCCTGATCGCGATCGTATCGGCAGCAGGGAGTCCAGAGCGGCCGCTCGGCCACCTCGAAAGGGTCACAGTGGAGGAGGTCGAGGCGACCGAGCGCGTAGGGGTCGCCCTCGCCGAGCATTACTCTCGATGGCACCTGCTCTCCCTCGATGCCTGCATGTCTTGTGGCCGATGCACCGAGGTGTGCCCGGCCCACGGTGCGGGCAAGGTGCTCAACCCCAAGCAGGTGGTCGCCGACATCGCAGGTGCAAACCGGTCCGGTGCCCTCGTTGCCGAAACGGTGAGCGAGGAGGCGCTTTGGGCCTGCACGACGTGCAACGCCTGCGTGGAAGCCTGCCCGGTCCTCATCCGGCACGTGGATCTGATCGTGGACGTGCGCAGAAACCTGGTGGCGGAGGGACGGTTCAGCGGGACGGGCGCGACGATGTTGCGGCAGCTTGGTTCGACGGGGCACGCCTGGGGCGTGCAGGGCGGGCGCGAGGACTGGATGCAGGGGCTGGGTGTGCCGCTGTGTCGCGAGGGTGCCCAGTTCGAATACCTGTTCTGGGTCGGGTGCGCGGGAGCGACCGACCCTGCCGCGGTTCGGACGACCAAGGCGGTTGCGAGACTGCTGCAGAAGGCAGGGGTCTCCTTCGCGTGCCTGGGCAACGAGGAGGCGTGTACCGGTGACCCGGCTCGCCGGGCCGGGGACGAGTTCCTCTTCCAAGGCCAAGCGGAGGCGAACGCGAGCGTTTTCGAGCGGTACGGCGTGCGCAAGGTCGTCACGGCATGTCCTCACTGCCTCAACACGCTGCTCAACGAGTACGGGGAGTTTGGCGCGACCCTCGAAGTCGAGCACCATACACAGCTCTTGGCCCGGCTGGTGCAAGAAGGTGCCCTCGCCCCCGCGCAGGGCGCGATCGGGGGCACGACCTTCCACGATCCTTGCTACCTTGCCAGGGTGAACGGAGTTTCCGACCCACCTCGGGCGATCTTCGGGGAGGCGACGAGCATGGATGGGAGCGACGCGGCGCTCCTGCGCGCCATGGCCGCGGAGCCGGGCGCAAGGTCGCCTTTCCTCGAGCCCGAGCACCGAGGCCGAAAAACCCTGTGCTGTGGCGCAGGCGGGGCGAGGATGTGGATGGAGGAGGAGCCGAACCAACGCCCTGCGGACCGCCGCGTGGACGAGCTCTTGGCTACCACTGCGCAAGAGATCGCGGTCGCATGCCCGTTTTGTCGAATCATGCTGGACGCCAGCCTGAAGCAGAAGGCAGGCGACGAGATTCGCCTTGTTGACCTTGCGGAGAAGCTCGAAGAGGCGAATACTTGATCCTCGGCATCGGCACCGACCTCGTCCAAGTCTCACGGATCGAGTCCGCGATGGAGAACCCTCGGTTCCTTCGGCGGTTGCTCACGCCTCAAGAGCGCATCGGGGACAAGGGAGCGGAATGGGTGGCAGGGAGGTGGGCGGCCAAGGAGGCGGCCTTCAAATGCCTGCCGAACCTGGCCTCGTGGCAGGACGTGAGCGTGCTTTCCGGACCGGACGGGTCGCCTTATATTGAAGGGCCGCCTGGTCGTTGGTGGGTCTCGATCACGCACGAAGGCGGGTTTGCCTTGGCGTTCGTCGTCCTAGAAGATTAACCGCCTCTTAACACTTCGGTGGGAAAGTGCCAAAGCGATGCCGAGGACCTGTGCCCTCCTTGCCCTCCCGATCGGCGCACTGTTCGTCATGGCGTTGGGCTGCGGCGACGGGGCTTCGAAAGGATCGGGGATTTCGGGTGAGATCGTCATGGACGGGAGCAGTACCGTGGGGCCGATCCTCGCCGCCGCTGCCGAGCTGTTTCAGGAAGAGAACCCGAATACCGAGGCAACGGTGGCCATGTCCGGCACGTCCGGGGGCTTCAAAAAGCTCGTCGCAGGGGAGGCAGACATCGTGGGAGCATCCCGACCTGTCAAGCCCGAGGAAATCGAGCAACTCAAGGAGGCAGGGATCGAGTTCATCGAGGTTCCGGTCGCGATGGACGGGCTGACGGTCGTCGTGAACAAATCGAACACTTGGGCGAGGTCGCTCACCCTGGACGAGCTCAGGCGGATCTGGGAGCCGGGGAGCAAGGTGACGAGCTGGAGTCAGGTTCGGCCTGGGTTTCCTGACGAGCCGATCAAGCTCTTCGGTGCGGGAACGGACTCCGGCACGTTCGACTACTTCACCCTCGCCGTGGTCGGGAAGGAGAAGGCGAGCCGCGACGACTACACCCCCAGCGAGGACGACAACGTGCTCGTGGCGGGGGTGAAGGGCGAGTTGGGGGGCTTGGCGTACTTTGGATACTCCTACTTTGAGTCCAACAAGGACTCCCTCGCTTCGGTGGCGATCCAAGGCGAGTCTGGGACGGTCGCGCCCAGCTATGCGGCCATCCTTGACGGAACGTACACTCCCTTGAGTCGGCCCCTCCTCGTCTACGTGAACAAGCGGGCTTATGAGACAAAACCCCAAGTCCGTGCGCTTCTCTCACACCTGTTCGAGCACAACGACGAGATTGTCAAGCTCGCGTGCTATGTCCCGCTCGGCGCGGAGGCGGTGAAGTTGGCCCAATCCAGGCTCCAGAAAAAGAGGACGGGATCCATGTTTCATGGAACGCAGGCGGGGATCTCGATGCGGGACCTCCTCGATGCTGAGAAGGACTAGCACAAGCCATGGCACATCCGACGGGCACGACCGAGGTTCAGAGCGGAAGACTCTCCCCGAGGGGTGGAGTTCGGGCGTGGGGGGAAGGGTTGTCCACGTTGGCGTGTGTACTCGCCGCGCTCCTGACTCTGGTCGTGACGGTGAGCATCGTCTTCCTTCTTGGTCGGGAGACCGTTGCCTTCTTCGAGCGGCCTGAAGTCACGCTGATCTCGTTCTTCACGGGTACTCGGTGGGCGCCGACCTTCGCCGATGCCGCATTCGGGGTGTTGCCCTTGGTCTGCGGCACTTTGATGATCACGGTCGGTTCGGCGCTTCTTGCGGTACCGCTGGGCCTGGGCGTCGCGATCTATCTCACGGAGTACGCCACTCCCCGTGTGCGCGGAGTGCTCAAGCCCATCCTCGAAGTCCTAGCCGGGATTCCGACGGTCGTGTACGGCTTCTTCGGCCTCTTCTATGTAACGCCCTTGCTCCGGACCTTCATCCCTGGTGTTGAGGTCTTCAACGCTCTCTCAGGGTGCATCGTGGTAGGGGTGATGATCCTGCCCATGGTGTGCTCGCTTTGTGACGACGCGCTGAGCATGGTTCCACGAGGGTTGCGCGAGGGTGCGCTCGCTCTTGGCTCCACGAGGAGCGAGACGGTGGCCAAGGTGATGCTTCCGGCCGCCCTGAGCGGGATCGGCGCCTCGGTCGTACTTGCCCTCTCCAGGGCGATTGGCGAGACCATGGCGGTGACGGTGGCGGCGGGCCAGCAACCGAGGCTGACCTGGGATCCTCGGGTCGGGATCGAGACCATGACCGCGTACATCGTTCAGATCTCGAAAGGCGACGCGCCCGCGGGAAGCACGGCATACCTCACCTTGTTCGCCGTGGGGGCCCTCCTTTTCATGATGACCCTGGGGCTCAACATTGCGGCCGCCCGCTTCGTCAAGCGTTACCGACTGAGGTACTCCTAGTGCGGCTCGACAGCGTTTCTGGAGCGCGTCGCTTCAAGGGTGCCTTGTTCCACGTCTTGTGCCTGGCCAGCGTGATCGTTGCCTGCCTTTTCCTCTTTGCCCTCTTGGGAATCCTCGTGAAAGACGGGGTTCAAGGGCTCGATGTAAAGTTCTTCACCCGTTCTGGATCGAGCTTCGCCAGCCGAGCCGGGGTGAAGTCGGCGCTTGTAGGGAGCCTTTGGGTCGTGTGCATCACGATCCTGGCTTCTGTCCCAGTCGGGGTTGCCACCGCGATCTTCCTCGAAGAGCTTGCGCCCAAGAAGAACCGTTGGATCTCGCTGATCCAAACCAACATCAACAATTTGGCCGGGGTGCCTTCCATCGTGTACGGGCTCCTGGGTCTGGCCGTGTTCGTCCGAATGTTCGACCTGGGTCGCTCGATCCTGGCCGGCGGCTTGACGATGGCGCTCTTGGTGCTACCGCTGATCATCGTCGTCACGCAGGAGGCGATCAAGGCGGTTCCTCCGAGCCTGCGGGAGGGGGCTCTGGCCCTGGGCGCGACGCGCTGGCAGACGATCCGATCTCAAGTGTTGCCCTCGGCCCGCGGCAATATCGTGACGGGTGTGATCCTAGCGGTCTCGCGAGCCATCGGGGAGACCGCGCCGCTGATCGTCGTCGGTGCCGTGAGCTATATCGGTCGGGTCCCCTCGGGCGTGATGAGCAAGTTCACTGTGCTCCCGATCCAGATTTTCGATTGGACGTTGCACCCCAAGGAGGACTTCAAGCGGCTCGCCGCCTCGGCCATTCTCGTGCTCTTGGCCCTCCTGTTGAGCCTGAACGGCATCGCGCTCTTGATCCGGTCGCGCTCGATTCGGCGGACTGCTTAAGCCCGCGTGCCGACCAGGTCGTGTACGCTCGCGTCGGTGACCTTGGCACGGACGAGGGTCCCAGGCTGGGCTGAGAAGTCCAAGTCAATCTTGCCGTCAATCTCTGGCGCGTCGCGATAGGTTCGGCCGGAGGTCTCGGACTCGAGGAGGACGTCCACTTCGCGACCGATCCAAATTTGGCCGTTCTCCAGGCCGACAGCCTGCTGGAGGCGCATCAGGCGCTCATAGCGGTTGCGTTTCACGAGGAACGGCACCTGGCCCGGTAGCTCGGCTGCGGGGGTTCCTCGCTCCCGGCTATACGCGAAGGCTCCCACTCGATCGAGCCTCGCCTCGCGCACCCAGTCGAGCAGGGTCTCGAAGTGCTCCTCGGTCTCACCGGGGAAGCCGACGATGAAGGTCGTGCGGATCGCGGCCCCCGGCATAGCCTTGCGAACCTTCTCGAAGAGGCGGAGATACCTCTCCCCGTCCCAAGGCCGCTTCATGGCTCGCAGAATGTCTCCGTGGACGTGCTGCAGCGGGATGTCAATGTACGGAAGGACGCTGGGCAGGCCCGCCATCGACTCGATGACCTCGTCCGTCAGGCGGTTGGGATAGAAGTAGAGGAGCCTCACCCACTCGATCCCCTCGATCGCGTCGAGCTCGCGAAGCAGACGTGGAAGCGTGAACTCACGGTAGAGGTCGTACCCATACTGGGTCACGTCCTGGGCGATGAGGTTGACCTCCTTCACGCCCTCGGCGGCGAGGGCACTCGCCTCTTGGACCACGCGCTCTAACGGCTTGCTCTGGTGCCCGCCCCTGAAGGACGGGATCGTGCAGAACGTACACTTGTGGTCGCAGCCTTCGCTCACTTTGAGATAGGCGCTCCAAGGTTGGCCCGTCCTTGCTCGTGTACCGATGCTCGCCCAAAGGTGCTCTGGTCGCTTCTCTTCCACCAAAGGCTGGGTCGAGGACCTCGCGCCTTCGACGATCGTCCCGAACCTCGCCATTTGGCCGACCCCGACGAGAACGTCTATCCCCGGCACCGCCTCCGCAAGCTTGTGTCCCATCCGCTGGGCGAGGCACCCTGCGACAACCACTTTGCCCTCGCCCTTTTCTTGGACGGCGGTGCGGATCGCCTGGAGCGACTCGTTG
Organism: Fimbriimonadaceae bacterium; assembly: GCA_020847855.1. Taxonomy (GTDB): domain Bacteria; phylum Armatimonadota; class Fimbriimonadia; order Fimbriimonadales; family Fimbriimonadaceae; genus JADLBH01. The sequence goes on from JADLBH010000018.1 coordinate 107,973, forward strand.
ATCGCAGACTCGATGAACCCGCACGTGTTCACGATCGTGACGTCCGCCGCTTGCGTCGCGTTGATCGAGTGGCCCGCCTCGGCCAGGACGCCCGCGATCTCCTCGCTGTCCACCTCGTTCTTGGCGCACCCCAGCGTCACGATCCTGATATTCGACGGGCGCGGCTCCACAAGGAAAGAGTATGTCAGGTAAGAATGCACCAGCCATGGTGCGATTCGATGTCTCGACCGAGTATCTGCTCCGATTTCTCGAGGATCTGGTGAACACTCCGAGCCCGACGGGCGACACGGCGTGGGCCGTGGGCCTGGTCGAGGCGGAGCTGGACGCAATCGGAGTGCCGTGCAGTCGGACAAAGAAGGGCTCGTTGGTCGCAGAGGTCGCGGGGCTGCGCTCGACTTCGCCGCGGGTGGTGACCGGTCATCTTGACACCCTCGGTGCCGTCGTCGCGGAGATCAAGCCGACGGGGAGGCTCCGGCTCTCTGGACTGAACGGGGTGATGTGGCCCAGCGTGGAAAGCGAAGGAGTGACGATCCGGACCCGGACTGGCGGGCAGGTGCGGGGTTCGATCGTCTTGGAGAACGGTTCCGTTCATGTGAACAGCGAGGCGCGCAAGGCTGCGCGGGACGCGGACACTCTCGAGGTGCGCATTGACGAGCAGACCGTGAATGCCGAGGAGACGCGCCTCTTGGGGATCCAAGTCGGCGATTTCGTCTCTTTCGACCCTCGTTTCGAGTCCGGGGCTTCTGGCTTTGTCCGATCGCGGTTCCTGGACGACAAGGCGGGAGTCGCGTCCATGGTGGCGGCGCTCAAGGCGATGCGAGAGGCAGGGGTCACCCCAGCACAGTCCACGACCTTCCTTTTCAGCGTTCACGAAGAGGTGGGGCACGGGGGCGGGGACGGACTCTCTGACGAAATCGCGGAGATGGTCGTGGTGGACATGGCTTGTGTCGGCAAAGGCCAGAACGGCGACGAGACTCACTGCTCCATCTGCGTGAAGGACTCGAGCGGACCTTACAGCCAAGTGCTGACAGGGTCGCTCATGGGGATCGCCGAAAAGGCCGGCATCGAACTCGTGCCCGATGTCTACCCCTACTACGGGAGCGATGGCTCGGCGTATTGGCGGATGGGGGGCCGGGCCGAGGTGGCACTCATCGGCCCTGGGGTGGACACCAGCCACGGCTATGAGCGAACGCACCGCGATGCCTTACGTGACACGGCTGCGCTGATCGCCGAGTACCTGACTGGGGACTAGGCGCGATCTGCCGGGCCTACTTCTTCCCCTGGGACGGTGTGACGGTGTACACCTCGAGGAAGCCGGAGGCATTACCGGTGAGGAAGTACTTCCCGCTACCTGTAAAGGTGATGGGCGACCCTACGTAGGACTGATTTTCCAGGGTCGCGAGCTTCATGCTCTTCTTGAGCATCCAAACCGAGACGCGACCGTCGCTCCCGCTGCTCGCTCCAACCTGGCCGTTTGGTGAGATCGCGGCGTTCATCGCCCAGTCGCTGTGGCCCATGAAGGTGCCGGCCCGCGCCTTTCCAGGGATGTTCCAGAGGGTGAGGCGACCGTCGCGGCTCGCGGTCACGGTGTTACCAGACCAGTTCGCGGCCAGCCCGTTGATCCCGTTCGAGTTTGGCGCCACCATCTTGGCCAGAAGCTTGCCCGCGGTGGAGTAGACGCGCACCTCGCCGGTCAGGGTGCCCGTGAGGACGCTCCCCGAAGGCGTGAACCCGACGCCATAAAGATTGGCGGCGTTTCCCGGAACCGTGGCGACCGGGTGCGACCCTTTGATGCTCCAGATCTTCAGGAAATCGTCGTCGCCGACGGTCGCGAAGTTCACTCCGTTCGGACTGAAGGCGATCGCCTTGATGGACTTCGTGTGGCCCTTCTCCCGTGAGAACTCCTTGATCCGCTTGCCAGACTTGACGTCCCACAAATAGATGCGCGCTGTGACGTCCGCCGTGAGGAGCTGGGTGCCCTTCTTGTTGAAAGCTAGAGCATAAGCGGGCTGAGGGTGCCCACCGAGCGTGGCGACGCTCATGAGCTTCGCCGCGTTGAACACCTTGACCGAGCTGTCCTCGAGACCGAAGGCGACCGTGTCCGTGGCTCCGGCGGCGATCGAGACGATCCTGAACTGATCGAACGTCTTGATCCGGGCGATCTTGACTGGCGGTGTCTGGGCAGGGTTGGCGAGAAGGGCGAAGGCTACGGTTGCCAGCATATTGGACAGGTCTCCGGTTGGTTAGACGAACCACGCACGAGGATGTGTCCTAAGATCAGGGCCTATGGGGTTCGGAAGTCCGAGTCCGCGTGCCGGCCGCCGCTCGCCCATTTGGCGGTCCAAAGCGCTTTGTCCAGGGTTCCGCCTGGGCCCATCTTGGAGGTCTTCACGGTCAGCGGGAGCTTCCGCTCGTCGTCCACGACGACCTCGATCTCCGTTCCGGCGGGTGACTTTGCGACGATCCTCGTGATCTTTCGAGCCTTTCCGCGGACACCGAGCTCGGCCGACTCTGCCTTTGCCTGGAATCCACCTTTGCCAGCTTCCAGTTCGGCGAGAAGCGTCCGCCAAAAGCCGTGGCCCGTCTCGAAGTTTCCCACGATCGCGCGAAGCGGGTCGCTCGCGAACTTCTCGAGGTCAAGGCTCTGCGTAGCCGGTTTCATGGGCCAAGGCTTGGGCTTGACCGAGCCGCCGTCGTAACGAATCCCGGACCTGTCCCCGTCGCGTACGAGATAGTTGATGTTCGCCTCGGTGGTGGGCTCGATCCATTCGATGCGGTAGGTGTTGGCGTCGCGGATTTTCCAGTTCAGCTTTGCGTTCGCCGTGTTTCCTTTGTTGACATAGATGATCTCTGCCTCCGCGAAGGCCTCTTTGAGGCCCGCTAGGGAGGAGTCCATGGCCGCGCCAAGCTTGGCTAGGGGTTCGTCCCGCTCCTTCCAGCCTTCTCGCCCGGTCGGCTGGATCACGAGGGCACGGTTGTTCTCGACCGGCGGCATCTTCATGGGGCCGCTGTTCAGGTCTGTGGGGCCGTCCTTGGGTTCGGAGCTTCCTGGTGCGGTATTGGGAGCGGGTGTCAGTGCAGGCCCTCGGGCCGTGTCCTGTCGGCCAGGGAAGCACCCTGCCACCGAAAGCAGTGCCCCGGCAATCCACCAGACTTTCATAAGTAGACCTCGCGCTTCGACCAAAGGGTGGGGTCAATGTTGGCAAACGCTGCGTCCTTCTGCTCGCACTCCGCCAGGAGTCGCTTGTCTTCGGCGGTGGGGGACTCACCTTGGGCGAGCCGCTCCGCGATCGTCGCCAACTGCTCGAACCTCTGGATGTGGTCTTGGAACCGGACCTCGGCATAGTCGCGGGCGCTCCATGTGCTGATGAGGAACTGCCAGTCGCTCGCTTCGGCAAGGAGGAGCTCCCTGGCGCACTGGGCGATGTACGGCTTTGCAGCTTGCCCGCGGATGTTGGCCAAGGAGAGCATTTTGCGCTGGGCGGGATAGAGCTGTTCCCAAGTCCAGTGGTTGTCCGCGTTCAGCCAGACCGAGTGGTGCCCACCTTCGCCCCATGAACCTTCGGGAAGGTGGATCGCCCCGTCATCGGGAAAGCGGTCCACAACGTCGCCGCCGCTCACGCAAGCAAGGTCGTCGTACCGTGCCATTTCCATCGCCGTTTCGTAGAGGAACTCCGGGCCCTCGAACCACCAGTGTCCAAAGAGCTCGGTGTCGTACATGGCAACCACCGTGCCGTCCTTTTCCGTCGCACCTCGATACTTTGCGAGCGACTCTCGGACAAGGGAGACAAAGTCGCGCGAGTGACCGTAGAGACGGTCGTAGGCCCTCCAGGGTTCGTAGGGTGGCTTGGCACCCAGGTTCGCCTTGTCCTGTCCGATCCTCCAATAGCGGAGGCGACCCGGATAGAGCTGTTTGTGGAACTCGAGATAGTACTCGTCGCCGGGGTAACCGGCGTCGCCCGACCATACCTTGACCGTTGTGACAGGGTCGCGGACGAGGATGCGCTGGCCGGTGGCGGTGGAGTAGGTTGCGTATTCGCTCCGCGCCTCCTCTGGTGTGACGAAGAGCTGCTTGCTCCGGGCGATGAGCTCTGCAAGGTGAGGAAAGCTCTGCCAATAGGTGCCGAGCGGCTCGCCGCCCCGGATCATGTGCGAGTCCACGAAGAAGTACTCGATCCCGTTCTCCGCGAGCACCTCGTCCACTCCCGCCCTCGTTGCGGGAGGGGTATCTGGGCCCGCGGGCGGCTTCCAGTCGTAGCGAGGTCGGTAGGCGCACTCTGGGAGCCAGATTCCTCTGGGCTTCGTGCCGAACCTCCGGGCGTGGCTCTCGACGCCGATTCGAACTTGCGCCCGCACGCTTTCGTCTGTGGCGAGCAGGGGCAGGTAGCCGTGGGTCGCTGCCGAGGTCACGAGTTCCACGCTGTCTGCCTCGGCCATCTCGCGGAACCCGCCACAGATCGAGCGGCCCCATCGCTTCTGGAACATGTCGAGGTTGCGTGCGAAGCTGCGCCGCCAGTTCTCCGCAAGGCCGCACATTTGGTCCTCGCCCGAGGCTTGGAAGCGGTCGAGATCCTCACAGGCCGCCTCGATCTTCTCCCGGCAGTAGTCTTCGAAGCCGGATTGGAACGAAGGGTCGTCCAGTTGTTCGGCCAAGATCGGCGTGATGTTGACCGTCCATCTTGGGCGGACCCCTTCAGCCAACAACCGGTCGAGGGTCCCGAGCAAGGGCAGATAGCACTCGGCCGCGCTCTCAAAGATCCAGTCGGTTCCGTGCGGGCTCTTGCCATGGCTCAGCACGTAGGGCATGTGCGAGTGCAAGCAGAGCAGGAAACGACCGACGGCCACCACTTGGATTGTATCGGGTTTACCGAGGTGGATAGAGGCCCGCGGTCAAGAAGTAGTTCAGCATGTAGATGATCACCATGCTGAGCACGACGGTCGTGGTTGTCGCATTGCCGACACCGACGGCACCTCCCTTGGTGCGCAGACCCTGCTGACAAGCGACGAGGGGAACGACCAAACCGAACACGGTGGCCTTGATCAGGCCACCGATGACGTCCCACGGCTCGACGAACTGCCGGATCGAGTGCCAGAACTGACCATCGGGCACTCCGCCCACGCGCGAGGCGACGAGGTAACCGCCCAAGATCCCGCAATAGACCCCGACAAGCCCGAGCACGGGGAGCATGGAGACCCCAGCGAGCAGCCGAGGGATCACCAGGTACGACGTCGGGTGGACGTTGAGGGAGCGCAAGGCGTCAATCTGTTCTGTCACTTGCATCGAGCCCACTTGGGCCGCCATGGCCGATCCTGCCCTCGCGGCCACCATGATCCCGGCCAGCACCGGCGCGATCTCCCTTGTGACCGCCAACCCGACCGCAGCCCCGACCAGGTTCCCAGCCCCATACCTGACCAGGATCTCCGAACTGTACAAGCTGATCACGGCACCGCTTGCAAACGTTGTCAAGCCTACGATGGGCACCGAGGAGACCCCGACGAACGACATCTGCTGAAGGGATTCCCCGGTCTCCAGGCGGCCCCGTACCAGGCGCTGGGCAGAGTCCGCGAGCAACATCGTACACTCGCCCACGAACTCGAGGCCCTTCGCCAATGGCAAGAGCGCCCAGCCGGCAGTACTCGCGCTCGCCTTCGTTCCGTCCGCCACGGGCAGACAGCGTACCGTAGTGCATACTCCAACGCATGGAAGCCGGGCACCGCGACCGTTGGATCGCACTGGGCTCGATCACCCTGATCGTGCTCTCAGCATGGCTCTACTGGGTGCTTCCTAGAAGCTGGGCAAAGTCCCCGGTCCAAGTGGACACGGACTTCGTGGCACCGGTGCCATAATTCCGAGCCGTCCCCCATGAAGGTCGCGTTGCTCGGGTTCTCGTCGTCAGGCAAATCCACCCTCTTTCGAGCCGTGGCCGGGCCAGAAACCAAGGGCACCTTGGTCGCAGTGCCGGTGCCCGACCCGCGCTTTGATGCGATCGTGGCGCAAGTCGGCCCCAAGAAGGCGACCCCGGCGAGCGTGATCGTGGACGACGATTTGGACGCTCTCGAACCCAGGGGAAGGATGTTCCCCCCGAGGTTGCTGGAGGCGGTGAAGAACGCCGATCTGATGTTGCTCGTAGTGAGGGCGTTCGACGATCCTTCCGTCCCGTATCACTGTGAACTCGATGCGGTGAGGGACGTATCGGCGTTCCTCGACGAGGGCCTGCTCACCGACCTCCAGCTGGTGGAGAACCGGCTGGAGCGGCTTCAGAAGTCGAGCACGGTGAAGAGCCCTGGCTCACCGGACTATGTCGAGAAGATGGTGTTCGACCGCCTTCGTCCGGAACTCGAGGCGGGTCGAAGGCTCCGTTCGCTCGAACTCTCCGACGAGGACTTGAAGATCGTCCGGAACTACCAGTTCCTGACGATCAAGCCGGTCGTGGTCGCGATCAACGTGGGCGAGGACGGTGCGACCTCGGGCGAACACGACTCGCTCTTGGGTGGATTGGCGGAAAGGGGGGTCGAGGGCTTCGTCGTATCCGCAAAGCTCGAGCAGGAGTTGGCGTCCCTCGGGCCGGAAGACCAAGCTGAGTTCTTGGCCAGCTATGGTCTGTCAGAGTCGGCAGCAGCTCGCATGGTTCGGGCGGTGTACCGTTCCCTTGGGCTCATCACGTTTTTCACCGCCGGGGAGAACGAGACCCGAGCTTGGGCCCTTTCGGCGGGATCGAGCGCTCTGAAAGCGGCCGGAACCATCCACAACGACATCGCCAAGGGGTTCATCCGGTGCGAGGTGGTCTCCTACGAGGACTACAGGTCCCACGGCTCCCTGGATGCGGCCTATAAGGCGGGGGCGATGAGGCTGGAAGGGAAGGAGTACGTGGTCCAGGACGGCGACATGATCCATATTCGGAACAAGAGCTGACAAAAGAAGGCACCGGAGGGGAGGGTTCCCCATCCGGTGCTAGCTCGCTGTTCTCTGCTTTGTTCTCAATCTTCGGACTTGTTGGGTCTTGGGAGACTGGAGGATCACTATGCCTAACACACTAGGCGGTGCGGTCGTTCCCCGAAAACCGAGGGTCCCGCGAAACCGGTACTAATGCTAGGCACAGTCGAGCGGTCTCGCGGATGCAGCCAGCCGGTTCCAAGAGGCCCCTCACCTCAGCGTAGGCCTCAATCTGTGCATCCCGCTCGGAACCGTCGCGGAGAATGGCCTCGAGGTGCCCGGCGATCCCATCCTCGGAGGCTTGGTCCTGCAATAGTTCGGGGACGGCGCGTCGTTGGAGCGCGATGTTCGGGAGGCTGACATAGTCGTACTTCGGCCTACGAACCTGAGCTTCGAGGTTCATAAGCCATCCTCCGCGATAAATGACGACTTGAGGGCAGTTCGCGAGGGCGGCCTCCAAGGTTGCGGTTCCTGAACAGACCACGGCCGCCTCGCATCGAGAGAGGGCCTCGGCGGCACTCCGAACGATCGTGACGTCCGGCGAAGGCGGGCCCACCACGCTCGGCTCGAGCGCAGGCGCGAGGCCTACGACGATCGGGCGGCCCAGCCTCCGGGCCGCTGCCGTGGCCGCGGCATAGTTCGCCCGGACCTCATGAACCCGGCTCCCTGGCAGAACCGCCACGGCCGATCCCCGAACGGTGCCTTGATGGGTCTGAGCCATGTCCAAGAGCGGATGGCCGAGGAAGCGAGCGTCCGCTCCCATTCGCCGAAGCGTCTCGGCGCTCCAAGGGAACGGGGTGACGATGACGTCGCTCACGTGGGGGAGGTCCCCGCCTTGTTTGTCGCGCCTCCACGAGCCGGGAGGAGCAAAGTAGAGCACCTTCCACCCTGCCCGTTTCGCCCGTCGCGCCAGCTTGATGTTGAAGAAGCCGAAGTCAATCGGGACGAAGAGTCCAGGCTCTCCCCTTTCTAAGGATCGGACAGCGGCCCAATATCCCCGCGCCGCGGCCGGAAAGGACTTCATGGATTCCACGATGCCAACCGCGCCCCACTTCGAAGAGTCCGCGATCAACTCGACACGCGCCTCTCGGAGCTTGGGCCCGCCGACGGCTTGAACCTCCCAATCGTTGGCCCCGATCTCTCTGGCCGCGTTGAGGATCGCGGCGGCGTAGGCGTCGCCGCTCGCCTCTCCCGCTGAAAAAACGACCCGGCTCACTGTGCCGGAGGAGAGGATCGCCAGGTCGAGATCTGGCGAACGTTGGCGTCTAGGAGCCAGGCCTGCTTAGGGTCGCTGCTCGGTGCCCAGACGAGCAGTCCGAAAGGGGTGTGCTCCATGTTCGCGTTGGCCGCGATCGGCGTGCGGGCCCCGGTCCAAAGGTTCGCCGCCCAAGGCTTTCCGTCCATCACCAACTTGGCCCAGCCCTCGGGCAACAGGTTGCCGATCTTGCCACGGTACTCTAGGAGGCTCCTCCAGGATCCGTTCGCAGTGTCCACGCATGACACGCCGATGTTGCCTTCGCCCGCTGGCCGGGTGACGAACGCTTCGGGCAGTCCCGGTCGCCACGCTACTCCCCCCACTTCGTCGCCCAGGGGCCGAAAGCGGCGTGCGCCCCCTCGCTCGTCAGTGGAGGCGATCCCGAACCTGCCTTCGAAGTTCGTCGGGGCCACGAGCCGCCCGTCCTCCCCGAAAAGTTCGTCGTCTACGAGGCCCGTGGCAAACCCGAGGCCGTCGAAGCGGCCCAAGCCGGTCGCCTTCATTCCGCTCTCTCCGTCCGCGAGGGTCGCGAGGGCCTCGAGCCACGGTTTGCCAGCTCGATCCTCCCAACGAAGCAGGAGCACGAGCCCTTTCCCCACGACCTCATAGCCCGAGAGCGCGGAGGGTTCAGCGGATCGCACCGCTTTTCCGATCAAGGCGGCCGTCTCCCGGATCTGCTCGGCGGACTGAAACCGCGGGCTCGTCGCGAAGGCGCGGAGCGAGACCTTTTGCAACGCCCCCACTTTGCCCGCTCGCAAACCCCCCTTGTCGAAGACGACCCGCACCCCGTTTTCTGTCCATTGGAAGGTACCTTTGAGGGTGTCGTGCAACTGCTTCGGGTGGATTGGGACCGTATGGGCCTTGTCTCCGACTTGAAGCCGGAACGCGCCGGATTGAAGCGTGACCGTGGGGGCTTGGCCGAGAGCCGCCAGAAGGAGGAGAGTGGACATGGAATGTAAGGATTGTCCCCGATTTGACGCCGAGAAGTCGCTGTGTCGCGACGGTAAGGTCAACCCGCCCCGATGGGAGCAGGCTGTCGAGGTCGCGACGTTCATTGGGATCCGGGCGATTTGCACGATGAACGACCACCGTGAGCGGTTGCTGCTCGCGCGGCAGCCCGAGCAGACTCCTCGATAGCGCGCCTCAGGCGGGCATAATCGGGCCATGACAGAAGGAGGCTTGTTCGCCCTCTACCGCCTTCACCAGGTGGACGAGGCGATCCAAAACCTACGATCCAGGGCGGCCGCTTTGGACACGGGCAGTCACGAATTGGACGAGGCCAAGCGGCTGGAGGCCCTTCCCGAGGGCCCGGCCTCGCTTGCCCATACCCTTCGAGCCGAGCAGAACCGCTTGGAGACCGAACAAGGCACTCACGTTGCGAAACTCCAGAAGCTGGAAGCGGCCCTGCTCGATGGTTCGGTCCACTCCGAGAAGGACCGGTCGGCGGTGGCAGACGAGTTGGCAAGCGTGAAGGCACGGATCGCCTCGGAAGACGATCGGTTGCTCGAACTCCTGGAGGAGATCCCGATCGCCGACGCCGCCTCGAAAGCCCATGCAGAGACGATCGAGTCGCTCAAGGCCCAGGCAGCTTCCAAGCTGCGCGAGGCCAAGGCCCGGCACTCCGAGATCAAGGTGGACTTCGACGCCCTCGTCGCGAAGCGAGCGGGACTCGTTTCCGCGGTGCCGGACCGCCTCCTCAAAATGTATGAGCCGATCCGGGCCAAGAAGGGGGTCGGGATGGGGATGCTCACGGACGAGAGCCGTTGCTCGATGTGCGGCTCGGCGGTTCCTGAAAAGGTGCGCGATGCGGTTCGGCGGGACGAGGTGCAGACTTGCGAGCAGTGCGGACGAATCCTGTTCCGGCTGGAGCAACACGCGTGAAGCCAGTTCTGTGCGCACTATCGGCTCTGGTGGTCTGCGGTTGCGCGAAGTTTCCAGACTCGGGCGCTGTCGGGGCCACGACGCGGCTTGTATTCACGATGGAGGTGGACCGTCGGATCCGCAGTGGGCGGAATGCAGGTGAGAACGGCCTGCCGTACATCTATGTGGTTGCGATCATGTTGAGCAAGCTTGACAACCCGCCGGAGGACGGTCCCTTGCCGGTGATCAGCCCTGGCGGCAACGGCATTGTTGCGGGGCAGTGCACCCACTTCGTGATGTTCTATCCCCCCCAGGGCCCCGAGTACCAGATCTGGGAGTTTCGGGACGCGACCCTGAACGAGCGGTTCCCCAAAGGAGTGCCGCTCCAAACGACCGACGTGGGACCAGGGTCAGCCCGTGTGCAGTTCGAGATTGACCTCTCTCAACTTGTCCCTCTCGCGGACGTAGGCTCCTATAGGAGCGCGAAGGTGAACTTCCTCACCATGAACAACACGAACACCCAGGGCGGTGGGCGCGTGTGGGACGCCCGTGGCCAGTTCCCGGTTCAAGTGAACCGGCCGTTCACGGTGCCCCTACGGGCGAGCCGGATCTTCCGGAACGCCCAGACCGACGCGGTCGAGGGATCGGGCGACTGCGCCGACCCTGACTTGGACATCGTGGACTGGACCATCGAAGTCCGGAAGCTGTGAGCCAACGCCCAAGGGTCAGCGTGCTGCTGACGTGCTTCAACCATTTGGTGTACCTCCCCGCGTGCCTCGATGGCCTCTCGCGGCAGACCTTTCGGGACTTCGAGGTGATCGCTATGGACGATGGCTCCTCCGATGGAACTCGGGCCTTCTTGCAAGAGCGGTCCGATGGATTGCGCGTCGTGTTCAACGAGCAGAACTTGGGAACCTATGCGACTTTGAACCGTGGTCTCGATCTCGCTCAAGGCGAGTTTATCGCCGTGCTGAACGACGACGACTTTTGGCACCCCGAGAAGCTGGAGCGCCAGGTCTCACTGATGGAGGAACGGAAGGACGTGGGGCTGGTTCACACCGATGGATCGTTCATTGATGGGGAAGGAGCCGTCTTGCATGGCTCTCCGCTCGGCTTCGAGTTCCCGAGGACCGAGACGGGCGACGTTTTGCTCGACTTGTGCCACGCGAACAAGATCATCGCGAGCTCGGTGCTGGTCCGAAGCGAGTGCTTCGAGCAGCTCGGAGGCTTCGATCCGTCCTACTTCGGTTCGGGTGATTGGCAGATGTGGCTACGGGTGGCAGAGAAGTGGAAGATCGGATTCGTGGAAGGGCGGCTCACCGACTATCGCGTACACGGCGGGAACGCCTCCCACAAGCTGGAAAGGATCTGGAGGGACGACGAGGCGCTCCGAACGTGGCTGAAGCCTAGGTTCGCGAAGTGGGTGGGCCGGTTCCCAACGAGGCCGCTCCGCCGGGCGGAGGCCCACAACTTGGCGTGCCTGGGCACGGTCCAGGCGCTCAATGGCAAGCCAAAGGAGGCCAGGCGGAGCTATGCCGCCTCGATTCGGCTGAGGCCAGGACGATGGCAGTCCTGGTTGCGCTACTTCGTCACGTTCCTCCCAAGAAGCGTCTTCCGTCGGCTCCTCTAGCTGGGTTGCGTGAGCAACCGAAGGTTCCGGCTAGCCTCCGCGCGAGCGTCGGCCTTTGCGGTAGGCGGCGACGTCCACCTCGCGCGGTCGGCCCAGATTAGCCTCCAGGAGGAAGTCCTTGCGATAGGTCGCTGCTCGGACCACGGGCAGTTCGACCGCAGGGAGGTCCAAGGGGTCGGTCACCCCATAGATCGTGGCAATCCGGCTCAAGACGCCTCCCAGGTCGCCGAGGTTGCCCGTGTTCACCTTTCTCTCGGTGAGGGTGGCGAGGCCCGCCTCGGAGCGGATCACGTCGCCCACCCGGATCGAATAGGGGAACCCACCGAGATGGACGATCACTCGCTCGTCCTGTGGGAGGTAGAGGCGCTTGGCGGAACGAAGCTGGGTGCCACGCCAGTATGGGCACACCCTGCCTGCCCGAACGAAGACGGCGGCGAGGCGCGGGTCGGCGACGATCGCATCCGCCGCCGCAGGACCTTCGACGACCTTGCCGTCTCCGAGGCGAACGACTTGCAGTTCACCGCCAGGTGTGACGTCCAGGCCTAGCTTCTTGAAGTTGGCCGTGAACGCGGTGGGGGTTCGCTCTTTATAGGAGAGCATCGCCGTCCCCAACGAGCCAGAGCCGCCTTTGAGGCACGCAAACTGGATGAACCCAGCGCTGACGAGTCCCGTGTCGTAGGTGTTGACCGAATCGAAGCCGCCTTCGAGAAGCGAGACCGCGAGGAGCACCCTCCGTTCGGAAGCGGAGAGGCCAGCCGAGTTGCAGGCTCGGGTCAATTCTGAGTCCGGAAGATCGCGCGCTTTGGTGCCCATGGTGGCCACGCCGCTATGGGCTCGATAGTAGGGGTAGCGATCGCGAACGCGGACACAGTCGCCGAACTCCACCTTGACCCCGTCGTGAAAGACGAATCTGTACCGGTTCGGTCTGACCGCCTCCACCATCACCGGTGCCTCGCCAAGTCGTTCTGCCATCCCTGCCGGCATGGGCTCGGCGAATTGGGGGCTCATGAGCGGAACGTCGCCGAGGTTCTTGGCCCTCGCGACCGCTTGGGCCGCATGCTTGTCGAAGTCGTACTTTCGGTGGGCCCAACCCTCCCAGAGCGCGAGCTCGATCGTGGGCGGGACGGGCACACGGGTCGGGGCGACCTTTCCGGAGCCGTAGAGCCGATAAAGCCTGAGCAGGTATTCGGAGCCGGTTGGGCTGATTTGAGCCACCCACTCTTGCGAGTCCCGCAAGAGTGGGCTGACTTGGTTGCGCTTGGGCTCGCTCCAGTACTTGAGCACCTGGGCGACCTCGTTCGAGGTGAAGGCGCACTGCCCGGTCGCGGCAAGTGCCGCTGCAGTCACCGAAGCCAGCCACCTAGCCCTCATGATTCCATTGTAGGCGATTGGGTTGGAATCCGGAGGTTGCGCCGCGCTCCCCCTTCGGCCATGTGTCAGACTGACTGGCGATGCGGCCGCCGAACTGGGTGATCGTCCTTGCCTGCATCGTTCCGTTCCTCGGTTGGTGGGCGTATGGCCTCTTCGACCTCGACGAGGGCTTCTATGCCGCTGTGGTCTCCGACATGTTGCGGCGCGGGGATTGGATCACGCCCACGTACAACGGGGTGCCATGGTTCGAGAAGCCCATCCTCGCCTACTGGCTCGCGATGCCTTCGGTGCTCGCGCTCGGCCCGGAGTGGGGCCCTAGGCTGCCGAGCGTCCTGTGTACTTTGCTCACCGCATGGATGCTCTCTCGCTTTGCCCTCCAAGAGTATGGCAAGGCCGCGGGCCAGGTCGTCCCGATCGTCTACTGCTCCAGCCTCTTGCCGCTCGGCCTGGGCCGGATGATGATGACGGACGCCCCCCTCGTGGCGGCAATGACGGGCGGTCTTCTAGCTACGTGGGGCTCGGTGACCGGTGCGCGAGGCTCGCTCGCTTTGAGCCGCAGCCTCGCGGGACTTGCGATCGGTCTGGCTGTGCTTGCAAAGGGGCCGGTCGGGCTCGTGTTGTTCACCGGGATCCTGATCCTGCTCGCATGGGTGGACACCGAGGCCCGCCCACGACTTGCGCGCGGGTGGTGGTGGTTCCTTTCCGTGTTTCTCGCCGTTGTGTCGGCTTGGTATGTGCCTTGCTTTCTTGCGAACGGTCAAGCCTTCGTTCAGGAGTTCTTGATCGAACAGAACGTCGGTCGTTTCACGGGTGGCGACCGATCCCACAGCGTGCCGCCTTGGGCTCACCCGGTCTACTACCCGGTGATCCTGGCGGCCGGACTGCTCCCTTTTTGGCCCTTCGTAGCTCGGAAGTTCCTGAGACGGGAGCAGCGGGCGGACGGCTTCTTGCTCGTTTGGGCGGTGGTGGTGCTCGCGTTCTTCACCATGAGCGGCACCAAGCTGCCGCACTACGTGCTCCCCGCGGCTCCTCCGTTGGCTGTCTTGATCGGTAGGGCCTTGGCGTCCAAGCTGGAGGCCGGGTTCAGCAGAGGGTGGGGATGGCTGCTCGGTTGGCCGGTTGCGGCCTGCGCCTTGGCGAACGCCGTGTTCTATCGGGACTGGGATCAGCGGATGCGCGAGGTGCAGTCCTTGGCAAGGTACGCCTCGGGCAAAGGGGCGGGATTGGTGGTCTATCGGATCGGGCGCGAGGGAGACCCTGGCACGGGCGGCTTGGAACTCCAGGAGACGAGCCACCCGAGCGTACTGTTCTATTATCGAGGCTTGACGACGCTGACGGACGAGGAGGCTGCGCTGGATCGGGAACGCCTGCCGTTCTTCGTCTTGACGAGGGCAGGGCGCTGGAACCCACCATCGGGTTGGGGCTATGAAACAGTGCCGATCGTGCAAGACAAATACCGCCTCTATCTCGTGAAGGCCCGTTAGGTGCCTACGGTCGCGCTTCGGCGCTCGAGGAGGACCACGTCCCGCCACGCCCCAGCCGTCTGAACGACACGTTCACGAGTGCCGACGGTTCGGAATCCAACCTTATGGTGGAGAGCCAGGCTCGCTGCGTTCTCCGGGAAGACACCGGCGACCAGGGTCCAGATGCCGGCTCGCTCCGAATCGTCCAGGAGCGCGCTCATGAGTGCGAGGCCCACCCCCTTGCCCCTCGCCGAGGCCGCAACGTAGACGCTCACCTCGGCCACGCCTCGGTAGGCACAGCGAGACGACGTGGGGGATAGGGCGGCCCATCCAACGGTCTCCGCGCCCGCGACCGCAACGAGCCTGCACTCTTGGAGGTGGGTCGCGTCGAAGACGGGCCATTCGGGCGGCTCGGACTCGCAGGTCGCGTGGCCCGTCTCGATCCCTTCGGCATAGATCCGGGCCACATCCATCGCATCCAAGGGCGACATGGCGCGGACGGTGGGCGAAAGCACCGTTACAGCTTGACTCTCGGGCGCAGCTTGTCCATCGTCTTGGGACCAATTCCCTTGACTTCGACCAGTTCCTCCACGGAGCGAAACGGGCCATGGGTCGAACGATAGTCAAGGATTCTCTGGGCTAGCGCAGGGCCGATGCGGGGCAGGGTCTCCAACTCTGCGGCGCTCGCCGAATTGATCGCGACAACCTGAGCTTGGCTCGGGCGTGGGGCCGGGTTCGTGCCTAAAAGAGGCGCGACGCCGGAAGCTTGCGTAGTGCCCTTGGTACGGACGGGCGCGCCCTTTGTGGCCAAGTGTTGCTGGCCGACCGCGCCCACCCCGACAAGCGCCAAGGAGGCGATCCCGACGACGGACGCTTTCTGCAGTCCCGAGAGCGAATCGAAAAACGACACATCCCCTCCGCTCTCCCTGTCACGACTTTACAGGGCAGAGGAGGCGATTGTCTAGGGGAACCGCTCCGATTTTTCCACAAGGGCGTGGCGCCAACCTCGCACGCTGACTTGGCACGCCTCCGCTCGCACTGCATAGAGCAGCCGCTCCAAGACTAGGGCACCGGTATGCAGAGAGCCCTCCCTTCCCGGCTCGATCCCCGGCAGCGCCCGACGAGTCGCGAGGTCCATGGCGCACAGCGAGGCGGCCATCTTGGAGACCTCCTCGTAGCCGAGGGTCTGACCGTGAACTCGGTCAGGTTCCCAGTCGGAGAGCCCCTCTCGGATTGAGACTAGGTTCGTTGCGGTCGCCCCTAGGGCGACCACGGACCCTGCCCGACCCGGCAGAAAGCAATAGCCAATCTCCCTGTCCACATCTGCGCACGCGCGAACCATGTCGAGCGGGCTCAAGGTTTGGGGCTCGTCCAGGGCGTCACGCACACCCAAGGCACCGACCGGTGAACTACACCGGTAGAGCGCTCGCCCGTGGTCCGCGGTGGCTACCTCGCTCGAGTGGCCACCTGGGTCCAAGATCGTCACCCGATGCTCGCCAGCCCATCGCGGGTCGAACACGACGCTTTCGAGGCCGAGCTGCGCCTCGTCGTCTGCGGTGAGGATCTCCACCGGGGTCCCTTGCTCGCGGGCGGCGGTCAGGAACTCATCGGCGTTCGAGGCCAGGCGCGCCGCCATCGTCGCTGCGGCGAGGATCGGCTCGGCACCGTGGTTTCGCGCGATCTGAAACTGCCGTCGAAGCTCGGCGAGAGTCGCTTCCATACCTGCCTTGCCGAGAACCCGCGTCCTCTTGGTGCCCTCCCCGAGGCCCGTGACCGCCGAGGCTTCGGCTATCGAAATCCAACGGCCGTCCTGTCGCTCGGCCACGAGCAAGAGGACGGAGTTGGAACCTACGTCCACTACGGCTCGGCGCACGCGGGCGAGTGTACACTGGGCCCGTGCCGAACCTGGCAGGGATTGATGTCGGTACCTCGGCCTGCAAGGCCGTGCTCATGGACGAGCGCGGAAAACTCCTAGCCCGTGCAAGCCGCTCCTACGGTATGAGCACTCCTGCGCCGGGATGGGCGGAACAGGATCCTGAGGAGTGGGTGAGGGCGGCCCAGGGTTGCCTTGCCGAGTTAGCCTTGACGCCGGACGCGATCGCCTTTACGGGGCAGATGCACGGTGGCGTGTTTCTGGATGACGCCTTGAATGTGATCCGGCCCGCCCTGCTGTGGTGCGACCAGCGGACCGAGCAGGAATGTGCCGATCTGTCGTCAATCGCGGGGATCGAGGAGATCTCGCTCAACCGAGTCTCCCCCGGCTTCCAGGCACCGAGCGTTCTGTGGCTCCGCAACCACGAGCCTGCCTCGTTCGCACGACTCCGGCACGTCTTGTTTCCCAAGGACTTTGTCCAGCTAAGGTTGGGCGGCCCTCTCACGACGGAGGCGACGGACGCCTCGGGATCGGGGCTCTTCAATACGAAGGCCCGAACTTGGTCTGAAGACCTGCTCCAGGCCGTGGGCTTGGATCAGACGCTCTTCCCGACCTGCCATGAACCGGGAGAGCGGCTTTCGGACGTCGGGCCCGTCCTCGTGGCGGGGGCGGGGGATCAGCCTGCCGGGGCGGTGGGCGTTGGAGCGACCCGCCCGGGCCGCGTAGCGTTGAGCCTGGGGACGAGCGGGGTCGCCCTCGCCGCCTTGGACGAGCCGCCCCAAGGCGCGCACCCCGCCGTGAACTGTTTTTGTCACGCGGACGGCGGCTGGCTCCGGCTCGGTGTGATGCTGGGTTGCGGCGGATCGCTCGCTTGGGCTCGAAGAGCGTTTTGGCCGGGGGCCGACTTCCGAGAGATCGCCGAGCTTGCCGAGACCGCGAGTTGGACGGAGCATGGCCCGGTCTTCCTCCCTTATGTCTCAGGGGAGCGATGCCCGGTCGTGGCGCCAGGAGCGACGGCATCCCTCTTGGGTCTGCGCGCCTCCCATGAGCCGAGCGACCTTGCGCTATCCGTGTTCACGGGCGTGACCTGCGGCCTGATGGACTGCTACGACCTGGTCGGAGGCTCGGCCGGGGAGCTTTACCTGACCGGGGGCGGATCGTCGAGCCCGTTCTGGTGCCAGTTGATCGCCGACGCATCGGGCGCGACGTGCTTGGTGCCAGAAGTGGACGAGGGCCCGGCCATGGGAGCTGCGCTCCTGGCCGGGGTCGGGCTCGGGGTTTGGCCCGACGCGCACTCCGCCGCTACGGCGACGATCCGGGTCGCTCAGGAGTTTAGGCCCAGCGGAAGGGACTTCGGACCACTCCGAACTAGGTTCGCGGCATGCCGTTCCGTTTCCCTTGGGCCCGATTAGGGTACGTATGCGATACAATCAGGCTTGACGCCAAGCGAGGGCCGCTCGAAGGATTGCCCCCGCTCCCGACAAGGAACGACACTAACGTGATCAACGACGACATCCAACCAACCGCTGCGGACGAGACCCCAGAGGCGGTTGCAACGCCCGAACCCACAAACGCGAGCGACCTTCCCGAGGTTTCCGAGACGATGGCCCCGATCGCCGAGGCCGAGCCGACGCCGGCACCAGAGCCGGAGCCTGCTCCAGTCGAGGAAGAAGCCCCGATCGTCGTAGCACCCGCGCCAAGCCCGGAAGCTCCCATCGCTTCAGCTCCGACACCTGGGCCCACGGCGAGCGTCGCAAACGACGAAGACCTCTTCGAAGCCGCGATGGCGAGCATGGAGTCCGAGGATGGGAAGGGTGACGCCTCTCCTAAGATCTCGAAGGGCGACAGGCTGGAGGCCAAGGTCATCATGGTGGAGCGCGACCGGGTGTTCGTGGACCTGGGAACCAAGGCGGAGGGAGTCGTGCCACTCGAGGAGCTCACCGATGAGCGCATCGAGTCGGCCATGGGAGTCGTCGCCCCCGGCGACACGTTCGAAGTCATCGTTCTCAAGCCCGGCAGTGCGGAAGGCAACCCGATCGTCTCGAAGCGACGCGCCGACTTTGACCAGACCTGGCAGAAGATCCTGGACTCCTTTGACGACGCCACGGTGTTCCAGGCTCAGGTGATTGACCGCGTCAAGGGCGGTCTCGTGGTGGACATCGGCGTGCGAGGCTTCGTACCTGCGACCCACGTGGGCAGCGGCAAGCTGCGCAACATTGAGAAGTACGTCGGACAGGCGCTCCCTGTGAAGATCATCGAGATTGACCGAGAGCGGAAGAAGGTCGTCCTGAGCAACCGAGAGGCCGAGGGCGAGCGCCGGGACGAGGCGCGAAAGGAGATCTTCGACCGAGTCAAGACAGGCGAGGTCGTCGCCGGAACCGTTCGTAGGCTCACTGACTACGGCGCGTTCGTGGACCTGGGAGGGGTGGACGGTCTGCTCCACATCAGCGAGATGAGCTGGTACCGGATCAGCCATCCGAAGGAGGTCCTTAAGGAGGGCGACGAAATCAACGTTCAAGTCCTGCGTCTCGATCCATCGAGCGGCCGGATCAGCCTTGGCCTCCGCCAGGTCCTCCCCGATCCGTGGAACCTCATCCGCGAGAACTACAAGATCGGCCAGAAGGTCAAGGTGAGCGTGGGGCGGATCGTCCAGAGCGGTGCTTTCGTTCGACTGCCGGAAGGGGCTGAGGCCTTTCTGCCGCTCAGCGAATGCTCGAACAAGCGCGTGAAGACGGCGAACGAGGCGATCTCGGAAGGTGAGGAGATCGAGCCTACGATCATTGACCTTCGCGCCGACGACCGCAGGATGGTCTTAAGCCTCCGGGACGGGGCGCAGCCCGCGACCGCGGACCGGGGCCAGTTCGGCGACCGGCGCAAGGGACGTCGCGGCCCGCGGCCTGAGAGCACCATGGAAGTGCCTGCCGCCACGATGCGCGCACCGACGGGTGGGGCCACGATCGGCGAACGGCTTGGCATGCTGAAGGGCATCCTAAGGGGTGAAGAGGCGGAAGCCGAGCCCGAGGCCGCAGCCCCGACGGACGCCCCGATGGCCGCTGCCCCAGAGCCGGAGCCGGTAGAGGCACCGGTCGTGGAGAGCGCTGCTTCCGAGGTTCCAGAGACCGAGTCGCCCGTGACGGAGGCTCCTGTTTCGGAGGCAGTCGTAAGTGAGCCGGAGGCCGCCCAGCCCGAGGAGACCAACGCAGGCTAACGGCCAGATCGCGGTGACAGGGGGGATCGCGGAGGGAAAGTCCACGATCCTCGAAATACTTTCCGGGCTGGGCGTGGCAGTCGCGAGCGCCGACCTCATCGCCGCGGAAGTGCTGGAGCGACCCCACGTAAGGGCGAGGATCGCCGGACAGGTCCGGCTTTCCAAGGACTTTTCTCGGGCCGATCTACGCGCGGCCATGCAAGAAAGCTCAGCGGCCCGCAGGGCCGTGAACGCCACGCTCCACCCCCTCGTCCTGGAAATGATCGCGAGATCGGGGGCCCAAGCCATCGAGGTCCCCCTTCTCTGCGAGGCGTGCCTGACCGATGCTTTCTCTTACGTGTGGGTTGTGACGTGCGGCCCAGAGGAGCAGTTGCGGCGGCTCAAGGCGCGTCTCGGTAGCGAGTCCGAGGCGGTCTCGGCACTGGCCTGGCAATTGCCCACCAGGGCAAAGTTGCCGTTCGCCGATGCAATCGTGCGAACCAACTGCGAGCGGGCCGACGTCCATTCCCACGTGACCGGTTTGGCCGGTGCGTTCTGCCTAGTATGAATATTGGTGAACATCGTGCTATACTCGCGGGCTGACGCAAGTTTGGTTCGGTGTGCCGGCAGGGTGATCCCTGCCACGCGAGGATGCATGGCCTCAGCGAACCAGGACTGGGTCGAGCGCGCAGGCAACTGCGAGCCTACAAACGGGAATTGACAATGCAAACGCGAAACGTCGTTCAAGGAGGAAACGGGGGTCGTCGGAACAACCGATCGAAGGCTCGTGCGTTCCTCCCACTCGTCGCTTTGGGTCTGGCGACCCTTGTTCTTTGGCTGGTTGCGCCGAGGAGCGCAACGGCCCAGATCGAGACTCTGCCCAGTTGGGCGGTTATAGACTTCAGCGTCCAGGGGCCCAGCTCGGCCATGGACGTCGGGGCAGCGGCCGCTGAGGCGCTGAGCAACGAACTCGCCAAGGCTGGCAACATAGATGTAGTCGCCTCTGCGACCACGAAGCGGACCCTGGGCGACCTCGGCTATCGGCCACCCATCACCAAGCCCGCTGACATCCAGCGGTTTGGCAAGGCGGTCGAGGCGGACACCGTTGTCACCGGCGAGATCGTCAACTGGCGGATCGTGGACAAGGACGGCGGGAAAATGGCCCAAGCCCTCATGCGGATCGTCGTTTGGGACGTGGCCTCGGGCCTCGTGGTCAACGGCGCGGCCCTGAGCGCCGACTCCGCGGTGATGACCGGGGACGCCTCGACGGACGACCTCCTCAAGGCCGCCTTGGCGCAGGGCGTCTTCGAGGCGACCAGTCAAATCAACCAGCGAACCTTGCCTTCGGCCACGGTCCTCAACACCCTGGCTACGCGAGCCCTCATCAACAAGGGCGCCCGAGCCGGCTTCCAAAACGGTCAGAGCGTGATCGTGAGCCGAGGCCAAACGCAAGTGGCTGCGGCCATCGTGCGCGACGTGGATGCCGATTCTGCATTCATCGAGCTGACCAAGACGTACAAGGGAATCCAGCCTGGAGACAAGGTGCGGGCCGTGTTCGACGTCCCGGTCATCCGCGACAACTGGACGAAGGCCGGTGAAGCCCGCTATGAGCGCAAGTCTGGAGGCGGTAGCAATGCGGGCTTGATCTCGCTCGTCGTGCTGCTCCTCGCGGTCGGCCTGCTCTTTGGCCAAGGCCGAGGGAGCAACCAGGACGCCGTGAACAACGTCTTCGCCGAGGCGGCTTCGCTGAACGACACCCCCGCGGTGAAGATCAGCTGGACCCGCGACGCCTTCCAGCGTGGCAACAACTCCGGGCCCGTCTTCTATCAGGTCTGGCGGGACGGCCACACCGCGAGCCCGGCTTCCGTGGTTGGGGCGACCCAGTCCAATGCCTTCGACGATGCACTGGGCCAGCGAGTGCCGCCGGTTTGGTACAACTTCAACGGCATCGTCGGCGGCTTCAACTGCGACTTCTCGGCCCCGCCGGAAGAGGACAACGACACCCCGGCCCCGAACATCGTGCCTGGTACCTCCTACACGTACTCCGTCGAGGTGGTCTACCGCGTGAGCTCCCTCGACCTCCCCGGTAGCGGCTCCGGCGGCGGCGGCGGCACCGGTGGCCTCACCGCCGGCGGCAGCACCGGTGGCCTGACCACGGGCGGCGGCAACACCGGTGGCCTCACGACCGGTGGCAACACCGGTGGCCTTACGACCGGCGGAAACACCGGTGGCAACACCGGCGGCACCGGAGGCACGGGCGGCACCGCTGGCACGACCGGCGGCGCAGGCTACTGCTACTTCGCCTCGAACCGAGTGAACACCCAGGGCGCGGCAACCCCGTTGCGACGCCCGCCGCTCCGATCGCCCTCGCCCGACGAGGTCGTCACCGGCACCCGGACGTTCACTTTCGAGTCGGTGCGCGACTCCCAGCGGAGCATTCAGTTGGAATACGTCGTGCAGTTCAGCGACCAGCCGACCTTCCCGAGGGGCAGGGTGACCACGCTCGACCCGATTGACGATAGTGGACAACTCGGCGGCTCCGCTGTCAGTTACCCAGGGGTCAACACGAACCAGCTGTACCCAGGCGCGAACGCCGTGTACTGGCGAGTCGGCGTGAAGAACCTTGAGGACAGCCCAGGGCCCGTGGCGGATCAGAACGGGTTCCGCTACATCTGGAGCGCGACCCGCAAGTTCCGCCGCATCGGCAACCCAGGAGTGCCGAGGAAGGGCTAAGACCCTTCCCATGAACAATGGCCCCGAAGCCACCGTCCGGCGAACTTCGGGGCCCCACCCACCAGTCTTATCTCACTGAGCAAATCCATGAACCGTAACTTTCGCTTTGCAGGAATCCTAGCGACCGCCTTGCTCGCACCCCTGTCGTTTGCACAGGCCGGCGGTTGGCTCTTCGAGTGCATTGACCCTGAACTGGAGGAGCCGTATTCGGCCGACTATGGGATTGACGCAATTGCGAACTCCCTCATGCGCGCGGCGATCGGCCTCGGGGGTACGGTCACCTATGGCGGCGAGAACGGGCCGTGCTATGGCCCGACCGCGAGGACCTTGGAAGCCGCGGGGCGGTTTGCCTTCAACATCGGCGCGACCGGTTCTGTGCAGAGCAACACGGACGACCTCATGGCTCTTACGGTCGGGGCGCCGAACGATCCTGTAGGCGACTACTGCTACGGCAAGATCCTCAAAGACGGGGACACCGATGCGGACAGCGTCCTCTTCGGTCCCGCTGGGATCCGAGTCCACTTCCAGGGCGCATCAAAGCGCTACATGGTCACGATCTGGGAGGATGCCGACGTCGAGGCCGACCTTCAGATGAAGCTCATCGGCAACGCGTGCCGCATGCGGTGGCGACTTCGCAACAAGCTCACGACGACCCAGTCCCTCGGCTTGCTCTGGGGCGCGTACGTTGGCTATCGCCTCGGGCCCAACCGAAGCGACAGCACAGGCACGAACCAAGCGAACTCGTTGCTCGGCACATTGACCGGCCAGCCCAAGAACTTCGACAACTACATCGGCTTCACGATTCCCGATACGACCCGACCCGTCCGCAATGAGCGGCGGTATGGCAAGGTGAGTCCGAACTTCCCGAGCCGGGTGGACTTCAACTACGGCCAAAGCACGCCTTTCGGAATGAGGGTGGACAACACCCCTGGGGAGGACACTCCCGATGCCAACGCCGCCGACCTCATCATCATCGGCAACCACGGCGGTATGCAGAGCCCTGGCCTGCTCTGGAACAACACCATGAGGCTCGTCGTGTTCGGGGACACCCCGAACAACCCGAACCCACTGGAAGAGGCGGACATCACCCTGAACGAGACGTGCTTCATCCAGCGCTTCCCGGCCGTTCCGGTACAGCCGAGCCTGACACGGGACGTGGTCTTCTACGTTCGACAGACGTGGGGCGAAGCTGATTTCGACGATCCATATACGGCGGTCTTGGACGCGCCGGACCTCATCGCGAACGACCCGGTAGGACTGAACGGCCTGAGCCCGAACCCGTTCCGCGTCAGGGCCTATATTGACAACCAGTATGCGACGCTCGACCGCGAGGTCACGCTTAGCAACGTGAAGTTCACGATCTTCCTGCCGCCGGGAATGCGGCTCTCCGCGGGGGAGACGCAACAAAAGACGCTCGCGACGATCGCGCCCAATGCGGTCTCCTTCGTCGAGTGGTCAGTGTTCGACGACGGCAAGATCTTCGGCTCGAAGGACATCTCGGTCCGCTATGAGCCGACACCGGGCCCTGTCAAGAACCTCGTGGCGAAGGTTGCGGTTGCGGCAACCCCGCGAATCCCCTTGCCCAAGGGTGCGAGCTTGGTCACCGTGCCATACACCTTGAACGACACTGCCTTCGATCGGCTCCTGGGCCTGACCGCTGGTATTGACTACAACGCCTACTCCTGGGAGGCGAAGAGCGCTCGGTACATCCCGGCCGCGACGGTGCGGAGGGGCTTGGGCTACTGGGTAGACACGAAGACCGATTTGGGCCTGCACACTCTGGAAGGTGCGAAGCCACCGATTGATGCGCCTACCGGCGGACTCCTTGTCAACCTTGACAATGGGTGGAACCTCATCGGGAACCCGTATCCCTACCCGGTGAAGCTCGCTGAGCTCAACGTGATCAGCGAGGAGAACCCCGCTGACGCACTGTCATGGGTCGAAGCCGTCGAGGGCGGGCTCTTGCAGTCGAGCCTCGCCTTCTGGCGGACCGACAGCACGCTGCCGGACGGAGGCACCTACGAGTTCACCCAGGGTCCGGATTCGCTCTTGGAGCCGCACATCGGCTACTGGATCTTCTCGAACTCGTTCCAGCCGCTCCGCATCCAATGGCCACCGGTCTTCGCCGTGGGTCTGCCCGGCTCGAACCGAAGCCCCTCGAGCGACGTTCGCCAAAGCGATCGCAACTGGCGGTTGCAGTTGAGCGCACGCTCGGCCAACGGATTCGACTCGCAGAACTTCGTCGCAGGAATCCGAGACGCCAAGCTCGCCCAGCGCACGAAGACGATGAAGCCGCCCGCTGCCCCGAACCAGAAGCTTCAGCTCTCGGTGGCTGACGCCAAGGCCAACGACGGCAGGCAGTACGCCATCGCCGTGGACCAGCGTGGAGGCAAGTCCGAGTGGACGGTCACTGTGACCGCACAAGATGCGGGCGAGGTCACGGTGACGTGGCCGAACTTGGCGTCCATGCCGCGCGGCTTGCGCGCCAAGATCACGGATCCGGTCACCGGAGCCTCCAAGGATCTTCGGTCCACTTCGGGCTATACGTTCGTGATGCAGCAGGCTGGCACGCGAGAGCTGAAACTGGTCATCGAGCCAGGCGGCAGCTCGCGACCGGTCATCGGGAACATGGTGGTCAGCCGAGTGGGCAATGGTCCGAACGGTCCCGTTTCCATCAGCTACGCGCTCAGTGCCGACGCAGTCGTTACGGCCCGCGTGCTCTCCGGTACCGGCAAGGAGGTCTTCACGATCACCCGAGGCCGTGCCGCCGAGTCTGGCGACAATGCAGTGGTGTGGAACCTTCGGGACAATGCCGGGCGCGCAGTGGCACCGGGCACGTACAGGGTGGAGATCCTCGCGGAGACGCCCAATGGCGAAAGAGTCCGGAAGTTCGTACCCGTGAACGTGGTTCGGTAGCGTGACGCAGGCGGCCGCTCGGTCTGGGATCCGTTCCCTCCGCGCGGCCATCTTGCTGTTGGGAAGGCTTGCCGCGCTGTTCGTGATCGTAGCAGGTGCTCGTTCTGGCGCGGCTCAGCAGGCGAGCATCGAGCTTGCCGCCTTTCCCTCGATCGGGGTCGCTGACGGAAGAAGCACCCTGACATTGACCGCGGAGGTTCGAGACGGGGTCGGCAGGCTGGTGCGGGACGGGACCCAAGTCGTTTTCGAGGCGGAACGCGGGACCTTCCTCAACCGTAACATCGTCAACACGCAATCGGGCCTGGCACAGATCACGATGGTCTCCCCGAGCCAGGCGGGGACGGTTAGGGTCAAGGCGACCGTCTTCTCGCTCAACACGTCCACCGCCATCGAAATCGAGTTCTTTGCCGACCGCTCGTTGCTCGACTCGGCCCAGGACTATATCGAGATCGTCAGCCCTGGGGTTCTTGCCTATAGCCCTCAGCACCGTATCTTTGACGCGGTGGCCGAAGAGGGCAAGATCAGCATTGACTACCGCGACATCAAGATCAAGTGCCGGTCGGCCCAAGTCACTGCCTCCAGTTATGAAGTTCGCGCCTCCGGGGCAGAACTGGAGATCGCAGGACACAAGATGGTGTTCCAGCAGCTCTATATGCGCCTCGATCGCCGCCGAGGGATCGGCATCGCTACCGAGGTGGGCGAGCACCTGATCGTTCATCGCAACGGGCCGCTGATCGCCTTGGAGAAGTCGAGCGCTCCCCGGCTTGCGGTCTATGAGGTGACTTCCTCGAGCTTCACAAAACTCGCCCCAGACACCGACCTGCGTCCGTTGAGCACGGTGGACATTTCAGGGGCGATCTCCGTCGTGAGGTCTTCCAAGGCGGTCGTCTTCCCCAGCCGACAGATCCAGTTCCACAAGGCGAACGTGGTCGTGAACGACCAAACGGTCCTTTCCCTGCCTCTCTTCCAGCTTTCGACCTCCACGTCCACCCCCCTCGTCACCGAGCAGTTCCTGAACATCTCGAACAGTTCGCTCAACGTGAACTACCCGCACTACCTCTCCCTGCGGCCCGGTGAGACCAGCCTCCTCCGGTTCCGATATGGCCAGAGGAGCGGCGTAGGGCTCGGCTCCACCGCGGGAATGTTCATGGACTATGAGCTGAACTGGAACCGTGGCTACGACTCGCAAGGCGGTCTCACGCTCAACGGGATTGCGCGGAACGACTGGGGGGTGAGCCTTCGTCAAGCCTGGTCCGGCACGACCTCGGTGAATGCGCAATTGGACCTGCCGGCGCACAAGAGCCTCTTCGCAAACGTGAGCCTCACGCAGCCCGTGGGTGATTATCGGCTCAACGTGAACGGCCAGAGGGGCCAGAGCATCGCGGGCGACCGCTTCGAGACCAACAACGCGAACCTTTCTCTGGAGCGACGCCCCATGAGGCTCGGGACCATGCCCGCCACCATGACCTATGGCGTGAGCGCGGGCCTGAGCAAGATTCTCGGACAGCCCACTTCCCAGCGTGTCGAGTTTCAGGTCCGGGCCGATTCCGATCCGCTCACGATTGATGCCCGAAACGCCCTCCGCCTGAGCGCGAGCCTTGGGCTCGTCCGCGGGCGGAACATCACATCGAACACCACGCGATTAGCCCAGGTCGGTTGGGATACCGACTTCGGGAACGGTCTGGTTGCGAGCTCGAACTATGAGTACACCGTGGACGGCTTTACCGACGATATCTTGGGCGCGCACCGGCTCGGAAGCCAACTTTATTGGCGAACTGGCCCTCTCTCCGCCTCGGCCTACTTCTCGCAGGGATTGGACATAGACCGGTTCAACGTTTCCGGGAGCCTCGATTATCGCCTGAGCGGGCTTTGGAGGCTCTCGTACGGGTTCTATCGCGACCGATACCAGGGCGAGGTCTTTGGGGAGCAAACGATCGTCCTTGGCTATCTCGTGGGCTTCCGCGAAGTGGGCCTGAGCTACTCGACGCGCACCAAGCGGATCGGCATTGAGCTTCTGGGCACGCGCTTCAACTAGCCTGCTGCTCGCGATCCTAGCGACGGCCTGCTATCCCTCCGCGTTCGGTCGCTTTGGATGGTCGGAGCTACCTGTGGTCCCGGGGTTCCGGTTCGAGTCGCGCGGATTTGCCGTCGACGCTGACGATGCCGATTGGCTCGATTGGGGCAGTCCGGTCGCGTGGAAGGTGGAAGAGCTGAGCGATCGCCACGCGCACTACGTCCCCTCCACTCAGGGGCCGATCGAGCGCCTGGAGTCCAATCTTCGCGCCCCCGGCTTCGTGGTCGCCTTCTCGGGCGAGGCCTCGTTGCAATGCAAGACGTTGCTCGAGCCGGTCCTCACGATCAAGGAGGCTTCGTTCGGTCCGGGGATACAGGTGCCTGAGTCGCCGTGGGTGGCGATCTCGCTTGGCCCGAGCCAGCCGCCGGTTCTGGCCGCGGGCCTGGACGCGCCGATCCACGCCAAAGTTTCAGGGCGGGCAGGGGGGTGGACCCTTCATCTCACTGGGCCCAAGCGGGTGCGTTTGTGCCTGCCTCGCGGTCACTTGCCCATGGCGGATCGCACGGCGAGCACCCTGGGTGCCATCGCGCAAGCGGTGGATCACACGCGAGAGTTCTGGATCGCGGAGGCCCCGGCGCTGATGACCTTCGACGTTCGAGAGGAGGGTGGCTCGCTCGTGGCGGAGTGGAGGTTTGACCGAGCCGGTGCCGTGGTCCCGCCTGGCATCCTGCTCGCCAAGCAAGCCGGATGCCCGATCCAAGTCGAGAGCTTGGTTCGCCTCGTGAACGCCCCCCTCGACGATGGTCCGACCGCATTCACGGCCGAACCTAGGCTCACCGTCCGGTTCCCCTCCCACCCGATGGTGGAAGGACTGCCTCTCGTGCGAGACCTGCCCGCGACACCGGACAAGATGTCGCCGCTTCAAGTGTTCCTGGGGTCGCTCTTCTCTGGCCTCGTGAGCGACGAGGATCGGCTCCACGCAAGGGAGGCCCTCGTCGGGAGCCTCGAACGAGTCGAGCAGCCGATTACCGGGGTACCGCTCGGATTCACCGGGGAATCGAAGGGCGCGCTCGCCGTCTCGCTCCTGGCCCTGGCCCGAAGGCTGCGCGCCGACCCGTCGAGCGACGAGAACCCGTCCAGAAACGAGCTGTTCTGGGCGCACGACGAACGGAGTTTGACCCTTTGGTTACCGGGGCAAGAGGCAGCCGATGCCATGGCGGTGCTCGCGCTCGAACTCACCTTGGAGTCCAGAGTCGAGAGGCGCCTCGCGGGCTCCATGCTGGCGACCGGCCTGATCGCTCACAGCGCAGTTCCAAAGTTCCGCGAGAAGTACGGCTTTCGGCAGGAACGGCATTTCGTATCCCGTCTCGACCCTTTCGTGCGCCGCCTACTGGGTCTTCCCCAAGGCGATGCGTGGGTGCATGCGCTGGACAGCCCACTTCGCCTCGTGGGGAAGGTGGATGCCCGGCTCGGGCCCGATCGTTTGCTCCTCGTCGAAGTCCCCGGTGGACAGGAAGTGCGCTTCACGCTGCTGTCTCCGTCCAAAGTGGAAGTCGAAAGCGTCGAACCGGATGCCAACGTGTCCGTGACGGGGACGGTCAACTTTTCCGAGGTGGTCCTAGGGCGGAAGCGATCCGGAACTGCCATCCTCAAGTTGACGATGGATCGGTGGGCGAAGCAGGTTCCTTCATGGCCCGGCTGGCCGGTGTGGTTGCAAGGTCCGCGTTGAAGTGGAGCCCCACGTTCTCCTTGCGTGCGACAGCTCCCTTGCAGACGCATTGTGCCACTCGCAAGAGGTTGTGGGTTTCTGCGACGTAGCCTGAGAATCCCGCGGTCGGCGATTCGTTCCATGCCTCCTCGGCCTCTTCTAACCGTTTGGTGAGTTGCGAGAGGCCCTCGTTCGTGCGGAAGACCCCGGCGAACTGGCTCATGGAACGCTGAATCTGGCTACGTATGCCCACCGCCGCGCCCTCGATGATTCGCTTGGCCTCGGCCGCAGGCCGTACTTCACCTGCTGGCTCGGGCTCGCCCTCCACTTGCGACGCGGCCTCCCGAGCGAACACGATCGCTTCTAGCAGGCTGTTGCTCGCGAGACGGTTCGCACCGTGAACGCCGGTCCGTGCCACCTCCCCCGCCGCAAAGAGTCCCGGAACCGTGGAACGGGCCGTGAGATTCGTGACGATCCCACCGCAGCTGTAGTGCTGAGCGGGGACCACCGGGATCCACTCCTTCTCCATCTCAATCCCAACGGAGCGCAACTGTGACCAAACGGTGGGGAACTTCTCCTCCAACTCTGTCGCATCCAGGTGTGCCGCGTCGAGGTAGACACACCAACTGTCCAGCCTGGCCATCTCGGCCTCGATGGCACGGGCCACGATGTCCCGCGGTGCGAGCTCAAGATCACCGTGATAGTCGTACATGAAACGGCGACC
>JADLBH010000019.1 GCA_020847855.1 Fimbriimonadaceae bacterium
AGCCCTGGGCAAGGTTCTAAGTGTATCTGATCGGAGCCTGCCCGCTATCCCCAGCGATTCGTACCCTAGGCACTAGCGCCCCCCCAGTGTATCTGATCGGAGCCTGCCCGCTATCCCCAGCGCGAGGAAGAGCGGCCCGAGGATGTCGGGTAGTGTATCTGATCGGAGCCTGCCCGCTATCCCCAGCTGTGAGTAGCGCGGCGCGGGGGTGTGGTCAAGTGTATCTGATCGGAGCCTGCCCGCTATCCCCAGCCTCCCATCTATCTATGCCACGTTCGCCCGAGTGTATCTGATCGGAGCCTGCCCGCTATCCCCAGCGACGCCGCCGCCGAGATGGCGCGGCTCGCGAGTGTATCTGATCGGAGCCTGCCCGCTATCCCCAGCAGTGTTGGGATACGCTGCCGTCGTACGTGGAGTGTATCTGATCGGAGCCTGCCCGCTATCCCCAGCCGGCGTATGTCGCGGCTCAATGGGACGGTTAGTGTATCTGATCGGAGCCTGCCCGCTATCCCCAGCCTTGTCGCAATTGCCCGGGCGAGAGCTACGAGTGTATCTGATCGGAGCCTGCCCGCTATCCCCAGCCACGAGACCGCGCACCTGGAAGGCCAGGAAGTGTATCTGATCGGAGCCTGCCCGCTATCCCCAGCATTCCCTAAAACGTTCAACGCGCACACGCGAGTGTATCTGATCGGAGCCTGCCCGCTATCCCCAGCGCATGAACAGCAGAGTGACGACGCACCCTAGTGTATCTGATCGGAGCCTGCCCGCTATCCCCAGCTGCCAGTCGCGGTCAGGTCTCGAGTCCTAGAGTGTATCTGATCGGAGCCTGCCCGCTATCCCCAGCGGTGTGAGGCGTTCCCCGCCGATAACGCGGAGTGTATCTGATCGGAGCCTGCCCGCTATCCCCAGCCAACGAGGCGAGGGACACGGCCGCCGACAGTGTATCTGATCGGAGCCTGCCCGCTATCCCCAGCATGGTCGTGCTCGACGCGGTCCGTCTCACGCCAGCCGAGTGTATCTGATCGGAGCCTGCCCGCTATCCCCAGCACGCGCCGTCCGAGCATCCCGTCCCGGTCCAGTGTATCTGATCGGAGCCTGCCCGCTATCCCCAGCTACTTCCTGCCGACCCTGGCCGAAGGCGCAGTGTATCTGATCGGAGCCTGCCCGCTATCCCCAGCTCTCTTAGCCGAGTCTCGCTTCTCGTTTGCAGTGTATCGAACCGGAGCCGGGCCGCTGTCCCCGGTAATACCCACATAACGACGTTACGAGACTACTTTGCCGACTGGGGGCGGGGGATTACCCCCCCACTGGAACCGGCAGCAAACGCAAAGATCGAAGGTTCATCACCGCGCCGCCCGGCTTCGTGACCGGGGTTACTTTCAAGACCGTCCGCCCCCCCTCACACGAGACCGTGCCCAGGGTCGCCGTCTCAAAGCGGTCCCACCCCCCGGAGGAAGGCACCTTCGCCCGCACCGACGAGCCTCCCACCGCAAACTCGACCTCGGCGCCCTCGTTCCCGGGCGCGCACGCCCACTCCACCTCTACCGAATAGATCCCTTTCGCCAGGCCCTCCACCTCCAGGCGGAGAGTGGTCAGCTGCGAGGTCCAGTACCCGATGCACTTCTTGTCCGCCTCGTAACGCGCCGTCCCGTCCACCGACCATTCGTCCGCGGCGACCTGCAACACCCCGTCGGCTCCGGGTCGCAAGAGCACGGGCGTCACCTCCACCGGCCCCTCGTGCTCCACCACGATCACCCGCACCAGAGGATCGGCGGCCGAGATCGGCACCGGGATCTTCAGGCCCTCTGCGCCCCCGGAGTACATCAGGCTTCCGGGCTGCTCGCGCTGTGCCATAGGGTAGATGCGGGTCACCTTCGCCTTCACTCCGGGCAGGGTCACCTCCTCCAAGACCGGATCGAAGACGCACACAAAGAGCTTGCCCGGCTTGCTCGTTACCCGGCCCCAGGGCACCTGCTTCAATAGCGGCCCTGCAGAAGTGCCGTACACTGCATCGCCATAACGGTTCAGCCAGCGGCCCACCGTCGCCATGCGCTCCAGGCTTTCGGGGGGGATCTCTCCCGCAGCGGTCGGGCCCACGTTGAGGAGGTAGTTCCCCCCCTTGCTCGCACAGTCAACTAGGTTCTCGACGAGCGTCTTGGGCGACTTCCAGTTTGCATCGTTGGCATCGAAGCCCCAAGAGCCGTTCATGGTCATGCAAGACTCCCAGTCGGTCCCAGGGAAGCCCCGCGCAGGGATCTCCTGCTCTGGTGTGCCGAAGTCCCCCCCGTATCCGTCCTCGGTCATACCGGCCATGCCGTCCCGCCCTTTGTCAATCCGGTTGTTGATGATCAGGTTCGGCTTGAGCCCGCGAAGGTACTGCTCCAGTTCCAGGCCGAGGTCGTGGGTCCAAGTCGTGTCCCACTCGCCATCGAACCACAGAATCGCAGGGTCGTATCGGGTCACCAACTCATAGAGCTGCGCCTTCATGTAACCCACGTAGGCCGTGAAGTCTCCGGGGGGGCGCTTGTCGGCCCCGCGCTTCGGAAGATAGTCCTTGTGAGTCCAATCGAGGATCGAGTGATAGAGCCCGAACTGGATCCCTTCCTCGTCGCAGGCCTTCTTGAGCTCGCCGAGGATGTCGGTATGGTTCGGGGTGGTCTCGACGTCAAAGTTCGAGACCTTGCTGGGCCAAAGCGCAAACCCTTCGTGGTGCTTCGAGGTGATCACGATATACTTCATCCCAGCTGCTTTCGCCGCGCGCACCCATGCGCGGGCGTCAAACTTCTCCGGGTTCCACTGTTTGGCAAGGGGTAGCCAGTCTTGGGGGGGGATGTCGGCGTGGTTGATGAGCCATTCGCTCGCACCAGGGTAGTCCTTGCCCTTCCAAACCCCGGCGGGAATGGCATAAAGCCCCCAATGGATGAAGAGCCCAAAGCGGGCCTCCCGCCACCACTTCATGCGGGCGTCTTTCGCCTGGGCGTCCTGAATCATGGGCTCGTTCTGCGTGTACATCGTCTCTACCATTCGCAAATATGCCGCGATCGGCTCCATTCCCATCTTCGCCCGGCGCTCATCGAGTCTTTCGGGCGCCTCGGTAGGCTGAAGGCTCGCTTTGCCCTTGAGGATCGTGCACTGGGTGCCGAACCTTTGCGGCTTTCCTTGGGCGCGAAGCACCCGGTCCGTGAGGTAGGCGAAGTGCTGTGGGTCTGCCTCGCCCTCCTTCAGCGCGTCCTCCATCGCCTTCAGGTAGCGGGCTTGGAACTTCGGGTCGGCATCCGCGTGTTGGACGAGCAACCAGGCGTTCCCTTCTGCCCGACTACCGTACAGCGAGCGAATCGGATATCCGTATTCGTGCAAGAACTCGACCATATAAGCAGTAGAGGCGCGGTCCGCTTCCTCGACCGCAGTTTGGAGCGACTTGTCGGGTGTTGAACCGGTGCTCGTCGCGTCGAGCAGCTTTCTGCGTGCGGCTTGGTCCGCCTCGACCAGGCTCTCGATCGCCGCCGCTCGCGCCTGGGGGGAAGCGTACATCTTGGCCTGCACGTCCGCATGGCTCTTGCGATCCCCAACGACCGTCACTTCGATCTTCGAGACCGGGAGCGGCGTGACTCGAACAAGCCTGCGGTTCCCGATCGTCGTGCCCGTGACCGGCGAGATCCGAGGATTCATGATCGGGAACGCATCCACGGGAGAAGTGAGCCAAGCCTGGAAGTGGGAGACCCGCTGGCCGCGCTCGATCGGCTCGCGGAGCTCGAGGATGTCCGCCACCTCGCCCGGTCTGGCGGGCCGCGAGAACGTCGCACGGTGCCAGGCACCGAACTGCCGCAACGCCCGGACGTCGTTCTCATGGATCAAGCCTCGGGTGTCGGGGGGGACGTTCAGGATCAAGTTCGCCCCCCTCCCCACCGACGCAAGATAAATCTCAATGAGTTGATCCAAGGTCTTCACCCTGCCGTTCTCGCTCGCCCGCCAGAACCAGCCGGGACGGATCGAGACGTCGCACTCGGCGGGGATCCAGTCCGGCCCGCCGCGAGTCCCAGTCTGGAGCAGGGCCGTGTCTGCGTGCCCCGGCGAGTGCTTCGAGTTGTCAATCGTGCTCCAGTTCGTCTCGGAGACCGTGCCCGCCTCGTTCCCGGCCCAGCGGACATCGGGCCCGGCGTCGCTGAAAATACAGGCGTTCGGCGCCAGCTCCCGCACGGTTGCGATATATCGCGGCCAGTCGTAGACCTGCCTCTTCCCGTTCGGCCCTTCGCCGTTCGCGCCGTCGAACCACACCTCGCTCACCTCGCCATAACCGGTAAGCACCTCGCGCAACATCCCCACGAAGACATCGTTGTACTCCGGGGTGCCGTAGGCCGGGTGGTTGCGGTCCCAGGGGCTGAGATAAACGCCGAACTTCAGCCCGAACTTCTTGCAAGAGCGGCTCAGGTCGCGCAGGACGTCGCCCTTGCCCTCCCTCCATTTCGACTGCGCCACCGTGTGTCTGGAAAGCTTCGAGGGCCAGAGGCAAAAGCCGTCGTGGTGCTTGGCGGTGACGACGACCATGCTCATCCCCGCGTCCCGGAAGGCGCGGCACCACTGGTCGGTGTCCATCGCGGTCGGGGCAAAGGAGCCGGGGTCCTCGGTCCCCTTCCCCCACTCCTCCCCGCTAAAGGTGTTCGGCCCGAAGTGCACAAAGGCATAGTGCCCCAGGCCGTGCCAGGCCGACTGCCGGGCAGACGGGACGGCCTGCCCGCTCATCGCGAGACCACAGACGAGCGCCGGAAGCATGCGCCGAGCCTACCCCGCCTTGGTCTGGAGAAGCGAGGTGCCGAAGAGGCGGGCCACTCACCCCAGCCCTCGGCCCTGTCGCGAGGTTGCGGCTCACCGCGAGCGAGCCTCGCGCTCCGGCCGCCGTCCGGAACGGCCCGCCACTGGCGTGTTGGCCCCGGCAGGGTGGGGGGCGGGGGAGCCGTGGTCTCGCAGGCCGAGGGACGCGGCGGGGCTGGGACCGGGCCGCGCGGGCCTTTCTGGGTGGCCTGGCCGCCTTGTCGGAACGGTTTCCGGTCGGCTCGTTGCGGCCCCGGGTCGAATTAAAATCATTCCGGGTCGTGTGGGGACCGTTCCGGGTCGTGGGGGAGCGGCTCCGGGTCTTAGAGAGGTCGCTCCAGGTTCAAGGAGAATCATTTCGAGTCGAAGGAAAACCGCTCCAGGTTAGGCGAGAATCATTTCAAGTCGAAGGAAAACCGTTCCGGGTTAGGCGAGAATCGCTTTGGGTCGAAGGAAATCTGTTCCGGGTTCAAGGAAATCCGTTCCGTGACCTACGGATCCGTCTCGCGGCTGCCGAGAATGCCCTTACGGGCTACGAAAGCCCAGAGGAAAACAATGCCTAGCTTCTATCAAGTAAAGAAGTCCGCCTTCGGGGCATGGATCACGAACTTCCACACGGTCGCCTCGGCGAACGCCACCCCCCTCGGGCTCTCGCCCGCCGACCTCACCCTGATCACGAACACGAAGACCGAGTTCGTGAACTCCTTTAACGCGCAAGAGTCGGCCCGTGCCGCCTCGATCGGCGCGACCGCGATGTGCGACCAGGAATGGGGCGACGCGGTCGCGATCGTGAGCGGCTTCAACGCCAGGTTCCAGGCGATCGCGGGCATCAGCCCCGAGCTCCTGGGCGAGCTGGGCCTGAACGTCCCTGGTGGCGGGGGGGGCTCGATCCCCGTCTTCGCGCCGAGCGACCTGAGCGGCCTGGGCTGCAGCAACGGAGTAAACCAACTGAAGTGGTCGCGCAACGGGAACGAGTCCGGTACGGTCTATGTGATCGAGGCCGCCTATGACGGCACGAACGACTGGGAGATCGTGGACAACTCCACGCGGCCCAAGTTCGACCACACGGGCCAGACGCCGGGCCGCTTTGTGCGCTATCGCGTCTTCGCCCAGCGCGGCACGACCAAGAGCAACCCGAGCGGCACGGTCTCGATCTACGACCCCGGCGCCGCCGGGACGATGTCGCTGGCGGCCTGACGCCGCCCGGTGCGAGCCCCCGCTACCGGCAAGTTCGCGGGGGCTTGCGCTATGATGTTCATGAGGACACACCCTCATGAACATCAACATGCCAACCCTCGTCGCGGCCGTCGCGGCGAGCTCCGCCACCTCCGCGATCGTTGCGGCAGGCTTCGTCAACCTCCAGGACTCCACTCCTGGCGCAGCCCAGACCGGGCACACGAACATTTCGGGGTACTCCCTCGCCGGTCGCTTCGGCGCCGGGGTCTCGCCCACGCTCGCCAGGGTGCAAGTGAAGGAGACCGGGGGGCTCCAGGGCGTCCGCGCCGAGTCGGGCACGGGCGTCGCGGTCTTCGGCAAGAGCACCGCGGGCACTGGCCTCGGGGCCGGGGGCTACTTCACCACCAGTTCGATCGGCGGCCGCGGCATCGTCGGCGACGCGCTGAGCGGCACCGGCAACACGGTGGGGGGGCTCTTCTACAACCGCTCGGCTGGAGGGGGGGTCGGAGTCTGGGGCCGCGCCATCGGCGCGGGCGGGACGGCGACCGGCGTCTTCGGCGAGACCCTGAGCGCGAACGGCACCGCCCTGGCCGCAACGAACAGCGGCAGCGGGAACTCGATGACCGCGGGAACCTCCGCAGACTCGTTGCAGACCGTGGGCGACCTGCCCCGCCACGACTACGGCACGACGACCGCCGCGATGGTCCCCGTCGCCTATGGTTACCTTGCGGGTGCTACAGGGGGCCCGTTCCACATCGGCAGCGGGAACTGGACGGGCACGAAGCCCGCAACCGGAACCTACGACATTGACATCTCCGGCGTCTCGCTCAACGCCGGGGCGTTCGTCGTGGTTGCGATGACGTTCGACAGCAGCGCGCAAGAGCTGGTAACGCAAGCATCCCCGGCCAGCGGAGACGTCCGCCTCGTCGTCCGGGACCTGGGATCGAATGCGCTGGAGGACAGCGACCTTCAGTTCGTGGTCTACCGGACGAGCAACGTGATCGCCGGCCCGCCACCGGCAGGCGAGCCCGGGCGGCCGAAGCAGCTCGACCGCTACGGCGACTACGAGACCTGGCAGAAGCGCGACCCGAAGGGCTTCGAGGCCTGGCGCAGGCAGTACGTCGCCTGGCAGCGCGAGCAGATGCGCTCGCAGCCCTACGAGGCGCCCACCGACCCGAACGGCGAAGGCCATCCCTAGCGAAGGGACCCCCTCTGGCCGCAGGCTGCCGCCCGCACCCCGCGGGCGGCCCTTCGGGGGGGGGCAGGGCTCACCCAGGCTTGCGGAGGATCTTCTCCATCGGTCGGCCCTTGGCGAGCTCGTCCACGAGCTTGTCCATATAGCGGGCCTCGCGCTTGAGCGGGTCCTCGACCTCCTCGACCCTCACCCCGCAGACCACGCCAGTGATGAGCAGCCGGTCGGGATT
Organism: Fimbriimonadaceae bacterium; assembly: GCA_020847855.1. Classification (GTDB taxonomy): domain Bacteria; phylum Armatimonadota; class Fimbriimonadia; order Fimbriimonadales; family Fimbriimonadaceae; genus JADLBH01. The sequence continues at coordinate 7,410 of JADLBH010000019.1, forward strand.
CATCCGCGGCGCGGGCGATCATCGAGCCCGCTTCACCAGCCTGGCAAAGTTACCAGATTTCCTATGACTTGTCCTCCAATCGCGACTTGGTAACGGTCCGATAACGATAGGCCGTCACACTGCTTACACGATGAAACATATCGTGCCTGCAATCGCCATTCTTTCGGCTTCGTCGCTCGCCTTCGCCGACTTCGATTACGACGACTTCTTCGACATCTCGAACCTCCAGCTCAACGGCACCGCCGAGCAGCTCGGTAACGTGATCCGCATGACGCACGACGGCGTGTCCGACGAGGCTGGCAACATGTGGCAGATGATCCCGGAGGCCGTCGGCAACGGGTTCACGACTCGGTTCGAGTTCCGCTGCGACGGCGCCGGCAGCCTCCCCGCCGACGGCTTCGCCTTCGGCATCCAGAACACCTCGACCACCGAGATGGGCAACGGGGGGGGGCGACAACGCGATGATCGGGATCAACGGCTCCGTCGTCGTGAACTTCCAGTCGTTCTGGAACAAGGTCCAGATCGTCGCGACCGACGACAGCGGGAACAACGTCTACTTCGACGAGGTGGGTTTCACCGGCCTGCACCGGAGCGACCCCTGGCTCGCCGAGGTCACCTATGACGCCGGCACCGGGGACTGGGACGTGAGCCTGGACGGCAACTCCGTGATCAGCGCGAACTTCGGGCTGGACGAGGCGGTGACGCTGACCGGCAACTCTGCCTATGTGGGCCTGGGCGCGGCGACCGGCCTCGGCTTCGACAACAACGACGCGCTGAGCTGGGAGCTTCAGGCGGTGCCGGAACCTGCGACGTTCCTTGCGCTCGGGCTCGGCCTGCTCGCCCTACGCCGCAAGCGCTAAAACGGGTCGAGCCGGGCCATGGCCTCTCCGAAGAGGTCGCCCGGCTCTACCGGCTTCGGTACGGCCAGGCCGACCGTCGAAAGGGCGGCAATTTCTGCGGGCAGGAGGGGAAACGCCATGGCCTCGCGGAACCCGACGGTGCGCGGCAAGAGCGCCTCGCCTTCCGTCCGTCCCAGGATCTCGAGGACGATCGCGGAAAAGACGAGAAGGCGCCCGAACAACATCGGGTTGCGCTCTCGGTGCGCTTCGGCAAGGCCCTGGGCAACGTCCCCTCGCCCAGCGGCGTCCCCTTGCATTGCGCGTAGCCACCCGAGTAAAGCGTAGCCCGAGGAGACCGACCCATCGAGGTCGTGCGATCGGCGAAGGCGGTCCCATTCTTCGAGCCACCGGCCTGCCGCACCCAGGTCCGATTGCAGCAGCGCGGCCTCGATCAAGTGCTCGACCGCCTGGCACAGCGCGAGGCGGCCGCGCCGCGTAGTGGACTTGCGCAGCCCGGCCAGCTCCGACTCCACCATCTGGTTGCCTTCTTGAACTTCGCCCGCGAGCAGCTTCGCGTAGCCCAGGTTGGCACGGCAGACCGTCACCATATACTCCTCGCCGAGGCCGTGCGCGACCTCGACCGCCGCTCCGAGCGCCTCCTGCGCCCCGAGACAATCGCCTCGCCGGGTCGCAAGGAACGCACGGTAGCTGAGGGCGACAAGCTGGTCGCGCGAGCCTGGCGATGACGCCGCGAACAGCCGCTCGCTCCATTCCGCCGTCGCGGCCACGTCGTCCGCCGCCAGGGCAAGCATCAGCACGTCGCGCACGAGCCGGCGGCGTTCGTCCGACCACCCATCGGTGCTTTCGAGCAGGCCGAGCAGCAGCGGGTAGAAGTCGCGGCCGTGCCGCTGCACGGGCCAGGCGAGCCTTTCCGACGTCATCAGTTCGAGGACCTTCTCGGGGTGCTCTTCGATTGCGATGCGAAAGAGCTCGCGGAAGCACTCCGCGTCGCTCGTCACGGGGCCGGTGCCAGAGGCGAGCCCTGCTAGCTCGTGCCCAGGCTCGGCGCCGAACGCCGTATGCAAGCGCGAGGAGAACGCGGCGAATGCCGTCCGCGCTTCGTCGCGTCGGCCCAGGACGATGAGTGCCCGCATGAGCGCGTCGAGGGCGGCTTCCGAGTAGGGCATGGCGTCGAGCGATTGCGCTGCCAGTTGGGCCGCTTGCTGGGCGCGCCCGAGCTCGAGCAACAGTCGGGCGGCCTCGCACCGGGCGCGAGCGAGGACGTCGTCCAAGCGATCCCGCTCGCGCTCGGCCCAATCCGTGTGCAATCCGGCCAGGAACCCTGGGCCGAGCAGGTGGTCGAGGCCGAGCAGGCTCTCAAGCCGGGCTTCGGACGTCTCGGCGAACCGCCGCCGCCGCTCGAGCCGCTCGAACTCTTGCCAGTCGGACTCGACCTCGGTGTCTAGGCTCACCTTCGCCCTGTCGCTATGGATCGCGCCACTGCCAAGCCCCTTGCGGGCGTATGAGACTGCCGCCCGCAGGCTGTTCGCCTGGCTTTCGGGCGGGGCGTTGGGCCATATCTCCTCGGCGAGGCGGGTGCGCGACATGGCCCGGCCAGGTTCGATGGCTAGCCGGGCGAGCACCTGCTCGGCCCTTGCCGTGCGGAACTGGGCGGCCTCACCAGAGGGAAGCACGGCCCGGAAGGTGCCGAAGACCCCGATCTTCGCGCCAACGCCCACACGGCAAGCATATCCGGTCGGGGCAGAATGGAGGCGCCGGGCAGATTCGAACTGCCGAATGAGGGTTTTGCAGACCCTTCCCTTAACCGCTTGGGCACGGCGCCGTGGCCCGGTTGTACCCTCGGGCACGGCGAGCATGCGGGCCCCTGGCCCTCGTGCTAGAATCCCAGGCGTGCGGAGACTCTTCGCCCTGCTTCTCGCGCTCGGGCCTGCCTGGGCGCCCGCGCAGGACGAGACGCCGGTCGCCGTGCCCACCTGAACCGGGTGACCGGGCGAAGGCCGGTTCCTCGGTTCGGGGGACATCCAGCACGAGTGGCAGTTCACCCTGCGTTGGGTGGACACCGACGAGCCGCGCCCGCGGTGGCGGCTGAACGCGGCCTACCGGGTGACGCCGCGGCTGAGCCTGGGGGCGGAGTACAACCCGGCGGCCGGGGAGTTCTCGCCGACCGGGAACTGGGTCGCGCACCCGGAAACCGACCGCTGGCCGCTGGTCTCGGTGGGCACGAGCAGCGACCGGATCTTCACGCCGCGGGACAACCAGGCGTACTCTGCGACCTTCGCCAAGACGCTTCCCGGCGGACGCGCCGCGCCCTATGTCGGGGTGAGCTACTCGGAGTTCGAGGACGGGCTGGTCTTTCCCTTCGGGCTGAACGTGTCGCTCGCGCCGAGTTGGGACGCGCTAGCGATGCACGACGGCCGGAACTCGCACTTGCTCTTAACCTATAAGATGAAAGGGGCGAACGTGACGCTCATGCTCCTGCGCATGCGCTCGCCCGGGGTCTCGTTCGGCTATGGGTTCTAGGGGCGCGTCCTGGGCGCGATCGGAGCGTTTCTAGGTTGGGATCTTGTCGTTCCTGCCCGGTTTTTTGCCGCCGCGACTCGGGTTTTTATCGCTCCGACTCGGGTCCTTGCGGCAGATCACGAGGACTCGTTCGTTCCCACTCGGGTCGCCAAGGCATGAATTGAACCTGGACCACCGGTTCTGCAGAGGTCTCGCTCGAACTTCGCGCCTCGGGTCGGGAACCGGGCGAGCGGTTCGGGTCAACCCCGGTTCGAGAAGCCAGGGCCGAAGAAATCGAGCGCCATACGCGAACTGCGAAGTTGAGTCCCTCGTCAGTATCGTTAGCCATGTTGGCGTTTCTCCTTTTCACGAGTGCGTGCCTGTCCTCGGAACCGGCGGATATCGCCTGGGGGCCGGACGTTGACGGCGTGCGCCTCGGCCTCGAAGTGGCGGAGAGCAAGGCCGGCCCCCGATGCTCCGTGTGCACCTTAGCAACGACGCAAAGGAGCGCCGAGATGTGTACTTGGGCGACTCCTTGGCCCCGATCGTGACGCCGAGCTTCGAGCTCTGGCCTTCGGGCCAGCCACGTAGCTATCCCAATGGGCTCACGGTCAGCCCGCCCCAAGTGGCTCGCCAGATCTATGCAGGTTCGGACTATGGTCGGTTTGCGAAACTCGCTCCCGGAGAGTCGCGTCCATTCTATCAGTCGCGGTTCTACTTTCCCTGCAAACCGGGAAGCTACCGGGTCAGGGCAAAGTTATTGACGCCGAAGCAAAGCAGGGTCGTCTATCTACCCGATGGCGAGCCCGTGACATCGCTATACTCCTCGGGCGACGATGCCATAACGCGGAGAGAGTCCGACTGCCTGGACCCTCTCGAGGCCCAACCCTAGGGAAGGCTCCCTGCCTACCCGGCCAGGGCGCAAGCCTCAGCATTACGGTCTAACGCCGCCCTCATGCCCCGCTTGCCCGTCTGGGCCACTAAGGATCAAGCGGTCGGCGGGAGAGGATGAAGTGGCTCGCCACAGGCGGAACATCGGGCGCCTCCCGAACCTTCATTCGTCCACCCGACAGAGCTCCGGATCGCGAACGTCCGTAAACAGGTGTGAGATGCAACCCTGCTGCCCTCCAAGCTCGCCCGGTGCGCCACGGTAGCGACGAAACGCGTAACGAGCCCTCTGGATCGAGCCGTCTCTGCGAACGCGCAGCATGGGGCCGGAATAGAGGAACACCAAGTTTGCACCGAGCGGCGTCTTGAGGTCGTGCTTGTCGCCAAGCACCCTCAGTGCCAGAATCCCAGGGTTACTGTCGAACGAACCGACAAGGTCATAGAACCGCTCCGCCCCGAGCCACGTCCCGCGGAAGTGCGTCTCCCATGAGACGGGATACTCCGACTCGTAGCGGAAGAGTGTGGCACGGTTGAGGATCTCCCCACCATAGCCGAGCGGAAGGTCGTCCGTCGGAGCCCGCAGGATCCGAGCATCGGTCAATTGCCCAGAGCGGACGATGTCGTCCATCGGGCCGATGTGCCACCGACCGGCATCTTCGGAATAGGCCGCGATCGCCAGATAGAGCTGACGGCCGTCCGAGGTCGCGCTCGCCCGAAAGCCCTCGCGGCGTGCCTCGCGAGTGGCCCCGAACAGCAGTCCGGCAAGCAAGATCAGGATCGCAAGGCTCACGATGATCTCGATCAGGGTCAGTCCACGCAATCTCCGGTCCCTCATTTCCGTGCCGCCTCCCACCACAAGGCAAGACCCTTGGCCAGGGAAGCGCAGATGATCGGCTGGCAAACGACGGTACCGATGAACTCCAGAGCATCCAATATCGCCTGCGTCTCGGCCGAGACTGAGATCGAGCGCGTGACAAAGCGAACGACGATCAACGCTATGGAAGCCACGACGAGCACCGGGCGCCACTTCCCTCCAATCCACAGGGCTGCGATCGGGAGGGCGATCACTGCGACATTGACGACTTGTGCGAGAAACACGTCGGCCGGGTTGATATTGAGCCGAATCCAGGGGCCATCGCCCCTGGCGAAGGCCAACCACACCCCGACCCAGACCGGTGCAAGGGCCACCGCCGACACGAGCACAGCGACGCTCCGAACCATCACCGCCTTCAGCCGGCTTTGGGTCAAAGAGGAGGCCATGGCACATCGCAGGACGGTTCGCCCTGGTTCCCAGTACACCCTGGGAACTGCGTGTTCGACGTGCGGCAACAATCGCCCGTTCGGTTCCAGTCCAAACACGCGACGCGCCACACCCAGCCCCCGCTACTGGGGCATTGATAGTAGATTCGGGTCTGTCGGTACACCCACTCGTTCTGCCACCAGAATCCGCCACAGAGGTCGCCCGAGTCCTTCTTGCACGTGTCGCGGACGTCCCAGTGATGCTCTTCGCAACCCCCATCAACGCACGGATTGCTACCTGCAGGCATCTCTTGAGGATGGTACGTTCCATCGAGAACGGCGGTCAGATCCCGACGGAACTCTGCCGCCGAAACGGTCTTCGAGTTCCCACTGCGGCAGGTGGTGTGGCTCCTCACGGCCTCAAAGTGGCGAACCGCGTCGCCCTGGAAGAAGAGTGCATTCCCTGCCAAGAGGAGCGGCATGGAAGCTGTACCTGCCTAAACTAGCCAACTCGCTAAGACGAAGCGAGCCGAGAGCCGAGAGCCGAGAGCCAATTTTCATGATCATCGTTCCTCCATGGAGAACTATACACGATCCCTACGTCGCTCTTCTTTCCGGTGCGCTTGCCCCACGGACTCTCGAACCTGAGACGACTGCAGCGGAGCGATCTCCTGAGGCTCCGCGTGCCTGCGTCCATGCGGTAAGCTCCCGTACATGGCGAACGTCGCGATCGAGTACTGCCAGGCTTGAAACTATCTGCCCCAGGCCGCCAGGTTGGCGGCTGCCATTCAAGAGGCTCTCGGCATGGAGACAGAATTGATCCCCAGCAAGGGCGGGATCCTCGAGGTCACGGTGAACGGCTCCGTCGTCTGGACCAACCGCGAGACCCGCGTCAAGGATGCGCCGCACGACGTGGTGATCGCCGCGATCCGCGAGAAGACGGCCTGATCAAGGGAGATGGCGGGAGGAGCCTCCGTGCTCCGTCCTCCGTTACCACCGTCCGATGGTGACTGCCGCCACGGCCACTATAACCCCACGGACCCGTCGGCGCCTAGGCCCTCGTACCCTCCAAGGGGCCGCCTAGGTGAGACCTGCCGCCTCGCGGTAGATTCGCGCGAGCCGCTTCGCATGTCGGGAGGGATCGAGCCGGTTCTCCACCCACGCCCTTCCTGCCGCACCGATGGACTCCCTACGAAGCGGGGAAGCGGCGGCCTCTGCCAGAACGCGCCCGAGGTCGGCATCGTCGTCGAAGAGCCAGGTCGAGACGCCAGGGTCGCCGATCTCCGTCAGGCCGCCCCAATTCCGCAAGACGACCGACACCCCGGCCTGCATCGCCTCGACCGCAGTTCGGCTCCACCCCGCGCGCCGGGCCGGCACGACCACGAGATCCGCCCCGCTCAGCCACCGGCCCGGATGGTCGAGCCAAGTCCGAAGGACCGTGACGCGTACATCGCTGGAGTGCAGCCGTTCCGTTCCCTCGCCCACCACCGCCAGCCTTGCCTCGGGCGTGTCCTTCCAAACCGCCTCCATCGCGGGGAAAAGGGACGCCAACCCAGACTCTGGCGTGAACTCCCCTTGGGCATAGACAAGAACGCAACCAGACGGGATCCCAAGCTCGTTGCGGACCACGTCGCGATCAGGGTCCGCAATGCGCGCTGGGGGGGGGACGACCTCGAGGTGGAGGACGTCCGCGTTGTCCAAGTCGTCGTGTACCGACCTTGATGGCACGATCCCTCGCCGCGACGAGTTCAGGCGGTCCACCAGGTCGGGGTGGGTCGTCTTGGGGGGATCGTACGCGGTATAGACCCACGGAAAGCGCAAGGAGAACGCCTCGGCGCAAGCCCACGCTGCGCGATAGCCAAGAGCGTGGATCACATCGAAACCTCGAGCATCGGCGCGGAGGCGCTTGGAAACCTCCTTGTCCGTTGCTCGTCCCGTCTGGGCCGGGATCCAGGCGGCATCGTCCACAACGAGCTCCACGCCCTCCTCCGCGAGCCAGACCGTCGCGTCGGCGGCCCAACACGCGAGCCCCCCCCTTGGCTGGCGGAGCAAAGCCAGCACCCTCACCGCGGGACCTGTTGCGCCTCGATGACCTGCTTGAGGACGTCCGCAGGGCCCAATCCTTCGATCTCCGCCTCGGGCTTGAGCAGCACCCGATGGCGAAGGACTGGAACGGCAAGCTCCTTCACGTCGTCCGGAATGACAAAGTCCCGCCCCCGCATCGCAGCGATCGCCTTGCCACAACCAAGAAGCGCGAGCCCTGCTCGTGGAGAGGCACCGATCATCGCGTCACGGTGGGTCCGCGTCGCCGAGACGAGACCATAGATATAGTCGAGCACCTTGTCCTCCACCCGGATCGAGGCAACCTCCTCACGGGCCGCGCGCAACGCGGCCTCGTCGGCGACGGCGTTGAGCCCCCCCTCCTTGAGACGTCCAGGACGGAAGCCGCCGTGGTATCTCCGATAGACCTCGGTCTCCACCTCTTGGTTCGGGTAACCGATAACCGTCTTCATGAGGAAGCGGTCGAGCTGGGCTTCGGGCAACGGATACGTGCCCTCGGTCTCGATCGGGTTTTGGGTGGCGAAGACGAGAAAGGGGTATGGCAGTGGGTAGGTCTCGTCTCCGATGGTGACTTGGCGCTCCTCCATGGCCTCGAGGAGCGCGGCCTGCGTCTTCGGGGGGGTTCGGTTCACCTCGTCGGCGAGGAGCATGGCGCTGAAGACAGGCCCCTTGTGGACGCGAAACGTCGCGTCCTTGACGTCGAAGACCATCGTGCCGGTCACATCGCTCGGCATGAGGTCCGGCGTGAACTGGATCCGGCCAAAGTCGAGACCGAGCGCGGCGGCGAATGCACGGACCAAGAGGGTCTTCGCCAGACCCGGCATGCCTTCCAGGAGGATGTGACCGTCCGCAAGGATCGCCGCCAAGCACTGCTCCACGACCTCGTCGTGACCTAGGAAAGCTCGGCGAACCTCCGCGCTCACCTTCGTTGCAAACTCGCCCGCCGACATCCGAGCCGCGATGCTACCCCGTGCTTGCCGGGGCTTGGCACGACCAGACGGACGAGCCAATGCAGATGGACTTGGGCCATGATGAGACCATTCGATGCTCCAATTCGCCAGCCTGGTCAAGAAGTATAAGAACCACCTGGCGGTGGACGGGCTCTCCTTCACTGTGAACCCTGGCGAGATCGTCGGACTCTTGGGGCCGAACGGCGCAGGAAAGACGACCGCCATCCGGTGCGCGGTTGGCATCCTTAGGCCCACGGACGGGGCGATTTACGTCTGCGGCTACAACGTCGAGGACTCTCCGAGCGAGGCGAAGAGCAGGTTGGCCTTCGTGCCCGAGCTGCCTGCCCTCTACGAGCTCCTCACCGTGAACGAGCACCTGAGGTTCATCGCCATGTGCTTTCGCCGGCTCGACCTCTTCGAGCGGGACGGCGATCTCCTTCTCTCGCGCTACGACCTCTTGGAGAAAAAGGACAAGCTCGTGGCCACGCTCAGCAAAGGGATGCGACAAAAGCTTGCCGTCGCCTGCGCGTTCGTGCATGACGCCAAGGTCCTCGTCCTCGACGAGCCCATCATCGGGGTCGACCCGGCAGGGATCGCCGAAATGAAGAAGGCCCTGTTCGAGGCACGAGACTCTGGTTGCGCGGTGCTCGTCTCCACTCACCAACTGGATACGGCCGAGAGGCTTTGCAACCGCGTCGTGATCCTCGCCAAGGGCAAGAAGGTCGCCGAAGGAACCCTGGACGAGATTCGGGCCGCGCGTGGCCAGGGCGATGCGACCCTGGAGGAACTCTTCCTCCAACTCACCCAGGAGGCAAGGGATGCAACCCCTCCTGTTCCTCTTTAGCCGCAGTCTGCTCAACGGCATCAGGAGGACACTGAGCAGCCCAGGTCGGCTCATCGGGGTCCTGTTCCTTTTTGGATATCAGTTCTTTCTCTTCGGGCGGTTCCTCTTCCGAGGCTCGTCCAAGGGCCCCTCGGACGGCACGACCCCCCCGGGTTTGGAGATCCCGGCGGTGCCGCTCGCCACGGTCTCGGCCGTCCTTTTCCTGCTCTTCGTCGCCGTGGTTGTGTTCAACACGATCTCCCTCGGTGGCTTCCGCGCAACGTTCCGGGCCGCCGATGCGGACATGCTCTACCCCACGCCCGTGAGCGCACGTATCGTCGTAGCGTGGCGAATCATCGGCGACACCCTGATCCGTCTGCTCCTCCCGATCTTTCTCTCCGTGCTCGCCTTCGCCGGGGCGGGCAGGTCCGTACGCGGGGTCGCAGGCAGGCTCCACGATATAGATGCCCTCGGCTCCACGCTTCGGCTCACGGTCATCGGATACCTATTGATCGCGGTTTGCTTCGCCGTCTTCGGCTGGGGTGTCTCGCTTTGGTCGTACCGGAAGGCCGGGACGGACGAGAACCCGCTCCGCTGGATCTGGGTCGCCCAGACCGCCTATATTGTGATCGGTGCGGCCGCGTTCGGTGTCTTCGTGGTTCGGGCGCCGAGTTGGGAGAGGCTCGTGGGATTCGCCAATCACCCAGCAACTCGAGCATATTTCTTCCCAGCACACCTTGCCGAGCGCTTTGCCCTCGGCCCCTACAGCGCGGACTGGGCCTCTCTCGGGCTCGGCCTCGCCGGATTGCTCGCGGCCGCGGCCGCAGGTTGGTCCCTGGCGATGCGAAACGCGCCCTATCTCTATGACCAGGCGGCGACCCGTGCCTACCAGGTCACGCTCCAAACCGACCGGATCAAGACGCAAGGGGCGCACTTCTCGAGCGCTCTCGACCGCGCGACCCGAGGTCGGCTCGGTCTCGGAAGGACCGCGCTCTTCTTCCGCTTGCGGGCCGAGGGTGTCCGAGCTCTCCTTTGGAAGGAACTGATCCTGGGCGTCCGGCTAGGAACCGCGCAAGCGATCATTGTCACCCTCTGCGTCGGGGCCGCTCTGGTCGGACTGAGCTACCTGGAGGGGCGAGCACCCACTGCGGTCGCGGCGATCCTGTGCGCCCTGGCGCCCCAGCTCACCTCTCCGGCAGCGCGGACCACCGTGCTCCCAGAAGCCCTGTCCCGCATAGACCTTGTCAAGCCGCTCCCGTTCCCGTCTTGGCAGTTGCTCGCGTGGGACAGTGTTTCGCGTGGCCTGCTGCCCTGCGTCGCCACGCTCCCGTTACCGATTCTCGGCTGGGCGATGGGCCTCGCTCGGTTCGAGCTGCTCGTGCTGGCTTGGTTGACGGGCTGTGTGCTCTTCGTCACGATGCTCCTCGGCTACCTGCCCGCGGCGATTGCGATGCCCGATGCCAAGGATCCGGCCCAGGCGGGCATCCGCGGGCTTGCCTCCTTGGTCGTGCTGGGCCCGATCGGAGTCTGCGCAATCGGGCCTCCGGTTCTCGCCGCATTTCTCAAGCAACCGGTCTGGGCCGGCCTCGTGGTCTCCATCCTCCTCCTTCTCGGAGCCGGGGCGGCCGCAGCGTGGCTCTCGGGCAGAATGTACGATTCCTTCAATCCAGCCGACCCATAGGAAGAGCGAAGTGGAACACAGCCCGGCGGTAGACTGTTGACTTGCCCATGAGAGTCAGCGCGTCGGTCAAGGCCGCGGCGGCGATGCTGAGTCTCGTCTGCTTGGGCATACTCGGGTTCCGCGCCTATAGCACGCTCGCCCTCCGAAACTTCCAGCCCACTCCCGTCGAACCGGGCGAGTTCTCGATCCTTGCGTTCGCCCGAAGCGGGGGGTACCGCATCATCGTTTCCAACGGGATCGCCCACCTCACCGAGCTCCGCCCCGACGCGGAGGGCGGGTTCGAGAACCCCACCGACGATCAACGCGAGATCGAGGACGCGCCACGCCTGCCCATGCGAGAGATGCTGGCGTCGCTCCGCGGGGATACGGAAGCGCTCGGCACCCTCACGATGAGCGTGAACAAGCTCTCGAGTGACGACATCCCCGTGAACCCCGTCGTTTGGAGGGCCGAAGACGTCCAAAAAGCCCTGCAAGGGGACCGGGCAATGAGAGCGAGATTGGAAAAGGACCTGCAGACCACCCTGGAGGGCCAGCCGTTGCCCGTGATCTCGAAGACCGCCCTCGACAAGGGGATCCTGATAGACAGCCCGGTCGAGGTCACCTACAAGGTCGAAGGCGAGACGAAGCACCTCACGTGCCGTGTTCGAGAGGCGTACCAAACGAGGTTCGTTGCCGCCGTGCAGAACGGGCTCCGGGAGAAGTTCGCCCGGCCCGACCACCTCATCGCTGGAGTCTACCGGCAGGAGGCTCGTGCGATCTTAGATGGCAAACAGTCCCCCGAGGACGTCGCCCGTGCTCTCCGGGCCCGATTCGAGCCCGATCGGCTCGCATCGCTCGCGGTCAAGCCGTCCCGAATCCTCTCCGCTTGTAAGGTCCTGATCAACCAGCGGCACCTCCAAAGCATCGGATCGCAGTGCAAAGTGAACGCGCTGGGAGCGGACGACTGCACCGTGACCCTGGGCCTGAGCGACGAGGGAAAGATGCGACTGTGGAAGTACAGCCACGATAACCCCGGTTTCCAGCTCCTGGTGACAGTGCGGGGTGTTGCGGTCGCTGCACCCAGAATTGGGACCGAACTCTCGTCGAACGAGGTCAAACTGACCCAACTTCCCTCCCGAAGTCTGGTACAAGAAACGGTTGACCTCGTCAACTCCGTACTTCGTTCCAGGAACCCGTCATGATTAGACCTCTCCTCGTCCCAGCCGCGATCACCGTAGCTCTCTCCCTCGTCGGGTGCGGCGGTTCGAAAGGTAAGTCCCAAGCGGGCACCGCCGGGCCGACTCCCGTAAAGACCACCGAAGTCGCTGCGGGCCAGGAAAAGTCGCTCATCCCCCTTGCGAAGGGCAACACCTGGGTCTTCGAAGTGGACGCCTCGGTCCAAGGCCCAGGCGGCAACCAACAGAACAAGACCGAGGCGACCTTCCGTGTCGTGAAAGTCGAGGACAAGCCCGACGGACAATACGCCTATGTGGACATCTTCAACGAGAAGGACGTGAAGATCGAGTCCATCGTCTGGAGGCTCAACGAGAAGGGGCTGTTCGAGCTCTCGGACGTGCGATTCAAGGACGGGAATGACAAGGTCCCCGTGATCCCGAACTCCCCGCCCCTGCCCTCGATCCTCTTCCCCATCGTTGCGGAAAAGGAGAGCAAGCTCACGGTCACCGGACTGCGACCCGATGGAAGCAAAGGGCCGGCCAACGTCAAGGTCTGGAACGAAGGCATGCAGGAGATTGACACCGAGATTGGCCGGTTCACCGCACTCGCGGTCACGGCGGAAACGAACTACACGTCGAAGAACATGACCTATGCGTTTGGGAAGAAGACTTGGTGGGTTCCCGATGTCGGCCTCGCCAGGATGGTCATGTCCTTGACGGTCACCGCACCCGATGGAAGGCAGCTTCGACAATCGTCCACGCTACGTCTCAAAAGCAAGTCACCATGAGATCCCTCTCTCTCTTAGCAGTCCTCGCGCTCGCGCTCGCAGGTTGTAACTCGAAGACGGCCGAAGTCAAGGGTGCAGGGGCGAAGCCCGGTCCGAACGACGCGCCAAAGTCCGGCTCCTTGACCGTCCCGGAGGATCTGAAGAACGACGCCTATGTGTACTATGGGCTCGGTAACTCGAACGAATTGACCTACCAGATGATCCAAGGCAAAGGACTGGCGCCCCAGGAAGGCACGCAGACCATGAGCCCGGAAAGCGAGGCGAAGGACGGAAAAATGACCTTCGCAACTAGCCGCGGCGGAGCCATGGTGGGCATGGGGGACGAAAAGCTCAGCCTGGAGAAGGACGGACTTTACCTCGTCTCGGGCTCAGTGATCTCCCCTGAAAAGCCCTCGCTCGTGTTACCGGCCAAGCTCGACATCGGCACGACGTGGGACACCGACACCACGATGACGTCGGACAAGGCGACCGTCAAGATGAAGGGCCGATCCAAGGTCGAGCGAAGCGAGACGGTCAAGGTCAAGGCGGGTACCTACGAAACCCTCCTCATCGTCCAGACCGCGGAAGCGGACAACAACGGCACGAAAGGCACGATGGCGGCCAAGGGATGGTATGCCAAGGGGATCGGCATCGTCAAGATGAACTTGGAGTACAAGCAGCACGACGGACAGGTCGTCACCACAACGCTGGAACTGGTGCGCGAAGGCAAACCGGAAGGAACCGACTCCTGATGGGGCCCAAGGCCTGGACAGGCGTCGGATTGACGGCATTGCTAGCCTCCCTTCTCGCCTGCACCCGGCCGGTCGCCATCAATGGCGGAACGTCCCGCGCCGCCGACTTTCCAGACCCTGCCTCGCTCGGAGCCGACCAGCTTGGCGAACAGAAGGCGAGCCTGATCCTCGCCGGCACGAAGATCCCGGTCGAGGTCACGGAGAAAAGGGAGGGCTCCGCCTATACAGTGCTCGTCCGCGCCCACGGGGAGACGTTCGAGGAGGAATCCTACGTGATCGGCAAGTCCGAGTTCCTTTTCGAGAGCCTCAACGGCGAGCGGTTTCAGCCACCCATTCCCATCGTCAAATTTCCGCTCACGGTCGGTGACGGTTGGGACTGGACCGGGGACGCCTACCTTGGCCCTCTGGGGAGGCCCGCGAACGCAAAGGTCACGACTTCGAGCGATCAGTTGAATCTTGCTAGCGGGAACATGGACACAGTTCTTATCCTGGTGAACCTCTCGGTTCAGACCGGGAAGTCGGTGACCGCCGACCGCAAGCTCCAGTTCTGGATCAAGCCAAAGGCCGGCATCGTCCGTCGTGAGTTTGGCTCGAGCTCCCTGCGAGAGCCTTGGGCCGCTGAAGACGGCGAACAATGACCTGGGCGCGAGGGCGCTCGACCTTCTCCGGACCGATCGGCCACGCGGGTCGCATCGCCAACTGGCCACTCCTCATCGCGGCGGGGCTCATCTTTGTCTTCGGCCTCGCGGCCCTGTACAGCATTGACTACTCCAGGGGAACCACGTTCGCGCCCCGACAGGCCGTCTTCGCAGCGATCGGCCTACCCCTCGTCCTCGTTGCATCAAGGATCTCGCCAGCGCGGTGGTGCTCCATCGCTCCCTGGCTCTATGTGTTCAACCTATTGCAGCTCGTCTCGGTGTTCGTGATCGGGCGGAAGACGAACGAAGCGACGAGGTGGATAGACATCGGGCCGCTGCAGTATCAGCCCAGCGAGGTCACGAAGGTGCTCGTGATCCTCACCCTCTCCGCGTTCTTCGTAAGGAACGCGGAGAAAGGGATGACGACCGGGCTCTTCGTACGGTCGCTTCTCCACGTCGCCCCTTTTGTCGGCCTCGTATTGCTCCAGCCTCACCTTGCTGGGGCTGTCTCGATCCTGGTGGTCTGGTTCGCGATCACCCTCGCAGCGGGCATGCCGTGGCGCACCCTGTTGGTCGCGGTCGTGATCGCAGGGGGCCTGGGCGCGGCCGCTTGGTACACCCCAGGGGTCATCAAGCCTTACATGCGTGATCGGATCGAGTCCAAACTGAATCCGGACAGTCAGGCAGGGGCCTATCAACAGACGCAGGCCGTCATCGCGATCGGGGTCGGAGGGGTCAACGGCACGGGCTACCTCCGTGGGGAGCGCAAGGCGGCGCGCTTCATACCCGAGCAGCAGAACGACTTCATCTTTACCGTGATTGGCGAGGAGGGGGGCTTCGTCGCCGGGTCGTTGATGCTCTGCGCGTTCGGATGGTTCTTTTTCAGAGTCTGGGACGTAGGGCACACCTCGGCGATGCTCTATGGGCGCTGCGTGAGCAACGGGGTGCTCGCAGTGCTCGGGTTCCACGTCTTCGTGAACCTGGGCATGAACCTGGGGATCCTTCCCGTCGCGGGGCTCTGGTTGCCGTTCGTGAGCTATGGCGGCACCGCGCTGTGGATGGCCATGGCGTGCGTGGGAATCCTGCTGGGAGTCGAGTAGGCGGAGAGTGCAAAGACCCTCCCGACCGAATTGGGTCATAATAGGTCAACGTACGCTCACGGACGAGCGTCTGGAAAGCTAGGAATGCGCACTCCTGCCCGCAAGACCGCGGCGGGCCGGGCCGAGATCGCCTCGCCCGACCATCGCCGTTCAGACATCGCTGGTCTCGTTTCCATCGCGAGCGGGGTCGTCCTCGGCGCCGGGCTCGGCTTGGGCCGGACGGGCCTTGTTGGCGACGCCTTGACCATGACCCTGGCCAACCTTGCGGGCAAGGGCGCATGGGCCGCGCCCGTGATGCTGGTCGTCGTGGGGATCGCCCTCCTTGCCGGACGGGCGCCGCGCACGGTGGGCCGCACCGCCGCGGGAGGCGCGATGGTCTTCCTCACCGTCCTTGGATTCTTGGCGGCTGCTAAATACGGAACCTACTTCGATCCGGAAGCGGTCGTCCAGAGCGGGGGATATCTTGGCGCCTCGATCGCCTGGCTCTTTGCAACCCTCTTGGGTCGAGCGGCATGGGTGGGAACGTCCCTGCTGGGGCTGGCCGGGCTCGTCTTGTGCCTCGACGCGCCGTTGCGCCACGCCCTCGACCCGCGACGAAGGTTCCGCAAGTCCGACAAGCCCTCCACCGTGAAGCCGATTCCTGCCAGGAGCGTCCCGGCCAAGGCCGTTGTCACCATGCCCGAGGTCGAGCTCGACGACGTCCCCGAGGCGACGCGCCCACGCCCCTCCCTCCTCAAGCCCAAAGCCGAGCCCAAGTCAGCCCCCGTCCTCGACACCGCCCCCGTCCGGTCCGGCTTTAGCCTCCCACCCATGTCGCTCCTCCACGAGCCGATCTCCAAGTCCAAGCGCAGCCAGCAGGAGATGCAGCACAACGTCCAAACTCTTGAGTCCACCCTGGAACAGTTCGGCATCGATGCCAACGTCGTCGAAGTCGCCACCGGGCCCACCATCACCCGCTACGAGCTCCAGCTCGGCCCTGGCATCAAGGTGAGCCGCATCACCGCCCTCGGCGATAACATCGCCATGAACCTCGCCGCCAGCCACGTCCGCGTCGAAGCCCCGATCCCCGGCAAGACCGCCATCGGGGTCGAGGTCCCCAACGCCGTCCGCGCCATGGTCGCCCTCCGCGAGCTCTGCGAGGACCTCGAGTTCCACAGTCACGACCTCAAGCTCGCGGTAGGACTGGGCTGCGACGTCAGCGGCGTGCACAAGTACGCCGACCTCGCGAAAATGCCCCACATGCTCGTCGCTGGCGCCACGAACAGCGGCAAGTCCATCTGCCTCGCCACGATCATCATGTCGCTCATCGTCCGGCACACACCCAAGGAGGTCCGGCTCGTCATGATTGACCCCAAGCGCGTCGAACTTGCCCTCTTTGATGGCCTCCCCCACCTCATGTGCCCGGTCGTCAAGGACATCAAGGAGGCGCCTGGCGTCCTGCGGGCGGTCTGGCGGGAGATGGACAGACGCTACGACCAGTTCAGCGAGGCGGGAGTCCGCAACATCGAAGGCTGGAACGCCAAGTGTGCCGAGGACGAGAAGATCCCCTATATCGTTGTCGTCATTGACGAGCTCGCCGACCTGATGATCCAAGCCGCCGCCGAGGTCGAGACCAGCATCTGCCGACTCGCCCAGCTCGCCCGTGCCACCGGCATCCACCTCGTCATCGCCACCCAGCGGCCCTCCGTGGACGTCATCACCGGCACCATCAAGAACAACATCCCCTCCCGCATCGCCTTCGCGGTCAGCTCCCAAGTGGACTCCCGCACCATCCTCGACCAGGCCGGCGCCGAGAAGCTCATCGGCAAGGGAGACATGCTCTTCCTCCCCATTGACCAGACCAAGCCCGTCCGCATTCAAGGCTGCTACGTCAGCGAGAAGGAGATCGAGGACGTCTGCCAGTTCTGGCGCGCACAGGCCAAGCCCCACTACGTCCTCAACCCCGTCCAGATCGCCATCGAGGAGAAGGAGGCCACGATGAAGGAAGAGGAAGAGGCCGACCCCCTCTGGCACGAGGCCGTCAAGTTCGTCGTCGAGCGCCGCCAAGCCTCCACCTCCATGCTCCAGCGCAAGTTCGCCATCGGCTTCCAGCGCGCCTCGCGCCTCCTCGATATGATGGAGGAGCGCGGCGTCGTCGGCCAGCGCGACGGCCCCCGCCCCCGCGAGGTGCTCCTCGACCCCGGCCAAGTCGCCCTCATGCTGAACGGGGCCGAGGAACTCACCGCCGTGCCCGAAGGCGCCCGCCTGGAAGACTAACCCCCCCTCCTCGTCAGCCACGCTGATGAGGAGGGGGCCGGGGGGTGGAGCGACCCCCGCCCCGCTCCTCGCACGCCATACGCACAACCCTCAGCCACCTTGCAAAGGGGGCACCGGTCGGGTCGAACAGGTCAAGCGTAGGGATACGGATCGTCATCACCCCTCTCTCTAAAAGGAACGCGTCGCGCGAAGCGTCCCGCTCTGCGCGTTGGCCGTGCTGTTCCCCATCGGTCTCCACGCAAAGGCTCGCCTCGGGAAAGTAGAAGTCGAGGATGTACGGCCCGACCGGCACCTGGCGCTTGCACATGAATCCGATGCCCCGCTTCCGAACGGCCTCCCAGAAGCGCTTCTCACTCACCGACATCTCCGACCGAAGCCGACGGGCACGATGCAGGGCCTCCATCGAGTGGTTGCGGGCACCTTTGTCCATGCAGGAGTATAGCCGCTCCCTCCCCTAGCCCCTCCCTCATGTCTTCGACACGAGGGAGGGGGACCGGAAGCCCCTCATGTTCCGACACGAGGGAGGGGACCGGGAGCCCCTCATGTTCCGACACGAGGGAGGGGACCGGGAGCCCCTCATGTTCCGACACGAGGGAGGGGACCGGAAGCCCCCTCCTCGTCAGCGCCGCTGATGAGGAGGGGGGTGGGGGTGGAGAACCCGCAGGGTGTCACAATAGGCCCGTGAGCGAGAAGCCCAAGGGCTGGTTCGAGCGCAACCGGCAGTACGTCGCTTGGGGCGTTGCCGCCTTCCTCGTCGGTACGGGGGGGATGCTCGGCCTCCTCTCCCTGGCCGGGATCACGTCCCTTCCTGTCCCGGTGACGATCCTTGACAAGGCCGCCCAGGGCCACGTCGTCACAGCCGCCGTTTCCTGGTTCGCGGGCACGATCGCCCTCTATACCTTCTATATCAACATCAACCAGAAGGAGAGGCAGCACGCCGCCCTACTCGGGCAGGAGAGGCACTTGGACCTCTCGCGCGAGAGGCGCGAGCGCGACCTTGCCGAGCTTCTCCGACTCGAGGAGGAGTTCAAGGCCCTCGCCGACGACTTCGCCCAACCAGAGACCCTCGCCCGGATCAACGCCGCCATCGGCCTCGGTGAGCTCGCCCAGCGGGCCGACCCGAGGCGCGAGGAGGACGGGCGCGTCTTGCCCGACCCGCGCGAGGACGGCGCCCAGACCGCATTCGGCACCGACGGGAAGCTCCTGGACGAGCCCGTCCCCTGGCCCGACGAGTGGCGCAGCCTCAAGACCGAGCGCAACTACCCCTACTTCCTCCGCGCCGCCCACCGGCTTGCCGCCGCCCTCCACCAGTGGGACGACGCCGCCCGCAGCCAGGCCCTGCGCGTCCTGCGCGAGATGGGCGATTGGGCCAAGGACGAGAAGACGGACGAGCCCCTGCTCCATGCCCTCTGCAACGCCCTCGCCGAGGCCAACCGCGATGCGTGGGCGCAACTGCGCGACTGGGCCGCCGTCTGCCTGGCCAGCGAGACCGCACCGGACGATCTTGCGAACCTTCTGGGCTTGACGGAGCCGGAGGGCGGTCGCGAGGAGACGGCCCGGAAAGCGTTCCTCGCCGACCTGCGAGACGGCCTCGAGGGCTCGGCAACGGCGGTGGCGTTCGAGGCCGTGCCCCCGGACCAAAAGAAGCCCAAGGGAGAACTGGAGAACCGGTTCTTCCTCTCCGGCAAGGGGTGGCTCGCCACCCGCGACGCCCTCGCCACCGCGCTTCGCACGCTCTCCGCAGCGCCGGACTCGGGGCCGGCCGAGGGGCTGAGGGTCCCCGAAGCACAACTCCTAAGCGAGCGTCGGTCACTCGACCTCGCCTTCGTCCGCATGTTCCAGGCGGACTGCACCAGGGCCCACTTCGAGGGGGCGGACTGCACCAGGGCGCACTTCGAGGGGGCGCGCTGCTTCGAGGCGCACTTCGAGGGGGCGGACTGCACCGGGGCGCACTTCGAGGGGGCGCGCTGCACCGGGGCGCGCTTCGAGGGGGCGCGCTGCTTCGAGGCGCACTTCGAGGGGACGGGCTGCTTCGAGGCGCACTTCGAGGGGGCGCGCTGCTTCGAGGCGCACTTCGAGGGGGCGAACTGCACCAGGGCGCACTTCGAGGGGGCGGACTGCACCTGGGCGAACTTCGAGGGGGCGAACTGCACCGGGGCGAACTTCGAGGGGGCGAACTGCACCGGGGCGAACTTCGAGGGGGCGGGCTGCACCGGGGCGCGCTTCAACTCGAACTCCAGGCTCGCCTCGGCACAGATGGGCCAACGTTCGGGTAGCGAAACGATCCAAGGCACCCTCGATTCTTGGGAGAGCGCGGACTTTCGTCACTGGACCTTCAACGACGACACCCAGGCGTGGGCGCCGACCGAGGAGTACGACCAGGAGCTCTGGAACTTCCTGAACACGCGACTCCCGGTCGCAGCAGGGCAGTCCGCCCGTGTGCCGCCTTGGGAGGCGGGGGGGGGCACTGATGCAGGCGATGGCGCTGAGCCGGGCTAGCGGGGTGCGCTTGCTTGCTTGGTTGCCGTCCTTGGCGGCGGGCTTGGGGGCCTTCTCCGCGTCCTTGCCACCGAGTGCAGCGGGCTTGGGGGCGTTCCCCGCGTCCTTGCCGCCCAGCGCGGCGGGTTGGGGGGCGTTGCCCGCGTCTTTGCCGCAAGAGGCGGCGTGCTGGGTGGCAAGCGCGCCAAGAATCCCCGCCCCCCCGCGGCGCTTTCGGCACTGGTTTCGAAAAGAACCTCCCTACAGCCCTCCAGTCCGCGGTGCTGTGTGCCGATGATCGGGACAACCGTGACGGCCGCAGCCGGGGGACCCGAACCCCATGCCGCGCACCGTCGCCGACCAGGAGCAGCACAATGCCGCAATACATCACGGAAATCCAAGCCGATGGCGAGCTGAACACGGCCCTCGCCTCCTTCGCACAGACGTGCACGGCCCAGGCGACCCCCCTCGGCCTCACGCCCGGCGACATCACAGAGATCACGAACGCGGCCACGAACTTCGACACCAACCTGCTCGCTTGGCAGGGCGCGAAGAACGCGGCCAGCAACGCGGTAACCGCTAAGGACGGACAAAAGGCGACCAGCAAGGCCGTGGTCAGCAAGTTCGCCAAGAAGTTCCGCGCGAACCCGGCGGTGAGCGACCAGCTCCTCGCCAGCCTCATGCTCCCCCCCCACAGCACTCCCGGCGAGAAGACCGCCCCGACCACACCGATCAACCTGATCGCGAACGGCGACGGGAACGGCTTCGTGACGCTCAAATGGGGGCGCAACGGCAACACCGCCGCCACAGTCTTCGAAATCTGGTACCGCTTATCGGCGACCGGCGAATGGACGGTGCTGGGCTCGACCACAAAGGCAAAGTTCGAGCACCAATGGACCCCAGGGACCTATATCGGGTTCCGCCTCACCGCCTCGCGCAACGGGCAGACGAGCCCTGCGAGCACGCCGGTCGTGCTCTGGGAGCAGGGCGGCGAAGGCACACTGGGCCTCGCGGCCTAGCATGCGCCCCCACCCCCTATGAAAGGGGGGGGCGCCTCTTTCGACCCCTCTCGTGCCCGAGCCCTTGCACGGCGCGGGCACGGTTCTCGTATAATGAGTCAGGTTGTTGCGACTGCGGCTGTTCGGTAGGGTCGGGCTGCTTCGGGGCGACGGCGCGACCGTCGAACTGGAGACGCGCAAGGTCGCGCTCGTCCTGGCCGTGCTCGGGCTTCGGCCCGGCAAGCCCTACGGGCGACAGACGCTCGCCGACGCGGTCTGGCCCGAGTCGGACCCCGACGCCGCCCGCGCCTCCCTCCGCGTCGCGCTCAGCTCGCTGCGCAAGGCGCTCGGCACGGACTCCGGCGCCATCGTGACGGACCGCATCGAGTGCTCCCTCGATCCTGAGTCAGCCACCTCCGACACCGGCGAGTTCTTCGCCGCGATCCGGGGCGCAAGGGTCGGCGGGGGCACGAGCGTGGAACACCTGGAGAGGGCCCTCGGCCTATATTCCTCCAAGCCGCTGGAAGGGCTCGACGGCCCTTGGGTGGACTGGGCGCGAGGTCTGCTGCGCAAGCGCGCCGACGAAGCCCGCGAACTCCTCCTCGAGGCGCTGATGCAGGCGGGCAAGACGGAGAAGGCGGCCCAAGCCGGCCTGGAAGCCATGGAGCGGCAACCGGGCTCGGAGAAGATCGCCCGGTACGCGATCTCGGCCCTGGTCGGGCTCGGCAGGGCGGCGGAGGCGACCGAGGCCTTCGAGCGCCTGCGGGACCATCTTTGGAAGCGGCACGGCGTCGCTCCGGCGGCAGACATTGCCCGAATCCTGCCCTCGAAGACCGCGGCGCCCCCCCCGATGACCGAAAGGGCCCACCTCCCGGTGGCCCTGGGAAGGATGGTCGGGCGAGACTCGGAACTCCAGCGACTGTTGGACGTTCTCTCCCCTGGTTCCGCCCAGGATCGGCTCGTTACAGTTTTCGGTGCGGGGGGGCTGGGCAAGACCCGGATGCTCATCGAGGTCGCGCAGGCGCTCTCGCCGCGCTATCAGGGTCGCGTCGCCTGGGTGGACCTCACCTCGATCCGGGACGCGAATCAGATCGTCCCGAACGCGCTCTCCGCGATGGGGCTTCGCCCGATCGCGGGCCAACTTTCCAGGATCGAGGCCGACCTGGGCTCCCCCCCCTACCTCGTCGTCCTGGACAACCTCGAACAGTTCGGTGCCGAGGCACAGGCACCGATCGAGTCGCTGCTCGCCGCCCACCGTTCTCTCCGGGTTCTTGCCAGCTCGCGGCACAAGATCGAGATCGAGGGCGAAAGGGTCTTCCCGCTGGAGCCGCTCGCGACCATGGGCCCGGAAGCGCGCACGATCCCCGCGGTGGAACTCTTCATGGACTTGGCCGAGCGGAACCGGCCGGGCATCCAGTGGAGCGACGAGGTTCTGGAGAGCGTCACGGGTCTCGTGCAGGCCCTCGAAGGCCTCCCGCTCGCGATCCGGCTCGCCGCCAACCGCGCCGACGTGCTCTCGGCGAGCGAGATTCGGCAACAGGTCTCCGACCGTTTCGCGCTCCTCCGCGAGCAAGACAACTCCCAACCGGAGCGACACCGCAGCCTGTGGGCCTCGATCGAGTGGACCTACAAGCTCTTGCCCTCCGCGAAGCTCTTCTTCGCGCAAGTCGCACAGTTCCCTGCCCCCTTCACCTTGGACCACTGCCGCGCCGTCACGGATGAGCCCGCGGCGCTAGAAATGGCGCAGGTCTTGGTGCGCCGCTCGCTCCTCTCCCTGGAAGACACCCCCACCGGCTCGCGCTACCGAATGCTGGAAAGCGTGCGCGAGTTTGGCGACCGTGTGCTCGAAGCCGAAGACCGGAGCCGCCTCGTACGGCGGTACGTCGAGCACTACGCGACCTGGTGCGACGCCCGCGCAGACGAGCTTTACACCGACGGGGCGGACAACGCGATGCGACTCCTGGCCGCCGAGGAGCCGAACTTCCGACAAGCCTTCGAGTGGGCCCTAGAGGACGTTCCGCGCCTGGGGCTCTCCATCGCCTACAGCGTCGCCACGTACTTCGACGGCTGCGGCCGATATTGGGACGCGATCGCCTGGCTCGACCGCGCGGAGGAGAAGGCGGGGGGGGACGTGGACCCGGAGCTCCTAGCGGGCGTCGCCTCCGACCGGGCCCAGTGCTATGTGCGCCTGCGGCGGCCCAAAGAGGCAGTGTCCGCCCTCGAGCGGCAAATTGGACTGATGGACAAGGTGCCCCCCCGCACAAAGTTCAACTTCTTCACGAGCCTCGGCTCGGCCAGCCTCATGGCCGGTGAGTCGCATCAGGCATTGGCCCACTTTCGAGCCGCCTCCGAGTTTGCCCGCGAAGTGAACCTGGTGGAGGTCTACGCCCCGGCGGCCTCCAACGAGGCGCTCGCACACCTGATGCTTGGTGAACTGGACGCGTCGGAGGCCAAGGCAAACGAGGCAAAGGAACTGGCGGAGCGCTCGGCACGCCGGGCCAGCTTGGGCTCGAGTCTCTATACGCTAGCCCACGTTGCGCTCTGCCGAGGTGACGTCCCGCGCGCGATGGAGCGATGCAAGGAGAGCGTACGCGTTCTTGAAGAGGGGGGGCTGAACGCCGCACTGTCCGGTCGCCTCACTTTCCTCTCCGAGCTGCACTGCGCCGTAGGCAGGTTCGAAGAGGCGATCGAGTACCTGACCCGCTCGGTGGACCGCCTGGTGCGCGCAGGGATGGACCGCGATCTTGCCGACTGCGCTCGGGCCGCCGGAAGCTTTTGTCACGCGACCGGCGCCCAACGCCAGGCCGTCGAGTTCCTCTCCTTCTACGAGAGATACCTCGACGGTAGCTTCGTAGGCCGATCCCTCGCGGACACCCGGAAAACAGTGCCTGAGCTCCTTGCGGAACTGAGAAGGGCACTGGGGAAGGCCGCGTTCGACGGGGCCGCCCTTGCGGGGCGTGCTTGGGATCTGCGCGATATTCCGGAGAAGGTCGCCGCGCTCACCTTGCCCGAACCCAAACGACTGCAAGCCTAGCCGGGCCAGTTTCCAAACCGAGGCTTGGGTGGGCGCATCAAGCTCGGATAGATCAAGTACACCGTCCGCCCGGAGCGCGACCAAGCCGCCTCGAAGTCGGACCGAAGGTAGGTCTGCCTTGTCACCTCCCGACCGGGATCGTTGAACACGGGGTCCCCTGCAGGAGTGAAGCCCACCAGCACAACGAGATGGCCGTCGTTCCCATCCGCAACGCCCTTTCCACGAAGAAGCCCGTTGCTCACCGAGCACACCACGGGCCAGCCTCGCACGATCCAGTCCTCGAGCTCCGATGTGCTGACAAGGCGCGAGACCATGGCACGCAGGCCGGGCTTCGAGCCGGCGAAAGCGACGTTGAACGACCAGTTCCCCGTGCCGTCCCATCCTGGATCGAAGACTGCCTTGCACTCGGTGGGAACATCGCTTGCAAGCTGCGGCCGTGCCAATGCCTCTGCCCAATAGCCCAGCACCATCGCGACCGCGGTCGGGCTACAGATCTTGTCACCGTTCGGGTAGTCCATCTGGTAGAGACGGGGGGGCTCCAAAACCTTCCCCCAAGCCTCACGATTGGGCTCGGAGTTAGGCAGCGAAGCTTCTGGGTCCCGGAAACTGGCTCCTACCCATTCGACCTTAGGCCCCCCTCCCTTGAGGATCACACTAACTCGTACTGCTACTGCTGGCTTGGTGAGGACGAGGGTATCGGTAAGAACTTTCCCATCCTCGTCTCCCTGGTCGTTCAAGCTCGTGCGCAAGGTGTCCGGCGAGTTGCCCCACTCTCCCATCACAAACTCCTTCGTCCATCCATCGGCCGTCTCCGCGGAGGCGAGCACCTTCACGCTTCCCTCGCCCTCTCTGCCAACGTTCCACGACAGCACAAGCTCCTTCCAAGCCGCCTTGGGACGGAGCACGACCGAGGCCCGATACCCCGAATCGGCTCGCTCCCAGGCTCCGGGCTGCCATTGGTCAAAGCCGGTCGCAGAGTTCGTCGCCGCTTGCAGGGCAAGAAGGATGTGCGGGCTCATTCGATACATTCTGACGCATCGGGCATGCGCTCGAACCGCCGGCCAAGCTCGCGAACCGGCCGCAGAGTGGCGAACCGGCTTCCGAAGAGCTATCATCGAAGCCGTGCAAGCGCGCTGGTGGTCTGGCGTCACTCGGTACCAGTGGCTCGTCCTCGCGGTGGCCTGGCTCGGGTGGGTCTTCGACATCGCAGACACCGCCCTGTTCAACTTTGCCAAAGGCCCGATGCTGAAGGAACTCCTGGGCGCACAAGCCGATCCGGCCTTCGTCCAGGCCGTGGATGGGAGGCTCCTCACCGTGTTCCTTCTCGGCTGGGCGGCGGGCGGACTGGTCTTCGGGGTTCTGGCAGACCGATGGGGACGAGCCCGGACCATGATCCTCACGATCCTCATCTATGCCTGCTTCACGGGCGCGACGGCCCTCTGCACAAGCTGGGAACAAGTGGCGGTCGTACGGTTTGTCACAGCGCTGGGGATTGGGGGCGAGTGGGCCGCGGGTGCGGCGCTCGTCGCCGAGGTGTTCCGGGATCGGACGAGGGCGCCCGCAGCCGGTGTGCTTCAGACCGCGGCCGCATTCGGCCCCGTCTTTGCGGCCTTGGTGAACTTCGGGATCGAGCCCGAGCAGTGGCGATGGTTGTTCCTGGTCGGAATCGTTCCCGCGCTGGTCACGGTCTTGATCCGGGTTTGGATCCGGGAACCGGAGCGACATGCCGACCGAGTCGAGCCCCGCGGCGATCTTCGAGAGCTCTTCGGTCACCCGGTTTGGCGAAGGCACGCGGTGATCGCGCTCGTGCTCGGCGTGGTCGTGATCGCTGGTGCGGCGAACGTCTCCTATTGGATCCCGAACCTTGTGGAGCAGGCGAGCCAGGGCATGTCCGCGAAGGCGATTCAAGATCGAAAGTCGGTCGTCACGATGGTCATGCACATCGGCACGTTCCTCGGGGTGCTCGCCATGCCTTGGGTGTGCGAGCGGGTGGGGCGAAAGCTCGCCCTCGGCCTCTTCATGGTCCTGTCGCCCGTCTCGGTCTGGCTTGCGACCCAGGCATCGGGGACGTGGTCAGGCCTGCTCGTGGCCGCGCCGTTCATGTCGTTGTTCTCGATCGGGATCTCCTCGGGCCTGGTTCTTTACTTTCCCGAACTGTTTCCCAGTCGGCTCCGTGCAACCGGCTCAGGGATCGCCTACAACGTATCGAGGATCTTCGCGGCGGGTGTGCCCTTGCTCACCACGGCTTGGATGGGAAAGGATTTCAGCGTTGGGAAGGGCGTTGCGACGACCGCTCTCGTATTGGGTCTAGGGATCCTCGTCCTCCCCTTCGCCACCGAGACCAAGGGCCGCGAACTCGAAGCCTAGTCGCGTACCGGTTCGAGAAGCATCTCCTTGGTATAGATAAAGTCTTCTCGCTCATAGTTGGACAATTCGAAGTCCTTTCGCAGCACGATCGCGCCGGTCGGACACGCCTCTTGGCAGAACCCGCAAAAGATGCAGCGGAGCATGTTGATTTCGTACCGGTGCGCGTAACGCTCCCCAGGGGAGAACCGCGCCTCGTCGGTATTCTCGGCCGCTCCAACGTAGATGCAGCGCGCCGGACAAGCCCCCGCGCACAGCGAGCAACCGATGCAGCGCTCCAGCCCAGAGTCATAGCGGGTCAAGACGTGGCGCCAACGGGTGCGACCGAACTGCTCGCGCCGTTCCTCAGGGTACTGGATCGTGACCTTAGGGTGCGCAAGTCGCTTGGCCGTGATGCCAAACCCAACGACGATCGGCTTGACTACGTCGCGAAAGACCTCGAAGCTCAAGCCGTCTCCTCGAACGAGCGAGGTTTGAGCTCGATCAGGTTGAGCTGCTTCGTCGTCCGCATGCTTTGCCGCTTCACCTTGTTCTGCAGTTTGATGACGGCATACATCAAGGCGTCAGGGGAGGGAGGACAACCCGGCACATACACGTCCACGGGCACGACCTGGTCCGCACCCTGGACGATCGCGTAATTGTTGTAGACGCCGCCGCTCGAAGCGCACGCACCCATGCTGATGACCCACTTCGGCTCGGGCATCTGGTCATAGATTTGCCGAAGCACCGGAGCCATCTTCTTGCTCAATCGTCCCGCGATGATCATCACGTCGGCCTGGCGAGGGGTCGCGCGGAACGCCTCACTGCCGAAACGTGCCAGGTCGAACCTCGCGGCGACGGTACACATCATTTCAATCGCGCAACAGGCGAGCCCGAAAGTAAGCGGCCAAAGAGCGTTGGATCGAGCCTGATTGATCAGGGTGTCCAGGGTCGTGACGACCACGCTCCCGCCCTTCATCGTGTCCCCGAGGACAGGCGTGCTACTGTCGTGCATCACGAGGGTCTCGATCCGCTTCGGCATGTGCCCCTATTCTACTCCTTGCCGCAATCGTGAGGCTGCACGGAAGGTCGCTTGGGGATCTCGCACGTCCGCCTGCCGAACCAGCGAAGCCGATTTCGCTCCACGAGACGATAGCCCAGCCGGACGAGGGGCCGAAGACCACGCGACGCGAGCAAAGGCGCCACCCACCCGACAAAGCCGGGAGCAAGGCGGGCCAAGCGCAACCACGCCTGCTCGGCGAACAAGACCTCGCCATCGGCCTCGAGCGCCATGGCATCGCCATACCCTTTCGCCTGAGCCTCCGCAGATTGGAGGATGTCCGTCTCGAGCTCCTGCCCAGAGGCACGGGCCCACCGCACCACCCGCAGTTGCGAACTGTGGCACAGGTTGCACTCACCGTCGTAATAGAGCCGCCACACAGCCTTACACCTATGAGAACGCGAGGAGAGCCCCAAGAGTCGCCTCGGCCCGATCCATCAGGCCCGATGTCCCCCGGAGTAGAATCGCTTCGTGGCCAAGACCCATGAGTACCCCGTGAGCGTTTCGTGGTCGGGCGCGCGCGAAGGCAGCGGCTCAGCAAAGACAGTCCGAACAGGGATCGAGGTCCCCCTCAGAGTGCCGCCCGAGTTCGGGGGTTCCGAGGGTGCAGGCACGAATCCTGAAGAACTCCTCGCAAGCTCGATCTGTGCCTGCTACACGATCACGCTCGGGATCATTGCCGGGATGCGGAAGCTGCCGGTCACGCACATCGTGACCAACGCCGTGGGCGAAGTCGAGGAGAACGGCCCCCAGTTCACGTTCAAGAAAGTGACCCTCCAGCCAACGATCTCACTCTCGGGCGAGGCCACCGACGAACAGGCGAAGGCGACCGAGGAAGCCGCGCACAAGGCAGACGCCTACTGCATCATCACGAACGCCGTCCGCGGCTCGGTCGAGATTCTCGTGGAACCCAAGATCGTCAAGAGCTAGCATGAGGGCCAAACTCATCGCCGGGAACTGGAAGATGCACCTGACCTTGGCCGGGGCCACAGCCCTGGTCGAGGAGTTCCTCGGCAGCTACCGGCCCAAACCCGATGTGGACGTCGTGGTGTGCCCTGGTTTCGTCGCCCTTTCCAAGGTTCGCTCGCTCATCAAGGACACCCCTCTCAAGCTGGGCGGGCAGGACGTCTTCTGGGAGGAGGAAGGCGCGTTTACTGGCAAGGTCAGCCCCGCGATGCTCGCGGACGTCGGCGCGGACTATTGCATCGTAGGACACTCCGAGGCGCGGGGCCGCTTCGGCGGTGGCCAGGTGGATCCCAACCTCCTCCCTTTCTTCGTCGAAACCCACGAGTCGCTTCACCAAAAGATAGAGGCCCTACTCTATCGCGCCATCACCCCGATCCTCTGCATTGGCGAAACGCTGGCAGAACGCGACGCGGGCCGAGCCGACGCGGTAGTGGAACAGCAAATCCGAGGAACCCTCCAAGGCCTCGAACCCTCCGCACTCTTCGGCGTCGTCCTTGCCTACGAGCCCGTTTGGGCGATCGGGACGGGAAAGGTGTGCGAAGCCGAGGAGGCCGGGCGGATGTGCGGAATCGTGCGCGAGACCTTGAGAGACCTCTCGGACGACGATGTGGCCACTACCGCTCGAATCCTCTATGGCGGGAGTCTCAAGCCGGACAACGCCTATGCCGTCTTCCAACAGCCCGATGTGGACGGCGGTCTCGTCGGGGGCGCCTCCCTGAACGCGGCCAGCTTCGCCCAGATCGTCCACGCGGCATGAGTGGAACCCGAGTTCAGGAGACCAGCGTCGAACTGGCTCAGATCATGACCCCGAACGAGGGCAACTTCCTGGGCAAGGTCTTCGGTGGGGCCGTGCTCGCCATGATTGACCTCTGTGCGAGCGCAACGGCCCAGAAGTTCTCGGGCCGCCTCTGCGTGACGGCCGCCTTCGACCGCGTGGACTTTCGTGAGCCGATCGAGATCGGTGAGCTGCTCACGATTCGCGGCCACATCAGCTACACCGGGCGAACAAGCATGGACGTCACCATCAATGTCTTCGCGACCAACCTGGCGAATGGCGAGCGGCGACACACGAACACTGCCCGAGTCACTATGGTCGCACTGGGGGACGATGGGCGGCCAACCCCCGTGCCGGCGCTCGAGTGTGAGGCGCGCGAGGAGAAAATCGGATTCCTCATGGGGCGCCTCCGCCGCGAGCTGCGCGCCTCGCGGCTGGCAGAACTGGAGAAGCACGAACTCCGGTTCGACTCCGCCACGGATGCCGAACTCTCCGCATGGATGGCCGGCGCCCCGATCTCCTGACCGCAAGAGCGTGGCTGAACAGGCCGAGGGAGCGACTCCCGAGTCATCTCTGTTACACTGAGGGAGGTTGAGGTCGAACGCCGAGTATCTGGCATCCGTCCCGCTCTTCGCCGGGCTCGTCCCCCATGATCTGGAGCGGATCGGAGCTCTTTGCTCCAGGCGCAGGCTCGCGCGGGAGGAAATCTTGTTCCTTGAACGGGCACCCGCCGATGCGCTCTACATCGTCGTGAAAGGCCGCTTGAGGATCGAGCGGCTCAGTGAGGACGGCGACTCCCAGGTCCTCGCATTCCGAAAAGCGGGGGAGTCTGTCGGTGAGATGGGGGTGATTGATGGGCTCGAACGATCGGCCCAAGTCACCGCCGCAAGCGCGTGCCACTTGCTCGTACTGCCGCGTGCCGAGTTTGTCCGCTGTCTTCTAAGCAATCCAGGCGTGAGCCTCGAAATCATGAAGACGATGGCAGCGCGCCTCCGGGAAGCGGCGCAAGCAGCGATAGATCGGCGGTCGAAGGACATCCACGAAAGGCTCCTGGGGTTGATCGAGAACCGCGCGGACGCGGAGGGAAACTTCAGGATGGAGATGAGCCAGAACGCCTTGGCCGACGTCCTTGGTTGCACCCGCGAGGCCGTGAACCGCGGCTACCGAACCCTGGAACAAACGGGAAAGATCAGGCGAATCGGCCCCCGAGCAGGAAAGCTGCTTGCCCCCGGCCCTACGAGGGACAAGTAATGCGGCGCGCAGGCTCACCCCCGCCCAAGATCCGAGCCGACGGTTTGGTTTCGCGAAGGCCCCGCATCTCGGTTGGCTCAATCCAGGCGAACCGTACGCTTCCCCACCCGGCTTGCGGGCGTGACTCTAAATCCTAACCGATCCTATGCCTTCCCCCTTAGTGCGCACAGACCCGGACACCGACGGTCGTGATCTTGACGTTTGTTTGCACCGCCTGTCTTCGGTTGCGGGTAGCCTCCCAACGATGGAGACCCGGTACTTCGTTAACGACGTCGAAGCTTCCATCGAATGGTACACGGCGAACTTGGGCTTTCGTCTTGACGAGCGTTGGGGGCCCGCCTTTGCTATCCTCGAGCTGTGCGGGGAGTTCCTCTGGCTGAGCGGGCCGGGCACTTCCGCGATGAAACCCATGCCCGATGGCCGCGTTCCGGAGCCGGGCGGCTGGAACCGCTTCGTCGTCGTCGTGGACAAATTTGACCAAACGGTCAGCAGGCTGAAAGCCTCCGGTGCGAAGTTTCGGAACGAGCCGATCACCGGCCCCGGCGGATCGCAGGTCTTGATCGAGGATCTCGACGGCAACCCAGTCGAAGTCTTCTGTCCAGACTAGGTACCCATTGGGCAGATTAGGTCGTTGCATGTGGAACCACACGGGACTGTCGGGTGTTGTGCTGGGCAATGACGCGAGCGGTGCGACGAGCGACCGGTTGGAACGTCTTGGCCGGGACGGGGGCCGGTGCCCTGTTGCTCTTGGTGGTGCTCGGCTGGAACCTCGTGGGCGTGGGGCTCATCCCTCTGCTGCTCGCCGCGCTCGTCCTCCTCGGTTCCAAGGAACGCCCTGCGGATCGCGACGCCGCTCTGCTGCTCGCAGGTTTCCTAGGTGACTGGCTGGTTCTCGCACCAGCCCTGTTGGCGAATCCTACGAAGGCGAACGGGATCCCAACTGCGCTTCCTCAAGCTGACACGATCGTCGGGCTCGCCAACTTGGGAGTCGTCGCTGTCGGGCTCTGGGCTCTCGCCTGTCCAATACTTGTCCGGAAGCACTGGCCCGCAGCGGTGTTGCTCGGGCTAGGCCAGGTTTGGATCGCGCTGATGGGTTTGCTCGCCGCCGTGGGGAGTGTATACGGGAGCTACCTCTGACACGACGACGGCAAGTGGACTTAGGCCATGAGCGCAGGCGCGGCACCTACCGGTGCCTTCACTCATGAAGCGACATAGAGGATGGTTCGCGTTTCAGCGGCATTAGGCCGCTCTGAGACTCCAGGGCGACTCCAAACAATCTCAGCTCCATCCGCGGATGCACCTTGCATGCAAGCACTTGAGCGCGGAAAAGTTCCGGCACTCTGCAAACCGAGAGACGCTCTTGTCGTACACTGCGGGGCGAGCATTCTCTCAACAAGTTGGTGCCTAGTTAGAACCATCTGGCTCAAATCTACACGCTTCCTTGTTATCCGTAAACAGCGCAGCTGCACAGAAGGTCGTGGTCGAGCCATGGGAGTCCGGGACTCGGTCGAACTTCATTTGCGCCCGCTCCACAGAGCCATCTTCTCTAGCACGGATCATCGGTCCGTCGAAACGAAACGACAAGAGGCGCATCTCGCAACTTGGGTCGCTGTACTCGGTTCGGTTCCCTAAGGTACGCAAAGCTATCAGTCCAGGGTTCGAATCGTACCGCATCACGAGGTCGTACATCTGGTCCACTTCGCCAGGGTGCGTCCCTCGAAACAGGTACTCCCAACTGCACGGATAAGAGACAAGGACGTCCCCTCCGGTACTGCATTCGAGCCAACGCCCGTAGTAGCCAGATCGGAACTCGTCACCTGGTTCTCGCAATATTTGAGTGTCTTGCAGGTGCCCAGCGTCGTGAAGCTGGTCCAACGTGCTGTTCGGTAGCTTGCCCTCGGCTTCTCGATACTGAAGTAGTGCCATAAGGGTCTGCCTCCCATGGATGGTCGCAGCACCTCGTCGCCCTTCTTTCCTTGCCTCGGAAAGAACAGGCATGAGCAGCGCAAGAATCAACGCAAGGATCACGAGAACGACCAGGATCTCAAGGAGCGAGAAGGCCCTATACCTGTGCATTCAGTCTCCTGCGGCCGCAAGCTGCCGCGACCGCGAGGGCCGAAACAACCGGTGCCCCAACGAACCCGAGTAGCAGTGTCAATTTCGGCTTCCATTCCGGCGCAGTTCCCGCGAATGGCTGCCTTGTCGCATAGTGTGTGCCCAAGAGCGCAACGGCCGCTACGCACGGGACCCACCACGAAACACCCTTGCGGGCGATCACAAGCCCAAGAGCCGCCCCTGCCAGGTTGAAAACACAACCGATGCCAAAGTTGTACCAAAAGTAATGGAAGACCGTGCCTTCGAGCCCCGGCGGACTCGATGCGGCGATCCCGAGCACGTTCAGCATCGAACCCGACGCTGTGGCTGCCAGGACGATCAGACTCCTTCGAAGCACCACTGAGATTCGGCTACACTCCCGCGCCACACGGCAACTCGCCGTTGTTGCCGAAGCACCCAGTCGGTAATGGATCCCCATCGCGGCAGCAAACTTGCAACGGATGGAAGCTTTGAGGGCACCAGACGCGAAAGACGCTCACCCCTCCGGGCTTGGGGCAGGAGTCGCGCATGTAAGTTCGAGTCCACACCCGATCGTCCTGGCCGAACACGCCAGGACAAGAGTTGTCGATCACACACCAATCCTGGACCTGGTCGCCTAAGTAAGAGCAACCCGCTTCGACGTACGGATTGGACGAAGGCGAACTTGCAGGGCGCTCGCTACTCGACTGCATGCTGTTCTTGAGCGAGGCTCGAATGCTCGACTGTACGAGTTCCTTTTCCCGAATGGGATCCCGATTTTCACAGCCGGGCGAGCCCTTGGACGCAATGCGGTCTGAGACAAGGGCTGCAGCTCGAGCTTCTCGAGAGACAAGCACCGATCCTAGCCCAAGAGCAAGGGCCGAGGCACCTTTGAAGAATCCGAACTTCTGAGGCAACAGAGGGATGGCCATGTGGCCATATGGCCAAGCATGAAATCAATGGCTTGGCTCGAACTCAGGACTTTAGGCCCAGTTCGACCGGATGGCTACGCCTTCAGCGCTTCCGCCCCGCCGACGATCTCGAGGATCTCCTTCGTGATC
The DNA here is from genome assembly GCA_020847855.1 of Fimbriimonadaceae bacterium. Classification (GTDB taxonomy): domain Bacteria; phylum Armatimonadota; class Fimbriimonadia; order Fimbriimonadales; family Fimbriimonadaceae; genus JADLBH01. The sequence goes on from JADLBH010000019.1 coordinate 41,117, forward strand.
CCGGCTTGGCGAACCCGGTTGGCGGTGAGGGTCAGGCCACCGATCATCTTGCCCGCGTTGTCGGTCGCGCTCGTCATGGCGGTCATCCGCGCCCCGTGCTCGCTGGCCGCCGCCTCGAGGAGAGCCTGGTAGACGACGGTCACGAGATACTTCGGCAGCAAGAGCCCGAGTAGCGCGGCGGGCTCCGGCTCGTACATGTACTCCGCCACCTTCGAGCCGCTTTCTTCCTCGTGGGAGCCTACTGGGGGCTCGATCGGTAGAAGCTGCACCACCTGCGGCACCTGGCGGATCGGCGAATAGAACTTCGAGTAGCAGAGGTAGATTGCGTCCACCTCGCCTTCCACGAACATCCGTTTCACCTCGTCCGCGATCTCGACCGCATGGGAGATGTCCCCGCCTGCCGTGGGAAGCGTGAACGACTTGGCCACCTCGTGCCCTCGCTTCGAAAAGAACTGCCAGCCTTTCTTCCCGACGCCTACGATCGCGTGCTCCTTGCCGGACTCTTTTAGGAAGTCCGCCGCCTTGCGGATCACGAGCGTGTTGTACGAGCCCGCGAGCCCCCGGTCCGCGGTCAGGAGCAGGAGACCGATCTTCTTGATCTCGCGTCGGTCGAGCAAGGGGTGGGCGGGCAGCTCGCCGGCCTGGCCGACGTTCTCCATGAACTCCCGCATCTTCTCGGCGTAGGGCCTGGCCTCCTCGACCCTCATCTTCGCTCGGGTAAGGCGAGCCGCCGCCACCAGCTTCATCGCGCGCGTGATCTGCTGGATGTTCTTGGCGGAACGAATCCGTTGCCGGATCTGCTTGAGGGTCGCCATCGCCTAGTTCTTCTGGAAGCTCTCTTGGGCCTCTTGCGCCGCTTTCTTCAGCTTCGTTTCGGCCTCTTCCGAGAGTGCCTTGCTCGTCCGGATCTCCTCGATCACGTCCGGGTACTTCGCGTGGACATGGGCCAACAAGTGCTTCTCGAAGGCAGCCACGTCGCTGTTCTCGATTTCGTCGAGCACGCCCGAGGTTCCAGCGAAGACGGCAACCACCTGGTCCACGACCCCGTACGGGGTCGCGAGGCCCTGCTTGAGCAGCTCCGTGAGCCTCTGACCGCGGAGCAGCTGCATCTGGGTCGCTCGGTCGAGGTCGCTGGCGAACTGGGCGAACGCGGCCACGTCCCGATACTGGGCCATCTCGAGCTTGAGCTTGCCCGCGACTTGCTTCATCGCCTTGATCTGAGCGTTCCCACCGACCCGGCTGACCGAGATGCCGACGTTGATCGCGGGCCGGACGCCTGCGAAGAAGAGGTCGGGCTCAAGATAGATCTGCCCGTCAGTGATCGAGATCACGTTGGTGGGGATGTAGGCAGACACGTCGCCCGACTGCGTCTCGATCACCGGGAGCGCGGTGAGCGATCCGCCCCCATGGGCCTCGCTCAGCTTCGCCGAGCGCTCCAAGAGGCGGCTGTGCAGATAGAAGACGTCACCGGGGTAGGCCTCGCGCCCAGGTGGGCGTCGAAGGAGCAGCGACATGGCGCGGTAGGCGACAGCGTGTTTGGAAAGATCGTCATAGATGATCAGCGCGTGCATCCCGTTGTCACGGAAGTACTCGCCCATCGCAGCCCCGGCGAAGGGCGCAAGGTACTGCATGGCGTTGGAGTCGCTCGCGCTGGCGACCACGATGATCGTATAGTCGAGCGCTCCGTGCTCGCGCAGCGTTTCCACGACGCGGGCCACGTTCGCCATCTTTTGCCCGATCGCGACATAGATGCAGTAGACCGGGCTCTCGCCGGACTCGTGCGTGTACTTTTGGTTGAGGATTGTGTCAATGCAAACGCTGGTTTTTCCAGTCTGGCGGTCCCCGATCACGAGCTCTCGCTGGCCCCTCCCGATGGGGATCATGGAGTCAATAGACTTCACGCCAGTCTGGAGCGGTTCCTTCACCGGCTGGCGGTCCACGACGCCGGGAGCCCCGGTCTCGATGAGCCGTTTCTCCTCTGCGACGATCGGGCCCAGTCCGTCGCTGGGCTGACCGAGCGCGTTCACGACCCTTCCCAGCAGAGCCTTCCCGACCGGGACTTCGATGATGCGACCGGTCTCGCGCACTTGGTCGCCCTCCTTGATCTCGCCACTGTCGTTGATGAGCACGGCGCCGATGGTGTCCTCCTCCAAGTTCAGTGCAAGGCCCGTGACGCCGCCTGGGAACTCGAGCATCTCGCCGACCTGGCAGTCGGGGAGCCCGTAGACACGAGCGATTCCGTCGCCGACCTGGAGCACCGTTCCGACGTGCTCGACGTCTACCTTGCGCTCGAACGACTGGAGCTCCTGCTCCAGGATGGAAGTGATCTCTTCAGGTTTGATTGCCATGGTTCTTCTAAGTTTGTTTGAGCGCGTCGAACAACAAGGAGTCCTCGAGCCGCGAGAGCGACCCCCGGAGGCTTCCGTCCAATACGTAGTCGCCCCACCGTACGGTGAGCCCACCGATGAGGTCTGGGTCTATGCCGAACTCGGCCTCGACCCTCTTGCCGCTCTTTTCCTCGAGCCGCTTCAGAATCCGCAGCTTGTCCTCCTCGCCCATCGGCTCGCGAGACGTCACAACGGCTCTAACGACGTGCTCGCTCTCGCGACGGAGCTCGATGAAGTTCTCCCGGACGAGCGGGATCGTGGTTTCTCGCCGCTTGTCCAAGAGAAGTCGCACAAACGCCATCGTGAGCGCGGTCACCCGATCGGAGAAGGCTTTCTCGACCACCTGGAACTTGCGCTCGCGCGTGATGTCCGGGCTACCGAGGAACGAAGTGAAGGCACCGCTGCCCCGCGCGACCGCCATGATCAGGTTCAGGTCGGATTCGACACTGCTGACGATCCCTTCCTTGGTCGCTGCTTGGAACAGCGCCTTGGCATAGCGACGGGCGACGCGGGCCTCGGTCAAGCCGTGGGCACCTCGACCTTGTCCAAGAACTCGTCAATGAGGCGCCGGTTGCGCTCGTTGTCCATGTTCTCACTCAGGAGCTTCTCGGTGGCTTGTAGGGTGAGGTTGGCGACGTGCAGGCGGATATCGCCCAACGCCCGAGCCTTCTCGGCCGCGATCTCGTCCGTAGCCCGACGGGTCATCTCGTCCGCTTTCGCCCTCGCCTCCGACTCCAGCGTGCGGCGCAGCTCCTGGGCCTTGTTGATTTCAGCCTGGATCTCGGCGCGTGCGCTCGCCTCCGTAGCGCTGATCCGGCCCTCGTACTCGGACTTGAGGCCGTCCATCTCCGAGCGTAGCGCTGCCGCCTCGGTGAAGGTCGCTTCCAGAGAGTTGTTCCGCTCGTTGATCGCATCGCGCAACGGTGCGTAATAGAAGTTGTCGAGCACCTTGAAGAGGATCAGGAACACACCGATGATCGCCAGCGTCTTGCCAGGATCGAGGAGGATTCCTTGATGCTCCAAGGTCTCGACGAACGAGAGCTTCACGTTCTTCGAGACGTACATCCCGCCGACCATCAAGGCGACCCCAACGAGCGCGCTCACGATCAGGGCCCCCTTGCTCGGTGCTTTCAGTTCTGCTTCTGCCATTGCTTTGGAATGTAGGGAAAGGTCCGCGGGCGTGGCCGCCCGCGGACGTGTCGGCTCCTTACCGGAACGCGCCCATCGTGCCCGGCACGATGAAGACGGTGAGGAGGAAGACCAGCTCGACGAACGCGAGCGCGATCAGCATCACGACCTGCAGCTTGCTGATCGCTTCCGGTTGCCGGGCCATGCCCTGCAACGCGGAGAAGCCGATCAGCCCGAGGCCGATGCCGACGCCAAGCGCGGCGAGTCCGATTCCGATACCAAGTCCTTGACCAGTCATTTGTTGTTGTGTTCTCCTTGTGGGTTGTGGGTTTTGATTGAAATTCCCTTTTCGATCAGTGCTCGTCCTCGTTCCCGGTGACGAGTGCGAGGTAGACGCAGGTGAGCATCGTGAAGATCATCGCTTGCACGATGACCGTCATGAGCTTGATGGGCATGAGGATCAGGGCCCCGGCTGGCACATAGAAGGCCTCGCCGAGCTGGTTCATCGAGGTCACCGCAAGGTGCCCCCCTTCGATGTTGCCAAAGAGCCGGAGCGAGAGGGACACGTTCTTCATCACTTCCGAGATCATCTCGATGACGAAGATCATCATGGTGACGATGAACATCGCCGGCGGCAGCTTGGGCCCCGCGAAGTGCTTCAAGTGACCGATCAGCCCGTGGGCGCGGATCCCTTCCCATTGCACGTACCCGACGCACATCAGCGCCATCGCGAGAGTGAAGCTGAGGTCCGCCGTGGGCGAAGTCGGCATGAAGAGCGCAACCGCGTTCGACACGAAGATGATCAACCATACGGTCAGAATCATCGGGACGTACTTTCTGCCGTGCGGGCCGATCGTCCCCGTACACATCTGGTGCACAAAGAGGTAGACCTGCTCGAACAGACCTCCGAAGAGCTTTCGAAAGACGGGGGTCCCCGACTTCTGCGCCGAGCGCACGTTGCCCATCGCAACGCTCAACGTGGCGAACACGATCGCGACGACCAAGCCCGTGTACAACATCAGGCCCTCAAACGAGTTGTGGGCTTCCGAAGAGGCCACGAGTCTCGGAGTCAGTCGAAGTAGTTCACCCATCAGAGGCAGGTGCCTGTCTCGAGCCCTCGAAAAGGGCCTTCGCGGCGGTGAGCAAGTATACCAACGCCAATCCGAGCAGGAACCAGGTTGGGGCTGGCGGTCCCATTCGCGACGTGAGCATCCACGCGAAATAGAGCACCGGGAGCTTCAGCGCCAACAGAAAGATAGGCCCGATCCAACCTTGATCGCTACCTCCGGAGCGTGCAGCGCGGGCAAAAAGCTCCGTGAGGCCCCACGTGCCAAACATCCCAAGCCCTATGGCCACAAGGCCCAAGGCGGCGCCCGACGCGGCGGGAGGCCCCCCCAAAAAGTATCCCAGGGCGCACAACCCTACCGACGAGCCGAGGGCGAAACCAAGCTCCTTGGGTCGGCTCACATCCGCTTCATCTGGTGAACCGAGAACCAGATGCCCGCCGCACCGCCCGCGCAGAACCCGACGAGTTGAAACACGTTGCTCTGGGTGCCCCTGTCCACCAGCCAACCCAGGCCGAAGCCGACCAACGGCAAGCCAAGCAGCGCGTAGGCGACGGAGAGCCCGATACCCGTGCTCTTGCCCAGGCCACCGCTGGAAAAGGAACCCGCCTCGATCTTCCTTTCCTCTGCCATCTTCTTTTGGATCGCGGCATTGCCTCGCCTCTCTATGCTCGCGAGCCGGTCTTGGAGCCTTCGCTCCTCTGCTTGGGCAGCCTCGCGGGCCGCCTTGCCCACCGACGCCACCTCCCCCTCCATCTCCTCCAACTGGGATTCAACGTCGGTCGGCTCCTGCCCACCTTCCATAAGCGTCATTATAGGGGTATTGGCGACATGACTAGGGAGCGGACGTCCGGCCTAGCCACCGAGGTGCGATTCTTGAAGGGGGTCGGGCCCAAGGGTGCAGCCTTGCTTGAAAAGATCGGCCTTCGAACAGTGGAGGACGTGCTCTGGCACTTGCCCCGACGGTACGAGGACCGGCGAGACGCACCCCAGATCATGCTCCTCCGGCCCGGCCGTTCGAGCACGGTGATCGGGAAGCTCGAGATCGTCCGCTCCCGCGGTATCGGCCGCGGCCGGGTCATCGTCGAGGCGCTGGTGAGCGACGAGACCGGGGAGATCGTCCTGTGCTTCTTCAACCAGCCATGGGTCGGGCGCCAACTCGAGAAGTACACCGGCCAGAGGGTCGTCGCCTATGGCAGCGTCAAGGAGGGGTACCGCAGGCGGCTCGAGCTGCACGGCGTCGAGTGGGAACCCGCAGAGGACGATGTTGACGCCTTCGCGAGGATCGTCCCGGTCTATGCGCTGAGCGAAGGTGTTCCCCAGAGGCTGGTTCGCGCCGCCGCTGCCGCGGCTGTGGGTCAGTTCGGCAACGACGTGCCCGACCCGCTCCCGCATACCTTCCGCAAGCAGCACGGCCTCCCCTTGTCGAGCGAGGCCCTAACGGAGCTTCACCATCCTACGAGCGACGAGGCGCGCATCCGCGCCCGCCGCAGGTTCGCCTTCGAAGAGTTCCTGTACCTGCAGATCGCCCTCCAGGTCCGGCGGCAAGAGATCAAACAGGAAGTGGGCATCTCGTTCCCCATCCGAAGCCTGGGGAAGAGCCGTGCCTCGGCGGGAACGTTGTTCGAGCCCGAGACTGGCTCGCCGCTTTCGGAGGAGGTCGCGGCCCTGTTCCCCTTCGAGCTCACCGAGGCCCAGAACCGGGTGATCCAGCACGTATGGCGCGACATGGAGGCCGCAGCCCCTATGAACCGCCTCGTGCAAGGGGACGTAGGGAGCGGGAAGACCGCCGTGGCCGCAGCCGCGATGCTTGCCGCGGTTCGGTGCGGCTGGCAGGCCGCGATGATGGCGCCCACCGAGATCCTCGCCGAGCAGCACTACTTCAACCTCAAAAAGGTCTTCGATCCCAGGGGCATACCTGTAGTCCTGCTCGCGGGCAAGCTGGGCGCCCGTGACCGCAAGTCGGCTCTCGCCAAGGCGGAGAACGGCGAGGGCCGGATCCTCGTCGGGACGCACGCGCTCATCCAGGAAGGGGTCAAGTTCCACAGTCTTGGACTCATCGTCATTGACGAGCAGCACCGCTTCGGGGTCGCCCAGCGCATGGCCCTTCGCCAGAAGGGGGAGACCCTGCCCGACGTACTCGTGATGACGGCGACTCCGATCCCTCGCTCCTTCACCATGACGATGTACGGCGACTTGGACGTGAGCGTGCTCGACGAGCTTCCGCCAGGCCGGTCACCGGTTACGACCTATTGGCGACGGCCAGGGGATCGGTCCAAGGTCTATTCCCAGGTCGAGGAACTGCTCGCGACCGGAGCCCAAGCCTACTTCGTCTGCCCCATGATCAGCGAGAACGAGAAGATCCAAGCCCAGGCGGCCGAGGACCTCCACTACCGCCTCAGTACAGGAGTCTTCGCCCATAGGAAGGTCGGCCTCCTCCACGGTCAGATGAAGGCCCAAGAGAAGGAGGCGGTCATGGAAGCGTTCCGGGCAGGCGAAACCGCGATCCTCGTGGCCACGGTCGTGATTGAGGTCGGGGTGGACGTCCCCAATGCCAGCGTGATGGTCGTGGAAGACGCGAACCGCTTCGGTCTCGCTCAGCTCCACCAACTGCGGGGGCGTGTCGGCAGGGGGGCAAGAAGGAGCTTCTGCATCCTCATCTCCGAGGGCACGAGCGACGACGTGGTGGAGCGAATGCAGACCCTGGTGGACACGACGGACGGCTTCGTGATCGCGGAGAAGGACCTCCGGCTCCGCGGCCCCGGCGACCTGATGGGAACTCAGCAACACGGCCTCTTGACCTTCCAAGTCGCAGACCTCGTTAAAGACGCAATCCTGCTCGAGGAGGCGAGAGAGGCGGCTCGGCTACTCGTGGCCAACGGCGAGCTCGATCGGCCAGAATGGGCCATGGTCGTGGAGCGCACGCGAGCGCGTCGGGGTGACGAAGCGCTGGTGACCGTCAGTTGAGCCAAGGCCCTCCTGCCGAGAAGTCTGCCGCGGTCACTTATGTCATGGCGGCCGCGTGGCTGTTCGCGATCGGCCTCGGCGTTACTCACCTGCCCTACGATCTGAGTCGCCAAAGCCCCATCTTGGTGCTGGGCGAATTCGCCCAAGCTGTGAGCCCCAAGGAGGGCCACCCGTGGCCCTTGGATAGTGCTACGCACCCGCTCCAAGGTCGCCATTGGGTCGCGGAGCGCCCAGCCCCCACCTACCGACTCGTCCGCACCGAGACCGAGCGCGGCAAGGAGTTTGCGCTCTATGAGGTGACGCTTCGGGGAACAAGGCGGGTCGTCAAGCTGGTCCGCCCCTAGCGCTGGCGCCGAGACTTGCGAAACGGCCGCTTTGCCGGGCCCGCGGCGATCTTTTTTTGGATCAGGTCCGCCGCAGTTTCGGCAGAGAGCGTCTCAGGATCGATCCCTTTCGGGATCGTGGCATTGACCTTCCCGTTCGTCACGTAAGGCCCGTACCGTCCCGACATGACCCTCACCTCACCTTCGACCCCCGTGATCTCTCCCAGGGCCCGGAGTGCGGCAGACCCTCCCCTCACCTTTTGGTTGAGGGCCGCCACCGCCTCATCAAGGCTAACGGACGCGGCCGTCCGCCAGTCTGCGAGCGAGGCCTTCCGCGCCCCGCAGGAGACATAGGGACCGTACCGACCGATCTGGATCGTGACCGGGTCGCCTTCGTGCTCCCCGACAGTCCTGGGAAACCTCAGGAGCAGGCCGAGGTCCTCGTCCGTGATGTCTTGGATCGCGATGCCCGCAGGTAGGGAGATCCGGCGCGGCTTTTCCTCGTCCGTGCCGACCTCGAGGTAGGGCCCAAACCGGCCCGTCTTTGCGAAGACGCATTGCCCAGTCTCAGGGTCAACCCCGACGGCGTCCGGCTCGGCGGTGCTGGCGTCCAAGAGCCGCTTGGCCGCTTCCAGGTCAAGGTCGGCGGGCGGGAGACCCTCGGGAACGCTCGCCGTGTTGCCGGTACCCCCCTCGCCCCGCTGGAGGAAGGCTCCGTTCCGACCGATCCGCACGATGATGTCTTCCCCCAATGGCATGTTGGGAAAGGGAATGTCCGCTTTGCGATCCTCGACCTGCTTCTCCAAGCCTGGTTCTGCCGGCGAGCCTCGGTAGAAGCGGCGGAGATGGTCTACGGCGTCGCGCTGGCCGTTTGCGATCTCGTCGAGCTCCTCCTCCATGTCTGCGGTGAACCGGATGTCCACGAGCCTGGCAAAGCTGTCTTCCAAGAGCTGGGTCACGGCGAAAGCGGACCACGAAGGCACCAATTCGTTCCCCTTCCGGAAGACGTACCCTCGATCCTGGATCGTGCCAATGATCGAGGCATAGGTGCTGGGCCGACCGATCCCCTCTGCCTCAAGCTTCCTCACGAGGCTCGCTTCGTTGTATCGAGCGGGCGGAAGCGTCGCGTGCCGAGCCGATTCGACCTCGGCCCTGCCAGATCGCTCGCCGACCTCGACCTTGGGGAGGATCTTGTCGCGCTGCTCGAGCTCGGAGGCTGGGTCGTCGCTCCCCTCGACATAGACCCGCAAGAACCCTGGGAACGAGATTCGTGTGCCGTTCGCTTGGAACGTGAGCGTCCTCCCCGCATCCTCTGTCTCAACCTCGATCCGAGTCCGATCGAGGCGCGCCTCCACCATTTGGCAGGCAAGCGTTCGCTTCCAAATCAGGTCATAGAGCGCGAGCTGCTCGCGGTTCAGGTGCTGGGCCACAGACGCAGGCGTACGGTCCAGTTGGGTCGGCCGAATCGCCTCGTGCGCCTCCTGCGCGTTCTTGGCTTTGCTCTTGTATCGAACCGCCTTCGCGGGCAGATAGTCGGGGCCATACTGGGATCGGATCAAGTCTCGCGCCTCCTGGAGCGAGCGCTCGCTGAGGGTCAGGCTGTCCGTACGCATATAGGTGATGAGGCCGATCAACTGGCCGTTCACCTCGATGCCCTCGTAGAGTTGCTGCGCGATCTGCATGACCTGTCGCGCCTTCATGCGGAGCTTTCGGACTCCCTCCTGCTGCAGGGAGGAGGTCATGAAGGGTGGAGGAGGTTTCTGGGTGCCGGGCTTCGTCTCGTTCACCGTACATGCCCACCCCTTGGTCCCGTCGAGTCGCGCTGCCATCTCTGCGGCCTGACTTTCGGTGATCCAGACCTTCTCGGGAGCCGTACACTCGCCCTCCAAGCTAAAGTCCTGGCCACTGGCGACCGCCTTCTCGTCTATCCGGGTGAGCGAGGCTTCCAGCGAGCCGTGCGCGAAGGGCAATCGGGCCGAGAGGTCAAAGTAGACCGCCTCTCGAAACCGCATCCGCTCCCGCTCCCGCTCGACGATCAAGCGGACGGCGACGCTCTGAACCCGTCCCGCGCTCAGTCCCCGCGCAACCTTGCGCCACAGCAAGGGCGAGAGCGTGTAGCCGTAGAGCCTGTCGAGGATCCTGCGAACCTCCTGCGCCTTGACGAGGGCGAGGTCCAGATCCCTCGGTGCGGCGACGGCCGCCTGAATCGCCTCGGGGGTCACCTCGTGGAACACGACCCGTTTTACGTTCACGGTCTTGGAAGGCTTGATGAGTTCGAGGACGTGCCAACTGATGCTCTCCCCCTCTCGGTCTTCGTCCGTAGCGAGCAGGAGCGTGCCTGCACCCTTGGCTTCCCTTCTCAGTTGAGCGACACGGGAAGACTTGTCCGAAGGCACGACGTAATACGGTTGGAACTCGTCGTCCACGTCCACCCCGAGCTGGGCCCACGGCTTCTTTCGCACCTCCTCCGGGAGCTCGGAAACCTTCTCCGGCAAGTCGCGGACATGGCCATAGCTCGCCACGACCTCGTAGCCGGGGCCGAGAAACCCTGAGATGGTCCGCGCCTTGGCTGGGGATTCTACGATGACGAGCGTCTTGCTCACGCGCGAATAGTGTGAGGTCCACCCGCCCCTGGTGTCAAGCTCCCGGCGAGTTCTTGGCGGAACTCGTGCCGTTCGACCTGGGCCTTCCAGTCCGGCTCAAGCAGGAAATGACCTAGCCCGGCACGTTCGCAACTCTGAAGGCGTCCGTTACAGTAGGTCTACAAAGGTTCTGCGCGATGGATCCCAGAGTGCAAAAGCGAGTCTTGGTGATTGCCGCCGTCACAGGAGTGCTGGCGGCGGTGTTCGTCTTGCCTCCCGCGCTCGACTCGCTCTACCGCGCTGCCGCCCGAGCGTCGGGGTCCCCATCGGGCCAGGCTCAGCTTCCCAACGCCGAATCGCTCGTGCTCGATCGGATCGTGATCCAAGACGCGAGCAAGAGCCTGAGCGAGCGGAAACAGATCGCCGAGGAGCTTGCACGCAGGATCTCCGCCGGGCAAGAATCGTTTGACGAGGTCGCGGCAAAGTACGGCGACGACGGTTCCAAAGATACTGTGCGCGTGTCCCGTATCGCGGCGCAGAACTCGGCCGACCTGCGGCCCTTGGCCCTCCTGGAGCCGGGCAACTTTCTCCCCAGCGCGGTCTACGATGCCAAGGTGGAGACCTATGCGCTCTTCCGGCTCAAGGGGGTTGAGCAAGTGCGCGGCACCGGGGGCGGGCCTTCCCAAGAGGCGTACAACCTCGACAAGGGACCGGTCACGATGCTCGCCCTGGGGCTGTTGGGCCTCGTCCTCGGGGTGGCGCTCGGCCAAGGCTTCTTGCGAGTCTCAGAAAGGATTGCCGTAAAGTGGGAGAAGACGGACACCGGGGACAAGGTCAATCTCTTCCTGGGTGCCGTGCTCGGGCTCATCGGTTCTCTTCCATTCATGCTCGCGTTGGGAGGGTTGGGCCGGATGTGGGCCAGCCTGATCACCTTCGCCATTGCCATTGGCTTGGGCATGCTCGGCGTCTTTGCCCTTCGCTCCATGGGGGATGTGCTGCCGTGGCAGGCCGCCGGCGCCAGAGCCCGCAAGACCGGCCTCAAAGTCATTGACACCAACGTCCTCATTGACGGCAGACTATACGACCTCGCCCGAACCGGCTTCATCGAAGGCGAGTTCTATGTCGCGAACTTCGTCCTTCGCGAGCTTCAGTTCATCGCCGATTCCAGCGACCCCTTGCGCCGACAGCGCGGCCGCAGGGGGCTGGATATGCTCCGACACATCCAAGCCGACTTCCCGGTCAAGGTGGGGGAGCACGACCGCTATGCGGGGGACGCCAAGGATCCGGTGGACGAGCGGCTCGTCCGGCTCGCGAAGGCGCTCGGCGGTGACCTTGTCAGCAACGACTACAACCTGAACCGGGTCGCCTCGATCCAAAGCGTGAGGGTCCTCAACATCAACGACCTTGCACTTGCGGTCCGCCCCAACGTCCTGCCCGGCGAGAGCCTCGAGCTCTTGATCGTGCGCGAAGGCAACCAGGCCGGACAGGGCATCGGGTACTTGGACGACGGCACCATGGTCGTGATTGACGGAGGGCGCGAGCACATCGGCGAGACGCGGCCCGTCTGGGTGTCGCAAGTCATCCAGACCGAGCGCGGCAAGATGATCTTTGCCGAGATGGACGAACCGGAAGGGGAGCACCCCGCGAACGGATCGAATCCCAAGACCCACGGCCGGCAAGGCAAACCGATTTGAGGTTCTGTGGGATCGTGCTCGCCGCCGGCTCGGGAACCCGGTTCGGCGGAGACAAGCTTTGGCGCCCCATCGGCGGTTGCCCGGTCTGGCTCCGCTCCTTCCGTGCCCTTTCCAACCCGCCGGTGGAAGCGGTCGGCCTGGTCGTGCCACGGGGTTCGGAGCCTGGGTACGCCAGCCTCGTGCCGGGCGCGCTCTTCGTCGTTGCCGGGGGAGGGACCCGGAGTGAGAGCCTTGCCAACGGCATCGGGGCGGTTCCCGAGGGGTACGACGCAGTCCTTGTCCACGACGCGGCGCGGCCGTTCTGCGCGCCGGATCTCGTAGCCCGAGTCGCGAAAGCTGTCGAGACTCATCGAGCCGCGTACCCGGCGGTTCCTGCCGTTGACACCGTTCGGCTACGGACTTGCGATGGTACGACGATGCTGGACCGTTCCAGCCTACTCCTTGCCCAGACCCCTCAGGGCGCCATGCTCGAAGACCTTCGGAGGGCCTTGGCGTCAGGCGAGGCCACTGACGAAGCGGCCATGCTGGAAGCCATCGGAATCCATGTCGTACCCGTCGAGGGAGACCCCGTGAACAAGAAGATCACCTATCTGAGCGACCTGCCGAGCGATTGCGAGACGCGAGTGGGGATCGGTTACGACTCTCACCGGTTCTCGGACGATGTGGGCCGCCCGCTCTGGCTCGGGGGCATCATGGTCCCAGGCCGAGGTCTCGCGGGCCACTCCGACGCCGACGCGATCCTCCACGCGATCACCGATGCGCTTCTGGGCGCCGCCGCACTGGGCGACATCGGAGAGCACTTCCCAGATACCGACCCGAGGTGGAAGGACGCCAGGTCAAGCGTCTTTCTGAGCGCGGCCGCGCAACGGATCGCCGGAGACGGTTGGTATATTGTGAATACGAACGTGACCGTCATCGCCGAGACCCCGAAGCTTGCCCCGCACCGGGCGGCGATGCGGGCGGCGATTGCGGAGTGTCTCGGTATCGAAGCCTCCCAAGTCGGCCTCACGGCCACGACCAATGAGCAGATGGGCTCGATCGGCAGGGGAGAAGGCATCGCCTGCATGGCCGTTGCAACCATCGCCAGAACTCGATCCTGAACCGCCTATGCAAGTTATCGTCAGGAACACACAAGGACACCTCTCCGACCCCGACCGCGACTACGCTGTCAAAAAGCTCGAACGGCTCAGTCGCTACTTTCACGCCGCGAGGAGCGTCGAGATCGTCTATCGCGAGGAGAAGACCTTCCACCGGCTCGATGTGACCGTCCACGCCGATGGCTTCCACCTGCGGGGGGAGGAGCAAGACCAGTCCGTCCGAGCCGCGGTGGACGCCGTGGTGGACAAGCTCGAGCGTCGGCTCCGCCGCCTGCGCACGCGGATCATCCAGTCGCACCGCAAGCGCGGCGAGAACATCCCGCTCGGTCTCCAAGAAGCAGAGGCCCACGAAGAGGACCCGCACGAGGTCAATGAGACTAAGAGCTATCTCATCAAGCCCATGTCCGTCGAAGAGGCCGCCCTCCAGATGGAGCTGCTCGGGCGTGACTTCTTCGTGTTCATTGACGAGCACACGAACAAGGCCGAGGTGATCTATCGCAGAAAGTCCGGAACTGGATACGGGCTGCTCGTCCCCGAGGGAAGCCGCTAGTCGCCCAGCTTCTCACCGCACAGTGCAGCGGCCGATACGACCCGCGCGCCCGCCTTCCGAAGGGCGTCGGCGCACGCCGTCATTGTGGCTCCCGAAGTGATCACGTCGTCCACAAGTAGGATCCTAGACCCCTTGACGTTCCTTGCCGAGAACGCGCCTTGGAGGTTCGAGAGTCGCTCGGCCTGGCTAAGTCCCACCTGCGGACGGGTGCGTTTGATCCTACGCAGCACGGAGAGGTCAACACGGCAGGGCCAACCCTTGGTCAAGCTTTCGGCCTGATTGAATCCGCGCTCGATCCAGCGCATAGCGTGGATCGGCACAGGAACCACTGCGTCGAAGTCCCCAAGCACACCGCGAACCTCGGCCAGGAGGAACTGACCCAGAACCGGCCCAAGGCTCGTGACCCGGTCGAACTTGAGCCGCCGAACCGCTTGCGCCGCCCGTGCCGTATAGTCGAATCGAACCCAACACCGGTCCACCAAGGGAACCGGCGCCGCGGGGGACCCATTGCTGTGCATGTCTGCAACGCACTCCGGGCACGCCGGCGGTTCGCCAATCCTGCCGCACAGTCCGCATCGCGGAGGATAGACCCAGTCCAAGGCGTGTGCGATCATCTCAACGCGCATTACACCCTGGCCCAAACCACAAACGGCCCCTCGCGCGAGCGAAGGGCCGTCTGTGCTCTCTCTGGTCGGCGCTAGTCCTGGATGCCTTGGCCGAAGAACGGCTCGAAGGGAATCAGTCCCAACCTAGTGGCGGCACGGAGGGCCTGGACTCGGTTGTTGACCTGTAACTTCTGATAGATGTTCGCCAAGTGGAAGTCCACGGTCCGCTTGGATACGACCATGCGGTCCGCGGCCTCTTGGCTGCTGTGGCCCTGAGCGATAAGGCTCAGAACCTTGACTTCGGTCGGCGTGAGCCTGACCCCTCTGCTTGCTTCGACTTGTCTGTTCGTTCCTGGCATTGCCATGTAACCCTTCCCTCGCTTGGACTGAGTGCCGCCTACGGTCTTCATTCCATGTTCCTCCAAGAGTTATGACCCCGTATTTTTGCTAGCAATCCGGGAAGGGGTCTTGGGTTGGCTCCAGGCCCCGGAAGCTGCGCCGTTCGAGACAGACACCATTCGGATGGATCCGGATCGTTGGCCCGTAGACGCTCGATACTTGCGCAAGACATCGTCGCTGAACTGTTCTACGTGCTCGGTCTCGACAAGTGCCACGCACGCCCCGCCCATGCCTGCCCCCGTCATGCGAGCCCCCCAGCATCCTTGCGATTCTTGCGCCGCTCTTGCCATCTCATCCAATTCGACCGTGGTGACGGCATAGTTGTTCCGCAACGACAGATGGCTGTCGCGCATCAATTCACCTATCCTCTCCCGATTCAGATCCCTGAGCGCCGTTGCCATCTCCCGGCACCGGTCGTTCTCCGTCACAACGTGGGACGCCCGCAACCCTGGTCTTTGTTCTAGGGAGCCGAGGTTTGTCATCTTGCTGTCAACTTCGCGCAGCGAACGTACGCCGAGGGCTGAGCAGGCTTCCTCACACTCGCGTCGGCGCTCGTTGTAGACCGACTCCGCCAGCGTCCGCGGCATGCCGGTGTCGCAGATCGCGATGGAAAGACCGGCAGGAAGCGGTACGTACTCGACGGTCAAGCTCCTCACGTCCATGAAAAGCGCGCACCCCGCCTTCCCCATGATCGAAGCCATCTGGTCCATGACGCCGCACTGCACGCCGACCATCCCGTGCTCCGCCTTCTGGCAGGCAAGAGCGATTTCCAGGTCATCGCGCATGCCGCCATCGAGGCTGTCCCAGAGGCGAGCAAAGGCCGTCTCCAGGGCCGCGCTGCTGCTGAGCCCGGCACCGATGGGGAGATCGGTACCGGTGAGGGCATGGATCTCCATCGCGCCTCCCATCGCCCAAGCGACCCCGGCGACATATCGAGACCAGCCTTCCACTTGCCCAGGCGCTACGGTCCTCGCCTGGAAGGACGCTCCGTGCCCCTCCTCCATGGAGACGACTCTGGTCTCGTGCTCGGCCGGGCAGGCCAAGACCCAAGTCCCCAGGCTGATCGCTGCCGGGAAGACATAGCCCTCGTTGTAGTCCGTGTGCTCGCCGATGAGGTTGACTCGGCCGGGTGCCCAGGCGAGCCATGCGGGCTCGCAGCCGAACTCGTTCTCGAACCGTCGCACAGCGTCCGCAGGCATCTTTGCCTGCAACCCCGGTAAGGGCACCTGGATCCTAGGGTGCATCGGTGCGGAAACCCTACCGTGGTGCGATCGGAACGACAAGCCGCCCGGGCCTTTCGCACCCACCTTGCTCATCGGGCCAGGAAGTCGGCGGTCTCGAGCGGCAGTGCCCCCTCAGTGGCACCGGCGACCATCGGGCGATAAGGAAAGACCCGTTGGGCGAGGAAGGCGGTGTGCCCGTCGCGCCACTGGGCATGCCCCACCACGGTCACATAGGGTGAGCACACGATGGCGTGCCCGTCCCTGCGGTAGGTTTCGTCGAAGCAGGTCACGTTCAACAGCCCCGTCTCGTCCTCAAGGTCGAAGAAGACCACGCGCCGACCACTGGGCGTGGGGGGAAAGCGCAGGCGTATGGGGTTCCCTACGACCACCGCCCTCGTCCGATCCGGCAGGCGCTTGGCCCATTGCGCCGTCACACACCCCTTCCCCTCCAAGCGCGAACGCTCCCAGTGGACCAAGTGGCGCTCCACGTCCAGCCCCAGCACGGAACGCTCGTACAGGGCACGCTCCATCGCAGAAAAGTCCTCCATCCCGCATTCGAGCCGAACAGGGTGTGAACCCTCGTCCCAAAGCGTGGCTGCATCCTTTTCGGCCGCCGAGAGCAGCGCAGGCAACGACCATAGAAGGTCCCTACGGTGGGGGTGGAGGGAGTCGAGCGCGCCACAAAGCACCATGGCCTCCAGTTCGTCCCGTGCAGGCCGCACCCTGCGGACAAAGCCATACGCCGACCCGTACCCCTCGCCACGCTCGGCAACGACACGCTCCTGGCACCCGCGCGAGAGCCCCTTC
This sequence comes from Fimbriimonadaceae bacterium, assembly GCA_020847855.1. GTDB lineage: Bacteria > Armatimonadota > Fimbriimonadia > Fimbriimonadales > Fimbriimonadaceae > JADLBH01. The sequence goes on from JADLBH010000019.1 coordinate 57,943, forward strand.
ACGTTCCGTAGGGAGAGCCGTATTGCGGAGTTGGGAACCATGATCCGCGGCTCGACCGTCGAGACACAGTCCTCCACCTCATGGTGGAGCGAGCTCCGCTCGACGTCCACCGGCAAGATCGCAACCCCGCGTGAGCGCGCCTCGTTCACGAGCGTGCAGGGGCCATAGTAACCCGCAGGCTGCGCATCGAGCAACGAAGCAAAGAACTCGGCCGGATAGTTCTGCTGACAATGGATCGAACGCAGGGAGATCTCGGCGAAGGCGAGAGCGTGCCCTTGGGCAAAGCCATAACCGTTGAACCCTGCGACCAGTTCGAAGACGTGCTCGGCGAGCGATGGGCTAAACCCGTTCTTGACCACCCGTTCCACCACCTGGTCGCGCAGGGTGTACCCATAGCCCTCGTGCCTTCGTTTGTGGATGTCCTCGCGGGTGTCCTCCGCCTCGCCGCTCGAATACCCTGCGAAGGTCTGGAGCAACTGGTCCACCTGTTCCTGGAAGACGATGATGCCATAGGTGTGCCCCATGATCCGCTCCATCTCTGGGTGCTCGAAGCTATAGGGCTTGAGCCCGCGCCGACGGGCGATCAGCTCATTGATCTTCACCGCCCCGCCGACTCCCGGCCTGATCCCCGCCTGCATGAGGCTGGCGTCGTGAAGATCGGTGGTGCGGAGCCTCATGTGGGCCTGGCGCATGGCCGGGCTTGCCGATTGCGGGATCCCCACCAACTCGCCCGAGCGCATGGCGCGATATCCCTCCTCGTCGTCCGTGCCCAGATCTTGTGCGTCGAAGCCCGGCTCTGTCGCCCGTATGCGCCGTTCGGTGCCAGAGAGCACGTCCTGTCCACGGAGACAGAGGATGTCGAACTTGTCGAAACAATGCTTGGCACTGCGCTTGTCCCATTGGATGATCCGGAGGTGCTCCTCGCCCTCCTCGGCGGCAGACCACTGGACCGGCACAGTCTCATGGATTGGACGGTCGCTCACGACGATGCCGGAGGAGTGTGCACGCATGTTCCTCGGCACGTCGGCAAGTCGGCGGGCGAGCAGGAAGAGCCAATAGAGCCGGTTCTTGTCAATGCCGCTGCCCGCGAGTTCGGGCCTACGCTCCAGTGCGCTCTCGATCTCCTCGGGGGCGACACCTCCGTGCATCCGTTTGGCGATGAACCCCAAGGCCGCCTGGCTCAGCCCAAGGGCCTTGCCCACCTCGCGAACGATGCCGCGGGTGTTGTACGCGCCGATCGCCGCGACCGTCGCCACCCGCTCCTTGCCGTACTTCTGCGTGAAATAGGACCGGACGTCGTCGCGCCGTGCCGCTTCGAAGTCAATGTCAATGTCCGGCCGTTTGCTGCCGTCCTCGGGCAAGAACCGGTCGAAGTGGAGGTCGTGGGCCATCGCATCAATCCTGCTCAGCCCCAGGCAATAGGCGACGGCGGAGTCCACGACCGAGCCGCGTCCGCTGAAGTGGATCCCTTCGCCCCGCGCCCATTCGCAAGCGTCCCAAATCGCGAGGAAGTGGTCCGCGAAGCCGAGTCGGCATATGCGCTCGAGCTCATGGGCCAAGCGCGCGCGCAGACGCGTACCCACCTTATGGTGGACACGCGCCGCGCCCGACATCGTCGCCTCGTGCAGGGCCGCCGAGGCATCGGCGTGCAACTGGGGCAGACGGGTGCGGCCTGGAAGCACGTCGTCCTCGCACATCTCGGCGAGCCGAACCCTCGCCGCCAGCCACTCTTCCCGACCGCGATAAAGGGAGCGGGTCTCATCAGGGCTCCGAAGCCACTGCTCGCAGTTGAGGGAGCGAGAGGGGCATGGCGGCACCGGGGGCTGCGAGGGGTGCCGTTGCAGCTTGCGGCCCAACACCTCGTCCACGGTGCAGAGCGTGTCGGCGCACACCGTTACGTCCTGGGCGGGAAAGTCCTCTGGCATGGCATGGGTGAGCGGGCCGCCCGCCACCAGCACGAGGGACTTGGTACGGGCCATCTCCTCGAGCCGCGCCTCGATCTGCACACCCCAAGGGCAGTAGCTCCGCTCCACCTCGAGGAAGACCGATGGAGAACCGTATAGATCCACCAATTGGTCAACCCATTCCGAGGCCTCCTCCCAACGACGCGAGGCCAGAAGCCGGTCCAGGCGGCCGCGGTGCCCCCCACTCAAGCACAGCAACCCGCGCGAGTGCCGCCTGAGCCGATCCAACGTACACAGGGGGAAGAGCCGAGGCTCGCTCAGATGACACTCGGTGACCAGGGAGGAGAGGGACACATAGCCGCGCTTGTCCCGTGCGACGAGCACGACCTCCCCGCCCGTGTCCATCTCGAAGGTCGAACCGATCAACGGCTTCACGCCGAACGCGACGCACTCCCGAGCCATCTCCATAGCGCCAGTGAGCGAAAAGCGGTCGGCAAGCATGACGGTCGAAACCCCGAGCGAAGCAGCACGGCGAGGCACCTCGCGCGCGAGCAACACGCTACGGCCGAACGAATAGCCGCTGAGGACATGGAACCATGCGCTCCCGCCCTCTTGCCGCGAGACCCGCGGCGTACGCTCTTCGAGCAGCCCGCACGCCTTCGCGACCTTTTCGTCGCGCGTCTTGCGTGGCCGGATGCCTGGTTCTTCGCGCTGGGTGGGGTCCATCGGTCGTTGCCCGCCGGCGATGGGGCGGGCAGCAAGCTCGCGCCGAGCCTCACGCACCACCCCCTTCTGATCGCGCCAACGGGCTGCCTCCACGGCAGGGGCGCCCGCCCACCACTCGCCCGCCTCACACCAGCGGGCGAGCACCTCAACGCCACCCGTTCGCATGGCCCCACGCAGAGATCACACGGCGATGGCGAGGGATCGGCACCTCGCTCGCCAGCCTCACTGCCCCCTCGCCAAAGGCAGCGCGTACCGCCACCAGTGCCGGCGTGACCGAAGCGCGCGACCGCCAAAGGCCTTCCTGCCCTGTCTCGATCGGTCGAAGACCCAGCGCGGCCACACGAACCGACAAGGGAGGGAAATCGAGGTGCGCCTTCTGCCATTCCGCGTGCAGTGCTACCTTCATCCCTGCCGCCGAGGCTGCCGACTTCGTCATGCGCCGCCGCCGCGAGACGCACCTCCCCTCCTCAGACTCGAACACGAGCAGAACCTCCTCGGCAGTGCGCTCCGTCGCGCTCAGGGTGGCTGCCAACCTCAGGGCAAGGATCGAGAGCACCGCGGTCAGCTCCATCGAGCAACCGATCGGCGCCAAGGAGTCCCAACGCTCCTCGGTGCTCGGTCCAGGATAACTGGGTACGACGGGATCGGGCCAAACCCCCTGCGATGCCGCAGACACTAGGGCCGCCCCATCGCCAAACTGGGTCCGTAACACGGCGAGCGGCACCTCCGCGACCTGGCCGATGAGACGGTGCCCCAGTGCCACCAACCGGGCACGGTGCAAAGGGTTGACAGGACACAAGCGTGCAACCGGCAGCGGGGCGAGATACCTCCTTACATCCACCACCGGTTCAAGGACAGGGACCTCCCAGCGCAAGGGAGCAAGGTCGAGACTCGAAGCGGCAAGCTCGGCCACCCATCGGCAGGGCGCGATCCCTGCCCGCAGGCCGCACGGCACCTCCTGTGCCACCGAGCGGAGCACGCCCTCGGCCGCTGAGAGCCCATCGTAGTGCCCAGCCATGTCAATCCAGGCCTCGTGCGGTAGACCCGGCATCACCTTGGAGCTATAGGGCAGGACCCGATCGAGCCAACGGTCGCGGTGAGGACCACACTCCAATGTGTCGAGATCGGAATAGGCACCGTCCCCACGCAGGATCGCTCGCGCCTCGGCCAAGGGCACGCCGCGCGTGATCCCCCTCTCCCTGGCCAAGGGGCACGCCTCGAGCACAGCACCTGAGATGTGTACAATGTGCGGCCGGTCGAGCCTCCTGACGACCGAAGTGTAGAATCCCTCCAAGCAGACATAGAGCACCATAGCCATACCTGTCTGCTATTATTGCACGTAATAGAATACGTATGTCTACTATATTGCTGCGCCATGCCCTGAACGACCTTCCCGTCGAGGAGTGCGCCAAGCGGCTACTCGGCTGGCACCTCCGCACCCCGGACTGCCTCGTCCGCATCGCCGAGACGGAAGCCTATGGTGGAACGGACGACCCTGGAAGCCATGCATGGCGGGGCGAGACCCCTCGTACGCGAGTGATGTTCGGCCCACCCGGCCATGCGTTTGTCTACTTCACCTATGGCAACCACTGGATGCTGAACGTGGTCGCTCGCCCTGTGGGTAGGGCGGGCGCGATCCTGATCCGCGCCGCCGTAGCCCTCGAGGGGGAGGCGCACATTCGATCACGGCGACCCAAGGCAAAGTCCGAGCGCGACCTCCTGGCCGGCCCAGGGCGGCTCGCGCAAGCCTTAGCGATCCGCGCCGAGCACTACGGCCTCGATCTGCTGAGCCCCTCCTCCCCGATTCACCTGGAACCCGGCGACCATGTCGCCTCCGTACTACAGGGGGTACGGGTCGGGCTCTCCCCCGGTCGTGGGGAACACACCCCGTGGCGGTTTGTGGACGCCGGGGCGAAGGAGTGGTGCTCGCGGCCGGTTCGCGGGCTGGAGCCCGCCTAAGCGACCTGGTCCCGGTGGGTGTACGCTCCGTCCCGTTGGTCGGTGGGTCGGCTCAGGACATAGGCCGCTCCGAACGCTCCCAGAGCGAGCACTGTGATCCACACCGCCGCGCGATCCCGCACAAACCACGCCGAGGCGAGAACGGAGACCGACATCGCGGTGACCGCCCAAACCTTCCCCCGCACCGTGATCGCCTTCGTCAGCCGCCAGCGCCGGAGCGCCCCCCCATACACCTTATGGTTAAGGAGCCAGGCCTCGAGCCTTGGGCTGCCCTTGCTGAAGCACCAGAGGGCAAGGATCAGGAAGACCGTGGTCGGGAGCACGGGGACGAACGCCCCGACGATGCCGACGCCTACCGAGGTGAGCCCAGCTGTGTTCCAGATCCACCGCACAACAGAGTAAGGATCCCCGGAACGACGCTCCCCGCTATGGCACAATAACGACGATCCCGTGACCCTGGCGACGAGCCGCTATTTGTGGATCGCCATCCCGTGGGCGTCCTCGAACGCCTCCAGGACCGCCTCGCTCATCGTCGGGTGAGCATGGATCATATCCGCCATCGCTTCCAATGTCGCCTCGAGCTTGATCGCGGCCACTCCTTCGTGGATCATGTCCGTGACGTGGGAGCCGATCATGTGAACACCGAGCACTTCGCCGTACTTCTTCTCGCACACGACCTTGACGAACCCGTCCTGGTGGCCCGAGGCCATCGCCTTCCCCAAGGGGCGAAAGGCGAACTTGCCGACTGCCACGTCGTGGCCTTGCTCCTTGGCCTCGCCCTCGGTCAGGCCGACGCTCGCAACCTCGGGGATGGTGTAGACGCAGTTCGGTACGGCACGATAGTCCACCTGCCGCTTCTCGCCCTTCACGATGTTCGATGCCACCACGGTTCCTTCGTGCGAGGCGACGTGGGCGAGCTGGATCCGGCCTGTCACGTCCCCGATCGCGTAAATGTTCGGCACATGGGTCACAAGGGAGTCGTCCACGATCTCCACCCCTCTGCGATGAAGCTTGATCCCCAGCTTTTCTAGACTCATGTCGTCG
>JADLBH010000020.1 GCA_020847855.1 Fimbriimonadaceae bacterium
CTCGACGACCTCAAAGAGATCCTCGGCTTCCTCGACTTTGATTCGAGCGAAGGGACCGTCTCGGCCGAGGCCTCGGTCTCAGGCTTCGCGCAAAGCATCGTGATCGTGGGCAAAGGGCGGATCCAAGCCGATCGTCTCGCGTTTCAGGGCACGACCTTTGCCTTGAAAGACGCGGCGTTCGACGTGGACATCGGACGCGAGGGGGCGAGCCTTGTCGGTGGCGCCGGAGGGGAGGCGGGCGGGACGATCAAGGTTGATACCAAGGCCACGTTCGCCGAGCCTCTAAGGCTGGGTGGTCGGATGAAAGAGACGTTGACGGAAGCCGTGGTTTCCGGCGGAGTCGAGGCCGGTGGCTTGGTGGCAAGCTACCTTCTGGAAGGGTCGCAGCACGAGTCTCGGGGGGAGATCGAGGCGAAAGTGGCGCTCGAAGGCACCGCGGGTCGGCCCATCCTGAGCGGGTATGTTCAAGCGGCTCTCTTGGAGGCATGGTTGCCCGAGGCCATCGAGGATCGGAAGCCGTCCGAGATTCCGGATGTTTTGGCGTTCCGAGACTTCAACCTCTTGGTCAAGTCGGGTAGCCGGATCCGTTCCTCCACCCTAGATGTTCGTCTTGGAGGATCGGGCACCCTCGATGGCAGTGTTTCGGCGCCCAGGCTCCAGCTTCCCTTGGTCCTCGAGACCGGCCTCTTGCGGATGCCGACCGCTCGCGTGAGGCTCGAGCCAGGCGGTGTGGCCGACGTCAGGATCGAAAACTTCGGGGCGGGCCCTATCGTGCGGACAACCTTGGACGTCGTCGGCAGGACCCAAGTGACGGCGCGTCGGAGTTCGGGCCAATACGAGCGGTTCGATGTCGTCCTGGAGGTTCGCGGCGATGCCCTCGCGACGGACGGTCTCATCCTCCGGGCTCGGAGCGAGCCACCCGAACTCACGCAGGAGGAGATCATCGCCCTCCTCGGGAGAACCGACCTGATCCGCGCCTTCGCAAGCGGTGCGGCGGGCGGGGGCTTCGATTCTGGTGCCCTGCGCGAGACGATCTACGGCATCGCGCTGCCCTCTCTGACCGAAGGGTTCCTGGCCGAAGTGGCCGATCAGCTACGGCTGGACTTTGTGCGAGTGGACTACAACCCCTTCGACCTGTTCAGCGTCGTGATCGGCAAGGGGCTCGGCAGGGGCGTTTTGCTCCAAGCTTCGCGGCAGTTTGCCCAGAGCGCGACGGAGCCGCTCAAGTTCGACGTTCGCCTTGTGTACCGTCCGCCTTTCCGGGATCGGTTCCTGCAGAACTTCCGGTTGAGCCTCGGCAGGAACGAGCGGGTGCCATGGCGCCTGACCCTCGATTGGAGCACGAGGTTCTAGGGACCCTGACACGCTGCCCCGGCGTATCCGTCTAAACTGCACCGAGCTACCGGTAGGAAGCCCATGCGTAAATGGATTTTGCTCGTCTTGGCCAGTGCGGCGATCGCCGCCAGTGCACAACAGAACCCCACGGTTGCAAGCATCCTCGTGAGGGGGAACCAGAACATCTCGGTGGAGGCGATCCTGGCCTCCATGAGGGTCAAGAAGGGCGAGCCGCTCTCGCTCAGCCAATTGCAGGCGGACGAGCAAGCGATCCGGGACCTGGGCTATTTCCGCGACGTGAAGGTCTTGAACCGTGCCGTCTCGGACACGGAGAGCGAAGTGATCGTAGAGGTGAGCGAGTACCCAGTGGTCCGCGAGGTCCGCGTCGTGGGGAACACGGTGGTCTCTACCGAGGATGCGACGGCCGCAGTGATCGCGATCCAGCCGATCGGCAACGTTTGGAACAACCGCAACGCTCGACCGATCCGCGACGCGCTGGCCAAGATCTACGAGGACAAGGGCTATTTTGTTGACTTCGAGCAAATCGGTCCCGACGCGGTCTCCGTGGGGACCCTGACCATCGCCGTGCTCGAACCCAGGGTCGGTGAGATCAAACTCATTGGGCTCTCTCGAACGAAGCCCTCGGTCGTCGAGCGCATCATGAAGACCCGTCCAGGCGACGTCTTCAGCCCTCGGCTCTGGAGGCGAGACATCGAGGAGCTTTACTACACCTATTGGTTTGACAAACTGGAGCCCGCCCAGCCCCAGATCGGGGACACTCCGGGAGAGTATGACCTGGCGATCGAGTTCAGCGAAGCCCGTACGGGCCAGTTGAACGCCGGTGTGGCCCTGGATCCACAAAGCCGGCTGGTCGGCACGGGCAGTTACAGCGAGAGCAACTTCCTAGGCTTGGGCAAGAGCATCGGGGTGCAGCTCGCCCAAGCGACGGTCGGGGGCGGGCCGAGTGTGGAGCTCGCCTATGGCGACCGGTTCTACGACCGCAAGGACACATCGCTGAACGCTCAAGTCTTCTCCAAGGTTGTGTACAACTTTACGGGTTCGGGCTTTGACACTATCGGTGGCGGGAACAATGACCGCCAGTTCGACGAGAGGCGGACAGGATTCAACCTCACCGCGACGCGTCCCGTTCGGAACGTTCGCTACACGCTCGGTCTCCGAGGGAGCAACACGAAGACGTTGAACGTGAGCAGCGACCCCAATGTAGAGTTCGTTCGTCAGGACGGCGACGTTCTCGGGCTCGTGCTCGGTGCCAGCTACGACGTGCGCGTTCCCACCGCCGAGCCTCATTCGGGCGAGCTTCTCTCGCTAACGTTCGAGCCGGGCTACAGCCGCGTCACCCGTCTGGGCGGGGTGCTCGCTGGGGAAACTCGGACTCTCGGGACGAAGTTCTTTAGCAAGACGAGTGTTGAGTTCCGGAAGTATTGGTCGCCGCGGGTTGCCGACGATGCTCCGCTTGACAAGGCACGCCCGGTGCTCGCAACCCGCGTCCGCTACTCCATTGTGAGCGGTACGGCACCGTTCTACGAGCAAGTCTTCATGGGCGGAGCCGACTCCTTGCGCGGGTATGAGAACCAGCGGTTCTGGGGTAGCCAGGGGGTGCTTGCCTCCGTAGAGTATCGGTACCCAGTGCAGAAGTCCTTCACGCTGATCGGGTTTGCCGACTATGGCGGGGCATGGGGCGGCTATGGCCAGCTCAAGGACTTTCCCCAGTCCCAGACGCCCCGACTCCGCCTCGGCTATGGCCTGGGTGTGGGCTTCCGAACCCCGATCGGGGCGATCCGCATAGACTTTGCCTTCAATCAAGAAGGCAGGAACCTCACCCACTTCTCGTTAGGTACGAGCTTCTGACCCACCAGGTAACCAATGAAGAACCGCTTCCCAACTCTCACCTATCTCGTCGTTGCCGTGGTCGTCGTGGCTGCCGTGCTCGCTGCGGTCGGCTTCCAGACTCCACAGTCCAAGTTTGGCGTCATTGACATTGACAAAGTCGTGTTCGACAGTCAGCTTGGAAAAAAGAACGCGGGCAAGCTCGATAACGCGGTGAAGGCCCGTCAGGCTCTGCTCGACTTCATCGAGTCGAACCGCGTGGCTACCGTGGAGCAGCTTCAAAAGCTGAGGGCCCTCGCGCTCAAGGCAGAACCGACCGCGGCCGACAAGACCGAACTCGACAAGGTGAAGGGCGAGATCACCCAGTCCACGAAGGAGTTCGACGTCTTGAACCAAAAGGCGAGCCCGAGCGATACCGAGCGGATGTCGCTACAAGAGTACAACACCCGGCGACAGAACACCACGGCCATGATGCAAGAGTGGTCCGGTTCTTTCCAAGAGGAGCTCTACACGATGCGCGAACAGATGGTGAACGACTCGATCAAGGCGGCCGAGGTTGTGATCAAGGAGGTCTGCAAGCAGCAAGGCTATGACGTCGTGTTCTCTTCCAAGAGCGCCCTCTATGCAGCCAACGACCTCACGGAGGCAGTCATCAAAGCCCTCGATGCCAAGTCGTAGCCCCTGGGTCGGAGTCGCACTGCTCGTGGTAGCGGGCTGTTCACCGGCCGGGACCGGGTTGGCCAAGGTTTCGTCCAGGATCGAGGCGGCTCCAAGGTCGGTGCCGCCGCGCCAAGTTACGCTCAGCGTGCAGGGCGATTCCAGCACGATCGAGGGGGCGCCCGAGTTCAGATTCGGGCGCCCTGCGGGGAGTTCCGTGGTCCTTGTATCGAGCGATGGAGACTGGGCGGAGACGGAACGGGAGGCGCTCGCCGAGGTCGAGCGCGACAGCAGGCGCCTTCGCCAAGAGCTGGATCGTGAAGTTGCCGCCGACTTCGACCAAGTCTACGACCGGATCCATGCAATGTTCGTCGCCCAGGCTCCGCCGGTCGGCGAGGATTGGAAGGAGATCGCTTTCCTCGTCGGGTTTCCGGACCCTGGCGAGCCGCGAGTCCCTGCGACAGAAGGCACGATGAAGGCCCTCGAAGAGGCAGCGGCGAAACTTGCGCGAGCACGGATCGGTGAGGCCGCAGACCGGTTCCGATCCGAGGTGCTGACCCTTCTTGAGGAGGCGAGGGGCCGCCGCCGCACGAAGCAGACCGAGCTCGAGGTTCAGATCGCGCTGATGAAGGACGAGGCCCTACGGAAAGCCCGCGAACAGAGCGTGGAACGGCGCGCCCAACTCGTGGAAGTTGCGAGCGACTTGGGCAACATCGGGGTGAGGATTCCAGCTTCACCCGGCACGAAGGGGCATGTGCCAACGTTGAGCTACGTCGGGCCTGCGTGGCCGCCCGTCCCCAGGAAGGGATGGCGCTTCTCGCAACGGGAGGCGCGGCTTCAGCGGCTTTTCTTGGCATTGCGGGGCCGACGACCGACCGCGAGTGCCCGCGAGGACCTCACGCAGGAGTACCACCATTGGGCTGGCCCGTCGAAGGCTGGACGCTAGGGGAGATCTCAGGGATCGTCGGCGGGGTGGAGTCCGGCGGAGTCGGAACCCAATACCTTCGCCCGGTTCCGGTGGACGCAGCGGACCCAGAGGGCGTTGCCTTTGCGGAGAGTGCGGCCTTCCTCGAGATCGCTCGCGACTCTGGGGTGGGGGCGGTTCTGATCCCGCCCGATGCCGAATACGACCGACCCTGCGTCCGAGTGCCGGCTCCCAGGCTCGCTTTCCTAGCCCTTCTCTCAGCGTACGCAGATCGTCGCCCGGCGGCTTTGGGCGTCGCGGAGACCGCCATCGTTTCGCCCGACGCCGTGCTCGAACCTGGTGTCACGATGGGGCCGGGTTGCGTGATCGGTCCGGGATGCCGGGTGGGCGGGGGCACCGTGCTCGGACCTCACGTGACCCTAGTTGAGGATGTGAGGATCGGAGCTCGCTGTCGGATTCATGCCGGTACCGTGATAGGGGCGGACGGGTTTGGCTTCTTCTGGGACGGGGCACGTCATGTGAAGATCCCGCAGGTCGGCGGCGTGTTGATCGGTGACGACGTCGAGATCGGAGCGAACTGCTGCATTGACCGAGCCACATGCGGGGATACCATGATCGGTTCAGGTACGAAAATTGACAACCTTGTACAAATCGGACACAACTCCAGGATTGGGAACCACGTCGTGATTGCGGGTTGCACGGCCATCGCCGGCAGTGTGACGCTAGGCGACGGTGTGGTGATCGGGGGACTGACCGCGGTCTCCGACCACGTGAACATCGGTCCCGGTGCGCGGATCGGCGGGATGACGGGAGTGACCAAGGACGTCACCGAGGCCGGGGACTATTTTGGTATCCCCGCTCGGCCAGCGCGGGAGCATATGCGGATCCTCGCCTTGACCAACCGGCTACGGGGCCTTTTCGACCGCGTGGACAGGATCGAAGGGAGCAAACAAGATCGCCTGGACTGAGTTCACCCGCACGACCGTTGCAGACGAGGTTCGATTCTCCGGCCTTGGCTTGCACTCCGGCGCTCCGGTCGAGATCGTCGTCGCACCCTATGAAAACGGGATCGAGTTTTCGGCAGGATCGGTCCGGGTTCGTGCCAACCCCGAGAACGTCACGGACACGTCCCGCTGTACCTGCCTTGGTCCGGTTCAGACAGTCGAGCACCTCCTCAGCGCGCTCGCGGGTCTCGGGGTGAGCGATGCCTTGGTCCATGTCCAGGGGCCTGAGCTGCCCGCGCTCGATGGATCGAGCCGGGAGTATGCATCGGCTGTGGCGGCGGTCGGGAAACGGGCTCTTTCCGCGGCGAGAATCCACGGACTGTTCGAGCGGTGCTTCGCCGTCAGCGGCGAGGCGCGCGTCGCGATCGGCGCGGGAACCGGTCACTGGCGGTACGACTTCGAGTGCGGCGAGCGATGGCCTCACTCCCAGACCTTCGAGGCAAGCCTCGATCCCGCGACCTATCCAGGGCAGGTCTCGGGGGCACGAACGTTTGCCTTTGAGGAGGAGGTGGCTCCCCTGCGGGCTGCGGGACTGGGGCAGGGCCTGGACGAGACCTCGTGCTTGATCCTGGGCCAGGAGGGGTATCTGAACAAGCCACGTTGGCACGACGAGCCAGCTCGCCATAAGCTGCTGGACTTGGTAGGCGACCTCTCCTTGGCCGGAGTGCCGGTCACCCTCCTGAACGTGGTGGCGGTGCGCAGCGGGCACGCGCTCAATGTCGAGGCCGCTCGTCGGCTTTCGGCACAAGTGACAATCGAGACCTAGAGCGGCCCGAACTCGGGCCACGCCAGTTGGATTCCCATGCTGCGCAGGTCGGTCTGGAACTCCTCGGGCCGATCGCACACCGAGTGGGCTTCGGTGCTCCAGGCCAGGCAGTGAAACGCAAGCGCACCTGCTGCCTCGCCAACGTTCCACTCCACGGGGTGGAGCCGGTAGCACCCGTTCGTGATATGCGTGGTTCCGCAGCACTTTCCGGCCGCGATCAGGTTTCGCAGCCTTCGGTGGACGAGCATGCCGACGGGGATCTGAAATGGCAGGGAGGAGAGGTCGAGGCCGGGCGAGCCGTTCGCGCCAGGGTGGAGGTCAATCCGGTAGGCACCGACACCGACGCTGTCGTGCCGATGGGGGGCAAGGGCGGCACCTGGGTGGCAATGGGTGGCCACGTCCTGCTCCCGAACTTGGTACACCGCCTCGATCCGCCTGCCCTCCCGATGGTAGGGGTAGGCGGCCAGCCCGTCCACCGTTCCTGCGATATCGGGCCGAAGTCGGATTCCGGGCAGTCCCTGCTCGGTCTGGAGCCAATAGACGAGGCTGAGCGTGAGTTGTCGCGCGCTCTCGAGCAGCGAGCGGACTGTCTCTATGGGCTCGTCCACGACCTTGCCCACCATATGATCGTTCTGAGGCCAGTTGAGGACGGTAACGGCCTCGCGGCTCTCGCCACCGTGGGGTGGCCCGACGATCTGCCGGTACCCGAACCAACTGAGGGAGTCTTCTGCAAAGACAGGGAGATGCTTTGCTTCGCCCGTCATCGGGTTACGATAGGTCAAGCTGAGGAGCGGGCCGGTCCAGTGCTCAGGCGCGAACGCCTTCCAACGCTCGTACTCCCGTGGCTTCTCGATCGTGTGGTCGCCGGAAGGGTCGAAGCCGACGCAAGCGCACCATGTAAAGCCCTGAACGTCGTGCGGATCGCCCTCTTCTGAGGCACTAGGCTCGCCGGTCAAGGACCGTGGCTCTGCCCCCAACCGGTACTCGGCCTGGCAAAGGGGAAGGAGGTCGCCCAACTCGGTTGCGTCGAGTACAAACGTCGGCTCGACCTCGGTCTCTTGCCCGGTGGGCAGATCGAGGAGCGTCGCGGAGGTGATCCGATCCCCGGCCACACCTAGTCTGGAAACAACCGTTTGGTGGAAGATGCGAACCCCGGACCCCTCCAGCATCCGCTGGATCACCGCTCGCCCAATGAGAGGTTCGTGGCAGAGCCGGCTCACCCAGCCACCACCGGGGTTGAACCATGGATCGGAGGGCGCGAGGCGGTGCTGTGCGATCGTTTCCTGGCGCACGAGAGTTCGGTATCGCGCATAGGACCTTGTCCGTCCGGTCTCCTCGATCCAAGGGTGCTCGTCGGGCGGCACGCACTGTGCCGTGAGCTGCCCTCCCAACCATTCGGTTTCCTCGGTCAACCAAACGGTGAGTCCGGAGTTCGCGAGCGCGAGGGCCGCCGCGACCCCGCCGGTTCCGCCACCCGCGATGAGCACGTCGAGCCTCAACTCTCTCGCACCTTGTCGGGAAAGTCGCGCCACAGGCCCGACCGGTAGTTACAGACCTTGCGGTAGACCTCCGCGTGGAGCGCCTCCACCTCTGGGGTTCGGGCCGCGGCCTCGTGGAACGCGGCGTCGAGCTGGGCCAGGTCTTCGAACTCGATCGAGATGTGCCACTCCCCGAGGAAGTCCGGTCCGAAGCCTAGCTTCCGCCGCTTGATCCTGTATCGGGCGAGGCCCGATGTCGCCTGGATGTGCCCGAGCCAGGCGTGGACGGCCTCCACGAACCCGAGGTCGGACGTTCCCGGCACAAGGTCAACCCAAATCTCGTAGCAGTCCATGGCTCAACTCTAGCATCCCGGGGGCGTCCCCGCCGTACCGGTACGATTCCACGCAACGATGACGGTACGCGAGCTGAGGGCCATGTTCCTCGAGTTCTTCGAGTCCAAGGGGCACGTTCGGATGCCCTCTGGCTCGCTCGTGCCCTACGACGTCACGGGCAGGCTCGACGAGTCCCTGCTGTTCAACGGTGCAGGGATGGTGCAGTTCAAGCCCTATTTCCGAGGTGTAGCCGAGCCTAGGAGCCGTCGCGCCACAACCTCGCAAAAGTGCCTCCGCACGGGTGACATCGAGTCGGTGGGCAACCCCAACCACTTGACGTTCTTCGAAATGTTGGGGAACTTCTCCTTTGGCGACTACTTCAAGGCGGAGGCGATCGCTTACTCGTGGGAGTTCCTTACGGACTCGCGGTGGCTTGGGCTCGACCCCAAGCGGCTCGCCTTCACGGTCTTCGAGGACGATGATGAGGCCTATGACGAGTGGGCGAAGCACCTTTCTGCCAGCGGGATCCTCCCTGAGACCCGGATCTTTCGGCTTGGTGAGGAGACGAACTACTGGCCCGCTGGCTCCTTCTCCGCGGGGCCACCCGGCCCATGCGGGCCCAATAGCGAGATGTTCTACTGGGTACCGCAGAACGAGCCCCCCCCGACTATCGAGGGTGTCTATGCCCGAGAGGACTACCTTCGCGACGATGCCCAGGGCAAGTGGCTCGAGATCTGGAACGACGTGTTCATCCAGTACGAGTGGCAAGGGGAGGAGCTTGCCAGCGGTGGTTTCCAAAAGACCGGTATGCCGCCGTTGCCTTTCGCCTCGATTGACACGGGCATGGGGATCGAGAGGACGGTCGTCGTCTTGAACGGACTGAGCTCGGTCTATGAGACCGACGCCTTCACGGGCATCCTCGATGCCCTCGCGAACCTTTCCGACCACGATGACATGTCGGCGCGGCGGATCATTGCGGATCATTTCCGCGCCGCCGCGTTCTGTATCGCCGATGGCGTGCTCCCTTCGAACACCGGTCGAGGTTACGTCTTGCGGAGATTGATCCGCCGAGCCGTTTTGAAAGGCTCCCGGAGGCTGGGCCTTGCGGAGCCGTTCTTGCACCGCTTGGTAGGTGCTCTTGTCGAGACCTTCGCCACACACTACACCGAGCTTGCGGAGAAGCGCGACGTGATCGTTGAGACCCTTCGCAACGAGGAAGCCTTGTTTCGGCGAACCCTGGAGAAAGGTACCGAGCTCTTGCTCGACGCTCTGGACTCGGTCCCCCCCGGCGGGGTTTTGTCCGGCGAAGCCGCGTTCCGCCTGCACGACACATTCGGGTTTCCGTTGGAGGTCACGCAAGAGCTCGCAGCCGAGCAAGGAAGGCTCGTGGACATCGCCGGGTACCAGGCTGCGATGGCGAGCGCCCAGGCTCGTTCGCGGGGCGCCGACCAGCGCGAGAGCGTCTATGGCGGCGTGGTCATCGCCTTCCGCTTCGAGACGGCGGACGGCCCGACCGAGACCGTCTTTCGTGGCTATGAGGTGACCTCGTGTATGGCGAAGGTGAAGGGCGCCTTGCCGGTCTTGGACGATGCAGGGAGAGCGACCGGGGAAGTGGCCCTGGCGCTCGATCAGACCCCGTTCTACGCCGCAAGCGGGGGGCAGGTGGCAGACACCGGGGTGGTCCGCTTTGTCCAGTCGAGCGTTGCGCTCCACGTTTCTGACGTGGCCCGCCAGGACGGTGTCATCGTTCACCTCGCAAGCCCGGAAGCGGCGATCGGGATCGAGGGGGCGAGCGCTTCCGAGGCGACCGACTGGCTCAACCTGAACTTCTTCGACCACGATGTGCAGGCTACGGTGAAGGTGCTTGACCGTGCGGACACCGTGCGCCACCATACGGCGACGCACCTGTTGCACGCCGCACTGAGAGCGGAGCTAGGGACGCACGTCACGCAGGCGGGCTCCCTCGTCTCCCCGGAGCACTTGCGGTTCGACTTCACCCACGGGGCCGCGATGGAACCGGCCGAGCTTGACCGAGTGGAGGCTCTCGTGAACGCTGAGGTGCTTCGTGCCCAATCTGTCGTGACCTATGAAGACGTGCCCATCGAGGACGCACGTCGCATGGGTGCGATGGCGCTCTTTGGGGAGAAGTACGCCGACCGCGTCCGGGTCGTCCAAGTCGGGGGAATGTCCCCTTCCGAGCCTAGCTTTAGTCGAGAGCTCTGCGGTGGCATCCATGTGCGGAACACCGGAGAGATCGGCCTGTTCAAGATTCTCCACGAAGGGAGCGCGGCGAGCGGAGTCCGCCGAATCGAGGCGGTCGCCGGGCTCCGGGCCTATGCTTGGGCCCTCGACCAGGAGCGCACGATCCGGGAAGCGTCCCAGCGGCTCAAGTCGAGCCCTTCCGAGATTGGCAGCGCGATCGAGCGCACATTGGAGCAGTTGCGGGAGGAGCGGCGGAAGCGGGAAAGGCTCGCCCAGCAGGGCGGTGGGGCCGATGTCGCCTCGGAGCAGATCGGGCCCTACCTTCTTCTCGTACAAAGCGCGGAAGGCCTCGGCCCCGAGGATGCCAAGGCGATGGCAGATCGCCTCGTGGATGGCAAACCGGAGGGGGTAGCTCTGGTCTTTGGCATCTCAGAAGGGAAAGTTGCGATCGTATGCAAGGTCGGGAAGGACGCCCTTGCAGCCGGCGCACATGGAGGAAACATCGTGAAGGCCGCGGCCCAAGCAACGGGCGGAGGGGGGGGCGGAAGGCCCGATTTCGCCACCGCGGGCGGTAGGGATCCCTCTAAGATCGCGCAAGCCATCGAGGCGGTGCGACAGGTACTGTCCTAGTCTGCCAGCCTTACGCCTCTCCGATCGGGGAGTAGGAACGCACCTACGAGGGCGCAGATCGCAGCCACGGAAATGGGGTAGGCAAGCCCGGCAGTCTGCACACCGGACTGGGCTACGGCAGCCGTACCGATGAGGGGGACCAGCCCACCAAAGACCCCGTTGCCTATGTGATAAGGAAGCGACATGGACGTGTATCGGATCTTGGTCGGGAACAGTTCGACGAGCAACGCAGCGATCGGGCCATAGACCATGGTGACGAAGACGACTTGGACAAAGACAAGGGCCACCAGAGCGGGGATCGAGAGGGTCGCTCCAGAGTTCGCCGCCATCGCCACGTAGAGAGGGACGTAGGCTACCGCGGCAAGAGCCATGCCGGATACGATGATCCACTTTCGACCGACCTTGTCGCTCAGGGCGCCGAACGCCACGAAGAGCGGGGTCGCCAAGACGAGCGCGATGGCGATCACGGTGTTCGCCACGACCTTGTCCACCTTGAGCTCGGTCTGCAAGAAGTAGAGCGCATAGAACTGCCCGGTGTACCAAACGACGCCTTGCCCCATCGTCGCACCGAAGAGCGCGAGCAAGACGAACCGCCGGTTGACGGGCTCGACAAAGCTGTCACGTAGTGGGTTCTGGGATCTTTGTCCACGCGCGGCCACTTCCAAGAAGAGAGGGGATTCTTGTAGCTTTCGGCGAATAAAGTAGGAGAAAACGACAAGTACGGCTGAGAGGAGGAACGGTACCCTCCACCCCCAGGTTTCAAAGGCAGCCTCGCCCAAACCGACTTGCAGCCCTAGGATGACGCCGATGGAGAGGAGCAATCCGAGTGTCGCCGTAGTCTGGATGAAGCTCGTGTAGAACCCTCTCCTTTCGTCCGGTGCGTGCTCTGCCACGTACGTTGCCGCTCCGCCATACTCCCCTCCCAGGGCGAGCCCTTGAGCGAGCCGGAGAAGCAGGACGAGCAAGGGCGCCGCAACGCCCACCAGCTCGAAAGATGGCACGAGTCCGATCGAGAACGTGGACACTCCCATGATAAGCAAGGTGACGAGGAAGGCTGTCTTTCTCCCGACAACGTCCCCGATCCTGCCAAAGACGAGCGCGCCAAAGGGGCGCACGACGAAGCCGGTGGCAAAGATCGCCAAGGTCGAGAGAAGAGCGACGGTCGGGTTTCCCTTCGGGAAGAACTGTGTGGCGATGATCGTCGCCAAGCTGCCGAAGATGTAGAAGTCGTACCATTCGATCAACGTTCCGGCCGAGGACGCGGCGATCACTCGCCACAGGGATCGCTGTTGCTCCTTGCTCGTATCCGCATCCATCGGAGCTAAGGACGGATGAACGGCTCGACTAGTCTTGCGGGAGCCATTCGCGCCACTCCGGCCCTGGATCGGTGGCCAGGAACCGTGCCAAGTTCACGTGGAGGCTGGACGCGGTCGGCGACCACGGCTCTTGGCCGGGAACCTCGTTGCGGTTCTCCCAATCCAGCGCGGTCTCCAGGATGTACCCAAGCACCCTCCCGCAGAAGCCCGGATCCGTCGCACAGCCCACTTCTCGGTACCCCTCGAGAGCCCACGGGACGGCCCACAGCGGTAGCGTCGAGAAGTCGAACGCAGGGTCGCCCCAACCGGCATCACCCCAGTCGAGGATCCCGCTAAAGCTGCCGTCGGGCAAGGCCATGGTATTGAAGCTGTGCGCGTCGTTGTGCAGGAACCGTGGCTCCCCTTGGTGGGAGTTCGCGGGCCGAAGCCTTTCGATCCATCGCCCTAGCCAGAGCGCGTTGGGGGCATCCAATCTATGATTTTGCACTGCCATTTCTAGGTGGCCCTCGGGGTCGCTGGGTTCCGCCTCATCGAGCCACCCGAACGGGTCGGGGCACTCGAGGACTCGGGAATGGAGGTGGCCCAGCTCTCGGCCCAACTCACGATAGAATCCTGGAAGCTCGGCCTCATGGGGTGAAACGGTACCGAGTGCGACACCGGGCCAGCGTTCATAGAGGGTGATCGTCGCCTCCACGGTGCGCTGCGTCTCGTCGAAGTCCAAGAGTCGAGGTGTGCGAATGCCGGCGCCGACCACTACTGGCACGGCGACGCTCTCGGTTCGGGCATCGGGATCGCCGGGGAGTTTGCAGACCCGGACAACGACGTCACCGGCGGCGGCGACCCAATTGACACAAGCCTCGCCGGGGAGCTCTTCGATCTGCGTACGGTGTCCTCGGGCCGCGAGCCAGCCCAGTACCTGGCTGAGAGGCACTGGGCACGAGGCTGCTAGCCTTGGGGAGCTTGCCATGGCACGGGTTCGTCGGCACCGCCGATTCTCGGCCGGATGCCCCTTAGCTTCTCTTCGCCGTGGTCTTCGTCTCCGACGCTTGGTTGATGGTCATCATCCCCATGTCAATGACGCTCGCGGAGCTGGACTCGCTCTTCACCAGCAGCCCATCGGCAAGGCTGAACCATGCGTTCGTGACGCCGGTCATGGTCATATTGCCGGAGGACTCCATACCGGGTGCGGCCACGTCGAACGTCACCTTGCCGTCTAAGAACGACTTGATCTTTGCGCACTCGATGCCGTCCACGGTCTCAAAGGCGATGACTTCGTTCTGCACAGGAATCTCGCCCTTGGCGTTTTGGAGGAAGCCCATGCTCTGCGCAGCGAGGATGTCGGCAAAGTTGAGCTTGCTCTCCCACTTTGACCCGACGCTCACTGGCTCTTCGGGGAAGGCAAAGCCGAAGAACCCGATCTGCTTGTACATCTCCCTAGGTTGGATCATGACCATCGTGGCCAGCATGTCGCC
The DNA here is from genome assembly GCA_020847855.1 of Fimbriimonadaceae bacterium. GTDB lineage: Bacteria > Armatimonadota > Fimbriimonadia > Fimbriimonadales > Fimbriimonadaceae > JADLBH01. The sequence goes on from JADLBH010000020.1 coordinate 13,967, forward strand.
GTCTTGGACTCCAGCGAGCACGATATCGGACGTAAGGCCCCTGGCATCGAACAGTCCGCTGAGGGTCGCCTTCTTGACGGAATTCGTGTCTCCTCCGCCCATTTGCTCGGCCATGCCTCCTTCTATCTTGAACTCGGTCGTGTTGAGGGTGAACTTCGTCTTCTCGTCCGCGGCCGGTTCGAAACTGTAGACCTGGGAGAGGGAGGTGGTCGAGTCCATGCTCTCGTCCATCGCGCCTGAGAATGTCATTTTCGTGGTGCTGGTACTCACGGTGGAGAGCTTGCTGCCGGGATTGACCTTGATGCGAACGAGACGGGCGTCTTGTGCGGTCGAGATCGCCGCGATAGCGAAGAGGCTGAGAACGAAAGTTGAGCGGGCGGTCGTCATTGTCGGCTCCGGTGCATAGAGTATACGCTCGCGTGCCGGTTCGGTTTCGACAGGTTCCAGACGCCAGGACCTACGTCTGGCGCAGGCTCTGGCTACGATTCTCCTCGCCTACCTCGAGCGATCGGGGTACGCCTGGCGCGGTAGGGGCTCATCTCGCGCGAGGCTCTGCGGATCACGAACTTTGCGAGCGGACTGGTAACCTCAGCGGACAGTCCGCGTCTCATGGGCCAAGATGAACGGACAGAATCCCTGGTTGAGCAGGCACGGAAACTCCATCCGATTCAGCTTGGCCTCGTTATCGGCGTTGCCGAAATCCTTCAGCGCAAGGTGGTGATAGCAAGGCTGGCTGCAAGCTCCATTGCTAACGAAGAAGGGGCAGGAAACAGCCTTCTCGCTTAGGCTCGATGGAAGCGAAGGCAAGATTACAATCTCAAACCTGAAGCTCTCGGAATGTGTGGTTCACGGTACTTGGAAGTTCCTGGCCCACCAAGCGCCGCCATAGGGGATTTATCCGGCGGTCAACAGCTTCAGTTGAGCGGTATCAAGCCGTCGCATCGCCAACTCAACGGACTCAGGTTTGAGTTCGATGCCAAGGCAAAGGCGATCCATAGTTCGGGCTACGAGACCAACGGTCCCGGAGCCGAAGAACGGGTCCAGGATCATGTCTCCCGGCATTGTGGCGGCAAGAATGCAAGGCTCAATCAGTTTTCGCGGAAAAACTGCGAAGTGCGCCTCAGGATAAGGCTCGGTGTTGATCGGCCAAACCGTTCTTCGGTTTTTGTGCCCGTTCAGGTCCTTTCGCTCTTCAGCAGCTTCAAGCTGGTAGAAGCTATATCGCTCTGACTTCGAGAACATGAAGATGTACTCGTGAGCAACGGTGAAACGATCTTTCACGCTTTCGGGCTGGCAGTTCGGTTTGTGCCAGATGATGTCGTTGCGCAGATACCAGCCGTCGTATTGGAGCGCCATGGCGACCTTCCAGGCGACGCCGACAAGATCCTTCGGTTTCAGGCCCGGAGGAGTTGGAGGACGGTAGCTCATCGCTCTGCCCTTGTTCTTCTCGTCTGGCGCTCGCCAGGTTCGATTGCCGCTTGAGTAGGTGTTGGCGATGTTCAGCCAGAACGTCCCGTCCGGCCTCAGCGTACGCCGGACCTCTCGAAAAACCTCGACCAGCCCGCTCACATAGTCGTCCAAGCTTGCTTCCGACCCAATTTGCCCGTTGAAGCCGTAGTCCCGGACACCCCAATAGGGAGGCGAGGTGATCACAGCCTGAAAGTGGTCGCTCGGGAGCTCGCGCACCACACTGCGAACATCGCCGCAAAGGATTGGAACCGGATTCTCAGGGGTTGGAAGCTGGATCATTTTTCGGTAGACGGGATGATACTACACTCGCTCAGGGTTGGCCATTCCCGACTAAACCCGGACTTCATGATCACAAGAGGCCTGGGCAGGGCTCGCGTGACTCCCACGAGGGCTCTCCCAGTGAAGCCGCCGGGCGAGAACGGAGTGCGCCCGTCGCGCCCCCAGGTCTGAGAGCGCTCTTCCTGCGGTCAACGATGTGGAGGACGGCTTCCCGTTCGCGTGCCCTTGCCGTTGCACGCTCATCTCAGCCAGGGCCGCCATGCGAGTTGTCTGCGTTGCTCCTCCACGTCGTTAGTCTCCTGGCTTGTCTGGGATCAAACGTGGAACCGAGACCGAATCAAAAAATGCGAGAAGTTGACGTTGAGTCTTAGGGGTGAGCCGGTGGCCACGCAATTCGCGCCAAGTGGGCTCCAAGCAGACATGCCAGGATCGCCAATGCGTTGCTGCCCAGTATGTACAGAACTGCCAATCCTATCTGCTTCTCCTCAAAGAGGGCGATGGCCTCGGCAGAATAGGTTGAGAAGGTGGTGTATCCACCGCAAATCCCGACGCTTGCGAACAACCTCCATCCATGATCCCACCCCTTGGTCATTGCGAGCGCAACGATCGCCCCAAGTGCGAGGGATCCGGTCACATTGATGAGAAGAGTATGCCAAGGGAATGCGGGGTGTGACTTTCCGATGACCCAGAAGCCGATCCAGTACCGGAGATTCGCTCCGATCGCCGCCCCGGCGGCTATGGCACACGCATCAGTGAGCCAACGCATAACTACCACGGTACGACGCAAGTGTTCGGTCGTCGCACACTGAGTTGCACTGCCCAAGACACTCGACTCACTCCGGGAGCGAACCTTGCGAACGTCCGCAATACGGCGTGTTCGAGGCGCCCCCACACAATTGGGAAGGGCGGTTCAATTTGGTTGCCTTCCGCTTCGTGCCAAGAAACAGAGGATCGCCATCGAATTGAACGGGCCATGAGCATGTTGAGAGTATGATGCAAACCCCGGCGCGGCGGCACGTTGAAACCACGAAGACGATGATGCATCCCGCGGAAGATACGGACTTCCGATGGAGCCTATCCTCTCAGCGGATATCGAGGCACTGGAGTTCCTCGCGCGAGATCATGCGCCTTTTCTCCTCGGCACGGACCCATGGCTTCAGTGGCACTGGCTCACGAACGCAATTGACTGCGGAAGCGCGTCTGTCGTTCGTTGGATGTTGGAGAAAGGCGCCTCCCCAGTGTCTCGGGACGAAGAAGGCTACACCGCCCTACATTCCGCGATCGAACGTGAAGCGTCGGACAAGTACCAGATCATGGCTATGCTTATAGAATCTGGAGCCGATCTCAACGCGCGCGGAGTCAACGATTGGACTCCTGCCCAATTGGCAGCCGTGCGCGACGACGTAGCAGCCTTGCGAATCCTGTATGAAGCAGGGGCGAGTTGTTCCGTCCGCACTCGGGTTGACCCCTTTTCTACCCCGCTCGAAGAGGCCCGGCTTCTCGGTTGTTCGGCTGAGGTGGTCGCCTTCCTCGACGGACATTGAGGCAAGTCAACGAATCCTAAGCCGCTACCGGCCCAAATCGACCCTTGTGACCCTGGGCATTCCAGCCGAACTGGATGACCTACTCGGAGAGTCGTTCCACCGTGTGTCCTGTATGGACACACGGTGAATTGGCCCGGGCGGAGGGATTCGAACCCCCGACACCCAGTTCCGAAGACTGGTGCTCTATCCACTGAGCTACGCCCGGACGAGGGTTCCCCATCGTACCCGTAGCGATCGTTACCTTACCGACTCGCGGCCCACGAGTCGGCTCACTTCGGCGGCCCGCTTTGGTTCGAGGGTTCCCAGAACTTGGGCAGCCTTCTCGGTGTCCATGTGGACGAGGACTCGGGCCAGCTCCGGATCCTTGTACTGTCTCGCCATGGTCGCGAGCGCCTCCGTTGGGATTTCGTTCCAAATCTGAGCGACCTTCTTTTCCTCGGGAACCTTGGGCGCCTCTTCCTTCGTGCGGGTCGGGGAGGTGGGGGGAGACTGCTTGGCTCTTTCCACTGGCTTCGTTGACGGAGGATTGCTCGCCTTCGGCTTTTCCGCGCTCGCAGTGGGCTTCTTCGGCGGGGAGACGCCAGGAACGTTGACAATGCCTGCCTTGGCCGCGCCAAAGACGCCACCTCCCAGCACGAGCAACATAACGGGAGCGATCGCGGCCATCTTCACGGCTGTCTCCTCTGCGCCGCCTGAGCTAGAATCCTGGTGACGTAAGCTTGGGTCTCTGCGAAGGGTGGGACCCCGCCGTGTCTGCGCACCGCCCCTGGCCCTGCGTTATAGGCGGCAAGGGCGAGCCTCTCGTCCCCACCGAACTCTTTGAGCATCTGTGCGAGGTATCGTGCCCCTCCGTCGAGGTTCTGAGCCGGGTCAAAGGCATCGGCGACCCCCAGCCCCTTCGCGGTGGCAGGCATCAACTGGCACAGCCCTTGGGCACCCACGGCCGATACCGCTCTCGGGTTGTATCCGCTCTCGCACGTCACGAGGGCATCGAAAAGCACGGGATCCACGCCAGCCCGAACCGCCGCATCTTGGGCGAGGCCTTTCAGTCCGTTGGAGTCATCGCTGACCGAGATCCCCGCGCCGAAGGGGTCAAGGGGCGCTGGCGTCGTCAAGGAGCCGCTCATCGAGGAAGGGAACCCCGGCCATCGCGATGAGGTCTTGGAGGGAGGGCGAGGCGTGGGCTTCGGTTGGAGCGACGCGATCCGGTCTTGAATCTCTCGATATCGGTCGAGCGTAGCTTCGTAGCCCTTGGGCACAATCCTCATGGTGTCCACCTCGCGCCGACGAAGTCGTCGTTCTCACGCTGCTCATATCGGGCCGCCACCTCGTTCCACGCTTCGCGCTCGTGGTCTTCCAAGACCTCGATCGCTCGGCGGCGCATCCGTGCCTCGAGCCAGAGGGTGCGGGCGCCCTCGAGCTCGCCCTCGGCGATCCCGCGAAGGATCCGAGCGGCCGACCTCGCATCCTCCAGCCGGTTCAGCCACTGCTCCATCTCGATCCGGTCAGCGAGAGAGTCGCCTGGGCACGTTTGGGCTGATTGATACTCTTCCTCGGCGATGCGCAGGGCTGCCGTGGTTGCTTCAAGGCGCGCGGTTGCCAAGCCCAACTGCTGCAAGGCGTCTTCCTCCTCGCTCCTTCGGTGCTCCAGGATACGCGCTAACGAGAATCGAAACGGCTTCATGATGTGACCTCAACGAGCTTGGCGAGGCTTTGCTCCGGACTTCGGGAGTGGGATCGGTCCTGACGAAGGAGCTCCAAGATCGCGGGCCATCGCTCGATCGCAGCGTCTGCCATCGGCTTGGTGCCGGGCTTATAGGCCCCGATCGCGACGAGGTCCTCAACCTCCTCGTGTGCGGCCACCCAGGCTCGAACCTGTTCGGCACGGTGTACGTGGTCCTCGCTCGTTACGAACGGCATAACGCGGCTCAAGCTCTGCGTGACCGCGATGGGGGGATAGTGGCCCATACCCGTGAGCTTCCGGCTCAGGACGATATGGCCGTCCAATACGGCGCGAACGGTATCGGCCACCGGCTCGTTGGTGTCGTCGCCCTCGACCAGGACGGTGTAGATGCCGGTGATCGCGCCGGTCTGACCTTGCCCGGCCCTCTCCAGGAGCCTTGGGATCGCGGCAAAGACGCTCGGCGGATAGCCTCGCGTGGCGGGTGGCTCCCCTGCCGCCAAGCCGATCTCGCGCAGTGCCATGGCATACCTCGTGAGCGAGTCCATCATGAGAAGCACGCTCATGCCCTGGTCTCGAAAGTGCTCTGCGAGCGCGGTCGCGGTCTGTGCCGCCTTGGCGCGCAGGACGGCAGGCTCGTCCCCTGTGGCGCAGACGACGACGCTCTTGGCAAGGCCCTCCTCGCCTAGATCGTTCTCGAGGAACTCTCGCACCTCGCGGCCGCGCTCGCCGATCAGCCCGACGACGTTCACGTCGGCCTGCCCATAGCGGGCGATCATGCCGAGCAGCGTGCTCTTGCCCACACCCGACCCTGCAAAGACGCCAAGGCGCTGGCCGATCCCTACCGTCGTGACCGCATCCATCGCACCTACACCTGTGCCGAACTGTTCGGTGATCAACTTTCGGGTGAGCGGGTTGGGAGGGTTGGAGTCGAGCGCCGCCCTGTGTTCGACAAAGGGCAAGGGTTTGCCATCCATCGGCCGCCCCAGCGCATCGAGCACTCGGCCGAGGAGCTCCTTGCCGGCTGGGACGCTCAGGCCCTCGCCCGTGGTCGCGACAAGGTCGCCGGGCCGCACCCCCTCTTTTCGCTCCAGGGGCATCAGGATCAGCTTGCCTTCCCGCAGGCCGACGACCTCCGCGGGAAGCGCCCCTCCATGCCCTTCCCGTTGGACGAAGCACAGGTCTCCCACGCTCGCCCTCGGCCCTGCGCTCTCGATGGTGAGGCCTACTACCCGCACCACCCGGCCCTGGGGAACGACACGCGGGGTGCGGACCAACGCACCGACCATGTGCTCGATCGTGGCCACGCTACGCGGCCTCCCGATCGAGCCTGTCGAGGAACGTTGCGCACTGCGCGTCCATCTCGCCCCAGGTCGTCTCGATCACACAACCGGAGTCAATGGTCGGGTCGGGAACGATCTCCAGCCCGCGCGATCCAACCTCCGAGCTGGAAACGATCTCCGCGTGATGAGGGGCGACCCGGATCTTCAAGACCTCGGCCCCGATCACCGCGGACATGGCCTCGCGAACAATGTCGGTCACGGTGTCTGCGCTCGTTTCGACCTCGTGGGCGAGGACCTTTCTCGCAATCGCCACCGCCAACCGGCCCAACCGTCCTTCGGCCTCAGACCGCCATGCCGCTTGCTCAGCGGCGATTGCCAGCAGCGCCTCCGATGAACGGAGTTGAAGCTCGGACCGATGGGCCTCCGTCTCGGCTTCGGCGTCCCGAAGCCCGGTGGCCCGTCCTTCCGAGCGCCCTTGTTCGAAACCGTCGCAATAGCCGAGCCGTCGGGACTCCTCGTACGCCTGCTTCCCACCCCCCCCGGATCCGTCGTCGGCGAGAACCTCGGTCACTGGCCGCAAGACGCTGGCGAACGGAAGGAAACCGCGTTCGCCCTTCAATCTAGACAAGGACGTCCTCCTCTTCGCGCCCGACGCTGATCTCGCCCGACTCCTCGAGCCGCCGGATCGAGGCCACGATCTTCTGTTGTGCCTCTTCCACAATGCGCACTTTCACCGGACCCATAAACTCCATATCCTCCTTGAGCATGTTCACTGCGCGCTCGCTCATGTTCGAGAAGACCTTCTCGCTCACTTCGTCGCTCACACCTTTGAGGGCGGTTCCAAGATCCTTGACGTCTACATCCTTGAGGATCGCTTGAATCGCGCGATCATCCAGCGTCACGATGTCCTCGAACACGAACATCATGTTCTTTACGGTCTCCGCCATTTCGGGGTTGTTCTCGCTGAGGTTGTCAAGGATGAGTCGTTCTGTGCTTCGATCCACTCTGGAGAGAAGATCAACCAGGGCCTTCGGCCCCCCCGCCTTGCTCATCTCTTGGTTGATTACCGAGGACATCTTCTTTTCCAGCACCGCCTCGATCTTTCTGACTACCTCGGGCGGGGTCTGCTCCATCATCGCGATCCGCTCCGCAACATCCCCTCTGAGATCGGTAGGAAGCTTGGCGAGGATCGTTGCGGCCTGGCTCATGGGTAGAAACGCAAGGATAAGCGCGATCGTCTGCGGGTGTTCGTCTTGGATGAAGCTCAAGACTTGGAGCGGGTCGGTCCTGCGCAGGAACTCGAAGGGAACGATCTGCATCGCGCCCACGATCCTGCCCATCATCTCGCCCGCTTTGTCATCTCCGAACGCGGCGGCTAAGGTTTTGCGCGCGCTCTCGACCCCGCCCTCTGCGATAAAGTCTTGGGCTTGGGCCAAGCGGTGGAACTCGTCTACGATCTTCTCGCGAAGCTCCGGGGTGACCTTGTCGAGGCGGGCGATCTCGAGCAGCAGGCTCTCGACTTGCTCGTCGCTGAGGTGGCGGAGGATGCCCGCTGCGACTTCGGATCCAAGCACTGCGAGGATGATCGCAGCCTTCTTCCTGTAGGTGAGCTCGCTGCTAACCCGCCTCACGCTCGTTCCTCCAAGAGCCAAGTCTTGAGGAGCATCGCGACGGTCTCGGGCCTGTGGCGGGCCAGTTTCTTGATCTGTTCGAGGGGGACGTCAATCCGGCGCCGGATCTCCTCTACGTCCACCGTATCGTCGAAGTGACCGAGGTCGGACACCGACTCCAGGCCGGCTTCCTTGAGCGCAGCTTGGATGTCGGGGTCGTTGGCCAAGCTCCTCGCCATATCGGCCCGGCTAGCGAGGGCTGGGTTGGAGGAGAGGGGAAGCGCACCGGTGTCGAGTGCGCGCGAACTGGCTAGCGGAGGGCTTGCACGGCTACTCATCGCGGCCTTGACGATTGACTTGGAGAAGAGAACGCCCACGATCACCAGCGCGGCAACCGGCAGCAAGGACATGACTTGCCCCATCATGTTCGAGCTCGAGGCTGCTGCCGCTGCCTTCTTCAGGTCTTGGTCCGCCGTTGCGTCGAACGGGACACTTTGGACCGAGGCGGAGAAGCCAGGTTGGCCGTTTCTCGCCCCGAGGTAGTCGTCGAGAATGGCTTGCAGCGGTGCGGTGTCCTCCACCTTGGTGGCATTGGCGATGACGCTGACCGTCATCGCGGTGAGCTCGCCCACCGCCTTGGAACGCTCGGTTCGCGTCTCTGTGGAAGGATATTGGTTGGAGGTCACGGTGCTGCTGTAGGCAGGCCCTCGCGGCGCGCCCGGCGTTGCCGGGTTGCCATCGGCGCCAGCAGTGCCAATCGCCGAGGACTTCGGGTCGGTCATCGTCTCGGTAGCCTGCTCGGTCACCTTTTTGTCGCCGAGGGCGAAGTCGTACTTCTGTTCGCTCACTGTGTCCATGTCCAAGCTGACTTGGATCGAAGCGATGGTGTTGCCGGGGCCGAACGCGACATCGAGCCTTCTCTGGAGTTCGGACTCCCGCCGTTTTGCCTCCGCGATCTCGGCCTGGAGCTTGCGGTTGCCCATTGTCGTGGGCGAGGACTCCTCGGCACCATCGAAGAGCATGCGGCCCGAGGTGTCAATCACGCTCACGTTCTTGGCCTGCAGGCCAGGAACCGCATATTGGACGAGGCGTGCGATCGCCTTGCTCTCGTCCAGCGCAGGGAGGCTTGCCGACGCGAGGTGGACGTTGACGACCGCACTGGGCGCGACCGTCTCATCGGCGAAAGGCGAGTCCTTTCCTGGCGAGATATGGACGATCGCGGACTTCACGCTGTCCAGTGTCGAGATGGATCGGGAGAGGGCGGCCTCTTGCGCGAGCCGGATCGCCTCCCGCTCTTGCGCCGGTGTCGAGAAGGAACTGAGCAAGCCGAGAATGTCGGAGCCTTTGCCGCCGGTCGGGAGCTTGTCGTCTTGTGCGAGCCGCATTCGGGCGGTTGCGACCTTGTCCGCGGGGACGGAGACGCTTCCGCTGGCTTCGACCTGGCTCGGTATCCCGGCCGCGTTCAGCCCGTCCACCACGGTCGCTTGGTCCTCCGGGCTCAGGCCCGCAAAGAGCGGTTGGTACTTTGCCTGACCGGAGAAGTACGCCGTGAGGGCGAGGAAGCCGATGAGGAGCACCCCCCCTACAAGAGTCAACAACCGCTGTGTGCGGTCTGCTGCTTGCCACCATTCTTGGATTCGTTCTATCAGTGCTTGCATGAAGCTGGCCTATCGGGCCAGATGGGATCTCGATCTGCCTAGACTTGCATACGGCTGACCTCTTGGTACGCTTCCAGCACCTTGTTCCTTACTTGCAGGGTAAGGGCCATGGCCGTGCTTGCGCGTTCCATCGCGATCATGAGATCGTGAAACTCCACCGGGCGATTCGCCATCAGGTCGTTCTGAAGGCCCTTAGCATCTTGCTGGGCCTTGTTCACTTCCTTGAGGGCGTCCATCAGCATTTGGCTGAAGTCGCCTTGCGGCTCCTTCTTGCCAAGTTCCGGAGGCCGCGTAGGGGCCTGTGGGAGGGAGAGGGACGGGCCAATGCGCAAATGCTTACACCTTTCCAATGTTCAGGGCGGCGCGCGCCATCCCCTTTGCGCTGTTGAACGCCGCAACGTTCGCTTCATAGGCGCGGGTTGCGGAGATCATGTTCACCATCTCCATGAGAGGGTCAACGTTGCTGTAATACACGAATCCTTGCGCGTCGGCCAACGGGTTGCCGGGCTCGGAGACCGCGCGAAACTCGCTCTGGTCCTCCTCGACGGCCCTGACGTGGACGCCTTCCTCGTCGCCTTCCAGGACGACGATACGGCGGCGGTAGGGGTCCTGGTCACCGATCTTCACAGTCTGGGCGTTGGCGATGTTCGCCGAGGTCACGTCCATGCGCAGCCGCTCGGCGAACATGCCGCTGGCGGCGGATCGCATCGCGGAGAAGATGGAGCTCACCTGCCCTCCTTGATCACGTTGCGCAGCCCGCTGAAGTATCGGCTGGCAATATCGGCGAGGGTTTGGTACCGCAGCTCGGTCTCGGCCATCGAGAAGACCTCACGCTCGAGGTTGACCTCTTCGCCCGTTGCGCGAGAGCGATGGCTTCTCGATCGGTGTGGGAGCTTGTCCGCGATCGTGGCGCGCTGCTCGGCACCTTCAAGCTCGATGCCGAACTCCAGATCCTGCCTTGGGTAGCCAGGGGTGTTCACGTTCGCCAGGTTCGAGGAGAGCATGCCGTGCCTTTGCGAGGCTTGGTCCAGCGCTCTCTCCAGGTTCCGCGTTTGGGAGCCCCATATCCGGTCGAGAATGTCCATGGCTGCGTTCCTCTGCCTCTCTATCGGCAGGATCTGGGATTGCTGGAGGGCTGGGCCCGTCGGCCAGAACCATGACGTTCCAACGCTGAAATGCGCTGTGAAGTGAAAATTGTGTAACGCGCTCCAGTGGCAAGACGTCTTACCATTACTATGGCGTGGCGTGGCGTGGCGTGGCGTGGCGTGGCGTGGCGTGGCGTGGCTCGCGCTCGGAGCGGCGGGCATGGCTTCTGCGTTCAACGCTGAGATCATAGCGACGGACGAGTGCGAAGGGTTGGCTTATTCCAAACTCAAGCAGAGCCCCTATCGGACCAGTGCCGGCGCGCAATACGCCGAGTTCCAGTTGACGTGCATGGTCACCGACCTTCCCCCCGGCGCGACGGTGGCCTACCAATGGAGCCCGGTGCAGACGTCGAACCCTCAGAGCCCGCCCGCCGGGGCTATCTGGGTGCCTTCGCCGGGCACGGCGGCTAATACCATCGGCTGGGCCTACGTCGATGACAGCCCGCTAGGCCTCTACACTGCTTCGTGTACCGTGACCGTAACCGCTCCCCAAGGGGGCGGGCAGACCCAAGTGATGAAAGGGTTCCTCGTCGTCGGGGGGCCGCTGAAGCTTGAGGCGAAGAACTACCTAAACGCCGACGGAACAATGCACCAGAACTTTCTTCCAACTTGGAAACATGATCTAACCGCCGCAGAGAAGCCGCACTTCATGCAGTACTTTAACTACGACCCAACGGTACCGAGTTGGTTTTCGACGGCCTTTCAACGCCCTCAGGTAGGACACGTGCAACCTCGGTTCCAGCAGCCAGACATCGGTCCGGACGAACCCATCGAGTACCACTGGACGGTGCCGCCCGGAACGAAGGTCAAGGCGAAGGCCCAGCCAACCTTAGAGGACTCCACGTGGATCGAACTCCTCGCGACCCAAGGAAGCGGTCGTGGAGGGATCGAGCCCAGGTGCCAGTTCAAGGTTGTGTTCAACGGTCGGACGTACTGGGTCTGGGACGATAGTCCGGAGTCGGCGCCCGAGAACGAGACCGAACCGAACCCCGACCACTTCCGCTTCACCGCGCACAAGCCGCAGGACACGCTGCCGAACTCGACCGAGGACGAAGAAGAGGATTGCGGAAACACCGAGTATCCATATGGATGGATCCGAAGGACCAGGCCGATCCTCCTAGACAACCTAGGGGACCGCATGCCCGACGTCTGGGTGCAGGAGCGGTTCCAGCCCCCGGTGCCGCCTCCAGGATCGAACATCAACACCTCCCTCGTCTGGTGGACGACCGTGCGGGGCGTGGACGACGCTTCGAACGGGCACCCCGCGGGCCGGTTTGGACTCGGGAGCAACGAGAACAACGAGAACGGGTGGGACAACCTGTGGTTGCGCCGCGAGAACCCGTACACCTATGCGCAGAACCCGGCCAGCCCCTTCTACGACTTTTCGCACCAATACTACGCAGCTAACAAGATAACGACCGGTACTATGGGTTATTTCGTCGGCTCATACCGGATCAAGCTGTGGACCGACCGAGTGGATCACATCAAGGAGTAGTGACCTAAAGTTGTTACGCAGGATGAAGGCATACATGGTGAGAACGATGCGCAGGCCGGGTTCTGCCTTTCGATTTGTGTCAGGTGCACTGCTGGCTATGAGTTGTACTCCTACAGCCTTCTCGCAGGGATATCTGGAAGAGTATGGCGGCAGGGATGGACTCTGGAGGATTGGCTCTCGATCGAATGGCTTGTTCTCCGATATCGTTGTGTTACGCAAGATCGGCGAAACGCGGATTGGACTTCGGCGGGCGCGGCTATTCGTTGATCTGGCAGACGGGCAAGAGCACCTTGAGTGTTTTGCGGAGGACTATGATGTCATCGAGTCGTCAAAAGGCGCGTTTCACGGAAGTGTGAGGTTCTTAGTACCTACGTTCTCAGGAGTCGTTGGGCAGCTCCGTCCACGCGCGAACGGAGCGTACTGTGTGGCGTTCGTGAACAAAGCCGAAGACGGGTGGTACCGGCTTGGTTCGCAAGCATATGGCGAGCCATGGGAAGACGCAAGGCTCCATTTGGCGCCTGAGCCAGGGACAGACGGAGTCCTCTTCGCTAGCATAGACTTACCTGGCCCCGCTACTTTCGAGCAGGGAGCCGACGCTGGTGCCTCCGCGCTGAGTATGGGGGTTCGTTGCCTCCCGAGCTTAGACTCGCGTGAACGATTCAGAACGCTCTCGATTCTTCAGTCCGCGAGCTTCTTGGTAGGTTCTCGTCGCGGGGCGATCACGCGGTTGGGCCGGGACGTGCTCTCGGTGGTGGACGCCCTTCCGAGCAAGGAGCGCTGGATGCTCTACGGGCTCTTCCCCAAGTCGGACGTGCCCGGCTACATCGAGTTGGCCACCGACTCGCTGATTGAGGCGGCGAAGGACGAAGCGTTCTGGTCCTCCCTCCCCGAGCCGTTGCGCCTTTCTTGGCGCGATTGGATCCAGCGGGTCCGAGCGGAGTTCCTGGAGACGCGAGGGATCCTTGGGAGCGTCGCGCGGAGCGTCGACGCGGCGGACGCAGTGCACGACCGCGCACTGGCCCGCGGGCTGCTCCGGAACTGCCCGGACGGGCCCTGGACGGGGGTGCGCCAAAGCGCGGTCGTCCGGTTCTGGGACGAGGGCGACGAAGGTATGAAGGACATGCTCATGGACAAGCTCCGCTTCTGGGCAAACATCCAGAAGAGCCGCATCTATGACGACCGAGGGCAATGGGTGAACCGGCAAGAGATGGTGGACTTCTGGACCACTTGGCTGCACAGTTGAGCCCGCTCCCCGCTATCATCGGGGAGTGAACTCGCGCGACTCGGTTGCCGCCCAGTACGCTGCCCATGTCGGGCCGGGGATGGCGCGGCTGCTTTCCTTCGCCGGGTTTGGGGTCGAGGTGCGGGCCGAAGGGTGCTCCGTGTGGGACTCGGAAGGTACCGGTTACCTCGACTTCCTCGGCGGCTTTGGCGTGTTCTCGCTGGGGCACCGGCACCCTCGGGTGCTCGATGCCGTGAGGCGGCAGCTCGAGGCCATGCCGCTCTCGTGCAAGACCTTCTTCAACCCCGTGATGGCGGAAGCGGCGGAGCGGCTCGCGGGGGTCGCGCCCGAGGGGCTGGAGTACGTGTTCTTCTCCAACTCGGGCGCGGAGAGCGTCGAGGCGGCGCTCAAGTTCGCTCGGGCAGCGACAGGACGGCCTGGCATTGTCGCGACGGAGGGGGGGTACCACGGCAAGACGCTGGGTGCGCTCTCGGCGACGGGGCGAGAGAAGTACCAGAGTGCGTTCCGCCCCTTGGTGCCGGGCTTTGCCCATGTGCCCTACGGCGACCTTGCCGCCGCGCGAGCAGCGGTCGGCCCCGAGACGGCGGCCTTTATCGTCGAAGCCGTGCAAGGCGAGGGGGGGATCATCGTCCCGCCCGAGGGCTACCTGGCCGGGCTCCGCGAGGCTTGCGACACCGCTGGCGCCTTGCTGATCTTGGACGAAGTGCAGACCGGGCTCGGCCGCACGGGCGCGATGTGGGGCTGCGACCACGAGGGCGTCCGCCCCGACATCCTGACTTCCGCGAAAGCTTTAGGGGGGGGCGTCATGCCAATCGGGGCGACCTTGGGGACGCATGCGGTCTGGGACAGGGTGTTCGGCGAAAACCCCTTCCTCCATACCTCCACGTTCGGAGGGAACCCGATGGCGTGCGCCGCCGCTGTCGCTACCTTGGAAGTCCTTCGGGACGAGGGCCTCGTCGAGCGCTCCGCCCAACTGGGGGCCGTGCTGATGGACGGGCTACGGTCGGAGGCGCTGCCGCTCGACCTCGTTTCCGACGTGCGCGGTCGCGGGCTTATGGTGGGGGTCGAGCTGGCGATGGACGAGGTCGGAGAACTCCTCGTGGCCCAGCTGCTCAAGCGGGGCGTGATCGTCGCGTACACGCTCAACAACCCGCGCGTGATCCGCCTAGAGCCGCCGCTGGTAGTGTCTGAGGATCAGGTCGGCAGGGCGGTCGCCGCGCTACGGGAAGCGGTGCTCGAGACGCAAGAGTTGCTGGCCGGCGTAGTGTAGCGCGAGGGATTGGGAACTCAGCGCATTGCCCGGGCGTCTGCGGTAACAAGATGAAAGGTTGGGGCGCGGTCATCGTGGGAGGGCTCGTCGGGGCCGCCGTGTTTGTGCTCTGGCCCGTCTACACAGATCCACAGGGCCCGCGAAAGGCGACGGTCGCGCTGAGCAACACGAAACAGATCGGGACTTCGTTCATGATCTCCGCAGCAGACTTCGACGACCATCTCCCGCCCCTTGCGACTTGGGCACGCGTCTTGACTCCCTATGTCAAGAACGAGCAAGTGTTCTGGAACGTGCGCGACGGAGGGTCGAAGACCGGTTTTGCGATGAGCGCCCTGGCGGGCGGGCTCGACCTAGCCCGGGTCAAGGCGCTTGAAGGCACCGTCATGCACTTCGAGTGCCCAGCAGGGCTGGGCAAAGGGGTCGGCGGCCCGAGCGACGTCTACTGGGACGCGGAGGGCTACGCCACGGTCGGTTTCCTCGACTCCCACGCCCGCAGCATCCCGCGCAAAGACGTAGGTACCCTATCCTGGCGGCCACGCGTGCTTCCTTCCCGCAAGACCGAGCCCCGCGAGCCCAGCCACTAGGGCCAGTACGTCTCGACGGCGTACGACGGCGTCAGCGTGTGCCCGGCGGCGAGAGTCAGCACCCATTCGGCGGTCTCGCTGTCGAGCTTCTTGTGGGGCGCGCTCTCCTGGGTGATCTTCCACTCGCCCCAGCGCCGCTCGTAGTATGCCGGGACGTTTCGTTCAGCGGGAATCTGCAAACCGGACGACAGCAGTGATCGCCGCAAACGAGGCTGCGTAGGCAGCGATGGCCAAAGCCGAGCCCCACTTGAGGAAGTTTCCGAGGAACATTGGGACACTGGCGCCTGGGCGTCCCAAGAATGCGATGAACTGAACCGCAGTCAGCACGACCCAGAGGCCGATGATCGCCAGTGCCAAGGTCTGGAGCCTCGTTCGCTCTCCCATCGTGGTAGGCAGAGCAGCACCCACTACCAAGGCAGCACCGCCTAACGTATAGAGCGAACCGGAGACGGGCAACCACGCAGCGGCCTCAGGCCGGAGGATGCCCAATAGGGCGAACAGTGCGATGGAAGCCCACAGAGCGAAGAACATAGCCGTGCCAAACACGGCCGCCTGAAGCGCACGGGCGGCGAAGCACTTCCAATGTCGCTTCTCTTGCCTCAACGCCCCCCTTTCTCGCACGCGGAGTCGTCGTCAGTGTATAGCCGACAGCCCTTCAAGACCTTGTTCCGTTTGTCGCCCCAGCCGATCCATGGGAGGTGGATCCTGCGGTGGACGACCGCGGTATCCATCAGCAACCGCTGGTACGCGCCCGGCTCGTCCCAGAAGCGCATTGTGCGGTAGTTTCCTGGCGTATCCAAGGCGATCAGCCATCCCGACCCTTTCGCTTCGGCAAAGTAGCCCGAGAATCGGCGGCGGTTGCCTTCGGTCTGCCAACCGGTCATGTCGTAGGCCAGGTACGAGTCCTTCCACGCCGTCGGCGGGTTCTCAGCCCCTGGGTAGCGCTCAACGCGCACGCGGTTCGCGATCCCTTGGGGCGTCGGGTCGTGCGGGCTGGCGACGAGAGCCCGGTCCAAGACGGCGGCCTGGATCAAGGGGGGAGTCGAGAACCATCCGTCCGAGTCCGTCGTCGTCTGGTACAGGGCATGGGCCTGGCCAATCTGCCGGAGGTTAGCAGTGTCGTGCGTGGCGATCGCGCGCTTGCGGGCTGAGCCGCTCGCCGCGAGTAACAACGCCGCGAGTAAGGCCACGATCGCGACGGAGACCAAGACCTCAATCAGGCTAAAGCCCTTACGTATCACTGCCGGCAGGTGTCTGCGGGACACGGCGGAAGTACGGCAACCGGATGTAGCACGCAACAGCCATTGTTCGTCCAGGCCGTGCACTCGAACGTGGGGCCATTCGAGTAGATGTCGTGGTCAACTTCCCGGCGTCGCTCATGGTCATGCTGAACCCCGTTGCACCAATCGCCTGTCGCGTACTGCCACTGCCAGCATGCGTGCTCCGGGTAGTCGTCCGTGACTGTGAGTTCGGCACAGTCAGGGATCTGGCCCCCGCCTCCTTGGCCATGGGCCATACTGAGCAGAATCGTTCCGAAGAACAGGCCGAGAACGACGAGAATCGAGAGCCTAGTCTCCATACGATCAGGTTACTCTCTCTCTCTCTCTCTCTCTCTATGAGTCGAACGTCCCGGTTTGAATCTACCGCCAGTACGTCTCGACCAAGTACTCAATTCACATGTATCCGGACGCTGCGCTCCGGTAGAGAAGGAGAAGGGAGATCAGGCAATGATCTGCTCAGTCAGATTCCCCGCCTGCGCCCGTGTCCACTTGCGATGAATCACGGCTCCGCGAGCCACGTTGACATCGAAGGGAAGTCCTCACAAAAGATCTGTGCACCTTCGATTGACCGTAATGTGGGAGAGTTCACCACCAAGTCAAATCGTCCTCGCTTGACACTGCCATCCAGCCGAAACCTCAGTGCCGGGCCTAAGAAGGTTCCTGGGCCCGCTCCGCGGTCGTCACCCTTAGGGTAGATCGGTTTTGCCCCGCTCGGGTGAACGAGTGAGACGATGAGGCCTGGGTTCGGGCACACGTCGAGAAACCTTGACCAGCTCTTGAACTTCGGGATTTGGAGCGCGGGGAGAAACGTGAAAAGAGAGTTGTAGGAAGTCGGGTGCACGGCTGTGCTCTTCATCCATACCCTCTCAAACGCTAGGCCATACCCGTCCTCATAAGGATCTCCCGGAGTCATCATGACTCGGGAATCCCTCACGTAGCCACCGTCTATGAGCGGATCCAGATTGTCCCGCACAAACTGGGAGTCGTGGTCAGTTGCGTACAGGTGAAGAGCAACACCGGCCTGTCGAAGGTTCGAGAGCGCGATGGTGCCATACGACTCCTGCTTGCCACGTGCCAATGCGACCGCCAGCAGTGCCGCGACGACGCCAACGATCGCTGCCGCAACCAACACTTCGAGGAGACTCAAGCCACGCTTCATTCAGTGCCTCCGCCCGTCAAACGCAACAGACGGGCAGAGAATTCGATGGCAGACCAAGACACCCCAAGTCCGAAGGAGACCAAGGCTATGATTGCGAGCACGAACACAACCGCTGCCGCGCCCGGCTCCATCTCGCCAAACGAGAGGAGGTTCACGAACCCGAGCGCACCGATCGAGCCTGCGAGGATCCAAACCCAAGTCCCTTTTCGCCAAGGTGACGCGAAAACCCAAGGGAAAACGGAAACAGTGAGTACGGCAACGATGAACCACGCGGTGACGGAACCGCTCCAACTCTGTTGCCTAAACTTGAAGGGCATGTTCCAGTCTAGCCAGAGGAGGCCTAGCTCGGATGCCACACCCGTGGAAACTGCAAGGGCCCAAGTTCCCCGCGGGTACGAGCGTACACCCTCCAGAACTAGCCCCCTCCCACTAACCTCGTTGAGCAGGGCCTCTCTTGCGTCGTGCCGCACAATGGCTCTGGATCTATGGAACCTTCATCGGTGCAGCAAAGTTTGTTCCCCTCTTCGTCAGGGCAACCGTTCACCTTGATGGTTCCTGCGTTCTGCCAGCCAGCGCAATATTGGTATATTTTGCCGTCCGGGCAAGAAAACTTATAGATGCGTCTCCTCATCAGCTCATCTTTCGCCCAGGGGAGCCACGAGCAATCCGGAGACACTCGAATGCACCAGTCTTGAGTCTGGGTTCCAGTCCAAGCGCAGTCGCCGCACCCACTGTTCGGCGGAGGTGCCGGGATTGAGCATTGCGGCGTTTCGCCGTTGGTCGGAGTTGCCAAAGTTCGGTTGTCGTCCGAACCTACGAGTGTCGCCATTGCGAGCCTGATTCCACGAGTAGTTTCGCTGCCCGCGCTACAACCGCACGGAGGGGGCCCTATGAAGCTCGGGCTCCCTCCATGGAAGCCCCCACCCGCCGCCCAGGTCGTGGCCCCAAACGCAACTGCTCCCGCAAAGGTCACCGTGGCGAGCTTCACACAACCCCTCAAGAGACTTCGCTGAGCACCCATGGTACGAGTATGCTCTCTCTCTCTCTCTCTCTCTCTATGAGGCGAACGTCCCGGTTTGAATCTACAGCCAGTACGTCTCGACGGTGTACTCGAGAGTCACGGTCTGGCCGGCGGCGAGCGTCAGCACCCATTCGGCGGTCTCGCTGTCGAGCTTCTTGTGCGGCGCGCTCTCCTGGGTGATCTTCCACTCGCCCCAGTGCCGCTCCAGCACGTGGACGGTCTCGGGCGTCTCCTTGCGGTTGCGGAGCTCGATCTCGAACTTCTGCCTCATGCCGTCGCGGCTGCGGCGGCGGGTCAGCCATTCGAACGACTCGCGCTTGCGGTCGGCCACGATGTCGAACGACCGCCCTACCGCCAGGCTGATCTTCTCGTCCCGTGGCGTGTGGTTGATCGAGTCCTCGCCGAGCAGCTGCACCGCGCCGCTCGAGTCCTTCTGGTAGACCTTGAACGTCCCGGCGGGCAGCGGCATGCCGAGTTGGCTCGCCTTGTCGTTCTTCAGCTCGATGAGGAACAGCGGGCGCAGCTGGCCGGTCCCGATCTCGCCTTCGCCGGGCATCTGCGCTCCGTAGTTGCGCATCGCGTCAATCACGAGCTTCTTGGTCACCGGCACTCCCGCCGCCTCCATCATCGTGATCTGCTTGATCTCGTTGTTGCGCACGTTGGCAGGTCGCTGGAGCGTGTAGAGATGGTATTCGGCGAAGGACTCCTCGGCGAAGCCCTTATCTTCCATCGCGCCGAGCGCCATCTCCCGCCCCCCCCCTCGCCTCATCATCGCGGGCGCCTGGGCTCGCATTACCTCGCCCGCCAGAAGCTTGAGCTTGGCGTCCTTCCAGGTCGCCCCGCTGTTGTTCGTGATCGTGCACCATCCGCGGAAGTCGCCCGATTTGCCGTCTTGGCCCAGGTAGAGCACGTAGTCGCTCTTCCAGGATGTCCCTTGGGTGATGTAGCTGAGCTCGACGTCTGCCGGGCCGGCTTGGGCGGATTCGATGTCCCAGAGCAGCGTCGGCTTGCTGATCAGCCCCTCGGGCAGGCTCGTCACCTCGATCTCGCCGGTGGGGTTCAGCAGGATTCGCCCGTCGTCGGTGCGCACGACCATCCCTTGCCAGGTCGGGGAGACGTTGCCGTTCGCGTCCGAGACCATCGCGGTGGGCGAGCTGAGCAGGGTGCCGACCACGCGCTCCTTGGTGCCGTTCGGCAGCACTCGGTTCAGCGCGATCTGCCCCCCAACGGCCTTGTTCAAGATCGCGACCGGACTGATCAGGTCATATTGGTAGTTCTGCTCGAGCACCTGGAACGTTTTGGCCCCGACCTGGCTCACCGCCACAGAGTTCGTCTCGATCATCTGGGCCACGTCCTCGACCGCCACCTGCTGGCGACCCTGGCGCAGGTCGAAGCGTCGCTGCTCTTTGACGAGCGCGAAGCCCTGGTTGTAGACGGTGACTTCGACGTTGGTGGCGGCGAGTGCGGTGGCGAGAGCGATCATTCCGGTCATTGTAGTGGCCTCTCGTTCTCAGACGCTTGCGCCCCCAGGCCCGTTACGCGAGGAGTTCATACTAGGGCTATGGGTGAGATTGTGGGCACGCCCGACGGTGCGGGGAAGCACGTCGGCATCGTCGTGGCCCGGTGGAACGAGCTCGTGACCAAGGAATTGCTCGAAGGCTGCCTGGACGAACTGCGCCGTTGCGGCGGGCCGGAAGTGACCGTGGTGCGCGTTCCGGGGTCTTGGGAGATCCCCCTAGCCGCGACGGCGCTGGTCGAGCGCGGCGAGGTGGACGGCGTCGTCGCCCTCGGGTGCATCCTGCAAGGCGAGACCGCCCACGCCGGCCAGCTGGCGGGCGACGTGGCCGGGGCGCTCATGGCCCTGCAGAACGCGAGCGGCGTCCCCGTCGCCTGGGGCGTCCTCACCCCCGAGACCGCCGCCCAAGCCCTCGACCGAGCCGGCCTCAAACACGGCAACAAAGGCCGCGAAGCGGCGGCTGCCCTGCTCGAGACCGCCTCGGCCCTAGAACAACTCCGAGGCGGGTAACGGGCTCACTCCTGCGCCCTGGGCACAATAGTGACGGCGGGCCAGCCGAACCTCGCTCTTCCTCGGGGGCAAGGCGCGCGATCGGGTTGCTCGCCTTCGGTCGCGCCGCCGCTACCGGCTGAGACGCGGACTGTTGGAGGCCGCTCCACCTCCGGCTGCGCCCAAGCGGGCGCGGTCCAGTTCCTTCTTGAACGGTTGCGAGAGCGCACCAATCCCGGTGACCACCTGCCCGTCATTCTGGAGCCTTCCCAGGAAGCTTAATCGAATCTGCAGGTGCGGGGAGAGCACCAGCCGGATCTCATACTCGGGGCACTCGCCCTCCTCGAGCCGAAGGTTCCCTGGCGCATCGGCCGCATCCATCCCTGGTTGCCAGCTCGCGACCACGTTCGCGATCTCGCCCGCTCGGAGTAGCTTCCTCGCGCCCCGGGTATGCCAAGTTGCCGCCTTCACCGTTCCGCGTTCAAGCGTGATCTCTGCCCGCGCGCAGTCCGCATCAGTCCATGCACGCTCCCTCACTTCCTTGGATGATTGCTCGACCAACTTACTCCCAGCCTTTGGTAGAGCTAGCCGCCAGCCGTCTCCAGTTCGGCGCCACTCGGAGCGGTACGCACTGGAAAGGGCCTCGTAGGCTGAGGATCCACTCCACTCCCCAGAGAAGGACAGCCTGCCGATGCCGTCATCGGTTGACAAGGACTGAGCTTCCTCGCCAAGTCTGGCGATCGAGTCGAGAAATCTCCGCACTCCACGACACCAGGCGAGTCGTTGCCTGCTACGCCGAGTGCGGCGAGGATCAAGCTCAGCATCGCTATAGTCTAGCTTCCTCCGCTCGATACCTTGAATGTAGGCAGACATGAACAGGACGCTGAACCATGGATCGGTGGCTCGGTTTCACAGGGCGATTCGTTGGGATGCAAGCATTGGCCTGAAAGTGCTTCTCTCTAGTACGAAGGGGTTTCACACCCACTACTCAGAATCACGGTGGGCTTCAGAATGATGCTGATGTCGTACCGCCATCCGTTTGTTTGGCCGGTAGCGATGGTGTACGGTGCTTCTCAATCTCAGCTCGGAGGCTGGAGGATAGCGAGGGGATACCCTGTACTTCATCGTGTGTGGGGGTGAACTCACTGGGAAACTCAACGGCTATGAACGCGGGTTCAGATAGGGTGATCTTGACCTGGGACACCTCCATGACGCCCTCCACCAAGCGCAGCTTGGATGGATTGAGGTTCTCCGGGTATCCAGGTTGCCAGTCATTCAAGTAATCGGCGAGCGTTGCTGCCGAAAGGACGCTGGAAACAGATGTCTTGAGAACCGCCGCAGGGACAGTCTGCTTCGCAAGGTGTACGGTCAAGGCTTCCCACTTGATTCTTGACGATTCCGCGGCGGTCAGCAAGCTCGAATCCTCACCCTCTCTGCTCAGGATGCCACCGAAGGCGAAGGTTCGGACGGATGCCTGAATGTCCTTGGGGAGCACAGCGTATTTCCATTTTCCGCCACCAGAGGCGATGCGAAGGAGCTCGCCGAGAAGACGGTAGTCGTGCGGCATTGCAACTCTCGATCGTGCTGGGAGCCCTTCGCGAACGAGGCACGTTTCCCACCAGTTTGCCTCGGCGGTTCCAAGCGTGGATAAGCCGATACCCGCGAAGTACCGACCGAGGTCGTCGGCCCCGTAGGCGTGCTGTTCCCTGGCATTGGAAACGAAGCGGCGGCTTGCCCTGGCGGAGCCCGCATCCCAAGGACCGAGCGTTCCGTTCCTCGGGCGAAGAATTAGCCCCCCCTCAGTCTTGGCTTGCCTGAGTCCGAAGTAGCCCTTTCCGAGCAAGTCAAGCGCGTCGTGCAAGGTCATCTTTGCCTTGAGGCGATTGGAGATCTGTGCCTCGAAGCCGATAGGGAGGAGGGCGAGGACAGGCTCCTCTCGAACGATGCTGAGCGTGGAGACAATGTCCGATGTGCCAAGGGCCTCGGGTATGGAGATCTTGGCGAGATCTCCTTTGGTGCCGGGCTCTCCGGTAGAGAGTGCAGGATAACGAGTAATCGTATCGGGCCGCCAATGCACAAGGTTCTGATCCGAGGGAGGCGGCAATAAGACGGTTGCAAGGTCAGAACTACCATGGTCAAGTGGAACCCGCTCCATGAACCCGTCTGGCCGAGGAAGGCCCCGGTCAATGACCACCGCTGCCCACAATTCGTCACCCCAAGGCTTCACGGTCAGCGAGAGCCCGGTCACAGGTAGCCAGCTAGCAGTGGAACCGAAGAGCCAGTTCATCCCGTTGACGCCGGCAAGCTCTCCGGACTGCGCCGATGCAGCAAGGCGGTTCGCAACTTCGATCGAGGCACGCTCGAACGCCTTTGCGTGCGGCCCTGAGTTCTTTAGGTCTCTCACACCAGGCAAGGACAAGGTCGAGTATGTGACCGAGTCTCCGATCGGAATCCCTGCCAACTCGGAAGCGCCAAGGTCCAGAAGGAGCTCGACCGCTAGGGTCCGCATGGGATGGTCCTCAACGGTAGGCGTAGAAGAGTTCGGCCCTACGGGTATTCGACCTTCTTTTGAACTACGGACGTAGTCCTCCACCGCTTCCAAATAGTGCTGCGCTACGAGTTTCTCGTCGGAAGCTTGGTACGAAGATATGGATTTCGCAATGGTGGCTAATGCCGACTCGACAACTTTGTTTCGGGTTTCGTCCGCAGTCCTCCGATCGTCTGCCGCCTGATTTTCATCACGAGTAAGCCGGTATGCCCCGTTGGCCTCCCGCCACTCGGCACGGCATGCCACTTCGACGGCATCCACAAGTCTAGAAGGATCCCACTTCCCGGTTACGACGACGCGGGCTTCTGCGAGCGTCCCCGTCGCAACGTATTTCTGACCAACCTCTTGGCTGATCTCTGCGAGCAGGTCGGCTAGGCGGAGCGCACGGGCAGGCGTATCCTGTGCGTGCGCTCCTAGCAGAACCACGACGAGCGAGGCAAAGGCGGTCAATGCCCTACTAGTCTAGCCCCCACCGCCGGGCGGCGTGTTCGGGGGTTGGCATCCGCAAATCCCAGTATCTGGGTTCTTGGCGCATACCCAGCCTGTCGAGACACAGTGACCGACCAGCACGCATCTTTGCTCCGTCGTGCTCCAGGAACAGTAGCCCGGTGGCGGAGGGGGCGGGAGGTACGCGGTGGCGGCGACGACGGCGAGGGCCACCGATCCGAGGAGGGCGGTCCGTGCGAGCATGGTACTCAGCTTCATGGCTACTGTCCTTGGGCGAGCCTGGCGCGGATCTGAGTGGCGTAATCTTTCGGCGGGTCGCTCGTGCAACCTTCGGCCAGCGATCCTACCGCGAGCCTCCTCACGCCCGGTGCCACAGCCGTAACCGCCAAAGTAAGGGTCAGGATCGCGAGGTAGCTCCAAGCCCCCCACTTGCCGTTCCAGCCGTCTGCCAGGTTCCTGCGAAGGCTGCCCATGCGGCCATTCTCTCTCTCTCTATGAGTCGAACGTCCCGGTTTGAACCTAAGTCTAGCCCTTGGCGAAGTGCCGGCCGGCGGGGAGGTGGGCGCGGCGGCCCTGCCAGGCTAGTTCGAACGACACGGGCGACTCGACCTCCAGCCCTCGCCCGCTCAGCTCGACCCGCAGGTCGCCCGCAGGGTGCGCGACCGTCGCCTGGAAACGCTGAAGCCTGCCGGGCCGAGGCGCGACCTGTGCCCGCGCCCAACCGGGTGCGACGCTCGACACTCCGGCGACGGTCTGGAGCAGCCCGAGCACCGGGTGGGCGCTCCATGCGTGGCAGTCGCTTCGCGTGGGCTCGGCGGTCTCGGCGAAGGTGCTCAGCCCCCGCTCGAGCATCGCCCGCCACGGGCCGAGCAGCGAAAGGTAGTCCGCCCCAGTCTGCGCAAGGTGGCTGTAGTAGAGGAAGTAGGGCGTACACCGGGGCGCCAATTCAGGCCAAGACGCTGGCCAAGGATCCTCCCGCAGGCCGCGCCCCCGGCAGACCAGCGCACGGAGCGCCTTCGCGTGCTCGGACGGCGCGTCCGCGTGGCCGGGGTCTGAATGCGAGGGGGGGCGGCCCTCCAAGGCCGCTAGCGCGTCGCGGGCGAGCTCGAGCAGCAGCTCGTGCTCCGGCGAGTCCAGCATGGCGTCTGGGCGGCCCGCGCCCCACTCCGGGCACCAGTCCATGAACGGCCACTGCTGCATGCCCTCCGGCTGCTCCCGAAGCCGCACAAATCCCTCGACAGCCCGGCGCGCGCCTGCGACCCACTCTTGAGGGGGGGGCTTCGAGTCGTGCATCAGCCGGTCGGCGAGCATCACGACCCACCAGAGCGAGAACCCTGGGATCACCTGGCGAACGCGGGCCGGATGGCAACTCGCCACCATCCCGGTCTCGTCCTGGCTCCAGAGGTACTGTTCCGCCGCCTGGCGGGCGAGCCGTCGGTCTCGGGAGAGATAAGCGTGGCACAGAGCTTGGATCCGGGTGTCTCCCACATACTGGAGCTGTTCGTAGTAGGGGCAGTCGAAGTACGTTTCGCCCGCGCAGAGGCGAAGCGTGCTCACCCCGGCTTCCCAGATCTTCGCAACCGTTTCGTCGTTACACTCGAAGCTGGACTCGACCTTGTAGTCATAGCCGACGGTCTCCGCACGAAGCGAGACCAACTGGCAAGGCTGGTCGCAGTTCAGTTCGACATATCTCCATGTCCGATGCCAAAGTGGTGAATAGGCCCGGTTCGTGCCGTCCAGGACAAACACGTCCTGGTAGCCAGCGACACGGCCGTGTTGGATGTCGTCCCTTTGCAACTTGCCACTGTCGGACCATGGGCCTTCCGCATAAGTCGCGCGAACCTGGGTTCCCTCGGGCCCTTGAAGCCCGACCGCGATCGTGCCGTGAACGAGCCGACCCATATCGAGGACGATCGGCTGGCCGGGCGCGAGCGACCAAGGTGGCCCTGGCGAGTCGGCGCGGAACCCTCGCGGGCCGGTGAGGGCGCGCACATGGCGCTCGGGGGTGCGGGCGAGGGCCGGGATCGGGCGAGGCACGAGCCACCACGGGCTGTTGCCGTTCCATTCCCCGCGTTCGAGCGCGGCCCCGATGGTGTTCGGCACCCTCCACTCGGTTGGGTCGAGATGCCCCCCCTCGATACATTCCCCAGGCCCTACGTCTATGTAGAACGGCCCGAGCCCGTCGTGCATCATTTCGAACTTTCGGCCGGGTACGTGACCGACCTCCCAGCCCTCTGGAGTGTCCAGGCCCTCTCCCTCGAAGAGGAACGCAAGCCGTGCCGTCTGGTGCGCCGCGGGCGCGTAGCGACCTAGCCACCAGACCGTCGCCTCTATCAAGTTCCCCCCCTTAGAAAGCCATGGTGAAAGTTCGTAGCTCTCGTATCGCCAGTGCAAGAGATCCCCTACTGCCGGGCCCTCCCCTACCCGCTCCCCGTTGACCCTCAGGCAGTACCGCTGATCCGCGGAGACGCGCACGGACAGACTCTCCGGCACCGATTCCAGGTGTAGATTGCGGCGGAAGACGAAAGCACCGAACTCGCCCTCGGGATGCTGGCTCCACCCACACCATTCGGCCTTCCAAGGCACGGCTCAGGACCCCCCGAGCATACGAGCAATGAACACGCCCGTCATCACGACACCATAAACGACCACGATGGTCCGGAGTATTCCCGAATGAACCTTCTGAGTAATCCTTGCAGAGGCGTAACCGCCAAGGATCGCACCCAGCATCATCGAAAGACAAGGCCCCAGCGCGATCAACCCCTTTCCGAGGAAGATCCCCATGGCGGCAAGGTTGATCAGCACCGCGAGCCAGTTCTTCACCGCGTTCATCTCGTTGAGGTCGGCGTCCATGAAGAGCACCATCGCACCGAGCATCATGATCCCCATCCCTGCCCCGAAGTAGCCGCCATAGACACTGATCAGAGTTTGGATCACGGCCCCGCTCGCCGGGTGCCGGCCGTGGCCTGTGCGCTCGGACCAAGCCTTCACCTTGTCTTGGAGCGCAAGGAGTACCGTTGCAGAGAGGATGAGCCAAGGGACCGCAGCTTTGAACGTGCTGCTGGGTGTGGCAACAAGCAGTAACGAACCCGCGAGCGCCCCGACGAGGGTGGGGGCGACGAGCCGGAAGAGCACCGGTCGCACCCTCGGTAGGCTCTCTCGGTAGCCGAGCGCGCTCGATAGCGAACCTGGCCAGAGCCCGACCGAGTTCGTCGCGTTGGCATGGAGCTCGGGCATCCCTGCGAAGACGAGCAGGGGGAACGAGACTAAGGTGCCGCCCCCTGCAAACGCGTTCACCGCAGCCGCAAGGACACCTCCAAGGAAGGCGAGGACCAGCCCGGTCGGAGTCTCATAGAGCGGCACACCCAGGGTTTACCCGGCCCGGTAGGATAGTGGCATGTGTGGCCGGTACGCTTTCTTCCAGGAACACGAGGAGCTCGAGCGATTGCTGGGCCGATTGGAACCGCTCGACTACCCGCGCCGATACAACATCTCGCCGACCCAGTTGGGCCTTGTCGCCTTGCAAGACGGCAAGCGCCACTTGGCGGTCATGCCCTGGGGCCTCCAGCCAGCGTGGGCGACCAAAGGGGGGGCGATGATCAACGCACGATGGGAGAGCGCCGCTGAAAAGCCTTACTTTCGGTCGGCATGGAAGTCGCGCCGGTGTGCCGTGCCCGCCAGCGGATGGTTCGAATGGAAGGAGGAAGGGGGGGCAAAGCAGCCCTACTTCGCAAGGTTGCATGACCGGGCGCCGATGCTCTTCGCAGGGCTTTGGGAGGAGGGCTCCGGCTATGCGATCCTCACGAAGGACGCCGAGCAGGGCCTTCGGGAGGTTCACGATCGAATGCCCGTGATCCTTGGGGAGGAGGAAGTGGGAGCTTGGCTCGACGTCGAGTCTCCTCGCGACGCCTTGCCTGGGCTTGTGCGCGATTGGGCGGAGTCGCTCGAGGTCTATCCTGTGGACCGTAGGGTGGGCCGTCCTGCCTTCGACGTTCCGGAGGCGTGCGAGGCTATTCGGACGTAACCGTGGAGCCTGTTTCGAGGGCGCTCGTCAAGGCATGCCACGCGAGGGTTGCGCACTTGACCCGGTTTGCGTAGTTGCGGACACCGAGGAGGCACTCGAGCTCGCCTAGACCTTCGGGCGTCTCGTCGGTGGTAAGCGCGGCCCGGAACCGCTGCGAGAGCGCGACCGCCAGGGCCGTGGTCGTTCCCTTGACCTCGGTGGTGAGCAGACTCGCGCTCGCCTGGCTGATCGCGCACCCGCAACCCTCGAACGCAACGTCCTCGATTCTTTCGCCCTCGACCCGGAGCTCGAGGACGAGACGGTCGCCACAGAGTGGGTTGTAGCCCTCCGCTCTGTGGGTGGCGTTGGGCAACTTGCGGTGGTTCCTCGGCTTGCGCCCGTGGTCGAGGATCGTCTCCTGGTAAAGATCGTCTAGCAACGCTTCGAGTCTACTCGCGAACGCCCACAGGTAAAGTCAAGAGGGAGGCCCAGGAGTGACGACACTGACGAAGATCGGTTGCATCGGTGTGCCGATCGCGTGTGTTGTGGCCGTGTACGTCGTTGGATGCCAGACTGGGATCGGTCCGTACGACTTGCCTCCGATGGCGAGGAAGGCGGACGCCGTCTACGCTGAGGCGAAGCGTATCGGCCTCCCAACTACGTCGGCCGAGGTCCTCGTCCCGATCCCTGGGGAAGACGCGCGGGCGGAGGTATTGAGCGCGAGCAGGGCTCTCTCCGAAGCCCTCGCGGGTGCGAACGGCAGCACGCCGGACGAGCGGCTCCGCCTTGTCGCTCAGGAGCGTTCGGGCGTTCTGGACAAGGTTGTTGCTGCGTTGGAGACGAAGCCCGGTTGGGAGCCCGCGCTGAATTGGGACAAGGGCGTCTTCCTCCTGTTTCCAGAGTACGCCCAGTTCAAGGGAACTGCAAAGTTGCTCGCGCGAAGAGCGGAGATACGGGCTAAGCAGGGCGAGCCTGCGAGTGCGGTCCGCGACCTGAAGGCGATCCGTACCCTCTCCGGACGGCTTTGCACCGAGTCCACGTTGATCAGCGCGCTCGTTGGGATCGCCCTCGACCAGATTGGCCTGCGGGCTGCGGAACGGTGCGCGACCGAGCTCGACGGAGACGCGGAAGGACTGGAGTTGCTCCGGTCCGAGGTCGCCCGACCGCACGATGCCATCGGCATCGAAGCTTCGGTACGAGGGGAGTTCTACCTGTACCTGTTCTCCTTCCGAAATCTGAGCACGATTGGTGGTGTCGGGGCGCGGGCAGGCGCCGCCACGGGGACTCCCCCTCCACCCAGTGCTCTGGTTCGGGACGGCGTGCCGAGCGGGATGTTCGAACGGGCCAGCTTTGCCGATATCGGCCAACGATTCATAGAGGCAGCCAAGGCGATCCGAGCGAAGCCTGGCGACCTTCAATGGGCGCGTGACCTCGCCGATGTAGGGCCGCCCACAGCAAGCAATATGTACGCCCAAGACATGTTGGAGGTCTACCGGCAAGCGGCTGACCAAGTCGGGCGCGTCCGAGCTCAGCGGCGGGTCTGCGAGGCAGGGATCGGGGTGCTCGAGTTTCGGGCTCGAACCGGTAAAACGCCCGCGACGCTCGCAGAGGCCAAGGCCGACTTCGAGGACCCGCTTCGAGTAGGTGAAAAGATGAAGGCGATCCTTGAGAAGGACCGCATCGTCGTGTGGAGCGTCGGGTTGAACGGAGAGGACGAGAAGGGTGGAACAGTCCGCGACCCCGCCAAGCGTCCCGACGATCTCGCCTTCTTCTACCCGTCGAAGAGCCGTCCCTAGGGGCGGCTCACTGCTCCACGATCTCGCAAGAGGGCGCCATGTCGCGCAACGCCTCACGGTGGCCCGCGGTCACGCCGTGGAACCTGAGCACGATCCCCTTGCTACCCTCCCATCGCGCGACCGTCTCCTTCACATAATCACGATCCTCGGTGGACATCAGCTCGGTGCCGCAATCGGTGACCACGTCCAACTCGACCGGGGACTTCCAGTGCGGGGCGCGCGAGTCAATCTTTCGGACGAGTACCGCGAGGTTCGTGCCTTTCGTGTTCGCCGTGTGGCTAACCAAGGGCTTGAGCAGGGTTCCCGCGTCGGCCCCGTCCAAAACACCTTTGCCGTCATAGACCTCGATGATCGAGACGTCGAAGCGGAACACGGCGAGGTGAGTGCCTCGACCGGTCTCCTCAACGAGCCTTCGGGCACGCGGGTAGAGCCGCTCCCACTCGCCCTTGGCGGACTCGGAGACGTCCACGGCCACCACGCGGGTTCCGATCGCGGGCCGTCCGCCCGCCGCGGCCCCGGCCGTGCCAGTGCTACAGCCGCCGGCCGCGAGGCAGCTCAAGGCTGCGCCCGCGCTAAGCCATCGAGGCGCCTTCATCTTCCTCCTGGTTCCGCTCCCGGTTCTCGACCCACGGCACCTTCGTGGAGGAGCTGTGCCCGTCTGTTCGTCTCTGCTCGTCCGGGAGGATAGCTGCGAGGCCGTGGAGCGCGACCTCCCGCTCCTCGATCTCCTGGGTCAGGACGCCGATCTGCGAGATCAGGGCCTGAAGGCACCGGAAGTCGGGGTTGCCCTTGAGCGACTCCCACTCGGCCTCACTTTCCAAGTCCGCTCGGCGGGCAAGCTGGAGCGCGTCGGTGTGCGCCTGGGCCTTGTCGCCGTAGACGGTCTCGGCGTGCTTCCCTAAGGAGTCGCGGTGCTCGACGGCCAACTGGTGGTTCTCGTCGTGGATCAGGGCTGCCTTTCGCTCCCGCTCGTGCCGCAGCGCTTCGATCCTCTCACGCTCGTTGGGCTCGTGCCTCCCTAGCACAAAGGAGCGCGCGCCGGTCGCGACGAGCAACGGGCACGTGACGGCGAGGGCGAGCGCGAGAAGCTGGAAGTACGGCGGTACGCTCGCCTCTGTGAGTTCCCGAGCGCGGATGTACTCCCGCATCGCCAAAGCTCCGAGATGGGCGTCCAACAGGCATCCGCCCAAGGTGACTGCTACGGCTGCCCATGGTCGGTGTGACTGCTCTCGCGGCAGGGCCGACTCGCGTCCGGCGTGCTTCCAGACCGTCGAGATCAGGATCTTGAGGGCGCCCAGGACGCACACACCGAGGATCGCTCCCGCATAGAGCACCCAGGTGTCGCGTCGCCAGCTGAATCCGACGAGCGTCATCAGGCCAAGACCGATCAGGGCCCCGATCACGACGGTGAACGCCCAGAGCATGACGTCCGGCCACTTCGACGGCGGGTCGCTTGGCCCCTGGTGCTCGGGTACGTCCTGCGGCACAACCGCCAACGGCGGGAGCGGTGCAGGGCGGGCCACCGGCTCGATGGGGCTCGGCTCGGTGGCCTCGCGCCGCACGATCCGGATGAAGTTGTTGTCGGCGACCGAATACTGGAGGCCGATACGCCCAGCGGTGTCGCTCGCGCCCATCCTCAATTCGAGGCGCTTCGAGGTCATTCGCTCGATCTCCTCCTGGATCGCCTTTCGGGCGTTGCGGGCTTCCTCTGCTCGGGCTTGCCGGCTACGGTGGGTCGCATCGCGGTGCTGCGTAGGGTCGGGAGTCTCGTCTAGATTGGGAACGGTGCTCATCTTCGGCTGGGAGTACTAAGTACGGGATCGCAGACGCGCGCGTTGCAACTTCAATAGGTGCGTTCGGCTACATGGCTCAAGAAGCCTCAAGATGATCGGATCTAAGGGGCCGGAACGGCCTGTGGCCACTTGAGAGCGGCGAACCGGAAAGCAAGATCAGGCGAAGCAAATGGAAGGTTGGTGCCGCGGTACGCCCCTTTGCTCCGCCTCTTCGTAGCTCGACGAGGCGCATCGGCTGTGTTGTGGCCGCTCAGCCGAAGATGCGATGCGCCGCCGCGACGCCGGCCAGGAGCGCGTCCACGTCGCCTTCATTGTTGTAGCAGGCGAACGAGGCGCGAACCGTGGCCGGGACGGCAAGCCGCTCCATGAGCGGCATACAACAGTGGTGCCCGACCCGCACGGCCACTCCGTGCTGATCGAGGACGGTCCCGAGATCGTGCGGGTGGGCCCAGTCTGCGACGAAGCTGACGATCCCTACCTTCACTTTGGACTTCCCCACAATTCGGACACCGGGGATCTCTCCCAAGCCGGCCGTCGCCAGCGTAGCGAGCCTCCGTTCATGCTTGTCGGCCTCTTCGACACCGATCCCGCCCAACCAGTCGAGGGCCTTGGCGAATCCGACCGCCCCCGCCACGTGCGGCGTCCCCGGCTCCAGGCGGTTGGGGAGATCGGCATAGGTGCTTTTCTCGAAGCGGACGGATCGGATCATGTCGCCCCCCCCTTGATACGGGGGTAGCGCATCAAGTAGCTCGAACCGCCCGTACAGCGCACCGATCCCCATGGGGCCATATGCCTTGTGTGCGCTCATCGTGCAGAAGTCGGTACCGATTTCATGAACATCCATGGCCAGGTGGGCGAGGGCTTGGGCACAATCGAGCAACACCAGCGCATCGTGCTCGTGGGCGAGTCGTACTGCTTCGGCCACGGGTTGGACCGTGCCGAGCGCATTGCATACATGCTTGAGGCCGAGGAGCCGAACACTCCCCTCAATCAAGTGACGTCTAAGGTCCTCTAGGTCGAGCAGGCCATCCTCGTCCACGGCGACGGGCTGAACCTGCGCCCCGGTCGCATCCGCCGCCATCTGCCATGGGACGATGTTTGCGTGGTGCTCGGCGTGGGAGAGCAGAACGACGTCACCCTTACCGAGGTTCCTCCGTCCCCACGTGGCGGCGACGAGGTTGACCGCCTCGGTGCAGCCCTTGGTGAAGACGATCTCCTCTGGCGCCGCTGCCCCGATCCATCGCCCCACCGTGGCGCGCGAAGCTTCGTAAGCTACCGTCGCAGCCTGACCGAGCGTGTGTACACCTCGGTTCACGTTTGCGTTCGCCGAGCGGTAATAGTCGCTCACGGCCGCGATCACGGCCTCAGGTTTTTGGGTGGTGGCGGCGTTGTCGAGGTAGGCAAGCGGATGCCCGTTCATCGTCTGGGCGAGGGCGGGGAACTGGGAGCGAACCCCTGCAAGCCAGACACGGTCCAACGCCCTATCCTCTATCATGGGTCACCCGGTCGGCTCAGCCAGGGCGTCCTCGCCCATGATGAGCTTGACGACCTTGTTCTGGTTGATCTTGTAGTTGCGGGCGCGAGGGGGAACATAGTTGCACTCGATCGGCTCCGAAATATCGATGACCGGCCCGTTGGGAGCCCACGTCGCCTTCGTGGTCTTGAGCCAGTTCTCGTCGTCCCGATCGGGGGTGTCGAGCTTAAAGTGGGCGCCGCGGGACTCGTTGCGGGCGATCGCTCCGGCCACGATGGCCTTGCTCATCTCGATCATGTCTTGGAGCGAACGGACGAAGGGGACGGCTTGGTTGGTCCACGTGGAGTCGTCGAGCAGGCCGCACTGGTGCGAACGTGCCGCGAGCTCGTCGAGCTTGCCTTGAGTGGCGATCAGGTCCTTCTGTAGGCGCCAGATGCCGCAGTTGTCCCACATTGCCTCCTGGAGCTCCGCGAGCAAGCCATAGGGGTTCTCGGTGCCCTCGGCCTTTGCCAAACCTTGATAGCGTGACTGCTGCTCCCGTGTTGCCTCTTCCGCGACGCTGGTCGGGAGGCTCTCCCAACCCCCCCCCTCAGGAAGGTTCCTCAGGTATGCCTCCACGCCGAGGGACGCGAGTTCGCCTCCCGTGAGGCACGAGAGCAACGAGTTGGCCCCCAGGCGATTGGCGCCGTGATATTGGTACTCGCACTCCCCTGCAGCAAAGAGCCCCGCCATCGAGGTCTGTTGGTTGCGCGGGCTCGCGGTGTCCAGCGTCTCCCCGTTGTGGCCCTTCTCATAGTCCACCCAAAGTCCGCCCATGGTGTAGTGGACCGCAGGATAGATCCGCATCGGGTTGTCTATCGGGTCCTCGCGCATGAACTTCTCATAAATCTCGAGCACCCCGCCGAGTTTGTCGTTGATCAGGTCGCGGCTCCAGCCGAGCTCACGGTGCAGGTGGCCAATGTCCAGATAGACTTGCTTTCGCCTTCCGACCCCCTTGTCCATCCGGCAGACGCAGTAGATCGCAAAGCTCACCAGGTCCCGGCTCAAGAGGTTGCCGTACTTCGGGTCGAGTTCCTCGCAGAAGTACCAGCGGTCGCTCTCCGGTATGTCGAGCGGCTTGCGCCCGTCCATAGGGTCGCGTGGGGTCCATAGTCGCCCTCCCTCCCCTCGGACGCTCTCGCTGATGAGCCGGCACTTGTCCTCGCCGGGGATCGCGGTCGGGTGAATCTGCACCATCTCGGGGTTGCCGTAGACCGCGCCTTGTTGATAGCAGATGCTCACCGGTTCCCCTGAGTTGATGACCGAGTTCGTGCTCTTGCCAAAGATGACCCCGTTGCCCCCGCTTGCGATCACGGTGGCGTCCGCGGGGAATGACCTCACCTCCATGGTTCTCAGGTCTTGCGCGGTGATGCCACGGCAGCGCTCGTTCCCGTCTTTGATCAACCCGACCATGGTCCAGCCTTCGTATTTCTCGACCTGGCCGGAGACCTCGAACCGTCGCACTTGCTCGTCCAGGGCATAGAGCAACTGTTGGCCGGTCGTGGCACCCGCATAGGCGGTGCGGTGCTTCAGCGTGCCGCCGAATCGTCGGAAACTCAGCATCCCTTCGCTCGTGCGGTTGAAGGGCACCCCCATCCGGTCGAGGAGGTAGATCATGGCCGGTGCCCGCTCGGCCATTCGCATGACCGGTGGCTGGTGGTTGAGGAAATCCCCGCCGGTGACCGTGTCCTCGAAGTGGAGGTAGGGGCTGTCGTCCTCCCCGCGGAGGTTCACGGCACCATTGATCCCGCCCTGAGCGCACACGCTATGGCTCCTCTTCACCGGAACGATGCTAAAGAGTTGGACCTTGTGACCGGCCTCCGCCAGCTTCATGGTGGTCATCAGGCCGGCAAGGCCCCCTCCGACAACGGCGACGCATCGTTCCTTCATGGTTGCTGG
Organism: Fimbriimonadaceae bacterium; assembly: GCA_020847855.1. Classification (GTDB taxonomy): domain Bacteria; phylum Armatimonadota; class Fimbriimonadia; order Fimbriimonadales; family Fimbriimonadaceae; genus JADLBH01. The sequence goes on from JADLBH010000020.1 coordinate 48,693, forward strand.
AACCTACGGTACCTGAGGACGCCACCGGGGTCCAGCCCCAGGGCCGGGCTCGGCCCGTGACTAGTCCGGCGTGTCTACAATCACACTGACTGGGCTGTGGTCGCTCGTCCTGGCGGCCTGGGGCAAGGAAGCGTTCGAGAGGGCGTGAACCTCGTGCTCCACCTTGCCGGCCCCTGGCCCGATTCGCCAAGGGCACGATCCGTTCGTGAGCGACTGCGTGAACAAAATGTGATCGAGAAGGATCGGTTTGGGCTCGGTCTCGTTCACCACGAAGTCGGCGAACTTCGCCGTCCAGCGAAGATCTTGCGGAAAGTCGAACAGGGCATGGAAGAGGTAGCGCCCGGAAAAGAATACGTCGCCTTGGATGTTGCTGATCAGATCGAAGAAGAGAAAGCGATCCTCGAACCATTCTTTGCCAGGGCCATCGTTGAAGTCCCCCATGACGAAGATAGCGGGGTTGGGCGTTTGGTCGAACCGCGCGTCCACATAGTCGCGAACGTTGGTCGCCTCGCGGGCCATTTTCATACGCGCCTCGACGGCCTTTCTCATGAAAGCGGGAGGGTCGCTCTGCCACAAGGATTTCCCCATATTGATGAACTTGCTCTTGAGGTGGAGGCCGATCAACTCGATCCGGTTCCCGCTCACATCGAGCACCAACGTTTGTGGGTGTCGGTAGTGGCTATGGGTGCTCGGAGTGGTCTCGCCCCAGCGGTAAACCTCAAAGCTCTTCTCCGTAAAGTCGTCCCAAACCTCGGGGGCGAGAAGCGAGGCAGATTGCGCCAAATGGGGCCTCACGAGCCACCACACCCACTGTTGCCCCTGCTGCGCGTATCGTTGGGCCTCGGTCGCCGAACCAGGTGGGAGCTTGACCGGCACATAATCCCCGGCAAGGAGACCGTTGGCCACCTCGTCTATCGCAGACTCACCCTTGGGGCCCTCCAACAGGCACCAGATGTCAGGATCGAGCCTACGCACCTCTTCCACGACCGCATCGCGCCGCCGGGACGAGTTTGTCGAGAGATTGGGCTGGATCAAGCGCTCCATGTGCGCAACGTTCCAACTCACGATCTTGAGTTTTCCCATACAAGAAAGTGTACAGGGACGGGGCTCGACTTTGGGATGAGGCTACACGATGCGGTGGGAACTCGGCGGACGGCTAGAGGTTGGCTTGTCGAGCACACTCGGAAGCACCCTAGCTGGCCTCGGCGAGCGCCTTGAGACGGTTCAGTGCCTCGCCCCATGCGTTCCGCAGCCCGTCGGCCTCGCCGCGAGTCTGGATTCGGGAGGTCATGACGTTCATCATGCACTTGCCTTTGTTCTCTTGGAACATTACGTCCACGGTCATCGGGGCAGAGCAGCCTGGGTGTTCCCAGGTGAATCGAAGGTCTTTGTCCGGGCGGACCCGCGTGAAGGTCGCGCGGCACCCGCCGCCGCACGCGAGCTTTCCGCCCTCGGTGACTTCCTGGGTCGCGTCGTCGCCGAAGACCTCGCGGAAGCGTGCAAGGTCCGTCCAAAGGGCGTAGACGCTCTGCACCGGTGCCGCGATGTTCTTCGTGCAGCAAATCGAGTAACCCTCGGCCAGCCCGTCCTTCTTCTTCACGCCATGGTGGGCCTCGTACTCCACATAGATCGTCGTAGGCCACCAGGCGTCCTTCGTGCCGATCGTGTCGTAGAGGTGGCTCGTCGAGTCGCGGCGGCCCTTCTCAAGACCGCCGATCTCATCGAGGACGAGGAACCATTCGGCGAACGACTTGCCGGTGGCGGCCTTGCAAGCCTCGTCGGTCACGGGGTGGTCAGGAGTGTTGGATACTTTCATCTTGATGCTCTGTAGGTTCAGGTAACGGCCGAGGGGAACTCCATTCAGTACCCTCGGCCAGGAGTCGGTCGTAGTGCGAGCGGAGCTGCGCAACGGCAGAATCGAACGGATCCAAGTTGCGGTAAGTCTTGGCGAGCATCACAGCGCCCTCCATCACCGTGAGGGTGAAAAGCGCGAGCGCCCTAGGGTCGGTATCGAGCGGCAACCGGTCCTGCGCGGCAACAACGTTCGCCTCTATGGCGGCTAGCCAGTTCTCGAAGTTCTCCCGGATCAAGGTTCGCGCAGCCGGGTGCGAATTGCTGAGCTCTAAAGCGAGGTTGCCAATGGGACAACCGTACTCAAACTCAAGTATGAGAAGGAGCTGACGGTAGCCGTCCAACACACCGAAAACACGTTCGATAGGATCGTCAATACGGGCGTAGACGAACTGCAGGAGTCCTTCATCAATATTGTCGCGATACCATGTAAGGACGGCGAGCAGTAGATCCTCCTTCGTCGGGAAGAAGTGGTAGAGGCTGCCACTGTTCGCCCCTGAGGTCTTGAGAATCTGTGCGATTCCGGTAGCGTGGTATCCCTTTAGCAAGAAGAGGTCGCGGGCTGCCTCGACGAGTCGCTCCCGGGTCTGTGCCACCGGTGCCACCTTATCGCTTTGTCCTTCGTGTTGCTCGAACCGTCAATTCGGTGGGGGCGACGGCTTGGGCGAGCTTTCCTTCGAACTCGACGTTCCAGCCAGTTGGCACTTGGATCCCGTTCAGGTTCTTAAAGCCAGTGAAGACGAGCTTGCGCGCGCCGTAGGCCCCGCTCGGTCCCCTGCCGCGAGACTCGATCGCTCGCACTTCGCCCGTCTTTGGATCGGTCCAGATCCGAACCGACGTTCCACTTCGGTAGAGCTCGAACGAGCCGTCCTCCTTACCCACGAGGGTTCGATCCTTGTGTAGGCCGTTGATCAAGGAAGGAAGGAGGGTGTGATCGCGAATCCTAACCAGTTCACGAGCTTGGGCGGAATAGAAGGGTTCACGCTTGCCGCTCGGCGACTCGAAGTATCCGGAATCGCCCTGCGCGACAGTTCTGAACACGTCTTTGCCATAGGTCAGGACTTGCTCGTACTCGTTTGGATAGACGAATCGGAGCGTCTCCTCCACCGGGAAGTCCTTGCCTCCTTGGCGGTATGTGCTCCGAACGGATTCTTCGTACGTGGACACGTCGAGGAGCGCTTCCTTGCCGCCCATCCATTGGACCACGCGGTCAAAGCAACGTTGCCCTTCCAGCGCTTCTTCCGGCGATCCGACTGGTTTCGCGTCATCGCGCTCGATTCGCGGTTCAGGGTCGGCCAAGAAACTGCTCCGGCAGCCGTCCGAGGCGAAGAGATAGAGCTTCCCGCCGGAGACGGCGTAGCGCTCGATGGAACCCCGTCCTCCGAGGGATCCCATCTTGCCGCACCCGCCTCCGAGCTGAATCTCGTACTTGCTGGTGGCTTCGAATCGCGCCTTGTTGGGCTCGCTGGTGAACAGATAGCGGTAGCCCTCCTTGTCCACCCAAATGCTCGGGTCGCCAGGGACATCCCTGCCGTGATCAATGAGCTCGACAGGATCGGACTTGAACGTTCCAAGCGGAGCGTCCTGTGTGTGATGAAAGGCTGCGGTGAGTAGGGAGAGAATCACTTGGGAGCTCCTGAGTTGATCGTTCAACTAGGATCATGGCACACGCTGGATTGCCCAGTCAAGCCCTGGAGCAACCATTGTCCGCGTGCGGCTCCCCAGCCTTGTTGGCCATGACCCCGGCGTGGTGCCTCGATTGAGCCTTGGCACCTCGCTCACGATCGCGTCGCGTCGCCGTGTCAAGGCCGTGGACAGGTAGGGCTGGATCAGGCGTCGCATGTGTGCGACGTTCCAACTCTCGACCCTGAGCTTTCCCATAGGAGAGGACGTACAAGGGCTCTGCACGCATCTGTCGGTTCTTCCTCGGGTTCTCGAGTTCGTCGTCGAGGACCCTGGGGGAACGATGCGCACAGGGTTCGGCTAGGTTGTCCTTCCATGCGCGGGCCTCGGCTTACCCGAGGCTCAAGGCCGACGGAACGCCCGATTGATCGCGACTGCAGGGCCCAGCAGCCCGCGCCTCTGGAGCTTGCCTGCGATCGCTTGCACGCGGATGAGGCGCACGAGGCCAAAGAGCACGAGCCCTACTGTGAAGGCTCGCAAGGCAATCATGGACGCCTCTTGCCAACGGGTGCCCGTGGCCAGCAACACCACTAAGATGAACGCGATCGGAAGCCAAAACGCTGGATGGAAGAGCTCGCGAAGCGTTGTCAGGAACGGATGGCTGGACTTTGCCTTGGGCGGGCGAGCCGGGCCGAGGCTCTTCAGCCGTTCCAAGCCACGGTTGCGGCGACTCCAGAATCCTGCGGTCACGGTGCCGGTGAGCAGCGCGGAGGCTGCGATGAACGCGGCCAGCACAATGGGCAAGGCGGGTGCTTCCAGACCAAGGCGCGCGGAGATCCATCGGATCGTGATATCGTAGGCCTTGAACAGGTCGTTGCCCACGAGCAGCCACTGAAGAAGGATTCCTTGGCCCGAGGACCAAGCCCCGATCAACACCCCGCCCAGGAACACAGAGAACCGACTCCAGCCCAAGAACCGGATCGCGGCCGAGTACAGGATCCCCTGAACGGAGATCGCCAGCATGGGGCGCAGGCGGCTCCCCGCCGGGCTCAGTGCCTTGAGGCCTGCGGCAACCAGGGCGACCCACGCTACGCGCTCCCGGTTCGCCAGGCCTTCCGCGGCAGAGGTCATCACGAGGGCTTGGAGGGTCGAGAGGAATTGTCCTCGGAGCGGTACCTTGGCGCCATGAAGCGCGCTTCCCAAGCTCGCTTCGAGGGCTCCCGCACCGGCCCCGTAGACCCCGACCGCCTCCCAATCTCGCGCACCGACGCACAGAGCCTCAAGTCGCTGCGCCGAATGCGGCTCGCGCACGTCCACGACTAGATCGAACGGCCGACCTAACCGATCTCCGACGGCAGGCAGTTGATCCTCGCGCACCGCCATGAGGACGATCGTCGGGTTCGCCTCCACGATGGCGGGCCAAAATCTGAAGTGGCCCGCACCTGTGGCTTCCCACGGCCCGAACTCGTCCAAGGCAACGATCTCAGCACCCGCGAACGCCAGCTCGAGTACAGGCTCGGAGAACACGTAGCGCGGACGGCGCGTCTCGTCTCGAACTGCAAAGGGAAACCGCTCGCCTGCCGGGATCAGTACGAGGTCGTATGACTCTGCCCCTCGATGCCCCTCAATCCTGGGACCAGCGGGTTGGAGGAAACCGGCAACCGACTTTCCTCGGGCGAGCAATCGCTCCGAAACCTCGTTGAGCAAGCTAGTCTTCCCGCTCCCAACCGGGCCGGTGACGACGATGAGGAGCATTACAGCCAGAACATGGATCGGATCGAGCGTCGGCCGGGTGCGTCCCTAACCGCCCTTCCGTCGGCGGTCACATTGTTGGCACCCTTGCGGTGTAGGGTCGGGTTTGTCCCCTTTCGATCCTGCAGTACCATGGTGAAGCTCGGTTGTACGATCTCGCCCGCTTGGATCGCTCGACCGGGGCTGCCGCCCTGGGTTTGCTCCCTGCGCGTGTCAGCGAAGATATAGGCATTCTGCTCGTAGTTCGTGTTCGGGGATGCGTCGGGATAGGACCTTGCGCTGCTCGGACAGAACCCGAGGTCGAAGATCTTGACATAGGGTTGCATCAGGTGCAGAAGCGGACCTGCGTCCCAGCGATTCGTCGGCGGATACGTTTGCAGCGGGCGGCCTTGGGAGAAGCGTGCTCGGAAGTGTGCCGCAGACTACGGTGCGGAAGTACTCCTTTCGTGGCGCCGAGTCCTCGCCCCACTGTGGATGCCCGCGGGAACACCCTCGAGCGAAGCCCGAGTCGTTTACGATGTAACGAATCCGTTTCTTGCGCAGATTTGTGGACCCTTCGGAGACGGAGGATTGGCACGTGACGTTGAGGCCATCCTCAGACGGATTGACTGGCATTCGCAGGTCACGGTCAACTTCGTAGAGGGTGATGGCACTGCGGGGTGGAACCGATCCAGCCGGACCGTAACGGTTCATAGTGCTTACATCCTAAGGTTCTTCGATCAAGGTCGGCGGAACCACCTAGGCGGGGGCTAACGTCCGGAATCGAGCAAGGCTCGATTACTGTCTGCGATCGCCTGGCGGCGTAGGTGGGGCCACGAGGACGCCCGGCCTACTCCTGTAATTCGGTCTCATCCTGCGGCGTAGGGCCCTGTTTCGCCTCAACCTCGTCAGAAGCCGGTTGCGGCGAACCGCCTTCGTTCTCCCAGCGCTCCAACGCCCGGTCGCGAAGGGCCTCGCATGCCTGGTTGCCCACCGCTCGTCCGTTCTCTTCTTGCCTTGGCTTGGTTTCGCACCGGTCCGAGTTCGCCGAACTAGCACCAGGAGGAGTGCGATCCCCGGCAGAGGTTGCGCTCATTCGACTTCGGGGGCAGGAGCCTTCTCCCAAGTGAGCGCACCACTGGGGCACTTTTCGACTTGGGCGATGATTTGCTCGGTGGTTGCCGCTAGAGGATCAATCCAAGGGCGTCGCTGCGGATTGAAAACCTCTCCGAGCCCCCGAGCACAAATACCCGAGTGGGCGCACAGGCTCGGTTTCCAGAGGACGACGATCTCGTCGTTCGAGTAGCGAAGGGTCGCTGTCTTCCTTTCGTTGCTCATGAGGTTACTCACGATTATACAAGGATCGGCAGAGAGGTGAACCCGGCGGCGAGGGCGATGGCGCTGGCCCTACGGGAAGTGGCCGTGTCGAGGACGGTCAAGGATCTGTCCGCCAGGTCAAACGTGACCTCGGCAGACTTGGACACTTACGAGCGAAAGGATCGGCTCGGCGAGTGGAAGGTCAACCAGGTAGCCCAGCCGAATGGCGTGCGCTCAGCTTCCGGCATTTCTGGGACGACCACGATCAGCCGGTTCCGTGGAGGCGCGCCCAAGTCGGGCCACGAAGAGATCGGAGTTCCTCGCAGGAGTTCCGCTCTTTCACGATCGGAACGAAGGGGATGCCGATCGGCGTGGCCGTCTCGCAAGTTTGCCATGCTTGCACCCCGTCCCTCATTGGGTGAGCCACCAAGTTGCCTACGGCATAGCGGGCTTCTGCAATGAAAGCGATGTCCTCCTAAACGATAAGGATTTTGAGATGCATCACGCTTTGCCGACACTGCTCCTAGTCGCGGTTCCGCGCAGAGGCGCGGACGACGTAGCTGGGTGTAAGAACCCTTTCGAGCACCAGCCGGTCGCCTTCATCGAGCCCAAGCCGCGAGACTCGGTATTCGAGTACGCAGAGGTCTCGCTCGTCACCCGATCCCAGGATTGCGGTAGGCATGACCTTTCGCAACGAACGAAGGGAGGCACGGCGCAAGCGCGGGGTATGCGAGATCATCTTCTCAATGCCAGACCGCTAGCCGGGGCCCTCAGACCAAACGGTGCGGCTTTGGCCATCGGCCCCGCTCACAACTTGTGGAGCACGTAGGCACCTAGGAGCCATCCTCCGAAACTTTCTCCGGATAAGCCAGTCTTGGTGGAGATGATGGGATTCGAACCCACGACCTCTGCAGTGCGATGACCGTTTTGAAGGTCAATCTAAATGAAAACAGCCAATTTTGAACCTAAATGACCTCTGCAGTTGCGAACTGCAGTGGTCAGGAGCGAACGTACTTCAGGGCCCCACTTCGCACCATCTGTGGCTCATCTCTTGGGGGCTCGGGAACTAAATCGATTAAAGAATCGTTTAATCGTGTATGCCGACCGGAAAGAAGTCCAGCGTAGAGACCCTTCGATGCGACGCCTATAACGACGACCCTTTGCGCGTGGCGCGGGTGGCGAAGCGAATGCCGGACCGGGAGTGGATCGAGGCTTCGGCCAGGCGGCTGGCGGCCATCGGGCACCCGGTGCGGGCGACGATCCTCTCCGCCATCGGCATCGAGCCGCTCTGCGTTTGCGAGCTGAGTGCGCTCTTAGGAATGTCCTCCCCCGCGCTGATGCACCACTTGAGGATTCTAGGTGGGGCGCGGGTGATCGAGGTGCGGAAGGAGGGCAAGTTCGCGGTTTACAGCCCGACGGATCCCTCGGCGCTCGCCGCGCTCGAAGCGGCCTCAGCAGACAGAATTCCATTGGAGGTGGCTTAGATGAAGACCGTTGTTTCTTACATCGGCACGGCGGTGGCGGCGCTCGCGGCCTCGGCGTGTTGCTGGATTCCGGCGCTGCTCGGCGCGGGGGCAGCAGGCTCACTCGGGATTTCAGCGGCGCTCGCCCCCTGGCGTCCCTATCTACTCGTGTTGACTGGGCTTTTTTTGACCGCAGGCTTTTGGATGGTCTATCGTCGGCCCAAGTCGGATTGCTGCGACTCGGGTGGCTGCGCGACGCCGGCTGCAAGAACCCGCCGCCGGATCAACATCGGGGTGATGTGGTCGATTGCCGCCTTCTCGCTCGCCATGGCGGCATACCCAGAGGTTCAAGCAATGCGTTCTCGAGCTTCGCACGCGGCCGAAGCACCCGTAATGGCAGCGGCTTCGCGCGAGGTGGTCTTGGCGGTCAAAGGCATGGATTGCGAGGCGTGCGCGGCACCCATTGAGGAGAACCTGAAGCAGGTTCCAGGGGTCGTTTTCGCGCGAGTGGATTATCCCAAGGCTCGCGCGGTCGTTGGGCTCGGAAGACCGGAGCCGACACAAGCTGCGCTCATCGAGGCTGTGAAGAAAAGCGGATTTGAAGCGACAGTAACGAAACTCTAACGGAGGAAACATGATGAAGACACTGACATTGGTCCTGCTCGCTGTGGCAGGCATTTACGGACAGGCGGGCAAAGCCCCGCAAGAGCACCCGAAGCCCGTGCCGGTGACGCTGGCTATTTCGGGAATGACGTGAGGGGGTTGTTCGGCCGCGGCGCGGTCGGCAATCGCCGGGACGAAGGGATGCGAGACCCCAGTGGAAGTAAGCCTGGAAGAGGGGAGCGCAAGATTTAAGTTGGACGCGTGTTGTACGCCGCTCCAAGCCCCCATCAAGGCAGTGGAAGGCGCTCACCGAGGCAGCTTTAAGGCCCAGCTGCTGCTGCAAACAGAGGGCTCTCCGGGCGCGCGGTGGAGCAAGGCTCGCGAAGGGATCGCGAGGGTCGAAGGCGTGAAGGCGGTTTCGGAACCCGACAAGGTCGGATTTTTCAAGGTCGCCCTCGATACCAGCAAAACAACGCTTCTGATAGACCTCGTGAAGGCGGCCAAGGAGGCGGGCGTTGTTGTCCGCGATCCGAAGCGCGCAGCGCGGTGAGGTCGAACTTGGCGTAATTCAGCACGCCCCCTCCGTCCGGTCCAAAAAGCTGGAGGGGGCCAATACAACAGGAGAACAAATGAACAACCAATTGACAGACATCGAACCTGCTTACGAGCACTTGACGGACTTCGCTAAAGCTACGCACGGCACGACGGGCGCGATCCAAGGGATGCGACAAAAGGCGATCTACAGCGATGGAGCGCTATCGTCGAAGTTCAAGACTCTCGGGGCGCTGCTTTGGTCCATCAGCGCGCGCTGCGAGCCTTGCGTGAAATATTACGCCCTGAAGTCGCGCGAGATGGGTGTGACCGAAGAGGAGATTGGCGAGATCGGCGCGCTGGCCTCGACAATGGGAGGCTGCGTAGGAGAGACCTGGGGATTAAAGGCGTATGCGGCTTTTAAGGAGGCGAGTCCGGCGGATGAAGAGTGCTGCGCGGTCTGACGACCTGCGCGCCACCGGAGTCGGCCGTGGCACCAAACTCCGGCCCCGCCCGTTCTAAACGATATGATTGCCATCTTGCTCACCGCCGTCATGCAATCCGATCTTCCCGATCAATCCAAGGTCGCCGCCGCCTTTAATGCCGCCAAAGGCAAGGTGCGCGTCGTCATGCTCGTGTCCCCGACCTGAGGGGAGTGCGTTCATGGCGCGGACGTGATCCGCGACGACGTGGTCCTCAAACTCAAAGACAAGCGCCTGGCGGCGTTCTCGGTCTATATTCCCATGGTTCCAGGTGATTCCGATAAACCGGCGGTCGAAGCCGCCAAGAGACTGGAGAAAGCGGGCATCAAGTCGTTCTGGGACGGCAAGCGCGAACTCGGAAAAGCCTATGCCAGTATCGTCACCCTGCCGAAGGGCCGAACCATAGCGTGGGACATCTATTTCGTTTACGGGCCTGATGCGGTATGGGGCCGGACGCCTCCAAAGCCGGTCTACTGGATGCATCAGCTCGCCGTTGACGACAAATGCCTCGACGGGACAAAGTTCCGCGTAGCGGTGAAGAAGGAACTCGACGCCATGAAGCAAACGAAGCACTTGGTTCTCCTGACTCGGGATGGCTGTACAGGTACGGTGACGATGAAGGCAAACCTCGACGCCGCTGTCAAGAAGCTCAAAGGCTGGGATTACGAAATCGTCGACCTCGACAAGCTCCCCAAGGGCGACCCTCGGAAGGGATATCCCACGCCCACCCTCCTGTTTGCTGGCAAGGACCTTTACGGCATGGCGCCACCCGCGCCTGGCACTGACTCCCCTGGGTGACGCTTGTATTCGGGCGGAGTTCCGTCCTCTAGCGACATCGCACAGAAACTGGCAGGAACCGAGAAGAAATGAACAAAAAGCTCCTCACAACGCTTTCCGTCCTCGTGGCGCTGACCATCAAGCTACAAGCCCAAACCACCTCCGGGTGACCCATCTGACCCGCCAGCGGATTCGCCGCACAAGGCGGAGACCCGGTCGGTTCGATCTGGACATTAACTAGAAAGGGTCGGATATTCCTTTCGGGGATGCATTCCAAAGGTCTCGCCGGCGAGACGGAAATCTTCGTGCGCTACGGCGTCACGGATCGGCTGGAACTCGGGCTGGGCTACTTGAGGAAGCAAAACATCGTGCGTCCGCTCGTGAGCTACGTGCTTGTGCCGGAGACGGCGGCAAGGCCATCGCTCACGACGGGCGCGATGATCGACGCGCTTGAAGATGGGCGGCAGATGGTGTTCCTCACCGTCGGCAAGAGCTTCCCGACCAAGCTGGGCGTGCCCGTCAACGTGTACGGCGGCGTGGCCCGAGTCACCACGACCGGCGACAACCGTTGGCTGGCGGCTTGCTCGTGCCCATTGCCAGGGGGCTGAACGCCTCGGTCCAGTATGACGGGAAGTATGCGAACCTCGGGCTCGTCGCGCGAGTGGGTTCGATCAAAGGCGCACCGGTCTATTTCGGGATCGTCGCGGCCCAGGGCGACCGCTTCGGACCGCTCATCGCAACAAGCTTCCCGATAGGTCGCTGATTCCTACCTGCGCGTGCTCGCAGTGCACTGAGTCGAACCGAGCATGTGCACTGTCCAGACGATGGTTCTGTGAGTCAGACTCAACGGGCCCCGGCGGTTTAGGAACCATTTGTAGGAACCACTGCAGGTTCCATTGAATCTGGTGGAGATGATGGGATTCGAACCCACGACCTCTGCAGTGCGATGTCTCTATCAACACACAAATTCGCCAAAAACGGTCGTTTTTGAACTTAATCGACCTCTGCAGTTGTACGTTGCAGTGGTCGCAGGCGTGATGCCTCGTTATAGGGCAACGATTCGACGCTACAGTTTTGTGCTCCGTAGCCTCAGCGCATTGCCAATCACGGACACAGAACTTAAGCTCATTGCCAATGCCGCGATCATCGGACTCAGTAGAAGACCAGTGAACGGATAA
>JADLBH010000021.1 GCA_020847855.1 Fimbriimonadaceae bacterium
ATTCTCTCCAAATAGAGAGCAACATACGGATTATAGCAATCTCCCATGAATGCCCCCTGCAAAGTCCGTGCCGATCCCCATTTCGCTGGACTTCCACGACCCGTGCCAAGGAGATTTCCTCGATCACCCGGTCTCCGGTAGACTCCAAGCCATGCCCTATAGCCGCGACGAACTCGCCCAGCGAGCCGCTAAAGAACTTCGCGACGGCTTCTACGTGAACCTAGGGATCGGCATCCCGACGCTGGTCGCGAACTTCATCCCTCAAGGCATGCACGTCGTTCTCCAGAGCGAGAACGGGATGCTCGGAATGGGACCTTTCCCGTGGGAAGGGGAGGCCGACCCGGACTTGATCAACGCCGGCAAGCAGACGATCACCGAGATTCCAGGCACGAGCTACTTCTCGAGCGCGGACAGCTTCGGCATGATCCGCGGTGGACATATTGACCTCTCGATCCTGGGCGCGATGGAAGTAAGCGCCAAAGGTGACCTGGCGAACTGGATGATCCCCGGCAAGATGGTGAAAGGCATGGGCGGGGCCATGGACCTCGTCGCGGGCGTGAAGCGGGTCGTGGTCGTCATGGAGCATACGAACAAGCATGGCGAGAGCAAGATCCTCCCCCAGTGCACCCTCCCCCTCACGGGCAAAGAGTGCGTAGACCTCGTCATCACCGACCTTTGTGTCTTCGAGGTCGAACGGGGGCAGGGCCTGAGGCTCATCGAGCTTGCGCCTGGAGTCACGGAGGAGCAGGTTCGAGCCAGCACCGCGGCTGAGTTCAGCACTGCCTTCACAGGTTCCGGAGCCTGACCGACTTCCTTCCCGAGGCAACCTTGGCGAAGCGGTACCCTTGATGGCGATGTCGCTTCCCATCCGCCCCAACGTCTTGCGGATGGCCCCATATTCGCCGGGCAAGCCGATCGAGGAGGTCAAACGAGAGTTGGGCCTAACCGAAGTCGTCAAGCTCGCGAGCAACGAGAATCCCTTCGGGGCCTCGCCACGGGCCCTAGAAGCGATCCAGAGGGCCGCCGCCGAGAGCCATCTCTATCCCGACGCCTCCGCTACGGATCTCATCGAGGTACTGGCCCGCCACCATCGGGTGTCGCGCGACCATGTCGCGGTGGGGAACGGAAGCGACAATCTGATCCAGCTCATCGGCCACGTGATGCTGGGCTCGCGCTCGGACACGGTGGTGGTCGGCGCCCCGTCCTTCGTTCGGTACGGCTCGGTTGCGCAACTCAGTGGGTGCCGCTTGCGGGAGGTTCCAGCGCGAGCCGACTGGTCGCTGGACACCGAGGCCATGGCCGCCTCGGCGGATAGCGAGACAAGACTGGCATTTCTCGCCAACCCGAACAACCCGACCGGCTCCTGTTCCACCGTGACCGAGGTCCAACCGCTCCGGGAAGCGATCGCGAAGTCCGGTCTGCTCGTCTTCGATGAGGCCTATCACGAGTTTGCAGCCGAAAGAGCAGACTTTCCCCCCACGCTCGACTGGGTGCGTTCCGGGGAGCCAATCGCCGTCCTCCGTACCTTCAGCAAGGCCTACGGCCTGGCAGGAATGCGGATCGGGTACATGATCGGCCCGCCCGAACTGGTGGACGCGATGAACCGTGCGCGGGAGCCCTTCAACGTGAACCGAATCGCACAAGCGGCGGCGATCGCCGCGCTCGGAGACACCGAGCACATCGCGCACACCGTGCTCGGCACCCGAGAGTCGCTCACAAGGATCGAAGAAGCGTGCAGCAAGCTTGGCGTCCCGACCTTGCCGACATCGGCGAACTTCGTTTGCGTTCATGTGGGAGGCGACGACGCGTATGTGGCACGGGAATTGCTGAGACAAGGGGTGATCGTCCGGCCAGGGAGCGTGCTCGGCATGCCAGGGTTCCTCCGCGTGAGCGCGGGCACTCCAGGTGAAACGTCCGCATTCTTGGAGGCCCTCGCCCACGCCCTCGCCGAACGACTGGAGCCTTCGCTATGATCGTCGTCCTCCGGCACGGGTGTGCGCCCAGTTCCGTCATGCAAGTCACCGAGCGGCTTCAAGAACTCGGATACGAGGTCCGACCCATTATCGGTGTCGAGAAGACCGTGGTCGCCGCCGTGGGAGGCGACGAGCACCGGAACGTGGACATCGTAGAGCAGTTCCGCTCGTACCAAGACGTCGAGGATGTGATCCTCATCACCCGCTCCTACAAGTACACCGCGCTGGAGACCCACCCTGAGCGCACCAAGATTGACTTAGGCGACGGGGTCGTCGTGGGAGGACGCGAGGTCGTCATGATGGCAGGCCCCTGCACCGTGGAGAGCGAGGAGCAGACGTTTTGCACTGCCGACGTGGTGGCGCGGGCCGGAGCGACCGTGCTGCGAGGAGGCGCGTTCAAGCCGTCCACCTCGCCATACTCGTTCCAGGGCCTGGGCGTCGAAGGGCTCCGCATCCTGCGCGCCGCCGCCGACCAGTATGGTTTGAAGGTCGTCACCGAAGTCATGGACCCGCGCAAGGTCGAGATCGTCTCGGAGTACGCCGACGTCCTCCAAGTCGGCACGCGCAACATGCAGAACTACGATCTCCTGAAGGAGGTCGGGCTCTCGCGCCGGGCGATCCTGCTCAAACGCGGCATGAGCGCAAAGTACGAAGAATTATTGCTCGCTGCCGAGTACATCGCGACGGCCGGGAACGAGCGGGTCATGCTCTGCGAAAGGGGAATCCGAACGTTCGAGACCTACACGAGGAACACCTTGGACATCGGAGCCGTGCCCGTGCTCAAATCTCTCTCCCACCTCCCCGTCGTGGTGGACCCTTCACAGGGCACGGGTCGGCGCGACCTGGTCGAGCCTCTCTCGCTCGCTGCGGTCGCGGCCGGGGCAGATGCACTCATCATCGAGGTCCATCCCAATCCGGACCAGGCGATCAAGGACGGGCCGCAGAGCCTGACGTTCGACGGTTTCAACCAAATGGTGCCCCGAATCGCGAGGGTCGCCGACGCGGTCGGTCGGCCCATGGGCACGCCCGCAGGCACATAGTTAGGGCTCTGGGTGCCCCGCCTATGTGCCGACAATCGGTGCTGGAGAACCTCTGTGTCAACCCCGAACGAAACGATGCCCACGAGGGCGGAGGTCTTGTCCGCACTGAGCTATGCCCTCGACCTCGTCGAAGGTCAGCCCACGGGCCATGCCGCGAGGACCTGCCTCATCGCGCTCGAGCTCGGAAAGCTCCTGGGCCTGGACCGGCACGACATGCAGAGCCTCTACTTCGCGGCGATCCTCAAGGACAGCGGGTGTAGCAACAATTCCGCACGAATCCACAAGATCTTCGGCGGGGACGAACTCCTGACAAAGCGGAACGTGAAGTTCATTGACTGGAGCCGTGCCGTGGAGTGCGTCCGGTTCGGTGCCGCAAACACCTTGCCCGAGGGAAGCGCCCTGGCCCGGTTTCGCAAGTTCCTGAACAACCTCGGCCCCCCGGCCAAGGTGATGAACGAGGTCACCTTGGCGAGGTGCCACCGAGGCGCGGCCATCGCAAGCGCCCTCGGTCTCGGTAGGTCCACTGCCGAAGCGATCCGGTCTCTTGACGAGCATTGGGACGGCAAGGGGGCCCCGACCGGTTTGCAAGGAGACTCGATCCCCGTTCTCTCACGGGTCCTTTCCCTCGCTCAGACCTTGGAGATTTTCGCGTGGACGTTCGGCCCTCACCAAGCGCTGGACGTTCTCAAGCGGCGGCGTGGCCGGTGGTTCGACCCAGAGGTCTTCTCGGCCGCGATCGCCACCGAGAGCGATGTCGCGTTCTGGGCAAGGGTCCATGCCTCGGGCCATGCAGAGGCGGCGGCCGCAGAGCCTTACCCGGACCACGCCCCGCTGAAGCCGATCGAGATGGACGCGATCTGTGGCACCTTCGCCATGATCGTGGACGCAAAATCGCCCTACACGCTCGGTCACTCTCGGCGGGTCTCCGAGCTCGCAGTAGGGATCGGAAAGACCCTCGACATGCCGACCGACCTCGTCTCCGATCTTGGGCGCGCCGGACTACTCCACGACCTTGGCAAACTCGGTGTGCCCAATTCCATCCTAGACAAGCCGGATCGCTTGACTGAACCGGAGATGGTCCGAGTCCGAGAACACCCTCGCCAATCGTTCGCCATCCTCGCTGCAATGCCCAGGTTCTCTCGTATCGCCGACATTGCCAGCACCCATCACGAGCGGCTCGATGGCAGAGGGTATTGGCAAGGACTGGGACGAGAAGACCTGGGACTCGAGTCCTGTGTTATGACGGTGGCCGACGTGTTCGATGCGCTCACATCGGACCGGCCCTACCGAAAAGGGCTCGACCCAGACACCGCGATCTCCACGCTTTGGAGCGAGGCCGAGACCGCCTTCGACCCTGTGTGCATCGAGGCACTGTCCGCTCACCTCGGACGCTCTCAGACCGAGTTGGCAGCCTAGGCCGATCCTCGCCAAGGTAACTTGGGGCATGGTCGCCACTTCGATCGCCACGACCGAGCTCGCCTTTCTCACTGACTTCCGGAGGGATCTACACGCCCACCCGGAGCTGATGTACGAGGAGCACAGGACTTCGTCGAGAGTCTCGGAGGAACTGTCAAGGGTCGGGATCGAGCACCGGACGGGACTGGCAGGTGGCACAGGGATCCTTGGCCGCATCCCAGCGACCCGGCCCGGAGGCTCGACCGTCGCCCTCCGGGCCGACATGGACGCGTTGCCCATCCTCGAAGAGACCGGGCTGCCCTATGCAAGCCAGAGCCCCGGCGTGATGCACGCATGTGGACACGACGGGCACACCGCGATCCTCCTCGGGGCTGCCCGTGCTCTCCACCAAATGGCGGAACGACCCAATGAGACCCTGCTTCTCTTCCAACCCGCCGAGGAGGGCGGCGCAGGGGCGAAGAGGATGTGCGACGATGGGTGCCTCGCGGGGCGGGTGCTGGGGGCAGCGCCAGGGGCGATCTTCGGGCTCCACGGGAATCCGATTATCGAGGAAGGGGTCTTCACCGTTCGCGAAGGGCCCATGCTCGCCGCGACAGACGAGTTCCGGGTCACGGTCACCGGGAAGGGCGGGCATGCGGCGATGCCGCACCTCGGCGTGGACCCGGTCGTGGCCGTGGTTCAAACCGTATCGGCCCTCCAGACCATCGCCTCGCGCAACGTCTCCCCGCTCGACAGCATCGTGTTCTCTGTCACGATCCTTGGGGCAGGGCACGCTCACAACGTGATCCCGGACGCAGCGCAATTCGCAGGCACGATGCGGACGTTGCTCCCCGAGACCAGGGAGATGGGTCGGGAGCGTTTCCACCACTTGGTGAATAGCGTCGCCTCCGCGATGGGATGCCGTGCCGAGATCGATTGGAGGGTCGGCTATCCCGTGACGATGAACGAGCCGTGGGCGACGCGGCACTTCCGAGCGGTCGCCCAAGGCGTCATCGGCGGCGAGCGCCTCCGCGAGGAAGCGCATCCGACGATGGGTGGCGAGGACTTCAGCTTCTATGGAGAGCATGCTCCCGCGTGTTTCTTCTTCGTAGGGCTCAAGCGACCCGACGATGCCTCTCCCGCCCTGCTCCATACTCCCAGGTTCGACTTCAACGATGCTGTAATCCCGGACGCGGTGGCCACGATGGTCGCGCTGGCGCTTTCGGACGTGAATCGTTAGCAAGTGCGAGCCACCCTTGCCGTCGTTGTGGGGCTGATGGTTTCGATTTCCTGCAGGCCGATCTCGCCGAGACCCCAACCGCGCTTGAGTACGCAGGCGGAGGCGAGCGGGTCGTTCCTTTACCTCCGCGCCATCAAAGACGAGAGGGTTCTCGAAGCTTGGGTCTCCGAAGAGGCCGGGGGACCGTTCACGCTCTTGGACACGTGGCCGGTGGCGGCGATGTCGGGTGCGCTCGGCCCCAAACGCAAGGAAGGTGACCGACAAGTACCGGAGGGGCTCTACGTGATTGATCGCTTCAACCCTAGGAGCCAGTACCACCTTTCCCTCGGGCTCAACTATCCGAACGCGAGCGACACGATCCTAGGTGACCCGCGCTCGCCAGGGAGCGACATCTTCATTCACGGATCGAACAAGAGCATAGGATGCCTGGCCATGACCGACCCGGTGATCGAGCAGATCTACGCCCTGGCCGAGCGCGCCCACTCAGCGGGGCAGCGTGCAATTCGTGTGGACATTTTTCCTTTCCGCATGTCCGAGGCCCGAGTGGAGGAGATGGGTCGGGAACACCCGGAGCACGCCAAGTTTTGGCGCGGGCTCGCCCCATTCTTCGTGAATTCGGACGAGATCGCGTCGCCCGTCCCGTTCGAGGTTCGAGAGGACGGGAGCTATGTCCGCAACTAGGGCGCTCGAGGGCTGACAAGGCTACGCCTTGGATCGTTCGGTAAGCCGCTCGATGCGCTTTTCATACGCCTGACCTTGGACGATCCGGTCCACGAAGATGCCAGGCGTTTGAACCTGGTTGGGATCGAGGTCGCCGACTTTGACCAGTTCCTCGACCTCTGCGACCGTCACCTTCCCTGCCGTCGCCATCATCGGGTTGAAGTTGCGAGCGGTCTTACGGTAGACAAGATTGCCCTCCTCGTCCCCGCGCCAAGCCTTTACGATGGAAAGATCGGACACTAGGCCCGTCTCCATCACATAGTGCGCCCCGTCAAAGTCCCTTGTCTCCTTCCCTTCGGCAACGAGGGTGCCATAACCCGTCTTCGTGTAGAAGGCCGGGATGCCGGCTCCGCCCGCTCGAATCCGCTCGGCCAGCGTGCCTTGCGGATTGAACTCGAGTTCGAGTTCACCGCTGAGGAACTGCCTTTCGAACTCCGCGTTCTCGCCCACATAGCTCGATATCATCTTCTTGATCTGCCGCGTCTGGAGCAGGAGACCGAGCCCGAAGTCGTCCACGCCGCAGTTGTTACTAATGACAGTGATCTCGCGGACGCCCGAGTCGCGCAACGCCGCAATGAGGCACTCCGGGATCCCGCACAGGCCAAACCCGCCGCTCATGACGGTCATCCCGTCGAACGTCAATCCCTCTAGGGCTGACCTCGCGTCGGCAAACACCTTCTGCACAGGGTTCAAGGTACCTCAGCGCGGCTCGCGTCAGCGCCCATCGCCCGCTCCAGGATGTCGCCCAGTTTGTGGGTCAGCTCACGGTTCGTCACGGTGAGGTCGGCACCTGAGCTTCGCCCATGGTCGAGGAGCGTTCTCTCCTTGTGCCCAGCGTGGGCGACCACCCTCGCCCCGCCTTCCCTCAGCCGTGGAATCCACTCCGCAGCCGGGAACGCCTGGGAGGCAAGGTTCACGATGGCGATCTCCGCCGTCGGTTCGCTCCCCGGCCCATGCAGGACGACGCACTCGTGACCCAAGGCCACCGCCCCCAGCCGCAGGCGCTCGCTCCAGACTAGGTTTTCGTCCAAGATGAGGACACGCACGGGGCTACGGTACTCTCTCGCGGTGTCGGTTCGCTCGCTCCGATGGGACGGAGACGCCCTGCTCTTGCTCGACCAGCGGGAGCTGCCCCACCGTGAGGTGTGGTTGCGGATACAGGATTGGCAAGGCGTCGCAGAGGCGATACGCGAGATGGCGGTCCGGGGCGCGCCCGCGATTGGGATCGCGGCGGCTTACGGCATGGCGCTCGCGGATGGGGATTGGGACGCGGCTCGCGAAGGGCTTGCCTCCACCCGACCCACCGCGGTGAACCTCGCCTGGGCCCTGGATCGAATCTCCGCCCTTCCCACGAAGAGCCCTAGCTCGATCCTCGCCGAAGCCGAGACCATCGAGCAGGAGGACCGGGAGTTGAACCAGCGGATCGGTAGTTTCGGGGCCGACCTCGTCCCGCGATCGGCCAACGTGCTGACGATTTGCAACACCGGGTCCCTAGCGACCGGCGGGCACGGGACCGCCCTAGGGATCATTCGCACGGCGCACGCCCAAGGCAAGGTCGCCAAAGTGTGGTCGTGCGAGACCCGGCCAAGGCTCCAAGGTCTCCGCCTCACGGCATGGGAGCTCATGCAGGACGGGATCGCCTTCGCGAGCATCGTGGACTCTGCCGCAGCCTCGCTCATGCGGGCAGGCGAAGTGGACATCGTGATCGTGGGGGCGGACCGTATCGCCGCGAACGGCGACACTGCGAACAAAATTGGGACCTACATGCTCGCCGTACTCGCGCGTTTCCACCAGGTCCCGTTCATAGTTGCCGCCCCCACCTCCACCCTCGATCCCGCGATCGCTGACGGTTCCGACATCCCGATCGAGGAACGTGAGGGTCGAGAGCTGACCGAGATTGGCGGCGAGAGCGTCGCACCGGAGAACTGTCCCGTCTTCAACCCAGCGTTCGACATGACGCCGGGAGATCTCATCACCGCCATCGTGACCGAAAACGGGGTGTTCCTTGCCCCGTACGCTTTCGCCAAGGCCCCATTGGCACTTCCATAATCGGGCCATGCACACGAAGGAGGTCATCGAAGCCAAGCGTGACGGAGGCACGAACTCCTTGGAGCAGCTCCGCCACATTGCAAGCGGAGCGGCGGACGGCTCGATCTCTGACCACTTGCTCAGCGCCTGGCTCATGGCGTGCTTTCTGAAAGGGCTCGCGCCCAGGGAGGCGGCGGATCTCACCCTCGCGATGGCGGAGAGCGGGGAGAGGCTCGACCTCCATGGGATCCCCCGGCCCTGGTTGGACAAGCACTCCACGGGCGGGGTCGGGGACAAGACCACCCTGGTCGTGCTCCCGATCCTCGCAGCGTGCGGCATCACCGTGGTGAAGATGAGTGGCCGGGGCCTGGGCATCACCGGGGGCACGGTGGACAAGTTGGAGAGCGTGCCTGGTTTCAGGGTGGATCTGAGCCCCCAGGAGATGCTCGCACAAGCGGGCCGCATCGGCATCGCCCTCACCGGGCAAACCCCGAGGCTCGCCCCCGCTGACAAGACGCTCTACCGGCTCCGCGACGAGACGGCGACCGTGGAGAGCGTCCCTTTGATCACCGCCAGCATTCTGAGCAAGAAGATCGCGGGAGGGGCGGAAGCCGTCGTCTTCGACGTCAAGTGCGGCTCCGGAGCGTTCATGAAGACCGAGCATGACGCCAGAGAACTCGCGACCCTCTTGCGCCAAGTGGGCGAGATCGCGGGCCTTCGAGTGCAGACCCTCGTGACCGATATGGATCAGCCCTTGGGCCGCATGGTGGGCAACCTTCTCGAAGTCCAAGAAGCGGTGCGGGTTCTCAGCGGTGGTGGCGATCCTCGGTTCATCGAGCTATGTACGGAGTTGGCGGGTGCGGGGCTCGCGCTCGTGGAACGGGGAGGCACCCAGGAGGCCAAACACGCCTTGGAATCCGGGGCGGCCCTGGCCAAGTGCGAGGAGTGGTTCCTCGCCCAAGGTGCCGATTGGGATACATTCATGGACGGAAAGGTTCCCTTGGCTCCGGAAGTCAAGGTCGTGACCGCTCCGCGCTCAGGTTGGGTCGCACGCCTCGACGCTGGGATCGTGGGGGAGGCCGCCCTGGCCCTGGGAGCAGGGCGCGTGAGCCCAGGAGCGGCGATTGACCCCGGAGTTGGGATCGAGATTCTAGCCCCGGTGGGAACCGAGGTCGCAGAGGGCGACGCTCTCTTTCGCGTGTTCTCTCGGCAACGCGACAAGGCCATCGAGAACTCGCTTCTCACCGCGGTCGAGATCCAAGAGACCGCAGTCGAGGCGAGTGCCGTGATCCTCAGCCCGACCTGATCTCGCCTAGCACCTCACGCAAGCGCTCGAGCGGAAGTCCGATGACGTTGGACTCACTCCCGACGACTCCCGCCACTAGGTTCGCACCGGCACCTTGGTAGCTATAGGCACCGGCCTTGTCCATCGCCTCCCCAGTCGCGACGAACGCCCAGGCCACCGACTCGTCGAAGTCGCGAAAGGTGACCCGACTCTCCACAACGAAGGATCTCTCCCCCTCGGGCCAAACCAGGGCGACCCCGGTGAACACAGAGTGCTCCTTGCCAGAAAGCGCCATGAGCGCACGCACCGCCTCCTCCTCGTCGAGCGGTTTGCCCAGAAAGCCCAAGCCTGGAAGCCACACCACTGTGTCCCCTCCGATCACCAATGAGCCCGGCCTCATCGTCAATCCCTTCCGCGCTTTGCACAAGGCGAGCCGCTCGGCACATTCGGCGGGGGACTCTTCGAGCGCGGCCTCGTCCACATCGGGCGTCACGGACTCAAAATCGGCGACCAGGTGCCGCAAGAGCTCGCGCCTTCGGGGCGAGGCACTGGCGAGCACGACCGGGAGGGTGCGAGTGGGCACCGCCGATTCTGCCACGCTGCGCTCTGCCAGAATAGGGTCACGATGCGCGTGCCGTTCCTCGACCTTGAAGCCCAGTACAGCGAGACCCGAGAGGCGACCGATTCGGCGGTGTCAGAGATTCTTGCGACAGGTCGCTATGTTCTCGGAAAGCACAATCAGGCTCTCGAGAGTCGGCTTGCCGAGATGCACGGGGTTCGGCACGGAATCGCGGTGAACAGTGGGACGGACGCGCTGCGCATCGCCCTTCAAGCGGCAGGGATCGGGCCTGGCGATGAGGTGATCACGACCGCGTTCACGTTCGTGGCGAGTGTCGAGGTCATCGTCCAACTGGGCGCCACCCCGGTCTTCGTGGACATAGACCCGAGCACCTTCCAGTTGGACCCTGAGCAGCTCTTCCCTGCGCTCACCTCGCGTACCAAGGGCGTCCTTCCCATCCATCTCTTTGGCCAACTCGCGCCCATGGAGCCGATCGCTCGATTCGCCGCCGACCACGCCTTGACACTTTTCGAGGACGCGGCCCAAGCGGTGGCCTCCCATTGCAAGGGGGATTTCGCCGGCAGCTGGGGCAAGGCCTCGGGGCTGAGCTTCTACGTCACCAAGAACCTGGGTGCAGCAGGGGACGGCGGGATGGTTCTGACCGACGACGACGAGGTCGCCGAGAAATGCCGCTCGCTCCGCGTCCACGGGATGGGCCGAGAGCGCTACTTTTACGACGATATCGGATACACGAGCAGGATGGCAGAAATCCAGGCCGCGGTTCTGTGCGCCAAACTTGACCGGCTCGACGAATGGACCCAGAAGCGCCGTGAACTCGCTGCCATCTACCTCGATGAGCTTCGTGAGGCACCGGTTGTCACCCCGGCCACGCTCGAAGGCAACCATCACACTTTTCACCAGTTCACCATTCGGTGCAACGACCGCGATGCCGTGATGGCGCACCTCAAGGCCCATGAAGTGGACAGTGCGATCTACTACCCGGTTCCGATTCACCTTCACCAACCTTACGAGGCGTTCGGGCACGGCGCAGGCAGCCTTCCGATTACCGAGGAGGTATGCCAAACCTGCCTCTCGCTCCCCATCCATCCCCACCTTTCGGTGGAGCAGGTTCGCTTCGCCGCCGCGAAGGTCCGCGAAGCGGCATCGAACCCCGCAGGGATCGCGTGAGGCGTCGGATGATCCTCGGACTCCTGGCCCTACTCGGTTGCACACCGCCCGGCAAGATCACGCTTCCCAAGGAGGATCCCGCTGCGGCGATCGCCCCCGGCAGGACAGACGCCTCGCGAGTGTTCGTCGTGATCAATAGGAGAAGTGCCGAGAGCCTGGAAATCGGTGAGTACTACATTCAGAAGCGGGGGATTCCGGAAGCGAACGTCGTCAAAGTGGACTGCGTGAGCACCGACACGATCTCCAACGAGGATTTTGAGGCCAAGCTCAGGAACCCGGTCCGGCAGGCCATTGACAAGTGCCCGAACCACATTGACTTCCTGGTCACCACGAAGGGGGTCCCGCTTCGGATCGGCGACGACGGTGGACACAGCGTGGACGCGCACTTGGCAGGGCTCCGGCTCAAGTTTCGGCCGATCGAACGGCCTGAGCCCGAACAGATTCAGCGTGCAGTGAACCCCTACTTCAACCAGCGAGAGCCGTTCGACAGCAAGAAGTACGGCTTCTATCTGGCGACCCGCCTCGACGGATACACGGTGGCCGCCGTGCGCAAGCTGGTGGACAACTCTCTGGCGGCCAAGGCCTCCCAGGGCCCTTTCCTTTTCGACCAAGCCGCGAACCGAAGCGAAGGTGGCTATGCAGACCTACAGGCTGCGCTCAAGAAGGCGGCAGACGGGCTCAAGAAGGCAGGGTACACCGTGGTCTTGGACTCTGGCCCTCAGTTCGCGGCTCCGAAGACTCCCCTGGCGGGCTACGCCGGTTGGGGCTCGAACGACGCAAACTTCTCACTGGAAGCCTACCGGTCCCTCACCTTCCAGCCCGGTGCGCTCGCGGAGACGTTCGTCTCCACGAGCGGCCGCACGTTCCGACCCGTGGAGGGTGGTCAGTCGCTGATCGGCGATCTCATCGCACAAGGGGTCACCGGGGTCAAGGGCTACGTGAGCGAGCCGTTCACCTTCGCGCTGGCACGACCCGAGGTCCTCTTCGACCGATATACGTCGGGATACAACCTGGCCGAGTCGTTCTCCATGGCCTCCCCCATCCTCAAGTGGAAGGACGTCGTGATCGGCGATCCCTTGTGCGCACCTTACGCGAAGCCCTAGCGCGGGACGCTAGCGCGCAGGAGGGCGAAGAGCATCGGAGCGCCCAAGATCGCGGTCACCGCACCCAGCGGGAGCTCACCGAACGGCAGGGCGCGTTGGGCCACGATGTCCGCCAAGAGCAAGATCGTCGCACCGACGCACGCCGAGGCAGGGAGCGCGTGCCGCTCGTCGTGCCCGACCAGGCCCCGCGCGATGTGGGGAGCGGCAAGCCCGACAAAGCCCACGATCCCTGCGGCCCCAACCGCGAGGGAGACCGTCGTCCCCGCGATGACGACCACCGCACGAGTCGTCCTGGGAACGGCCACACCTACCCGTTCAGCCCCGGTCTCGCCCAGTTTGAGCGCGTTGAGATCGCGAGACCGAAGCCAGAGGAAGAAGGTCCCCAGCACACCTGCCGCCACCGCCGTGAGGCACCGTGCATAGTCCATGGGCGTAGTGGACCCTAGCAGCCACCGCAGGACCTGGTTCGAGTCCTGGCCCGCCGCGACCAGGTTCACCGTAAGCAGACCGGAGAGCGCGGACGCGATCACGACACCAGCGACCACGATCCGGCTTCCCGTCCGTGCGACCGAGAGCACCAGGGCGATCGTGGCGATCCCGCCTGCCACAGACCCCGACATCACCGCGAGAGAGGTGCCGAGCCCAAGCAAGATCGCGAGTGTCCCGCCGAACGCGGCTCCTGAAGACACGCCGACGACGTAGGGGTCCGCCAACGGGTTGCGGAACAGTGCCTGGAAAGCGGCACCGGCCGATCCGAGCACGAGACCGACCCCGAGGGCAGCAAGGGCCCTGGGGAGCCGGATCTGTTGCACGATCGTCACCAAGGAATCGGGCGCGTTGCCCAAGAGCGCGGAGACGACACCGCCCGGCGAGATCCACAAGCTCCCCGCCAGGACCAGGTGTGCAAGGAGGGCAAGGCCCGCGATCACGGCCGTCACGACGATCCGCTTCGCCCGGCCTTCCACTAGGGCATGATTGCACACGCAGGTATGCTCGTCGTCTCGATGACCCTCAAGCTGGCCGCACGCACCCGCGCGTTGCGCCCATCCCCCACGCTCGCTATGGGGGCCAAGGCGAGGAAGATGCGGGAGGCGGGCAGGAGCGTCGTGTCCTTCGCCGCGGGCGAGCCGGACTTCGGTACGCCCCCGGAGGTTTGCGACGAGGCGATCCGCGCCCTACGGGCCGGGGAGACCAAGTACACGCCTTCCTCGGGTACCGCACAGCTCCGCAAAGCGATCGCCGAGAAGTTCATACGCGAGAATGGGCTCGACGCCACACCGGAGGACGTCATGGCGACCTGCGGCGCAAAGCAGGCGCTTTACAATGCCTTCAACGTTCTGCTCGATCCCGGCGAAGAGGCCATCGTGCTCGCTCCCTGCTGGCCCACGTACCTCGACCAGTTGGTCGTGTCCGGAGCGGTCCCGGTGCCCGTCCGAGGTTGCGATGCCGAAACCCTGGAGGGCGCAGTCTCTCCACGGACCCGCGCAATTGTCGTGAACTCCCCTTGCAACCCCACCGGAGGCACCCTCGACGCTGAGAGTCTCGCCGAGATTGGTCGGTTTGCGGACCGGCACGGACTTTGGGTCGTCAGCGACGAGATCTATGAGCGGCTTCAGTACGAAGGAGAGCACCTCTCCACGGCGAAGTTCTGTGAACCGCAGCGCTGCATCACGATCTCTGGCTGTAGCAAGACCTACGCAATGACGGGTTGGAGAATCGGATTCGCACACGGGCCGACCGAGGTCGTTCGCGCCATGGGATGCCTCCAGGATCAGGTAACAAGCAACCCGACGACCTTCGCCCAAGCGGGTGCGATCGCTGCGCTTCAGTTGCCAAACCAAAAGGTGGAGGAGATGCGCGAAACGTTTCGACGCAGGCGCGACTTGATCGTTTCCGAGCTCCAGGTGCGCCTCGGGATCGCGGTCCCCTCGCCCAAGGGAGCCTTTTACGTGATGCTGGGCCTCGCCCAGTTCCTCCGTCCAGAAGAAACGGACGTCGAGTTCGCTGACGCGCTCCTTGAGGCAGTCGGGGTGGCGACCGTGCCTGGCTCGTTCTTCCTTGCCGAGGACAGCTTGCGGTTGAGCTACGCGACGAGCGAGGAGGATATCATAGACGGGGTGGGCCGCTTGGCCGAGTTCGTGCAGGGGAGAAGGCAGTGATCCCTTCCATCCTCCCCCTCAAGGACGAGACCCTGTTTCGCCTTGCGATGCGGCACTCCTCGGCTGCGCGGGACGTGGTCCGGGACAGCTACGAGCGCCTCGAGTTCTTCGGGGACAGCGTGCTAGGCATCATCGTCGCGCAGTACCTCTACGAGCACCACCCGGACTGGGATCAAGGCATGATGAGCAAGGCGCGGTCGAGCGTCGTGCAGGAAGGCCCCCTGGCAGAGGTCGCGCTTCGGCTAGGTTTGGAATCGCACCTTGAGCTGAGCCAGAGCGAGGAGAACTCGGGGGCTCGGCACCGTCCCGCCGTGCTGTGCGACATCTTCGAGGCCGTGGTG
The DNA here is from genome assembly GCA_020847855.1 of Fimbriimonadaceae bacterium. GTDB lineage: Bacteria > Armatimonadota > Fimbriimonadia > Fimbriimonadales > Fimbriimonadaceae > JADLBH01. Next base: position 15,032 of record JADLBH010000021.1, read on the forward strand.
GGCGCGATCTATGTGGAGGGAGGCTTGGAGAAGGCGCGCTGGTTCGTTCTCGAACAGCTTCAACCGTTCTTGGAACAAGTGAGTGGGGGCGATGTCAGCCCACACGACCATAAGTCCCGGTTGCAGGAGTTCGCACAGTCCATGTGGCGCATGACTCCGCAGTACCGGGTCGCCAAGGAGGGGGGCGCCTCCCATGAAAGGCGATTTACGGTCGAGGTCCTCTTTGACCAGGAGCTGTTCGGCGAAGGGGTCGGCCGCTCGAAGCGCGAGGCGGAGCAAGCCGCGGCCAAGGATGCGCTCGAAACGATTGACAGGGCCCTCCAAAGGAAGGGCGAAGCCACAAGCCCCACGTTCGATTCAACGAAGTCCCGCTCGTAATCCTGCTAGAGAATGCGAGATTCGGAACCGTGGCACGCTCCTTGCGGTCTATAATCAATGCGTAGCCCGTGGTTCTCCGACCTTGGGGGTGCTCGGTCTATCTCTTCCGAGAGGTGCAATACTATGAATCCTGTTCGAATCTGGCTCCTTGTTGCGACATTGGCCACAACTGTGATCGCCAGTGCAAGTACGGAACCTCACTCGTTCCTCCTTTACCCTGCGCCCAACCATGCCTCGCTCATGCGACAGGCGCGCAACGAACCGGTCCTCATGAACCGGTTCACACGCCACTTCGGCATGGATCGGGACGAAGTCCTTTCCATGTTGGAAGGGTTGCGACTCGGGAGGTTGGAGTCCGACGGCATGTACCTCATCTACAACGTCCCGGAGTCGGAGGAACTGCGCTCGCGCGTCATCTTCTACCGCAAGGGAACCCTGGTTTGGGTGAACCAGAGCGGCCAGCCTGTCCTCAAGGCCTCGTGCGCAAACCCGATGGTGCGAGGCACCGACATCGCGCTCGCCTACGTCGCCCCGCCCAAGATGAGCATGACCAGTTCCATGTCCATGCGGGACTTCGAGGCCGTCACACCGCCTGAGACCGCGATGGTCTTGAACCCCATGACCACGATCGAACCGACCGTGATCGAGAACAGTGCCCAGGCGCTCTTGCCGCAGCCTCCCGAAATCCCGACGATCAGCAACCAGCCGATCGGTGCCCCGTGGTGGATCCTTCCGGCTGCCGGCGCTTTCTTGATCCGCACGGGTGACGATCCGCCTCCGATCCCAGAGCCGTTCACCATCGTAAGCTTCGGCGCTGGTATGGCCGCCCTCATCGCTCGCCGAAGAGCGAAGAAGAACTAGCCCGCGAACTACCCGAACGGGATGAGCCTCAACTCCGAAGCAGGATCGGAGTTGAGGCTTTCATGTCCGTCCTGCGTGACCGTAACGATGTTCTCGATCCGAACCCCGAATTCGCCGGGGACGTAGACCCCCGGCTCGATGCTGAAGCAGTCGTGCTCCAAGAGCGCCACGTCGCTCCCGCCTACGATGAAAGGCTCCTCGTGAATGCGAAGCCCGATCCCATGCCCGGTCCGGTGGACAAAATACTGGCCCAGCCCAGCTTGGGCTATCACCTCGCGTGCTGCGTGGTCCACCGAGCCACAGGTCGCACCGGGCCGGATCGCGCTTCTCGCCGCATAGTGCGCTTTGGCGACCGTGGCATAGGCCTCTCTCTGCGCGTCCGAGGCGGTTCCGAGGCCTACCGTGCGCGTCGTGTCGCTCAAGTATCCATCCACCGTACAGCCGTAATCCATGATGAGCAGGTGGCCTCGCTCCAGCTTGGACGCCCCGGTCTCGTGATGGGGCTCGGCCCCATGGGGTCCAGTCGCGACGATCCCGAAGTGCGGGTGGCCGCCGCGCTTACGCATTTCGTCGGAAAGCATGTGGGCCACGTCCGCCTCCGTCATTCCGGGCCGGATTGACGCGAGCACAGGCTCCATGGCCTCGTCGGCGATCTTAGCTGCTCGACGCAGCGCATCAAGCTCGGTATCGTCTTTCTGACGCACGAGTCGTGAGATGAGGTCCCTGCCGGGAACGAACTTCGTGTCCGCCATAAGCCCCTGAAGGTGGAGGAGGTGATCGGCCCGAGTCTCGTTGTCCACGGCGACCGTGTGGCCCGCCAAGCCCCAATCGGCGGCAAGCTCGCGGAGCAGCCCGTCCGGCCCTGGGCCGTCGTCCCACGGCCGTACGTCGCGGATGCCCGCTCGCCTCGCCTGGTTCGCCGAGAGGGACGGACCGATGAACCGAACGTCGCCCTGGGAGCTAAAGGCGCACGCGAGGAGGCGCATTCCTCCTTCCTCCGCCAGGCCGGTGAGATAGCGCATCGTGGGGGCGGCGGTCGCGAGGAAGGCGGTGACGCCCGATTCGGCAAGGGTGTCGGCAAGGCGATTGGCTCGACGCATGCCCTCAGAATGGCCGCGAGCCCAGCCCGGCTCGTGGGACCTATGCAAGAATCTACGCTGACCATGCGCCGATCTCATTGTCTTTCCGGGCGAGCCCCGCTCCTCGCGGCCGCCCTCCTTTTCGCATGCGGCGTCGCTGTGCCCGCTCCGGGCGGTGCGTTGCGCCGCGATCCGGTGACCCTGCGCCTCCAAGGCGAGGTGGACCAGGTCGCGCGATACAAGACCACGGTCAACCTTAAGTTCTCCGTGGAGGGCCAAGGCCTCGAACTCAAGGTCGAGCAGGTCGAGAGAGCCAAGGTGACCGCGGTCGGTGAGGACGGCACGATCACGCTCGAGCGGACGGTGGAATCGAGCAAGCAGAGCATGGACGGGCAGGAACTCCCCACCGAAGAACCGTCCGGGCCTTCCACCCTCGTGCTGAACCCGAACGGAACCTTGGTGAGATACGACTCGGACGAGGACAAGGCGACCAAGGAGTTCTCGGCCCGGATGTCACAAGCCGGCACCATCGCGTTCCCCGAGGAAGAGATCGAGGTCGGGCACGAGTGGGCCCACGAGTTCGCCGCGAACTCGACCCTCGGTACCGTCGCTGCCAAGGCCCGCTATGTCTATGAGGCCGACGAGGAAGCGGCCGGGGCAGCGTGCGCCAAGGTCAAGTCTAGCTATGCGGAGCACGGGACCAACGGAATGAAGGTCGAGGGAACGTACTGGGTCGAACTCGCTTCGGGAGACGTGGTCAAGTCAACGTTCGAGTACCAAAACGTCGCCCTTCCCGGCACCGAACCTCCCGTCTACGGCAGTGCCAGCGGCGAGATGGAACGGACGGAGGGAGGCCTGGTGAAGGTCGAGGGACAGGAGGCGGCCGACGAGCAGGAAAAGCCCGAGACGATTGACGAGAAGACCAAGGGCTTCGAGAAGATCGAGGGTCAGTTCACCTTCTACAAGAAGGTCGAGGATGGCGACACGACGCTCTATATGGAGATTCCCACGAGCCTTCTTGGCAAGTGGACGATGCTCCAGGCCACCGCCAGCACCGGAACCTCGAGCGAGCTCGTTGCAGGCGACCCCTTGACCGACCTTCTCTTCCAGTTCCAGGAGCTTCGCAAGGACAAGCTCACCATGGTGGTTCCGAACTATCTTTTCCGCGCCAAGGCCGGCTATGAGATCAAAAAGGCGGTCGAGCGCAGCTTCGCCGACGCCTACATCGAGCAGTTCGATATCGAGGCCCGACAAGAGGATCGCGGCGCGATCTTGATTGACGTCGGGAGCCTCTTCACGGGCAACATTAGCGGCATTGAGGACCGTTTCGGAGGGGGCGGCATGATGGCAGCCCTGACTGGCGAGGGGGGCGAAAGCTACTCGCTGGACGACAGCTCCACCTTCGTCACCTCCATCAAGTCGTTCCCGCTCAACTCGGTGATCGAGACCCTCTACAACTTCCGGAGCCAAGGCGGCAGCGGCTCGCTCCAAGACATGGTGTCCCCGCTCGGGGCGGACCCTAGGAGCCGGGCAGTCCGGGTCACCTACAACCTCTACGCCCTTCCGGAGAGCACCGGCTTCCAGCCGCGCACTGCGGATGCAAGGGTCGGCTATTTCACTGTGAGCTTCCAAGACTTCACGCGCGACCGGGACCGTGACCAAACGAAGCAGTGGATCAACCGCTGGAACCTGGTGAAGAAGGATCCGGAAGCCGCCGTCTCCGAACCGGTCAAGCCCATCGAGTTCTGGCTCGACAACGCCATCCCCAAGCCTTACCGAGAGACGGTACAAGGCTCGATCCTGATGTGGAACTCTGCCCTGGAGGCCGCCGGGTTCAAGAACGCCATCGTGGTCAAGCAAATGTCCGACGAGCCTGAGTTCGACACGGCGGACATGCGATACAACGTCCTTCGTTGGGTCGCTTCGCCTGCTGACGCCTACGCCGTCGCGAACTTCCGAGTCAACCCCATGACCGGCGAGATCATCAATGCCAGCATCACCGTGGACGCGAACATCATGCGCGCAGCAACCGGCGAGCTAGAAGGCGTTGTCCGCCCGCTCAACCGCAAGCACAACCCCTTCGCTTGCGACTGTCTCCGAGCTGCCGCAGACCAAGCCGGTGTGGCCTGGAGCGCTTTGAACCTGCTCTCGGAGCCGGGCAAGCTCGACGAGGACCGCTACATCAAGGAGTTCATCGAGGGGTTCATCGTCCACGAAATGGGACACATCCTAGGGCTGCGACACAACTTCGCCGCCAGCACCCAACTCAGTACCCAAGAGCTCGGCAACGCCGAAATCGTTGGCACGAAGTCCACTGCGTCCTCAGTGATGGACTACATTCCGCTCAACCTGTGGGCGCTCGGCAAGGAAGGGCTCCCGTACTACGGGCCAGGGCTAGGGGACTACGACATGTGGGCGATTCACTATGGCTACGGCGACTTTGGAGCGCCAGGCACCCGGGCCGAGGAGACCGCCCTTGCGGAGCTCGCTTCGAAGAACAACGAGTCCGGGCATGCCTACCAGTCCGACGAGGCTGCCGACATGTTCGACCCGTACATCAGCCGGTTCGACCTGGGCAGCGACCCTCTCACCTATTGGTCGAAGAACATGTCCATGTCGAAGTGGCTCCTCCGCAACCTCGACGAGCGGCTCCCCGGCTATGGCAGGAGCTACTACGACCTGACTCGCGAGTACGAGCGGTTGCTCCGCACGATCGGCAGGAGCTCGGGAGGAATGGTCCGGTTCGTGGGCGGCTTGCGCCGGAACGCCAACTTCAAAGGCGACGCGGGCGAGCAGCCCACATTGAAGCCGGTGGACGCAAGCGTGCAGCGCGCCGCCCTCAAGGCCATCACGGAGGATGTTCTTGCCGCCGGTGCGATCAAGGTGCCGACTCGGCTCATGAACCGCTTCGCGCCGAACCCGGACGCAGGGATGGTGGAGTCGTTCTTGAGCGGCCTGGAGCCGCACAACGTCCTGGACGAGATCTCGGCCGTGCCGGTCTCTGCCGTGAGGTCACTTCTCGCTCCTGACCTCCTCTCCAGGGTCGTGAACAATGAGTTCAAGACGATGGGCGACCCCCACCGCTTCACGCTCGCCGAGCTGTTCAAGTCCTTGGACTCCGCGGTGTGGACCGAGTTGGGAACTGGAGCCGAGATTGACGCGGTGCGCCGAGAAACCCAACGCGCCCACGTGGAGATCCTGACCGGGTTTCTCACGAGCCCACCCCCCGGCCTGCCCGCCGACGCGCGAACCCTGGCGCTACAGGCGGTGAAGTCCCTGGGCCAGAGGATTGCGGTCGCGGCCCCGACCGCGGCCGGCCCCTATGGGCGAGCCCACCTCGAGGACCTGCTCAGCCAGATCGCCAAGTCGCTGAACGCGGTGCAGACGATGGGCGGAAGGGCCTCTAGCGCACCCAGCCTCCTGGAGCAACTGCTGGGCGGGGGCTAGCTCTTCAAGTCCGACGGTCAGGCCAGTACTTGGCATGGCCGTCGGCGAAGAGACGGTTTCGACCTCCGATGTGTGGAGTCTTGCCCTTTAGTTCGTCCGGAACGGAAGGGATCGTTCTGGGGAAGTAGGGATCCACTGCGATTTCGACCTCTGCTACCCCTTCGGGTTGGCCGATCACGGGGTTGTTCGCGGCCCTGAGATCCTCCAAGCCCTGGTCCGGTGACTTACCCCAAAGGTTGTCGAGCGGGACCGGGTCAGACGTGCTATCGAACCGCCACATCCAGAACCCGGTGTGCGCGGTTCCTGCTTCCTGATAAACCCGAGGCTCCGTCTTGAACCTCGGCAGCGTGCTCGGACAAGCGAAGACTTCAGATATAAAACCATACGGTTGAAGCACAACGATCGCCCAGCCAGACCGCGGATCGGAAGGGGGCCAGCCCGACCAGGGGCGATAGCCGCCAGGCAACGAGGACTTGAGATCGCGCCGGTCAGGAAATCGGTCGTCGGCATCCGCCATGTAGAGCATCAAGGAGGTTCCGACCTGCCGCATGTTCGAAAGGCACGTCGCCCGTTTCGCTGCCTCCTTCGCCTGGGCAAAGACTGGGAACAGGATCGCGGCCAAGATCGCAATGATCGCGATCACGACCAGAAGCTCGATCAAAGTAAAGCCGCGGCGCATCTCAGCACTAGTACGCTGGGAGGGCCTTGGAAGTTACCCAGGGCTTTGGAATCGCTCTCTCAGTCTCGGCACGATGTCCTCGATCGGGCGTCCGATCACGGGTACCTGCACTCCGCACTTCTCGATCACCAAAGAGACGCCGGCCCGATCCACGGGTTCGGCCGCGAAGATGACGGGCTTGCCTTGGAACGTGTCCAGGACGGCCAGGGCCTCGATCAGGAGTTCGGGCGCGATCTCGGGGGGCCAAACCGGCTCTTCCTCTTCCTCGGTCGGCGGATCGAGGTATTCGACGGTGGGGGCGCTCTCCGCTGCGAGAGGCGCTTGGGCTTCGCCTCCGTCCGAACCTCCCAGGAGCGCGCGGATCTCGTCGGCAGGCAGCAAGTCTCCCTGGGCAGGAGAAGGATCGCTAGCGGGGGCATGTGGGGGCGAAGCGTCGGCTTCTGCCGACGTTTCTGCCCGCCATGCCTCCAGAACTTCCACTCGTCTCTCCAGGTCGTCACATCTCGCCTTGAGCGTGGGCTTCTTTCCTTCGGTCGCCTCGTCCATCTCCCTTCTCCCTTGGGATTTTCGGGCGGCTGTGGGCCGAATCTTCAGCGCCAGACCAAGAGCAGCCGGCGCGGGCCGTGGACTCCCCGGATCATGACGCCCTCAATATCTGCGCTGCGGGAGGGTCCGGTCACGATCACCGCGCTTCGCGGGCCGAGCACTCCGAGCGCCTCCTCCAAACTTGCCACGACCAGGCCACGGTCGGCCCAGACGAGATGCGTCGGTACCGCCAAGCTTGTCAATCGGCCCCGGCCCGGAGCCGAGGAGACCACGATGCTCCCGGTTTCGGGGACGAGGGCGTCGCATCCCGTGATCCCCAAGTCGGCATCCCAGGGCGATGCGTCGGTGTATTCGCCCCATTCATCCGGCAAGGTGCCCACGTCACGATCGCGAGACCATGCCCGGCCCGGAAGCCTCGCGAGATCCTCTGCGCCAACAATCTCCCCTCCGCTCAGGCGGAAGTTGGCCTCGAACTCGGCAATCCCTCCCCGTTGCTCAGAGCCCCAAGAGGGCGGGGCGGTTCCACCACTTGGTGGGCCGACCGCGCGAAGCACCGCCTCACGGGCGTCCATGCGGTTCCCCCTGAGCGGCGGTGCTATGGTTGTCGAGCCTCGCGTGGGATTCCCGCCAGCCTGGGGCCAAAGTTTGTGCTAGTGGCACCAGGCGAAGCGCGGCCCGCCAAGCCCGGTCGTTCTCGGCGAGGCGGCGCCAGAGCGTCCATGACCCTTGACGAGTCGCCTGCCGCCGGAGGCCGAGCAGCAAGTCTGGGATCGGAATGTTGACGGGACACGCTTCCTGACATGCGCCGCACAAAGTGGAAGCGCGCGCGAGGTCGCCATAGTCTTCCACCCCTTCGAGAGAAGGGGCGAGCACAGCACCGAGCGGTCCAGGATACACGTGACGATAGGCATGCCCGGAAACCTCGCGATAGACCGGGCAGACGTTCAAACAAGCCCCGCAGCGCAGGCAACGGAGGATCACCCTCTCGGGGGAATGGAGCACCCGTGACCGGCCGTTGTCCAGCAGGACCAAGACGACGCGGCGGGGGCCGTCCTGCTCAGCTGCCTCCCTCGGGCCCCCGATGATGTGGGTGTAGACCGTGAGGGGCTGGCCCGTCGCCGATCCGGCCAAGAGAGGCAGAAAGAGCGCGAGGTCGCGCTCGCGCGGAAGCAGCTTCTCGATCCCCATCAAGGCGATGTGCGTGTGCGGCGCGGTCGTGCTCAGACGGTTGTTTCCCTCGTTCTCGACGACCACGATGCGCCCCGTCTCCGCGATGCCGAAGTTTGCACCGCTGATCCCCACGTCCGCCGCGACGAACTCACTTCGCAGGTGGGCACGGGCCCCTTCCGCGATCGCCTCTGGCTCGTCGCTCGCCAAGACGATTCCCGCCTTCCGAAACGCAGCGGCCGAATCGTGGCGGTCCTTGTGGATGATCGGCGTGACGATGTGGCTGGGGTGGTCACCGTCCAGCTGGACCACAAACTCGCCCAAATCGGTCTCCACCACATGGTGGCCCGCTTGCTCCAAGTGGTGGTTCAAGCCGATCTCTTCCGTCGCCATGGACTTCCCCTTCACGACGCGGGCACCCTTGGGCCGAGCCTCTCGGCAAACGTCCTCGATCGCCTCGTTCGCCTCCTGCGCATCCCTCGCCCAAACCACTTCGATCCCCCGTCGGACGGCGGCGGCCTCGAACGCTTCCAGCATGGTGCCGAGATTCGATAGGACAAAGTCCTTGATCGCGGCCGCGTGTATCCTTGCCGAATCAGGGTCGCCAAAGGCGCTGGAAAGTGCCGTCTTCCTTTGGGACACCTTTGTGGAACTCGCGAGACGGATCTTCTGGGTTAGGCCCTCGCCGGCACTCCTACGGAACTCCTCGAAAGGAGGGGTCAAAGGCAAGCGGCCAGCACCTCGGCAAAATGTTGGAACCGCAGACCGCCGCCACCCGCCCGGTCAACGCCCTCCAGATGGGCAAGGCAACCGACGTCGGTGGAGACCACGTTCTCTGCCCCGGCCTCTCGGATCGCACCCAGTTTCGCTTGTGCGATGCCGCTGGAAATCGTCGGGTGCGTCGCGCAGAAGCTTCCTCCGAAGCCGCAACACTGCTCTTCGTCGGCGATCTTCACAAGTTCCAGTCCTTCAACGAGGGCCAACAGCGGAGTGTGGCAGTCGTCCGATTCGAGCATCCTCCGGTGGCAAGCGGGGTGGAAGACGACCCGGAGCGGGGTGGGCAGTGCGGGCCAACTCCGGACTCTGCATTTCTTCCATAGGAACTCGCCAAGCTCCCACCATTGGGTGGAACCCCCCTCTACGGAGAGCAGGCTCGCACCGTGCCGGAGCATGGCTGCACACGAAGTGCTGGGCACGACCACGTCGGCTTGTCCTGCGCACTGAGCCCTGGACCGGTCCAAGACGGCTCTTGCCGACGCAAAGTCCCCATTGTTCATGGCCGGCTGCCCGCAGCAAGTCTGCCCCGAAACCGGCACGGCCTCGAAACCGACGTGGGCAAGAATGCGGTACGTGGCCGCCAGCGCGTCCTTCCAGAGAGCGTCCGCCAAGCAGGTGGAAAACACGCCGATCCGTTCAAGCATGGGCCGCGCCCCGTGCCGTGAACTGTGCAAGGAGGTTCCCAAGCACCGTCGCCTCCTCGGCCCCGATCCTCAGGCGACCCAAGCCACCGAGTTGGGTGACGAAGGGAGCACAGCGAACACCGCCCCCGCCCACCGCGATCCCCCCGATCTCCTGCCCACAGAGCAAGGAGAGCTCGCTTAGCGCCGATTGGATCGCCGAGACGTGCGACCGGACGAGGCTCCCCGCCCACTCAACATGAGACGCGGGACGCGCCCCCAAGACCTCGACCACCGCCTCCGACATGGAACGAGGGCTGAAGAGCCTCGGGTCATGAACGTCGAACACGGCGCCCTCCGCAGCGCCCGCCAGCCAAGCGGGGAGGTCCATGTCAGAGAAGAGTTCCGAGTGCACCCGGTTTGCGATATAGAATCCGGGCACGTTCTTGGTGAGCCGTGTGTTCCCGTCTGCGCCCAGCTCGTTCGTCCAGCCCAGTTCCCTGGTGTCCTCGCTCACGACCGGCCTCGGTACGAGCTTTCCCACCAGCGTCCAGGTCCCTAAATTGGCGAAGGCCTCGTCCGGTGCGAAGGGACCAAGCCCGAGTACGGCGGAGGCGGTGTCGTGCCCCGCCACCCTGACCAAAGGCACCCCGGCGAGGTCTTCGATGCCCCCTAGCCACGGGTCTTGGGTGGGAACAGGCCACCCACACATCGCGAACGCCTCAGGGCACCACTTGCCGTCCAACCCCACCAACTGGGTGGTGGAGGCAATCGTCGCCTCATAGCTCCTCTGCGCGCCCAGGAGATGTGCGAGCAAGTCGGGGAGGAGCAGCCACTCGCTATGTTCTGGCAGACTCGGGTCCTCCTCCGCCCTCGCTGCCAACTGAAACACCGTGTTGAACGGTTGAGCCGCGACTCCCGTCAGGTGGAACAGTTCCGAGTGCCTCGATGCGAGCCTTGCGTGCGCCCTTGCGTGGCTCGCGTCGCGGTAGCAAACCGGGCCGAGCACATCGCCATCTTCGAGCAGGATGCCGTGGTCTACCCCCCAAGTGTCAATCCCCAGGCTCGCTCCCTCCGATTCGGCAAGCCCCCAAGCGCTCCGGCACACCTCCACGAGCAACCGTAGATCCCAGTCGCGGCCCACGGGTGAGTGCTCGACCTGTCTCACCGTATGGTGGGTCACAGTGTCACCCTCGAGCGTTCCGAGCGCGATTCGCGCCGAGCTCGCCCCCAGGTCCACCGCGACCGCCTTCAGCGCAGGAACCCCTCGCGGTTGCCGCCGTCCACGGGGATGGTGGCACCCGTGGTGCGGGAGCTCCGAGCCTCGCTCGCGAGCCATGCGACCGCTTCCGCCACATGCTCGGGCAGGACCTCCCTGCGCAGGAGCGAGCGCTCCCGATAGTGCTCTTCGAGGTCCTCGGGCGCGATCCCGAGCGAGCTTGCGGTCTGCGCCCGCCACTCCGCGCTCCAGATGCCCGAGCCCGTGAGCACTGCGTCCGGGTTGACGGAGTTGGCCCGTATCCCCTGGGCCGCGTAGTCCACGGCGATCGTCCTGGCCAAGTGGAGCTCGAAGGCCTTGGCGGCCGAGTAGACGGCCGCCTTGGAGCCTGCCGCGACCCCGTTCTTCGAGGCGACGAAGACGATCGAGCCGCCCAAGGCTTGCCGCTCCATCACCCGGAGTCCGTGGGCAGCGGTCTGCCAATAGGCCCTCATGAGCACGGAGGCGAGCAGGTCATAGTCCTCGTCGCTCGTCTCAGCGGCCCGGCCCCGTCGGGCTACCCCGGCGTTCACCACGACGGTATCCACCCCACCGAAGCGATAAACGGCCTCCGCGAATCCCCGTTTGAGCGCAGCGTCGTCGGTGACATCGGTCGCAACTCCGACCACACCCTCCGGCACTCCGACCGCCTGAACGTCCTCCACCGTTTGGTCGAGGGCGTGGGTGTCTCGATCCAGAAGGACCACGCACGAGCCCAGTTCGGCCAGGTGCATTGCCGTCGCCTTCCCGATCCCTTGGGCCGCGCCCGTCACGAGGGCGACCGAGCGGGAGAGCTCCTTTTCGGGAGGCATCCGACGGAGCTTCGCTTCCTCTAGTGCCCAATACTCGATGTCGAAAGCCTCTTGTTCCGCCAAGGCGATGTACTGGGAGACTGCTTCGGCGCCCGACATCACTCGGATCGCGTTGCGGAAGAACTCCGTCGTGATCCTAGACTCGCGCGGATCGCGGGCCCATCCGACGATCCCACCCCCTGGCACCAGCACGAGCGACGGGTTAGGGTTCCGAATCTCGGGGCTGTCCGGCCGTCGGCAACGGGAATAGTAGCCGCGATACTCTGCTCGGAACTCCTCGAGTTGTGGCCCAAGCTCGCCCGGCTCGAGCCAGAGCGGACGCACTTTGGTCCGCAAGAAGTGGTCAGGGCAGCTCGTCCCCAGTCTCGCCATCTCCTTCCCGCGCGACGCGTCAAGAAACGCAAGGGCCTCCTCGGAGTCGTCCACATGGCAAACCAGCTTGCGACCCTCGTGCGAGGTGAGCCCGCGGAGCCGGGGCAGGATGTCGGACCAATCGGGTCGGGCTGGCCTGGCGACCGCCTGACCCAGGGGTATAGGGCGACCGTGCTGCTCCAGGTACCGTTGAGCCCGCTGGATGATGTCGAGCGTGAGCGCATAGCACGCCTCCCAGTCCTCCGCCCAGCAAATGAAGCCGTGCTGGCCCATCAACGCACCACGGGCATCGGGGTGGGCGGACGCGCCGTCCGCGAGCATGCGACCGAGCTCATAGCCGGGTCGCTTCCAGGGGAGGAAGAACATGTCCTCTCCCCATATCTCGCCGCAGAGTCTCTCCGCATCGGCGGACGCCGCGATCGCGATCACCGCGTCGGCGTGCATGTGGGAGACCGCCTTGGCCGGGACGTAGGCATGAAGGGCCGTGTCAATCGAGCAAGCGACCGGGTTCCCCCCGAAACTGCAGTGCGGATAGAGACGGACGACCTCGTCCTCGTGCATGCCGCGCGACTCCACCAGGGCCGGAATCGCCAGAAGCCGCGACATGGAGAGCGAGGCGAAGCTGGCGCGATGGGCCGTCCCCAGATCGCCGCCCGAACCCTTCACCCAGAGAACCTCGACCGGCTCGCCCGTGAGCGGATCACGCTCGACGGCCTTCACCGAGGTGTTGCCCCCGCCGAAGTTCGTCACCGTAGGATCGCGGCCCAAGAGGTTGGAAGCAAGGACGAGCCTGCCGAGATCGTCCAGGCCCTCCGCTGCGGCCCTATCCCACAAGGCTGGCGGTGTGGCGGTCTCCATAGCCAGATTATGGCCGTCTCTGCCTTGCCTTTCTCCGTTCGAGAAGCTGGGTGCCTGCGCTCGAAGGCCTTTGGGCCGGGCCTGGGGCCGGGGCGGCCGGACGCGGCACGGAAGGCTCCGCTCCTGGTTGCGTGAGCGAGGGCTCGTCTGCCGTCTCCTCGTGCCTTGCCGCCGTGCTGAGCCTCGCTTCCTGCACGGCCTCTGGTGTATATGCCCGCCGTCGAACCCAAGCCCAAACCGAGGCCCAAGGCACGGCCAGCCTTCGGATCGCGACATCGAGCGGCACCAACAGAGCGGCTGCAAGGGCAAGGAGCGGCCAAAGCTCGCTGACCGAGTCCCCAGGCCGAGTGAGAGGACGAAGGGCCTCGCGCGGTTCTTTCAGCACCCGACCTCCAGAACCCTCGGTGATCGCGTTCAACATGGGCATGTTCGTCGCGAAGGAGCGGTACTCCGGTGGGTACGGCACGCTAAAGCCGTTCGCGCTCACCCTCGCCTCGCCGTTCGGGCCTGGTTCGCTCGCGGTCACGATGTAGCTTCCCAGGTCGGTAGCGTCGAACTTCCCGGAGAACGTACCCGGAGCCTCTTGGGTCAGCAAGACTTCCTGGGCTTCCCCCTTGGGCCCGCTGACCCGGACCTTGAGGCCCTCGACCGAGACCGGGTTGCCCAAGCGATCCTTGGCCGAAAGCTCGAGCACCCCCTTGCCGCCCTCGTGCCGGACCGTGAAGCCGTACTCGTTCTGGGTGATGGACCGGCTCAGCGAGCGTGCCGCCTGCGCCCAGAACTGGCCGAAGCCCTCCCAAGCCACCCACCGGCTCGCCCATCTCGCCTGAGCGTCCGAGGTGAAGGCAAGGCTCTCCCCCAACCCGAATCTCCAAGTCGCAAGGATCGGGTCGGACTTGGGTGAGACCATCGAGGTCTTGGCGAGCGGCCTGGGCGAGCTCAGGCAGTACGCAAAGAGTGCCGGCAGCCCTCCTTCCAGTCCACGCAGGGCATCATCGTAGGATCGAACCTGGGGTACGAACGTGAGTTCCTCGATCGCCGACCTCGACATCAGGGCAACGTCCTGAGTGAAGATCGCGGGTAGCTTCGAGGCGCTCCGCGCGAGGTAGAACCGTCCTCCGCCTGCGGCGGCGACCGCTCTCAAGAACGCCACGTCCTTCCCGTCACCGATCGCGACCACGCTCGTGGTGATCTTCGCCGCCCTCATCTCGCTGATGAGCTCGATGGAGTTTCCATAGGCGTCCACGTCGTCGCCATCGGCGAGCAGCAGGAAGTGGCGGACCTTGGTGTCCTGCCGAGTCAATTGATCCTTCGCAAACCGGATCGAGGGCTCGGCATAGATTCCTCCCATGCCTGGGCGGAGCTTCCTGATCTCGGACTTGACCCTCTCCTTGTCTTCCAAGGGCTGGATCTTGGCGACGAACTCGATCCCGTCCGTGCTCCCAGCGACACCGACACGATCGAGCGACGAGAGGAGGTTCACGGTCTCGACGGCTGCGGTCGCGGCGAGTTGGATCTTCTGGACGCCCCCTTCCATCGCCGCCATGCTGCCGGAAGCGTCCACCACCACGAGCACGGTCGTGCTTGGGAAGGATTTTCTTTGCCGCACGTTAAGGTCAACGGCCAGGATGTCCGCCACCGGAGTGCCGAACCAACCCCCCGGAAGGAACGACCCTTCGCCCCCGATCATGGCAAAGCCGATCGCGGTGTCCCGAACCGCGGCGCGGAACATCGCCATCTGCGCAGGCTCCATCACGCTCGCAGGGAGGTCGTTGAAGAACACCGCGTCATATCCTTGGAGTTCCTCCGCACGGAGCGGGACGCCAGCCGGGCCCCGCAGGGTGACCGCGATCCCTTGTGCTTGCAGAGCGTTCGCCAGTTCTCGGTGCGAGGTGTCCCCTTGGAGCACCAGCACCTGGGGCTTCCCTCGAACACTGGTGAAGGAAGCACCGACGTTGTTGCGGTTGTCCGTGTCCAGAGTCGGCTCGATCGTCGCCCGATAGCGATAGAAGCCGGGCTTGGTGAGTTTCTGCGGCAAGACGACCGTGGACTTGCCTTTCTCAAGACGCACCGCTTGGCGGGCGACGATCGAGCCGTCCCGCTCCAGCACAAGCACCGCGTCCTGGGCCTCGCTCGAATCCACCAGGACGCGAGCGTCGAAAGGCTCCTCAGCCCGACGCTCGTTCGGCGTCTGGAGCTCGACGACGGTCACTTCCCTCCTTCGAGTGTCGCTCCCTAAAGGGAAGACGTCCACTTGAACGCCTTCCATCGTGGCAGCCTCGACGGCTGAGAGCGCGTCGCCACGGGTCTCGTGCCCGTCCGAAAGGACCACGATCCGCCTTCCCTTGCCCTCGGGCAGACTGGCAGATGCCAGGCGGATCGCACCGGCCAGGTCCGAGGAAGACCCGTCCACCTCGGTCTCGAACGCAGTCAGGCTGCGACGCCCGCCGGGCACGGACTCGACCTGCGCATAGCGGCCGAACGAGACCACGCCGGCCACGTCTTCGGGACCGAGGGCGCGCATCGCTTCGTCCACAAACTTGGTCGCTCTCTTGGCCTCGCTCTCCGTCACGCTGTCCGAGCGATCCATCACGAACATGGTCGCGAGTCCTCGGTTCTGTTGCCTAGCGACCGGGCCCGTGAGGCACAGGACGATGAGCGTCGCGAGCAAGGCCCTCACGACGAACGCGGCACGCTTGCGGGCCCTGGCCATCCCTGCGAACGACCGCCACGTGTACCATAGCCCCGCCGCGATGGGAAGGAGCAGGAGCGCGAACCATGGCTCTTGGAAGCGGATCATGAGAGCCGTCCATAGAGCCACCACTCGACGGCCAAGATCGCGAGGAGGAGGAGGAGGATCGGCCGCCAAAAGTCAGCGAACCGCACCGGCGAGGCGAGCCGGGCCACCTGCTCACCCCCCAACTGGACAACGGACCGTGGAGCGATGTTGCTCTCCGCGTCGCTTCTCAGTCCGGCAAGCAGGCGTTTCGCGCCCTTGCCACGACCGACCGTATAGACCCCGACACGGTCGAGGCCCTTGACCGTCAGCCTCCCGTCCCGGCTCTCCGCCTGTGCCGAGAAACCGGCAGGGCCGGCAATCACCACGGTGCCGTCAGTCGGCCAAGGGAGAACTTGAGACCTCGCCGGACTCACGGCAAGGTTCGCACCCAGCGCCCGCGGGGCGAGGAAGTCGAGCGCGTTCGCAATAAAGATCGGGAAGCCGACCGAGAGGGGAAAATCGGATTCGAGCGGCGCGAACGAGGTGTAAACCTGGCGTCGGGCCCCCGAGGAGGCAACGATGATCGGCCCCTTGTCGCTATCGAGGACGATCCTTCCAGAGCCTACCGGCCGTACCCGCTCACCCGTGTCCACATAGACGCCGTCAAAGCGCACCCCACGAACCAGATCGTCGTGCGTGGGGACGAAAGATGCCGGTTTGGCGTACTTGCCCGTGACCTTGACCGGGCTCGAATCCCCAGCGCGACCCAAGGTCAGGACGCCCTTCGCCTTGCACGGCTTCTCTGCCGTTCCCGAGAAGACGACCACGTCATAGTTGCTGGGGCCTCCTGCGCCCAGTGCCTCGCTCGTGGGGAGGGACGTCGCCCGATCCAGCGTGACGCGCGGATCGAGGACCAGTGCCCGCTCCGTGAAGAAGTCCCCTGGGCCCACCAGCAAGACCCGTAGCACGGCTCCGGGCTCGTTCACGTGGTACGCCACGTCGTCCGACTGGAGAAACCCGCCACCCTGCTCGATCCTCGCTTCAAAGACCTTCGTCTCGCGCGGAACACGAAGCGTCTTGCCCCAAGTTCCCTGCGCATCGAGCGCGGCATCGGTGGAGTCCATCGCCCTCCCGTCGGCAAGGATCGTGAGACGAACCCTGGCGGGTTGAGAGCCGAAATTCTTAAGCCCACAATAGAGCAGCTTGCCCTGTGGACCCTCGCTACTGCCCAACGCTTGCACGGCCACGTTCTCGGACTTCGACCCAACTTGCATGAAGACGACCTTGGCCTTGCCAGGCACGAAGTCTTGGATCGGTTCGAAGGCACCGTCGCTGAGTAGGAGGATCGTTCCGCCCTGGGTCGTACCGACGAGCGAGGAGGCAAGCCTCAGGGCCTCACCGACGTCCGACTCCGCGTCATACCGCTTCATCTGCTCGAGCCCGCGCCGCTGAGCGACCGGGTCGCTGCTGAGCGGAAACACGACCCTGGGTGTGGGGCCGGCTTCGATCAGGGCAAGCCGGTCGCTGGGCGCAGCCGCCTCGATCATGTCTGCAACCGCCTTCCTCGCGGCTCCGAAGCGATTGGGAACGACATCGGATGCACCCATGCTCGAGCTCGTGTCCACGACGATCGCGGTGACCTTGCCTGCGAGCCCGCGCTGGAGGAGTTGGGGGCGGGCAAGGACGAGGACGATCGCGAGGGCGGCCAGGAGCTGCAAGAGCAACAGCCACGAGAAGCGCAACCGTTGGAAAAGGGCGTTGGCGCGCACCTCGTCCTGGCGCTCGGGCCAAAGGAAAACCGCGGGCACGACGAGCCTGCGCCTGCGCATCTTCATCAGGTAGAGGGCGAGAATCGTCCCGGCGAGAGGGATCAGCCAGAGCAGGGCTCCAGGGGACTGGAGGTTCACTCGACCCACCCCTCCTTGCGGAGAGAGCCGGTCAAGAACGCAGAGAGCGGCTTGCCGACCTGGACCTGCGCATATCGGCCGCCAACGCGCGCACAAGCCTCACCGATCTCCTCGTTGTGCGAGATCAGTGCCTTGCGGTAGGACGCGATCGCCACCGAGTTCGCGGTCATCTCCTGTTCGAGCGATGACTCACTGTCCACGAGCAAGAGGTCGCCCTCCAGATCGGGATCGAGCTCCATCTCCGTGAGGACTTGGACGAACCAGACCTCGTGGCCCCGGTCCGCCACTACTTGGACGGCCCGAGACACCAGAGGATCCAGACCGTCGGAGAGGAAGACCACCACTCCCGGCTGCGCCCCGGATCGAGCGAACCGCCGTGACGCCTCCAGGAGCGAGTCGCCCTCGGTGGATGCGAGCCTGCCGAGCCAGTCGGCCACCCTCTGAACCCCAATGCGCCCCCGTGTCGCTGGACGGGGTGCGCCACGCCCTCCCAATGCGTGTCCATAGATCGTGTCTCCTCCGCAAAGGGCCACGTACGTGAGGGCGAGCCCGACCCGGCACGCGATCAGAAGTTTTGTCGGCTCGCCGAACTCCATGGAAGGACTCGTGTCCACCAAAAGGTGGACTGCGAGGTCCTCCTCGTCCTGATAGGTTTTGACGACTGGGTGTCCGAGCCGTGCGAGGATGTTCCAGTCAAGGTGGCGCAAGTCGTCCCCGTCAGCGTACTCGCGGTAGTCCGCAAACTCGATGCTCACACCCTTGCGCGCGCTCGTTCTCTCGCCTCGGGCCCGGCCCGAGAACTGGCGGCGAGGACGGATCCGCACTCCCTGAAGGATACGGCTCTCCTGAGGGGCGAGCGCGACGACCGGCACGAGTGGAGCCCTCTAGACTCCGATGGGATCCTTGGTCCCACGCTCCACGCTCGCAAGTGCCTGGCCGACGACCTGGTCGGTGGTGACGCCCTCGGCCTCGGCCTCGTAGTTCAGTACGATGCGGTGCCGGAGCGCGGGTCGTGCCGCGCGCTTGAGATCTTCGAACGAGACGTTGAAGCGCGAGTCGAGCAGGGCATACACCTTGGCCGCCGTGACGAGGGCCTGCGCCCCCCTGGGAGATGCCCCATAGCGGACGTATTTCTTGGCATGGTCGGTCGTGCCTTCACCTTCGGGGTGCGTTCCCAGCACGATCGCCAAACCGCGCGCGAGCACGTCTTCGGCGAGCACGACCTTCCTTACGACCTCGCGCATCTTGAGAACGTCCTCGCCCGTCGCGACGTGAGCGGTGACGGGCTCCTCCGTGCCCGTCGTCTGCTGAACGATTCGGGCCAGGTCCGCCCGATCCGGGAACGGCACGAGCAGTTTGAAGAAGAACCGATCCAGTTGTGCCTCAGGGAGCGGGTAGGTTCCTTCCTGCTCGATGGGGTTTTGAGTCGCCATCACCAAGAACGGCTCCGGAAGCTCGTTCTGCACCCCACCGACCGTCACGCGGTGCTCCTGCATCGCCTCGAGGAGGGCCGACTGCGTCTTGGGAGTGGCCCGGTTGATCTCGTCCGCGAGAACAAGGTTCGCAAAGACGGGACCCTTGCGGAACTCGAAGGCTCGTTCGCCTTCTCTGGACTGAACCAAGACGTTCGTTCCGGTCACGTCGGCGGGCATCATGTCCGGCGTGAACTGAATCCGGCTGAAGGGAAGGCTGACAGCTTCGGAGAGGGTACGGACGAGCAGGGTCTTCCCAAGCCCTGGCAATCCTTCGAGGAGGACGTGTCCGTTTGCGGCCAGGGCCACCAGTGTGGACTCCACGACCTGATCTTGGCCGACGATCACCCGGCCCACCATGTCCTTGATCTCCAGGAACTTGTCCCGGAACCAGCTTGCTTCCTGTTGTGCTTCCATCGCTAGCCTTTCCCTAGGGAATCGAAATACTCTTTGACTCGTTTCTCGTGCTCTCGTGGAACCAGGTCGCGGTCCACTGCGCTCTCGGCCGCCTTCTTATAGCTGGGAAGGATCTTGCGGTACGGCACGCTTGACTTGCTGCCCAGTTGGGTGGGCGCTTTCAGCTCCACGTTGTACTCCTTGCCTCCTTTGCCCCACTCGCCTCGGACCCCGGTCTTGGTCGTCTTGCCCTTGGTCTCCATCTCCTTCTCGGACCGGACGATCTTCCCTGTGTCTGCGAACTGGTCTTGGGAGCCTGTCCCGCCGCCGCCTGGGTTCTGGAGCTCCTGCATCATCCCCAGGGCCGCGGCCATCTGCTGAGCGGACTCCTTCGACATCTTGCCGCTCTCCATCTCTTCGAGGGCCTTCTTCATCATCTCCTTCATGGCGGCTCGGGTGGCAGGGTCCTTGAGCTTCTCGGCGAGCTGCTTCATCTGCTCCGCCATCTGCTTGAGTTGCTCAGGGTCGGGCTGCTTTCCCTCGCTCTGCTGCTGGGCCATGCTCTGCATCTCCTGCAACTTCTTCGCGAGCTCCTGTGCCTCGGGGCTCTGCGCGAGCTCCCGCAGTGCCTTCTCGACGTCCTCGCTCATCTCGAGCGATTGCATGAGGTCCCGCATCTCTTCCATCTGCCTGCGCGCCTCCGCGATCTGTCGCTCCATGGCCTTGCGCTGTTCCGGGGGGAGCGAGTCCATCTTATCAATCTGTCGCTGAAGCTCAGCCATGCGCTCGTTCGTGGCCTGCCGAAGCTGATCCCTCTGTTGCGGCGAGAGCTCTGCGAGGGCCCGCGCGTCCTCCTTGAGGCCGAGTTGGTCGAGCTTCTCGCTCTCGCCCTCGCTCCGCTCGTTCTTCCAGCCCTGTTCGACCCTCTCCTTCTCGATGAACTCCAACTGCTCCTGGCTGAGCTCGATGGCGTCGAGCTTCTCCATGTCCACTCCGGCTTCCGAGAGCTGGCTTTGTTGGTATTGCCGGAGGGCGGTCTGAGCCTTGGCGATCTCGGCCTTTGCTTCTTCCACATGGGCTTTCGCCTGGCGCTCTGCCTGCTCGGCAAGCTTGTTCGCCGTTCTCATGGCTTCTTCCCGGTTCACGCGCCCTCGCTGGAGATCCTCGCCCAGCCGGTTCATGTCGGACGCGAGCTTGCGATCCCCAGCCGCCATGGGGCCGGACTTCGGTCGCTCGCCCAGGGGCTTGGCGACGCGGACGACGGCTTGGCCCGCCTTGGCAAGCTCTGCCCGCTCCTCGGCAGACTTCGGCCCGCGAAGGAGCGGAGAGCTCCCCAGACCAAATACAAGCGCCACGGCCGCAACTGAGACGGCTGCGATCAACTGGGTTCGACGGGCGCGGAGGGGATAGAGGACGGCTGGATCGAGCTCAGACACTCGGCTCACCGCATCGTGCCGCACCGCCTGGGCGAACTCGTCCTTCCCCGCTTCCTCGGCGCTCACCGCGCGGTCTCGGAGCTGCCCCCTCAGGTCAACGGACCGGGCCACCGCGATGGGATCCCACCGCCACACCGCCCCCGCCACCGACCCGGCCAGAGCGCAAGCACCTACCGCGACTGCGAGCTGCCCCCAATCCGCATACGCAAGTCGGGCGAAGTCCAAAGCCACCCAAACGCCGGCGACTAGTGCGCCCAGGCACACCCCGTAAGCTAGGCCAGCCCACGCGCCCACGACTCGTAGCCGACGACGAAACGGCTGCAACGACCTCTCAAACTCCGACATATCTTGACTCCATGCTCTGTGCCTGACTCTTGCGCCCGATCTCGGCAAAGAGCCCGATGACCGTGGCCGCCAGTAGCATTCCCGCACCCTTGGCCATCGCGACCTGGGGCTCCGAACCGATGAACGTCAATGGGTTCCACAACGTTGCAACGGAGCTATCCCGGAGTACGGAACTGATCCATCCCAGGACGACCCACGGCACGGTGAAGAACACGACCGTAAAGGCCATGAAGAGCCTGCGGGAACCTGAAACGCCCTGGTTGCCGCCGAGCAGTGAACCCATCCAGCCGAACGACCACCCCAAAAGAACGAAGGCCCAGGAGGCAAAGACGTACGGAGCGTCCAAAAAGAGCGTGGACAGATCGCCGAACCATCGCATCGCAAACGTTCCCAAGGTCGCGGTCAGCACTAATGAAATAAGGAACGGCAGGCCGGAGGCAGGGGTTCCGCGAAGGGCCAAACGCGCTAAGAACAGTCCGTTCGGGTACGACTTCCGATCCGACGCGTACGACCAGACGGAGACGAAGGGCAAGGACACATAGAGATAGCAGCAGACGATGAAAAAGAAGATCGCGTGACCCGAGGCCCCCCCGGCCGAGCCGCCGGACGGAGCAAACGGGATCGAGGCTCCCAGGCTCAAGGACACGAGGACGGTGACCAAGGCGACCAGAAACAAGCTGTGGATGCGAAGGCTCATCGTATCGGCTGAACCTGCTTGGCTCAGCGCAGAACCGGCCCCGACCGTGAAGACACGAACCAGCAACAAGATCGCGAGAGAACCCAGGAGCCAGTTCGGCATCGCGGTACCGAAGAGCAAGGTCGTGGTTCCCTGCGAAGGAAGCGCCATGAATGGGGTCATGGACGCAAGGAAGCTGCTGGCGCCGGCCGCGAGCGAAGGAACCATCAAGATCAACGGCTGGAGCGCGATGGCGATGCAGGCGATCAAGCTATACGCGGCGGCGGGCACAATCTTGGCAGAAGTGCACGCGATCGGCAAGGCGACGGCAGTGTAGAGCAGCCCGTGCATGGACGCCATGAACAAGGTCTCGGCGACCCACCTCATCGTGATCCCCCCCAAAACCACTCCCACGCTCAGAACGGGAAGGATCATGAAGATAAGGAGCACGACGTACCGATACGAGCTCAGGAGCTTTCCGATGAGGAAGTACTTCGTCCCAACCGGGGAGCTGAAGACCAGGTCAATGGAGCGGCGCTGGTACTCCCCGACGATGGAGGAGCAAACGAGAGCGGGCGCGATCAGCCCCACCAAGAGCTCCGTCATCCCCAGCACCATATAGGCAAATCCGGTCAAGTCCGCCTGAATCCGGCTGATGGAAACCTTTCCCCCGGCGGAGGAGGAGATCCCGAGATAGAACACCCCTGCCGCGAGCACCATGAAGCCGAGGTAGCAGAACAGGATCACTGGGGTGTTCCAACCTCGCATGTTCGAGCGCAAGTCGCGCACCGACCCGGCGTTTCCCACGTAGGTCCGCCACTGTTCGGACATCCAGTCGGTGACCGCCCGCACCCTAGTTCACTGCCCCCGTCGTCACCTTGAGGAACACGTCCTCGAGGTCCACCGCCGACTCGCGCAGGGAGACTAAGGGATAACCTTCCTGAATGATCTCGGCGACGAGCGTCGCCTGCTCCTCGTCCCCGCCCTGGAAGTCGAGCCGGACGGTGCGCTCTCCCGTGAGTTGGGTGTCGAGGACGTTCTCACGATTGTGCAGCCACATGCTGGCCGCGGGGGCGTCTCCGAGGAAGCGAAGCTCCAGCACTCGGTTCTGGGAGATTCCGGCCACGATGTCCTCGACCGCGCCGCACGCGATCATCCGGCCGCGCTCGATGATGCCGACGGAGTTGCAGAAGGCCGCGAGCTCGGGCAGGATGTGCGAGCTCACGATCACGATCTTGCCCATCTGACCCAACTCGAGGATGAGATCCTTCAATTCCGCCCGGGCGCGGGGGTCGAGGCCGCTGGCCGGCTCGTCGAGCAAAAGTAGGGTGGGATCGTGGATCAGGCAGCGGGCGAGGGCGAGGCGCTGCTGCATCCCCCTGGAAAGCGATCCGGCCATCGCTAGCGACTTGCCCGTGAGGTTGACGAGTTCGAGCACGTTGCCGATAACCGCCTTCCGGTCCCTCTGGGGGACGCGGTAGATGGTGGCAAAGAAGTCCAGGTACTCCCACACCTTGACATCGTCATAGAGCCCGAAGAAATCGGGCATGTACCCGATCGCCTTGCGGATCGCCATCGTGTCGCGGCGGAGATCCATCCCGTTGAGCGTCGCCGTGCCCGCGTCCGGTTCGAGGAGGGTCGCCAGCATCCGGATCGTCGTAGTCTTGCCCGCGCCGTTCGAACCAATGAACCCAAAGATCTCGCCCGGCTTGAGCCGGAAGGAGACATCGTCCGCGGCGAGCAAAGGGCCGTAGCTCTTCGTGAGCCCCTGGACTTCAAGCATCGCGCTTCCCCCAGAACTCGCGGACCTTCCCGCGAGATACGACCAGGAGCAGGATCGAAAACACCACGAGGGCCAAGCTCAGTGCGATGGAGTCACGGATCGGCTCGCTCGGGCTTGCGCCCTGCCCCGAGATGAGGGAGCCCACCACCCAGAAAGGGTTCGTGTGGTAGAGCTCGAGCTGAGAGTCGGGCCTCGCCCCGAAACCGCTGATCGAGACGTCTAGGATCGGAAGTCCGACAAGCCAAGCCAAAAGGGCGAACAGGGATCCGATCAAGGCAGCTCCCGTCGTCTTCGCCCTGGCCGAGACGAACATCGTGAGCCCGGCGGAGAACATCGCGGAGGAAGCGACCACCGCCATAGCGAGAAGGAAGGTTTGCCACGATGGGAGAACCGAGCGCACTGGCGAGAGCATCGGCTTCCAAATGTGTCCGATTTCTATGGCGAGCGCCACCGGGATGAACAACGCGATGGTCACCGCAACGGGCAAGACCCCCTTGGACACTTTCGCGAACAGGATTTGAGCCGACGTAAGCGGAGCGACGAGGAGCACTTCGATGCTTCGCTTCTCCCGCTCCCCAGCGATAGAGCCGTGGAGGACGGCGAGCGGGATCAAGATGACCATCAGTAAGAGAGGGATCAAGAAAATCTGCCAGAACAAGTACTCGGCGAAGTAGCCTGCGAGCAAAGTCACGCAGAGCACGAGCACGCCTACGAACCAGATTGCGGTCTTCGTCGTCCGGAGCCCAGTTCGCGTAAAGATCCTGACGCTCGAAGCCATGACCAGCTTGAGCAGGGGATTGTCGGCGACGAGTGCCTGCCAAGTGTTCATTGTGCGCCTCCATCGGCGTCGAGCGTCCAAACCACGGTCGCACCCGCCGAGGCCCGAGACTCGGACAGGAGGGTCACACCGATCGGGGCATCGTGCGTCTTGGCAGAATAGACGTACCGAAGGCCCGCCCCGCCGCGCGGAGCCCCATTGAGCGCAGCCGACTTGCCTGCTTCCAGTTCAGGAACCACCCAAGTCTGGCCGCCTTGGCTCAAAGAGCCCGGCCCGAACTTCCAAGGCGTTGAGTTCGTCAGCTTCAGGCCTCCCTGAGTCCGCGCGAGCCTGAGCGTACCGGGGCGCGGGACGACCTGGTCCAACTCGAACTCACGAAATGCCAAGGGTGGTAGGTCGAGGCGCGGGACCGCGATCTCGCCGACATCGAGGATCACGCCCCTCCAAGGCGAACGGGTCGGCATTTCGAACTGGTTCTGGGTGGTAGGACGCAAGAGCTCCACCCCTTGCAGCCGCAGATCCTTGGGCCCGGCTTCGGGGACGAAGATCTGCTGCGTCCCCCAGAAGATTCCCGCCTGGGAATCGTCGTCGAAAGCGAGCGTGCCCGTGGTCGCCTTCCCTGCCTCGGCTTTGGTCACCTGCTGTGCCGAACTTGCGATGAACGCACTGAACCCGATGCTCGCCAGCGGGAGCGCCACCCACGCCCAAGGCGCATGCCCAAGCCGATTCAGCCCGAAGAGCACGAGGGGGACGACGAGCAGGCCATAGAGAGCGAGGCCACCGATTACGACCCTTGCGTCGGGAACTTGGAGCAGGAAAGCGTCAGCACCGCGTTGGACGGGGGTCGCCTCCCAGGGCTCGGGCGGCTTCGCCTGGGTCTTGGCCCCCAGCTTCGCGGCAAGCTCCGCGCTCTCTCGAACGGCCCCCGCACGCCTGGACCAAGTGCGATTCACAGATTCGAAGGGATCGCAGGCCCAAAAGAACACCACCCCTGTGCCGACGCGTCGGGAGACGACCCAAGCCATCTCACCCGCATCTCGGTCCATGCTACCGGGCAAGGGACTCGCTTGGACAGCGGCGACAGTCCGGTTTGCCGGGATCCCGAAGAAAGCTCGAACGTGTGGTGGAGGTAGGGCCGATATGGCTCGACCCACACCCACCGGCACTACACCGGCCCAGCGAGGGTCGTTGATGAGCGGGGTGTTGGTGCCCCCGACGAAGACGAGGGTGCCCCCGCCCAGGACATAGCTCTTGAGCGCAGCCACGGCCGAGTCTTTCATCCGCTCCGCCCCCGCCCCCAAGATCACGAGTTGAAGGCCGCGGTAGCCGACCGATCGTTCGGGCGCCTCCTCTGGCGTGCACGTGGCAGACCTCCATTTCGCCTGCGGCAGGAACTGGAGGATTCCGGCCGTGTCTGTAATCCCGATGACGCTGGCCTGACCTTGTGCCACCTGCGGCTCGGCTGGGATGCTTAGCTCGGTGGAGCCCTGATCCGTCTCCGCCCCTAGCTTGAGATCGGAGTACGAATTGTCGGAAAGCGGGTAGAGCGTGGCCACCTTCGACCCGCCCGCCTCCAATTCGAAGGGTGCAGAGACCGAGGCGGTTCCGGATTCGATGTAGACGATCCCACGGACAGGGTTCCGTCCTCCCTTGACGCTGACCTCGATCGGGTACGCGCCTTGATCAGAGGGGAATCTCGGGAAGACCTTTCGGTAGCCCAGCGTGAACGGTTGCGCACTGGCAACGAGCGCGAAACCGCTCGCGAGCACGATTATGGCAAGCCTGCGCATATACGTGCCCATATCGTAGCAAACACGGGCAACCTACCGCCTCGTTGCAGAAAGGGAAGAACGGCCCAGGACTGAGATCAGCCGAGGGCCGTGGACATTCCTACCGGCGGCGGCGCAGAACGGCCGCGAGACCCAAGCCGAACGCGGTCAGCGTCGCCGGCTCGGGAACCGGGCTCGACGTCACCGTGATGTCGTCAATGCCCACCCACTCGTCACTCCCAACCGCGTTCGCCGTGATCACGCGGAACTCGAGGATCGAAGCATTGTCCCATGCTCCGTCCGTTGCGGAGACCGGAGTGACCAAGGTCGCCTGGCTCGGCCCGGTGCTCGCATCGGCGATATAGCCGGCCGGGACGTTCACAAAGTTCCCCGTGCCGCCGACGCGATACTGCAGGGCCACCTGCTGGATCGAGTTGTCCAGGCTCCCATCAATGTCCCGAACGTTGTAGGAGATCGTGACGTTGGTTCGGCCGGTTGCGTTCATATAGAGCACCAGGCCGGGCGTGTCCGCGGAGCCAGAGCCCTGCATCGCAACGACGGGGTTCGTGATCCCGTCGAACTCGGCCACGCCGCCATTGCCCAGGGAGTTGGGGGCCGCTTGGTTGGCGATTACGTCTACGACGCCCATGTTCGGGGCAAGGTACGTCTGCGGGTCCACCCCAGTGGGAGAACCTGCGTTCGTGTCGCCAAGGAATCCGGTGATGCTTCCCACGCCGGACCAGTCGTCGTTCGCGGCGATCATGGCGGTGTTCGACCAGTCTTGGGAGAAGTTCCCGGCAGAGAGATCGAAGAGAACCATGTCGGCGCGGCCGACGGCCGCGATCGCGACCAAGGCAAGGGGGAGGGTCGTTTTCATCATTGGAGTTCAGGAAGCCGTTTTCGGCACCATGGGGATTCTCGGTTCCCACTGCCTTCCACGGGACACGGTGGGGAAAACTTTGGCCGTTTGACCCACAGAACTGACGATTTTTTGCGCAACCAACGCGCTTTCTCATACGTCGCCTATAATGATCGGAACGTCCGTGCCTGGCATTCGTGGCAGGCTGGTCGTGCGGTCAACCCGGCTTGCCGGGCGGGCCAAAGATCCAAGGTGGAAAACAAGAACATGAAGAAGATCGCTCTATTCGCTCTGGCCATCGGCCTGCTCAGCGCATTCGTAGTCGGCTGCACGCCGCCCGCCGATAGTGGCACCGCGGACGCCCCCGCCAAGACCGACGACGCAGCGGCCACCGGCGAGTAGCCGGATCCCTCATCGGACAACCTGCGGCCCGGACCTTCCGTCCGGGCCGCAACTTTTCTGCGGTCAGGCTATTCGAGATCGCCGTACACGACGCGCCCGTTCACCAGGCCCGTCAACGTCACGTCGCCCCCGATCAAGCAGCCGCTCACGGTTCCCGAGGCCCGAACTCGAGAACCAGGCAAGATCACCGAATCCGTCACGCTCGGTGCCTCCACCGACGCCCGTTCTCCCACGATCACGTGCTCCCCGAGCTCGGCTCTCACTTCGGCACCGTCCGCGATGAGGCACTTACCGCCCGAGATGAAACGCGAGGTCGCCAGGTAAGACTCTAACGTCCCGGTATCGAACCATTCGCCCACGTACTTGCCCGCGCGCACGTCCTGACCCGACTCGATCATCATCTGGATCGCGTCGCTAATCTCATACTCGCCTCGTGCGCTCGGCGAAAGTCGCTCGATCATCGGCCAGACCGCCGCGCTGAAGATGTACATCCCGGCCATCGCCCAATCCGACTCCGGTACCTCGGGCTTCTCGACCAGCTTGACCATACGGTCGCCTTCTAGAGTCGCTACCCCGAACCTGCGCGGATCCTCCACTCGCTTCACCAGGTTCAGGTTGCCGCAGCCAGAGTCGAGGTATTGCCGCACGTACGGCTCGATCGGGTTCTCATAGATCGCATCCCCGAGGTAGAGCAAGAAGTCTTCCTCGCCGACCGCCTCCCGCGAACAAGCCACCGCATGGGCGAGACCCTTGGGCTCGTCCTGGACCGCGTAGGTGATCTGAATCCCTCTTGAGCTCCCGTCACCGAGGAACGACTCGATCGCATCGCGATTCGAGCCTACGACGATACAGACGTCGGTGATCGCGCACTCCTTGAGCCGGTCGAACGCATAGTCGAGAGTCGGCCGGTTCGCAATAGGCAGGAGCGGCTTGGGTACCACCTTCGTCACCGGGTAGAGCCTGGTCCCCATCCCCGCGGCAAGAACGACCCCTTTCATAGCCAAGAATCTTGGCACACGCCTAACGCGCCTCCGCGACTCCGGTACATTCGATCCCATGCGCGGTTGGGCCATCGCTGCGGTCTTGATCCTGGCGGGGTGTCGTGGCGGCATGGCTCCCGAGCCGAGTCCGATCGCTCGCCCCGATCCGGTTCAGTCACCGAGAGCAGGCTCGAAGCACGCCCGTCTCGTTGAGCTGGGACGGCGCGCGATCCAGCGTTCACCCGTGCTTTCCGAGCGTGTGGACCACACGTCCGGGGTGCGCAGTGCGGTCCTCGCCGAGAACGGGGCGACCCTGAGCGAGCTTCGAAGGGTATCGAAGGCCAAAGGCGAGTTCCAGTTCCGCTCCTATGCGCCCTTCGGCAAGGCTCCTCGATTGAGCGAGTTCGCCGCGCTCGCCCTTCTGGCCGAGTGGGGGGCGAGGGCGGCCATCGCGGAAGCGAACTGGAGCACCGCGATCGAAGATTCCTTGACGCTCGCCCGCATTGGCGCCTTCCTGGAGGGCGGCGACGCAAGGGCTGCCATCACCGGGCTCACCTTCCTCAGCCGGGCCTACCATCTTTTGGCCCGCGTGGACGAGACGGCTCCTGCAAAGACCCTCGCGGGTCTCGATCGCGAGCTCGATGGAATCGAGTCGAGTTCGCCAAGCCCTTCCGTGACCCTTCGCAACGACACGGCACAAGCTCGGCTCGTGATCGAGCACTTCCGAGCCCTTGTGCGCAAGGACGAGTGGGGTGAGATCGGACGCATCGTTCAGCCCCTCGCGCTGGGAAGACTTTCCGCATTCCGCAACCTGAACCCCGACAAGCAGGACGCGCTGCTCCGATCGCTCGCCGAGGAAGTGGCCAGCCATGCAGCACGGCTGGCCGCCGAAGCCGAGAAACCGGTAGCGCAGCGCGGAGAGCTTCCTGAGCTCAACGCGAACTCAGCCGAGGCGTTTTGGCCCCACGCCGTCCAAGGCATGGAGGCGTTCGTCTCGCAGCGCGACAGGGTGACCACCGAGGGCAGGCTCATGCGCCTTCGCATTTGGGCGAGTGGGATCGCGCTTCAGCAAGGCTCCGTGCCCAAGAGCCTCAAGAACGCCCCTCCCGAACTGAAACTCGATCCATACTCCGGGCGACCGCTTCTCTATGTCCCCACCGGGCGCGAGGCCTCGATCTACAGCCCCGGCGAGGACATGAGGGACGACGGCGGTTCGTTGGCGACCGACGTCGTGCTCGCACCCGGCGACTAGGCTTCCGGGATCGCCACGGCCTCGATCGGTACCTCGCTGTGCAGCGAAGGGCGGCAAACCACCGCCTTCAGGCCCTCGACGACGACCTCGTCGTTCCCAATCCCGCTCAATCCGCCTTCCACAAAGGCCGCGGTCGTCTCGCTCACGACCATCGTCCCTGGATCGGCTCGTTTTTGCATGTGAGCCGCCACGTCAATCACATGGGCGAAGTTCACTCGGCTCAAGTTGTCGCCCGCCGCATGCACCGACCCGGTGTGGCACCCGCATCGGATCGTGATCTTTTCGTCCAGACGGTTTCGAAATGCGTTGAACTCAAACAAACCTGCGAGCAGAGCCCTCCCCGCCCGATAGCCCGACTCTGGCTGCTCGAAGACAAGGGTGACGCCGTCTCCCGCCGTGGAGTGCAGTTGCCCGCCGAACCGCCGCGCCACAGACTCCACGAACGAGTGGTACTCGCCGAACGTGTACTCGATGTCCAACTGATCGTTGGTCGTCTTGATCTGCGTCGAGCCGACGATGTCCACGCTGAGGAACGTCACGTCCCGTTCGTCCG
This sequence comes from Fimbriimonadaceae bacterium, assembly GCA_020847855.1. Taxonomy (GTDB): domain Bacteria; phylum Armatimonadota; class Fimbriimonadia; order Fimbriimonadales; family Fimbriimonadaceae; genus JADLBH01. Next base: position 45,213 of record JADLBH010000021.1, read on the forward strand.
ACCGCAAGCGGTCCTGGATCTCGTGGAGTTGCTGGATGAGCGCGGCTCGTTGCTGGACGGGGTCCTTGAGCCCGAACCATTTTCGATTTAGATCCACCAAACGGTTCAAAAACACGCCTGCCAAAGCCCCTCCCGCCAAGAACGCAAGGAGCAAGGCTGGGTGCGGTTCGAGGCGGACAGCACCGGGCACCAGGCCGAAGAGAAACCCGAAGGCGCTCCCGCAAAGCATCGCAACCCCGCCATAGAGGGCGCCGGAGAGGGCCGCGCCCCGGACGCTCTTGCTCACCGCCGCGTTTCCCAAGCCGAAAAGGAGCGCGATCAGGGCGATCGTCCCTCCCAGGCTGCTCGCGCTGGCCGCGGCGGTGGAAACGGCCGTGAAGAATCCGCTCAGGGTGCCAAAGATCGCCGCCAAGGTCATGGAACGGACCTCCGGAGTGAGGGCCCGATACGATCCCCGGATCTGTTCGAGCATCGTCCTTCGCCGGTTGCCCGTGCTCGAGGCGGCGATCAGCCGGACATAGCTCTCCGCTGCGCCTGTCGCCTCGGCGATGGCGACGATCGCATCGTCGCTGAGCTCGCCGTGGAGTATGCGCAAACGTTCCGTCAGCGCATGGATTTCTTGATACCCATCCGCGATCAGATCCTGGTCGGAGGCCAGTCGAAAGTCGTTCAATGCTTCTCCCGTGAGTTTACAACTTCTCCGCGCTCGGCAAGCTGGATGAAAATCCGTGCGGGATCAGGTCTGCTAAGAAGTACCGGGTCACATCGCCCCCAGGTTTCGAAACCAAGACCTCTACCGACTTTGGGTCGGACGTGAACTCCAGGAGGGTTTGAAGGCACATGCCGCACGGAGTCCCTCCGTCGGATGTGACGACAGCGATCGCCACGATCTGCCTCCCGCCGTCCGAGACCATCTTGGACACTGCGGCGCGCTCCGCACAGATCGTCAAGCCGTAGGAGACGTTCTCCACGTTACTGCCTGTCCAAACTTCCCCGTTTGGGCCGAGGATCGCTGCACCTACCGCATACCGGCTATAAGGGCAATAAGCCTGCTCCCTTGCCAACTCCGCTTGATTCACCAAATGGTTCATTTGAGCCTCACTACCGTCACCCCTTCCCCTCCCTCCTCGGCCGTCGCCAAGGCGTAGGACTTCACCGCGACGCTGGAGCGCAGGTAGTCGTGAGTCAGCTTCCTCAGCACGCCCTCGCCCTTGCCGTGTACCACCTTCAAGGTCTGGAACCCGGCTAGAACCGACTCGTCCACGAACTTCTCCAACTTCTCCTGGGCATCCTCCGCGCGCATGTGCCGGAGGTGCAGCTCCGGGGAAGAGGTCATCGCCTTGCCGAGGGACAGGTTCTTCCGAGGCTTGCTCGATGCAGAAAGCGGTGGTTCGGCGACCCGTTCCAGCTCGGTGTCCTTCACGGTCATCCTGATGGCTCCCACGAGGACGGTGACCTTCCCGCTCCGCCCGACCTCGGCGACCTTCCCAACCGAAGCTTGGCCTCGAACCCTCACCAGGTCGCCTAGCTTCAGACCTTCGGTGCGCTTGGTGGAGGGTTCTGGACGGGTCTCTTTGACAAACGCGGCCCCGACCTGCAGCAGCCCCTGAAGCTTCTCCTTCGCGGCCGCTGCCTCCTCCTTGCTCCCCGCCCTCTTGACGGCCTCGAAGACCTCGGTCGCCTCGATCCGGATCTGCCGGAGGAGCTCGGCGATCTCATCCGATGCCCGCTGCCGCATGGCCCGGTTCGATTCCTTGGCATCCTTGGCACTTTGGGCGGCCTCGCGTTCGAGGTCCGAGAGCTGCTCGGCCAGGGCTTCGGCCTTCGCGGCCGAAGCATCCGCGGCGGCGCGGGCGTCGGCGAGTTGCTGGATCGTCCGAGAGAGGTCAAGCTCGGAAGCTCCCATATAGCCCTCTGCTTCCGCGATCACTTCTTGGGGGATCCCCAACCTTGCCGCGACCGCCATCGCGTGGCTCGCACCGGGCACGTCGAGGATGAGGCGGTACGTAGGCATCAAGCTCTCCTTGTCGAACTCCATCGAGCAGTTTCGAAAGCCGTGAGCCTCGGCCGCCAACGTTTTCAGCTCCCCATAGTGGGTCGAGGCAGCGACGAACGCGCCCTTCCGGTGGAACTCCAACAAAAGGGCGCGGGCGAGCCCGGCTCCCTCAGCCGGGTCGGTCCCAGCCCCAAGCTCGTCGAGAATGACCAGCGAACCGGGCTCTGCGCCATGGAGGGCAGCGGCAATGTTGGCGATGTGACCGCTGAAAGTGCTCAGCGACTGGCTCAGCGATTGCTCGTCGCCGACATCCGCCCAAACTTGAGTGACGGGCTTGAACTCCATGAATCGGGCCGGAGGCATCATGCCGCACTGAGCCATGAGCACGCAAAGCCCGATCACCTTGAGCGCCACGGTCTTTCCCCCGGTGTTCGGCCCCGTGACCAGGTACACACTCGATTCACGGTTGAACTCGATCGTCAGCGGAACCGCTCCTGTGAGCATAGGGTGCCGCGCGGCTTCGAGCTTGATCGTAGGGGACTCGGTGAGTCGGGGCACGCAGCCTCTTAGGGAATGTCCGAAGCGGGCCTTGGCGAACACAGTGTCGAGCTCGGTGATCGCGGCGAGGCTTGCGAGGATCGTTCCGGCCTCCCCTCCCACCTCGGCCGAGAGTCCGTCGAGCACTCGGTCCACCTCGGCCTGCTCTTGCACCTCGGCCGCCCGAACCTCGTTCCCGAGCGCGACCAAGTCGTCGGGCTCGACAAAGAGAGTACCGCCGCTGGCACTGGTGTCGTGGACGATTCCCCTGATCTTTCCCTTGTTTTCCGCCTTCAGCGGAAGGACAGTGCGACCGTTTCTCATCGTTGCGACGGCGTCACTCAGGTACTCGCGAGTCTTCCCGCCCAGATAAGACCGAATCCGCGCCTCGATCTTGCCTCGTAGGGATCGTTGGGCAGCCCTCGCGGAGGCCAGGGCCGGGGAGGCTTCGTCCCGCACGTGCCCATCTCCATCCAGCCAAGCGAGGAGCTTGGCCTCCAGGCGCGGCAAGTTGGCGATCTGATCCACGAGAGGGGAGAGCAAGGGTGCGGACTGAGCACGGGCGATCGGCTCGACGGACAACCGCGCCGCCTTCAGGCTGGCACCGATCGCGTGCAGGGACTCCCCATCCACGCCCAGGCCCTTACCGCATCGCTCTACCGCCTCGTAGACGGGAAGGATCCCAGCAAAGGAGACCGTCTCCGTCCCCAGGATCGCATCCGCCTCGGCCAAGGTGCCGATCCGCAGTTCGACGATGTCCGGGTCGAACGAGGGCTCGAGATCCCGGCAAGCCCTCCGACCCGGTTCGGTATCGGCCTGGGCGGCGAGACCTTCGAGGACGGCCGCAAACTCGAGTACCCGCAGAGCGTGCATCTCTTCGTCTGATTGTGCCTGTTCGCCGCACATCCATGTTCGGCATACTAGGGAAGTGGTTGCCTCCCTGCTCTTGCTCCTCGCCGCTCCTGCTCCCGGCCATTTCGAGATCAAGGCGAGCGACGACGTGTGGGTGTACCAATTCGCTCAGGACCAAGCTTCCGACGAGGCACTACGGGTCTGGGGCGCGGAGGATGGCTCGGTCGCCGACGCAGAAGGCGGCGATCTCGCCTTCTCCTGGAGCATGTTGTCCTTCGACGTCTCGAAAGTGGAAGGCGAAGTGAAGTCCGCCAAGCTCGTGCTCTTCCACTTCCCCGAGGCCGGGTTCACCGCGTCCGAATCGAAGCAGATGCCCGTCGAGGTTCGGAGCGCGCCGTCCAACTTCGAGGAGGAGACGTGGGACTATGGGATGCACCCTAAGTTCGTCCCGACCGCAGGCGAGAGCGCGATCTTCGGGACGGGTTGGGGCACACCAAGCAAGGACGAGACCCCCTTCGAGTTCACCATTGACCTCATGGCAGGGCCAGCGGACTTCAAGAAGGCGCTCGAGGCCGCGCGAGAAGACGACCGCAAACTGCTCGGACTCAGCCTGACCTCGAAGATGCGAACCCCCGAAGGGGGAGAGTCCAGGGTCTACAAGTTCTTCAGCCGGACGAACGACACCGCGTACCAGCCGAAACTGGTGATCGAGACCGACTAGGGCCCGCGAAGCAGGCGGATCCCGTTGAGCGCGACGATCGCGGTCGAGCCCTCATGACCCATCACGGCCAGCGGGAGCACCAGGTTTCGATGCTCGGGCCACCAACGTTCGAGCACAAAGGTCATCAGGGTCAGAAGCACCACGATCGTGCCCGCGAAGACAAGGTTCGCCGTGACCACTCGGTTCGCGCGCCTGCCGAGGCGGATCAGGTCCGCGATCCTCCCCAGATCGTTGTGCATGAGGACGACTGAAGAGGACTGTAACGCAATATCGCTCCCGAGGCCCCCCATCCCGACTCCCACTGACGCCCGTGTCAAGCTGGGTGCATCGTTGATCCCATCCCCGACGAACAGGACTCGCTCCCCTTCGGCTTCCTTCTCGCGAATCCAGGCTTCCTTGTCCTGCGGTAGGAGAAGCGCGTGAACCTCGGTGATGTCCGCTTCCGCGGCCACGGAATGTGCCGTGCGTTCGTTGTCCCCGGTGAGCATGGCGATCCTCCGAATCCCGAGATCTCGAAAACGTCGGATCGAGGCTGGAGCCTCCTGCCGAATCGTGTCCCGCAAGCCCAGAACGGCAAAGTCCTCGCCATAGTTCAGGATCGCGACCGTCATGCCCTTGTCGCGCATCGCGTCCGCTGATTCGCGAAGCCGAGCCGGCAGGTCCTCGAAGAACCGGGCCTGGCCTATTCTCACCTCGGCCCCGTCCAGGTTCGCTTCTACGCCATATCCCGGTCGTACCACAACCCGGGTCGCCTCCGGAAGTTCGCAGCCCTGCTCTCGCGCCGCCATCTTGATCGCCTCCGCGATGGGGTGGTCCGAGTACTGCTCGACCGCGGCCGCCATCGCGAGCACCTCCTTGGTACCGGAGGACATCGCTCCGCCTCGCCAGCAAGCCCCGCCCTCCTGGCAGTGGCTCTTAGAGGCTACTGCTACCGCTTCCGTGGCGCAGACGCAGAGTTCTGCGAGGTGCGGCTTGCCCAGCGTCAGTGTCCCGGTCTTGTCCAGGGCGACGGACGTGATCTTGCCCAAGAGCTCGACCACCCTGCCGCCGCGCACGAGCATGCCTCGTCTTGCCGCCCATGCCAGGGCCGAGAGAGTCGTGGCGGGCACTGAGATCACCAAGGCGCACGGACTGAGGGCGACCAGGAGCGCCAAGGAACCATAAGCGGCCGCCATGAGATCCTGCCCGACCAAGATCCTGACCAGGAAGCTGACCACACAAGCACCCATGACTGCTTGGGTAAACGTCTTTCCGAACCAATGGCTCACCTTCTCGCCGGAACCCTTGGACTCTTGCGCCTCCTTGACGAGTGCGACGACCTTGTCCAACTGCGTCGAGCCCATCTCCGCCTCCACCAGCGCCTCGAACGAGCCCCCCAGGTTCTGCGTCCCTGCGAAGACCATCGCTCCCTCGCCCACCGAGACGGGCGCAGACTCGCCGGTCATCGAGGAGTTGTCTACCGTGCTTTCGCCTTGGAGAATCACTGCGTCAATCGGCACTTGGGAGAACGGGTTCACCCGGATTCGATCCCCTCGCCGCAGATCCGCCACGGCGACCGTGCGTTCCTCCCCCCCTACGAGCACGAGGGCAGAGTCTGGGCGCAAGGCAACCAGCGCCTCGATCGCGGACTGGGTGCGCGACATCGCAAACTCTTCGAGCGTCGCGGCAAGGCTGAAGAGGAAGAAGAGGATCCCCGCTTCGAGCACGTGGCCCAACGCGACGGAGCCAGCCCCAGCCACGATCATGAGCACGTTGACGTCGAGGGCTTTCCGGCGCACAGACCGCAACGCGGCGGCCAGGGCAAAGGGCGCCCCTGCGACTACTGCCACGTAGGCCGGCACGACCCAGCCGGTCACCGTGCCGGTCACGACCCCGAGACCGCTCAAAGCAGTCAGATAAGCGTGGATGCGCTTGTCCAATGACTCAGTTTACGATAGGATTCCGACGTCGTGCCCAAAGTCCCTTGAGCTTTCCGAAGGCTTGGCTCAGGTCGTCAATGATTGAATAGGAGCAAGGGATGACGAGGAGCGTGAGCAGCGTCGAGAGCAGGGTGCCCCCGATGATCGTGATCCCGATCGTCTCGCGGAACTCCGAGCCACGGCCGATCGCCAGCGCCACGGGGAGCAGGCCGGTCACCAAGGCGATGGTCGTCATCATGATGGGTCGGATGCGGGCCCGCCCCGCCTCGCAGAGGGCGTCCATCTTTTCGTACCCCCTCGCTCGAAGCGTGTTCGTGTAGTCCACGAGCAGGATGGCGTTTTTACCCACGAGGCCGACCATGGCGATGATGCCGATGAACCCGACGATGTTCAGCGTCTTGTCGGTGAGGATCAGCGCGAGGAGCGCCCCGATCATTGCTTGGGGCTGGGCAAGCTGGATGATCAAGGGGAACAGGTAGTTGTTGTACAGCGCGGCCAAGATCATGTAGACGAGCACCAGACCGAGCATCAGCGCGCTCATGAGGAACCCTTGCTCACGGGCTTGGAAGTTGGCTTGACCGAGCGGTCTCGTATCTACCCCCTCCTCGACAAGGCCCTTCTCCTTGATCCAAGCGTCAATTTGGCTCTGCACTGACCCTGCGGCCTTGCCGGGCACAAGGTCGGCGGTGATCCGGATCTCCTCTTGCCGGTCTCGCCGCTCGATCTTGTCCACGGTCTGAGACCTCTCGACCCGTGCGACGTCGGAGAGGAAGACGGGATCGCCTTGCCGGTACGCGATGGGCACGTCGGAGAGGATGCTGGGAGAGTTCCGGTCGGACTCGTCCATCAAGACCCGGACATCGAACTCGTCCCCTTGAACCCGAAACTTGGTCTGAATGTCCCCCTCGTATAGGACGCGCAACGAGGCCCCGATCGTGGCGGTATTGACGTTCATGTCTCCTTGAACCGCGCGGTCGGGGACGGCCTGAAGCTCCGGCGCGCCCGGCTTGCTCGACGTGTCCACGTTGATGACTCCGTCCACCGCACCCGCCGAAAGCCCGTCGCTCACCCGCTTCACGGTTCTGGCGAGCTTCTCGCGGTCGTCCGATCGGAACGACATTTGGATGGGGGCGCCAAACCCCAAGGAACCTCCGGCGGCCACCGTGACCCGCGCCCCCGCGACTTTCCCGATCGCTTCGAGCATCTCGGCTGCGACCTGGACGTCGCTCACCGTGCGCAGCTCCTTCGCTGCGGCCGGCTTGAGCGAGTCCAGCAGTGCCTTCTTGTGCCGCAAGGTCACGTTGATCACGGCATAGTTCGCACCCCGGTCCGCCGAGGAGAAGCCCGTGCCACGGGAACCGATACGTGAAACCACGTACTCCGACTCGGGATGGGCCATCGCCGTCTGCTCCAACCCGCCGACCACCTCCGAAGTCCTTGCAAGAGACGAGCCAGGCGGAAGGTCCACGGTGATCTGTACCGCCCCGGAATCGCTAGGCGGGAAGAAGGAGAACTTGAACACGTCCTCGCCCTTCCACACCGCATACTGCTGGCCCAGAACGGCACCGATGGGCAGCGCGGCGGCATAGAGGCACGCAAAGACGACCAACTGGGGCTTGAACGATCGGGAAAGCAGGTTCCCGACGAAGATCGCCACGCCGATTCCTAGGACCAAGACGATGGGCGCAAGCGTGCCCATGGCAGCACCGATCGGATCCTTGGCAAAACTGCCACCGATGAACATGAAGAGGGCGAGAAGGGCGACCCAGCCGGCACCGAAGGCGTGCCACCGGTGACGCAAGGTCACCGCCAAGAACGCCTTATATCGGTTCGCGAAGGCCTGGAACCCGTTCTCGAAGGTTCGGGCGAACCATCCCTTGGGGTGCTCCCAGTCCTCGCCCTTTCGATACCACCGCGAGGCGAGCATCGGCGTTAAGGTGAAGGAAACCATGAGCGAGATGAGCACCGCGCAGGCATATCCGATGCCCAAGGGCCGGAAGAACTGCCCCACGATGCCTCCCATGAACGCGACCGGCACGAAAACGACCACGTCGGCGAGAGTGATCGCGATGGCAGCGAGGCCGATCTCCGACCGACCGTTGATCGCCGCTTCTACCGGTTCCTCTCCCATGGTCAGATGGCGATAGATGTTTTCGATGACGACGATCGCATCGTCCACAAGGACGCCGATCGCCAAGGAGAGCGAGAGCATCGAGAGGTTGTTCACGGTCTGCCCAAAGACTCGCAAGAGCAGGAGGGCTCCCATGAGGCAGACCGGGATCGCGAGGGCGACGATGAGCGTGCCGCGGAAGTTGTGGAGGAAGAGCCAGACGACGGCCCCCACCAGGACGATCCCAAACCCGAGCGCGAACTGCAGGTCGAAAAGGGACTCGCTGATCTCGTCCGCTGAGTTGGAGGTCACGACGCTCGAAATCCCGTAATCCCTTTGGATGAGCCCAAGGACGCTCTTGGCCCCCGAGGTCGGGGTGTGCAAAATAGCGTCCGAGATTTCGACCGCGTTGCCCTCCTTGGACTTCTGAACGCTCAAGGTGACCGACTCGACGCCGTCCAGGCGGGTGAACGTCCTTCGTTCCGAGTTCGTGTCCACGATCGTGGCAAGATCGCCCAGCCTTACAGGTTGGCCCGTCCCGCGTCCGTCAGGATTGGGCACGTTCACGTAAACATCGCCGATCTCGGCCACCGAGCCGAACTCCCCTTCGACCCGTACGGTGAACTCTTTGTCGGGCTGGGTGATTCGGCCGCTGGGGACGTTGAGGGCGGCAGACTGCAAGGCTTGCTGCACGTCGGTGATCCCAATGCCAGCCAGAAGGAGCGCGTCCTTCTTGAGGCGAACCTGGATCTCGCGCTGCTCGCCGCCCGATACCAAGACCGACGAGACGCCAGGGATCCGCGCGAAGAGGTCGCTGAGCTTTCGGTCCGCGATCTCACGGATCTGCCGATTGGAGAGGGACTTGCTCTTCAACGCGATCGTCATGACCGGGTCCGAGCTCGTGTCCGCCTTGCTCACCACCGGCTTCTCGATCTCCCTGGGAAGGGCACCGACGGACTGGTCCACCCGGCTCCGAACCTCGTTCAAGGCAGCGTCCATGTCGGTGCCGAGCACGAACTGCACCACGACGGTGGAGACACCCTCTTGGCTGCTCCCGGTCACCTCCTGGAGGCCCGTAACCCCAGAAACCGCCTCTTCGAGCGGTCGAGTGACGAGGTTGTTGATCTCCTCGGCGCCCGCCCCAGGATAGGTCGTCGAGACCGTCACGACGCCGAACTGGACGTCGGGGTTCTGCTCCTTGCGCATCGCGACATAGCTCAGCAGTCCCGCGAGCACGATCGCCGCCACCCCCATCCAGACCAGGACGGGTCGAAGAATCGCGATCTTGGTTAGGCCCACGGGCTACTTTCCGCCCTGAGAGTCAGAACTCTTGCCCGTTGTGCTCGCGGCTTTCTCCTCGGCGGTCTCGACCCGGATCGGTGTCCCGTCCACTAGGAACTGTTGCCCCGCGGTCACGACCTCGATCCCGCTCGAGATTCCCTTCACCTCGGTGAATTTCCCCTTGACCAGGCCGGCCTGCACCGTGACCCGTTTCGCCTTTCCACCCTCGGCCACGATGACGTACGCCTGCTCCCCGTCCCGAACCAGCGCTTGGCTCGGAACGAGGGTCACGCCCTCGCGCTCGGAGAGCAAGATGCTCCCTTTCGCGAACATTCCCGACTTGAGCAGGCCGCTACCCTCGCCCAAGGAGACGCGGAGTGTGAAGACGCGGCCCACACCGCTTGCGGCTGGGTCAATACTGACGACCTGGCCGTGGTACTTCGCGCCTCCGTCCTTGCCTAAGACGATGTCCACCGCTGCGCCCACGCTCACTCGGTCTATGCCCGTACTGGGCACCTTGGCCTCGAAGTACATGTCGCCAGTGCCCACCACGGTGCAAACGACCGTCCCAGGAGAGACGACCGTGCCCACTTGGAGCGGCCGCCCGGAAACCTTGCCCCCGAAAGGCGATCTGACCGTGGTGTCGGCAACCCCTTTCCGCGCGAGCACGACAGCCTCGCTCGCGGAGCGTAGACTGGCCCGAGCCTGGTTCACTTGGTCGGTCAAGGTGGCATCGGCAGACTTGTTCGCCCTTTCGAGCCGGACGTTCGCTTCCGCGGCCTTGACCTCTTCCTTGGCGCTCTCCAACTCTTCGGGCCGAACCGCGTTCTCGACTTGGGACAGAGTCTGCAACGCGGCGTTGTACGCGGCCTGGGCGTTGTCGAAAGAGTTTTGGGCCCGTTCCATCTCTACTCCGGCGAGCACACCCTCATTGACCAGCTTTCGTGTGCGATCGAGGTCGGACTTCGCGACATCGAGGTCGGACTTGGTGCGCTTGACTCCCCACTCCGCCTGGGTCCGCTCCTCCTGGCGCGCCCCCTTCTTGGCGAGCGCAAGCCTGGCATTGGCCTGAGCGAGCCGGGCCTGGGCCGCCTGGAGCGCGGCGGTGGACCGGTTCGGCCCGGCCTTGCTGTCCGTCATGGCTTGGTTCAGAGCGGCTCGCGCCTGGGACTCTTGCGCCAACGCTTGTCGCAGCCTGGCGGCTGCGTCGGTGTTGTCTACTTGGGCGATGGCCGACCCAGCCCCCACGGCTTGCCCGTCCCGGACATAGACTGCCACAAGCCTCCCGGCCGCGGTAGCGCCCACCGTGGACTCTTGCTGGGCCTGGATCGAGCCCGTGACCGAGAGCCGGTCTTCCACAGAGCCGCTCGTCGTCGTGGCGAGGGTCACGAGTACCGTGGGGTCCTTCGCCAGCTTTTCGGTGCGCTTCGACTGAGCCTGTTGCGCTCGGTTCACACAACCTACGAGCATCACGGGGACGGCGAGCGCGAGGATCCAGTGTGCAAGTCTCATTCTGGCTTCTCCCAAGTACCTCCGATCGCTCGGAGTAGATCGCTATAGGCTTGCCATGCGCCAAAGCGGGCGTTCTCCACCGCGCCCCGCGAGGCCGTGAGATCCGCCTGGCTGGTGGTCACGTCGAGAACAGTGCCCACCTGGTTCGCATACGAGACCTCGGCGAGCCGGAGGGCCTCAACGGCGAGTTCCCGAGCCGCAAAGGCGGACTCATAGGCTTGCACCGCCGTCCGGTAGCGGGTCGCGGCGGTCTCCGCCTCCAGTCCGATCACCAGTGCGGTCTGCTCTGCGCGGAACCGCGCTTGACGGGCATCCTCGGTCGCTTGGTTCACCCGTCCCCGGGTCACACCGGAGTCGAAGATCGGCCAGGAAACCTGGAGCGAGCCCGTGGTGGTCGCGGTGGGAGACCCTTGCGTCGCGCCCAGGTTCCGGTTATAGCTCGCAGAGACCGCCATGGACGGCCGGGTCCCACGCCGTTGAATCTCCACCGTTTGGTCAAGGGAGCCGGCGAGGGCGTCCGCCTCCTGCACTTCGGGCCGGTTCGAGACCGCCAGCTGGACCAGGTTCGCTTGATCCGGGATGGGGGGCGGCATCTCGGTGGCGTACTCGACGGTGAACTCGGTTCCCACGTCGCGGGCGAGGACGTTGTTGAGGGTTTGCCGAGACGTCTCCACGTCGCCCTTTGCACGCACGAGCGCCTCCTCCGCACGTTTCTGGTCCACTTCGAACCGGAGGACGTCGAACCTGGGCAAAAGGCCCGCCTTCTCGCGGGCTCGAGCGTCGTCCACCCGCCGACCCGCGGCGGCGACCGCCTCCTCCTGCACGCGAACGAGCTCTTGCGCAAGGGCGACGTTCCAATAGGCAACGCGGGCATCGTGCCGAACCTGGTTCAGGATCGCCGCCAACGAGGCCTTGGCCGCTACGGTGGAATACTTCGCCGAGCGAAGCGCGGCACGACTTGCCCCGCTCAGATCAATGGGTTGCACGAGCGTCGCCCCCAGCTCCGTGCTCTCCGAACGGAAAAACCCGCCCCCAGGGCCGCTCAATCCTTCGAACTGGCTCTGCGAGTGGCCCCCGTTGAGCGTCACCGTCGGTCCGAAGGCTCCTCTCGCAGACCGCTCCGTCCCGGAGAACTTGTCCAGATTGGACTGCGCGATCCTGACTTGGAAGGCGTCACGCTCGGCGATCCGCACCGCCTCTTCGAGGGTCAAGACCTCCTGCGCCATCGCGGTCCCCGCCATGAGTAGAAGGACAGGGGCGAGAAACCTCATTCGCCCACCTCGGCGGTCGGGCGAGCCTGCTCGGGTTGCATAGCGGGGCACGGTCTGCCTGGGACGGGGCGCACGGTATCCAGACGGTGTGAGAGCACGGGTCTGACCCTGGCGGAGCGAAGTCCGGGCCCGTTGACCCGCTCTTGAGCCTCGGTGCTGCGACCGGGTGCTAGGATCGTCACTGCCCTAGCCTCCTCGGGCCCGGGTGCACGAAAGGACTTGAGCCTGGCCATGGCTCCCTCTTCTTGCTCCCGATTACAGGCCATCGGCCAATGCTACGAAGTCAGGAACGCGCGCGTTTCGCAAGGCGACTATCTTTCCTGGCGAATGCGGGGATCGTCGGTCAGGTCGGAGACTACGAAAGGCAACAGGGCCATCTCCCTCGCCCGCTTGATCGCCTTGGCGACCATGCGCTGCTGCTTCGCAGTCGTGCCCGTTTGTCGGCTCGGCAGGATCTTGCCGCGGTCGTTCACGAACTTCTTGAGGAGGGCGACGTCCTTATAGTCCACCTCGTAGATCTTGTTCGTGGTCAGGTAACTGACACGTCGGCGGCTCCGCCGTCGGCCGCGCCCTTCGCCCCGGCCGTCGCCGTCGGCCGCGGCCTTCTCGGCGAGCGGGTCTATCGCCGCATCTATCTTGGTGTTCTCGGAATCGCTCATGGGTCTGAATCGGGCCCGCCTTCGGGCCTGGCGTGAACGGCATCGTACCCAAGCCGGCCCCGGCAGGCTCGGGCCGGTAGAACCAATGGCCGGGATCCTTGCGCGCGTAAAGTGACCAGATTCTCGCACCCTGCGTGACACCCCGGTATTCCTGGGGAGCTTTGCGACGCTCAGACCAGGAATCCTGCCCTTGGCGGCCGAGAATGCCGCCTAACTTGAAGACCCAAGGGCCGGGTTGCCCGCCTGGCCTTCATTGCACCCCTCCAGCCACGGGCCGGTCTTGTACCGGCCCTTCTTTCTTGCCCTAGGGCGCGATCTTGAGCCACTCGTCCCAACTCGTGTCGCCAGCAAGCTCGAGCAATCCATAGTCGAGCGCAAGTCCGCTGAACGTCGAGCCCGGAGAGAAGTCAATCGCCAACCCATGGCTGCCGGGCGACTGTGCGTTGTGACGCTCATAGTCCACCGCGTCGGCGACCCGTGCCCGCACGGTCGCGGCCGCGGCCATCACCGAGCCCGGCACCCGCGCATCGGCTTCGAGGCGGATGCAAAGGTCCACGATGTCGTAGTACTGGCGCACGGAGTTCCGGCTATACGATTGAGCGAGGGATCGCACGCTCGGCACCGCCTCGCTCAACGAGCCCACGTTCGCCTGAAGCTCCAAGCCAAGTACGTCGAGCGCGGTTGCCAGATCCTCGAGCTGGGCCGTCTCGATCACGGACTGGGTGATCTTGCGGGTGGCGTAGGGCGGGCTGGCGACCATCCCATCGGCGAATGCCCGGCAAAGGACGTTCGTCGCCTTGTCGGGGCCGTCGCGGAACACGCGGAACACCCGGTCGTAGGGGTACCCGTCCGCAGGCGGGCTCTCCTCGCTCCCCACCACGTACTGCGCGAGCTTGCGGACCTCGAAAGCAACCTCGGCCTGCTGCATGAGGCTCGCGTCCCACGCGATCACGTCCACGTCGAGCCCAGCAAGGCCAGGCTGCATCTGCCAGAGCTGGATCGCGGTCCCGTATTGGTCGTCATAAGAGAAGGCTCGGCCATCCGATTCCGGCTTGCGGGCCCAGCCGTTCCCGTGGCTCCAGAGCACGAGCACCGTCCGATCCGAAGGGAAGTTCGTCTTGCCCCACTGAACGAACTGCCTCAAGGTCTCGACCTGGCCCATGTCCACGGCAAATCCTTGGCCATCCACCATGTCGCTGTCTAGGAGCTCGCTACCAATGGCCGAAGTGGAGTCAGGTTTCACGAGGTACCGGCGCACACCGTCGAAGGACGAAGAGGGGTACCGCGTCCGGGACTGCTTCCATTGCACGACGAACCTCACCTGCGGGTTCCCGGCAACGGTCTCCATCTGGTTCATGTTCAAGACGCTGGCCGGATGAAGGTCGCTGGCCGCGTTCATGTAGACGAGGATGGTCCACTTGGTTCGAACCGGGACGAAGTCCTGAACGGTAAGAGGCGACCGGGCGACGAATCGACCCTGGGAGTTCGCTGCTCGAACCTCGCCTGCACCCGGCTTCGTTGTACGCAGCAGGCCGGAAGAGTCCATCGTCCCCAAACCGCCGGTCACGCTCCACGTCACCGAGCCCGGAGGAAGGAACACGGCGCTTCCCACCGCGTCCCTCGCCGTGGCGACGAACCTGCGCGACTGCCCTTCGCGGAGCTCCGCCTTCTGGGGACGTATTTCCAAGCTCCGCTGCGCCGACGAGTTGACCGTGGAAGCGGACAACCGGCCCGAGCAAAGGTCCACCACTTGCGAAGAGGCCCCCAGTATGCTTCCCGAAGCGCTCGACCCCGAATAGAGGGTGACCCGGAGCTCATAGACCCCGGCGGGTACACCCGTCATCTCCAACGAGCTCGCGGCATCGCCAGAACGATCTATGGAATCCGACCGGACGACCAGGCCGGAGGCCGTGACGACCTGGATCACCTGACTCGCTGCGGATGGCGAAGAGCCCCACCGGGTCGAGTAGGAAAGCACGGCCGAAGTCGCACCAGCCTGGCATGAATCGCCAAGCTCGCGCACTTGCGAGCCGGTCGAAGTGCCGCCGCCACCGCCGCAGCCTAGAACGAACAGGAGGGCCGACAAAAAAACCGCGAAGCGCACAAGTGTAGGACGGATTCTTTGCCACTTCGTTCTGGCTTTCTTACGGGCGAGGATCAAGGGTCCAGGCCCGACGATACATACAAGAGTGGCGACTCCCCAGCGCAACCGTGCCCGAAAGAAGAACTCGAGTCCATCCCAGTCCTACCGCTGGAAGCCCTTATCTCTCGGGTTCGGCTTGAGGCTGCCCGGAGGAGCCTCGGGAGCCGTCGCGAGCCTTGCCGCAGGCCTAGGCGTGCATGCCGCGGGCCTGGTCGTCGCCAAGCCCGACAACGGCTGGCGCGTTCATTGGACGGGCCCATGGGGCCCTGGAAAGCGCGCCGATGCCCTCGAATCAGGGAAACGGGCCGTGTTGACGGCGTCCGTTGTTCATGAGGGGACCATCGCGGTCCCCATCTACTTCCAGGGCAGGTGCGTGGCCGCAGTCGTCCTCCCCGACGGGGCCGTCCCGACCGGGCCCACGCGCGAGCTCTTCCAGGCGACCGGGGTCTCTGCGATCCTTCGGGAGGCAGCCTTCGAGATGTTGGCGTGGGAGTCGCAGACCGATGCGTTGACCGGGCTCGCAAATCCGAGGAACGTACGGTTACGCATTGACGAGGCCGCGGTCGAGTTCAGTACCGTGGCCCTGATGATGATCGACGTGGACCACTTCCGACTCTACAACGAGAAATGGGGGCACGAGGCCGGGAACAAGGCCCTGATCGAGGTGGCGCGCGGGATCACGAGGGCCGCCGGACCCCGGGCGATCGTCGGACGCTATGGCGGGGAGGAGTTCGTGATCGCGATCCCCGATTGCTCGAGACTTCAGTGCGTGCGGATCGCGGAACGGATCCGTAGCGAGGTGAAGTCTGCGAACCTACCCGAAGGCAAGGGGGTGACCGCCAGCATCGGGTGCGCGATCTTGCCCGACGACGGCGCCGAGACGGGCTCCTTGATCAGTGCGGCAGACTCCGCGATGTACAGGGCCAAACGTAACGGCAGGGATCGGGTCGAGGTCTATTCTCCTGGGTTCGACGATCCCACCGGAGCTCGGCTCGCCGGGGTCACCGTCCTCGACCTAGCCGAGGCATTGAGGACGATCCAACGGGTCCAACAGGAGGTCGTGTCGGCGTCTCGCGGGCACACCTTGGACGATGAGCAGGTTCGATATCTCGTCGCCTCCCGACTGCTCGAAGGGGAGGGGCCCGACGGTGCGAAGGCCACCGATCTCCTCGTCGAGCTGGCGAGCCCGAGACCGCGGCGTCGAAAGAAGTCGGCGTAAGTTTCCGACGCTGGGCCCACTCAGCTTGACGGTCCACCCCCCGCCATGCCACAATAGCGAGCCGGCCAACCTAGGGCGTGGTTCCTTGGTGCCGGTCTCGGAGCGACCATGTACGCGATCGTAAAGACGGGTGGAAAACAGTACCGCGCAGAGAAGGGCGAGACCCTGATCGTTGAGAAGATCGAGGGCGAGCCCGGTTCTTCGGTGACCCTCGACGAGGTCGTGCTCGTCGCAAACGGGGAAAACGTGAAAGTCGGCTCGCCGTTCGTGAAAGGTGCTCGAGTCCAGGCTGAGATCGTGCGTCAGGCCAAGGGCCCGAAGATCCACGCCTTCAACTACAAGCCGAAGAAGAACGTTCGCAAGCGGTGGGGCCACCGCCAGCTCCAGACGCATCTCAAGGTGACCGAGGTCACCCCAGGAGGTTAGATTCCATGGCACACAAGAAGGGACAAGGTTCGACCAAGAACGGGCGGGACTCCAACTCGCAACGGCTCGGCGTGAAGCGCTACGGCGGCGAGGTCGTCAAGGCTGGGAACATCATCGTTCGCCAGCGGGGCACGAAGTTCCATCCGGGTTCCGGGGTCGGGATCGGCAATGACCACACGCTGTTTGCGCTCATCGCGGGTCGGGTGACGTTCGAAGGCCCTGAGAAGCGACGCCGCATCGCCGTGTACGCCGACCAAGGCTAGGGCTAGATCAGTCCGGCCCGGACGAGGTCCTTGAGCATGAGGACGCCGACGGGCGTGCCTTGACTCACCACGGGCACTTCGCCGATCTTCTTCGGGAAGTTCTCCATGAACTCGAGGCCCTCCATGGCGAGCATGTCCGGCGAGATGGAGGCTGGGTTCGGGGTCATCAAGTCTGACGCGGAGCCCACGCTGGCCGATCCACCCCCTTCGAACCACCGTCGAAGGTCGCCGTCAGAGACCAAGCCGGTCATAACGCCCGATCCGTCCACCACGATCGCTGCGCCCGCGCCAGCCTGAGTGATCGCGCGCATGGTCTCCATCACCGTCGCCGACTCTGCCACGACCGCCATGTCTTCCCCGGTCCGCATCACGTCCGAGACGCGGAGCATGAGTCGGCGGCCCAAGCTCCCGGCCGGGTGGAACCGAGCAAAATCCTCTGCGGTGAAGCCACGGGACTCCATGGTCGCTACCGCCAGGGCGTCCGAGAGGGCCAACATCGCCGTCGTCGAGGTTGTAGGCGCAAGGTTCAAGGGGCAAGCCTCCGTCTGCACCCCGACATCAAGAACAACGTCGGAGGCCTGGGCAAGGGTCGAATCTGGCCTGCCCGTGACCGCGATCGTCTTTGCGCCCAGGGCCCGGACCGCTTGCCCGACCTGGACCAGCTCCGCGCCCTCACCGCTGTAGGAGTACGAGATCACCACATCCTCGGGCTTCACGAGCCCGAGATCGCCGTGAAGGGCCTCGGAAGCATGGAGGAATACGGAGGGCGTCCCGGTCGAGGCAAACGTGGACGAGGCCTTCTGGGCGATCAGGCCGCTTTTGCCCAACCCGCAACAAACGGCTCGACCGTCGCATGCCAACAACATTTGGATCGCCTGCTCGAAGGCCTCCCCGAGGCTGGTGGCCAAGTTCGAGAGCGCGACCGCCTCCTCGTTGCAGACGCGACGGCCCGCCTCCAAGCTCATCGCGCGCCCTCCCGATCGTGCAGGATCGTCTCCCCAAAGAACGAACGAACCCACTCGAACGCGATCCCGGCCGTCGTGTTGGCGTGATCCCGCAACGGGTTGACCTCGACCACGTCGAGACCCGCCAAGCTCGGCCCCGCATGGGAAACGAAGCCCTCGTGCAAGGTCTCCGCGATCAGGTGGCCCTCACGATAGCTAAACCCACCGCGCACAGCCGTCCCCGTGCCGGGAGCGAAAATTGGGTCGAGAGAGTCCACGTCGAAGCTCACCCAGATCTTCTCCAGTCCTGAGTTCGCGGCCCACTCCCAGAACGAGTCCAATGTCGGGCCGAGCCCGAGCGTGTCCACGGTCTGCATCGTCGCGACGAACGACCGACTGGCGCGTGCGATAAAGCGGGCTTCGCCCGGGTCCACGTCTCGCAAGCCGATCCAAGCTGCGTGGTTGGGATCGAGCGGGCTCTTGGCACTGAGTTCCAGCAGGCGCGGCCAAAGAAGGTCGAGTTCCTCTCGCCATGCCACGTCCTCCCTGCACGGAGCGTCGGTGCCCGTCAGTGCGGCGAGAGGCATCCCATGGATGTTCCCGCTCGGCGAGGTCGCGGGCGAGTTGCAGTCCGCGTGAGCATCAATCCAGAGCACCCCAAGCTTGTCCCCATAGACCTCGAGCGCGGCCGAGAGGCTCCCGATCGTCAAACTGTGGTCGCCCCCCAAGACGACCGGCACCCGCCCATGGTGGCAGGATTCTGCGACCCGAGCCTTGAGCGAGACCAAGGTCTCGCAAAGGAGTTTCCCCGCCTCGCCGCGCTCGACCTCGGCACGTTCGTCCACCGCGACGACGTCGCCGAGATCCCGTACGTTCTCCTCACCCACGATCTGGCCGAGCCCTGGCACCAACCCGGCCAGCCTCAAGCTGATCGGGCCCAGTCGCGAGCCCAAGTGCCTGCCGCACAAGTCGAACGGCACCCCAATGACATCGAGCACGAGTGGATTCTACTGGGCCCGGCCCAAGAGTCTCGGGCTGTAGAATCGGGCACGATGGGCAAGGTCGGGGTTCTCTCCGTACAGGGCGACTTTGCCCGTCACCGCCACGTCTTCCACGATTTGGGCATCGAAACCCAGGAGGTTCGAGTTCCGGAAGACCTCGTCGAGTGCGACCGCATCGTCCTCCCTGGGGGGGAGAGCACGACGATCGGAATGCTCATGGAGCGAACCGGCTTGCTCACCACCCTCAAAGCTGAGATCAGGGCCGGTTTGCCCGCATGGGGAACCTGCGCAGGGATGATCCTGCTAGCCCGCGAGGTCGAGGGTGGGTCAGGGCCCCGGCTCGATATCTTGGACGTCACCGTTCGGCGCAATGCCTTTGGTCGCCAGGTCCACAGTTTCGAGAGCGACGTGGAGGTGGAGGGGGTAGGGACGGTGACCGCGGTTTTCATCCGGGCCCCGATCGTCACGCGGGTGGGCGCGGGAGTCAAGGTCTTGAGCACAGTGAGCGAAGGGGTCGTGGCCGTTCGAGAAGGGAACGTCCTCGCCACCTCGTTCCATCCGGAACTCACGGGTGACCCTCGTGTTCACGAGTGGTTCGCTAGCCTCTGAGCGAGCGCTCCCACTCCGGGACCCCGACGGGAGCACCCAGGCGGGAGTAAGTGGCCCAGACGTCCTCGCCCAAGGAGCGAACCGATTGCAAGACCAGGCCCGCAGGCGGTTCGAGGCTCCTTCCATGGCCAAACCGATTCCCGGAGGAGAAGAGGTCGAACCGGTCAATGAGGCTCTGTTCCGTAAAGGCGCGTATCGTCCGAGGTCCGCCCTCGATCAGTACCGAAGTCGTGCCCTGCGCGAGAAGTTCCGTGAGGAGCGCTCCCAAATCGAGGCCAGACCTTAGGATAGGAACCCCGATCTCGCCCGCTGCCGCGTTCGCCTCGGACACGATTCGAACCGCGGGCGCTCCGTCAAAGAGAGAGGAGTCCACGGGGACTCGCCGGTGAGGGTCAATCACGTATCGGCGTGGCTGCCAGCCGGTCTCGAACGCCCTGACCGTGAGGAGCGGCCGGTCGAGAACGGCTGTCTCCGCCCCGATCAGCACGGCCCCTGCCTCAGCCCGTAGACCGTGACCTGCGGCCCGTGCCCGCTCGCCCGTGATCCATCGGCTTGTGCCGTCCGGTTGGGCCATAAAGCCGTCAGCGGTGAGTGCGGCCTTGGCGATCCCATAGGCACGACTGCAACGATGCGCATTCAGGAAGGCAGAATTGATCGCCGAGGCCTCGCTGCTCGGCTCGTGACGAACCACGACCCCGGCGGTCCTCAGCCTTTCCGCACCTCCCTGGGCGGTCGGATTCGGATCGGCATCCGCGTAGACGACCTCCCTGACGCCGGCTTCCAAGAGTGCCAGGGAGCACGGGGGCGTCAACCCTTGGTGGTCGCACGGCTCCAGGGTCACATAGGCTGTCGCGCCGCGGGCCAGCCTGCCTGCTTCTCCCAAGGCGACGATCTCTGCGTGCGGCCCCCCTTTGCGATCGTGGTGCCCCTGGCCGACGATCCGTCCATCGGAGACGAGGACGCAACCCACCCTAGGGTTCGGAGCGGGCCAGCCGCGCGCCGCCAGTTCGGCCGCCCTCGCCATGAGTGCCCTACTCGTCAGCGGCATGGTCCTCGAGCGACGCTTCCACCAGTTCCTTGAGCATCTCGCGCTCCCGCTTCGCAAGGTCGTGCCTCTCGCGGGCGACGATCAGGATCGCTCCCAGGGCCACAGCGACCCACACGATCACGGTGAGCATCACGACGCTCACAAGCCGCACGGCGTGGGCCTTGAGCTCTGCCGGTTGGGCGTCCTCGCCTGGCCCTCGCAGGAGGAACGGGAGCCCGAGGACGAGGCCCAGGCCGAAAACGACCAAGGCCGTCGTCAAGACGCGCAGAGGCACGCTTTGCGCAGCTCCTGAACCCCGGACGCGATGCTCGCCGCACCCGCGAGATAGCTCCCGGTCACAAACGTGGTCGCCCCGGCCTCGAGCAACCTCGGGAGGGTCCCCGGCGTGACCCCTCCATCCACCTCGATGTCCAACTCAGGGGCGATCGCGCGGAGCTCCCGAACCTTCGGGATGCAGGACTCGATGAGCGATTGCCCGCCCCATCCGGGGTTTACGGTCATCACGAGCACGAGGTCGAGGATATCGAGCATCGGGAGGACCGTCGAAACCGGTGTCGCCGGGTTGATCGCGATCCCGGCCTCGACTCCCATTTCTCGGAGCGCCTGCACCAGGCGATGGGAGTGGACGGTGGCCTCCTGGTGGAAGGTGATGCGCCTACAACCCGCCTTCACAAACGCCTCGAAGTGCCGCTCCGGGGTGAGGGTCATGAGGTGGGCCTCGAGCGGGGCCTCACCGAGCGTCGAGAGCGAGGAGGCAAGTTCGGCCCCGAACGTGATCGGCGGGACGAACTGGCCATCCATCACATCCAGGTGGATCCAGTCCACCCCGGCCTTTTGAAGCTCCAAGACCGGCGCACGATAGTCCGCTGGGTCGAACGAGAGGATGGAGGGTGCGATCCGCGCTCTCACCCTGCCTCCTTCGTCACCTTTCGGACCAGTTCGTCGTCGAAGTAGATTCGGAACGTGACCTCGCGGCTGGGACTGTCTGCCTCGACCACAAAGCTTTCGCCCGGGCGGTGCTCTTCCTCATGGACGGTCGTGGTTTCGTTCTCGTCCGTGACGTCCACCTTCACCATCACGGGAACCGTGCCCTCCGGCATCTTCACCTTCATCGTGTACGTGAACTTGCCTCCCGATCCGGGCTGGACAGGCTCCGTGTCGCCGTTGCTCACCGTGATGCTCACTTTCGAATCTCGATCCGCCTTCTTCTTGGCGGCGGGCTCCTGCGAGACGACCTGACCGAACGGCACCTCCTTGTCCCGCACCTTGTTGATCTCGGTATCGAGCACGAGGCCCACCTGGAGCAGGATCTCCTTGGCTTGGTCTTCCGACTTGCCCGTGAGGTCCGGCACGACGACAACCTTTCCCCCACTGCTCAAGGTCACATTCACGAACGAGCCTTCGCGGGCCTTGTCTTGGCCCGCGGGGGGTTGTTGGTCAATCACGACCCCGGAAGGATATCGGTCGCTCACCGCCCAGCGAACCACCACCATCCGCACGCTTGCCTTGGCAAGCCTAGTCTTGGCCTCGTTCGAGGGAAGGCCCACCACGTTGGGGACGTCCACCAGTTTTGGCGCACGGGCATTGAAGGCGACCCACCCCCCGACCGCCAAGATGACCAGGGACGTGGTCAGGTAGAAGAGCACCGTGAGCCAGGTGGGAACCCCGTCCGTCTGCTTGTTGGCTCGGTTCGCCTTGGCGATCCGTTCCTTCCTCGTCGGAGGCTGGCCCTCCACCGCGTTCATGGTCGGCGCGATGGGTGCGACCTCGGGCTCCCGGCCCGGCGGGGGCCACGTGAGGTTGTGCCCGAAGCGTAGCGCGTCCAAGACATAGCGAAGGTCGTGTGCCAGGGCCTGCGCGGAAGGGTACCGATCCCGCCGCGACTTGGAGAGGCACTTCCGCACAATCTCGTCCACCGCGGCCGGCACCCCAGGCAGCGTGAACTTCATGGACGGGTACGGGCTCATCGCGTGCTTCTCCGCAAGTGCGGAGGCTGTGCCCGAGGAATAGGGTACGCGACCGGTCACCATCTGATAGAGCACGATACCGAGTGCGTAGATGTCGGAGCCCGGGCTTGGCATCGCGCCCGAGCTGACCTCCGGGGCAAGGTACGGGGCCATCCGCTGAATCATGGCTAACCCGGCAGACTTGCTCTCGGAGTAGGTTTCCCAGAACCCTGGCAGGGCGAGGAGGGCGGCACCCTTGGGAGGGAGCAGGACGTTGTATGGCGAGACGTCGCCATGGGCGATCCCTTCGGCATGAAGCCGAACCAGTGCATCGGCCGCGTCCGCCGCGAGGGTGAGGGCGAGCTGGGTGCTCAGCGAGCCCAGTTTCCTTAGGCGCTCGTCCAATGTGATTGCGTCGGGACGATCCGTGACCAAGGCGACAGACTCACCCTCGTGGAAGAAGCCCTTCACCTCTTCGAAGCCTTCGAGCCTCATCCCCCGAAGCAGCTCCGCATGGCGGGCGAGAGACCGCACGAACTCCGGCTCCCTGTCGAAGGGTTCAAGCAAGACGCGGATTCGCGCCGCCTCACCGCCGGGGCCTTCGGCCATGTAGCTGCCCCAAACCGGATGCGTCTCCAGCTCGCTCTGGACTCGATATCGCAAGCCGATCGTAGTACCGATCACGCGGACGGCTCCTCTCGGTCCACCGCAACGAGGAGTACGATCACGAATAGGACGGCGGTGCTCAAGTACGGGAGAGTCGTCGCATCCAAGCCACGGATGTACGTCGCGGTGTCACCGTTCCAATAGACGTATTGACTCAGGAAGTAGCCCGGCAACGTCAGTGCGGTCACCGCAATCGCTAGGGCGGCTCGGAGCGCCTTCATCTCGAGTCGAGCGACGCGGCAACCTCCCCCGCCTCGACGCCTTCCACTAGTTTACACTCCCCTGCGCGAGTCACAAGACTGAAGGCAAGGCCCTCCCCAGTCCGCTTCTTGTCGCGCGCCATCTGCTCGATCAAGGACTCGGTTCTCAGTCCACTGGGTACGGCGACAGGGAGGCCCTGACGGAGAAGCCCGGACCGGAGACGCTCCGTGAAACCCCGCTCGGTGACCCCGATCCGTTCGCCGAGCCCCGATTCGGCGACCATGCCCATGGCGACCGCCTCGCCGTGGAGCAACTCCCCATACCCAGCGAGAGCCTCGATCGCGTGCCCGATCGTGTGGCCGAAATTGAGTGAGGCCCGTACTCCCTTGGTCTCCCAAGGATCCGCTCTGACGCAAGCCGCCTTCGCTCTCACGCACTCGCGGACGGTCTTTCCAAGGCCAGGTGAGCGCGGACCCAGAGGGGATGCGATGAGCCGGTCGAGCAGGGCTGGATTGCCGATGGCACCGTATTTCCAGACCTCGGCCGTTCCAGATACGAACTCCCGCTGGGGGAGGGTTGCGAGAAATCCCACGGCTAGGAGAACCTCGCTCGGCGCGGAAAACGTGCCTGCAAGGTTCTTTCCTTCCGGCAGGTTGATCCCGGTCTTGCCCCCGTGTGCCGAGTCCACCATCGCCATGAGGGTCGAAGGGACTTGGACGAGCGGGATTCCACGCATGAAGGTGGAAGCGGCGAAACCGACCAGGTCACCGACGACCCCTCCCCCGAGGGCCGCGACCCTGCTCTTCCTCGTCGCGCCTTGGCTCAAGAGCCAGGACCAAACTTGGTGCAGGTACTCCAGTGACTTCGTCGGTTCGCCCGCGGGCAGAACGAGGAGCGGGGTCCGGGGCGGAAGCCGCCCGGCATAGTGACGAGCCACGTTCTCGTCGGTGACCGTGGGGGTGCCGGCAAGGCTTGACAAAGCCTCGTCCACGGTGACATAACGAACGGGCGCGGTCAGTCTCACGCTACGCCCCATTTCTGGCCGAGTTGCTCGATGATGCTCTTCACGGCCTCCTCGAGGTCTTCGAAGTCGAGGGTGACCGTAATGTCCGCTCTCTGATAGATCGGCCTGCGATCCCAATAGATCTTGTCGAAGCGCTGCTCCCAATCCTCGAACTCGAGAAGGGGCCTACGCCGTTTGCTTTGGGCAAGGCGAGCCTTGATCGCCGCGGGGGGGACGTCGAGATACACGGTGACGCCCAGCCTACGCATCTCATCCCAGTTCTCTTGCTTGAGGACGATCCCGCCGCCGGTGGAGAGCACGGCCGGTTCCGGTTGCATGCTGTGCAGGATCGCGGTCTCGTGCTCGCGGAACGAGGTCTCGCCATAGTGCCGAAACCACTCGGCGATGGACTTTCCCATTCGTTGGGTGAAGAGTTGGTCCGTGTCCATGAAGGGCACATCGAGCACGTCGGCAAGGAGCATCCCGAGCACCGACTTGCCGCTGCCCATGATGCCGACGAGGATCACCATGCCTTGTTCCAAAAGCGAGAGGGGCGGCCGCCTTTTCGGCGCCCGCCCCTAGGATACTGCCTACCTGTTCTTGCCTACGGACGGCCTCCCAGTCCGAACTCGTCCTCGTTCACCACCGTGGGGGTGACGAAGATGATGAGCTCGCTCGACGCCTTCGTCTCGTCGCGCGATCGGAAGAGCTGGCCGATGATGGGTAGATCGCTGAGGATCGGGATTCGGCGAACGTTGTAGCTGTCCCTCTTGCTCGTGAACCCAGCGAGCGCGATGGTCTCGCCGTCCTTGACACGGGCCACGAGCTGAATGGACTGCGCCACCGTCTGTGGGGCGACCGTGCCGTTGGGCGAAGTCGCAAAGCCGGTGATGTCGGTCAGCTGCGGGCTGAGGAACACAGTGATCGTTCCATCGTTGTTGATCCTGGGCCGCACAGCCAGCACGGTCTGGATCGGGAACGGCGTCACCGTATAGGTGATGATGAAGTTGTTCTGGCCCTGGAGGATCTGCGGTTGGAAGATCGGGATCGTCGTCAGCTGCTGAACGACGGCGGGCTGGTTGTTCAAGGTGCGCACGAGCGGGGCCTGGATGACCCGTCCCCAACCGTTCTGAAGGAGGGTTCGGAGCCTGGTCTCGAGGTTCCCGGTCGAATAATTGATGAAGACCGGATCGCCGTTGCGGGCGAAGTTCCCTGGGACGGTGCCCGCGAAGATCGTGCCTCGCGCATAGAGCCAGTCAATACCCAGAGCCTTTTCCGCGTTCTCCGAGGTTGCGATGAACTCGACCTTGATGACGACCTGCTTGGGGGCGACGTCGAACTGTTCGAGGAGTCGCTCAAACTCGCGGATGGCCTCTTCCGTGCCTTGCACGATGAAGGAGTTGTCAGTCGGGTCGTAGATCACGTCCTCGATCCCCTCGGGAACGAGGAACTGGCCACCGGTCAGCTGGCTGACGGAGCCGCCGCCTTGCTGCTGGCCCTGTCCACCCTGGTTACCGCCGCCGAACTGGCCGCCGCCACCGCCGAACTGGCCTCCTCCGCCGCCGCCGCCGAGAGCGCCGCCGCCACCGCCGCGCTGGGCGGGGTTCTCACCGTTGCCCATTCCTGCGAACGGGTTCTCATTCGGGAGCAAGATGCCGTTCGCCGCCTCGTTGACCTGCTTGTTCACAGTGTCCTGGGGGTAGCTGGTCTGCGGGGTGAGGTTACCCCCGCTATAGTTGGCGAAGCTGATGTTCTTCGGCATGCCGACGCCGCCTGCGCGGGGGGTCAGGTCACCGATGTTCCGGGTACTGTCCACGCCGGTCATCTGACCTTGGACGATGCCGCGGAGGATGTCTTCCGGGTCGCCGTGCATCACCTTGATCTTCTTGGTAAGGATCAGGTTGCCGATTGGTGTCTCTACGGGCTTCGCTCCTTCCTTGGGAGCTGCGCCGAACCGGATCACGTAGATACCGTCCTCTCTCCGAACCGCATAGCCTCCTGCCGCCTGGCAGACTGCTTCCAAGGCAACGCTGGCGGGTCTGTCCGTCAGTGCGATGTCTATCTTGTGGAAGCTGTCTACGTCGCCAGCGAGAACGTACTCGACCTTGGTGATCGAGCTGAGGGCCTGCAGCGCGGACAGGATGTCCGCGCCCCTCAGGGTCAGGTCAACCCGCTTTTCGGCTGGATCAACCTGTGCGATGGCTAGGGGTGCCGCCGTCAGGGCCGACAGAGCGGCTAGGAGGGCGATTCCGGTTCGGAGAGTTCTTTGCATCATGCGTTTTCCTGTTCTTTCCTAAGAAGTGTTGTTGGGTTGGGGCTACTCGTTATCCGCCGAAGCCGCCGCCGAATCCGCCGCTACCGCCGCCGAAGCCGCCGCCACCAACCCCGCCGCCGCCGAAGCCGCCGCCGCCGAAGCCGCCGCCGCCGAAGCCGCCGCCGCCGAAGCCGCCGGAGAACCCGCCGCTGCCGCCGCCGAAGCCGCCGGAGAACCCGCCGCTACCGCCGCCGAAGCCGCCACCGCCACCGCCGAAGAACGTGCTCGTCTCGGGGTAGGTCTGGATGTCCGCCGTACCGGCGAGGATGGCGACGAGAAGGGCCGGGTCTGCCGATCTGACCTTGATCCTGCGGATCGGGGTCGTGGTCGCGCCGGCCGCAGCACCGAGGTCGGGAGTGGTCCCCACGTCGGGGTTTTCGTTCGGGCGCGGGATGATGTTGTAGATCCCGCCTTCGATCCTGTAGGTGGCGTTCACCTGGTTCAGGATTCCGCGCAACGCGGTTTGGAACGGGACGTTCTTAAAGTTCGCGGTGATCGTGCCCTGAACTTCGTTGGAGATCGTGTACTGACCGTCCACCTGCTTGAAGAGGAGCTTGATCGCGTCACGGATGTCGGCCTGCTCGAGTTCCAGCGAGTCAATGATCTTGTCTTGGTACCCGCCCTCTTGCGCGACCGACGCGATGGGATGGGCAGTCATGCCGCCGACGAGTACGAGCCCGCAAAGGGCAAGGATCCAGTTCTTCATGTTTCTAGCTCCGTTCGATAAGTTTAGATGCTTGAGGGTTCAAAGTGGTTCGGTTTTACCCGAGTTCAGAAGTCGTCGTCGCTGCCGCCACGAGCTCCTTGCTCGCCTCCGGCCCCCATTCGTCCACCGGCGGCACCGCCGGTTGCGTTCCCGCCCCCTCCGTTCCCGCCGCCCGTGGGCGATCCGCTCAGCTTGCCCTGGAGCGGAACCGTGAACTTGCCGGGGGACTTGCCGCTCCTTTTCAGCACGGCAGAATCGGTATCTATGGAGACTACGGTCCAGTCCGTCCCTTCAATCTTCATGCCAGGGCGGACTAGGATCGTTTGCGAACCCATGTCCAACAAGGCCCCGACCCCGTCGGAGAGGAGCACGCCGGAGAGCCGCCAAAGCGGCAAGGGCTCGACGACCTCGGCGGGGCCAGCCCCGGCGCCGGGATCGGGGGTTGCGTAGAAGCTGACAAAGCCGCCCGCATCCGCGATCACCCGCTCGGAGAGTTGCTCGGAATCGTAGCTGCGCTCGGCTTGCAGCATGCGGAAGGGGTCGCCACGGTGCCCGAAGTCGTATCTCGATGCCAGCTTGACCATGTTCGCCTCGTCGCCGGTCACGATCGTAGGCTCCAAGCCCGCTTCAGCGTCGAACTTGATCTCGTCCACCTTGATCGGTTGAACGCCGGTCGTTGCGTCCACGGGCGCGGGCGGGCCACAGCCCACGCCGATCGCGAGGGTCACCGCAGCGAGTGCGGCCATGCCTGTAGTGTTTCGTGCTTGCATCATTCTCCTTAGTTGCCCTGAACGCCTGCCCGGATCGGCGCGTCAATGCCGGGCGCTACGCCCGCCCCACCGCCGGCCGGGGCGACACCGAATCCGGCACCGCCGCCAGCGCCGCCACCGGGCGCCCCGGCGACTTCGGGTACCGAGGCCGAGATCTTCTCACCGCGGATGTAGGCCACCATGGTCACGTTGTACGTAC